>NZ_QRGR01000020.1 GCF_003367245.1 Pontibacter diazotrophicus | reverse complement strand
ATATTCACACTGCCGCAGTAGTAACATGACCTGTTCATGAGGGTAAGAATTAGATTCGACACCTAATCTTACTGCTACTGCGGTTATTTCTGTTGCTTCATTACTTTTATAGGACTACCGACGGCTCTAATACCCTTTATGTGCCGGACCTGAATGAGCATTATCATTCGGTGCATGGAGCTTTGCAGGAGTCGCAGCACGTCTTTATCAAGCATGGCCTGGAGCACATACTGGAGCAGAAAAAGGACATCAAAATATTGGAAGTCGGCTTCGGCACAGGTCTTAACGCTATCCTGACTTTTCCGGTTGCGCTGGCTCAGAAAGCCTTTATCCAGTACGACACACTGGAGAAGCACCCGCTCAGTGACGAAGTAGTGAAGGAACTCCATTTTGAGCAGTTTATCCTGAACCCGGAACTGTACGACTATTTTCAGCAGCTGCACGCCTGCCCCTGGGATGAGCCGGTGGATGTTATTCCTTATTTTACGCTCCAGAAGATACACGAATCACTGGAAGAGTTCATCGCTCCAAGCTCTTACTATGATGTAATCTATTTTGATGCCTTTGCCCCCGAGAAGCAGCCGGAGCTGTGGGCTGACGCTATGTTCGAGAAGCTTTACAAGGCTACCCGCCCTGGTGGTGTGCTGGTAACCTACTGCGCCAAAGGTTCCTTTAAGCGCAGCCTGAAAGCCGCAGGGTTTGAGGTAGAGGCATTGCCGGGCCCTCCGGGCAAACGCGAGATGACGCGCGGTGTGAAGCCGGTGGTTATCTAATCAGACTCAAGTCCGGTCCTCCCGCTGCTGCACTACATGCGGCAGCAAAACGCCTTAGTCATGCCCGCAAGAGAGCAGGAAAGCAACCTGCTGGAACGAAGGCCCGGAACCTTACCGGCACATGTTTCGTCTTTTCCCTTTAAAAGACAATCAATACCACACGTATGGCATCAGCATTCTATCAACTATCAGCAACCTCGCTTCAGGGAAAAGAGATACCGATGGAGGAGTATAAAGGCAAAGTAGTATTGGTGGTGAACACAGCCAGCAAGTGCGGTTTTACACCGCAGTACGAAGGCCTGGAGGAACTTTACCGCAAGCACAAAGAGGATGGCTTGGTTATACTTGGTTTCCCCTGCAACCAGTTTGGCAACCAGGAACCGGGCGGGAAGAAGGAAATTGAAGAAGGCTGCCTGATCAACTATGGCGTCAGCTTTCCGATGTTCGATAAAGTTGACGTAAATGGCGACAATACCCATCCGCTGTTCAGGTACCTGAAAGCAGAGTTAGGCGGCATCCTTGGTAACCGTATTAAGTGGAACTTCACAAAGTTTCTCATCGATGCAAACGGCAAACCTGTCAAGCGTTTTGCCCCCATCACCAAACCAGAGAAAATCGCCCCTTACGTGGAGGATCTGTTAGCGGCTACTCCCAAATAGCAGCACATTCAGAATCTCTTAATATAAATTTCAGGAGCAGCATCAAAGCATATTCAGCCTTTATGCTGCTCTTTTTTGCCTACTCCAAATAGCATTTTGCTGCTAATAAACCTCTTCCTTTCTACTGTAGAAGGCAGCAATATATAATGTTGCATATAAACTTTTATATATCAGAAGGAATCTGCGCATTCCTTTATATTCAAACATAAATATATTAGCATGATTGCTCAGAAACGTGTTTATTTACGAAGAGGTAAAGCATATTCAACTAAATAAACATATATGAAAACGCTGCTTAAGAAAATGATCAAAGCATGCCAGCCGAAGTACGAAGTAGTCTTCACGCACTATCATGTTATTCCTGGCCAACCAGTAAATAAGAATGAGTCGAAGCACGCTTTCGGCAGGGGCGAGTCCAGGGAGGCAAAGGAGTTTTATGGCAAGGTGGTTTCTTCGGACTTTACCAGAAGCCTGGCTCCTGTGGAGGTACACCTGCGTAAGATTTACTTAAGAGGCAAAACTGTAGAAAAGGCTCAATTCGGCCCTGTAGAGGACCTCAAGAAATTCAAAATGGTTTATAACAAATAAGCCGCAGCACAAAAACTTTGCAAGCCCCTTCCGGCAAACCGGGAGGGGCTTATTTTTTTGCTTTACCCTATCAAGCCGGCATTAAAGGTGCACAAAGCATTCTTGCATTGTGCACCTGAAAATCAACATATCAGCCCCCTTTTCCGCTACAAGTCCTAACATATTGCTTTGATGGGCGTTTTAACCTAAGTCGGCTTTCTTTATGAGATAGCCCGAAAAGAAATAACGGAATCCATCATACAAAACAAACATGGAATACAGAAAGATTGGAACATCAGACTTAAACGTATCAGTGGTAACGTTTGGCGCCTGGGCTGCAGGAGGCTGGATGTGGGGCGGCACCGAACGCAAAGATGCTGTACAAGCGATCAGAGCTTCTTATGACCTTGGTGTCACCTCTATTGACACGGCCCCTATCTACGGCCAGGGCACCAGCGAGGAAATAGTAGGCGAGGCCATCAAAGACCTGCCCCGTGACAAAGTGCAGATCCTGACGAAGTACGGCATGCGCTGGGACCTGGAGAAGGGTGAGCTTGCCATGAAGAGCAAAGACAATAGCGGCAAAGACATTGACATATACAAGTATGCCGGCCGCGATAGCATTATTAAAGAGTGTGAAGACAGCCTGCGCCGCCTGAAAACCGATTACATAGACCTTTACCAAATCCACTGGCCCGACCCGACCACACCTATTGAGGAGACGATGGAAACAGTGGCACAACTGATAAAAGAAGGCAAGGTACGCTACGCCGGGGTATGTAATTATAATGTAGCGCAAATGCAGGAGGCTGAAAAGTACGTGAAACTGGTATCGAACCAGGTGCCTTACAGCATGGTGAAGCGCAACATTGAAGCAGATGTGGTACCTTACTGCATCGAAAACAACAAATCAGTACTGGCTTACAGTCCACTGGAGCGGGGCCTGCTGACAGGCAAAATGAAGCCCGGCCACCAGTTTAGCGAAGGCGATCACAGGACCAACATTTATTTTTTTCAGGATGAAAACCTGAAGCGCACAAACGAATTTCTGCAAAAGATAAAGCCATTGGCCGACGACAAGAACGCCTCACTGGCCCAACTGGTCATCCGCTGGACTGTGGAGCAACCCGGTATCACCATTGCCCTGGTGGGTGCCCGCAACGCGGAGCAGGCCATACAGAATGCCAAAGCGCTTAGCGTAAAGCTGAGCCAGGACGAGATTCGCTTTATTATGGAAGAATTGAACAAGCTGGAACTGGTGAAGCCTGAGAAGGTGTAAGTAAGCTCTCCATTTGTAGGAAGAAAGGCAGCTGCTTAATCTAGTGGCTGCCTTTCTTTTTGAGTATCTCGCTCCGAGCTAGTCAATATAACATCCTAAACATATTAAACTGGGCTTTCGCTGGGTCAGTTGCCTGCGCAACCTGTTGTATTATCTTTTACTCACTAACTTCGCACCTACAGATTCGTACTGCTACTTTATAAATGAGTACCTTCACTAAATTATTGCACATCTACTGCAGCTTAAACCTTCCCGGATAAATGAAGAAAGCGGCGATCACCATCGTACAAGCCTTAGGAACCTTCGCTATACTTGCCACAGCTTTGCCGCTGCTTCCCATGGAAGAATGGTACGTGCGGGTTTTTGATTTCCCCCGCATGCAGCTTCTCTTTTTAGCTTTGTTCAGCCTGATACTTTACCTGTGGCTGGGCAGTAAGCACCGCAAACGGGACAAATTCCTTCTCACCGGATTGAGCATCGCCATCATTTATCAGGCTATTAACATTTACCCCTATACCGCACTGGCCCCTGTGCAGGTTAAACAGGCAAAGCAGGACAATACACAGCAGGATGAGCTGAGCATTATGGTCTCCAATGTACTTATGACGAATGAGAGCTATGATAAGCTGATTGGTCTTACCCAGGAAAGAAATCCTGATATTCTGCTGCTGCTGGAATCTGATTCGGTATGGCAGCAAGCCCTCCAGCCTACGACACAGCAATACCCTTACCGGGTTGAGATACCGCTAAGTAATACGTATGGCATGCACCTGTACAGCCAGTTGCCTCTGCGCCAGAAAAGGGTAAATTACCTGCTGGAAGAAGGGATTCCTTCCATCAAAACATATGTAGAACTCCGGAACGGCATGTGGGTAGAGCTGCATGCCGTGCACCCCAAGCCCCCCGTGCCGACCGAAGATCCCAACTCCAGAAAGCGTGATGCTGAGATTGTGATGATTGCCAGTGATATTGCTGATTCAAACTACCCGGTGGTGGTAGCGGGCGATTTTAACGATGTAGCCTGGTCGCAGACAACAGAACTGTTTCAGGAAGTAAGCAGCCTGATGGACCCGCGTATCGGCAGGGGGCTGTTTAGCACGTTCAATGCCAAATACCCGCTGCTGCGCTGGCCCCTCGACCACATCTTCCATTCCGACCATTTTAAACTGGTGCATATAGAGAGGCTGCCTGACATTGACTCCGATCATTTCCCCATCTATATCAGGCTCAGCTTTGCACCGGAAAATGAATACGAGCAGGAAGAGCCAAAGCCAGACGAGGATACACACGAAGAAGCCGTTGAAACCATACAGGAGGGTATTGAAGAGGCGCAGGAAAACTAGTCGCTATGGCTTTTCAGGCCACACAAGTTGTGGCGTCACAACATAATCCAGCGGCACATCAAATTCATTCGCATCGGCTATACTTTCCACTGGCGGCTCCAGAGACAAGCCTATCTTCAGCACATCGGGGCGGCAATCAGCGAGGAAGCGGTCGTAGAAGCCTTTGCCGTAGCCTACGCGGTGGCCGGCTTTGTCGAAGGCCAGCAGGGGCAGCAATACGATATCTACCTCCCGGGCATGTATAATTTGGGCATCCTGCGGCTCTGGTATCCCCCAGGCATTCTCTATCAGCACCGCCTCCTCTGTCAGTTCATGATGCGTCAGCACATGCTGCGCTACATCCGTTACCGGCACGGCCACCCGCACTTCCGGATGATTCATCCGCAGGCGCTCGATTATAAGCCAAGTGTTTACCTCCTTGTTTTTGAGGATGGGCAGAAACACATGCACTGTTTGCCCCGCCTGCAGCGGGAAATGCTGAAAGAACATGTCTGCAATTTGTTGGCTGCGCAGTTGCAGCTCCTCCGGCGGCAGTGTCCGCCGCTTTTGCAGCATCTGTTTGCGTAGCTCCGCCTTCTGCATTACTCCTCCTCCAGTATCGTGAACTTGAATTCGAATGGGTCGAAAGCATCCACGAGGGCAGGTATAAATTCTGGATTGTTGGTTTTGTAGGTGAGCAGGTTGTCGTGGCGCTCCTGCAGCGTGCCATTCGGAAACAGCTTATCTTTCAGGTTTTCCAGCTGCTTGAATGTTTGCTCATGCTTGCTGTCGCGGGCCTTGGATATTTTCTTCTCCAGCATTTGCAGCGCGTTGTAGGCTTTCTGTGCTTCGGCGCCCACTGCTTTTACCAGTGTCGGGTCAATGTCTTTCGCCAGCTCTTCTACTGCTGCAAAGGCGGCGGCCACGGTATCGCGCTGCGCCTCCAGGTTTATCTCCTCCTCATGCAGCTGGTCCGACAAGTGTTTTTTCAGCTCTGGAAAGCTCATGAACATATCCTCCGGCTGCAGGCCCAGTTTGTGCATGCGGCTGGCATTGCCACGCGTAATATACAGCGCTGAGTTGCGCAGCATCAGCACCGGGAAAGCAACCTTGTAGGCTTCGAACAGCCGCTTCAGCTGGAACCAATAGGCTACCTCTGCCCCACCGCCAATGTACGCGAGGTTCGGAAGCACGAGCTCTTCATATAGCGGACGCAGGATCACGTTCGGGCTGAACCGCTCCGGGTGCTCCTTTGCCTCCTGCAGAACTTCTTCCTGGCTAAAGCTGATGTCGGTGTTCAGCACTTTATACTTCTCATCCTCCAGCACAATGCGCTCACGCAATCCATCCTTCAGGTAAAACAGGTTGATGTCGCGGGAGTATACCTGCTGCTTATAGTTCAGCTCCTCCAGTTGTGCGTTCACCTCTTCCACCAGTTTGTTAGAACTTTGCTCCGTCAGCTCTTTTTCCACCACTGGCGTCAGCGCCTGTTTTAATCCTTCATGGTCGCCATCTATACTTACCAGCCCGTACTCCCCGAACAAATCATGTGTGATGGCACGGGTAGCATCCGCCAGGTTTTTGCTCTTGCGGTAGGCTTCCTCAAAAACCGGATAAGGCTCTGGCAACTCCTCCATCAGCTTATCCAAGCCTTCTGTCGAGAACCTGCCTACAGCGCCGGTTTGCTCCGTCTCCCAAACGTAGTTCTTGCCGAACAAGTTAAAGTGGTTGATTTCGGCAAAGTCGTGGTCCTCGGTTGCCATCCAGTATACCGGCACAAAGTTGTAATCTGGGTACTTCTCCTGCAGTTGTTTACAGGTGTTGATGGCTGTAATGATTTTGTATACAAAATACAAAGGCCCTGTGAAGATGTTCAGCTGGTGCCCAGTGGTAATAGTATACGTATTCGGCTGCTGCAACAGGTCGATGTTTTGCTGCACCTTGGGGTTTATGTCGGCAACGGAGGTGTACTGTTCCTGCAATGCTTGGTATAGTGTCTGGCGCTGTGCCTCGCTGAAGTCCTTTTCCTTTATCTGGGCCTCAAAGGCCTCTGCGGTCGGAAAGCGGTTATAGAAAGCTTGCAGCGGTTCGCTGCGACTAAGATAATCCGATATAGTTTGAGAGAAGGCGCCGGTCGCGGCGTAGTCCACCTTTGTGATCTTCATAGTAGATAGTTCCATCTGCATGTTTGCGTGGGGTATATAGCTCCTTTAACAGATAACCCCGAAATGTGTTGCAGCAGGTTTTCCTTTTGCCAGCCACTGCACAAAGTAACGGCTTTATTTTTTGTTTTGCAGATGTTCCGATAGAAAGCAGGCAGCGGGGCATCAGGGCCGCGATTCAGACGATTGAAGGATGTCCAGGTGTCATTAACACACAGCCGCTTCCTCTCCTGCTCTTAAGTATAAAGCTGAGCTGCGGTGAAAAGCATCGGATGGATTTCATCACAAACTTATCCACAGCTAAACGTACATAAACTGTACAACAGTCAATAAAAAACTTATGGGATTATTAAGCGGCATGATGGGACACGCATCCGAGGTGTCTGTCGAAAAATTAGCGAAAGAATTTCAACCGATTTTGTTAGAGGATGAACGCATTGAGCGGGCTTACAAACTGATTCGGGACATGCTGGTATTCACGAACAAGCGCCTGATTCTGGTGAACAAGCAAGGCCTTACGGGCTCCAAAGCCGACTACCAAAGCATCCCCTACAGCAGCATCAAAACATTTTCTATGGAAAGCGCCGGCATCGGTGACCTGGATGCAGAACTGAAGATATGGCTGACGGGGGAGGACACTCCCACTATCAAACAGGATTTTCGCAAAGGCGACAACATTAACCAGGCGTACCGGGTGCTAAGCAAGTATGTGCTGAAATAGAGGCTGGTTTTGCAAAGCCGGGTCTAACCACCCCTAGCCCCTCCTTGTCTAAGGCGGGGAACTTTATACTCCAGCTGCAGTCTCTGCTTAGCTAGCCTTTTTATCATGCCACTACATAACAGGAAATACCTGAAGGAGAACCGGAGGGCTTTGAGAAATGACGCAACGCCGGCTGAAGGTGAATTGTGGAAATACCTAAAGGATGCACAGCTACGTGGGCGGAAATTCAGAAGACAGCACAGCATCGGCAACTACATTCTGGATTTCTACTGCCCTTCTGAAAAATTAGCGGTAGAGTTGGATGGTCAAGTGCATTTTCATTCCGCAGCAACTGAGGCTGATAAAGAGCGTGATGAAGTATTGCAAAGCTTAGGCATAAGAGTACTCCGCTTCGAGAATTCAGATGTTTTTCAACAGACAGAATCGGTGCTACAGGAAATAGCAGATGCTTTCAATTAAGCTATAGAAATCTCCGCCTAAAGCTCTACAGCGAGGCCTCAGCAATTAGGGCACAAAATAGAAAAGCTAGGCCAAAAGCAGTAGCAATGAAACTTAGCGACTAAACAGCAAACAACAGATTCCCCGCCTTAGACAAGGAGGGGCTAGGGGTGGTTGGAACCGGCTCTGCGAAATAAGAAGCCCTGCAAATATTTCTTGCAGGGCTTCTTCTGGTTTGGTTAAAAGTCTTATATCTGAAGATTAATGTACAGCCTCTAACGTAACCACTTCTCCATAAAGGTCGAAGTCAGAGGCATCCGTAATCTTCACATGGGCAAAGTCCCCTAAGCGGACGTAGTTACTGTCGGCAGGTACGAGAACTTCGTTGTCTACTTCCGGGGAGTCATATTGGGTGCGGCCCACAAAATAGCCGCTTTCTTTACGGTCGAAGAGCACTTTGTAGGTCTTGCCGATTTTCTCCTCGTTCAGTTCTACCGAAATACCCTGCTGCAGCTCCATGATGGCGTCGGCACGGTCCTGCTTTACTTCTTCGGGCACGTTGTCTTCCAGAGTAAAGGAGTGCGTGTTGTCCTCGTGTGAGTAGGTAAAGATACCGAGCCTGTCGAATTTTGTTTCTTCAACCCAGTCATACAGTTCCTGGAAATCCTTGTCTGTCTCGCCCGGGTGGCCTGCGATGAGGGTTGTTCTTAAAGCGATATCCGGCACGCGCTGGCGAATGGAATCTACCAGTTCGATGGTGCGGCGCTTGCTGATACCACGGCGCATGGTCTTCAGCATGTTATCGGAGATGTGCTGCAACGGCATGTCCAGGTACTTGCAGATGTTGTCGCGCTCGTTCATCACGTCGAACACCTCCATCGGGAACTGCGACGGGTAGGCATACTGCATGCGTATCCACTCAATGCCTTCTACATCCGACAGGTTGCGGAGCAGGTCAGCCAGCTTGCGCTCGCCGTAGTGCTGCAAGCCATAATAGGTCAGGTCCTGGGCGATCAGCACCAGTTCTTTGGTGCCCATGCTGGCCAGGCGCTTTGCCTCCTTCACCAGGTCCTCAATCGGTCGGTCTACGTGCTTGCCGCGCATCAGCGGAATAGCGCAGAAAGAGCAGGGGCGGTTACAGCCTTCAGCAATTTTGAAGTATGCGAAGTGAGAAGGTGTTGTTAATAAACGCTCCCCAATCAGCTCGTGCTTATAGTCCGCATCCAGCTTCTTGAGCAGTTGTGGTAACTCCAGTGTACCGAAGTAGGCATCTACCTGCGGTATCTCCAGCTCCAGCGACTCTTTGTAGCGCTGCGACAGACAGCCTGTCACGTAAAGCTTATCTATCTGGCCAGCCTCTTTGGCATCGGCATAGCGCAGAATAGTATCGATGGACTCCTGCTTGGCGTTGTCAATAAAGCCGCAGGTATTCACGATGATGATATTGGAATCGTCTTTGTCAGACTCGTGCGCCACATCAAACTCGTTGGCGCGCAACTGCCCCATCAGTACTTCGGAATCCACCACGTTTTTGGAGCACCCCAAGGTGATGACGTTTACTTTATCTTTTTTGAGTGTTCTTACTTTCACTTAAGTATATATTAGCGCGATAATTATCAGTAACTGAAAACCATAGCGGGTCTGTATTAGTTCGATTGGAATAATTTTGCTGCAAAAGTACGACATGTTTGGGTAATAAAAGAACAGCCCGCTGAATAGCAGGCTGTTTTACAAATAATTGAGCTTGACGGAGGCTTCTTATTCTACGACCACCCGTTTCGTCACAACGCCATCATCTAAGATCAGCTGCAGCAAGTAAACGCCCCTCGCCTTGTTTTTTAAGCTGACGACCTGCTTAAATTCCCCGGATAGCTTAGGATACTGCTGCTCATATACCTTTTGTCCCTTTGCGTCGAACAGGCGCAGGCTCAGGGCTGTTCCCTTAGATAAAGGCAAGGCTACGTTTAAATCTGATTGGGTAGGGTTTGGATAAACGACAAGCTTAGCGGCTAACTTGCTTTCCGGGAGGCCGGTGCAGGTGGTAACAGTAATAGCTTGTGTCGTTGACACCGTACAGCCACCGTCAAAGTTATAGGTATACGTAATGAGGTGCGTACCAGCTCCTGCCACAGTTGCATCGAACCAGACACTGTCTACACCCACGCCACTGAACATGCCGCCCATAGGCTGGCCTTCCAAGAGATTAAAATCACGTACCGTACTGCATACTTCACCGTAAGGCGCCAGGGTAAGTATAGGCTCCGGTGTAACCGTAATTGTTTTGGTGGCGGAGGCAAGGCAGCTGTTTTGCGGAAAGCTATAGGTAAGCGTATGCACACCTACACCAGCAGCAGAAGGAACAAATTCTCCATTAGCCGCCACTCCCACACCAGACCACTCTCCACCGGCAGGGCTATAACCTCTTAAAGCAAAGCTTGGAGCACCTACACAAACAGTCTCATCTGGACCAGCTTTAGCCGTTGCAGCAGATGTTATGGTGGCTGTTACGGCAGCTCTGGGGCTCTCGCAACCTCCCGCAGTAACGACGGACACATAGTAGGTAGTTGATGAAGAAAGATACGGGGTGACATACTCTCTGCCAATTTCGCCAACAATAGCTGTTCCGCCAACAGCGGCACTGTACCACCGGTAAGTGCTACCTTCAGGTGCCCCATCGGCATATAAAGTTACACTTCCTGCACCGCACCTTGATTCTCCTGTAGTTGCTGGTCCCACTGGAACCCCCGCCTGAACAGCTAACACCTGTGCTGTACTGAAACCACATCCGTTATAAGCAGTTACTGACACTTCACCACTTGTAGCGCCTGTTCTTACCCTGATGCTTTTCGTGCCTTGCCCGGACAGGATCACCCAACCGAAAGGAACCCTCCATTCGTAGCCGGAGGCATGACTAGCCACAGGAACCTGATACGTCACCTCAGCTCCTTCAGTACAGGCCGCTGACGATGCGGTAATAGCCCCTGGTGTATCTGGTTTTGGCCTGATGGTGATGGTAAGAGGAACGCGTTCGCTTTCGCAGCCACTACTGAACAAAAGGGAAACATAAAAGGTGGTGTTCACACTAACAACAGGGGTATAGAATCTTGACTCGGAACCATAAGGGGTATTTTCCCATATCGGCTCCGCACCTGTGGCGGATGCATACCATCGGTACATTGCACCAGAAGGAGCACCGCTTGCGATGAAGACAACGTTGCCCGTTCCACAGAGCGACTTAGCAGTTTCTATGACTGTAGGCGCAAAAACACTGATCGGAGTAACAGACATACTTTTTCTGGCTTCTGTACCGCATACGCCACTAACCACAACCGCAACCTCTCCGGCTGATGCTCCTGCCGTTACGGTTATTCTATTTGTTCCGTGCCCTCCTGTAATAGCCCAATCTGCAGGCACAGACCAGTTATAGGAAGTGATTTGACTACTTGATGAAGCTGTGTAAACAATGCCTGCTGTACCAGGGCATGGATCTGCCCTGCTTGTGCTGCTCAATGCAACAGGCAGAGCCGTTATCTTTATATCCGTGCCGTTATCAGCACCTGTGATGGCAGGGGAAGAGCTAATGACATTTATCCTGTACCCATCCCCGGGAAAAGTACGTGATGGAATTGTGGCTGTAATAGGACTCCCTGTACCGGTTCCGATAATTTGTGCATTTTGAAAAGACCCTTTATCATCTGACAGAATAACAGCATATGTGGTACAGGCGTTATCGCTTTCAGAGGCTGAAAAAGGTACTACTATGCTAAGGCCCGCACACACAGTTTCTCCTACACTTCCCACTCTAATGGTAGGAGGAAGCCCAGCATGTGGTTTAAGTTTTGCCAGGAAGTAATGCTCTTCGCCACTATTTTCTATTGTTTGGCATCCGAACTTAATTGGATCATGGAAACCACTCCTGTCAAAGCTGCCAACTATAAAGATATTCTGCTCGTTGTCAACACTTATTCCTCTACTTATTAAATCACCCCTCCTTTTTGTTGTCGCATTTTCAGCCCAGATAACATTTCCATTTACATCATATTTCACTACAAAAATCCCATGATCAGTCACCTGTGTATCAGTATTTCCGATTACGAACTGCTTTGTTCCAAAAGTAGCTGAATAGTTAAAGGCACCTGTTACATAGAGAAAGTCGTCAGCGTCAATAGTGAAACCCGTTGCAGCAGTAAAACTGCCTCCTGTTTCCATTACCCACTGAAAGCTCCCATTGGTATCATATTTAGCTAAAAAGACATTAAATCCTGCAATTGCTGCTGAAAGTGGTGGTCCAGCCTCAAATTTCGTGAACCGGTCAAAGTGCCCTAGTAAATAGACATTCTTATTTTTGTCTACAGCTACCTGGCTGCTTCTGGTATAGCTGTAGTCCTCATTGTTATAGTTTACCAGCTTTGCCCACTGAAACTGCCCATCTGACAGATACTTAGCGATAAAAGTATTAGGTACTCCTTTACTGTTTGTCAAGACAAAGGAGTTAAACTCCAAAGTGCCTATAGATATAGAACTTGTCAGGTATACATCTCCTTCGGCATCTGTAGCGATATCAAGCTCATAGTTTTTGGCACCTGAGCCTTTGATGGACTTACCCCAAACAGCTGTGCCTCCGCTGTCATATTTCACGATAAACAATTCATTCGTATCACCACCTGATAAAGAGATGGCATTGAAAGTAGCGGTGCCTCTATAAGCCCCTGAGATGTAAAGCTCTCCAACAGAAGAAACTGCTATAGTTGAAACAGAGTAATCCAAACCGCGGGTCTGTGTCACCCATGCTACATCACCTTCCCCACTGTATTTGGCTACAAAAAAGTTTGCGCCATTACTTGCCGTTAGTGTCTGTTCACCTATTCTGATAGATAAACCAAAGGAGCCCACGACATAAACGTTACCGTTGGCATCCACTGCCATGTCTGCCAGAAAAGTACCATCCATCTGCTTCACCCACAACACCTGGCCTTCACTGTTATACTTCGCTAGAAAAATTCGCCCGCTACCAGTACCATCTGTGAGTGTGGTTGAGCCCAGCTTTATACTCGTTGTGAATTCGCCCGCTACATAGACGTTTCCCTTATCATCAGCTGCAGTTACTTTAGCTGATGAACGGCCCGCGTTTGCTTCATACATGACGGATGACCAAGTAAAAGCACTTCCCAAGGGAGGCACTGGGTCTACCCTAACAGTAACAGAAGCTGTACTGCTACACCCATTCCTGGTGCCTGTTACGGTATAGGTGGTGGTGGTTTGAGGCGTAGCGACAGGGTTAGCGGTACTTGCATTACTCAAGCCCGTTGCCGGTGACCAGGCATAGGTGTCAGCTCCTGTTGCATAAAGCGTAGTTGATGAACCTGCAGCTATTGTTTTTGATGCAACGGAAGCTGTAACAACAGGAGGCTTATTGATGGTTACTGTTCCATTTACTGCCCCGGTTACCCCAGGAGAAGAAGCGATCACTCTTATTTTATAGCCTGTACCTAATGCGAATTCAGCAGGAATGGTAGCAGTGACAGGGCTTGTTTTGCTGCTACCTATTCCTGTTGGGTATGCAAAGGAGCCCCAATAGTCAGAAAGTTGAACAGTAAAAACGTTGTCTGCTCCAAAGCGCCCTGTTGTTGAGAAGGGAATTTCTACGGATGCGCCCCTACATACAATGTTGCTGTTCAGGGAGCCAGGAGTTATGGTAGGAGCAGGCTCCTGATTATAGCTAATGGAGTTCAGCTTCCCAACTACTATACCTTCTGAAAGCGTGGTAGCGCCGAAGGTGGCTGGCCCGCTAAAGTCACCGGTAAAATATATCCCGCCGTTGGCGTTTACGTCCAGGCCCTTCGCTACATCCATTCCGGCACCTCCGGCTTGCATGGTCCCGGTTACAGTACCATTGGCATCGTATTTAGCGAAAAACATGTCGTAGCTGCCGTATGAAATTAACGTTGCATTGCCGAAAGTGGCAGAACCTTCAAAATAGCCGGTAGTATAGATGTTACCGCTTGCATCCAGGTCTATCGCGGTACCAGCCGCATCCCCGGAAGCTTGCTGCTTTCTCACCCACATGAAGCCACCAGCGGCACTGTACTTCGCCAGAAAAACATTTTTGGCACTGTTACCTGTAACAGTAGCAGAGCCAAATGCCGCCGTGGTGCCCTGAAAGAATCCGGTAATATAGCTGTTGCCGTTGTCATCCACTACGATGCCTGTGGCTGCATCGCTGCCTGCGCCTCCTGCCTGCTTTGCCCACAGCGCATTTCCGGAAGCATCGTATTTGGCAATAAAAACCTCTCCAGAAGTTATAATCGAGTCATCTTTATAAAGCGTAGTGGAGCCAAAAGTGGCTGTCAGCCAGAACTGGCCTGTCAGGTATAAATTGCCGCTGTTATCGGTGGCGATGTCGTGGGTGAAGCAACTGCCCAAGCCTCCTGCCATTTTCACCCAGGTCAGATTTCCATTAGCGGCATACTTCGCAATAAAAACCTGTTCATCTCTTGTGGCGGTGATGGTGGTAGCGCCGAAGGTTGCCGATGAAAAGAAGTTACCTGTCACATAGACATTGCCACTCCCATCAACCGTGATGTTCTCTCCCCTTACATCATCAACTTCCGTGCTGTTCGCCTGCTTTGCCCACACCACGTTGCCAGTTGCATCAAACTTCGCTACAAAAGCAGCTCTATCATCCGGGCTGGTCAGTGTAAAGGCACCTACAGTGGCGGTTCCTTTAAAATTACCCGTTACATAAATATTCCCGCTGCCATCAACGGCCATATCCATGGTTTCGACAACAGAAGTTCCTTTTATCTGCTTCGCCCACACGAGTTGGCCATCGTTGCTGTACTTTACAAGAAAAGTATTTCCATCCGGACCGCCCGTTAATGTGGTGGTGCCAAAGGTAACAGATCGGGCATAGTTTCCGGTTACGTAGCTGTTGCCGCTGGCATCTGTGGCGATGCGGCTGCTTTCGCTGTAATCCAGCCCTCCGGCGTCTTTCACCCATTGCCAATCCTGGCTCAAGGCAGGCAACGAAACTGAAAAAAAGATAAGAAGCAGAACGAGTAGTTGTTTTATCATATAAGTTTGCTTGGTAAAGAGTAGCATGCAAGGATTGCCCCGGCAGCTATTCAGAAACCTAAAGTATAAATATTCAAAGCGCTTGCAGTACTACACTTTTAAAGAATCACTGCATTGAGATTGCGAACAATTTAGCACTTACCCTATATATATAACAAACTATATTGAATAAAAATATTGCATATACAGGAGTTATCCTCCTTCGTATGCAGGCAGTTTATAAGAAATACCCGTTGTTTTGCTGTAGAGAGAAATAGGATTGACCAACATAGCCCTGGCACGTGAAGGGCGGAATTGGAAGCGTAAAGCTTTTAGGATAATGAAAAGAGGGAAATATCGTTTTTTACTCCCTGCGTACTTGAACAATAAGCCGGATTTGCATCAGTAGCTTGCAGCGTAATTGATAAGGAACTCTACAGTCGTTACCTGTCCCTCCTGCACCTCTACCGGGAAAATGTTATTCTCCCCATCAAAGAGGTTGGCATACAGTCCTTTCTCCTCTTTGGTGAAAAGGCTATACATGCCGGGCTCCAGGCTAACTGCAAAGTTGCCGTCAGCATCAGTCGCCACCTGGGTCACTAAATTAGTTTGAATGTTGGTGTGAAAAACACCCTCTATGGTTTTGGCTTGACTGCCATTGGTGAGTTCGTAAATATACACAGTGCGCTGCACACCTCTGCCTTTGCTTGGCGGCGCATCTGGCGAGGGCATTTGGTTGCCAGCCTGCCATATTACTTTGCCGACAATACCCTGCTCTATGGGTGCCTGTTGCGCCTGTGTGGCAGCGCCTGCAGTTTGCTGCGTATTCGGTTGCTCCATCTGTTCCTGGTTTTCCTGTGATTGAGAGGAGTGATTGGTGCCGTTGCAGGAAGAGAGCAACAGCGTTAGTGGCAGCAACAGAAGCTTAAGCATGGCATGAGGTTTTAGCGTGAAAAGAAAGACTCCACAAACTCCTGTTTGTCGAACAGTTGCAGGTCCTCAATTTTCTCGCCAACTCCTATATATTTCACGGGAATTTTAAATTCATCTGAAATACCAATCACCACACCGCCTTTGGCTGTGCCATCCAGCTTGGTGATGGCCAGGGCTGTTACATCGGTGGCTTTGGTAAACTCACGGGCCTGCAGCAGCGCGTTCTGACCTGTGCTGCCATCCAGCACCAGCAGCACTTCGTGCGGCGTGTCTTCTGTTACCTTCTGCATCACGCGCTTGATTTTGGCAAGCTCGTTCATCAGGCCTACCTTGTTGTGCAGTCGGCCAGCTGTATCAATGATCACCACATCGGCATTCATCTCCACACCTTTCTTTACCGCATCATAAGCAACAGAGGCAGGGTCAGTGTTCATGCCATGCGAAACCACCGGCACACCCACACGCTCTCCCCAGATAATGAGCTGGTCTACTGCGGCGGCACGGAAGGTATCAGCAGCGCCAAGCACTACCTTTTTACCTGCTTTGTGGAACTGGGCAGCCAGTTTACCGATGGTGGTTGTTTTACCCACACCGTTTACGCCTACCACCATGATCACGTAGGGCTTAATGCCCTCCGGTAGTTCAAAGTCAGCACCGTCGCCGGAGTTGTTTTCCTCCAGCAGTGCCGCTATCTCCTCGCGCAGAATACGGTCCAGTTCCTGGGTATTCACATACTTATCGCGGGCCACACGCTTCTCAATTCGGTTGATGATTTTCACCGTTGTCCCCACGCCCACATCGGCATGCACCAGGATTTCCTCCAACTCATCGAGCACATCTACATCAACCGTAGATTTACCGACAACTGCTTTGCTTAGCTGGCCAAAGAAGCTACTCTTGGTTTTCTCTAAACCTTTGTCCAGCGATTCTTTTTTCTTCTCTTTGCCGAAAAAATCGAAAATGCCCATACCGATGATTTTGTAAGGATGAAAAGCTCGGGTGAAACGGTAATATACTAAAAAAGTCCCACTGATGGGGACTTCTTCATGTAATCTATCTATACAGTAGAGTAGGCTTACTACTTCTTCAAGTACTCCTGCACTTTGTCTACAGGCACCATTTCTTCTTTAAAGCTATAAGCACCAGTTTTTGGAGACTTCACAGCTTTGATCACTTTTGCCCAGTCTTTACCTGTGGCGGTCTTTAGGGTTGCAACTACCTTCTTAGCCATGGTTATTTAATTTCTTTATGTACAGTTACTTTCTTCAAATTCGGGTTATACTTCTTAAGCTCCAGACGCTCAGTCGTATTCTTTCTGTTCTTGGTAGTGATGTACCTTGAAGTTCCAGGTATGTCAGTAGTCTTCTGCTCTGTACACTCCATAATAACCTGGATTCTATTACCTTTTGCTTTTTTAGCCATCTCTATTCGTAATTTTTTATTTGGGACTGCAAATATAAAAGCTTAAATCTCTAATTACAAACAATGTAAAATATTTATTGTGAAAGACTTTGCCGTCGCTTCACAAGTTTTACATGCATCCGTAACACGAACAGGATTAGCTTGGTTTCAGGAGAAAGCCACACAACACGTACGGCTTATAATCACCAACGCTTTATCAATCGAAAGCAGCGGCAAATTCCTGTCATCGCATGGTAAAACCAGGCAATAAAGGCTAAATCACCTTCCCCATGCCATCGCCTGCATGTGGAACGGTTCCTGAAATAAGAGATAAAACGGCAACGGAGCGAAGTGCAGCTATTGCTGTATCACCCCTCTCCGTTGCCGGTGAATTTTTATCTAATTGTCAGATGGCTTTCCGGAAGGATTGTTTTTCTGCCATGAGCCCGTATGGGTTAATAAGCGGCAACAACACAACCGGAGTGCGGCCTGAATGCTAGAACAGGATATGGCCTTGCTCTACTGCTTTCTTCAACACGGCAGAAATACCGTTCTTGTTGATTGTTCTGATTGCAGATGTAGAAACCTTAAGTGTTACCCATGCATCCTCTTCAGGGATGTAGAAACGCTTCTTTTGAAGGTTTGGATAAAACTTACGCTTCGTCTTATTATTAGCGTGAGATACGTTGTTACCTACGCGTGGTCTTTTTCCTGTTATGTCGCAAACTCGTGCCATCTTGTATTTTCTTCTTATTTATTTCAATAGGGGTGCAAATATCCTAAAAAGGATACAGAAAATCAAAGCTATAGCGAATATTTTTCCTGAAAATGTGTACAAAGCCGCTGCAATGCTGCTACAGGTAACAGATTTTATACTTTTTTCTGCTGCGCTGCATCCTGCTGCCCCTTCTTAAAGCCATAAGGACAGTGCTTACAACCGTTCTGGCAGCAGTAGCCGCGCTTCAGGTGGTATTTGGCAGTAAACACCATCAGCCCCTGCTCATTCAGGTAATAATCTTCTCCTTCTGTTAATCTCTGGCTCAAACTATACTGATATATTTGGTAAGTGTACAAATATCAGCAATAATAAAGCCGAAGCCAAAACCGGCATGCCCAACACCACCAACCTGTGCGCGTACGTTATAGTTCTATAGGCTATTAGCTGCCATCAACTTAACGCACAACCAACAACCAGATGTCTATGCCACAGTACAGCACCTTCAGCGAAGCCATCGCCGCCATGCGCGACCGTGGCTACATCCATACCTTTACCATCCAGAAAGGCCAGCTCTTCTGTCCTGAACTCAGCACCACTGTGCCGCCGGAGCAACTCACGCTGATAGAACGCCACGAAGTTCCCTCTCCCGACACGATTTCTGGTACACGCGAAGTGTTTGGCTTACGCGCCGGCGACCTGACGCTTGGGCTGATGACCAGCACCTATGGAGAGTATGACGCCGAAGGCTTTGAAGCTGTATTCAGACGTTTTAAAACAACAAAAGGGAAAGGCGCCTGAGCCCGACCCGGAGCTGCAAAGTTTTGAACCACACCCAGAATCACTACTTTTACAACAATAAAAGATAAAATCTGTAGTAAAAAAGACTGCAGGCTTTTAGCAAGCCCTGCACCTGAAAACTCCGGAAGAAACGAAAACCTAAAACTATGAACACGCTAACAATTACCTCCAGCCAACAGGCCATCGACACCGAGCATCAGTATGGCGCCCACAATTACCACCCGCTGCCTGTGGTGCTGAACCGTGGCGAAGGTGTATACCTCTGGGATGTGGAAGGAAACCGCTACTACGATTTCCTGTCGGCTTACAGCGCCGTGAACCAGGGCCACTGCCACCCTAAGATTATTAATGCCCTGGTGGAGCAGGCACAGCAACTCACCCTAACCTCCCGCGCTTTTTACAATGACAAACTGGGTGCCGCAGAGAAATACATCTGCGACTACTTTAAGTATGACAAGGCACTGTACATGAACTCTGGTGCCGAGGCCGTGGAAACAGCCATTAAGCTAGCCCGCAAGTGGGGCTACATGAAGAAAGGCATTGCGCCGCATAAAGCCGAAATTGTGGTGGTGGACCATAACTTCCATGGCCGCACGACCGGTATTATTTCTTTCTCCACCGACCCTGACTCTACCAAAGGCTTCGGCCCTTATATGCCGGGTTATAAAGTTATCCCTTACAACGATGTGGAGGCACTGCACCAGACATTTAAAGAGAACCCGAACATCTGCGCCTTTATGGTGGAGCCTATACAGGGCGAGGCCGGCGTAGTGGTGCCAGACGAAGGTTATCTAGCGAAGGTACATGCCCTGTGCAAGGAATTTAATGTGCTCCTGATAACAGATGAGATCCAGACAGGCATCGGACGCACCGGCAAGCTGCTGGCCAGCTATTATGATGATGTGAAAGCAGATATCCTGATACTTGGTAAAGCGCTTTCCGGCGGCGTACTACCGATTTCCTGTGTGCTGGCCGACGATGAGATCATGCTGTGCATACAGCCAGGAGAGCATGGCTCTACCTTTGGTGGCAACCCACTGGCTGCCGTAGTGGCCATTGCCGCACTGGAGGTGATTGAGAACGAACAGTTAACAGAGAATGCTAACAGGCTGGGTGAGCTGTTCCGGGAGCGCATGCGCCGCCTGATGACCAAACGCCCGGAGCTGGTAACGCTGGTGCGCGGCCGGGGCTTACTTAACGCTATAGTAGTGGAGCCTACCGCTGATGGCCGCACTGCCTGGGATGTATGCGTGGCCCTGAAAGACAATGGTCTGCTGGCCAAGCCAACCCACGGCGACATCATCCGGTTTGCCCCGCCCCTGGTGATGACGGAAGAGCAACTGCAGGAATGCTGCGATATTATAGAGGAAGTAATTATGGGCTTCTAATTTCAGAGGCTAGACTTTAGATGTTAGATGCTAGAGAATAAAGAAGGCGATGCTGCTCAGGCGGTGTCGCCTTTTCTATTTTTAACAGAAGTTGGCAACCCATGCGCGTGTGCACGTTTATAGTCTATAAAGGAACAGAGAGGTAAGCTTGGTCAACAATCCAGCAATTAAACATTCAACAATTAACCCGTACCTTTGCAGCAGTTTGATTTTGAACATTTTTCTGTAAAGCATTATTCTTATGAACAGAAGACCAAGACGTAACCGCCAGAACGAGGTAATCCGCAATATGGTGCAGGAAACAACCCTGAGCCTCCACGACTTTATTTTCCCTCTTTTCATTATAGATGGCCAGAACCAGCGCGTTCCCATCCACTCCATGCCAGGCATCTCCCGCTTCTCCATCGACACGCTGCTGGAAGAAATAGGGGCCTGCATAGACTTAGGCCTAAAGGCTTTCGCGCCGTTCCCGGGTATGCCGGAACAGCTCAAAGACAAGTATGCCACTGAGAGCCATAACCCCGACAACTTGTTCGCCAGAGCCATCAGAGAGGTGAAAAAGAATTTCCCGGACGTGGTGTTGGTAACCGATGTGGCCATGGACCCATACAGCTCCGACGGCCACGACGGTATTGTAGAGAACGGCGAAATCCTGAATGACGAGACACTAGAGGTATTGGGCAAAATGGCCCTGACGCAGGCGCAGGCTGGTGCTGATATTGTGGCGCCGTCAGATATGATGGATGGCCGCGTAGGGCATATCCGACGTGTGCTCGACGAGAACGGTTTCCAGAAAGTGGCCATCATGAGCTACACGGCAAAGTATGCAGGCGCTTTTTACGGTCCCTTCCGAGATGCCCTGGACTCCGCCCCTAAAATGGGCGACAAGAAGACGTACCAGATGAACCCGGCCAACAGCCGCGAAGCCCTGATTGAGGCAGAATTGGACACAGCCGAGGGCGCTGACTACCTGATGGTGAAGCCAGCCCTCGCTTACTTAGATATTATAAAGCTACTCCGCGAAAACTCGCACCTGCCCATTGCTGCCTATAATGTAAGTGGAGAGTATGCCATGGTGAAGGCGGCTGCCGAAAGAGGCTGGATAGACGGCGAAAAGGCGATGCTGGAGACATTGATCAGCATCAAGCGAGCCGGTGCCGATGTTATTCTGTCTTATTTTGCCAAAGAGTATGCCCAATACCTGAAGAAGTAAACTCACCCACTACAATAGTACTTTAGAAAGCACACCAGCCCCGGTTGGTGTGCTTTTGTTTTCTAGTGTATGCTGCTGTTCTAGAAAGTAAACAAGTAACTATACCTACTATTTAATCAATTATATATAGTACATTCGTTAGTGCGGCTCCGTTTACACAACACCCCTTGGGCGGCTAAACGAAATAACTCCGTTTATACAGTAGTTAGGGGCAATTAATACTAGTTAAATGAACAAAAAGCTTCAGTTAGTTTTATTTAATCTAGGACTAGCATTAGCAATTTTCGGGGCCTTGTATTGGTTTGGCCAAAAATGGGATAGGGATATTCAGGAAAGAATAGATACAGTTAACAAGGATTATAAATATGGAAAAGGAATAATCGCCGATTTATATTCATACAACGGACATAGTGTTGAAATTAAATACTTGGTTAGAAATAAAGAGTATGAATTTTCTGGAGGTTGGGACAAAAACCCAAATGCACTAGGAGAAGGAGACTCAATAAGACTTAGATATTCGACAGTAAAACCAGAACTGATAATATCTGAACTAGAAGATGAGTATTAGCAAATACTTAGAAAAATAATTGCCCCTAACATTATATAAATGTCACCCTTCGGCCGACGACCATGCGCGTCGTTTATACGAGGCCGTTGCAGTCATATTTAAGCTAAAAATTAAAAAACAAAAGAAATGAAAACTTCTTTACTTACTCTCATTATAGCTCTAGTTATTTCTTTCACCTGTAGTGGCCAAACAGAAAAAGGAACAAAAATGATAGGTGGTAGTGGATATGGTAGCTTCCAAGAAGGCTTTGATGTTACTCTGCCCCCTAACTTTGGTTACTTTGTAACTGATAATCTTGCTGCTGGGAGTGGATTGTCTTTAGTTTACAGCAAAAGAAATAACTACCGCAACATTGCCACTGGATTACAGCCCTTTGTCCGCTATTACTTTGGGCAGGATGCGCCTACAAGAGTCTTTGCACAAGCAAACGGCAATATCCTCTATGGCGGTGACAAAAGCACCTATGGGGAATCGGAGCAAAAAAACTCCTATAGACACCATAGCTTAGGTGCACGCCTAGGACTAGCACATTTCATTACAGAACAGGTTGGCTTAGAGGTAAAGCTACACTACAATTACAACTTTCCTGGTTCTAATCTTACCAGCAGTGCCTTTGGCTTTAGCTTTGGGTTTCAAATTCATCTGCCAAACTCTGCTTCTATGTAATTGTTTGGAGCAGATTTGCTTATTGTATAATAGAAACACGTCTGCCAACACTACCTATAGTGCATAAACGAACTATAGCCCAACCGTTGGCACCAGTTGAAGATGTCCTTTAAAAGAGTACACCAAAGAAGTGTTTAAATTCAGAAAATCATGAATGATTCAATAAATATTTGTTTGTCTTGTGGGTTTTGTTGTGACGGTACCGTGATTGGTTTTGTACAGCTCGGTCGTGAAGAATTGCCTGTATTGAGAGAATTAATAGATATTGATAATGCAAATGGAGAAGGTTTTTTTCTTCAACCCTGTAACAACTATTGTGATGGTTGCAATATTTATTCCAAAAGACCGAAACAATGTGCCAATTTCAAGTGCGGACTTTTAAAATCCCTCGAACAAAAAGAGTTGAATTTTGATTCGGCTATTGAAACAATCAATGTGGTTAAACAAAAAAAGATCGCTATAGAAAAAAAGTTAGCGCTACTACAGTTGAAACTACAATCCCAATCATTTTACTTTAAAGTGGTCGAATTGAAAAAGCTGTTTCAGAAAAACAAGCCTGAATCATCATTAACGCAAAACCATTTAGATTTAATATCGGACCTTAAGCAACTCGATAGTCTGCTGTCAAAAAAATTTGGTATCTCAATATTTTAACAATAAAAGATTATTGACTGAATAAAAAGGTTTTAGGTAATCACTTTTGTTAATGTTAGTTGAAAAACTCGATAACAACAGCTGCTAACACTGTATAAAATAATAACCGAGATAACTGTAAATCCAAGGTTTGTATCCCGCTTCAACTTTATTGTAACTTGACAGGAATAAAGCCCGCAACTGACTACTATTCTTATGATTTCCGCTGAAAAATTTAGTAATAGAGAAACCTATGAAACAACTTTTGTTCGTCCTGCTTGTCCTCTCATACTTCTGCTGTACCGCGCAGAACAGAAACAATGATAATTCTGTACTACTACTGAGTAAAAACGGAGCATCAAACCCAAGAGAGTTATCCATTAAACTTAATAAACAAATAGAAGTTAAAATGCTTGATGGCCGAAAGCTTACCTTAACCCACTACTCTTTGGTTGGTGACTCTGCTATTGCATTCTCAACGGACACACTTGCTTTAAGAGATATTACATCCATCAAAGGAACAGTCAAAGGGAATATTCTGAGAAAAGTCGGTGGTAACGTATTAGCTGCGGGTGCAGGTGCTTATGGAGCAGCCGCTGTGGCTTTAGGACTTGGAACAATGATGGCGGGAGGAGGCTTGCCTTTCTTTCTTCTTGCTGTGCCAGCTTTTGGTATAACATATGGAGGCTCAAAGTTGGCAGGGCCCAGGCGCTTCGACACATCAGAGAAGTGGACACTTAACATCTCTCCTAAGGTAGAATAAAAGCAATCGGCTACACTTTTACACTAACAATGCCAACTCATAACCAGCTTCGTTCGTCAATTCCTATCAATCAAAATCTAATTTAATGAATAAGAGCAAAAGCATTATATTAGCCTTAACCTTGGCTGTTACAGCATTATTCAGTTTCAAGCAGTACGAGCAAGCTGCTTCAAAAGAAACGATGACCGTCATCGTGTCAAATAGAGGTGGCAATATGCTTGTTAATATCTCGATAGCAGGAGATAGCAGTAGCTTTATACAAAAACGGGTTAAGGCTGAAAATGAACATGACTACTCTGGTGCACTTCAAATAATAAAGGCGCATCAGGATAAGGGATGGCAAATCAAGAACAGCAGCTATACAACAAGTATAGAGCCTGACTCCGACCAGGACTACTATTTGTACTTCCTGCTAGAAAAGTAAGCTGCATATACAACGCCTAAGTACATAGGAACTGTAGCTATGCTCTCAAATATGCCAGGCATTACCTATCATATTACGATGTTGGTTCTAAAGCTCAAAGGAGTGAAAGAGACCTTTTGCCAAAACACCGATTGATGTGAAGCGGCTAAGGAAAGACGATATTCATGTTCCACCTAAAGAGTTCTTTATGGGAAAACAACATCATGATGCCGGACCAGAAGCTGGCAGTAAATAAAATGCTGGAAGAAAATGTTAAAGTAGAAGTCATTGAAGGCAAAGGCATGCCCCAGATATGGCCGCTCCTTTCTGTTATGAGCGAAGCTAAATCCGCCTTAACAAGAATCGGGGCGATTATTCAGCATACCATAAACACAAATAAACACCTATAACAGGCTTGTATATAACAATTAGTGTAGGAGGGCCTCATACTTTTGCTGCCAAACAAAAGCGCCTGCTTGTAAAGCGGTAGCATACCAGGCATATCATAGATACATCCCATTCAGTAAACAGTATTTCAGGCTTAAAACAGTCCAAAAGCTAAAAACCAATCTTTCCTGAATTCACCTGAAAACACCTCCGCTGCCGCAACACCTGTCACGGCAAAACAAAAGCTAATTATCTTTCTCTCAAGGCTGTAAATTCTTTGCCTAAATGGAACGTCTTTGCCATTATCGCGCTTTTGATGTAACTTGAGCATAGTAAAACTCTACCCAACTTATTTGTTTATGAGAAGACTGAGCCTCTGGCTTGTTACCCTTGGGCTGGCAGCTGCTACTCCGGCACTTGCACAGCATGATGTTACGCGTATCCAAACCAATATCAAGGCCTTACAGCAAATAGCCGTAGCCGCGGAAAAAGATTATAAAGCAGACAAGGCCAGGGCAATTGAACTCGCGCATAAAAACGGTTGGGTTATCCAGAAGACCTACAAAGACGGCACTTATATATCCCTGCAAGGGCTTGACTCCAGGGGCATGCCTATCTACTATATTACATATAACAACTCACGTGCGGCTGCTACCACTAAAACAGACCAGCTTTGGGCAGGCGGTTCGCTTGGCCTGAACCTGAGCGGGGCCAGCAGTTCGGTTGTGTCCAAACTAGCGATGTGGGATGGTGGCCGCATCAGAGAAACACATCAGGAGCTTAAAAAACGGGTACAGCTAAAAGACGACGCGACCGAGGCCAGTGAGCATGCCACACACGTGGCCGGCACCTTAATAGCCAGTGGCATGAACGCAATGGCAAAAGGCATGGCCTACGGAGCCACTCTCCAGGCGTATGACTTTAACAATGATGAGGCGGAAATGGCCAAAGCAGCTGAAAAATTACTGGTGTCGAACCACTCGTATGGCTCCATTGCCGGCTGGCGTTATAACGATGACCGCGAAGGCACCGACGAAGATCCCAAATGGGAATGGTGGGGTGATAAAGACGTAAGTGCTACAGAAGACTATCGGTTTGGCTATTACGATAAGCAAGCTGCCAGTTGGGACAAGATTGCCTATAACGCACCGTATTACCTCATTGTGAAATCTGTTGGGAACAACCGCGGTGAGAGAGGCCCGGAAACGGGCGAACCATACTTCCAGCGCAAGAGCGACGGGAAGTTTGACTTAGTTACATCCCGGCCTGCCAACCTGAGCAGCAACGATGGCTACGATGTAATATCCACAGCCGGAAATGCAAAGAACATATTGGCAGTAGGTGCCGTTGCCCCTCTTTCGGATGGGTTTACCAGGGCAGAAGATGTCCTGGTCTCCACCTTCAGCAGCTATGGCCCGACAGATGATGGCCGCATTAAACCGGACATTGTAGGAAACGGTGTATCGGTGCTTTCCAGTTCTTCCAGCAGTGACCGCGACTATAAAACGCTGAGCGGCACTTCCATGGCAGCACCAAATGTTGCCGGCACACTGCTGCTCTTACAGGAGCATTATGCCAACCTGAACAGCGGTAAAGTAATGCGTGCCGCCACACTCAAAGGTCTTGCCATACACACCGCTGACGAAGCAGGAGCAACCAAAGGGCCGGATTATATCTATGGATGGGGACTCTTAAATGCTGAGCGGGCTGCTTCCCTGCTTTCCAACAGCAACGGCACACACCTGTTACAGGAAAAATCATTAGAGCAGGGGCAGTCGCAAACAATTGAAGTACGCGCTTCCGGCGCAGGACCTTTAAAGATTACTATTTCCTGGACTGACCCTGAAGGCAGCGTGACAACGGCAGGCGTAAAAGCTTTGAATAACCGGACCCCGCGCCTGGTGAACGACCTGGACGTACGCGTAGCCAGTGCAGGCACTACTTACCAGCCCTGGACACTGGACCCTGCGACACCCGACGCTGCTGCTAAAGCAGGCGACAACGTGGTAGACAACGTAGAGCAGATTCTGATTGAGAATGCGGTACCCGGAAAAACTTATACTATTACAGTTAACCATAAAGGTACGCTAACAAAGGGGCCGCAGGCATATTCGCTGCTCGTAAGTGGTGCAGGTGGTACAGCAGTTTGCGCCAGTGCCCCTACCTCCGATGCAGGCGCTAAGATAACGAGGTTTGCCATCGGCACCGAAGCTGTGACATCTAATGTTAATTGCACGACCTACCAGGACCTGACAAATAATATTTTTATTTTAGAGCCAGACCAGAATGCAACCCTGACGATTGCAACAGGCACCTGTGCCGCAGACGCGCCGAAGGTAGCAAAGGTGTTTGCCGACTGGAACGGTGATGGTGATTTTGAAGATGCAGGCGAAACAGTAGCTACTTCTGGTGTACTAAACGGAGCAGAAACCTTTACAGGCGCCATCAAAGCCCCCGCTACCGCTGTAGTCGGAAACAAAGTGCGCCTGCGCGTGGTGCTGCAGGAGACGCAGCAAGCTGCCAGCGTAACCGCCTGCGGCAGTTACAGCCGCGGCGAAACACAGGATTACCTCGTGCAGTTCTCGCAGCCAGGCAAAGACATCAGCGTAAACGCTGTCATGCCTATAGGGTCATCGCTTTGCGCTACCTCAGAGCAGACGGTGGCGGTTATCATCCGGAACTTAGGTGCAGTGGCACAAACCAATATACCTGTTACCATTAGTGTGCGTGAAAACGGAACAGAGGTGCAGCAGCTGACGGGTACCTATACAGGAACGTTAGAACCTTACGCAAAAGCAGAGTTGCTTCTGAATGACAGTTTTGCCACTGAGGCAGGCAAAACTTACGAACTGGTTGCACTTTCTAACCTGCCGGGCGATGCCGTAACAACGAACAACCGGATGCAACGCACCTTTACGGTGCCGGAGAACATGGCAGCACCTGTGAATGCCTCGGCAGCCCGCTGTGGCGAGGCCCCGCACTATACATTAACGCACGAAGGAGCAGGCACAATCTTCTGGTACAACTCCCCCACCGCCACACAGCCATTGGCAGCAGGCAACCAACTGCAGTTAGCTGCAAACAAGGTTCCCAACGGTAAGCTATATGCAGCTTATAACGACTATGAAGGCACAGTAGGAGCAGCCAACAAGTCATTTGCGACAGGCGGTGGTTACAATCAGTTTTCTCCGGATGTGCTTGTCACTACCAAAGCGCCTATGGTGCTTGAAACGGCGCGGCTCTACATTGGGCATGGCGGGAAAATAACATTTACGGCTTATGATGCAGATGGCTCCCCGGTTTCTTCCCGCACGTTGCAGGTTTCCCCGACACGTACCACCCCTGCTCCTGGGCCCCAACCAGACGATCCTGCAGACCAGGGCGCTGTTTACTACCTGGGGCTGGAGTTACCTGAGGCTGGCACTTACAATATTGCTATTTCTTACGAAGAGGGTGCTACCATCTTCCGGAACAATGCAGGTGTAAAAGGCTATCCGTTCGAGATACCGGATGTGTTCTCTATTACCGGTAACACCGCCACTAATTCAGACACTCATACATCACTGGACTACTACTACTATTTCTATGATCTGAAAGTGCGTGGTTTGGGTTGCAGAAGTGAGCGCGCAGAGGTAGAGATGGTAATTGGAGCGCCATTGGCGCAGCCAGTGGTTTCGCGTAGCGGGCAAGCGCTGGTATCAAGTGCGGCGGCGGGTAACCAATGGTTCCTGGATGGCAAGGCAATAGAAGGGGCCACAGGCAATGAAATAACTCCTGAGGCAAGCGGAAACTATACTGTTGTGGTCACAGCAAACGGCTGCGTATCTGAAGCTTCTGCTGCGCTGCGTTTTGACTTCGACACTTCTGAGCGTGGCGTCAGCGCCGAGTTAATGGCATTCCCGAACCCAAGCCAAAGCGGCCTGTTTAATTTCACACTGGAGACGCAGGGCACAGAAGACATTACAATCGAAGTAGTGGATTTAATGGGCAAGCAGGTATACACAGGTGAAGTAAAGCAGTTTAACGGCCAGTACAGAGGTGAGATTGACCTGAAAATGCATTCTTCCGGTATGTACGTTCTGCGTGTGCAGCACGGTGATAAGCTGCAAACGAAGAAGCTGCTCATACGCCGCTAAGCCATGTTTACATAAAACCAGAAAGAGCAGCCTGCACATACAGGCTGCTCTTTCTGGTTTTATACCGCATTGCCTAGAGTCCTTCCATAGAGTTTATTTGATTCTTCTTAGTTGGCACGGAGTGAATCTGATTCCAGTCTTTGGGTTGAGCGCCTTGTATTTGATGCGGTGCCGCACGCAGTGTGGCAGCCGAAGCAGAGCGAGGGCAGCTTCAAATGCACAGCGCGATGCCCTTAAGAGGGCCCCTACCCCCACGACGAGGCCTCTCGGCCTTGAGAGTTCGGAGAGAAACAATGGAACAGTAGGTGAGATGCCGCTGGATATGCTGAATCTACGCAGCCTAGGTAGAGTAAAAACTCCGAAGCTATAGAATGGTGTTTATGAGAAGCGGTATTATACGAGGTACAATGGACCCGGTACAACAGAAAAGGCCACACTTATCCAATAAGCGTGGCCCTTTTACCGATGAATAATAAACGTTACAAATCCTCTTCACGCACCAGCATCAGCACCGCTGACTGTGGCACAATAAAGTAGCGTTCGTCTAAATAACTAATTTCGATGGCGTCGCGCTGCAGGTAAATAGCGAGATCGCCCTCTTTAGCCTGAAGCGGAATGTAGCGCACCTCTTCCTCCTCCCCTCCCCACGACTCGTCTTCATAGCCATAGTCTGCCGGAATCGGGTAGCCCGGGCCCACCTTCATGATGTAGCCTTCCTGCACCTTCTCCTTTTGCTGCACTCCGGGCGGCAGGTAAAGGCCGCTCTTCGTCTGGTCGCGAACAGTCTTTGGCTTTATCAGTACCCGATCGCCAACAATAATGATCTTCTCTAACTTATTCTTCTCAGAAATCCTCATCTGTAATGTATGCATTTTATATTGGGTCTGCTGTCACTTTAAACCGCATGTCAGCCTTGATGGTTATATTACGGGAAACGGGTTTGGCCAGCGCCGCTTTTGTGCGGATGTTATACGTGTCTCCTTTTATAAACTCATCGAGTGCAGCATTAGTTGACTTTAAATTTAACGTAGTTGCGTTTGTCGGCACCTCTTCCAAGTACGCAATCATCACCTCGGCTTGATCCTCGCTTGAGATATAAATTTCAATCTTCTTCAGGAAGTTAAAATTCTCTTCCTGCGGATCGGTTATCGTCAGGTTCAGCCTGTTTAATGTTACGTCTTTTACCAGTTCTGCGCGGGTCTTGTTGTTCTTAAAAGTTTCTTCTGAGTTAGTGGTAATCGTGATGGGGGTAAGCGGCACCAGCGTTCCAACCGGAAAGTAAGACTCGATGGTGAAAGTCTCTTCCTCCTCCATATAGAAGGTAAGCAAATCATCCACTTTCTCACAGGCCACGGCAAAAAAAGAAAATAATACGACTACTGCTAAAGAGATTTTATTCATAAAATAAGGGTGAGATGTAAGTTATAATGCAATTAGCGGCAGGGAGAATGGCTTCAGCCGAACATCCCTGCCGCTAATTTACAAATGCCAAAGCATTTTACATTAAATATCTCTTATATATGCTTATCCCTTGCCGTGCTCGTTCCAACTCATCGGGTAGTTTTCGTCCATGTACTGCACCGCCTCCTCCGTCAGATGCAACGGCTTGAACGTATCCACCATCACGGCATACTCTTTTGTCTCTTTCTTGCCAATGCTTGCCTCTACCGTACCCGGGTGCGGACCGTGCGGAATACCGCCCGGATGTACTGTAAACGAGGCTCTATCCACTCCTTTACGGCTCATAAAGTCACCTTCCACATAATAGAGCACCTCATCAGAATCTACGTTGGAATGGTTGTACGGGGCCGGAATAGACAGCGGATGGTAGTCGAAGAGGCGCGGTACAAAGGAGCAGATAACAAAGTTATGCGCCTCAAAGGTCTGGTGCACCGGCGGCGGCTGATGAATACGGCCCGTAATCGGTTCAAAATCGTAGATGGAGAACGCGTAGGGATAGAAGTATCCATCCCAGCCTACGGCATCAAAAGGACTGAAGTCATAGTAGTACTGATGCAGCTCCCCTTCTTTTTTAATCTGCACGAGCCTTTCACCGCGCTCTGATTCCGTGATGAGTTCCACAGGCGGCCGCATATCGCGCTCGTTAAACGGCGAGTGCTCCAGCAATTGCCCGAAATGGTTGCGGTAGCGGCGCGGTGTCTCCACCGGGCTAAACGACTCTATGACCAGCAGGCGCACCTGCCCGGCATCAAACCTGAATTTATGGATGACTGTGCGCGGAATCACGAGGTAATCGCCGGGCTTAAAGGGGATGCGCCCCATTTGCGTGAGCAAATCCCCGCTTCCGTCGTGCACAAACACCACCTCGTCTGCCTGCGCATTCTTGTAGTAGTAATCCATCTCAGGTTCTGATGGAGTACAGATACTGATGGCTACATCGCTGTTGAAAAGCATGGTTTTACGGGCGCTGAGGTAGTCAGGGCCTGTTGTTTCCACGTTCAGGGTGCGCAGGTGATGCGGCGCCAGCTTAATGTTTTCTGCCTTTTTGGGAGCATAAGGTTTGGGCTCTCCAATGCGGCTTATTTGTGTGGGTGGGTGAATGTGATACAACAGGGAAGACACGCCGCTGAAACCAAGCGTGCCGACCAGCTGCTCTGCATAAAGGCTGCCATCCGGCTGCCGGAACTGGGTGTGTCTTTTTTGAGGGATCTCTCCTAACCGATAGTAATAAGCCATGCGATGGTGTTATGTTTATGGTTCAGACACAGTATACGCGCTGCTATACAGTGTTACGTTTACGCTCCGCCCTTTGCCAAGCTCATGGCCTGGTTAAAGTGTTTCAGGGCCTGCTGAAACTCCTCATCCGACTCATGCAGTACCGGAAAAAAACCTGTATTGCCATAAATACTGCGTGCTATAAATGCTTTTATATTATTACGAAGCAGGTTCCTGGACCGTTTGTATTCTTCCTCCTTGTACTCCACGTTTTCTGCATTCGCCATCTGCACCACCTCCTGCAGCATCTTATCTGTTACCTGGAAGTTCCTGTAAAATTTCTCAAACGGCATCTTGTCCAGCTCCTTTCGGTGATCGCGGTAGTACTCAAGGGTGTATTCCCGGATAATGTTCTTGTTATACAGCTCACTCAGATAAGGTGAAAGCTCCATGGTATCGCGGGCTACAAACACATCCGGCATAATCCCCCCGCCGCCATATACACTACGCCCACGCAGCGTCTGGTACTTCAGAGAGTCCACAAACAGGCTGCTGTCCGGGTGGAAGTATTCGCCGTTTTCGAAGCGGTGCATGATATCCATCTCGTATTCTTCGGAACCGGCTGTGTAGGGCTTCTGGATAGAGCGGCCACTTGGCGTAAAATAACGGGATATCGTGAGGCGCAGCTCAGAACCATCATTCAGCGGAATTGGCATCTGTACCAAACCTTTACCAAACGAACGGCGGCCCACAATCAATGCCCGGTCGTTATCCTGCAGCGCACCAGCCACAATCTCGGCGGCAGAGGCACTGCCTTCGTCCAGCAGCACGATGAGTGGCCCGTTTTCAAAATCTCCTTTGGTGCGGGCATGGGTTTTGGAGTCATATTTATCGCCTTTGCCATCAGTATACACAATCATTTTCTCACCTGATATAAACTCATCTGCCATCCGGATGGCATGGTCCATATAGCCGCCGGGGTTGCCACGCAGGTCCAGTATAAGCCGCTGCATCCCTTTGCGCTTCAGCTCAGTGAGCGACTGCTTAAACTCCTCGTAAGTGTTAGCCGAGAACCTGCTCACTTTGATATACCCTGTTCTATCGTCCACCATATACCCTACATCCACTGAGTGTGTTGGTATTTTACTGCGCTGTATGGTGAAGGTAAGCGGCTTTTTAGTGCCCTCCCGTTTGATTGTAAGACTTACTTTGGATCCTTTCGGCCCACGCAGCCGCTGGAAAACGCCCTCGTTGTTAATGCCGATGCCAGCCACTTTATCTCCGTCTACTTCAACTATCTTATCTCCGGGCTGTATGCCTGCTGCCTCCGACGGGCCTCCGCTGAGCGGTGTGATGACGTAGATGGTGTCCTTGATGATGTTAAACTCCACCCCGATGCCCTCAAAGTCTCCTTCCAGGTAAGAGCGGGCCATGGCGATTTCATCCGCCGGAATATAGGCGGTATGCGGGTCCAGCTTCTCCAGCATTTTGGTGATAGCAAAATCCGACAATTCCTCTATGTCCACCGTGTCCACATAGTCGCGGTCTATATAGCTCAGGATATCCCGGAACTTCAGGTAGCTCTTAGCAGTGCCCTGCGGGTTGTTGCTGGAAGGCGAAAAGGTGGTAGCCCCTATCAGCACTCCCACAACCAGTGCCATCGCAATAAACAGCGGCAGCTTTATCTGAAATGGAGAGTTCCGGACGTTTCTCTTTTCTTCCCCGTGCTCCATGTTATCCATATTCTTACAAATTATTAGTCAATATACCTGTCTTCCCATAAGTACCACAGCAACCGGTGCCGCTGTTAAAGAGGTGCCACAAGTTAATAAAATTATACCGGAGGGGTTATTTTAGCTATACAAGTACAAGTTGCGAAGGTTGCAAAGTACACCGGCTATATTACGCCTCCTCTGTATCTATAACACCATCTAATTTAAAATAATTTAATTTATACATCATCTACTTCATACTATTAAGCACCACTTTTAGATGTACGGCTTCATTTCATCGACGTAACCGTTGCAGATCCACAGAACAGCGAAAAAAACTTTAGCGCTACTAATCACTGCAGGCAGACACTGGAACACCGGCTGATGTAACGGAACTATGCGTGAAGATGTGTAAGAGCAGCCACTCCCTTGCTTATAAGAAACAAGATAATTCCTTACCTTTGCGGCTTAAGAACAGACAAATGGGCAGGATAATGGCAATTGATTACGGGACAAAGCGCGTGGGTATAGCAGTAACCGACACGCTGCAGATAATCGCCAGCCCTTTAGAAACCGTTCATGCCAAAGATGTGTTATCCTTCCTGAAGGCGTATGTACAGCGCGAGCCGGTGGAAGCTATTGTGGTGGGAATGCCGCGCCGCCTCTCTGGCGAGGACACGGAGGCGACGCAGCACGTGGTAGGCTTCGTGCGGAAGCTGCAGAAGGAGTTCCCTGCCATACCGGTGCATACCGTGGACGAGCGTTTTACATCTAAAATGGCGCAGGCGGCCATGCTGGCGGGTGGCCTGAAAAAGAAAGACCGCCAGGACAAAGGCACGGTGGACCGTGTGAGTGCCGCCATTATTTTACAATCGTATTTAGAAAGCAGAACTATATGATTTACCCGATTACCGCTTACGGCGATCCAGTTTTAAAAGAAGAAGCAGAAGATATCCCCAAAGATTACCCTGACCTGAAGGAGCTTATCGAGGATATGTACTCGACCATGTACTTTGCCCACGGCGTAGGCCTGGCCGCGCCACAGATCAGCAAAAGCATCCGGCTGTTCGTGATTGACTCTGAGCCGATGATGGACGATAAGGACAAAGGAAAAGGTGTGAAGAAAGCATTCATCAACCCTGAGATTATAGAGGAAGACGGGGAGGAATGGGGTTTTGAAGAGGGCTGCCTGAGCATACCGGGCGTGCGGGAGGTCGTGTATCGCCCGGAGCGCATCGTGATACGCTATTTCGACGAAGAGTGGAATGAGCATGAAGACACCTACGATGGCATGAATGCCCGTGTCATTCAACACGAATACGACCACATTGAAGGCATCCTGTTCACTGACCACCTGAACGGCCTGAAGAAGCGCCTTATCAAGAACAGGCTGGCTAAAATATCAAAGGGAGACGTGGACGCTGACTATAAAATGAAATTCCCGGCTCTCTCAAAGAGAAGATAGACCATGATATCAAAGAAATAGTTAAGCCGCCTGCTACAGTTTTTGTGGCAGGCGGCTTTTGTTTATATGAGCTACGAAAGCACCTCTGGAAGTAGCTTATCTAGTTCATATTCTTGGTGAACCTCCTTGCCAGTCCTATTTTGTTTTCTTTGTTGACGTTCAGATTGAATACACTATTGAAGAACGCCTGGTAAGAAAGATCATCAGCTTTTTCAATTGTTACTTTAGCTAATTTCAGATTTGATAAGCTCCTGTCTTTCAAGAGTGACACATTCAAAGAGTTGATAAACTGCTTTGGATTGAACGCGGTTTTAGTAGTTGGAGAGAAAATCGTCCAGAAGATTTCATTGCCACTATCTGTCCAGGTAGAAGCATAATAGGTAGGCAAATCTTTGTCAAACTGCACACTCAGACTCTCAAATGACTTACTGTTTAACTTGATATAAGATTCATCAATAAAAGAAAGATGCGTCGGCACTGAATCAGCAAAACTATAATACTGATAAGCATTAGATGATGCATCAGACCAAGTTGAGATGAATTTATAAGCATAGATATCACTCTTAGGATAGATGATGTCGTAGCCCGACTGGAATCTTATGAAGTTAGTATAATATAGCCACAGGTAATTATTGTAATTGTTTGCCACAGGATATCCGAACAAGAGGGTTGATTTTTCCTGAAGGTCCTGAGAAGTTCTGTAGGTAGCTTTTGTAGCCTCTTTCATCTGCGTCAGATCTATGGTAGCATTCTTCTGAACTTCTGCAGAAATCTTGTAAAGATTGCTTTCTGGCACAACAAAATAGGTGTGATTAGTAGATTTGCGCTTGGTATACTCTATTTCTAATGAGCCCTCGGAAGGATTGTAAGTATAACCTGAGCGTAGCGCGTAGGTGTTTGAAAAATGAAAATCATCACCTGGAATAGGCGGAACGTTCAAGTACTTAACCGTAGCGGCTTCAAAACCTTCTCCAAAAGCTGGATCGTTATTGTAAGGGAGATATTGGTAACTGTCGCTGGGGGTTATTTGCCAGTTATTTGGATTTGCCTGTACATAGGAATCTACAATTATTTTATCATAGTCCTTTGCGTGAAAAACAGTCGTTACAACAAATTCTGTCTCTAAAGTTCTGACTTCGAGGGTATGCTGCTGACGTGTTGATAGCAAAGTGTCTAACAGGATTTTCCCACTATGTTCAGAGAGAATCAACTCGGCTGTCTCTATACTGTAATTAGCTGGTTCCAAGCTGATACTTAGTTGAGAAACAGGCAATAAACTAGGCTCTCCTCCATCCTTGTCTTTTTCACAGCCAAAGAATAGAAGAGAGCTGAAAAGGGTAATCCAAAATTTCTGTTTCACTGGTCTTATATGGTTATATTGTTGAAGGCTATTTATGCGTCATCAGTAACGCATCATATACCTATAGCAATAGATGACCGGGACCAGACTGCCGAATATACTATATATTAAAATTAGCATAAAGCAAATTGGCGACTATTTCCTGCCTTTCAGTAGAAATACTTTCTATACAAATTCCCCTGTTGCTTTAGCTTGTAATACACCTAAGCCAGCGTTCATAAATACCGTATTCTGTCATAATTTAAACCTTATGAAACAAATGGCTTAGGTCACCGGCACGGAACCAGCGATAGCCATACGCGTCCATCGTGATGTGATGAATACCTTTTTTATCGGCCACACTTTCGCTAATGGCCATCAGGTCTACCAGCTTTGCCTCCTTTTCCTGTTTCAGGTCAAGCTTCACCTCGTGGGCCTTTTCGTCAAAGTTGTGGAGAATGACTAAGGAACTGCCTTCCCAGCTATAGTGCATCCCTAACACCTGGGCAAGCCCTGTGTTCAGTATCTGCCACTGCCCCCAGCCTATTTCTATGCACTCCTGGCGCAGGCGGATCAGGGAAGTCATCCAGTTTAGCAGGGAATCGGGTTCGCGCCGCTGAGTTTCCACATTTACATGTTTGTAGGCATACGGTCCTTCATCTATTAAAGGGTGCACCAGTTTTTCTGCTTCCGAAAAGCCAGCCTGCCCATTACCCGACCATTGCATAGGGGTGCGCACGGCATTCCGTTCTTCCAGTTCAAGGTTATCTCCCATGCCTATCTCGTCGCCATAGCGAATAACCGGTGTTCCGGGCAGGGAAAACATCAGGCTGTAAGCCAGTTCAGACTGCCTTTGGTTACCCAGCATGGTAGAAAGCCGCCGGCGAATTCCACGGTCGTATAACTGCATATGCTTTTCGGGAGCGAAACGGGCAAACACTTTTTGCCGCTGCTCCTCAGTGAGCCGCCCCAGGTCCAGCTCGTCATGGTTGCGCAGAAACTGAGCCCATTGGGTAGCATGCAACTTGTTGCGGGTAGCCTCCAGCGCCTCCTCCAATGGCTTGGTATCGGCCGTGGCCAAAGCATAAAACATGTATTGGTTGACGTAGAAATTAAACATCAGGTGAATACCTTCCCCATCCTCGCCAAAGTACTGCTGGCTTTCGTCAGGTGCCACATTGGCTTCACCCAGCAGCACGGCATCTCCTTTTCGCCATTGCAGGAACTTCCGGAACTCATGCAGGTATTCAAATCTGATCTCCCGCTTGGTTTCACCAGGGATCTGGGTTTCCAGCAAGAAAGGCACTGCATCTACCCGGAAACCGGCTACGCCTAATTCCAGCCAGTACCCCATGATCCGGCGAATCTCGGCGCGCACCTCGGGGTTATCTATGTTTAGGTCAGGCTGGAACTCATAAAAGCGGTGGAAATAGTAGGCTTTGGCTTTTTTGTCATAGGTCCAGGTAGCCTCCTGTTCGCCGGGGAACACCATGCCCTCATCCCAGTCATCCGGTTTCTTTTTGGACCATACGTACCAGTCGCGGTGTTTGGCATTTTCGCTGCTCCGGGCATCCTGAAACCAAGGGTGTTGGTCGGAGGTATGGTTGACTACCAGGTCAATGATAACTTTAATACCGCGCTTCTTGGCCTGGTGCATGAACTCTACAAAATTACCGCTGGAGCCATGCCGTGGATCTACGCCGTAGTAGTCGCGTATATCATACCCGTTATCAAGATTTGGCGAGGGTTGAAATGGTGCCAGCCATACAGTGTCTATGCCCATGGCATGGAGATAATCGAGGCGGCGGGCAAGTCCTTCGAAGTCGCCAACGCCGTCCCCGTTCATATCCATAAAGGTTTCGAGGTCGAGGCTGTAAATAATTGCGTTTTTATACCATAGGTCTTCTATCATGGGGTGCTGCTTTTAATAAGAAATGTTTTTAAAATGAGTTGTTGGTTTTGCGTATACGTAAATAGACAGGGAAAAAGGTTTGTGGTAGCGGACGGGACATGTTCAACATGTTTTGATTTATATGCCTCAGGTAACCATCATCCTGCTAATATTCTGCTCCTCAAACAGTCTTTCCCGGCGTTAGTTTTGGTTTTACCGCCTTCCTAGCATTAGCTTTGCCAGATAACCGAATACTTCAAACATGCTCTAAAGTATTCGGTTATCTGGCAAACTTGTTTTTATACGGCACGGGCAGAATGTGGTGGTGCCGGCAAAGAGTGCACAGCCAACATCACCGTCTCTGCATCCTTCAGGCTGCCCGAAATAGACAACGAACCATTGAATACCTTTATCATGAATAAACTTTTACTTACGCTGTTTGTGCTGCTGTTAAACTCGGCCATAGTACTGGCACAGACAGAAGCAGACACCACCTGGCGGAGAACCTTCTCTGCGGGCATTAACTTAAACCAGGCGGCATTCAGCGATAACTGGAGAGCAGGAGGCATCAGCTCTATTGCGCTCAACTCGCACCTAGATGCCCGGGCCGATTATAGCAGGGGCCGTGTTACCTGGGACAATGAGGCGCAGCTGCAGTATGGCCTCATCAAAAACAAGGGAGACGAGATGCGCAAGAGCGTTGACCGCATTTACCTCGACACGAAGTACGGCTATAAGTTTACTTCTGACTGGAACGCTTTTTTTTCTGCCAATTTCCTCTCCCAATTTGCACCGGGCTATGATGATGAAACCGATGCTGACGGAAATAAAGTACTGGTGTCTAACTTCCTGTCGCCGGGTTACCTGACGTTTGCCTTGGGTGCAGAGTATAAACCCAATCCATCGTTTTCTTTACGCCTGAGCCCCTTTGCACCGCGTTTTACTTTTTTAGTGGATGACGAAGTAGCAGCTGACGACCGCTATGGTGTACCGGAAGGAAGGAAAGTACGCACTGAGTGGCTGGCTGCGATGGTGCAGGCTACTTTCAAGCGTGACATTGCCACTAACATAAACCTGAGGCTCAATTATATGGGCTATCTTAACTACGGAGAGTTTACCTTCAAGCGGGTGGACCATCGCCTTAATGCGGTGCTGAATGCCAAGGTGAACCGCTACATTAACGTAAACCTGACGGGCAACCTGATTTATGACTACGACCAGGATGCAGACATACAATACAGCCAGTCCCTGGGCCTGGGTATACTTTACACGTTGCAGGGATTTTCGCTGAACAGGTAATGCATAACCGTTCCTGTGGCAGAAACATAACGCAGAAAACCAATAAACCAGCTGTTGCCGTATGGAACAGATATGGCTGGCAAACAACGTGTTGTTCTTTTTCTCCTGTTCGCATTCCTCCTCCCACACCTGGGCTACAGCTGGGGCTTCTTTGCCCATCAGCGCATTAACAGGCTGGCAGTGTTCACGCTGCCACCGGAAATGATTGGCTTCTATAAAAAGCACATCCGCTACATCACCGAAAATGCCGTAAACCCGGACCGCCGCCGCTATGCCGTGGAATGGGAAGCACCCCGCCATTACATTGACCTGGATGTGTACGGCGACAGCGCCCTGTATAAGATGCCGCGTTTCTGGCAGCAGGCCGTGGAGCTGTATACTGAAGATACCTTGCAGGCTTACGGCATTGTGCCCTGGCACATCAGCCTGATGAAGTACCAACTGACGCAGGCGTTTAAGGAGCGGGACCTCGACCGTATCCTGCGCCTCAGTACCGAGATGGGGCATTATGTGGCCGATGCCTGTGTGCCGCTGCATACCACCCAAAACTACAACGGCCAGTTTACCGGCCAACGCGGCATACACGGTTTCTGGGAATCGCGCCTGCCAGAGCTGTTCTCCGGCAATTATGACTTTTTTGTAGGCCAGGCACAGTATATTGAGCAGCCACAGCTGCGGGCATGGGATTTAGTAGCCAGTGCTCATACCGGCCTCGACTCTGTGCTTTACTTTGAAAAGCAGCTGACACAGGCGTTTGACGAGGAAAAGAAATACAGCTTTGAGGTGCGAAACAGCCTCACCACCCGCGTTTACTCCCGCGCCTTCTCAGAAGCTTACAGCGACAAACTGAACGGGCAGGTAGAGCGGCAGATGCGCTTGGCCATCCGCACAATTGCCAGTTACTGGTATACCGCCTGGGTAGATGCCGGCCAGCCAGATCTCAGCACTTATCCAAAGGTGCTCACAGCAGAGGAGCAACAGCGGCTCGAAATGGAGAAAAAGGAATATGAAGCAGGTCCGCACAAACCCCGTGAAGAAGGCGACAATTAAGCATCTGGCAATTCTTATAACGCAGGCTCACTTACAGGCTCCGTCTCGTGCAGTTTAAGCAAATCCAATACAATTTCTCCTCTTGTGTCCGAATTATAAACTTCTTTAAAGCGCACATCCCACAGTATTTCATTAAACCGATAGGAGAATCGGGAGTGGACTGTCTGCCCATATGCTTCGTCATAGCCCTTTATCAGGACCAGCACCTCCGCACGCTTCTCTTCTAATTCTTTTGGAGTTACATTGTAAAGCGGACTTTCTTCATCAATGTGATGCATGATTGTCCAGCTTAGCGGGAAGAAATAGAGCGAAGACTGCTCCAGTTTCAGGTTATAGTAGTGCCGACTGAAGTTGGTGTCCTGCACCATCAGCATGACCCTGGCCTCCATCTCAAGCAGTACACTATTGCGCTTATTGGCAAGCCGGAACTGCAGACTCTTTCCCCCTTCATGAGGAGCAATAATCGCGTTATTACTGTATAATATACGAACATGCGGCTTGGCGAAACGGCTGAACACGACACCGGTAATAATTGCAAAACCCACCCAACCCATAAAGGACTCTAGGGTAACCACCAGGTTCGTAGCCATACCGTGCGGTGCTAAGACGCCATACCCTACTGTCGTAAATGTCTGCACACTAAAGAAAAAAGCGTTAAGAAAAGGCGGAAGGCCAGGCTCTATACCATGCAGGTTTTCTACACCACACCACAGGTACAGCAGGGCAAACAGGCTATTAATGAACAGGTAAAAGCACAGCAGAAGAAAAGAAAGCCGCCCTACAGAGATGTTCTTCAGGTATTGGTAGGCATCGTACAGGCGCAGCTCTCTTCCCAGCTTCACAATGTTAAACGAGCCATCCTTGTTTATCAGGCGCTTTGTCCGGCTATTATACTTTTCTCCTAATCCAGGATCTATGGTTCGCCTCCACATCATACTTTTAGGTTCGATCAGTTGCGGTAAGATACAAAAGTATAGTGAAATGTATGTATCTCAGCGCATACCTCTCAGCCTGAAAACAGGCGGCACGGTAGATGCCAGCAGGCTGATTAAAATTGACTCTAACCCCAAAGCTTATACAGCTGAAGCGCTTGCTAACCTCTTAGCCTCCGGACCAGGCGCATCCGGGCTTCCCGCATGAGCTTCACTCCTTTTGGCAGGCGGTTGTACTTTAGCACTGGGATGGGCTTTACTTCGGGGCCGAAGCTTTTGTAAAAGTGGAGGATATCCGGCTCCCGCTCATCAGGGCTCTCAAAGTCGAACAGCACCTCCTGCCCGGCGTGTTCCCGAATCATATGGTCGATGAGAAGGGTGCGGCCATTCTGCTTCCGGCCGTGCTGCGGGGCAGCGTTGAAAATATAGACAATACGCCCGCCCCAGAAAATGAAAAGGCAGCCGCTGTTTTGACGCCCTTGTTTATCCACGGTATAGTAAAGCTTTCCCACCCCCTTCTCCTTCAGCACCTGGTACAACTGCCGAAGCATTTCGTAAGCCCCTTCTGCTACACCGCCATAAATACGCGCTGCTGTTTCTTCTTTAAAAAACCGGATGATGGGTTCTATGTCGTCACTCTCCTCTATTTGCAGGGCTGCATTCTGCGCGCGCTTCAGGTTCATCTTTCTATCGCGGGAGTAGCCCGTATACAGCTGCTCATAGCTGCTGCACAGGTTCAGGTACAGCGTTAAGGTATGCTCTACCTGCACCTCTGGCCGCGGCAAGGTGGGCAATTGGTTATCGGTGTTAAAATGATAGTCTGCCACGTACCGGAAACGCCTGTATATTTCCTCTGTAAAGGCCTGATAGGTAGCTGGGGGTATACTCGTCTCTAAAGCGTAAACTCCCAGCTGCTGGCAAAACAAGGGCTGCTGCACGTAGCGCATGCCCAGCTTACGCCGCCACGGCACTGGCATCACTGCCTTATATATACCTGCTGCGTCTGCTTCCACCACGCCTTCCCAGTCAGGCGACACCACATCAAGGTACCAGGACATGGCGTATACCTGCCGCTGCGGTGAAAGCGCTACCACGGCATTCCACTGCTCCAGGTCAATGTCTGCGTGTTTTAGGTAGAGAACCGGCATGAGGTATAGATGGTAGGGCTTTGAGGAGGGCTGCAAGATACAAAAGTGCGGCAACATCTATAACGCATTCTCTGCTCTATACAGGGCAAACAGAAAAGACGCAGGGTTTCATTTTGAACATGCCATAACCCAGAAGAGGCTGCCCTCTTCGGACAGCCTCTTCTGGGTTACACGTTGGAGTAAAAGATTTAGGATACTACCAAAGCAATAGTACCTACGATGGTAAAATAGCCAGCGATAAGCCAGTAGGCTACCGCATCACTATTGGAGTAAATTTTTTTCATAATTGACATCCATTAAAGTTAGAGAACACTTTAAACCTCTGGCTGTCTATAACTTAGTTTACGAAACGAATTTAACTTTGTTAAATATTATCATATAAAAAAGAAATATTTATACAAAGTTGCAACACTGATGATTAGATAGTCCAATCGCCCCAGGAGCTTCTTCTACTGTTTGAAAATTATCAACAAAGAAAATGGCCTAATTCTTTGGAGTGCGCGTGGTGAAAACCTTGGTAAGCGGAGAGGCCAGGCAATTCTTTTAAGAAAGGAAAAAAACACAAAAGGCCGCTGCAATTAAGCAGCGGCCTTTCCATAAGCAGTATCAGAAATTAGTTAATACTCCTGAATATACTCCTATACCAGTTTTTTATAACGGATGCGCTGCGGCTCTGCATCACCCAAGCGCTTCTTCTTATTCTCCTCGTACTCGGAATAGTTACCCTCAAACCAGTATACCTGAGAGTCGCCTTCAAAAGCAAGGATGTGGGTACAGATACGGTCCAGGAACCAGCGGTCGTGGGAGATGATCACGGCGCAACCGGCAAAATTCTCCAGTCCGTCTTCCAGCGCACGAATGGCGTTTACGTCCAGGTCGTTGGTTGGCTCATCGAGCAGTAGCAGGTTACCACCTTCTTTCAGCGTCATGGCCAGGTGCACGCGGTTACGCTCCCCACCCGACAGTTTGTCTACTTTCTTCTCCTGATCGCCACCCGTAAAGTTAAACTTGCTCACATAGGCGCGGGATACCACCTGGCGGCCAGCCATCATCATGTGCTCGGTACCACCGGAAATCACTTCAAATACAGACTTGTTTGGCTCCAGTTGGGTGTGCTCCTGGTCCACGTAAGAAATCTGCACGGTAGAACCCACTTCAAAGTTACCGGCATCGGGCTTCTCCTGCCCTGTAATGAGTTTGAACAAGGTTGTTTTACCAGCACCGTTCGGGCCGATGATCCCTACAATACCACCCTGCGGCAGCGCAAAGTTCAGGTCTTCAAACAGCAATTTATCGCCATAGGCTTTGCTCACGTGGTTTACCTCAATTACCTGGGAGCCCAGGCGCGGGCCATCCGGGATAAACAGCTCCAGTTTCTCTTCTTTCTGATTAGCGTCTTCTCCGGCTAGCTTATCATACTGGCTGAGACGCGCCTTTGATTTGGCATGGCGTGCTTTTGGAGCCATACGCACCCACTCCAGCTCACGCTGCAGCGTTTTCTGGCGCTTGCTCTCCGATTTCTCCTCCTGCGCCAGGCGATTCGCCTTCTGCTCCAGCCAGCTGCTGTAGTTGCCTTTCCATGGAATACCTTCGCCACGGTCCAGCTCCAGAATCCAGCCGGCCACATTGTCAAGGAAGTAGCGGTCGTGGGTTACGGCAATCACAGTGCCTTTGTATTGCTGCAGGTGCTGCTCCAGCCAATCCACCGACTCTGCGTCGAGGTGGTTGGTTGGCTCATCCAGCAACAGCACGTCCGGCTCCTGCAACAGCAGGCGGCAAAGGGCTACGCGGCGCTTCTCACCACCCGACAGGTTTTCTAACTTCGCATCTTCCGGAGGCGTACGCAACGCATCCATCGCACGCTCCAGGCGGTTGTCCAGTTCCCAAGCGTTCAGCTGGTCCAGTTTCTCCTGCACCTCGCCCTGGCGCTCGATGAGCTTGTTCATCTCATCGTCCGTCATCTCCTCAGCAAACTTCATATTGATTTCGTCGAACTCGCGCAGCAGGTTCACTACTTCGCTCACGCCCTCTTCCACCACCTCACGCACTGTTTTGGTCGGGTCCATCTGCGGCTCCTGCTCCAGGTAACCTACCGTATAGCCCGGAGACCACACCACCTCACCCTGATACTCTTTCTCAACACCTGCAATGATTTTAAGCAAGCTCGACTTACCAGATCCGTTCAGACCCAGCACCCCGATCTTGGCGCCATAGAAAAATGATAGGTAAATGTTTTTAAGCACTTGTTTCTTTGGCGGGTAGATCTTGCTTACCCCAGCCATCGAGAAAATTATGGTTTCGTTACTCATGCCGTAGATTATAGTGTTATGCTAATATTTCAATTAATAAAGCGGAGGTTTGCTGCTCTCTGCCGCTGCCTCCTATCTCTCTGATATTTTATTTGTTAAAGAATTACAAATATCGTAAAAATTCATGCTACGCGCTTCACAAAATTGGTTGAAATCATTAAACTTGTAAAAAAACTGTATGGGTATAGTATGTCCCGACTTATTTTAGCACCAGATAACCGATTAATGTAGTGTTACTAAATTAACTTTACTATATAGAAGTAATTAAAACGCTGCAGGTGAACCTGCGTATGCAAAGGTTAGTCTAATTCTGTCGCCTTACCCTATTTTTTCGACCCATAACCCTATCCAGTTAATGGAAAACAACGATCTATTGGAAGAAGCCAAAAAGTATGGCTTTATTCAGGACCAGCAAGTGTGGCTGAAGCCCTTTATGAACTACCCCGCACGGCAGGTAGGCGAAGTGAAAGAGTCTGAGGATGATTCGCTGGTGTATTTCGCGAAGCGTTTCGAGATGTTTCAGGACAAAGTGAAGAATTTGCTGGAGCGCATTGAAACCTCAGAAAACAAAGGCTCCTTTCTGATGAAAGTGCTGCACATGAAGGAACAGGTAGGAAGCTACGATGCCTTAGGTGACTTTGAGAGAATCTACCATACCCTCAGCAAGGCGGAGGAAGACATAAACGAGACAATAAAGCAGAACCGCGAAAAGAACCTGACCACCAAAATTGCGCTCACACAGGAGGCCGAGGCCCTGACCAACAGCATTGAATGGCAGGAGACAACTGAGAAGCTGAAAGAACTGCGGGGTACCTGGATTAAAACAGGGCCTGTGGAGAAAGAGCTGACAGAGGAGATTGAGGAACGCTTCAGAACGGCTATTGAGAACTTCTTTGAGCGGAAGAAAAACTTCTTCGAGGACAAGAAGAAGATGCAGAACCGCATCTACGACAAGTACCGCGATCTGATTTCGCAGTCAGTAGCCCTGCAGAATTCTGAAGACTGGGAAGGCACCACTGCCAAACTGAAGGCTTTGCAGAACCAATGGAAAGAAGTAGGCGGTACCCTGCCACGCAAAACCATGACGCGGCTATGGACAGATTTCCGGAAGGCGCACAACCATTTCTTTGAGCGCCTGAAGAAGAAAATCAACAACGAGAAAAACGAGTCGAGGGGAAAATACTACGAGACCAACTTTGAGCGTAAAAAAGAACTGGTAGAGGAAGGCGAGCAGCTTTTGCAGAAGCACACCCTCGGAAACGCTGTAAAGCGCGCGAAAGAGCTGCAGGCAGAGTGGAAAAAAGTAGGCCCTGTTAGCCCCGAGGTGTCGGATATGATCTGGGAGCGCTTTATTAAGGCCTGCGACAAGGTGTTTGAGATGAGCAGCCTGGAACATTATATCCGGAAGCGCCAGCAAACCGCTAACGAGCCCCTATCTGAGACAGATGACCTGCAGGCCCGCATCAATGCGCTCAAAGACTTCATTAAATCAGACAGAAACGAGCTGGAGGTACTGGAAGACAACTTAGGCAAGCTGAGTGACACTCCTGGCAACGATACTTTCCGTAACATGCTGCAGGGTAAAATCCGAAACTTTAAGCGCAAGATCAACACGAAGACAGAGATGATCGAAGCATTTCAAAACCAGCTTAGCACTATCAGCAGATAACAATATCCTCCTGTTATAGTCATTGACAACTTTCTTATGAACAGCACCTGTTGCACCCGCAGCAGGTGCTGTTTTACTAGTACTCTGTTCACCCCATGTCTCTCCTGTAGCTGTTGTTATAGATGCTCTAAAAAGGCAAAAAAATATTACACCCTTTTTGAACATTTGCTTATTTTTTGCGTTGTGTTGGTAAAAACAGACAAAAAAAGCAAGTTTATTTATGCTGAAAATTTTTGTTTTTGTTTTTATTCATACTTTTGCAAACCATTTCAAAAAGCCAATATTTTAAAGGAGAAAATACTATGTACTGGACACTAGAATTAGCATCATATCTGGAGGACGCACCTTGGCCAGCCACTAAAGATGAACTTATCGATTTTTCTATTCGCTCAGGTGCCCCAATGGAAGTTGTAGAGAACCTGCAAGCCCTTGAGGACGACGGACAGCCTTACGAGAACATCGAAGAAATCTGGCCTGACTATCCTACCAAAGAGGATTTCATGTTTAACGAAGACGAGTACTAAGATTAGTTATGAATGATGAATTAAGAATTATGAATGGTTTATCTTGAAACTGTCTGTAATTCATAACTCATAATTTGTAGTTCATAATTGATTTAAGCTTGATCATTGAAGTAAAAAACCTGGTTGCGGGCTACGGACAGCGCGTCCTTATCCGCAACCTTTCTTTTTCTGTACCAGCCCCCACTTTTATCGCCATTATAGGGCATAACGGCGCTGGTAAAACTACGTTCTTTAAGGCCTTTCAGCAGAAGGTTGCTTACGAAGGGCAACTGCTGGTGCAGGGCAAAGACCTGAAGCAACTCGCTGACGCGACAGAACAGGGCCTGCTCTCCTACCTTCCTCAAAAGAATACTGTTGGCTTCCCCATCAAAGTACACGACCTCGTGGTGATGGGGCTGTTCCGGAAAAAGCGATTTTTCCAGAACTACAATGCCGCTGATTACGAACTGGCCGCTCAAACACTCGCGCAACTGCAGCTCTCCCACCTCATCGACCATGACTTTACGACACTTTCCGGTGGCGAACAGCAACTGGTGTGGCTGGCACAGCTCATACTACAGGACGCTGCTATAAACCTGCTGGACGAGCCGACGCAGCAGCTCGACGTGTACTATAAAAATCAGGTGTTTAATCTACTACAGCAGTGGGTGCACCAGCAGAAGAAAACGGTGCTCTGCATTACCCACGACCTGCAGAACCTGCCACAGCTGCAAGGTTACCTCCTCAACCTCTCCAAGCCTGCACCAACTTTGGAAGCCATCACACCCGAATCCGTACAGGCCAATCAGGCCTTTCTGGAAGCAGGGCGACAGCCGGTGCTGTAAAACTTAGAAAAAAGGCACTAGATTAAAGACAGAAGACCTCTTTACTGGCGCCGGTATCTAACCGGTGACGCACAGTGGGCGTGAGTCTCCAGACTCACTTGTAATGCAGCCGCTCAAGGAAAATGAGCCTTATAGCGGCTACTGCTCCTTTGCAAAAGCCTCCGCCAATACAAGGTCTTCCGGAGTTGTTATTTTGATGTTGCGGTAACTCCCTTCTACCAGCACAATCTTCTCCCCTAACTGCTCTACCACCGAGGCATCGTCCGTGAAATGCTCCTGTTCCGCTTGTTCATAAGCCCTGCGCAGTATACCTGTCCGGAAACACTGTGGCGTTTGCACCAGCTTATAGTTGGCCCGCGGCACAGCCTGGTTTCCCTCCGGTGTGAGCTCCCTGATGGAGTCTTTGGGCGATACCGCCACAACGGCACTGCCATGTACTGCGGCTGCCTCGAAAGCGGCTTTAATAGTAGTTGTTTCCACAAACGGCCTCACGCCATCGTGCACCGCCACCAGCCCCTCTCCCTGCACCGCATCCAGGCCATTCTTAACAGAGCCAAACCGTGTTGCTCCGCCTGCTACCGCCATATGGAAGATTTTGAAGCCGTGTTTTCGGCAGAGGTCGCGCCATGTATTCAGTTGCTGCTGCGGTAGCACCACAATCAGGCGCAAGTCAGGGTTATACTCATAAAACCGCTCTATGGTATGCATCAGGATGGGCTTGCCAGCCACCTCTATAAATTGCTTGGGCACCTCGTGCTGCATCCGGCTGCCTGAGCCGCCTGCCACTATGATTGCATATTCCGGAAGTTGAGACATGGGGAGTTTGGGAGTTAGAGGGTTTGGGAGTTAGAAAGTTAAAAGGTTAGAAAGTTAGAGAATGTATCTCAGGAGCGAAGCATGTATAAAACAAGATGCCCCGACTTGAGTGGCCGGGGCATTTTTTAAAAGATTTATCTGGCAGCTACTACAGCACCAGCATTACGTCGCCGTAGCTGAAGAAGCGGTATTTCTCCTTAATAGCCTGCTGGTACGCTTCCATAATCAGCTCGTATCCACCAAAGGCAGCCGTCATCATCAGCAGCGTAGACTCCGGCATGTGGAAGTTCGTTACCAGTGAGTTCGCAATTTTAAAATCGTACGGAGGGAAGATAAAACGGTCTGTCCAGCCTTCGTTCGCTTTCAAGCGGTTATTAGCCGACACAGAAGACTCAAGGGCCCGCATGGTAGTGGTACCAATAGCTACTACACGCTTTTTGTTATCAAGCGCATTGTTAACCATGCTTACAGTCTCTGCCGGAACCATAAAGTTTTCTGAGTCCATTTTGTGCTTCGTCAGGTCTTCCACATCCACCGGGCGGAAAGTTCCTAAGCCAACGTGCAGCGTCAGAGGAGTAACGTCCACACCTTTTATTTCAAGGCGCTTCAACACTTCTTTTGTAAAGTGCAAACCAGCAGTAGGGGCAGCCACGGCACCTACGTTCTTGGCATACACTGTCTGGTAACGTTCCCGGTCTTCAGGCTCGGCCTCACGCTTGATGTACTTCGGAAGCGGTGTTTCGCCCAAATCGTTGATGGCTTTGTAGAATTCCTCATCCGAGCCATCGAACAGGAACTTGATCGTGCGGCCGCGGGATGTGGTGTTGTCGATTACTTCGGCCACCAGGTCGCTTTCGCCAAAGTACAGTTTGTTTCCTACACGGATTTTACGGGCAGGGTCTACCAGCACATCCCACAGGTGAATGTCTTTGTTTAGCTCACGCAACAGGAATACTTCTATTTTAGCGCCTGTTTTCTCTTTGTTGCCATAAAGGCGTGCCGGAAATACTTTTGTATCGTTCACCACCATCACGTCGCCTTCGTCAAAGTACTCCAGGATGTCTTTGAAAACGCGGTGCTCAATCTTTCCCGAGTCGCGGTGCACTACCATCATACGGGACTCATCGCGGTTTGCGGAGGGGTGAGTGGCTAAATATTCTTCAGGGAGGTCGAATTTAAATTCGGATAATTTCATATATTAAATATTACGGTATTTAATGTGTTCTGCTTCTGATACGTTAACAGTTAAACCACCCATAGGGGTTCATATATACCCGTTCTGTAGAAACCAAAAAATCAAGCCGCAAATTTACTCAGTTTGGCCGAATATTTATTACTTTTAAGGAAATTACTTAGACCCTTTATAACCTGACTTAGAAAAAAACTATGATATACATCCGCCTTGTAGCAGAAAGCTTTCGGTTTGCGTGGCAGGCGCTTCGGGCAAACATGCTGCGCACTTTTCTTTCCCTGCTGGGGGTAACCATCGGTATCTTCGCCATTATCTCTGTGTTTACGCTGGTAGACTCACTGGAGCGTAACGTACGGGATAGTATGAGCTTTATAGGTGAAAAAGTTATCTATGTTCAGAAATGGCCATGGGCTTTCGGAGGGGGGGGATATCCCTGGTGGAAATATTTTCAGCGTCCGGAGCCTACCATCCGGGAATTTCGCCAGCTGGAGCGGCGCCTCACCATGGATGATGGTATCGCCATCTTCTCTGACAGGGGAAGCAATACCTTTAAGAGTGGCAACAACAGCTTCAGCGATGCCACTTTGATGGGTGTATCTTACCAGTTTAATAATGTGATGGAGGTGCCTGTTGAGAGAGGCCGCTATTTTATACCACAGGAGGTAGACGCGGGCCGGAACGTCATCATTATCGGAAGCGAAGTAGCCGAAACGCTCTTCCCCAGGCAGGAACCAATAGGGCAGCAGATTAAAGTAGGCGGCCAGCGGTTTAGCATTATCGGGGTCTTCGAGAAGCAGGGAGAAAGCTTGTTTGGCGGACCGCCATTCGACCAGATGGGCATGATGCCGTATATGGCGTATAGCAAAATGTTCGCCACCGGGCCCAACGGCGTAGGTTCTACTATTGTGGTAAAAGGCCGAGAGGATGACCCCGGACTACTGGAACTGGAGTATGAGACGCGCGGCATCATGCGCACGATACGCGGCCTGCGGCCCCGCGATGAGGACAGTTTTGCTATGAACCGCCCTGAAATGGCCACACAGGCTATCAGCGGTTTTTTTGAGGTGGTAGGTTTAGCCGGATGGGTAATAGGAGGCTTCGCTATACTTGTAGGAGGGTTCGGCATTGCCAACATCATGTTCGTATCAGTAAAAGAGCGGACCAATATCATCGGGATACAAAAGTCACTGGGTGCCAAAAACTATTTCATCCTGTTTCAGTTCTTGTTTGAGTCGGTGTTCCTGAGTGTGTTAGGCGGCGCTGCCGGCATCCTGCTGGTGTTCCTGCTCACGCTTATTCCGCAGGACATGATGGCGGTAGGACTTTCAGCAAGCAACATTATACTGGGGCTTGGCGTATCGGCCGTGATAGGGATGCTCTCAGGTATCATTCCAGCTGTTCTGGCCTCTAACCTGGACCCTGTTATTGCCATCCGATCCAAATAAACCAAAATTACCAGGCTACTGTAGTTCTCCTCACAATGCTGCAGGCCGTATAAGAATTTTTGATACGAAACGCGCCTGCTATAAAGGTGCTGGGGAGCATTAGCTCCTGATGAAGATGTATAAATTATGACGAAACTTAGAAAGACGAGTAAAACAAAACTGCAGGAGGAAACCGTGAACACGGGAAGTGGACAGACGATTCTAAAACCTGATGTAAACGAAAACAAAGCACGTTCAGTAAGTGATTTGCGCGAAAGTGGCGAGTCTACTGCGGCGCCTGCCTCTGATGAGGATAAAAGAATACGCCAGGCTTTTGTTGACAAAGACTGGAACGAGATAAAAATCGCCGACTCCTGGCAGATATTTAAAGTAATGTCTGAATTTGTGGAGGGCTTTGAGAAGCTGGCTAAAATAGGCCCCTGCGTTTCGATTTTCGGTTCGGCCCGCACTAAAAACACGCACAAGTATTACCAGATGGCAGAGGAAATTGCCGCTAAGCTGGTGCGCCACGGCTATGGAGTGATTACGGGTGGTGGCCCGGGCATTATGGAGGCTGGTAACAAAGGCGCTCACTCTGAGGGTGGCAAGTCTGTTGGTCTTAATATCCAGCTGCCGTTCGAGCAGTTTAACAACATTTATATCGACTCTGATAAGCTCATCAACTTCGACTATTTCTTTGTGCGCAAAGTCATGTTCGTAAAGTATGCGCAGGGTTTTATCGTGATGCCAGGCGGTTTCGGAACACTGGATGAGCTGTTTGAGGCGATCACGCTCATTCAGACAAGAAAAATTGGTGCCTTCCCGATTGTATTGGTGGGCCGCTCTTTCTGGGGAGGCCTGATGGAATGGGTGGAAAATGTGATGCTGAAGGTGGAAAACAACATCAGCCCCGAGGACATGGAATTGGTGCATATTGTGGATGACGCCTCTGAAGCTGTTAAGATCATCGACGACTTCTACAGCCAATACCTGCTGTCTCCAAACTTCTAACGCGATACACTATTTCGGTATACTTAAAACAGAAAAGCAGGCCCTATCAGGGTCTGCTTTTCTGTTTTAGAGGAAAAGATCCGAAATTACCTTATTTTTGCTACACCCACCTTCGGGTACAAATACATTAAACCCTCCTGATGTCTGATAACCGCGCCACTATATTAGATTGCTCCCTCAGCCTGTTTGCCGCCAAAGGATACGATGCCGTGGGGGTGCAGCAGATAGTGGAAGCCGCAGGCATTAAGAAGCCAACGCTTTACCACTACTTCGGCAGCAAGCGCGGCGTGCTGGAGGCGCTCATGCAGGAACAGTTCACTCCTTTTCTGGCGAGAATAAAAGAGGCCGCAACCTACAACGGGGACCTGCCACTGACACTGCAGCGTGTGGTGGAGAGCTATTTTCAGTTTGCCATGCGCGAGCCTACCCTCTACCAGATGCACCTTGCCGCCTGGTATGGCAACCCTGAAAGCGAAGCCTCACAGGTCATCACACCTGCCATCCGGGAGCAGCACCAACTGTTGGAGACTTTGTTTCAGCAGGCGGCGAAAAACCACGGCAACATGCGGGACCGCCACCAGGTATATGCAGCCACTTTCCTGGGTATGATTAACACGTACGTGGTACAGGCAAGCCACCACCAGGTGGAGCTAAACGCAGAGACAGTGAAGAAGGCGCTGCAGCAGTTTTCTTATGGAATTTACTCCTGAATTTTACAGAGTCACTTTTATTTTCTACCTTTGTATACCGAACGGTATGTACAATCAAAATAGAACGTAATAATGAAACATATAGCAGCCTCATGGGCTTCAGAAGCCATCTTCTACCATATCTACCCACTGGGCCTGTGTGGAGCCCCTTCTCATAATGACTTCGCATCTCCGGCAGCGCCACGATTAGAAGCCGTCCATAACTGGATTTCACACATAAAAAACTTAGGCTGCAACGCACTTTACCTCGGGCCTGTATTCGAGTCCGGCACACATGGTTATGATACCGCCGATTACTTCACCGTCGACTGCAGGTTGGGAACAAATGACACGCTAAAAGAACTTATCGTACAATTGCACGCCAATGGCATCAAGGTAATTCTGGATGGGGTGTTCAACCACGTGGGCCGCGACTTCTGGGCTTTCCGTGACCTGCTGGCCAATGGTGAAAACTCTCCGTACCGCGATTGGTTCGCTGGCGTAGACTTTAGCCGGAGCAGCCCCTACGGCGATGCCTTTGCTTACGAGGGTTGGAACGGACACCATATCCTGGTCAAACTGAACCTCGATCATCCGGACGTCCGTGCCCACCTCTTCTCTGCCATACAAATGTGGAAGGATGAGTTTGAAATAGACGGCCTGCGCCTGGATGCCGCTGACGTGATGGACCTCACCTTCCTCCGCGACCTGGCTGGCTTCTGCCATGGGCTGCAGGCCGATTTCTGGCTCTTAGGCGAAGTGATACACGGGGATTACCGCCGCTGGGCAAACCCGGAGATGCTCGACTCCACCACCAATTACGAGTGCTACAAAGGCCTTTTCTCCAGCCACAACGATAAGAACTACTTTGAACTGGCGCACTCGCTCAACCGGCTGTTTGGAGAGCAGGGCATTTATAAAAATCTACCGCTTTACTCCTTTGCCGATAACCACGACGTAAACCGGATTGCCAGCACCCTACAGAACCCAACGCACCTCTACCCGCTCCATATCCTGCTCTTTACCATGCCCGGCGTACCCTCTATTTACTATGGCAGCGAATGGGGAATCAGCGGCACCAAGCTGCCTGACAGTGATGCGCCACTGCGCCCGAAGCTGCTCCAGCCGGAAGCACTGGAGCAGAAGCCTCACCCGGCATTGGCAGATACCATCAGTCGTTTAGCCGGCATTCGTAAAAAGCATGCAGCCTTGAAGTATGGTAGCTATAAGCAGGTGCACGTCGCGCACGAGCAACTTGCCTTTGCCCGGCGCACGAAAGAAGAACATCTCATAGTAATAGTGAACGCTGCCAGTACGCCAGTCAATCTTTCTCTAAAGGTGGAGGAGCCTGATGGGCGCACACTGGTTGACCTGCTGGAGCCGCAACAACAGTTCAGCGTTCGGAACGGACAGGTGCAAATAGACGAAGTGCCGGCATGCTGGGCCAGAATATTACAGGTGCAGTAAGGAAATTTAGCTGAATATTTTAGCGCACCATACACCAGTAGCACGACTTAAGATGCCTGCTACTGGTGTATGGTGCGCTACTTATGTGTGGCATCCGGTTGAGTTGCAGACTTCGTGTAAGTTGACAGAAAAACAAAGCCCGATGTAGGCAAAAAGATGCTTTACCCTTCCCCGCCTCCTTTCGTACACTTCTGCATGAGTATAAGATCACTGCTTCTCGGAAGAGCAAAGAAAAAGATAAAGAAGAGGCTAAAAGTACAGGAAAAGCAAAACCTGGAAATGCGGGACAAGCTGGCCATGGAGCGTACGAAACTGGCGAATGAGCGAACTTTCCTGTCTTATATGCGCACGGGCACGGCGATGGTGCTGGCGGGGCTTACCTTCATTAAAGTTTTTGAGGATGACCCTTTTTATATTGGAGTAGGACTTGCCTTTATTCCTATCGGGTTAGGGATAACTATTTTTGGTTATTCCAGATTTTCCAAAAAGAGGCGGGAGGTGGCACAACACACGTACGCCTATGCCCCTACCAGCACGGCACATGCCGAGGTGGCCGAGCAGGAAGAGCCAGCCCCACAAAATGTATCGCCTTAGCAGCGCAATATTCTGCCTCGCCAAATCTCTTTCTTAACACTATAAAACGCACCGCCTCTAAACCAATTGCTACTGATTTCTGTTAAGAAGGGTTAGGATTTTGCTGCTGCAGAAGCCTGAGATTACGTACCTTTGCTATTTAAAAATTACACACGCTGAATGGCTTTCAACCCAGAGCAACAAATAACTACTGGCACCACTGCACCTAACACTGCCACCACCGCGCCTGCCATGGCCGGGGAAGCGCAACAGATAGAAGTATACGGTGCCCGCGAACATAACCTGAAAAACATTTCCATCAAGCTGCCGCGCTACAAACTGGTGGTGTTTACCGGCATCAGTGGCTCAGGTAAATCATCGCTGGCCTTCGACACAATTTACGCAGAAGGGCAGCGCCGCTACATGGAAACCTTCTCGGCCTACGCCCGCTCGTTTATGGGTGGGCTGGAACGCCCGGATGTAGACAAGATAGAGGGCCTCTCGCCGGTCATCTCTATTGAGCAGAAGACAACGAGCCGTAATCCTCGCTCCACAGTGGGCACCATCACTGAAATCTACGATTTTATGCGCCTGCTTTGGGCGCGTACCGCAGAGGCTTTTAGTTATGTGAGCGGCGATAAGATGGTGCGCCAGAGCGATGACCAGATTGTAAACCACATCCTGGAGAATTTTAGCGAAAAACGCGTCATTGTACTTGCACCGGTGGTGAAAGGCCGCAAGGGCCATTACCGTGAACTGTTCCAGCAGATCCGCAAGATGGGCTTTATACGGGCCCGCATAGATGGCGAACTGGTGGAGATTACGCCGAAGATGCAGGTAGACCGCTACAAAATCCACGATATCGAGATTGTGGTGGATAAGATTGTAGTGAAGGAGGAAGACCGTTTCCGCCTGTCCGGCTCCATACAGAATGCCCTGACGCATGGCAAGGGCACCGTGCTGATTCTGGACGCTGACACAAACCAGACACACTTCTACTCGCGCCACCTGATGGACCCTGCCACTGGTATTGCCTACGATGACCCTGCTCCGAACAGCTTCTCCTTCAACTCTCCTTATGGTGCCTGCCCTGTCTGCAATGGCTTGGGGGAGATACAGGAGATAACCGAGGAAACGGTGATTCCGGACAAGAGCCTGAGCATCCGCCGGGGAGGTATCGCCCCGCTTGGCGAGTACCGCGATATCTGGATTTTCAAGCAGATTGAAGCGTTGTTCAAGCATTTTAAGGCTTCTGTGGCGACACCCATCAAAGACCTGCCGGAAGACCTGCTGCACATCCTGATGTATGGCCTGGAGGAGGATCTGGAGGTAAGCACCAAGAAGGGCAATTATATTGTAGAGTTTGAGGGCATCATTAACTTCCTGAAAGGTCAGATGGAGTCAGATTCCGACAACATCCGCTCCTGGATTGAAGACTTTACCCAGACCTCCGTTTGCCCGGAGTGCAGCGGCTATCGCCTGAAGAAAGAATCGCTGCACTTTAAGATAGACGGCAAAAACATCGGAGAGCTGTCGGTGCTGGATATCAACAAGCTGGCCTCGTGGTTCGAGGGCCTGGAAGACAGGCTGAGTGAGCGCCAGAACGTGATTGCACGGGAACTGCTGAAAGAGATCCGGAAGCGCATTGGTTTCCTGCTGGATGTAGGCCTGGAGTACCTGAGCCTGCACCGCCCGGTGCGTACGCTGTCTGGTGGCGAAAGCCAGCGCATCCGTTTGGCTACGCAGATTGGTACCCAGCTGGTGGGAGTGCTTTATATTATGGATGAGCCAAGCATAGGCCTGCACCAGCGCGACAACGAGCGCCTTATTAATGCCCTGAAAGACCTGCGCGATTTAGGCAACTCCATTATTGTAGTGGAGCACGACAAAGACATGATCATGCAGGCGGATTATGTGGTGGATATCGGCCCTGGCGCCGGTATACATGGTGGCCAGGTGGTAACTGCCGGTACGCCAGCACAGATGCTGCAGGCAGGTACCACCACCGCCGACTTCCTGAGCAATCGCCGCGGCATCTCTGTGATGCGGAAGAAACGCCCGGGAACCGGACAGAAACTGCGCCTGATTGGTGCTACAGGCCATAACCTGAAAAACGTAACGCTGGAGCTGCCTCTGGGCAAAATGATTTGCGTAACGGGTGTGTCAGGTAGTGGCAAGTCCTCGCTGATCCACGACACGCTGTACCCTATTCTGAACACGCACTTCTTTAGGGCGAAGCGGGATCCGCTGTCATACAAAAAGATAGAAGGCCTGGAGCACATCGATAAAGTAATTGAGGTAGACCAGTCACCGATTGGCCGCACGCCGCGCTCCAACCCTGCCACTTATACCGGTGTCTTCACCGATATCAGAACATTGTTTGCGCAGCTGCCGGAGGCGAAGATAAGGGGCTACTCCCCTGGCCGCTTCTCCTTTAACGTGAAAGGCGGGCGCTGCGAGGCCTGTGAAGGCGCTGGAATGCGCACCATCGAGATGAACTTCCTGCCGGATGTATATGTGCCCTGCGAGGTCTGCAAAGGCAAGCGCTACAATCGTGAAACACTGGAAGTGCGCTTCAAAGGCAAATCTATCACAGATGTACTGGACATGACGGTGGAGCAGGCCGTAGTCTTTTTTGATAGCCAGCCACGCATCCTGCGCAGAATACAGACGCTGAATGAAGTGGGCCTGGGCTATATTACTTTAGGCCAGCAGGCAACAACCTTGTCAGGCGGTGAGGCACAACGCGTGAAACTGGCGACAGAACTATCAAAGAAGGATACAGGCCAGACACTTTATATTCTGGATGAGCCTACTACAGGACTGCATTTCCAGGACATCGAGCACCTGTCGGATGTGCTGCACAAACTCACGAACAAGGGCAATACCGTGCTCATTATCGAGCACAACCTCGACCTGATCAAAGTAGCCGACCATATCATCGACATCGGTCCGGAAGGTGGTGAAGCAGGTGGTACCATTGTGGCCACAGGCACACCGGAGGAAGTAGTGGCCGCAGGCAAAGGCTATACCTCCAAGTTCCTGAAGGAAGAGCTGGAGACGAGCCACTACCGTGAAAGCAGCGATGCAAGCTAAGTTATCAACATACTTTAAAAAAGGAGCGGTTATTTAATAGCCGCTCCTTTTTTTATGCATTCTTAATTTTTTCCTCCAACTCTTCCACCAACTGCTGGTGCCGCCGCAGCAGGGGCAGTTGCTTAGAGGCATACTGCTTTAGCTCCATTGCCTGCCCGTTTTCCGCTATATCTTCGTAGCGTTCTATGATCTCCTCCTGCTCATCGCTTAGGCGGTTTACATAAGCCAGGTCAAAAGCAATACCTGTTTTGGCGGTTATTTCCTGGTATATGTCATGATGCCTGGACCCCAGTGTAGTGGGCAGCACAAAGTTGCTCTGGCTGGCTATCTGTTGCAGCTCGTTTAGCATTTGCTGATTGGCTTGCATCATTTCCTGGGCCAGTTCCCGCACTTCAGGGCTTACAGCCGCATCTAGTGCCGCCTCTCCGAGTTGCATCTCCAGCAAACTGGCGCTTGCAGCCTCTGCGACAAACAAGGCATCGTTTCGCATGCCTTCCACACCCGCTGCCTCAAACTGCTGCACACTCTGCTCTGTTGCCTGTTCTATGCTATCGTCGGGGGAGCAGGCGGTGGTAAAGAAGAGGGCGGTGGCGGATAATACAGTTAGTACAGTTTTTTTCATGGTGCCTGTTGGTTTAAAGTATAAAGCATCTGCAAGATAAAACTTACAGATGCTTTTACTATAATGTTACGGATTTAAGTCTCCTTCCTACTGCTCTCTGGGTGTACCTAGATTAGCAGTGTTGTTACCGCCTACTGTCTCATCCAACTGATTGGCCTGTTGGTGGTGTTCTCGCAACTTAGGCAGCGTAGTAGTAGCAAAGTTCTTCACATCCGGGTCCTCCAGGTCCTCGGATGCATCCTCAAACAAGCTTATCGCTTCTTCATGAGAACTAACCATCAGGTCGGCATACTCCTGGTCGAACTCAGCGCCGTTCTTGTCTCTCAGGCTTTGCAACTGGTCCATATGTTCCTGACTCATGCTGTCTGGCAACGTGATATTTTTTTGCGAAGCAATCGATTGTAGCTGTTCGGTTGCCTGTGTGTGGTCTGTCACCATCATCTGCCCGAAGTCTTTTACCGCCTGGTTCTGGCCTTTCTGTTGCGCCAGTTGCCCTGCCTCAATTTCCAGCATGTTGCTTGATGCCGCCTGTGTCATGAACTCAGACTGATCTATCTTGCGATCCTCCATGGCGGTGTCTTCAAACCGCTGCTCATTTGTTTCCTGTGCGTTCTCTACGGCACCTTGCTCCTGGTTACAGGATGCCATTCCAAATACGAAAGCGCCTATTATAAGTCCTGTTGATGCAAATTTTTTCATAGTTCTATTGTTGTTAAGTTCTTGTATCCTGTACAAACAGACTAATTATACGCCTTAACCATTACTGAGTTATAGAAATCTGTTATGCCTGAGCTTTATAGCAGTTAATAGCATCTGAGGGCCTCCTAAGAAAGCACCAAATTAACCTGCAAAAATCACAACTAATATCTGGCTTCTGTAGTATATAATCCATATTATATATAAATATACTATTCTAATAAGTCAATAATTGTGAGCCCTAAAAAATGATGAAGAAAATTCACCTTCACCGAATGTTAGCTGCCGCTGCGCTGCTGCTTGCACCATTGGGTATAGCCAACGCACAGAGCGATGGGGAAGTACCGAGTATGGATAAGTCCTATGACCGGGTGCTGAAAGTTTACCCGCTACAGCTTAGTGAAGTATATCTGGCTTACGAGAAAATGCGCACCGATCGCATCTCCAATGAGCTTGGATTAAGCTACATTTACAGTGTTTATATGAAAGGTGATGCGTCTTCTCCTGAGAGTCAGCCCGTGCAAGGGGCGTCTGTCCGGATGAGTCAGCGCAGGTATACCTTGAAGAACGAGGGCCAGCCATTCGGTTTCTTTCATGGTCCCTTCTTTGGGTATCGATTTCTGGCGTATGAGCAGGATGTTTTTGAACAGTTGACACAAACACCAGACGCCCCAACTTATCATGGTGTTGGCCATCTGTACCAGCACTCACTCGACCTTAGCTACCAACTTGGAATACAGTTTAACCTGATGGGCCTACTGACAGCAGATGTCGCCGCCTCACTTGGCGGGCGGGTGAAGTATGCCCTTGCCAACAACGCAGGCGAACTCCTGACAGACCACATTATTGGCCATGCGGTAATAGCAGAAAACAACTCCGCTATTTTTGCTGTGCCCTTACCGCAGCTAAACCTCTCTGTTGGCTACGCATTTTAAGTTTTGCGCTGCAAATGAACACTTGTAGCACCTTTGCGGCAGCTAGCCGCTAAAGACCTGCATAAGCAGCAGCAACGGCCACTAAGAACCCGCTTACAAAACCGCCATATACTTCGCCGGGTGTATGCGCGTGCAACGACAGCCTGGCAGTGAGCACGGCTCCTGCCAGTAGTATGCCCAGGGCAATAGGCCCCACCATCATAGCGTCCGGGGCAAGCCAGCTCAACACCAGCAGCAAGCCTAAACCACCTCCCATACCCATGCTATGGGCGCTTATTTTCCAGAACTGCGAGATAATGAACGTCAGGAAAACAGAAGCGGCAATAATGCCCATCACAAAGTAAAAGATGGCATCGAAAGAAGACTCGCGGTACAGCAGGTAAGACGTGAGTGCATAGCAGACGCCCGTAAACAGCAGCGGCATACTGCGCTGCTCGCGCCTGTTCATTTCTATGGAATCGAGGTGGCCGAGGCGTACCATACTATAGGCGGCCACACCCGGAATAATAAAGGTGGTAAAAAAGATCATGCTCAGCACTATCCATCTGATCTGATAGGGCAACGTAATGGTGGCCGTGGGCATGTAGTAGAGTATGACTGCGAAAAGGTAAGTCGGAAGCAACAGCGGGTGAAATACAACCGACAGCACCTGCGCAAGGGTACGGTTCACTTTACAGAATTATGAATTACAAATGATGAATTAAGAATGGTTGCCTGTATGAAGGCATCAATAAAGTACTGAATAAATCTGGCACACTGGCACAAATCACACCTTCTGTTATACATCGCAAGCTACTGAACATCGGCGTATATACAGAAAAAAATGTTGGCGCAATTTTATGGTCTTGTGTAAGCAATGCGGATTTACAAATCTAAAACCTGCTTCCAGATTTCCTCATTTACCGGTATGCCTTCTTTTTGATTTCGGTGCCGTGTGGCCAAAGAGCTTTCTCCCGGATACCGGATCTCTCCCCCGTCATCCATTACACCGCTGCTTTTGGTATACTCGATAATGCGGTTGCTAATCGACTCATCCAGTTTGCGGGCATCTATACACAGGAAGAGCTGCGAAACGCCCGCTTCGTTTCCTGCCTCTGTAATCTGCGCTACAGACTTACCGCCACTTAAAGAGGACACCAGCACATCTATCACAAGCGACAACCCCGATCCCTTCCAGAAACCGATTGGCAGGCTCCGCTCTGTTTTTCTAATCTGAGTCGGATCTTTCGTCAACTGCCCCTGCCCATCATATCCACCGTCTACGGGTAGCTCTTTCCCTTTCAGCTCATACTCCTGCAGCTTACCGTACGAGAACTGCGAAATGGCCATGTCCAGCACAATATGTCCTTCTTTTCGAGGAATAGCAACCACGAGTGGGTTATTGCCTAACCGGGGTTCCTTTCCGCCCCAGGGGGGTAGATTGGCAATGCTGTTTGTGGCGCATATACCGATACATCCGGCGTCTGCCGCCTGCCAGCCATAGGTTCCGGCACGCATCCAGTGGTTGGTGTTTTTAACTGCTACGCAGCCTATGCCGTTTTCTTTCGCCAGTGCTACAGCACGCTGCATCGCTTTTGCGGCGGTATACATGCCCGGCGCCAGGTGGCCGTCCCACTGCTCTGTCACACCATTTTGACCTACTTTCTCAGGTTCGGCATGCACATCAATCAGGCCGTCCTTTACCATCTGTACAAAAACCGGAAAACGGTTTAGGCCATGCGAGTATACACCGTCTCTGCTATTCCCGGCAAAAATCTGCGCGCACAGTTCTGCTCTGTCTTCTTTAAAACCTGCCTTTAAGAGCACACGCTTAAACTGCGCTTTTAAATCCTCAAACGATACTTTCATTTTTGCTATTTATAGTTTTCGGGTGTACGAGACAAGCTGTTGCTTTGGTTGATTACATGGTAGCGCTCACTCCCAGCACCCTTGAATAATATACGCAGGGCGCTCCAGACTTTTTCCTGTCATCCTGGAAGGATCTTGTGAGCAAGTAGCATAAGCTTAACCTCCCGGGGTACCTCTATTTCAACCAGGATCCATTTAGGATGACTGATATATTTTGCCCCTATATTAGCGCGGCAAAGGTATGTGGAAAAGCATGATGCACAAGTCCATACTAGCAGTATCACAGTACAACTAGCTGCTGTTTATTTTGTAACAAAAGTTATTTTTGAATTTACTCTAAAGAAACTGTTGATTTCTGGGACTACAGCTCCTTGCGCAGACGAGCTACGGGTATGTTGAGCTGCTCCCGGTATTTGGCAACGGTACGGCGGGCAATATTATAGCCTTTCTCGTTCAGCATTTTCTCAATTTTCTCATCAGAAAGCGGCTTGCGCTTGCTTTCACCCTCAATGATTTCTTTCAGGATATGCTTTACCTCCCGGCTACTGGCGTCCTCGCCCGAATCTGTGGCGATACCTTCGGAGAAGAAGTATTTGAGCGGGTAAATACCGAACTCTGTCTGCACGGCTTTGCTGTTGGCCACGCGGCTCACGGTACTGATGTCCATACCGATTTCCTCGGCAATGTCTTTCAGAATCATCGGGCGCAACTCGCTTTCATCGCCTTCCAGGAAGAAGTTATGCTGGTACTTGATGATGGCCTCCATAGTGCGCAGCAGCGTGTTCTGGCGCTGCCGGATAGCATCTATGAACCATTTGGCGGCATCCAGCTTCTGCTTTACAAAGGTCACCGTTTCCTTCAGCTTCTTGTCCTTCTTGTCTGATTTGTCATAGGCATCAAACATTTCGGAGTAAGAGCGGCTGATGCGCAGGTCAGGTGCATTGCGCGAATTCAGCGACAGCTGCAGTTGCCCGTTCTCGTTGGTGAGAATAAAATCCGGGATGATGTACTGCACCCGCGTCATGCTGGCACCGGCACCACCCGGCTTCGGGTTTAACTTGATGATCAGGTCAATGGCTTTCTTCAGCTCGTCTTCTGAGATGTTGAACTTGCTCTGTATCTTCTGGTAATGCTTTTTTGTGAACTCATCGAACGACTCCCGGATAATACGCTCCGCCAGTACGGTTATCGGGTCCTGCTCCCGGCGCTCGAGTTGTATCAGGAGGCATTCGGGCAGGTCGCGGGCGGCAATACCGGCAGGGTCAAAGCTCTGGATAAGGTGCAGCATCTGCTCGATTTCCTCTTCGCTTGTCTCAATGTTCTGAGAGAAGGCCAGGTCGTTGGCAATGGCACTCAGGTCACGGCGGATATAGCCGTCATGGTCGATGCTGCCGATAAGCTGCATCCCAATAGCATACTCCCTGTCGTCCAGGTCCAGGAAGCCCAACTGGTCCATCAGCGAATCAGTGAGGGTAGAGGTCATGGCGATTGGCATCTCCTTGTCCTCGTCATCACCTCCGCGGTCTCCCTGCATTTTGTAGCCGCTTATCTCGTCGTCATTGAGGTAATCGTTCAGGTCAACATCGTCCTTGCCATATTCCTCTTCGCCTTCGTAGTCGTCGTTCTCGTTATACTCTTCAGTAGATTCCTCACGCCCCTCTTCTAAAGCAGGGTTTATCTCCATCTCTTCTTTTATGCGCGCTTCCAACTCAACAGTAGGTATCTGCAGCAGCTTGATAAATTGTATCTGCTGCGGCGATAACTTCTGAGATAAAAGTTGTCTTAAATCGAGTCGCTGCATAGGTTTATGTGAGAAAAAATGCTGTTAAGTGCACATCCAAATTTAGGATAATTTTACTCGCATTTACAAAAAAGGTTAAAATATCGTTACTTTGAGGGACTTTTAAGAAGACACAAGTATCAGGATATAAGACACAAGACTTCATAAGTATAATTTGCCGACGTGAGAAGGGAATGCTGATACACGCTGTATTGCAACAGTAACACCACGTACCGTTATACTTGTTCAGGAAAACACCTGTGCCGCCTACCGGACTATGCGAATCAGAAGGTATGAAAAAGTCCTTTCTTGTGTCCTGATACTTGTGTCCTGATACTCTACTATAACCGAACACATGCAACGCACAAAAGTAAAAGACCTGCTAACGGGTGCCGAAGCAGGCAAAGAGGTACTGCTGAAAGGCTGGGTGCGCACTAAGCGCGGCAACAAGTTTGTAAGCTTTATCGCCGTGAACGACGGCTCCACCATTCATAATTTACAGGTAGTAGCCGACGCTGAGAAATTCAGCGAAGAAACCCTGAAAGACGTGACCACAGGTGCCAGCATTGCCGTGACCGGTGAGTTGGTGGCATCGCAGGGCAAGGGACAGGCCTACGAGATTCAGGCCAGTTCTATTGAAGTACTGGGCAAAGCTGACCCGGAAACCTATCCGCTGCAGAAGAAGGCGCACTCGCTGGAGTTCCTGCGTGAAATCGCGCACCTGCGCTTCCGCACGAACACCTTCGGAGCAGTTTTCAGAGTGCGTAACTCATTGGCTTTTGCGGTACACAGGTTCTTCAACGAGAAAGGTTTTGTATACATGCACACGCCAATCGTGACCGCTTCCGACGCTGAGGGTGCCGGTGAGATGTTCCGCGTGACCACGCTGGACCTGGACAACCCGCCACGCACCGAAGAAGGCAAGATCAACTTTGAAGAAGATTTCTTCGGCAAAGCCACCAACCTGACGGTATCCGGGCAGTTAGAAGGCGAATTGGCGGCCATGGCTTTCAGCGATATCTATACCTTCGGGCCAACATTCCGGGCTGAGAACTCCAACACCACGCGCCACCTGGCTGAGTTCTGGATGATTGAGCCAGAGATGGCTTTCTATGATCTGAAGATGAATGCAGACCTGGCTGAGGAGTTTATCAAATACATCATCCGTTATGCGCTGGAGAACAACCGCGAGGACATTGAGTTCCTGGGCCAGCGCCTGGCCGAAGAAGACAAAAGTAAGCCTCAAAACGAGCGCCAGGAGATGACTTTGCTGGAGAAGCTGGAGTTTGTGGTGAACAATAGCTTTGAGCGCGTTACCTACACAGAGGCCATTGACATCCTGCTGAACTCAAACCATTATAAAAAGAAGAAGTTCCAGTATGAGGTGGGTTGGGGCGTAGACCTGCAGAGCGAACACGAACGCTACCTGGTGGAGAAACACTTCAAAAAGCCGGTGATCGTGACGGACTATCCGAAAGACATCAAGGCCTTCTATATGCGCGTGAACGACGACGGCAAAACGGTAGCCGCCATGGATATCCTGGCACCGGGCATTGGCGAAATTGTAGGTGGCTCGCAGCGTGAGGAGCGCCTGGATGTACTGGTAGAACGTATGAAAGGCGTAGGCATACACGAAGAAGACCTGTGGTGGTATTTGGATACCCGCCGCTTCGGAGGCTGCCCACACGCTGGCTTTGGTTTAGGCTTTGAGCGTATGGTGCAGTTCGTTACCGGCATGGGCAACATCCGCGATGTGATTCCTTTCCCGAGAACACCGCAGAACGCTGAGTTTTAAAACTGCTGTTTATTCATACTTTCAAGCGTCCGGCTAAGCTTAGCCGGACGCTTTTTTTGTGTCAACAGCTGTAACACAACAAATTATGATATATTTGGTGTACCTGAATAGGCTTGTCGCCCACTTATAGCCTGCGCAAAACAATATGCTGCAGCGCTACCTGTGTAAAGGTGCGTAGGGTGATAATGCTATTTTGCCGCCCCTGCTGTAACATCAGACAGACGAACAAACTGGTTCCCTTAAAATAATTTAAGCTTACCTATTGGTTTTGTATACTTTGGCCAAAAATTTGCACGTTATACTTATAACAATCAAGCCTTTATACTATGCGTAAAATATTCCTAAGCCTGCTCCTGATGGGTGCCTTCGCCACCGTGGCCAATGCCCAGAAAGAGTTCGCAAATATCGAATTACCCATGAACCGGGCCGAGGACCTTGTAACGGTGGCAGACGAGAGCGGCAATGTGTGCATTTACTTTTACCAGAGCGGCAGACTTAACTTTGCATTGCTCTCACCCAACGGGCAGCAGCTGGCGCAGCACCAGATTCCGTACCGCTACTCGCAGGAGCCGCAGATACTGGGTACCCGCGTAACAGACAATGAGTTTATCTTCTATAGCCGCTATACAAACGGCCGCCGGGAGTATGTACGCCCTTTTGCGGTTCACCGCAGAACAGGGGCCTTCCGCAGCATGCAGGACGAGCAACTACAGGTAGCGCGCAACGCCAACTTTTTAGGTGGCTTCGGCAACGATAATCACTTTTACATGCTCTATACCGACAAGGACAACAACATGCACCTGTACCGGGACACGGACGAGGATATGGCGCACTTAGAGCATAAAACTTTTAAACCGGAGATGCCACGCACCCGCGATCGGTATGCCCGCGAAACAGATTTGATTTACATAAGTGATGATATTGAGCACAATGTGTTTACAGGTCACCACCGCAGCAAAATCTATATCCGGGGCGAGAAGATCTATATGATCTATGACGGATTCAACCTGAGAGGCCAAAACAGAAAAGAGGCAACTACAGAGATTCTGACGCTTGACTGGAATACAGGCGAGACAAATTACCGCACGCTTCCATCTGTAGCCCAAGGCAACACCCCGACCTTCAACTCTTTCCTGCATAAGGACAAGTTGTTCAGGGTGCACCTCGAAAAAGACCAGTTTAAACTGACGGCTTTTGATTTTAAAACGCTGAAGCCAATCAAAGACTATTCTTACACCGGCGACGAGGAGATTGCCATAAAGTCTACACCCGTACAGCAACGCGGTGCGAAGTCTATCTTCTCCTCTAACGTCACTGAAATAGAGAAAACGTCGAAGATAATGAAGAACCTGGCCAATGGCGTGCCTGCCATTACCGTGGATGCCTTCAGCGACAGCACACTCCAGTTGACCATCGGCTCTTATAAAGCGCCGGCAGAAAGAAACGGCCGTAACGACATGGGCCGGATGGTGCGCACTCCTGACCGCTATGTAAGAACAGCACGTGGTTTAATGATGGTGCCGGGCCGTTGGACACCGGCTTACAACATCCCGAATTATTACCTGAACTCGCCTTACTACAGCCGCTACTTCTACGACCCGTATGGCCAGAGTAGTGGTTTCAGTTCAGGACCGGGAACCAGCACCTATTTCAGGTCTGTACTCAGCGCTGAAGACCTGGCTAAGGTAGAATCAGGAAAGGAGACGGAAGTGCTGCAGGATAAGATCGAGAACTTTGAGCAGGATCTAAAGCCAGAGCCAGAGTTTAAAACTGTGTACCGCTACGGCGACAAACTCCACTATGGTTACTACGACCGTAAGGCCAGAACTTTCCGGATTATGGAATTTGCACACGGCCAGGAGCAGGACAAGCAAGAGTAATCTTGAATAAAATAAACTCCACTAAAAGTTTAAAGCCCCGCCAGGTATGGCGGGGCTTTTTGATTACTTATAGATAAAGGAGGCGTGTTTACTGCTGCCCCATCATTTGGTTCACTCTCTCCTGCAGTGCAGGATCCTGGCGGTAGACCATCATAATCTGCTCATACTTCTCCAGCGTCATGCCGTCTTTCTGTATAGCAGTCTCCACCTCTTTCTGCATTTCAGGCTGCATGTCCATCATGCGTTGCGCAGCCTTGTTGAAAGCAGCCATTTCTTCTGCTGTGGCATCCACCTCAGTTAGCTTCTGTTGCTGATGTGCCTGTGCCATTTCATTAAATTTATCGATGCTCAGATTTTCTTCCTGAAGAATACCTAACATCGTTTTCTCCCCCTCCTGCTGCACCAGCATCAGGCGGTTGCTGGCATCTGCAAATTGCTGTAGATCAGCATCCGAAAAATTCTGCTGTGCCTCCTGTTGTTGCGCGGGAGGCGTAGTTTCCTGTGCTATTGCTACTGTACCGGCAGTAGAAAAGCCAAGCATAAGTGCAGCAATAGCTGCTCCCTTCAGTTTATTAAATAAGCTCATAAAGTTCTGGATTTAGTAAATAAAAGAAGTAATAAATAGATTTATCAGTCAGGAAAACTTCCCGGTTACATACTAAATTATACCTGTTTTAGGGGCAAATAGTTGCTAAACTGCTTGTTGGCAGTCCAATTCCCGGAGGCTTTCGGATGTGAAATGCCTATCTGAACAGGCAACGTAACTTCTTTGGTACAGCTCTTCTCTCCAAGGCCATACCTGCTCTGTGTTGCTTGCCCATACAATAACAAGCAGCTTCTATTCTGGTATATTACTTAATATACTTATATTTATGTTTCTATTTCCTGGATTTGAAAACAATACAAACTTTTGCCCTTCTTTGCCTTTTAATACTATTTGCCCAAGGGGCCTCTGCACAATCATTTTACAAGGCAGGCTTTATTGTTAGCCATAACAACGACACTACCTCAGGCTACATTAATTATAGGGACAACATAGCAAACGCTAAGCAGTGCAGCTTTAGGAAAAGCCTGGAGGGTGAGGTTACCACCTTTACACCTAACCAAATTAAAGCATACGGTTTTTTAAATGACAAATTCCATCAGGCAGAAAAAATAACAGAGAAGAATGGTGATAGCCTGACAATGTTTCTGGAGGTACTAGTGCAAGGCCAGGTAAGCCTCTATTACTACAAGGGTCGCTACTTTGCCAGGCGCTCCGGTGCACCAATCATTGAGATAAAAGCAGAGAGAAAAGTAGTTACAGTTGAAAGCCGCTCTTATGAAGTAGTCTCTAATAACCACCTTGTGGCACTGTCATCGCTGATGTACGATTGCCCGGATATTAGTGGGTCCATCGAAAGGATTCGCCTCGAAATAAACCCCTTAACGGATTTGTTTCGTCGGTATAACGCTTGTATGGGAGTTCCTGCCGTTATGTTCTCAACTTCTGAAAAGCCATGGTTCTCAATACAGCCAGGTGTACTTACAGGTATAAGCTATTCACAGCTCACTTTCAAAACAAAACATCAAAGCAACAGCAGTAGCAGCAGGCACTTAACCTACCCAAACTATTCTGACATAAGTTTGGTTACCGGTGCTTTCATGAATATTTCCTCTCCCAGGTCCAATGAGCGAGTTTCTTTACAACTAGAAGGTATGTACAGCAAGAACGCGTATAATACTTACATTGAATTGAGGGATGAATCTGGTACTATTAACAGTAGCGTCTCCAGAAATGACATCACCTTACAGCTCTCACAACTAAATACTAATGCTCTGGTACGCTATGGCTTAACTGGCGGCAAACACTTTGTACCCTTCGTTAACATAGGTCTGTCCAACAGTTTTGTATTAACCAGTTCCTCATCCAGAAAAGAGGAAATTGAGTACGCTGGCGCCATAGAACATCGACAGCATGAGCCAGTAAAATTTGCGGGTAACTACACCAGTTACCTGGTTGGTTTTGGGACTTTATATTCGCTCGGAGGCAAAAAAAGGCTGCTCGCGGAGTTAAGATATCAAAGGGGAAGCCGTATTCACAGCACTACAGACAGTTACGCGTTTTTGTATTCCGATTTAAATAGTTTCTCTTGTCTGGTTGGATTGTCTATTTAGATTGGTTTTATTAATCTGATTTTAGAGAAGCGTTTCATTGCCTACAGCAGCGACACCACTTCAGCAGCTAAACTTTCCTTGCCTTATACTTCTTCAGCTTCTCTTTTTTAATGAGCTGTTTCTCCAGTAATTGCTGCACTTCCGGCTTGTTGTAGTCTTCTACTATTTTGATGTGCTTCATTACCTTCTTCATAATCTTCTCCTGCTGCAGGCCTGTTTCCATGGCATAAGAATAAGGCAGATCAGTGAAGGTAACCATGGAGTAGAGTGGAATCCAGATGTCGGGGTACTGCTCTGATATTTTACCTTCAATCTTTTTGCGGAGCAGGAAACTCGGCTTGGCTACCTTATCGCGCATCTCAATAAAGTTCATCACGGCAAGGTCGGCAATGGCATCGGCATCGGGTTTTCGGCGGCGCTCGAACCTGTGGAACAGCTCCTCCCAGTTTTCACCGTCAAAGCTGTCCAGCATCTGGTCCAGCACCGTAATATCCTCAAAACCAGCATTCATGCCTTGTCCGTAGAACGGTACCACCGCGTGGCTGGCATCGCCTATCAACAATGATTTCCCCTCATAGCTCCATGGGAAGCATTTAACAGTCACCAGCGAACCAACGGGATTTTCGAAGTACTCGGTTGCCAACTCCGGCATTAGGGGCACGGCATCAGGGAACACTTCACTGAAGAAATTCAGCAAATCCTCTTCGGTTTTGATGTTGGCAAAAGAGCGTTCGCCCTCGTAGGGGAAGAAAAGGGTACAGGTAAAGCTGCCGTCGATGTTGGGCAGGGCAATCATCATGTAGTTGCCGCGCGGCCAGATGTGCAACGCGTTCTTTTCGATCGCCCAGCCACCGTCTCCTGTGGCTGGTATGGTGAGTTCTTTGTAGCCATACTCGAGGTAATGCTGCTCATAGTTAAAACGCTCGGTTTTCTGCATAGCACCCCGCACCACCGAAAAAGCGCCATCGGCTCCGAAAAGCAGGTCTGGCTGCACGGTCTCAGTTTCGCCTGTCTCCACATTGCGCAGTTGCACCTCATTGGTGCGCAGGTTCACATCCAAAGCCTGGCGGCTGAAGTGGTAGGTGATATCCGGGTTCGGCTCCGAGAGGTTCATCAGCGCAACGTTTAGCCCGCCCCTGGACACAGAGTAGATAGCCTGCCCCTCTTTGCCGTATGGCTGGAAAGTGAGGTTACCCTGCTCATCGTGCATGACGCGGCGGCGCATCGGGATGGCCACCTTGCGCACCTCCTCTTCTATGCCAATACCTTTGAGGGCACGCCAGCCACGGTCGCTGAGGGCGAGGTTGATGGAACGTCCGCCATCTATAATCGTAGTGCGCAGGTCCGGGCGGCGCTCGTAAAGGTCTACTTTGTGGCCGCGCCTGGCCAGGTACAGAGACAGCAACGAGCCCACCAAACCGGCTCCCATGATGGCGATGTTCTTCTTCTCGGTCATAATGTATGCAGGGCCCAGGGCCACTTGACGACGTAAAGTAACGGCTTCCGGCCCGGATTGACAAAAATGCTAGCCTCTCACATTCCGGAAGGTAAGGTTGATGCGTGGTTGTACGGGGCGTTTGGTCTTGGGGATGTGGTGTAGCCAGTGGTGTTGCGTGGGGCCTTGCATCAGCAGCAGACTACCGTGTGTGAGGGTTATACTTACTGGTTTCAGGTCTTTGCGGGTGCGGTGCTTCAAACCGAACCGGCGCTCGCCGCCAAAGCTCAGGCTGGCAATAGCCGGCTCCTCTCCCAACTCCGCTTCATCGTCGGAGTGCCAGCCCATGCTGTCGTTACCGCTGCGGTAAAAGTTCAGGAGCACGCTGTTGTAGCTTTTGCCACTGGCCTGCTCTACCCGCTCTTTTAGCTCCAGCAGCACCGGCAGCCATGGCTGTGGCGCATTGTACAAGCCAGAGTAGGTATAGCCTTTGTCGCCATACCAGGCGGTGAGGCGCGGCATGGGCAGTTTCTTGCCAAACATTCGGATATGCTCCTGCTGCCAGTTTATACGTTGATCCAGTTCTTGGAAAAAAGCATCGCTTTCCTCCAGGCTAAAAAATTGCGGGGCAAAGTACACTTCAGCGTCGGGTAGTGTTAGTTTTTGCAAACTAGTAATTTGTTTATCAGATAGCGTTTGGTAGAAGAAGATGGAGTGGCTCCATTTGCTTCTTATTGAATCTCATCGGGTGTTTGATCAGGTTTAGGAATAGGCCGTCCGCTTTTCTTACGCGCAACGTCCAGGGCTGTAATAACACTTGTAGCGGTTATGCCATGCAGTATAATTGACATCATCACGATAAACGCAACAACAGACCATAGTTCATTGGCCTCTGGCAGGCCAACTTTATCTAAGGCAAAAGAAAGGTAGAAGAATGAGCCTATGCCCCGAATACCAAAGAAACAGACAGCCAGTTTCTCCTTTAAAGTAGAGTAAGTACCCAGCATACTTGGCAAGGCTGTAACTGGCCTTATAAGCAGCAGGAATACGATACCAATCAATGCACCCTGCCAGCTTAAATAATCTAAAATACCTGTTACAAGGCTACCGCCAAACAAGACCAGCAAGATCACCATAACAATTCGCTCCACCTGGTTGATAAAGTTATGCATTTCGATATTATACTCATCTTCTGCTTCAATGCTACTTACAGTAAGCCCTGCAACAAACACGGCAATAAAGCCATAGCCGTGCAGCAGTTCGGTTATTCCGTAAGTTGCCAGTGTAGCAGAAAGTGCCAGGAAACCATGCTTTGCCTTCGGGAAACCAGTTTTTTTGGGAAGAGAAAACAGCAGGTAGGCTAGTCCGCGCCCTATCAAATAGCCCGCTCCGGCACCTACCACTATTCTATACAGCAAGTCCCGTAACACCCAATCCGTGAACCACTCACTACCTGTCCCTGCTGATATGGCCAATACCACCGCCAGCCACGTAAAAGGGAAAGCCGAACCGTCATTCAGCCCAGCCTCCGCTGTAAGCGAAAAGCGAACGACATCCTCCTCTTCATCATCCGGAGGGCCTACCTGCACCTGTTCTGCCAGCACAGGGTCAGTAGGCGCCAGTACGGCTCCCAGCAAAACGGCTCCTGCCACAGAAAAGCCAAGGAAGGTCCACCCCAGGAATGCGATGGCCGCAATGCTCAGCAACATCGTGATGCTTACAAGCCGAAGCGGAATGCGCCAGTTTCTGAAACTAAACTTTCGCCGAATCTTAAGTCCTGTTCCCATCAACGAAATTATAACACTAAGCTCTGTGAGCCGCACCACATACTCTTCGCGCCAGATAGGGTCAGGAGAAGGCAGCCCTAAGGGTAACAGGTAAATGAGTATACCCAGCAACAGGTATACAATAGGGTATGAGAAGGGTGTTTTCTCCATTAAAGCTGGTACCCAGGTCATGGAGAGCGCCGCTAACCCTATCACGGTCATTGCAATTATATAATCATTCATCAGGTATTCTATCCTAAGTTCAGGGACTTAACAGGGTATCACCGCTTATGATAAGCGCTGCATGATACCCTACAGCAGCGCCTGCTACAAATAGGCATACATACGTTATTTAATTCGTGTTGCCGTATTATGTGGACTGATACTCAAAACAGCCAGGATAGTTTCCAACTTTATTATAGCCAGATTACAGCATGATGTGAATTCAAGGCAGTCTGAATAATCCGTTTCTGAAGGAATAACAGGTATGACGGCTTACACCAAACCAGGTATTAGGGCTTTATATATTAGCATTAACCCTGGAACCATGCCTATCTTTATCCTTTGGACACTAATTCAGTAAAACATTGGAAGCGATAGAAAGTTTTTTAGTTGCCTTCAGCAATGCCGCCTGGGGCCTGCCTTTGCTTCTCCTGCTTATGGGAGGCGGCACCTTTTTCATGCTGTACTCCCGATTCCTGCCCTTCCGCTATCTGGGGCATTCGGTAAACGTGCTGCGCGGCAAATACGACGATCCGGACGATCCGGGGGATATCAATCATTTTGAAGCTTTATCCAGCGCCCTGGCCGCCACAGTTGGCATGGGTAACATCAGCGGGGTGGCAGTAGCCATTACCATGGGTGGCCCAGGTGTTTTGTTCTGGATGTGGGTGAGTGCTTTTGTCGGGATGGCTACGAAGTTCTTCACCTGCACGCTGGCTGTGATGTACCGCGGCAAAGACAGTAACGGCCACCTCGAAGGCGGCCCTATGTATGTCATCGTAGAGGGACTGGGCAGGAAATGGAAACCATTGGCGGTATTTTTCGCCATTGCTGGCTTGTTTGGCGCCTTGCCTATTTTCCAGGCAAACCAGTTAACACAGGTCATACGCGAAGTGGTGCTGGTGCCGAATGGCCTCGGCTCTACCGATACTTTCTACTCTGACCTTGCCACAGGTCTTACCCTGGTACTCATCACGTCACTTGTTATTTTCGGAGGTATCAAGCGCATCGGGCAGGTGGCAGGCAAAATGGTCCCGAGCATGGTGGTACTGTATATGCTGGCGGTGTTTTATATCATGTTTGCCAATTACACCAGCATTCCGGGCGCATTTGCCATGATATTCGAAGATGCGTTCACAGCAGAAGCCATGTTGGGCGGAGCCGTTGGAGCCATCATTATTGCCGGCGCACGCAGGGCCGCCTTCTCGAACGAGGCAGGTATAGGCACGGCCGCCATGATGCACGGTGCCGCCAAAACAAGCGAACCTATCCGGGAAGGCCTGGTGGCCATGCTGGGCCCGCTCATCGACACGCTGGTGGTGTGTACCCTAACAGGTGTGGCCATCATCGTGACAGGCACCTGGGACGACTCTCAGGCGAATGGAGTTTCAGTAACGGCAGCGGCTTTCGACGATGCCATGCCTGGCTTCGGGAGCTACATTCTGGTGCTATGCGTGCTTGTCTTCGCCTTTACCTCGCTCTTCTCCTATTCCTATTATGGCACCAAATGCTTTGGTTTCCTTTTCGGCGCAAAGTATAAGTCCTATTACAACTACTTCTATGTGTTTACGATTATACTAGGTGCCACCGCTTCTATCACCGCTGTTATCAGTTTGATTGATGGCATGTACGCCATGATGGCAATTCCGACCATGACTTCTGCCCTGCTCCTTTCGCCGAAGGTGATGGCGGCCGCTAAAGATTATTTCAGACGGATGAGGAAGTTCAGGGAAGAGGAGATGAAGGTGTAGTTTGTGAGAAGCGAACCAAGGCCTTGCTCTTATAAAACAGCAGGAGGCGGGTTTGCATTCAGCAATCAACACAAAAAAGGCTGCAGCGTTTAACCCTGCAGCCTTTCTTTTATAATCTAAATGTCTGTATGCTATCAGGAGCCATAGTACCTGTTGTACCTTCTATCATAATCTTCATTCGTGATTGCACCATCCCGATCGTTGTCCCAAAGGCCAAAGATGCCATCAGAATACTCCCGCTCATTGATCATACCGTCACCGTCTACATCCCACTCACTGAAATAGTTGCTTCTGGCAACTGCGGTGCGAAATTCGTCTTCATTTATCTGGCCATCTCCATCGGTATCCCATTCAGCCATGTTCTGGTTTTCCATTCCAAAGTCTCTGGTGGCATTGTTCCATTCGTCTTCGTCCAGTATATTGTCATTATTCACATCCCAGGTATCGAAGTAACCACTGTAAAACTCGTTTTCATCCAGCATGTTGTCATCATTCTCGTCCCAAACATCGAAACGGCCAGACGAGGTGATGGAGGTGCTAAAGCGCTCCGTATCCCAGTTGTCCATTACACCGGCACTTTCTTCCACCTCAGTGGGCTCTCCTACTGTTGCAGTTTCTGCGTCTTCACCGCCACCGCAAGCCACCATGCTCACCATTAGCGAGCAGCACAGTCCGTTACGAAATAGCCTCCATAAGTTTGATTGATTTTCTTTCATAGTTGTTTGTTTTCGTCTAAGAACTGTTTCTTTCCTCTACGATACCAGTTCGTTATAGGATTAGCGCAACAACTATAGTTCCGGTATAGCGCTGTTGCTAACCGGCAAGAGAAACGGCCGCATCCGCCCACAGATTGCAGCGCTAGCGAATGCGGTAAAGATTTTATAAGCAGTTGAAGGAGCTCAGAAAGAATGAGGACTTGAAGGCGTTAGTAGTGAGAGGGAAAGCGAACGTAGAATGCTTGCCAAAGGCGCTGTTTATTCGCTACCGTTCAGGTTATTTATGCTTTTGCCTGTTAGGTGATGCAGGTTCTGTGTTATTTTCTCTATGTCCCAGTCCCACCATTTTATGGCTAGCAATTCGTTTATCTGTTCTTCTGAAAATCGCTTTTTAATTTCTTTTGCCGGATTTCCTCCCACAATGGTATAAGGCGCTACATCTCTGGTTACCGTAGCATTGGCCGCAATAATTGCTCCGTCGCCTACTTTTACGCCTGCCATGACAGTAGCCTTATACCCTATCCAAACATCATTTCCTATTACCGTGTCGCCTTTGCTGGGATAGGCTTTCCCATTCATGGCATCCTGCCAGCCATTGCCAAAAATGGCGAACGGATATGATGTAATAGCGTCTGACAGGTGGTTGGCCCCGTTCATAATGAAGGTGACTCCTGACGCTATCATACAAAATTTCCCTATTATCAGTTTGTCGCCTATAAAATCAAAATGATACTTTACATTCTTCTCAAAGTTATGCACATCTTCAAAATCATCATAGTATGTATAATCACCTACTATAATGTTTGGATTGGAAATGATGTTTTTAAGGAAGCAAAGTCTGTTGTGGTGGGCTAAGGGAAATATGTCGTCTTTGTTCGGGCCTGTCATTTGTCTTGAGTTGGTTTAGAGGAAGCACTCCTGAAGGAGCCATATTTACTTTTCCAATGTCATTTGCATCTGGTAAAGGTCAAAGCCTTTTGCCCAAAAATCTTTCTCCGTTTTTTCTAAGTCAAACCCCATCTTCTCATAAAACTTATACACGAGTTGGGTTGTCCTGACGACAATCAGATTGATAGCCGGATTCTTTTTGATGTGCTCAATTCGGTGAAGCGTGAGTTGTTTTCCAACGCCTCTTCCCTGGAAATTGGGGTGTACCATGTCCCAGGATATACAGGCCAGCTTTGACTCAGGAAAGTAATTGATACCTCCCGAACCGATGATTTCCCTATTGTCCTCTACGACAAAATAGTCTTCCAACCGGTTGTCAAGATACTCTATAAAGTCGGCTTCCTCGGACTCATCAAAGTACTGTGGTGTGTTAAGCCGGAGCAGGGCCACAAGCTCCTCTTTATCTTTACTTGTGTAGGCTCGAATCATATTTCTCCTGTTGTAAAATTTACCTGTGATCCTTCAGCTTTGCATGTTCGTCCTAATCAGAATTTTTACTTCAGGAATGGGATGGCTGGAACATAGATGCTCTTAAGTTCATTTCGGCTCCTCCAGACATTCAAAGCAATTATAGCAATGTTATAGAAGTAAAGAAAGGTCAAAATCATCCCCAAAAGAGAAGGACTGACAAAGAGCGCGGTGATGAAGTGTTTAAATGATAAACTGTAAAAGATGTACTTCCCTTCTGTGGCGATCAGCATAGTAGCATACAGCATAATGGTCCAGGTCAACTGGAATGATATAAGCTTCCTGCCTGTATCATCCACAAGCTTAATTTTATCCTTTTTTAAAATCCACATAACCAAAGGGATAACTATGCCTAAGAAGGGATTGATAAGAAATCCAAACCCTCCCAGGTTTAACACTGTAAGGTAGCCCCTGTCTTCGGTTGGTGCCCATTCGAGCACGTCATCCGGACGCACCTTCAACGCAGCAGTCAATTTTGTCAGGGTATCGCCCCTCGGAACAGACTCCCCACTCTCTATTCTCTGAACTGTCCTAAGGCTCAACATCGATTCTTCTGCGAGCTGCTCCTGAGAGAATCCATTTCTTTTTCTAAGTTCCTTGATTTTCGTTGCTAATGTAGTATTGTCCATATCACATGTTGTTTAAGTTCATTAGCAAAGGTATTTTGGAACCGGAGCAGGCCTTGCGTCACCATTACGACAATCTTACGTCATTAATGCCAGAGCCTGATTTCATTACTATTTACTTACCTTCCAAAGAGTTATTCCACTATCAAACCTGCATGGCTAGATAAAAAGGACCCGCACTGTTTACAATATCTGTATAGCAATATACACAAAAGAAAGAGCCTATAAAACGAGCAGCGGCTGACATCGTTATGCCAGCCGCTGCTCGTATGCGTGTTGAAAAAGCTACAGTTTACTTATCTCAATATTTTTATGAAGCTTCCTGCCATGCTTATTTCTGCCCCACTGTCTGCAGGCTTCCGTGCAGGATTTCAGAAAAGCGATATACTTCTTCAAAGCTGTTATAGAGTGGCGTGGGGGCCACCCGTATCACGTTTGGCTCCCGGTAGTCCACGATAATGCCGGCTTCCATCAGCCTATCGAATAATTGCCGGGAATTCTGTTTTACCAGCATGGATATCTGGCAGCCGCGGGCCTGCGGGTCGCGCGGCGTAATCATTTCCAGCACATCCTCTCCCACCGGCACATCGTCGATCAGGTACTCCAGATAACCTGTGAGTTTTTCGCTTTTGGCGCGAAGGTTTTCCATACCTGCCTCGTCGAACAGCTCCAGGGAGGCGCGGTGTACAGCCATCGGCAGAATCTGGCTGTTGCTTAGTTGCCAGCCTGCTGCGCCTTCCATTGGTTTAAAGCCTTTTTTCATCTGGAAGCGCTCTTTTGCATTGTGGCCCCACCAACCTGCAAAGCGGGGTATGCTGGAGTCGTTGCCGAACCGCTCGTGCACATACACCCCAGATGTGCCGCCCGGGCCGGAGTTAAGGTACTTATAGCTGCACCACACAGCGAAATCCACATCCCAGTCGTGCAGGTGCAGGGGCACATTACCGGCAGCATGCGCCAGGTCAAAGCCTACAAAAGCGCCTGCTTCGTGGCCTGCCTTTGTGATGGCCTCCATGTCAAACACCTGCCCGGTATAGTAGTTAATGCCGCCCATCATCACTAATGCCAGCTCGTCGGCATGTTCTTTTATGCTTGCCAGAATATCTTCCGTTCGCAGGGCATGCTCGCCCTCGCGCGGGAAAAGCTCTATCACGGCTTCATCCGGGTTATAGCCATGGAATCTAGTTTGCGTCTCCAGGGCATACTGGTCGGATGGGAAAGCCCCTCCCTCCGTGATGATTTTAAAACGCCTGCCCTGCGGCCGATAGAAGGACACCAGCATCAAGTGCAGGTTCACTGTCAGCTGGTTCATGACCACCACCTCGCTTTCTCTGGCACCCACCACACGGGCCGCACCTGGAGCCAGCAGTTCGTGATAGTTCACCCAAGGTTCCTCTCCTTTAAAATGGCCTTCCACCGCCAGATTGGCCCACTTATACATTTCATTGTCGATGTACATCTGTGCCGACTTCGGCTGTAGTCCCAGCGAGTTGCCACAGAGGTAAATAGCGTCCTGCTTGTTTACCTGCGGAAAGTAAAAGCGGTCTTTAAAGTGCCTTAACGGGTCTAGCTGGTCCTGCTCCTGTGCGAAAGCGAGGGTATTCTGATAGTTCATGCTTGTGCGGATGTTTTATAAATAAGCTACTTTACGCAGCTATTGTTTTCTGAATGCTGCTAATATAAGGAAATGCATGTTGAGTTACGAGTAAGAAAGGCTTATGCGGCAGACGCTCGCAGGAGCTGCGCACGCTGCGAGGTCTTTAGAGCAGGCGTGGTTTCGGTAGATTTTGATGAATCTATGTGGAGAAAAGCAGAAGCTACGAAGCAATAGCTTGTAAAAGAGCAACTACAGACTCCCCGCCTTGGACTCTAAAGGGGGCCCCTGCACCCCCAGGAGGAGTTAGGGGTGGTTTGACCCGGTAAAGCAGAAACAGTAAGAAGAATGCTTGACAGTTTGAAGCTTAAGCAAATTGTTGGTGAAAAACACCAACAACGGCGACCAGAGCTAAGCTCCTTCTTCAGCTTTTGTTGCTGAAGAAGGAGCTTCTTTTACAAACTGCTCCTTCTTCAGGTTCAGCCACTCCAGGGCAGTTCCGTGCAGCATGCGGTCTTTGGTGGCGCGGTCGTAGGGCATCGATTCGATGAGTTTGCCAGGCTCCAGTTCACCAAGCGGGAAAGGGTAATCGGTGCCGAGGGCGATGTTGTTTGCTCCCACCAAATCAACCAAATACTCCAGCACCTTTGGTTCATGTACCAGTGAGTCGAGGTAGAACTTACCCAGGTACTCCCGCGGGTTTACATTGTTATCGACGGCACAAAGGTCCGGGCGAACTTCGAAGCCGTGGGCAATGCGGCCGATGGTAGCAGGAAAGGAACCTCCGCCGTGTGCAAAAGCAACACGCAGTTTGGGCAGGCGTTCAAATACGCCTCCAAATATCATGGAGCAGATGGCCAGGCTTGTTTCGGCGGGCATGCCCACCAGCCACGGCAGCCAGTATTTGCTCATATTCTTCTTGCCGTACATATCCCAGGGGTGCACGAAAACAGCAGCACCCAGCGCTTCTGCTGCCTCAAAAACGGGGAAAAGAAACGGAGAATCTAAGTTATGCTCATTGATGTGCGTGCCGATTTGCACGCCCGCCAGGCCCAGTTCTTTCACGCATCGCTCCAGCTCTTTTACCGCCAGTTCAGGCGCCTGCATCGGCAGGGTGCCTAATCCTACGAAGCGGTCGGGGTAATCTGCCACTACGCCTGCGATGTGGTCGTTCAGCATGCGGGAGAGGTCGTAGGTATGCTCTGGTTTAGCCCAGTAGTTAAACATAACCGGCACTGTGCTCAGCACCTGCACTCCCACCTGGTGCTGGTTGCATTCGTGCATCCGCACTTTGGGGTCCCAGCTGTTGTCCTGTATCTCCCTGAAGAATTTATCGTCCATCATCATGCGGGCACAGCAGGGCTTGTGATGCTCCAGCCGTATAAAGCCGCCATAGCCGTAGCGCTCCCGCAGGTCCGGCCACGTGCGCGGCAGAATGTGCGTGTGGATGTCGACCTTAAACAGGTTGGCACCAGCAGTAGGCGTAGCGTGAGGCTTTTTCTTTTGCATGTGAACGAGCAGAATGAAAATGACTTGAATACCGGCAGCGCGGCAAAGAGCAATTCATCAATATACAGCTTTTCTTCTTATTACGCATGTTTCCCGGCAAAAGCTTAGCCGCAAAAGAAAAGGCCTGGCAGCCACTATGTTCCTGCACTACTGCCGGACACTCACCCGCCAGATGGTGTTGCTGGTATCATCGGCCACAAGCATCGAACCGTCTGGCAGCACCGCAATACCGACCGGGCGGCCATACACTTCATCATCTTCTCTATCGGCAAAAAAGCCTGTCAGGAAATCTTCCGGAGGGCCAGCAGGCATCCCATCCCGGAACGGCACAAACACGACCTTGTACCCCACCAACTCTGACCGCCTCCAGGAGCCATGCTGCCCCACAAATGCGCCGTTGTGGTACTTCTCCGGAAAAGCGGTTTTATCATAAAAGGCCAGGCCCAGCGAGGCAGAGTGCGACACCAGGGGTACATCCGGCACAATGGTTTGCTCGACCAGGTCTGGCCGCTGCCCCAGCCACTCCGGGTCTTCGTTCGGACCGAAGTAGGCGTAGGGCCAGCCATAAAAGCCTCCCTCCTGCACACTGGTTAAATAATCCGGCACCAGCTCGTCTCCTAAATCGTCGCGCTCGTTCACAGAGGTCCAGAGGGTGTTGGTGCTAGGTGCCCAACCCATCCCCACCGGGTTGCGAAGGCCGCTGGCATACACCCGCTCGCCCGATCCGTCCGGGTTTACCTCCAGGATATTCGCTCTCCGTTCTTCGTACTCCATACCATGCTCCCCATGGTCGCTCGCCGACCCGACAGCCACGTACAGTCTAGAACCGTCCGCGTTAGCGATAATGTTGCGTGTCCAGTGGTTGTTATAGCCTCCGGCAGGCAGTTCCAGGACTTTCTCTCCCTTTGCCGTAATGTTCGTCTGGCCAGCCTGGTAAGGGTAGCGCCATATACCATCCGTATTAGCCACATAAAACATGTTGTCCAGCACCAGCATACCGAGTGGTTGGTTTAAATCACTCAGGAATTTTTCCCGCATATCTGGTTGGCCATCCGCGTCGGTGTCTCTGAAAAGCGTAATCCGGTTGGCGCTATTGCCAAGGGCCATCGATTTTGTGATGCCTACGATTTTAGCGCCAAGCCGCTTCCAGAAGCCTACCTCTGTGTTTGCCTCTGCTACCAGCACATCGCCGTTCGGAGTAACGTATAGCCAGCGTGGGTTCTCCAGGCCGTCGGCATATTTTGTCACGGTAAAACCTGCGGGTGCTGTTGGTGTACGGCCCTCTTCCCAACCGATGACGTTGCTGAAGTTCCGGCCGGATTCTGTGGCATGTGGCGGAGGCAAGGTTACCTGCTGCCCTGCAGGCGTTTCTACTGTTTTAGGCTGCTCCTGCACCACCGGGTGGTTTGAATTACAACCGGATAAAAGAACTATAGCAGTTAGGAAGGATAAGGTAAGGCGAATGTGTTTTTCCATAATAAGTACTCTTGTCTGATACTTACTAAAGTCTGGCAGGCATGGTTTTGTTTGCCGCTGTACCTAAAGGATTTGATGAGCAGGCAAACAGTCTTAGTTCATTCTTTTCTGTCATCCTGAAAGGATCCTGGTAGAAGGAAGTTAAGCTTTTGCGGCTTGCCCACAAGATCCTTTCAGGATGACAAAGGTGGGAGAGAACCGCTTTCTTTCAGAATGAAGAAGGAATAACAGCTATTAAGCTTTACTATTCAAATAAAACACCCTCGCAAGCCTTCTTTATAAAACAGGTTTGCGAGGGTGTCTTTTACTTCGTTATGAATTCTTACTGCTTCGCCTCAGCAGGCTGAACGGGTGGCTGCATTATCTCACCACAGTTGTTGCAAGTGCGGCGCTCCTCGCTCTTCCAGAAGTTGTCCATTATCACAGGCAGTTGCCCTACAATATCCGTTACGTCGGCGTACTCCTCATACAACTTATTGCCGCAGTTCTCGCAGAACCACAGGAAGCCGTCTTTCTCTCCTGCTTTACGGTAGCGCTCCACCACCAGCCCCACCGTGTTCGCAGGGCGACGTGGAGAATGCGGCACGCGTGGCGGCAGCAGGAAGATCTCACCTTCCTTGATCGGAATATCCACCGGTTTGCCGTCCTCTATTATCTTCAGCACAATGTCGCCCTCCAGTTGGTAAAAAAATTCTTCGCCTTCATCGTAATGATAGTCTTTGCGGGAGTTTGGTCCGCCGACCACCATCACAATAAAATCATCATTGCCTTTAAACACCTGTTGGTTGCCTACTGGCGGCTTCAGCAGGTGGCGGTTCTCTTCTATCCAGCCCTTAAAGTTAAAAGGTCTTGTTATAGCCATCGTTTTGTATCGTTATTTGATTGGGTTGACAAATTGAAGGTACGCAAAAGAGGTTGAAAATGGTAATGCCACTTGCACCTGCGGCGGTATTGCCCGCGCAAGTTTACGCTGTTTTCCGTACATTTAATTTATGAACTTAGACCTGAAAGATAAACGCGCCATTGTGTGTGGCAGCACCCAAGGCATTGGCAAAGCCATTGCTACAGAACTGGCAGCCTTGGGAGCCAGTGTGACACTGATAGCCCGCAACGAGGACAAACTGAAGGAAATAGCCGATGCGCTTGATCAGGCCAGCGGGCAGCAGCATGATTATATTGTGGCTGATTTTTCAAACCCGGATGAAGTATACCTGCAGATAAAGGCCTACGTACAGGAGCAGGATGAAATACACATCCTGGTAAATAATACCGGTGGCCCTCCGGGAGGACCTATCACCGAAGCAAAGCCAGAAGAATTTCTGAACGCCTTCAACATGCACCTTATCAACAACCACCAGTTGGTGCAGGCCGTGGTGCCGCTCATGAAGAAAGCGAGCTACGGACGCATTATCAACATCATCAGCACTTCTGTAAAGGAACCCATTCCAGGCTTAGGTGTATCGAACACCACACGCGGCGCGGTAGCCAGCTGGGCGAAAACGATGGCCAATGAGTTGGGGCAGTTCGGCATTACGGTCAACAATGTGCTTCCCGGCTCTACCAAAACAGGCCGCATCTGGTCGCTGGTGGAAAGCAGGGCAGAGAAATCGGGGCGCAGCAAACAGGAGGTGCAGGAGGAGATGGAAGCAGCTATACCCGCACGACGTTTTGCCGAGCCGGAAGAGGTAGCCGCCGCCGCCGCTTTCTTAGCCACACCTGCCGCCGCCTACATCAACGGTGTTAGCTTGGCGGTGGATGGAGGCAGGACGGGGAGTATTTAACCTCACCCCGGCCCTCTCCTAATAACAGGAGAGGGAGCTCTGGTATTGCTTTCGCAAAGGTAATCCAACCACCCCTGCCCCTCCTTATCTAAGGAGGGGAGCTTTTATTACTTCTTGCGAAGCCTGTGTCATTACAACAAGAGCATAAGAGTTATCAAACATGCTCACTATGAAGAATTCAAGTAGAGCCGGAATAGCAGGCTCCCCTCCTTGGACTCTAAAGGGGGCCCCTGCACCCCCAGGAGGGGCAGGGGTGGTTTGACCCGGAACTGATAACGCTCCCATTCGTAATTCAGAACTGATAATTCATAACCATACAACCGCAGTGAAGCAGCTAAAAAACTACATCAACGGCCAACTGGTGGCACCGGTGGCAGGACAGTACATCGATAACTACAATCCAGCTACTGGCGAGGTATTCTCCCTTATTCCTGATTCTGATGAACAGGATGTGGAGCTGGCGGTGCAGGCAGCGCAGGCAGCTTTTCCGGAGTGGGCTAAAACGCCTGCTGAAAAGCGGGGACAGATGCTGATGCGGATCGCGGACCTGATTGACCAGCACCATGACCGTTTGGCCGAAGCTGAATCGGTGGACAATGGTAAGCCGCTGAAACTGGCGAAGACGGTGGATATACCACGTGCCAGCAGCAACATGCGCTTCTACGGTACGGCTATACAGCATTTTGCCTCTGAGGCGCATTATATGGAAGGAACGGAGGCCATTAATTATACTATCCGGCACCCGCATGGCGTGGCTGGCTGCATCTCGCCCTGGAACCTGCCGCTGTACCTGTTCACCTGGAAAATAGCCCCTGCGCTGGCGGCCGGTAATTGTGTGGTGGCCAAGCCTTCGGAGGTAACCCCTATGACAGCTTACCTGCTATCGGAGTTATGCCAGGAGGCGGGGTTGCCGGCGGGAGTGCTGAACATTGTGCATGGCTACGGGCATAAAGTGGGCGCGGCCATGGTTGCGCACCCGAAAGTACCGGTTATCTCTTTTACCGGCGGCACCGCCACCGGGCGTTCCATTGCGGCTACGGTAGCGCCTATGTTCAAGAAGCTGTCGCTGGAGTTGGGCGGCAAAAACCCGAACATCATCTTTGCAGACTGCGACTTTAATAATGCCCTACATACTTCTATCCACTCGTCGTTTGCGAACCAGGGACAGATTTGCCTCTGTGGCTCCCGTATTTTTATAGAGCGCCCCTTGTACGACAAATTCAGGGATGCTTTTGTAGAGAAGGTAAAAGCCATGTCAGTAGGCGACCCGCTGGAGGATAGCACAAAGCAAGGGGCTGTGGTATCGGAGCAGCACATGCAGAAGGTCCTGTCTTATATAGCGCTGGCCAAAGAGGAAGGTGGCACTATTCTAACGGGCGGCCAGCAGGTGCAGGTAGAAGGCCGTTGCGCCAAAGGCTGGTTCATTGCCCCTACCGTAATTGAAGGTTTGCCCTACAACTGCCGCACCAACACCGAAGAAATTTTCGGCCCTGTCGTCACGCTCACCCCTTTCGACACCGAGGAAGAAGTCATACAATATGCCAACTGCACCGACTACGGCCTCTCCGCCACCATCTGGACGCAAAACCTCCCCCGCGCCCACCATGTGGCGCACCAGGTGCACAGTGGCATTATCTGGATTAACACCTGGCTCCTCCGCGACCTCCGCACGCCTTTCGGAGGCATGAAAAATTCCGGAGTTGGCCGCGAGGGTGGGTTTGAGGCGCTACGTTTTTTTACTGAGCCGCAGAATGTGTGTGTGAAGCTGTAATGCAAATGCCTCGGCACATCCTTTACTTATTAAGCGGAGGCTGCGCGTGGAGAGTGTCTTTGGGAGGATGCTCCTACCACGGCACCAAGCGCCACTGTCACGGCAAAGTCGAATGCGGTTAAGCGGGCAAAGCTCCGAGGGCCAACCAGCCTGCTGAATAAAATAAGCACTACATATATAGCCAGTGCCGCAAGCACAGTAACGCCTGCCTCTACCCATGTCATCTGAAGTTGCTGTTGCATCCTGTATCTGTTTTTCTTCCTTAAACCCTAGAACGTCAGGCAATAAAAAGGGTATACCTTAAGCTGTGGATACCTAGCCCTACAGAACCTGAGGAAATACGGCAAAACGGCTGATAGTACAGGGCTACTTCCTATCTGGCACCAGGTTATGCACCCGCTGCTTCATCACATGCAGCAGCCATCTCCATTTATAGAGCGCGCTCAGAAACTTGCATGACATTGCCTTATAAAAAAGAAAAAGCCCGTCATTTCTGGCGGGCTTTTTCTTTTATCAATTTACAGCAATTACAGCTGGTTATTTTTAGCATCCGGGTTTATCAACTTACGCTCCAGAAAATCTGTCATCATTTTAAAGCGGTGCATGTAGGTGTTGCCGCCGTAGATGCCATGGTTACGGTTCGGGTAGTAGAAACTCTCAAACTGCTTGTCTGCATCAATCAGGGCATCCTGCATCGCCACCGCGTTCTGGAAGTGCACGTTATCGTCGCCGGTACCGTGAATCAGCAAAAGGTCGCCCTGCAGTTGGTCAGCAAACGAAAGCGGTGAATTCTGGTCGTAGCCGGCAGCATTCTCCTGTGGTGTTTTCAGGTAACGCTCTGTATAAATGCTGTCGTAGAAGCGCCAGTTGGTAACCGGAGCCACGGAGATACCGGCACGGAAGATACCATCACCTTTCGTAAGGCCCAGCAGCGTCATGTAACCACCGAAGCTATGGCCCCAGATACCGATGCGGTCTTTGTCCACGTAAGGCTGGTTGCCCAGCCATTTAGCCGCTTCAATCTGGTCTTCTATTTCATACTTGCCCAAATTGGCATACGTCACTTTCTTAAACTCAGCACCACGGGCACCTGTACCACGGTTGTCCACACTCACTACCATCACGCCTTTGTCAGCCAGCACTTGGTACCACAGGTAATTGTTGCCGCCCCAGCTGTTGGTTACCGTTTGGGAACCCGGGCCACCGTACACAAACATCAGCACCGGGTACCTCTTGTTCGGGTCAAAATCGCTTGGCTTAATCATCCAGCCGTTCAGTTGCGTGCCATCTGTTGTGTTCATAGTAAAGAACTCCTGCTCTGCAATATCATACTGGGCCAGCGTGTTCTTCAGCTTCTGGTTATCCTCCAGCACTTTGATTAGTTTACCGTCTTTGGCAGTGTGCAGGTTGACTGTTGGTGGCACATTGGCAGCAGAATGGTAATCCAAGTAATACTTGAAGTCGTTGCTCATATTCACGCGGTGTGTACCGGCTTCGTCAGTCAGGCGCTTTTTACTCTTGCCTTTGCTGCTGATGCTGTACAGGTGGCGGTCCAGCGGCGATACTTCTGTAGACATGTAGTACAGGCGGTCGTTCTTCTCGTCGTAGCCCACATAGCTGCTTACCTCCCAGTTACCGTTCGTAATCTGGCGCACCAGCTTTCCGTTCATATTGTACAGGTACAGGTGGTTGTAGCCGTCTTTCTCAGAAGAGTGAATGAAGTTCTTGCCGTCGTTCAGGTAGGTCAGGTCATCGGTTATATCGATGTAAGCCTTGTCTGTTTCTTTCAGCACCACATCCGCTTTACCGGTAGTGGCATTGGCATGCAAAATCTCCAGGGTGTTCTGCAGGCGGTTCATCTTTTGGATAGACAGCAGGTTTGGGTTGTTCGTCCACTTGATGCGCGGGATGTAGATATCTGCCTCGTTGCCAGTATCCATCTTCACCGTTTTGCCGCTGGCTACATCATACACCGATACTTTTACCGCTGAGTTAGCCTCACCGGCCTTGGGGTACTTAAACTTGTAATCCTGCGGGTAAAGGTCGCCCCACATCTGCATGTTAAACTCCGGCACGTTGGCCTCATCAAAGGTATAGAAGGCAATCTTCTTACCGTCCGGTGACCAGGCGAAACCTTTCGCAAAAGAAAACTCCTCCTCGTACACCCAATCCGCATATCCGTTGATGATGGAGTTGAACTTACCATCAGCGGTAATCTGCGTTTCCTGCATGTTGCTCAGGTCTACTACAAACATGTTGTTTTCGCGGGCAAAGGCCACACGGTTCGCATCCGGAGAAAAAGAAGCATACAGCTGCTTGCCACCATCGCTGAGCTTCGTCAGCTTCTTGGTGGGTATATCATAAATGTAAAAGTCAGCTTTGGAAGAGCGGCGGTAAATCTGCTCACTCTCTGTTGCAAACAGTACCTTCTGTTCATCTGAGCTGAAGGTATAGTCGTCGAACTGGATAGGAGTACTGCCGCCTGCTGGTATAAGGTTCTCGCCTTCAATGATGGTGCTGACAGGCTGCCCGGTGGTGACATTATACTTCACAATGTCGTACACCTTATTCTGCTCGTCAGGCACCTGGGAGCTGTAAAACTGGCCGTCTTTCATCCAGTTTACTCCATACACCGACTGTGCCCGGAAAGTACCGTCACGGTAAATATCCTCCAGCGTAATATCCTTCTTCTGCTGCGCCTGCGCCACAAAGGCGAAGCAGAGAAGCACAGCAGCTAAAAGGTTTGTCTTTAGTTTGATTTGCATGCGTTTTATTTATGTTTTTTTCCTTCCTCTAAATTATAGGAATAATATTGTTTCACCATACATCATAGCCAAAACCATACCTATACCTCTTGCAGTGGGTACAAAACCAGCCATAAACACAAAAAAACAGGCAGCTCTTTAGCAGAGTTGCCTGTTTCAAAATTGTTTTGCGTTATGCCTAGAAGTTATACCCTACAGTTAGCAGCACAGAGTTTTGCGTGTTGCTAATGTCTACCACAGGCTCACCGCCGCCGGAACTGAACTGGTATGGCGAGTAACGGGTGTCGCTCGTGCTTCTTACATAGGCCAGGTCGGCATAATAATTCAGCAAGCGTACGCCTGCTCCTACTGAGACAGAGTTAACCGCACCATTTAAGTCTGAGCTAGCATACGGGTCTCCTGTGTGCGCATATCCTGCACGCACCCTGAATGCCTCATAACGGCCTTCTGCCCCTATTCTGTAGCTCATAGCTGACTGGTACATGTTGGAGATGCTGTTGTTCAGGTTAGAATAGAAATTGCCTGAGCCATTCCCAAAGCTTTCATCTGCTGAAAAACGGGTGCCGGCGTAGTTCACATATTCTATATCGCCGCTTATAAAGCCATACTTACCCAGGAAAACACCTACGCCACCGGACGCTCTGAAGGGAGTGGTAAGGCTATAGGAAAAATCTCCTGGCAGCTCAGAGGCATCGTAATTTTCCGATGCGCCTGTGTTCGGGTTGACTGAGGTGGTATATAGTGAGCGCCTGTAAGTATCTGTAAGCGTATATGCTGTTGGCGTCTGCACAGACACTCCGATACGTAACGCATCGATTGGCCTGGCGATAACTCCGACTTTCAGGTTTACGCCTGCTCCGCGTGTAGTAAACTGATCAAACAACTCCAGACTATAATTACCATCTACAGCTGGTTCGCCGTCTTCGTCAAAGCTGGCTATATAGTAACCTGATTCAAGAAAAGTGCTTTCCTGCGTCAGATTTGTTGTTATAATTCCAACAGATGCCCCTACATATATCCTGTCCCGATAACTGGTACCCACACCTATGTCAATCTGGTTTTGAGAGCCTCTGCGCTCAATCGTTTCACTTTGGGCTATATCACCCAGGCTATACAGCGGAGCAGCATACTGCCCCATATCATCCTCCAGAATATCAATCAGGTAAGTACTGAAGGCTAAACCTTCTATGGTGACTTCCCGCCCAAACTCAGCATCTAAACTTTGTTCAAGCGTCTCGCCACCCATTAAGGTTCTGTTATTTGCCTGATCCGCGAAGTAATCTACAATTGTATTGGGCGGGGAAGCGGTGTTGTTGTAGCTAATGCGCTGGTTAAAGTTGTTAAGCCTGGTAAGACCTATACCAAAGTTAAGGCCACGCCAGTCGCTGAGGTCCTCATCGCCTTTGCGGTTAGAAAGCACTATACCTGCCTGCGGAATGGTGAGCAGGTTGCGCTCATCTGACTGCCGCGCCCCGTTTATATTGGTATCTGTTGTATTAAACTGTAATGCCGGTGTAAAACTGAACTCTGACCGGCGGAACATACCCAGACCGGCAGGGTTTGATGAAAGGCTGGAAATATCAGCACCTAATGCGGTTTGTGCACCTCCTAAACCTTGTATACGTGCAGAGCCTGTTACGCCCAGTTGAGTGTAGCGCAGGGCATCCACCTCGGTTTGAGCAAAAGCAGTTCCGCTCCAGCCTAGCGCAAGCGCCAGACTGGCCAAAACTATCTTCTTCATGTTATCTTGGTTTTTGCTTTACTGATAGATTAATTTCCCCCTCTTGGTGGACGACCACCTCCACCGCTGCTACCAGAGGAACCGCTGCTACGTGGTGTTGGAGAACTGCGTACCGGGCTCTCGTAAGTACGGGTCGGACGACTCTCATACGTACGGGTTGGGCGGCTTTCAGTAGGGCGCACACGTTGCTGCTGTCGCTGTTGTGGTCTGGATTCCTGCGTACGGGTTCTTGTCGGCGTAGCACGACGTTGCTCCTGCTGGTTATTGATGGCAGGTGTGCGTCTGGTACGGCTTGGGCGATTTGGCAGGGCTCTTTTTTCTCCTTCAGCGGATCTTACGTTGCCTTCTGTTCTTGTAGGAGAAGTTACTGTCTCGCCTCTGCGGGCAGGACGACCAACACTCTCTGAGCCTACTGTTTGTCTGCCGACGCTCTCTCCCTGGTTCACGCCACCTCTTGCAGGTCTGCGCAAAGCCGGGTTATCTGTTACCACCGCGCTGCGGGAGTTTCTTGGGCTATTCTGCATTCTTACAGGGTTTCCGATTACAACAGGGCGGTCATAGAAAACACCACCGTAAGGGTGTCCTCCATAAAATCCGTTGTTAAAACCATTTCGGAAGCCATTGTAATGACCGTATCCGTAGCTGTTAGGCCACCAGCCGCCCATGCCCATGCCCATGCCCATCATGGGCTGGTTGTAAAAACCACCACCCCAGGCCATCGGCATACCCATGCCCATGCCATAACCGATGCTAACATTCAGGCCGCGGTTAAAGCCGCCTCCCCAGTAAGGGCTGCGTCGGAATGAGTTATAATAAAAAGGGTCTCCGAAAAAAGGATCGTAGAACGGATCATAGAAGGCAATACTGGACATGCGCGGAGCATACGCTGCGCCCCAGTAAGGGTCTACAAAAGAGTAGCTTGGCTGGTACCAGTTATTACGGGCATCATATTCCCGTCCGTCGTAGTACTCATCACCGGCATAGTCATCCGTTCTGGCGGTGCTACCTGAATATTCAGGATTTAGCACCTCGCCTTCGGCAAATGCCTCGTCTACGGTCAGTTCATCATATCTTTGAGATGTTGTCGCCTCTGGCTCCACATACTGAGTTTTGTCTGATGAACTATAATACATATCATCATACTCTGTAGATTGCATGGCAATAGGAGTGCTGCATCCTGCTGCCAATAGTGTGAGCATGGGGGCTATCGTAAGTAATTTATATTTTTTCATGGCCTGCTGCTGTAAGAGAATGTGTCTATTTTCAAGCTATATCAAAGATAAACACACAATGGTGCAAAACCTTATCTATAGTATAATATATTAACGTAATTTTAAGCCAGAATGATATGTGGCTTTTGTCTATAAAGTAGCAAAATCTGTTCCAAAAGCCTTAAAAAGAAGCTATATATAATAAAATTAGTTTAAAAGATGAGTAAAGGGTTACCTAAAAGAAGCGAAGATTACTCCTTGTGGTATAATGAACTGGTAAAAAAAGCTGGCCTGGCTGAAAATTCTGCCGTTCGCGGCTGTATGGTCATCAAACCATACGGTTTCGCTATCTGGGAGAAAATGCAGCGCGTACTGGATGATATGTTTAAAGCAACAGGACACCAGAACGCTTACTTCCCGCTATTTGTACCCAAGAGCCTGTTTGAAGCCGAGGAGCAAAATGCAGAGGGCTTTGCGAAAGAATGCGCCGTAGTTACCCATTACCGTCTGCAAACCGACCCCGACAACCCCGGCAAACTGCGTGTTGATCCGAATGCGAAACTGGAGGAAGAGCTTATCGTGCGTCCTACCTCTGAGGCGATTATCTGGAGCACCTATAAAAACTGGATCCAGAGTTACCGCGACCTGCCCCTGCTGATTAATCAGTGGGCGAACGTGGTGCGCTGGGAAATGCGTACGCGCCTGTTCCTGCGCACAGCCGAATTCCTGTGGCAGGAAGGCCACACGGCGCACGCCACTGCCGAAGAAGCCATTGCCGAGACAAAGCAGATGATGGAGGTGTACGCCACTTTTGCAGAGCAATACATAGCCCTGCCAGTAGTAAGAGGCGTGAAAACACCAAGCGAACGTTTCGCCGGTGCCCTCGACACCTACTGCATCGAAGGGTTGATGCAGGATGGCAAAGCATTGCAGGCGGGCACATCGCATTTCCTGGGGCAGAACTTCGCCCAGGCGTTTGACGTGAAGTTTGCCACAAAAGAAGGAGGCTTGGAGCATGTGTGGGGTACATCCTGGGGCGTGAGCACCCGCCTGATGGGTGCGCTCGTAATGGCCCACTCCGACGATGAAGGCTTGGTACTGCCTCCGAAGCTGGCGCCTATCCAGGTGGTGATTGTGCCGATTTACAAAGGCGAAGAGCAACTGGCTCAAATCAGCGAAAAGGTAATTGCCCTGAAAAAAGAACTGGAGAGCAAAGGCATCAGCGTGAAGTTCGACGACCGCGACACCGAGCGCCCTGGCTTTAAATTTGCTGAGTGGGAGCTGAAGGGTGTGCCGGTGCGTTTAGCCATCGGCGCCCGTGACCTGGAGAACGGCACGGCCGAAGTCGCCCGCCGCGACACTAAAGAGAAGAGCACGCAGGCATTCGATTCGCTAGTTGACTATATCCCTGCCCTACTGGACGAGATACAGGAGAACATCTACAACAGGGCCTTCACTTACCGGGAGGAGCACACCACCAAAGTAGATTCTTATGAGGAGTTTAAGGAGGTGCTGGAAAACAAGGGCGGTTTTGTATTGGCGCACTGGGACGGCACTCCGGAGACAGAGGAGCGCATCAAAGAAGAAACAAAGGCAACTATCCGCTGCATCGCTCTGGACACAGAGGAGGAAGAGGGCGTGGACATGCTAACAGGTAAGCCAAGCAAGCAGCGCGTGTATTTTGCGAAAGCATACTAGTTTCGTTACTCGTTTAGCGTTGTTCGTTTTTCGAGAGCTCCGTTAGCAACAGTCTTATACAAACGCCGCCTCCTGCACAGGGAGGCGGCGTTTTGCTTTAGGTTGAGTTCCGAACACTGCCTGCTTCCTCTCTCATGCTTCAATAAACTATTTGCGCACAAAGCGGTTCAATAGCAACAAAACTAGGCTGGCTAACAGGTAAGCGTTCTTTACTTTGTTAAAAGCAGGCCTTACCCATAAATATTCCTTCATCCTTATGGAGAATTAGCTATATTTACCTACATAAAAGCACCGCACGATGTTACTCGACTGGGTTACAGTTATATTACTCATTGGTATTGGCCTGCTCCTCATTATTGTGGAGTTAATCTTTGTGCCCGGCACTACCATTGTGGGTATTCTGGGTCTTATACTTGCTGCCATTGGCATCTGGATCGGCTATACCGCGCTGGGCTCCACCATCGGGCACATCATTCTTGCCAGTACGGTTTTGGTAAGCGCGTTAGCCTTTGTCTACAGCTTCCGCTCCGAAAGCTGGTCGCAGTTTGCTTTGAAAGGCCAGAACCGCGGCCATGTAAACGAAGATAACCCTCACCTATTAGCAGTAGGCGAGGTTGGTAAAACAGTATCGGCGCTGCGCCCACAGGGCACTGCACTGTTTGCAGAGCGCCACCACGAGGTGCAAACCCAGGGCGGGTTTGTAGCGCCAAACAAAGCAGTCCGCATCATCAGAATAAGTCAAAATAAGATTATAGTAGAAGAAGTCAGCTAAACCAACATATATGGAAAACCTATCGGTATTGTTAATTATTGCAGGGGTCATCGTGGCCCTGATGATATTCCTGTACTTTGTGCCTATCAGCCTCTGGATCACGGCCCTCTTCTCCGGCGTAAAAGTTGGCCTGGCGGAACTGGTGTTTATGCGCATCCGGAAAGTACCACCCAGCCTTATCGTCAATTCCATGATCAACGCCACCAAAGCAGGCATCGATCTCACCACCACAGAGCTGGAAACACACTACCTGGCAGGCGGCAATGTACCGACCGTTATCAAAGCGCTTATTTCTGCTGACAAGGCCAATATTCCGCTTACCTTTAAGCAGGCCACCGCTATAGATCTGGCAGGCCGTAACGTGTTTGAGGCCGTGACTACTTCTGTTAACCCGAAAGTAATCAATACGCCCAACGTGGCCGCAGTGGCGCAGGATGGTATTCAGTTGATTGCAAAAGCCCGCGTTACAGTGCGTGCCAACATCAACCAACTGGTAGGTGGTGCCGGCGAAGAAACCATCTTGGCTCGTGTGGGTGAGGGTATTGTAACTTCCATTGGTTCTTCTACCTCTCACAAGAGCGTTTTGGAGAACCCGGATATCATCTCTAAATTGGTTTTACAGAAGGGCTTGGATGCAGGCACAGCCTATGAGATTCTTTCCATTGATATTGCCGACATCGATGTGGGCGAAAACATTGGCGCCAAACTCCAGATTGACCAGGCGGGTGCCGATTTAAAGGTGGCTGAAGCAAAAGCCGAAGAGCGCCGTGCCATGGCCGTAGCAGTTGAGCAGGAGATGCGCGCCAAAGCGCAGGAAGCCCGCGCCAACGTAATCCAAGCGGAGGTAGAAGTGCCGCAGGCCATTGCAGCAGCCTTCCGAAGCGGCCAGTTGGGCATTATGGACTACTACCGTATGCAGAACATCCAGTCCGACACTGACATGCGAAATTCTATCGCTAACCCAGGAGGGGGAGGGCAGAACAAGCCTAAAGAATAGTGGAAGTTTAAAGAATTATAAATGCGGCTACACTTTATCATGAGGTGTAGCCGCATTCTTTATAGGGTCTAGAGGTTTAAAAGGAGATGCTTTCTGGTGGTCTATAAGCCGCTTTACGTCAAGCAAGAGTAACGAACAAGTATAAGAGGAGTGCGGGATTTCGGAGCAACTTACTTTCCGCCTGCACAAAGTTCGATGAAAGCAAAAAGCTCAGTTTTAGCTGCTCAGCCCGCATTACGCGTGTGCGATGTTGGCAGTAGCCTTACTTCTTAAACATTTGTTCTAGATTTTCCTTTGCAAGTTTCAGCCCTTCCCCACTCGTCTGGTAGAAATTATAGGTTTGAATCCCAGCAATTTTATCCTCCCTGAATTCCAGTTCAGGCTCTGTCGACAAATACTTACTTTGAGCTTTTGGAATATGAAATTCAACTGTTTCAATGTTGGCAAGTTGTAGACCTTTTTTAAAATCTACTTCAACCGTTACAAAAAAATCAATTGCACCCATTCTGAATTTCAATACTCCTTCTGAAAATGGTTCTGCTTTAAAAAGCTCAATCAGTTCATTGGTTAATTCAGCTCTTCTTTTTGGAAGATACTTTGCGTCGAGATAGTAAAGCAAGAATTCAATCAAACCAACAAAAAGGAGAGTGGCTATCAGTTTTGATTTACCAAAATAAAAGATTGTACATGCTACAATTATCAAAACCAGTAAATGGCCAATAAAAAATCTCCTGAAATAGCTTTCCATATTACTGCAGGTTAATGCTAACGGCCTCGTACATGAGGTGAGCGAGGCATCGCCGCAGCTTTACTCATATGCATTGTCACCTCCCCTCGTAGCTTTAAATGGTCATGAGAAATAGCTTTACCACGCTCAGAACTATTCTACTTTTTGCAACCTATAGTTGACGCCAAGTGCTAACGATTTGTAGATACGTCTTGATCTTGTTGCAAACTGCTCCCAATCGTAATGCATAGAGTTTCCTCCTGTCAGGTTCTTCTTAAAGAAATAGTATTCTAGGTAGCCCGTAAACCTATTGCTGATTTTGTATCTGCCACCTAATCCTGCTATGGCAAATATGTCCATGCCCTTGTCTTTTGTGTCTGAGACAACAATACTGTTTTCGGTGACTGATGCCTTAGTTGTTCCGAAGACGGGTATCATAGATGCTGTGGCGTAGACAGGAAACCTCTTGAAAGCGTTGAGCAGAATGAACTGTCCTGACACTGGGAACGCTATGGCATTGGTGCGAGAACGGGCTGTAAAATGAACAGGATTATCAAAAGTTCCTCCAATCCCTTCTATCTCATGTGTGTCACCTCCATAGCCAATACTTACCTGCACGCTTGCCCGTTCACTTAATTCATAACGAAGCGCAATGGTTATAGGGGTGAAGTAGCCTGACCTAACTAAACCCGTATTTTTTCTCTCTTTATAGTATATGTGATATGGTATGGTGGTGATACCAGCCCCAATGTACAGTCTACCATCGTCAGGACTAACTTCATCAGGCTGCTGGGCTATTGCACTTGATGCGAAAAGAATCAAAAGAAAAAGCAATAACGATGTCTTCATATGTGTAGAGTTAGTAAGAAGGAGCAGCAGGAGGTGAGCCTAATGCTTTATCATTTTAATGCTATTTTCTGATGATATCAAGTAATTCATCAACAATGAAGTTTAGAGTTCCTTGCAAACGTATAAACCAGTTACTGTAAAGAGAGTCTTGTTCAACGGACTTAGTTAAGGCACGCTTTAGGTGTGGTTAGCACCTGTTATTTTATAAATCTAATTATACTTGGATACATCTTTAGTGATTCTCCCTTATTCTGTTTGAGAGCAAAAACTACAGGAAGAACTATATTCAAGGCACAAAGGCTCATAAACACATAAAGCATAACGTCCATAAAGGGGAAGTGTAGAATCTTTGAAAGAGCGTAAGCAGTTGCAGAAAGGAAAGTAAAGAATGTCCACACTATCTGGAAGTTAAGAATGTTTGCCCCTGTCTCTTTGAGTCCCACTATCTTTTCTTTCTTAGTCAACCACAGTATCAAGGGCAAAACTATGTTTCCTATAGGTATAGCGATAAAGGAAATAACAGAGAGGTGGAGCAGCATTAGGTAGCTTTTGTCTTCCTGCTTTCCATAGTCTAATATGTCTTCTGCACTTATACCGAGAGCTTCACATATCAGATTGAGTGTCTTACCTCTCGGCTCACTTTCATTCTTCTCTATTCTCTGGATAGTTCTCAGATTGACTTTTGAAGCTTCAGCCAACTCTTCTTGAGCCAGACCTTTTTTCTTTCTAATCTCCCGAATTTTAGTTCCTATTTCGTTCACAGCTTTTATAGTTAATGATTAGAACGAAAGTAGTTATGGAGTAACTTATTTGGTAGCGGCTTGTCTGCGGCATTTTTACGACAATCTTGTCAAAAGTTTATTTTATAGCTCTAATTAGGGCTAACGGTTTGCACAGTAGGAGCGGCTGACGTTAAGAGCCAGGTTAAGAAGATAGCAAATGGCAGTGAACTTTGCTACTCCAGGAAACCAGCCGTTACTACTTTGCGGTGTTGCCCACAGTTATTTTTTGAGCGTTCTGTAATATAAATTCCAGGTTCCTGAATTTGCCTCTATAATGTCGGGAAATCCATCATCATTTAAATCTCCAATATTAATATTGTAGGTATCATCTTTTAAGTCCTCTCGTAAACCAATCTCCGTAAATTCTAAATTACCATTGCCTAAAAGCACATAATTTCGGTCTTCAAAATTCCCTTCCACTATGTCCAAATATCCGTCTTGATTTAAGTCTGCAACTTTTATTGATGAAGTCATACGCTCCTCTCTAAATTCAAAAATTCTTTCAAAAGATAATTTCTCATCACCAAAATATATAATATTTTTTGAGCCTAAATTTCCTGTTATAATATCTAAGTAACCATCCTTATCAAAATCTCTAATGTCAATAGAGCGGGTTTCATCTTTTTCATTTCCAAACTCAATTATTTTTGAAAAATTATGGCTTCCATCATTGAGATAAATGTTGTTTTTAGCCCCTCTTTCTGCTGTAATTAAATCTAAAAATCCATCTTTGTTTATGTCAACTATAATTGTTTGCAAAGTTTGGTCTGATTGTTTTCCAAAAGTTACTATTCTTTCAAAATTGCCTTTTCCATCATTTAAATAAATTTTATTTTTAGCTTTCCTATTTGAAAGTATGAGGTCAAAATCTCCATCATTGTCAATATCCGCTATTTCAAGATTACGTGAGGGCGATTTTGAACCAAAAGTTGTTTCTTTATCAAAGTTCTGGTTGGCTGAACCAAAGTATATTTTATTCGCAATATTGTCATTGGCAACAGCAATGTCCATAAATCCATCATTGTTAAAATCGGCACTTTTTATAGCATAAGAAGCGTCAAGGAATTTGCCAATGGGTTGGGCTACTTTAAATCCTCCATAACCGTCATTGTAGTAAATATAATTTTGTTCCGCCCAATGTCTTCCATTGGCTACTAAGGCATCTAAGTCTCCATCTTGATCAATATCAAATAAAGTTATAGAAGCCGTACGGAACGATTGTGTTCCGATGGAAAAAAATCCATCAGCATTGAAAAATGACACCTCTTGGGCAAATCCATTAATCGTGATTGTTAAAAAAGCAAAAAATATTAATTGTGTTCGTATTTTTTTCATAATTGTGGGCAACTATCGGCTAAACAGAGTTATTCGGCCTATCTGTCGAAATCTAGAGATAACCGTAACCGGACTAACGAACATACTATATATACGGAGCAATATAAAGGAACCTGCAGACAATTCCGCACCCCGTGAAAGTACCAAAAGGAGCGGGTGCGATTCCAGCCCCTGGGGGATGTATCACCTATAACTAACGATATGCTAAATGGAGGCCATTTTCTGGAAAGAGTTCAAATTAACTGTAACAAGGAATGGGGTATCCTTTCTAGTTTTTCAACCTACAGTTCTGAAATAGTCTAATCACAGTTGCTTATACGCTGCTTTAAAGCACTACAATCAGTAATACCGCCCTACTTTCTCCACTATCGTTTTCTTCATTTCAGCAGGCACGATAGTGCCTTGTTTACGGTACAGCACCTTGCCACCCGGCTCAATTAAAAGCGTATAGGGCAGCGCTCCCTGCCACTCCGGGTCAATGGCCTCTATCAATGCATACTTGTCTTCTGAATTGAAGAGGTAGTTCGTGTTGGATGCCTCCAGCTTCTTCAGAACAGCCAGGGCTTTATCTTTCTTGTCTGGCTTATCGGCGCTGATGGTGATAAATTCGAAATCGCGGTTGCGGTACATGCGGTTGATGTCCACAAAATCAGGCAGCTCCTGCACACAAGGACCGCACCAGGTAGCCCACACATTTACCAGGCGTACTTTATCGGTATCGTTCTTCAACAGGGCTCTCAATGCCGGCTCGTCAATCAGGTCCAGCAACACTTCTTCCTTTGCCCATTGCGCCCTTGCCCGCTCCGCCATTTCTTTCTTGTCGGCCCACTTTATAGAGCAGCCAAACGTTTTTGTTTTGGCAACAGGCACGGGTTTATCCGTCAGCAAGGCGTCTATGGCATTCCGTGTGTCTTCCGCGTTAGCAGAACCGGGCTTTTCAGAGGAATCGAGCCTGCCGTTATACTGTAGTTTACGCTGCTTATCAAAGACAAAAACATGCGGCGTAGCGGCCGGTCCGTAAGCCATCGACATTTTTTGGGTATCGCCGTCGTAGAGGTAAGGGAAGTTGTAGCCCTTCTCCTTCGCCCGGGTTTTCATTTCTTCAAAGGTGTCGCCCATGTCGCTGTAGCCCAGTTCGTCCAGGCTAACTGCCTCCGGGTCATTCGGGGAAACCACCACCACAGCCACTCCTTTATTTTTGTAATCTGCCGCTAAAGCCTTCATACGGTCTTCGTAGGCCTGTGCCGTAGGGCAATGGTTGCAGGAGAAAATAACCGCCAGCACTTTGGCGTCGGCAAAGCTTTTCAGCGTATAGGTCTTGCCGTCAGTACCCGGAAGGCTGAAATCAGGTGCCGGTGCTCCAATCTCCAGGGGCTTGGGATCGGCTGCAAAGCTCTGGGTAACCAGCAAAAGGAGGCAAGACAGCAGGAGGCTTTTTTGTAGAACAGTTCGTATCATAGTCATTCCCGTTTAGCAGTCCGTAATTCAGGTAAATCTTTAATTCCCAAATGAATATATCAAAATTATACCCTGCCACCAAACACCTGCAGGTTTATATCTTCTGCTATGGTATGTGCCTCGGTGAAGATTGTCCGTCTTTATAAACAAAACGCCCGCGCCAGGTAGTATGGCGCGGGCGTTTTGTTTTAGATATGCGAACAGCTTATGCTGCCGGCTTGAGTGTAAATGTACGGGTTACGGTGTTAAATGGACCCGGAATTACATTCCCGTTATTGTCTATCAGCTCCAGTTGAATGGTGTTCTCCCCCATAGGAAGCCCCTCCATGATATACGGCAGCCATCTGTTCAGCACAAACTCAGTACCGTTGATGGTTGCGCGAACCTTGTTGCCTTCGGCAGAAAGGTCTGTGTTAACCAGGTAGAAATCCAGCATCACCTGCTCTGTATCTGCACCTATATACTCCCCTTTCGGACGGCTATAGAACATATGTTGGGCATCGGTATCAAAATTCATCCGCTCTGCAGGTCTGCCTGCTGTCACCACACGCAAATCATAGGCACCTTTGTGCTTTAAGCTCTCGTGGTAAGAGCGGGACAGGAACGACAGGATAACGTGGTCACCTTCCTCCAGCTCTTTCGTGAACTCTGTTTCGTAGTGCGCCGTGTACGGTTCGTTGTCCACGATGTTATGGATGTGCTGCCCCTCCTGCGAGTTTGCCAAATGCTCCGCATTAGAGTGTGGCGTCATGCGGGTCAGCTGGTAGTTCGAAAGGTCGTAGTCAAACTGCACCGGACCGGGCTCTACCACTCCTCCTGCAGGTGGCACATTCAGGCGCAGCATCGACTCCGGGTAATTCTGAGAATTGTCGAAAGCAAACACGCGTATGCCGCCCTTGCTCTGAACAGCGCCTACAGGCACCGGGCCTGCTCCTCTGCGTGGAGTTGTAGTTGCTTGAGTATCGGTGTCCTGTGTCTGGCGGGCAGTATCACAGGCTGTAAAGCCTATCATAAGGGCTGATGCCAGCAGTAAGTACGTTTTTTTCATCTAATTGTAGTTTGGTTTAGCAATTGAGCCAATTTAGCGATTTTATTTTTTCGTATATTGCGAACTACGTAAAAATCACTAAAAAGTATACAGTTATTACTATATGAGCGAAATTTTGTTTGATGAGGTTCCCTCGCTGGATTTGGCGGACTTTACATCAGGTGATGCTGAAAGAAGGGCTCGGTTTGTAAACCAACTAAGCGATGCCTATCAGAATATTGGCTTTATCGCGCTGCGCAATCACGGTTTAAGTGATGAGCTGACCCAAAGGCTGTATGCTGCCACAAAGGCCTTTTTTGCCCTGCCTGATGAGGTAAAGCAACAGTATGAAGTACCTGAACTGGCAGGCCAGCGCGGCTATGTGGGCAAGGGGAAAGAGCATGCAAAAGGCCGCAATACCGGCGACCTGAAAGAGTTCTACCATGTAGGCCAGGAAGTAACAGACAACGACCCGATCAAAGAAGAATACCCGGACAATATTTTCCCGAAGGAGATACCAGCGTTCAGAGAGGTAACACTGGAGGCTTACCAAAAGCTGGAAGCAGCCGGCAAGCAGGTGCTGAAGGCCATCGCCATCAACCTTGACCTCGACGAGAATTACTTTGACGACAAGGTGCACAACGGCAACAGCATTCTGCGCCCTATCCACTACTTCCCTATCGAAGACCCGGACAGTGTACCAGCTGATGCCGTTCGCGCTGCCGAGCACGGTGACATTAACCTGATTACGCTCCTGATGGGGGCCAGTGCCGATGGCCTGCAGGTGCTGCGCCGCGATGGCAAGTGGATTCCGATAACGGCCCTGCCGGAGCAGGTGGTGGTTAACGTAGGCGACATGCTGGCCCGCCTGACAAATAACAAGCTGAAGTCTACCATCCACCGTGTGGTGAATCCGCCGCGCGAGCTGATGAACACTTCCCGCTACTCTATTCCGTTCTTCATGCACCCGCGCTCAGAAATGGACCTGACTTGCCTGGAGAGCTGCATTGATGCACAAAATCCGAAAGCATACCCTGATGCCACAGCAGGAGAGTACCTGAATGAGCGCCTGATTGAACTCGGCCTGAAGAAAGCATAAGCGTTTGTGATATTTTGCCTTTGAAAGCGCGCTTTTGCAGCTCAAAGAATAAAGTTACACAAGCTTCAAAAGTAAAAGACAATATTAAAAAGAGAGATAGTTAAAACCTGTCTCTCTTTTTTTACTTTTATGCCCACATGAGTTTGCGCTACTACATCTTTCTCAGAGACGTTCTGACGCTGGCCCTCACTGCTTTCGGGGGGCCGCAGGCGCATATTGCGCTGATGTTTAAGCTGCTGGTGGACAAACGCCATTATTTAACGGAGAAGGAGTTAATAGAGCTTAATGCGCTTTGCTCTATCCTGCCAGGCCCCACCTCTACCCAAACCATCACCGCCATTGGGTTTAGAATTGGTGGCCCTAACCTGGCCTATCTCACCCTGATTGTCTGGATAGCACCTGCCGCCACCATCATGGCGCTGGCGGCCTTAGGCATATCGTACCTGCAGGAACAGGGCATATCGCTGGGCTTCCTGCGGATTATCTTACCAATGGCCGTAGGCTTTGTGGCCTACGCCGCCTATATGATAAGTGTTAAAGTGGTGCACACGAAAACAGCTATCGTGCTGCTGGTCATCTCTTCCATACTTGTTTACTTTTTCTCCTCCCCCTGGGTGTTCCCTGCTTTACTGATTGCAGGAGGCGCTGTTACAGCGTTACGCTTTAAACAGCAACCCATGGAGGAAAACAAGCACCTGCATATACAGTGGGCTAACTTTATACTTTTTGTGGGAGTGCTCATAACGGCGGCGGTGTTAGGCGCTACCACCTCTTCGCTGCCCGTCAGGCTTTTTGAGAACTTTTACCGGAACGGCACCCTGGTTTTTGGCGGGGGGCAGGTGCTCATTCCCCTGCTTTACACAGAATTTGTTGACTTTAAAGGCTACCTTACCGGCGAAGAATTCTTATCTGGCTACGCGATTGCGCAGGCACTGCCAGGGCCAACTTTCTCCTTTTGCGCCTTTGTTGGTAGCCTCGCGATGCGGCAGTTTGGCTTACCTGGCCAGTTGTTAGGTTCTTTTGTGGCCACGGCAGGTATTTTTCTGCCAGGCACCTTCCTCATCTTCTTTGTTATCCGGTTTTGGGACGAGCTGAAGAAGTATAGAGTAGTCCGGGCCTCACTAGAAGGCATTAGCGCCGTGAGTTCCGGCATGGTAGTGGCAGCAGCTATACAGCTGTATCACCCCATCGAAAACACGCCCCTGAACTTTGGTATAGTGGTAGCGACTTTCTGCCTGCTCCTCTTCACCAAGATTCCGGCCCCCGTGCTCATCCTGACGGGGCTGGTGCTGGGGCTAGCTATTTATTAAACAGAAACGTCCGGCCAGGTTTCCTCAGCCAGACGTTTCTGTTAAAACATGCTGTTGCTATCTACTTCAGGATGTTCAGCAGGTACTCCCCGTAGCCGCTCTTTCGCAGTGGCTCCGCTACGCGCTGCAACTGTTCGGCGTTAATAAAGCCCATACGATAAGCAACCTCTTCTATACTACCGATTTTCAGCCCCTGCCGATCCTCTATTACCTGCACAAAGGTAGCGGCTTGCATCAACGAAACGATAGTACCTGTGTCGAGCCAGGCTGTACCTCTGTCCAGAATGCCCACTTTGAGTTTGCCCTGGCGCAGGTACTCTTTGTTCACGTCTGTGATTTCGTATTCGCCGCGGGCGCTTGGCTCCAGGTTTTTAGCAATTTCCACCACATCGTTGTCATAGAAATACAGGCCCGGCACCGCAAAGCTTGACTTTGGCTGCTTCGGCTTTTCCTCTATGGAGATAGCCTTGTTATTCTCGTCGAATTCTACCACACCGTAGCGCTCCGGGTCTTGTACGTGATAGGCGTACACCACACCACCGTCCGGATCGTTATTAGCCTGCAGCAGCTTGCTCATACCAGAACCATAGAAGATGTTGTCGCCCAGTATCAGCGCTGCTTTGTCACCACCAATAAACTCCTCTCCGATGACAAAGGCCTGCGCCAGCCCGTTTGGCACTTCCTGCACGGCATAACTGAAATTACAGCCAATCTGGCTGCCGTCGCCCAGCAGGCGCTCGAACAGCGGCAAGTCATGCGGTGTGGAAATGATCAGAATGTCCCGGATGCCGGACAGCATAAGGGTAGACAGCGGATAGTAAATCATCGGCTTATCATACACTGGCATCAGCTGCTTACTAACGGCAATGGTTAATGGGTGTAAACGTGTTCCGGAGCCTCCGGCAAGTATGATTCCTTTCATTCTCGTTGTTCGTTATTAGTTATGCGTTGTTCGCGCTCTTCCTCCCACTCTTTCCCAACGAACAATTCATAATTTGAAATTCATAATTTATAATTGCCGCTTTAGCGGCTGACATACTGCTGATCGTAATAGCTTTGGTAATTACCCGACGTTACGTTCTCGAGCCATTCCGGGTGCTGCAGGTACCAGTCTACCGTTTTGCTGAGGCCTTCCTCAAACGTGACAGACGGCTTCCAGCCAAGCTCATTCATCAGTTTGGAAGAGTCGATGGCATAGCGCAGGTCGTGGCCGGCACGGTCTTTCACAAAGGTGATGAGCTTACGAGAGTGCCCCTGCTCACGGCCTAGCTTTTCATCCATCTGGTCGCAGAGCAGCTCAATCAGGTCAAGGTTTTTCCACTCATTCACGCCGCCGATGTTGTAGGTTTCCCCCACCTTTCCTTCATGGAAAATAACATCGATGGCGCGGGCATGGTCGATAACGTACAGCCAGTCGCGCACATTTTCGCCTTTGCCATACACCGGCACAGGTTTCTCGTTCCGGATGTTGTTTATTGCCAACGGGATCAGCTTCTCCGGGAAATGATTCGGGCCGTAGTTGTTGGAGCAATTTGATATTTTTACCGGCAGGCCATAGGTATGGTAATAGGCCCGCACAAAATGATCAGAGCTTGCCTTGGAAGCCGAGTAAGGAGAGCGTGGATCGTAGGCTGTCTCTTCTGTAAAGAGTCCTTCTTTGCCTAACGAGCCATACACTTCATCTGTGGAGATGTGATAGAACACATGATCCTGCAGGTTATCTGCCCACTGCTTACGCGCCGTGTTCAGCAGGTTTACCGTCCCAATCACATTGGTGTACACAAACGCCAAGGGATCGGTGATAGAGCGGTCCACATGCGACTCCGCCGCCAGGTGAACCACGGCATCAAATTGATGTTCGTTGAAGATGCCATCCACGTAAGCTGCATCCACTATATCTCCTTTCAGGAACGTATAGTTATCCTTGTCCTCGATATCTGTCAGGTTTGCCAGGTTGCCGGCATACGTCAGCTTATCGAGATTAAAAATCTGGTAATTGGGGTACTTGTTTACAAATAAACGTACCACATGCGAGCCGATAAATCCGGCACCGCCTGTAATCAATATTTTCATGCTTATTTTTTTGATTTGTCTTGAAGGGAAAGCTGCCAGTCCCAGGCACTTTTCATTGCTTCATCGAGGGTACTGGTGGTTTCAAAGCCTAGTACTTCGGTGGCTTTGGTTACATCGGCATAAATCTTCGGCACATCACCGGCACGGCGGGGTCCGATTTTATAGTTCAGCTTTTCGCCTGTGGCACGTTCAAAAGCCTGCACGGCCTCCAGCACAGTGTTCCCCCGGCCGGTGCCTACGTTAAAGAACTCTATCGCGTCTACCTTGCCGGCTATCATTCTTTCTACCGCTACTACGTGTGCTTTGGCAAGGTCCACCACGTGCACATAGTCGCGGATGTTGGTGCCATCCGGTGTATCGTAATCATCTCCAAAAATAGTTAAAGCTTCCCGAATGCCTGCGGCTGTCTGGGTAATGAACGGCACCAGGTTGCTTGGCACGCCCAGCGGCAACTCTCCTATTTTAGCGGATGGATGCGCTCCAATTGGGTTAAAGTACCGCAGCGCAATGCTCTTGATACTGCTGCCACTGTTGGCCAGGTCTGTCAGGATATCCTCACAGATTTTCTTTGTGTTACCGTAAGGAGAATTTGCTTTCTGCACCGGCGTCTGCTCTGTTACCGGCAAGCTTTCTGGTATGCCATACACCGTACAGGAAGAAGAGAACACCAGGTTCGTTACTTTAAGCTCACCCATCACCTGCAGCAGCGCAATAAGAGAGCCCACATTGTTGTGGTAGTACTTCAGTGGCTGCTCCACCGACTCACCCACGGCTTTATAAGCTGCAAAGTGAATAACACCCGCGATGTCCTGCTCCTGCTCAAACACACCTCGTAGTGCGGCCGCATCCGTACAATCAATGCGGTGGCACGGTACGCTGCGACCTACTATAGCCGCGATGCCTTCCAGTGCGCTTTCTTCAGAATTTGAGAAGTTGTCTATAATTACAGGCTCATAGCCTGCTTCTATCAACTCTACCACTGTATGCGACCCAATGTAGCCCGCACCTCCGGTAACCAGTATTTTTTCTTTTGCCAAAGTACTATTGAATTTATCTTAAAAATTGTGATTACAAACCGCTATGCATTTGAAGCCCTATATATATTTAAAATATTATATATACGCCATTCTGGTTGTAAAGGTACAAATTTTGATTTTTTATACAACTGCCTAAAATCCAGCACTTCAAACTCTAAACTATTTCACAGCACGCACCATGCGGTCTTTGCCAAATAGGTCCTGCACCACGGCAGCCTCTGTAAAACCAGCCTCCAGCAGACCCGCCTGTACCTGCTTCCCGTAGCGTTCGTTTATTTCAAAGTACAATTTACCTTTTTCCTTTAAAAGCTCCTTTGCTACCGCTGTTATTCTTATGTAATATTTCAGCGCATCCGTATCCGGCACAAACAGTGCGAGGTGCGGCTCGTACTGCAGCACGTTTGGGCGCATCAATTGCTTTTCTTCTTCCAGTACATAGGGCGGATTGCTTGTAATGATGTCCAGAGACCCGTCTGCTATACTTTGCACCGGCTCAAAGATATCCTGCTGCAGCCACCCTACCGGCAGCTTGTATTTTTCAGCATTGGCCTTTGCCACCTCCAGTGCTCCTGCCGATACCTCCAGCCCATACGCTTTTGCCGCCGAGAGGTTAGCCGCCAGTGCCAGTGGTATACAGCCGCTTCCGGTGCAGATGTCCAGCACCTGCAGCCCCTGCTTCCCTTTATGCTCTTTTAGCACCAAATCTACCAGCTCCTCCGTCTCGGGCCTCGGAATCAGCACCCGTTCATCTACCTGCAGCTCTAAGCCATAAAAATGCGCCGCACCCAATACATACTGCACCGGCTCCTGCTGCTGCAGGCGCGCTATTGCCTCCTGTACCTGCGCCTCCTGCGCGCTGCTTACTACCTCCTGCTGCTGTAGCCTCAACTGCATTCGTGACTTTTGCAGCACATGCTCCAGCACCAGCTGCGCAATGGCCCCCGCTTCCGGTTCCGGATAGGCATCACGTATATTCTGACGAATTAGTTGCTGAACTTGCTGGACAGTGGCCACAGATATGCTTTCGTTAGATTTTAGGTATCTTTGCAAAAGTAGCTCTTCTGAGTTAGAAAGTTAAAAAGTTAGAGGGTTAGAGAGTTAAAAAGTTGTTTGAGTTTGAAGATGAAAAAATATCTGAGTTTAAGAGTTTCGAAGTACATGAGGATAAGGTAAGAACATAGTATATGTCTTAATATATATCTACGGTATTAACTTTTTAACTTTCTGACCCTCTAACTCTCTAACTTATTAGACTTTCTAACCCTCTAACTTTTTAACTTTCTAACTCAGTAGTAACTTTCTAACCCTCTAACTCAAGAAATGTCCGACGAACGATACATGCGCCGCGCTTTGGACCTGGCCCGACTGGGCAACGGCTTCACCTATCCTAATCCGATGGTTGGCTGCGTGGTGGTGCACGAAGGGCAGATTATTGGCGAAGGATGGCACAGAGCTTACGGCGGACCACACGCGGAAGTAAATGCACTCGCCGCTGTGGAAGACAAAAGCCTGCTGCCGAAGAGCAGGGTGTACGTTACTTTAGAGCCTTGCTCTCATTTTGGTAAAACGCCACCCTGCGCGGATCTGCTTGTGAACAGCGGCGTGAAAGATGTGGTGATTTGCAATACAGATCCGAACCCACTGGTGGCTGGCCGCGGCATTAAAAAGCTTTTTGAGGCGGGGGCGCAGGTAAAAGTAGGCGTGCTGGAGGAAGAGGGCCTGGAGCTTAATAAACGCTTCTTCACCTTTCTCAGTCAAAAGCGGCCGTTCATCCTCCTGAAGTGGGCCGAGACAGCAGACGGTTTTATAGCCGCAGCCGATTATAAGCAGGAACAGATCAGCGGTAAGCTGGCACAGCGGCTGGTGCACAAATGGCGCTCCGAAGAGCAGGCTATCCTGATCGGGAGCCGCACGGCCCTTTACGATAACCCACGCCTGAACACCCGCCTCTGGACCGGCAGAAACCCATTGCGTGTGGTCATAGACAAGAACCTGCTACTACCCCAGCACCTGCACCTGTTTGACAAGAGCCAGCCAACGGTAGTATATAATTATCAGAAGCAGGAGGAGCAGGAGAGCTTACACTATGTGCAGCTCCAGGAAAAAGAACTCATGCTTCCGCAGATAATGCAGGACCTGCACCAGCGTAATGTGCTTTCGGTGATGGTGGAGGGCGGAACATTTCTGCTCGAAAGCCTGCTGCAGGCAAATCTTTGGGACGAGGCATTGGTTTTCAAGAGCCTGCACAAAACGCTTCCTGCTGGAATAAAAGCTCCGGGCATAGCTTATGGCCAACTACAGAACGTTCAAACTTTAAGCCCTGATCAGTTGTTTCACTACCGCAATAATTCATTTAACAATTAACATTTAACAGAAGGTGTAATCACTTCACATTTCTAATTATTCAGTCATTCAAAATTCAGTTATTCAAAATTCCCTATGGCAGAATCACTTTTAGTTGATGCAAATCTCAGTAAAGAGGAAAAATACAAGGCCCTTGTACCACAAATTGAAGCATTAGTAACGGGCGAGACAGACCTGATTGCAAATATCTCTAACCTCGTGGCGGCTTTGCGGCAGGGTATGGGCTTCTTTTGGGTAGGCGTGTACTTTAACAAAGAGGGAGAATTGGTGCTGGGGCCGTTTCAGGGACCGGTGGCTTGTACCCGCATTCCGTACCACAAAGGAGTATGCGGTGCCTGCTATACCCGCCAGGAAACAATTCTGGTACCTGATGTAGAAGCTTTCCCCGGCCACATCGCCTGCAGCAGCGATTCCAAGTCGGAGATTGTGATTCCGGTTATAAAAGACGGTGAAGTAAAACTGGTGCTGGACGTAGACAGCGATAAACTCAACGACTTTGACGAAGTAGATCAGAAGTACTTGGAGCAACTAATGAAGCTGGTGGAAAGCTGGTATTGATTTTTGCGTATCATGTAGCACAATTTATGTAGCACGTATTACGACACACGTAGCACGATAAAAAACACAGAAGGCTTTTAGTTGCTGTCCTGACTCCGTTTTGTAACGTTGTCTTTTCAGCCACTCTTTCCCGCCAGTTAAAAACTGACTCCATAAAAACCACACGTTAAGCTTCGCTAAACTTGCGGTAGAATAGAAAAAAGGAAGGCCGCTGCAGTTTATATCTGCAGCGGCCTTCCTTTTTATCGTGATACGTGTGTCGTGCTACGCAGAGAATTATCCAAAGAACGTTGGTGTCTGCGTTTTCAGCTGGGCAATAACGGTCTGACCGCCTTTTGTTTTCTGACCAAGCTCCACTTTAATATCTGTATCTAAAGGCACAAAAACGTCTACGCGGGAGCCGAACTTGATAAAGCCGAACTCCTCGCCCTGGCTCACTTCATCTCCCTCGTTTACATACCAGACAATACGACGGGCCATAGCTCCGGCAATCTGCCGAAAAAGTACTTCCGGGCCGGCAGTAGACTCTACCACCACGGTGGTACGCTCGTTCTGCGTGCTCGACTTCGGGTGCCAGGCGACAAAGTAGTTGCCAGGGTGATATTTAAAATACTTCACAATACCTGAAACCGGGTTCCGCGTAATGTGCACGTTAATCGGCGACATGAAAATGGAAATTTGCTTGCGCTTACCCTGGAAATACTCCGGCTCCTCCACCTCCTCAATCACCACTACTTTCCCATCAGCAGGGGCCGTAATTAAATCTTCGTGCAGCAGCAGGTTACGGTAAGGGCTTCTGAAAAACTGAAGGATCAGGAGAAAGAGCACGACAGAAACAGCTGAGAATATTCTGTTAAAGGTTCCATTCTCAGTGTTGAAGTAGTAGAGCAACAGGTTGAGCACTAGCAAAACCAATAATGTAAAAAATAATATTCTCCGTCCTTCTTTATGAATCTTCATCCGTGTTTTGGGTTATCCGCAGGTACTGTCTATCTAACAATAGCCCATCCATTTTGGTGGACGGGCTATTATCCTGCTCCAAAAATAACAAACTTACGTTTATAGTTATAAAAATTTAATATTTAGAATCCACCACGGTACTTATACGTCATCGCCACTTTATCGATTGCCACGATATAAGCCGCAATACGCATCGGTACGTTATATTTTTGTGAAGCTGCATAAACACGCTCAAAAGCTTCATTCATAATACGCTCGGCGCGCTCGTTTACGCGTTGCAGGGTCCATTTAAAGCCCATGCGGTTCTGCACCCACTCAAAGTAAGACACCGTAACACCGCCCGAGTTGGCCAGGATATCCGGCACCACCATAATGCCTTTTTCGTTGATGATGCTGTCGGCTTTGTAGGATGTAGGACCGTTGGCACCTTCCACAATCAGGCGGGCCTGTATCTTATCCACATTATGAATCGTGATAACATCTTCCACGGCGGCAGGCACTAACACATCCACTTTGGTTGTCAACAGCTCATTGGGATCCATCATTTCGGCGCCTTTGTAGCCTTCCAGACGGCCGTTGTGCTCGTTCTTATACTCAATGGCCGCCTCAATGTCAATGCCGTTGTCGTTCCAGTAGGCGCCGCTCACATCGCTGATTCCTAAAATCTTTACGCCGCGCTCCGCCATCAGTTTGGCAGCCCAGGCCCCTACGTTACCGAAGCCCTGTACCACGGCTGTAGATTTATTAGGGTCCATACCCAGTTTTTCCATGGCAGCCATAGCAGACACCATTACCCCACGACCAGTAGCCTCTACACGGCCCAGTGAGCCACCTAATACAAGCGGCTTTCCTGTAACCACCGCATGTTCTGTAGAACCTCTGGTTTTAGAGTACTCGTCCATCAGCCAGGCCATTTCGCGCGGGCCTGTTCCCATGTCCGGCGCTGGAATGTCACGGTCCGGACCAAAGATATCTATGAGTGAGTTGGTATAAGCTCTTGTTAAACGCTCAATCTCACCGGCAGACATAGAGTAAGGGTCGCAGATGATACCGCCTTTGGCACCGCCATAAGGGATGTCAACCACGGCACACTTCCACGTCATCCAGGCGGCAAGGGCTTTCACCTCGTCCAGGAACACATCCGGGGCATAGCGGATACCGCCTTTAGAAGGACCTAGGATGTTGGAGTGCATCACCCGGAAGCCTTCGAATACACGTACTTTCCCATCATCCATTGTAACAGGAATATTAACGATTACCTGCCGGGTAGGCGACTTCAGGACGTTGTACACCTCCTCATCCAGCCCTAGTACCTCAGCTGCAACGTTAAAACGCGACATCATCGATTCAAAAGGATTTTCTCTGTCCTTGATCGGTGCAGGCTCTTTATATAGCATCATCTACTATGTATAATTTATAGTGAGTAATCAATTATTCGGCAAAGTTGATAATATTAGTTGCAACCTCCTAAAGGCCGCGCGCAATTTTTTTAGAAGATTTTAAGGAAGACAACGATGAAGGGGATTGCCATTAAAAGACTGTCAAAGCGGTCTAACAGCCCCCCATGGCCGGGCAGCAACGTTCCGGAGTCTTTTACACCCAGGCTGCGTTTCAGCATGGATTCTGTCAGATCTCCCAGCACCCCGAACACAGAGACAATTGCTGCTACCCCAACCCACTGGTACACCTGCAGGTCTAAGAGAAAAATCGACAGCACATACCCTACTGCTATAGAAAACAGGGTACCGCCTGCCCACCCCTCCCAGGTTTTACCTGGTGAGATGCGCTCAAACAGTTTGTGCTTCCCAAAATTCTTCCCGGCAATATAGGCGCCCGTATCAGCGGCCCAAATCAGCAGCATCAGGCCCAGGATAGGTTGCCAGGTATATACCCCCTCCAGATAAGCCAGCAGGTGCAGCAGACCGAACGGACCAGCCACGTACACCATTCCTAATATAGTAAAGGCTATATTTGTGAATGGCTGCGGCCGTTTGCGGTAAAGTTCATTGATGAAAACAAAAAAGAGCACCGGCAGCGTCAGGTACAGCAGCTCGCCGGGCATTACCTCTGCCTGCACTAAGAACATGGACACGAAGAATAAGCCACCCAGTAGAAACCCGACTCCCCGGTTTGCATGAATGCCCTGCTCGTGCACCATCCTGTAGAATTCAGCTATCCCCAGGAGCGTAAGCCCCAGGAAAAGCAGGAAATAAGTCCATTCGCTAAAGCAGATACTCCCGATAAAAATCGCGGCACCCAGCACCCCGACAATGATACGTTGACTTAAATTACTGAGGGTGGATACTTTTTTTCTCATGAATTGCTTTTGTGTCGGCGGGGCGACAGCTCGTGTGTTTGTTTAGGAGTTATAGTGGCTCTGTTCTTCTTCCGTAGCCTCTGCTGCACTTTCCGGGCGCACCGGCAAGGCGGCAAACTGCTGATAAAGAAAATAAATAATAGCCGCACTCAAAATTAAGGAAACCGCGATAGCATATAAAGGCATGGCCTCCGTACTTTCTATATCAGTCTCGATGGTACGGGTTTGGTGCAGGTATAGCATAAACACCGTAAAGCCGTTGTTTACAAAGTGCGCCACCATCGGGATAATAATTCGGCCCGACCAAAAATATAAATACCCGAACAAGGCACCAAGCAAAACCCTCGGAAAGAAACCGAAGAACTGCACATGAATAGCGCCAAAGATGATAGCTGCCAGCCAAATAGCCACATGCTGATTCTCTAACCAGCGGAAGAACTGCCGCTGCAAAATACCCCGGAAAACCAGTTCTTCGCCAACAGCAGGTATAAGGGCAAACACCACCAGGCCTATCAGCAGATCACCCACTGTATCAAAACGGGTGATGAGCTTCATAATCTCGGCCAGGCTATCTTCCTGCTCCCGCGCCCAGCGCTCAAACCCTTCCATAAAATCGGGGAAGTCAAGATTGGCGTTCCAGTTGATGATAGCGGAGTTGGCGGGCATGATGGTGATGATCAGCAGGCCACTCAGCAGCACCAGCAACAAATTTGGCCGCACCTTCCAGCTTAAGTAATGACCGATATTATAGCCAAGCACCCGGAGCAGTATGAGCGGACCAATGATAAAAGAGGTAAACTGTAGCACCGCCTGCAGCAGGATCATCACGTTCGGCCCCTGCGGATGCGAGGCAGGGTCAGCAGCCACATCCATCAACTCGAAAATACCCACTCCAAAAAACCACTCAGCCAGTAGAGTAACTATAAACGTGGCCACAAAATAGCCCCCAAACATAAACGCCAACAGCAGCAATATTACCCAAAATGGGTGCAGACCTTTGGAGATGAAACCTTTCATACAGAAGATTAGGTTTAATTGACGTAAATTTACGCGAAAAAATAGATTTAGCTGTGGTAAAGATAGCGAACATAGAGTTGGGGGAGTTTCCGCTGCTGCTGGCACCGATGGAAGACGTGAGCGATCCGCCGTTCCGGAAGGTATGCAAAGCGAATGGCGCAGACCTGATGTATACTGAGTTTATCTCGTCGGAGGGCCTGATACGAGATGCGGCAAAAAGCATTCAAAAGCTGGATATTTTTGATTACGAACGCCCCATCGGCATTCAGATCTTCGGTTCTGACATTGAGTCCATGCGGGAGGCGGCAATTGTCTCTTCACAGGCCGGGCCCGATTTAATTGACATTAACTATGGCTGCCCTGTAAAAAACGTGGCCTGCAAAGGTGCCGGTGCTGCCCTGCTCCGCGATATACCCAAGATGGTGAAGATGACGGAGGAGATCGTGAAAGCGACGCACCTGCCGGTAACGGTGAAAACCCGCCTGGGCTGGGATGAGAACACCAAATACATTGTAGAAACAGCCGAGCGGCTGCAGGACATTGGCATCCAGGCCCTCAGCATCCACGGCCGCACCCGTGTGCAGATGTACAAAGGCGAAGCTGACTGGAGTTTGATTGCCGAGGTGAAGAACAACCCGCGCATGAAAATCCCCATCTTCGGAAACGGCGACATTGACACGCCGCAGAAGGCGCTGGAGTACCGCAACCGCTATGGCGTAGATGGCATCATGATTGGCCGCGCCAGCATCGGCTACCCGTGGATCTTCAACGAGATAAAGCACTTCATGAACACTGGGGAGGTACTGGAGGGGCCAACACTGGAGGAGCGCGTGGAAGTTTGCCGCCAGCACTTCACGCATTCGCTGGAGTGGAAAGGCGATAAGCTGGGCATTTTTGAGATGCGCCGCCACTACACGAATTACTTCCGCGGGCTGCCGCACTTCAAGCCGCTGCGCATGCGCCTCGTACAGTCCGAAGACATCAATGAGATCTACGACACCCTGGACGAGATTGCCCAGACGATGAGCTATGCTACTCTTTAGAGAGTTAGAGAGTTAAAAAGTTAGAAGGTTACAAAGTTGAAAAGTGGGGAGTTGGAGTTTCTGATGTTTATTTTCAAAGTTCCAACTCTTTCAGTTTTTCAAATTTCTGACTCGCTCTAACTTTCTAACTCCAGTAACTTTTTAAATTTCTAACCTTCTAACTTTCTAACTATTAAGACCGAAGCCGCTCCCGCGCAGGAGAAAACCGCTACCCCGCTACTGACCTGGGTGTTGATTGTGGTACTCACGTTTATCTGGGGTACTTCTTTTATTCTCATCAAGAAAGGGCTTGTTGTTTTCAGTTCTGATGAGCTGGGGGCACTGCGTATTGTGATTGCCTGCCTCTCGCTTTTACCTTTTGCCATCGCCCACCTCCGGAAAGTGGAGCCGCACCGTTGGAAATTTTTGGTGGCCAGTGGCCTGCTCGGTAACCTGTTCCCTGCTTTTCTGTTTGCCTACGCCGAAACCCAGCTGGCAAGTGGGCTGGCAGGCGTACTTAACTCCCTTACAGCCCTCTTTACCCTGTTGATTGGGGCCATTTTCTTTCAGCAGTCCATCACCTGGATGCGCATGGTGGGCATACTGGTAGGCATAGCAGGTACTGCCATGCTGATTTTTACAGGTAACGGCAGTGCTGATTTCAGCAATGCCTTTTATGGCCTGTTCATTGTGCTGGCTACTGTGTGCTACGGCGGCAGCGCCAACATCATCAAGTACCGCCTGCGAGGCATCAAGCCAATCGTGATGTCGAGCCTGGCGCTGCTCACGGTGGGGCCTGTGGCCGCAGTATACCTTTCTACTACTGATGCCTTTCAGAAGCTGCAATATGCGCCTGGCGCATGGGAGGCGCTGCTGTACATTGCGCTGCTGGCTGTTTTCAGCACAGCCGTCGGCCTTATTCTACTCAACAAGCTCATCCACATTTCCACACCGCTGTTTGCCAGCACCATTAATTACCTCATCCCGATTGTGGCGCTCATGTGGGGCGTACTGGACGGGGAAACCATACACCTGTGGCACTATGTGGGTATGGTGGTGATATTGGCAGGTGTGTTTATCGTGAACAGGGCCAAATAGCGATTGCCCAAACCTTAGATGCATCTCAAAAGAGCATCTTTGCCAGGAGAAGTACCTCCTACAGAATAGACCTTAACTCCGGATACTTCCCGAAGCCTGCAGTTCGCCGGCTCCCAGGCAAATTTCCGTTTGTCGCCTTTTTTTGCTTACTTGAGGGTTTGTAAAATACGCTACGCCCAATAAATGAAGCTATATAAGTCCCTGCTGAGCCTGATGCTGCTCCTGCTGCTAAGTTCTCAGGCACAGGCTCAGGAAGCAATAGATAAGACCGCTATTGAAGAGCTTACCCTACAGGCCATTAACGATACAGCCTTTACCCTCCGCACCACCAATGAGGCCGGAAACTTAGTTAAATACACCGGTACACTGCCGCTCCGGGTTAACGGAGAGTTGCAGGAAGCTACGCTTGTTGATGGTGAAACATTGCTTGCATTACCCGAGGCCGCTGCACTGGTGCAGGTAAGTGCTAATTTAGGCACCCATACTCTGGCGCGCCTTTACCGGCTGGATGATGAAGCGGAGGGAGGGCTGCGCGAGTTTCCGATGTGGCTCTCCATTCTTCCGCCACTCATCGCTATTGTGCTGGCGCTCATTTTTAAGGAAGTGCTGCTGGCCCTTTTCGCCGGCATTTGGGTAGGCGGCTTCGTTATCTACGGCTTGTCTCTCAAATCCCTTTTCACAGGGTTGCTGGCTGTTGGCGACACCTACCTCGTATCAGCGCTTACAGACGCAGACCACATTGCTGTCATACTTTTTTCGATGCTGATTGGCGGCATGGTGGCTATCATTTCTAAGAATGGCGGTATGGCCGGCATCGTGAACCTGCTCTCCAGCTATGCAAGATCGGCTAAGAGTTCACAGGTCGTGACGTGGGCATTGGGCATCGCTATCTTCTTCGACGACTACGCCAACACGTTGATTGTGGGAAATACCATGCGCCCCGTTACGGACGGGCACAGAATATCCCGCGAAAAACTGGCTTACCTTGTAGACAGTACTGCTGCACCGGTAGCGTCCATCGCATTTGTAACGACCTGGGTGGGCGCAGAGTTAGGCTATATCAAGGATGCAGCCGCCTCACTGGGGATAGAAGAAGGAGCTTATTCGTTGTTCTTTCACTCGCTGGAGTACGCGTATTACCCGGTGCTGACGCTGGTGTTTATGTTGATGCTCATCCTCATGAACCGCGATTTTGGAGGCATGCACCGCGCAGAAATACGCGCCCGCAGCACCGGCGCCGTTACCTCCGCCAGCATGGATCCTAAAGGCGAGGCGAGGCAACAGCAGGAAATGGCAGAGTTTGAGCCTATTGATGTTACCCGCACGCGTGCTGTAAATGCGCTGCTACCCGTGCTGGTCGTTATTTTCGGCACACTAGGGGGGTTGCTCTATACGGGCTACAGCCCCGACATATGGGCAGACCCGAGCCTGAGTTTCGTGCGCAAACTCTCCATTACCATCGGAGACTCTAACTCTTATACCGCCCTTATCTGGGCTTCGCTTTCCGGAGTAATTGTGGCGGTTATACTGACGGTGAGCCAGCGCATCATGAGCCTGACGGAGACGATGGAGTCCTTAGTGACGGGCTTCAAAACAATGCTACCGGCTATACTCATCCTGGTGCTGGCCTGGTCGCTGGCAACGGTAACACAGCAGCTCTATACTGCCGAATACCTGACTTCGCTTTTCTCGGGCAACATCTCTCCGCACTTCCTGCCGGAGATTACGTTTTTCCTGGCAGCTATTATTGCTTTCTCCACAGGCTCCAGCTGGGGCACCATGGCGATTTTGTACCCGCTAATGCTACCTGCTGCCTGGTACGTATGCCAGATGCAGGGTTTTACGCTGGAAGAAACAATGCCGATTATATACAACGTTATCTCCGTTGTGCTAGCGGGCTCTGTGTTCGGCGACCACTGTTCCCCTATTTCTGACACCACTATCCTGAGTTCGCTGGCATCAGGCTGCAACCACATCGACCATGTGAAAACGCAGTTGCCGTATGCTGTTACGGTAGCCTTGGTTGCCAATGTAGTCTGCACGAATTTATCGACACTGGGCGTACACTGGCTGTTGGTTTACCTCATAGGGGCGGGCATTCTCTGGGGAGTCATCAGGGTAATTGGCAAGAAAAACGAAGTGGAAGCGGTGCCTGCCGCAGAAGCAGTTTAATCAAGATTTAATTCAAAGAGAAAGGCTGTTCTTACCCGGAATAGCCTTTCTTTTTGAGTTGCTATAACTAAAATTGCAGCTCGTAAAAATCATGCACCACGGTGCGTGCACCGTAGCTTTCCTTGTTCCGGACCAGTCCCTTGTTCAAGTGCTGCCCCTGCTGCTCCGTAGAAATGCCAAAGTCAAAGTATTTTTTGTGAGGGTATGCCTTGGTGATCAGATAGTCTGTTAAAGCATCCAGTGCAGAGATACTCCTGCCATAAGCTGTTGATGCCGTGTATTGGCAATGGGCCACTGTTTTAGTCTCGTATATGATAATGCCCGCATGCATTTCACCGGCCTCATACGCACCGTAGAGCTTGATTTGCTCCGGAAAAGAAGCCGCCAAATGCATCATTTCTGCTGCCGTGTGCACCGGCAGTTTGTTATACTTCTCCATCAACAGCGCGCGCTCCATTTCCATAAAGGTAGAAAAGTCATCTGACTGCCGAAGCTCAATACCTGCGTTCGATATTCTTGACAAGCGCCACCTCCTGTCCCGGTCATATCCTACAGCCTGCAGCAGTTCCACCACCGAGCTCACATCGCGCCTGTACAGCCTGGCATTATAACGAAACAGGGCGTACAGGTCCTCCTCTGCCGGCACCTGGTGGTATATGTGCGGTATGGCTTTGTATAGCATGCGCCGGAAGCCTTGATCCTTAAAGTACACCTTCATTGCCTCAAAAACCTCCAGCATCACAGACGCCTTCATGCGGCTGTCGCTGATGATGCCACCATAGGTCAGGCCGCCGTGCGAATGCACCTCCTGCCCCACCTCGTTGGCTGGCAGCAAAGCAATCAGTAGATCCTTGCGGTAAAAAAGCAGCGAATGATCCGTAAACCTGTCGGCGTGATACTCCATATAGTCGCGGTGCAGCAGAAAGGTGCCGTTCCTGGAGCTTGCTACAAAAGCATCCCAGGCAGCCTTATGCTCCGAGCCATACTTTACTACTTCTACCATTTATTTGACAAAGGACTACTAGATGAAGGACTTGTGGACAAGGAAAACAGCACAGGAAAGAACCCTCCCCCAATCACCCCTTTTAACTTTCTAATTTTTTAACTTTCTAACCCTCTAACTCCCAAACTCTCTAACTTCTTTCACCGGTTCAGCACAATCCTGAAAGTCGTGCCTTTGCCTACCTCCGACCATTTCACGTAGAGTCTGCCTTCGTGGTAATTATCAATAATGCGCTTGGCCAGTGCCAGACCAAGGCCCCAGCCCCGCTTTTTAGTAGTAAAGCCTGGCAGAAAAACAGCAGCCATTTTACTTTTAGGAATACCTTTGCCTGTATCGGTAATGTCCACAGCTATACTGCTTTTACCGAGCAACGACATCTGTATATCTATATTTCCCTTCCCCTCCATGGCATCCACCGCGTTCTTGCAAATATTCTCAATCACCCAATCGTAGAGCGATACGTTTACCTTCGCTGTAATATCCGGAGAGAAATTAGAGGTGACAGAAAAAATTACCTTGCGGGAAATGCGGTTTTGCAGGTAATTGATAGCGTTTTCCGTTACCTGCAGTATATTCTCGTCGCGGAGCAGCGGCACAGAACCAATATTGGAGAAGCGCTCGGTAATTATCTCCAGCCGCCGCACATCCTTACCCAATTCATCAATAATAGGCTCATTCTCGAACTTCGGACTCGCTTTGATGTACTCGTACCACGCCATTAAAGAGGACAGCGGCGTACCTAACTGGTGCGCCGTTTCTTTGGCCAGGCCTACCCAAACCCTGTTCTGCTCGGCACGGCGCGAATAGCTGAAGGCAAAATAGGCCATCGATATAAAGCAGGCGATGACGATGAGCTGAACGTAAGGATAAAACCTCAATTGAGAGAGCAGGGCAGAATCTTTGTAAAATACATAATTGACAGAACCCTCGCCCCAAGGCACTACAATGGGTGCGTGCTGCGTTTTCATCTTCTCAATCTCGCGCTGCAGCAGTTGATTTATTTTATCTGTGTCTCCCGAAATGTTTTCTGGAATATTTATGTTCTTTGAATCAAGAATGTTCTCATTCTCGTCTGTAAGTATAACAGGTACCGTATGGTTGGAAGAAAGGATTTCTTCTTCAATAAACACAATATTGTCGTCGCTGGGCGCATTAATCATGTAGCGAAGGCCTTTGGCATAGAGCTGGACGAGTTCCTGCTCCCGCTCAGATAGCCTGCTGACTAATATATTAGTATAGGTGATGGTGGCAGCCCCAATAATAAGGGCTACAATAACAAAAATAAGCTTTATCCTGTTCTTTTGAGAGTAAATGGGAATCATGCAGTTTACACGAATTTTATTTGAAATTAGTATAAATTAAACAATGAGCGCAAGTAAGTTTTATTTTAGTAAATTGAAGCTTACCTTTGCACTCCAGTAGACACACGTTATTATGCTTCAGAATTTCAAAGCAATCAGCTTGTCTTATAAAAAAGCACCGCTGGATATCAGGGAACTGATTGCCTTAGATGAAACTTCCTGCAGGCTATTCCTACAGACGCTCAAAAGCTTTATTCAGGCTTCTGACATACTGGTACTTTCTACCTGCAACCGCACCGAAGTTTATTACAATGCCGATGATGACTACAGCACAGAGATTGTAAAGCTGCTGGGCATTACCAAAGGCATGGAAAATATTTCCCAGTACCTAGACTATTTCACCATCCTGACCGAGCACGATGATGCCGTACAGCATCTGTTTGATGTGTCAATGGGACTGGAGTCGCAGGTGGTGGGTGATATGCAAATCTCGAACCAGGTGAAGCAGGCCTATCAGTGGGCGGCCGACAACGAGACCGCAGGCCCGTTCCTGCACCGCCTGATGCACACTATTTTCTTTACGAATAAGCGCGTAGTGCAGGAAACCGCTTTCCGTGATGGTGCTGCCTCTACCTCTTATGCCGCTATTGAACTGATTGAGGAACTGACAGCTGAGATACCTGAGCCAAGTATATTGGTAGTGGGTTTAGGTGAGATTGGCGCCGATGTATGCCGTAACCTGAAAGACAGCGGCTTTAAGAACGTAAAAATCACCAACCGCACACAGGGCAAGGCAAAAGCACTGGCAGAAGAGTGCGCCATGGAAATGATTCCGTTTGAGAACATCGTGCAGGGCATGAAAGAGGCAGACGTGGTTATATCGTCTATCGCCCACGAGACACCTTTCTTTACCAAAGAGATGGTGAAACGCCTGAATGTGCTGTCGTTTAAGTTCTTTATCGACTTATCGGTGCCGCGAAGTGTAGAGGCAGAGGTGGAAACAGTGCCTGGCGTGCTGGTGTATAACATCGACACGATTCAAAATAAAGCTTCTGAGGCGCTGCAGCTTCGTATTAATGCTGTCCCGAAGGTAAAAGAGATTATTACCGAGTCTATCGATCAGTTTAACGACTGGTCTAAGGAGATGATGGTGTCCCCTACTATTAACCGCCTGAAGAGCGCGCTGGAAACAATCCGCCAGGAAGAAATGGCGCGCTACATGAAAAAGCTCGGTCCGAAAGAAACCAAGCTCATAGATAACATCACAAAATCTATGATGCAGAAAATAATTAAGCTCCCGGTGCTGCAACTGAAAGCTGCCTGCAAGCGAGGTGAAGCGGAGACTCTGATCGACCTGTTAAATGACCTCTTCAACCTGGAAGAACAACCCGTAGACACAAATCACTAAATTGGGTGAACGGCCCTTTTTTCTTAGTTAAAATAAAAGCCTAAGGCCTCCGCAGACTTCATTTAGAGATGAAATGCGGGGGCCTTAGGCTTTTATTATACATACCATGGCTGCAACCAGGTAGAGCATAAGCTGATTAAATATCAACGCAGCACTCTTCCAGGCAGTCTATCACATCGATCAACTTCGGGATAGCCAGTGAATAATAAATCTTTGTTCCCACTTTAAACGAGGACAAAACGCCCTTGTCTTTTAGTGTAATGAGGTGTTGCGATGCGATAGCCTGAGGTAGATCTAACTGTTTATATATCTCAGTAACAGTCATTTTATCCTCCTTCCCAAGCAAATCCACTATCGCCAATCTCTTCGGGTGGGCCAATACTTTTAGCATGGCCGCTGCCTTATCTATCTTCTTAGATTCTACTCTTGACAACAAACTTTTCATAATTAATAATTATACCTTACAGTTTCTACAAATCAATTTACATTCCTAATCTTATTCATATTCAGATATATACGAAGCCTACACTATTTGGCTGACTTACTGTGCTTAGTATTTAGTAGTATTTATTATTTTTGGTAATGGACACTTCATATCATGTAATCGGCCTTATGTCGGGCACCTCTTTAGACGGGCTCGACATAGCGTATTTTAGGCTTACGTATACAAACGAAAATTGGATATATAAAATACTACATACTAATACATTAACATATTCAGATATTTTAATTGAATCCCTCCGTGATGCCGAAACTTACAATGCCTTGGAACTCATCCGGCTACACCATTCCTATGGCAAGTATATAGGACAACAGGTTCAAAGATTTGTACAACAACACGAAATCCGGCCTGATTTTGTTGCCTCCCATGGCCACACTATTTTTCATCAGCCGGAAAAACACGTTTCTTTTCAGCTGGGGGACGGTGCCTACATTGCGGCTAACGCCTGCTTGCCCGTAGTCTGCGACTTTCGGACACTGGATATCGCCTTAGGTGGCCAGGGCGCTCCACTCGTACCTATTGGTGATGCACTACTCTTCCCGGAGTACGATTACTGTATTAACCTTGGAGGCATAGCCAATGTTTCCTTCTCGCAAAACGACAAGCGGCTGGCGTTTGATATATGCGCCTGTAACATGCTCTTAAACACATTGGCGAACAGCGTGGGAAACGCCTATGATAACAACGGAGAAATGGCAAGGTCTGGTTCCCTGCAGCCGGACCTGCTACAGCAACTGAATGCCCCAGTCTATTTCACTGCACCGGCTCCTAAGTCCTTAGGCAAAGAGTGGGTGTTAGAACACAGCCTGGAAGCTATAGCCGCGCATAAATCCAGTATACCAGACAAACTCCACACTACCTGCCATCATATTGCCTTTCAGATAAAGCAGGCACTGCCAAAGCTGCATGAAAGGCAACACCGGGTACTATTAACAGGCGGCGGCGCATTTAACCTGTACCTTGTCGAGCTGCTACAGGAGTACCTTGGGGAGCAGTATAGCGTAGAGGTTCCGGAACCGGAGGTGGTGTCTTTTAAAGAGGCCTTGATCTTTGCTTTTTTAGGTTTACTGCGCTGGCGCGGAGAGCATAACTGCCTCCGCAGTGTAACGGGTGCTTCGCAGGATAACATCGGCGGCTCCATCTACCTTTGCTAGGTTTCCTTTGCCTGCACGCTCTCATCTTTTTCGTACCTTTGCGAAACGTTAGCAAACACGAGCAGAACAGATGAAAGAGTTACTTGAAAAGTTTGAAAATAAACGCCCTGAGATTGTTTTCGAGTGGAAAGACTCTGAAACAGAAGCCGAAGGATGGGTAGTTATCAACTCGTTGCGGGGAGGCGCCGCAGGTGGAGGCACACGCATGCGCAAAGGCCTGGACAAACGCGAAGTGGAATCGCTAGCCAAAACAATGGAGGTAAAGTTCACTGTATCCGGACCTGCTATCGGTGGAGCCAAATCAGGCATTAACTTCGACCCTGCCGACCCGCGCAAACGCGGTGTGCTGGAGCGCTGGTATAAAGTAGTTATTCCCTTGCTGAAGAATTACTATGGCACCGGCGGTGATATGAACGTGGACGAGATACACGAGGTGATTCCTATTACCGAGGATTACGGTCTCTGGCATCCGCAGGAAGGCATTGTAAACGGGCATTTCAACGCCACCGAACCACAAAAGATAAACAAGATCGGGCAGCTGCGCCAGGGGGTGGTGAAAGTAATCGAGGACCCGAACTACTCCCCCTCTACCGCACGCAAGTATACTATTGCCGATATGATTACGGGCTACGGTGTAGCGGAGTCTGTATGTCATTTCTATGCTATCTGGGGAGGGCAGTATGAAGGTAAAAGAGCCATTATACAGGGCTGGGGCAACGTAGGCGCCTCGGCAGCATACTACCTTGCCTCCAAAGGCGTTAAAATTGTCGGCATCATCGACAGGATTGGTGGTCTGATAAAAGAAGAAGGTTTCTCGTTTGCAGAAATAACGGAGCTGTTCCTGAACCGCCAGGGAAATACCCTTAACCCGGATGGGCTGCTGCCCTTTGAGGAGGTAAACGAGCGCATCTGGTCGTTGCCTGCCGAAATTTTTATTCCTGCCGCTGCCTCCCGCCTTATATCCCGGGCACAGGTAGAGCAGATGATCAGCAGCGGCATGGAAGTTATTTCCTCCGGTGCCAACGTACCGTTCCAGGATCCGGAGATTTTCTTCGGACCTACCGGTGAATTCGCTGACAGTAGACTGGCCGTGATCCCGGACTTTATTGCCAACTGCGGTATGGCCCGCGTGTTTGCTTACCTGATGGAGAGCGAAGTAGAGATTACGGATGAGGCTATTTTCACTGACATATCGGCAACTATCCGCACAGCACTGGAAAAGACACACGAAAAGAGCGCGCAGAAAACAGCCATTGCCAAAACGAGTTTTGAGATAGCGCTTAGCCAGCTGCTATAATTAGAGTATATGAACTGGAGAGAGAACTGGAGAGAAATTCTTGCCTATGAATTTCTAGGCAACACAGTAGCAGAGTTTCTGATATTTGTAGGCATCCTGCTTATTGGCTTCATCTTTAAAACCGTACTATCCAGGCTGCTGTCCAAAATCCTGTACAAGCTCGTAGACCGCTTTACAGACGAAGATAACCAGGCAGCTTTTAAACGCCTGCTGCTACAGCCGCTGGAGGTGCTGCTCCTGCTGGTGTTTCTGTACTTCGCATTCCTGGTGCTGGACTACCCTTTAGACCCCACCGAGATACGTGAAGGCGACCACTTTCTGAAAACATTTGCTTTCCGCACTTATCAGGTATTCGTGATTGTAGCCCTGACATGGGTTATCCTGCGCTTTGTTGATTTTGTGGGAATGGTGTTTAAACTCCGCACAGAGAGAACCTCCTCGAAGCTGGATGACCAGCTGGTGCCTTTCTTTAAGGATTTTGCAAAAGTGCTGATTGTAATTTTCTCGTTCCTGACGATGCTGGGGGCTGTGTTTAGCGTGAATGTAGCCGGCCTGGTGGCAGGTTTGGGAGTGGGCGGTTTAGCCATTGCCTTTGCCGCCAAAGAAAGCCTGGAGAACCTGCTGGCGTCTTTCACTATCTTCCTGGATCAGCCTTTTGTGGTAGGCGACCTCGTGCAGGTAGGCGAGTTAATAGGCGTGGTAGAAAAAATAGGCTTCCGCAGCACCCGTATCCGGACGCTGGAGAAAAGCTTTGTGACACTGCCCAACAAGCACATGATCGACAAGCCACTGGATAACCTGACACTACGCACTTTCCGGCGGGCCAAGTTCGACATCAACCTGACGTATGACACTACCTCTGAGCAAATACGGGCCATCACCCGTGATATTCAGGAGTTCATTGACCAGCACCCCCGCACTAACCAGGAAGGGCGCATTCGTTTCCTGAGCCTTGGCGCGCACTCCAAAGATGTGATGGTCCTGTATTTTGTAGATACCATGGACTGGAACGAGTATATTGATATCAAAGAGGAAATCAATTATAAGATAGTAGATATTGTGGAAAGGCATGGGGCAGAGTTCGCCTTCCCTACGCAGACGCTACACCTGCAACGTGCAGACCCTAAAAAACTACAGGCTGCTGTACCTGATAACAACACCTACTTCAGCGAATCAGACCTGAAATAAAGGGAAATAAAAAAGCCGGGGAAGCCCCGGCTTTTTTTCACCCTTATATCTTTAAGTTCATTCAATTAATCCGATTTCTTAAAACAGCTTTAGTACAATTCTCAAAAAACATTTAGCTTTTCAAGCCTTCGTTCTTTTTAGCTGCACATCCTGTTTATTGCAGTTTTGATTTCTTTAACGACCTAACAGTGTCACAGTTACAAGTAAACACTGATTTCCATTGACAAGGCATCAATTTTAACGTGAACGACCTATAACAGCAAGTGTAGGTTAAATACAAAATTTAAGATATAACAACTTCTCTGCCAGATAGGACATAAAAAAAAGAAGCTGTTTCAGGAAGAAAGCTTCTCTTAATTTCGCAGGCCTTGGGCAGCCTAATTAAAATCGAAGTACTCCCCCTCCTGCAGTTCCACTTTTTTCTCTTCTTTCGATTTAGGCTTTTTGCCCCGCAACAGGTCCTTTAGTTCCTGCCCCTCGTCCTTCAGGTCTGCTTTTACTTTCTGCCGCACACGCTCATCGTCATACGCAATTTTGAAGTCGTCTTCGTTGCCTTTCAGCGTCAGGAACAGGCTGCTGTTGCCAGCGTCCGGATCTTCCGCCACCACTCCGAACACAGCGTCTTTGTCCGGTCGGCGGCTCCCGAAGAGTGGCAGCTTTATCTTGTAATCCATCAGCTGATCAAAAGTGTGGGTACCGGATATAGACACAACAGGCGCAGCCGACACGTTGGAGCGAATGTCCATCTCCGGAATGTAAATGGTGCGCTGCTGAATCCAGAAGCTATTGTGCAGCTCGGCAAAGCGCATATTAGCCAGTTCGGAGCGCTTCACGAACGCAGACATCTTCTGCATAGGGGCAAAGTTAATAAGCTGCCCATTACGCACGGTAGCGTCTATTTCTGCCTGCAGCAGGTTGGTCTTCGGGTTAAGCTGGCTGTCGAAGAACACATCAGACACGATACTAGCGGTAAGCTGGCCCCGCAGGTGGCGTTCTTCTATAAAGTCCTGGTGAAAGTTCTCAAAGACATAGAAGAGGCTGTCTACACTCATGTTATTGAGTTTTGTAGCTGTACTAACCTTTATATGGTCCCGGGTCCGGGCATCGAGCGTGCCGCGCACGGCAAAGTCACCGCCTACGGCCCTGAAAGAGATGTTGGGAGTAGACAACACCTGGTTTCGCAGCTTCACCTCTCCCTGCACGTTCTTGCCCCTGAAGCGCCTGAAACGGAGCCGGTCAATGGAAGCGCTCAAGTCAAAGGCGATGTTTGGGGATATGGCGAATTTATAGCTGTCGCTGCTGCCTGTACGGTCGGCCTCGGCTGTATTCAGCTCCTCGCTCAGCAGTTGGTTAAAGTTAAGGTAATTGCTTTTAAAATCGGCCTCCACCAACAGGCGCTGCCGCTCCAAAAGCAGCCAGGCCATCATGTTCTTAAACATCCCGTTCACCACGAAATCAGACTCGCCCAGCTTACCTTTAAAGTCTGAGACAGCCACATCGTTGCGCTTAAACATCAGGTTACCACTCAGGTTCGTGACCGGCATCGGCAAGTCCTGCATGTTAAGCGACACATTGTGTAGGGTAATATCTCCGGTGGTATTGAGGGTGCTGTTGCCTGGGCGGGCTTTAAACTCGTTCAGGTTGCCAGCAAAGGCAATGCGCACATCTGCCAGACCGCTGCCGCTGCGCACCTGCTCTATTTTCGCCAGGCCCAGCACATACCCCACATCCAGCATTCCCTGCACATCAAGCGCTATATTGGGGTTGTCGAAGTTACGGTAGGCCAGGTTCCCTTTGAAAGGCCTGCCGTTGAGCACACCGCTAAGGCTTTTCAACTCCAGTGCCGATGTGCTGGCATTCTGTTTTTCGCCGTTTGTAAAGCTGCCTGTCAGGTTTATCTTCTCTACCCGCTGCTTTACATCCGGGTGATAGAAAGAAGCATCACGGGCACCAAAACTGAAGCTTATCAGTGGTGTCTCCTTTGCTGACATACTTCCTTTAACCGTTCCATTAAAATATATGTCACCTTCGCTGCGGTACTGCCGGAACTCCTGCGTAATGTCCTGCGGCAACAAAGACAGCAACGATTGAATATTGGTGTTTTTGCCCTCTAAATTAAGGTCTAAGGTTGTGGTGCCGGCGTAGCTAACGGTGCCCCCCACTTCGTATGCTGCGCCTTCTATGAGCACCACAGATGGCTGTAACAAAACGGCCTCTTCTGCTCGGTTTATTTGTAGCGCTGTGGCGATGTCTACCTTCTTGCCTTTGAAGTACTCTCCTGTGCCCACTTTAATCGTGTGGATGGTGGTATTGCCACTCGCTTCAATATCTATCGTCTCAGGAGAGATAGCCAGGGCTGCCTCCAACTCATGGGCATCTACGGCATATGTTTGCTGCAGCTGCTGATCGATGTAATGCACGGCTACTTCGCTAAGGCTGATTTTCTCAAGGTCGAAGGAAAAATCCTCTTCTTCTGAGGAGGTCGTGTCTGAATTGATAACCTGGTAATTCACACTTCCGTCCGGCAGCACTTTCACGTATACCTCCCCCTTCTCCATGTAGAACTGCTTTACACTGTACTTGCCCCGGAGCACATCCAACAAGCTAAAGGTAAAGTAGAGCTTGTCGGCCCGCGCCAGCGACTCCTCGCTCTCCGGCAAACCCTCGTGCACGTTTACCTGGTCGAGGCTGACGGCCACATGCGGAAACTTATCGAACAGGGAGAGTGAAATCTGCTCTACCTCTACTTTTGTTTTAATGTGCTTATTGGCCTCCGTTACAAAAAGCGCAATTATTTTATCCTGATAAGTGTACACCAACGCCAACGCTATGCTCATAACGGCCACCACTCCGATAACCGAATAAAATAGCACTTTTTTAACAACTCCTTTTCTCACCAAGCGAAAGTTCAGATTTATAGCACCTTATAAAAAGCTAAAGGTACAGCAGTTATAATAGACGAACAATAGGCGCTGCACGCAGAAAAATTTTTTAAGATTTTTTTTGCGAATGTTTTGCAGTTAAAAAAATATGCCCCATATTTGCATCATCAAACGGGGACAAAAGGTCTTCGGAAAGAAAAAACGGGGTGTTAGCTCAGCTGGTTCAGAGCACCTGCCTTACAAGCAGGGGGTCACTGGTTCGAATCCAGTACGCCCCACAAAAGGACAACTGCAAAGTTGTCCTTTTTTTATGTCCATACTTTTCTGTGCAAACGCTGCGCGCGTCCCTTTCTTCATTCTTTTTTACCGCAGCCCTACTTAGGCAACGCCGGGAACAGAGCATTAGTATCCTGCTCCGCTAATACCTTAGCGGATACAGAAGCCAGAACCCGAAAATCTTACTTGGTGATTTCTGATGCGATTAGCTGCTCGTGTAGCTTCAGCACCTGCGGGATGATCAGTTGCTGATCGTCGTTATAGATAATGTGTTCTGCGCGGGACATGCGCTCCTCCTCACTCAGTTGCTTGCTGATAATATTGCGGATGTCTTCCTCAGTTCGGTGGGTATCGCGGTGTAGTAGCCGCTTGATGCGTGTCTCCATGGGTGCAAACACGGTAATGATCTGGTCCATCTGCTTCCAGGCCTCAGACTCATACATCAGGGCCGCTTCTTTTAGCACATAGGGCTTGTCAGCATGCAGGGCGGCCCATTTTGCAAAGTCATGGCGCACGTGCGGGTGCACCAACGTATTCAACTGCTCCAGTCGCTCCGGGTTGTTGAAAACGACAGATGCCAGGTAAGATCGGTTCAATTCTCCTTCGGCTGTGAAGGCTTCCGCTCCATAGGCCGTTATAAGTTCCTGCCGAAGCACCTCATCATGCTGCATGACCCATTTGGCACGAGCATCAGAATCATAGACAGGCACGCTCAAAAGCGCAAACACACGGCTGACAACTGTCTTGCCCGTACCTATTCCACCGGTTATACCTATCTTCAGCATGTTTTACCTTTCTACCTCTACCACCTTAAAACGGTCTGGCCACACCAATAGGCGGCGGGTGCCTGTTGGCTTTTGCACCAGTTCTGGTACGATGGTAGAATCCTGCGGGTTGAGTTTGCTATAGTCTAGAATTACTCTGAAAAGATTCCGGTTTAGCAGCGGCACAGAGTCCTGCAACACCTGATAACGCACCATGGCGAGCGGTGGCCGTACAGAAACCCGTACACCCTCCGGCACATTTATTAGCTCCGGCGTTAGCTGCCGCTCCTGCTGCACAAGGGTTTTCACCGTTACGGCTACTTCCGCTTCCTCTACACTCGCGTTTATCAGCGATTCATAGTTATAGTCAATCGGCACAGTGATGCGGGAAGTCTCTGTTAGCTCCTCATCCTCTGGCAGGCGCAGTGTGAAAGGGTTGGGCAGACTATCGATAAGGGAGGAGGGCCCTGTGAAAGTGACGGAATCCGGGGTGATGCGCACCGGCCCGACAACAACATGATTTTCATCTGTCAGGGTCTGGTTAGGCGCCAGGCGCAATGGAATACGCTCACTCACCCGGGCATCAAAGTTAAAGTACACTGTATCCGTCACCACAAAGTTCAGTTGCAAACCATCAAGGGCGTTCACTAAAGCAGGGCGTAATGCAGAGCCTAACAGGTAATTGTTACGAGGTACACTGCGGATATAAATCTCAGCCGGCTGTAGCTCCAGCCGCAGCGTCTTGCGCAGCAGCTTCCAGCCTGTGCCGGTAACATTGATGTTTACCTCCTCTGGCAGTGGCGTTATAGGGATGAGTCTTCTTTGATCGTACACAAACCGGATAGGGTAAGAGGTTTGTGTGGAGTAGCTTTTATTTAGCGCGTTGAGCAGCCAAAAGGTAGAAGCCGCCACAAAACAAAGCAATACTATTCTCCAGTATTGCTTTGTCCGTGGCTGAAATGGCCTCATAAACCATCCAACTATATTTCTTGCTTTCTCAACCGGCAATGTCTTTAGGTTTTTGCATCTTCATGGTGGCTTCCATAGAAATAGAAGCTTTGTCAAACATTAAACGTACACCTCTGTCTACTTCTAACGTTACTGTCTCGCCCTCTATTGCTATCAGTTTACCGTGCATGCCGCCAATCGTGACAACATACATGCCTTTGGTAAGCTCTTCACGAAATTTTTTCTGGTCACTTGCTTTCTTTTGCTGTGGCCTGATCATGAAGAAGTAGAACACGAGAATAATTGCTCCGAACATGAGCAACTGTGGCAGCATACCCCCATCGGGTGTCTGCAATAATATGTTTTTCATATAATAGTGTGTGTCGCTGAAATCAGCGGTGCAAAATTTAGTTGCGGCGTACAGGTCCGTTGGCACCGGCAGTTGGTATGCTGCTGGACGCTACGTCACCTTTCATGGATACTTTAACAATATCCGGCTGTGTATTGGCACGCACCGTAACAGTAGGGTTTTGCTGCCCCATTTTGCCTGCGGTGTTAAACTGAACAGCAATCTGCCCTTTTTCGCCCGGCGCCACTGGCTCACGTGTCCAATCAGGCACGGTGCAACCGCATGTTGCAGAAGCATTCTCGATGATAAGCGGTGTACTGCCGGTGTTAGTAAATTCAAAGGAGTGGTTTACCACCTCGCCCTGCTTTACGGTACCAAAGTCATACTCCGTCTGCTCAAAGCTCATAACCGGCGCATTTGCTGATGGCGTTGCTGCTACCTCACCCTCTGTGGCAACATTAGGGTTTGAAACCGGCTGTGCTGCTGGTTGCTGCGTAGCTGCAGTTTCGTTATTGGTTACTACTGCATCGTTTCCTGCGGTGTTATCGCAGCTTGTAGTGAAAACAGCTACAGCAAAACTTGCTGCTAAAATCAGGCTCTTTTTCATATAAATAAAATGTAAAGTATTCTGCAATTATAATTTCGCAATGATGTTCTGCGCAAACTGCATGGTATTCGCTTTACCACCCAAATCGCCGGTGCATTCCTCTTTGTTAGCCAAAGTTGCCTCCAGAGCCGCTTCAATGCGGTTTGCCTCATCTTTGAGGTCAAGGTGGTGCAGCATCATAATGGCAGAGCGCAGTAACGCTGTAGGATTAGCAATTCCCTTGCCAGCAATGTCCGGAGCTGATCCGTGTACGGCCTCAAATATCGCCATCTCATCGCCTATGTTGGCACCGGCCACTACACCAAGGCCACCTACCAGGCCAGCGCAAAGGTCTGACAGGATATCACCGAAGAGGTTCGTGGTCACAATCACGTCGAACTGCTCGGGCTTCACCACCAGTTGCATGCACATGTTATCAATGATGATATCATCGGCTTGCAGATCTGGATAGTCTTTGGCAATTTCTCTGAACACGCTCAGGAACAAGGCACCTGCATGCTTCAGGATGTTTGCCTTGTGCACAGCAGTCACTCTTTTGCATCCGTGCCTGGTAGCATATTCAAACGCGGCACGCACAATCTTCTCGCAGCCCTCACGGGTAACGCGGGAAATAGAGTCCGCTATCTGCAGGCGCTCATCAAATATCTCCAAACCGGAATACAGGCCTTCGGTGTTCTCGCGAAACAGCACGGAGTTTACGTTCTCAAAGCGTGTATTCACGCCTGGTGTGGTTTTGGCAGGCCGCACGTTCGAGTACAGGTCAAACATCTGGCGCAGCTGCACATTCACGCTTTTAAAGCCCTTGCCCACTGGTGTGGTGATCGGACCTTTTAGTGCGACTTTGTTCTTATTAAGAGAGGCGATCAGCGTTGATGGAATCAATTCACCGATAGCATCAAAAGTAGTTTGCCCAGCATTTTCTTCGTCCCAGGTTACGGGCACGTTGGCTGCATTAAAAATAGTTTTTACAGCTTCTGTAATTTCAGGGCCAATCCCGTCTCCGGGTATAAGGGTAACTTGTTTCATGCTTTATAGTTCTTTGCGGCTGTTAATCTCGTTGATAAGTGAATCCACATCTCCAAGTAACTTTTCTGCTTTGTCTTTCGCGTCCTGTATTACCCGCTGTCCTTCTGATTTAGCGTTTGTTGGCAGGTTATCACTTTTAGCCATTAACTGCTGCGTTAAATCAGCCAGGGTGTCGCGGTATTTCTCTAAGCGGTAGCTTAGCCAGTAACGGGTTTCTCTTCCTTTTTCGGGCGCAAAAAGGATGCCAGCTACGGCCCCTACGGCCGCACCCGATGTAAAAGCCACTAGTACGGTTGTCTTTTTACTCATAGTTTGTATATGCTTATTAACGTCAGGGACGAATTCTCCTTTACTTACGGCAATTCCGGCATAGAGGTCACTCTCGTCCGGGCTGCGTTATTTATTATCAATCAGACCACGGCCCGATTTACGAATCTCACCTTTTGTGGTCAATTCCTGTGCCATTTTATCCAGCACGCCATTAATAAACTGTTTACTTTTCGGAGTGCTGTACAGCTTCGAAATCTCAATATACTCGTTGATGGTTACCTTCACCGGTATGCTGCGGAAAATGTACATCTCGCAAAGCGCCATCTTAAGAATGATCTTGTCCAGCATCGCCACACGCTCCACATCCCAGTTTTTCACGCTTTCGGAGATCATGGCTTCGTACTTTGCTTCCTCCTGCACGGTCTGGAAATACAAATCCTCAAAAAAGGCTTTGTCGTCTTCCCAGTTAGCTGACAGGTCCAGCAATTGCACCTCTTCTTCTGCCTCTTCTCCTAAGATTTTGATGGTTTTGTTGACAAGGCTCTTTACAATTGCTTTGTTTTCAACCCAGTTCAGATCCTGCTCTTCAAACAAAGATTGTAAGTTTTTTTCTTTAAAGATAATGTTTTTGAAAATATGTTTCACTATCTCCAGGTCGTCCTCAAGGGTCGGATTTGGCAGCGACAGGTAGTTCAGAAAGGCTTCGTCCTGCTTCAGGATGTTCTTATAAACAGCCCGGATCGCGCTGATGTCGGAGCCCCAGCTGATGTTGCGCCGGATGATGTGCTGCTGGTATGATTTGTTCTGGAGCAGGCGCTGCACCACGCGGTTTTGCAGGAATTGCTTCACATCAGGGCCGCTTGCAGCCGTAAAGCGCTTCTCTTTCTTTTCCTCCTCTTCCTCAATCAGGCTGACTAATACTTCCAGTATCTGGAGTGTACCCAAGTAATGGTCATAAATACGCTCCACAGCACTCAGCATCTGGTTGCCGTAATACGTGTAGTCTTTTTTAATGAGGTTCTTGTAATACACGATGGCCCTGTTAACCGCATCAATCGTCTCCTTATCCGATTCCTCTGTCTCGAACTGCTGCGTTTCGTACCACTCTTTGAAGAGCAGCGTGGCAATCTGCCTTCTACCTTCCAGCAGTTTTCTGTCCTGCACCTCCATTGAATTCAGGTCCGGAGCAAAGTCCTCGCCTATCTGGTCTAAGGCCAGTAAATAATCGGAACCTACGGCTTGTTTATAGGCATAAATCGCCTGCATCGCCTTAATTCGTAGTGTTCTGCGGTTAAGCATATTTGAAAGAACGTATGTTGGGTAAAAATCTTTGTTAAAACAGGCGCATCAAGCCTGGCAATTTTTTTTGATAGCTTTCTTCTAAAGAAAAGAAAGCCCGCTATAGTTCCGCAAATGCCGGAACCCATGGAAGCGCATTTTTAAATTATATTCTGAGCTGCAAATACACGCTTAGCAATTAGAAAGTAGAACGCATTTTGCCAATGCTCTCAATGCGCTTTTCTGCCAACCTCATGGCTGCCTGCTGGTTGTGCAGACCTTCTTTCTCAGCAAGCGCGAAGATATCCAATGTATATCCATAGATGCGCTCCGTCTGTGCATAGGCGTTGTCGCGGTTATAGCCCACCAACTCTGAGTACACATTAATCAAACCTCCTGCATTAATTAAAAAATCAGGTGCGTAAACAATGCCTTTCTTCACCAAAGCCGGCCCATGCACCTGCTCATCGCGCAGCTGGTTGTTGGCGCAACCTGCAATTACCTTACACTTCAGACGGTCGATCGTTATATCGTTGATGGTACCACCCAGCCCGCATGGCGCGTAAATGTCTACATCAAGGTCATAGAGTTCGTCCATACCCACCACTTTGGCGCCAAACTTTTTTGCCACTTCCCGCAGGCGGTCTTCGTAAATATCAGTCACAAATATTTCGACGTTTTCTTTCGTCAACAGCTCTACCAGGTAAGCACCCACATGGCCAACGCCCTGTACGGCGATTCTCTTGCCTTCGAGAGAGTCTGATCCGAAAGCCTTTTTTGCGGCCGCTTTCATACCCATATAGGTACCATATGCCGATACCGGGGATGGATCTCCGCCACCGCCCCTGGACTCAGGCAAACCACATACATGCTCCGTTTCCATCCGGATGTACTCCATGTCCTTGGTTGTCATGCCCACGTCCTCGGCTGTGATAAAAGAGCCGTTCAGGTTTTTAATAAAGCGGCCGAACCTGCGAAGCAAAGCCTCATTCTTGTCTTTTTTGGCATCCCCGATAATCACAGCTTTTCCTCCACCCAGGTTGAGGCCGGAGATAGCGGCCTTGTAGGTCATTGCTCTCGAAAGGCGCAGCACATCATCCAGCGCCTCTGCCTCTGAAGCGTAAGACCACATGCGCGTACCGCCCAGGGCGGGGCCAAGCACTGTATTATGTACTCCAATAATAGCCTTCAAGCCAGTATCTTTGTCGTGGCAGAAAACAACTTTCTCGTGGTTGTGTTCTGATACCAGATCAAAGACTGACTTGTCTTTCTTCCGCTTAACTTCTTTTAATTCGACCATTTATAGAGTTTGATTATGGGTTGTTCTATCTTTGCGAATGAGGCACCTGGTACCCCCTCCCCCTTTCGCGCTGCGAAATTAATTCTTTTTTTTTGTATTTCAATTTGTACTTTGTCAGACTACGTAAAAGCCCTAAGGCTTTAAATTTGCACTGTGAAATCATTACGTTACATAAATAAATATTTATTCCGATATAAGTACAGGCTCCTGCTGGGCATTGTATTTACCATTATTTCTAACTTTTTCCAAATTTTACCGGCCCAAGTGGTGCGCCATGCCTTTAACCTGATCAGGGAAGGCATTAACCTGTACGGCCTGTTCGAGGGGCTGAACCAGCAGGAACTGGTATATGATATTTTTGCTAACAGCATTCTGGTATATGGCCTTATTATTTTAGCCATGGCTTTGCTGCGAGGCATCTTCCTGTTTTTTGTGCGGCAAACTATTATCGTAATGAGCCGCCTGATTGAAAACGACCTGAAGAACGACATTTACGCGCACTACCAGAGCCTGCCACTCAGCTTTTACCGCAAAAACAACACCGGAGACCTCATGTCGCGCATCTCAGAGGATGTGAGCCGCGTGCGGATGTATGTTGGCCCGGCCATTATGTACGGCATCAACCTTATCGTTTTGTTTCTGATGGTGATTCCGTATATGCTTTCCGTGAACGTGAAGCTGACGCTATATACCCTGATTCCTCTGCCTGTACTGGCCATCAGCATTTATTACGTTAACAACATTATCCAGCGTAAGTCAGACGAGATTCAGAGGAGCCTTTCCGGTATTACCACGTTTGTGCAGGAGGCCTTCTCCGGTATCCGGGTGCTGAAATCCTTTGTGCGCGAGGAGGACTCCCATAATAACTTCACTACTGCCAGCAACAAGTACCGGGACAAATCACTGGAGCTGAACTTCGTGAACTCGCTGTTTTTTCCGCTGGTGCTGTTCCTGGTAGGCCTCAGTACTATTATCACCGTCTATATTGGTGGGCAGGAGGTCATTAACGGCAGCATCACGACAGGTAACATCGCAGAGTTCATCATCTACGTGAACATCCTCACATGGCCGGTTACCTCCTTGGGTTGGACAGCCAGCCTGGTGCAGCGGGCGGCAGCATCACAGCAGCGTATCAACGAGTTCCTCAACACTGAAAACGATATCGTTTCCCGTAAGAACATCAGCAAGCCTATCAAGGGAGATATCGCGTTCGAGAACGTTGACTTTATTTACCCTGATACAAACATTCATGCGCTGAAGAGCGTGTCGTTTAGCATTAAGCATGGCGAGACGCTGGCTATAATTGGCAACACCGGCTCCGGAAAAAGCACCATTGCAGCCCTGCTGCCACGCATGTATGATGCCACCAGTGGCCGCATACTGATTGACGGCGTGGATGTGCGCGACTACAACATCAAGAGCCTCCGCAGCCAGTTTGGCTATGTGCCGCAGGACGTTTTCCTGTTCTCCGACACCATCAGCAACAACATCGGCTTTGGTCTACCGGAGATTACGGAAGAGCAGATGGTGCAGTCTACCAAAGACGCCGACGTGTATGAGAACATCAAGCGCTTTCCGGAACAGTTCGAGACAAAGCTGGGGGAGCGGGGCATTACCTTATCTGGCGGCCAGAAGCAGCGGGTGTCTATTGCGCGGGCACTGGTGCGTGAGCCAAGCATCCTCATACTCGACGACTCCCTCTCAGCAGTGGACACCAAAACGGAAAACGCTATTCTCGGCAGCCTGCGTCGCATCATGCATAACCGCACGAGCATCATTATCTCACACAGGGTATCGTCGGTGAAGCTGGCGGATAGTATTCTGGTAATGGAAGACGGGGAGATAGTGCAGCATGGCTCGCATGAGGAACTGATAAACGAGGAAGGCCTGTACAAGGTACTGTATGAGCGCCAGCTGCAGTCGGAAGACACAGCATAGGTTTGCCATTTTTTTCCTGCCGTTTACCCTTGCAGGAGCATCATAGGCTACGGATAACGGTTCAAGGGATTTTTTTGGGACAAATTCTGTTATATCCTCGTATAGCAAGTTTAAAACTAAAATAACCCCTTTACATATGGCTGTTGACCTACAACAAATCGGTAAAAGATTCCGGTTTTACACCAACCTGAAAGAGCTGGAAATGGAGCAATTAAAATCTATGACCGGCAGCGACGAGGAAACCCTTTCGAACATAATTTGTGGTAAAAACTACGCTTTAGATGAGTTGGTGACCATTGTGAAGCATTTCGAAGACCTGAACCCCCAGTGGCTCATTTACGGTGAAGGCAGCATGTTTAAGCCGATGAGCGAAGACGGCACCTGTCAGGATGGCCAGAAAGGCTGCCTGAAGAAAGACAAAGCTGCTTACCTGGGGCAGATGAAGAACATGTTGCAGGAACTCGATGCCGCAGAAGTAGCCAAAGGGCATCATGCCGATGTAGAGGCGCTGAAAGCAAAGTTAGACGAGTATAAGGCGACGCATTAAATTGTTGCTTGCTAATTGTTGATTGTTCAAAGATTGAATAGTGCAGGAACCTTAAGCAATCGACAATTAGCAATCATCTATTCAAGCTGATGCCGTTGAGAACGAGGCCTATCGTGAAAAGGACATCCCGCTCTATTTTCTGAAAGTCGATAGAAGGCAGTTTGTGGAAATCAGCCCGCTGGAACTCCTCGAACTGGATAAGGTCTTTCACAACCATGATGGAATAGCCCACGCGCTCTGCTTCGCATGGCAGAAACATTCCGTTGCTGATGCCCTCTTTTATCACCGAGGCGTAGTAGTTTGACTCCTTGCCTCTCGACTCCCGGAACAGCTCCTGGAAAGTAACACGTGTTTCGATCAGCACCCGGATAGAGATGGTGTGCTGCGTCACGATTTCCTGGTAGTAGCGCAACGAAGACCGGATGTACAGCAGCAGGCGCTCGTGCGGATTTGGCTCCTGGTCTGCTATACGCTTGATGCGCGACAGGCTGTCCCGCCACTCCTGCGAGAAAGCCTCTATAAACAGCAGCTCCTTACTTTTGTAGTAATAGTACAGCGAAGGCTTCTTCATGCCGATGGATTCGGCAATATCGTCGAGGGTGGCCTTGCTGTAGCCTAACCTGCCAAACACTGCTTTCGCCGATTGCAGTATCTGTTCTTTTTTAGCCTCTGCTTTTTTGCTCAAAGTGTCTTGTTGCTGTTATTGCCGGACGTAATAGCCGCATGACTACTCCTTCCCTCAAAGATATACTTTTTCCTTTATTGGCGAGCTCAAATATTACTGCCTCACCGGCACCTCTACCACTCCCCTGTCATCTTCCGGGAACCATTCCACATAGAAATCCTCCAGTTGCAGGTTCTCTTCCTGGGCATAGTCAAAAACAGCAGCATAAAGCTTATCAGGAGCCACCGCTATCGTAGCATTTACTTCGGCACGGACTACCTGCCTGCCGCCCGGCACAGTACGCAGCTCATACCCTGCAGGCAGGGTTATGTTATTTGTGTCTGGCACAATAATACCAACAAAGGCTCTTAAGCTGTCCCCGCTTTTATCCGGGTCGTTGTAGTAGATATTTCCCAGCATGCCCTCCAACTCGTTGTTGTCCAGCACTTCGGCTGCCCGCTGGAAAGTTTTGCTCAAAGCCTCGTCCTTTATAGTGCCTTCATAGGGCTGGCCTGCCACATACTTCGTTTCGGAGGTAATAACAGAAACATCTGGAGCCGTAAAACCGCCTATGTATGTGTATAGCACCAGCAAAACAATGGCGACACCGGCCATTACATAGAAGAATGTTTTCATAAGTCAATCATGTTCTTGTACTGCATCTTGTGTAGTTGGGCGTAGTAGCCGTTCAGTTCCAACAGCTCTTCGTGCGTGCCCATCTCTTTCAGTTCGCCCTTATCCAGCACAATAATCTTATCTGCTTTCTGAATAGTAGACAGGCGGTGCGCGATTACAATGGAGGTACGGCCGTGCATCAGCTGGTCGATGGCGTACTGTATGAGTTCTTCTGTTTCAGAGTCTACGCTGGAGGTAGCTTCGTCCAGGATAATAACCTCCGGGCTATACACCATAGCACGCACAAACGAAATCAGCTGGCGCTGCCCCACTGATAAAGTGGCTCCACGCTCCATTACCTGGTAGTCCAGCCCACCGGGCAGGCGCTCTATAAACTTACGCGCGCCTACCAAATCAGCGGCTTCCCAGATCTGCTCTTCGGTAATGGATTTGTTACCTAAGGTAATATTATCGGCGATTGTGCCGGAGAACAGGAACACATCCTGCAGCACCACACCAATGTGGTGGCGCAACACACTCAGGTCATACTCCTGCAGGTCGTGGCCATCTATGATAATGTTTCCTTTGTTGATTTCGTAGAAGCGATTCAGCAGGTTGATCACAGAGGTTTTACCTGCACCAGTGGCGCCTACAAAAGCCACTGTCTGCCCGGCTTTCACCTCAAAAGACAAGTCGCGCAGCACCCAGTCTTCCTCTTTGTAGGCAAACCACACGTTTTGAAAACTTACATTCCCGCGTATCTTGTCTGGTGCATAGCTCCCGTTGTCAGGAATCATCTCTTTGCTATCGAGCAGGCGCATGAGGCGCTCTGTACTCACCACACCTAACTGCAGCGTGTTAAAGCGGTCGGCAATCATCCGGATCGGGCGGAAGAACATCTGGATGTAGAGGATAAAGGCCATCAGCGTACCAAGCGAAGTTTCGTCTTCAATTACACCGTGGGCACCATACCACACCAGCAGCCCCAGACCGGCCGCCCCGATAATTTCCGCCACCGGAAAGTAGATAGAGTAGTACAGCACGGAACGGATGTTGGCGCGGGTATGCTCTTTGTTGATGGCTTTGAACTTCTCCATCTCGCGATCTTCGTTATTGAAGATCTGCACGATGCTCATGCCGGTGATATGCTCCTGCACAAAAGAGTTCAGCTTCGCCACCGCCGTGCGCACCTCCTGAAAGGTGCCTTTTATCTTTTCTTTAAAGATATAGGTGCTGATGATCATGATCGGGAACGTAGAGAGGCTCACCAGCGTCAGTTCCCAGTCAATGTAAAACATAAAGCCCACGATGAACACCAGCTGCAGGATATCACCAATCATCGCCGCCAGGCCCTCACTGAACACGTCCGATAGCGTCTCCACATCCGACACGTTGCGTGTCACAAGGGTACCAATCGGGGTTCTGTCGAAGAATTTCAGACGCAGGTCCAGGATGTGGCGGTAGAGCTTGATGCGAATATCGCGCACCACATTCTGCCCTAACCAGCCGGCAAAATAGGTATGCAGGTACTGCACAATGGCATGCACCACTAACAGCACGCCCAGTATCACGAACATGCGGTTCAGACCTTCCCAGTCGTTGTTCAGAATCTCGTTGTCTACGGTATACTGAATCAGGAAAGGGCGTAATGCTGCCAGAATAGCGGAGGCAAGGGTTAAGAAAATGATAAAGTAAAAGGTCCTCATATAAGGCGACACAAACGTGAAAAGCCGCTTCAGCACATCAGAGTCTAATACTATACCACTGTTTTTAGATTTATCTTCCAAAGTAATAAAAAGTCGCTACAGGTTATGGATGAGATGGCGCAACCGAAGCCATGCCTTCTTCTAACCGTTTGTAAAGTTAATGGTTTTGGATCAGGATTCTCAGGATTTGTATGATGTAGAGGATTTACGCAATACGCATTCAAATGGTACCGCTGTATACCCAGATAGTTGATGCAGTGACAGGATTTTCTTTTCGTTATACCTGATAGCTTCAAGATCCCGCAGCTACAGCAAATTGTCTGCATCAGGATTTACAGGATGAAAAGAATTAGCAGGATGGCTATAATTAGATAAGAACAATTATCAGGTTTAATTCCAAAGGTCAGTTATCGTACATCCTGTTCATCCTACAAATCCTGCAAATCCTGATTCAGACAACTTACTGAAGCAACCCCTCCGGGTACTCTACTTTTGCCAGGTACAGGCCCTCTGCCGGCGCTGCTCCGCTGGACTGCCGGCGGTCCTGGCTTGCTATTACCTGCTCAAACTGCGCCACCGTCAGCTTACCACGTCCTACATCCACCAGTGTGCCGACAATGAGGCGCACCATGCCGCGCAGAAAGCGGTTGGCGCGAATGGTGAATACCAGTTCCTCCCCTTGCTGCCGCCATACGGCCTCATACATGTCACAGCGATAATGTTTGGTGTCGCCTTTTACTTTGCTGAAGGTGGTAAAATCTTCATACTTCAAAAGTATAGCAGCAGCCTCATTCATTTTCTCCACGTTTAGCGGGCGGCTGTGGTGGTAGGCATAAAAGCGCTTGAAAGGATTTCTTGTGAGGCTAATATGATAGTGATAGGTACGGGCAAAAGCGTCGAAGCGGGCATGGGCATCGTCCGGCACCAGGTACAGCTGCTTTGCCACCACATCGTCCGGCAGCAAACGGTTAAAGCGGTAAACCGACTGCTGTGTATCCAGCTCCTCCTCCACATCGAAATGAACGAACTGCTGGCTGGCATGCACCCCTGTGTCGGTGCGGCCGCTGCCGGTGGAACTGATTTGCTGCCGCAGCACTTTGCTCAGGCAACTGTCCAGCACCTCCTGCACCGACAGCGCATTAGGCTGCACCTGCCATCCGTGAAACCGGGTGCCATCGTAGGCTATCTCTAAAAAATAACGCATGGGGCAAAGGTATGAAATTCCGGGGGCTCTCGCATAACCTCACAGCGCCTCCCAAACCTGTGCGTGTTTTGCCAGCCAGCAGACGCTCGCAGGAGCTGCGCACGCTACGAAGTCTCTTGTATAGCTTTATATTATACTCTCTCTGCGTTTCACGTGAAATGCTGTAGCGCTTTCCGCGGACGCGGTTTTGTCTCCGCAAGTATATTTCCGAGGCTGCCGCCACACTTTGTCATCAGGTGCACTGGTAGCTTAACAGCATGAGCTTTGCGCATCTAATTTTTGTTTTACAGGTCTTTGTCTAATTTTGCATCTCTTTATGAGTTAAACAAACATTTTATGATACAAAGAATCCAAACCGTATTTCTGTTCCTGCTCATCGTAGCAATGGTCTCGATGTTGTTTCTGCCGCTTTGGTCCAAAACAGATGCCGTTACAGGAGAAACTGTCGTGCTTACTGCCTGGAACCTGAAGTCAGTTATCCTGAATGAGGAGGGCGACCCTACCGGGGCAGGAACACTTCCAGAGCGCGGCACCATTGGCATTGGCTTACTGGCTATTGCAGCGGCAGTGATTGCAGCTTATGAGATTTTCCAGTACAGGAGCCGCCTGAACCAGATGAAACTAGGCTTGCTGAACACACTTGTGATGGCTGCACTGCTGGGCACCACCTTCTATTATGCCACGTATGTTGGCTCGGAAATGGTAGAGGCTGATGGCAATGGCTCTTATCATGCCGGATTTTATATGCCCGTGTTCGGACTGCTGTTTAATGCCCTGTCAAACCGCTTCATTAAACGTGATGAAGATTTGGTACGGTCTGTAGACAGACTGAGATAAGTTAGAGAGTTGTTCTGAGTTAGAAAGTTAAAGATTTAGAAAGTTGAAAAGTGAGAAGCCGCTTCCGGACATTGCGTCTGAGAGCGGCTTTCAACTTTTAACTCCTTTATTCATAGCATGATTATCAACATGCTATGAGAGCTACCTCTATCAATTCATATAAACTTTCTAACTTTTTAACCTTCTAACTCTCTAACTTAAAACAACTTTCTAACTCCTAAACTACCTACGGCTGTTGCTGTAGCGCTCTAGCTCCTCCACGTTGCTGTCGAAGCGGAACACATCGTAGACGTAATAAAAGTGATCTCGGTCGCAGAGGTAGTCGTAGGCAAACTTGGCGAAATCCACTTGGTTGGACTCATACTCGAATTGCTGTAGCAGGCGCCTCAGGTCTTCTGCCATGATACTGCCGCTACGAACTGCCTCCCGGGCTATGGCCAGTTTGGTATTGTCGAACTCCCGGCTGTTCATGGCCTGTATTACCCGGTCCAGTTCCTGTGCCGTCAGCAGGTTGCGGCAGTTGTTGCTTTCTTCGTCATAACGGGGTAATTGAGGTTCACGCCGGTTGTCGCGTCCGTAATCCTCATAGCGGTCATCATAACGTGGCAAGGGCGGAGCAGGTGTAACGACTACAGGTGGTGGCACTACTCTAATCTCTCTGATTAGGTGCAGATATGCCCTCCTGCCTCTGGTACGCACACCGTAGTTGGCTTCCACCCCATTAGGCACAAGCACGCGCTGCCCCATCTGGTATACACCACGCCGGCTCCTAACGCTAACCTCCACCAGGTGCCTGCCCGGCTGCAGGTGATTGATGCGTACATAATTCGACGCCCTGTGGTTAATCGTCTTACCGTTCAGCTTGATATAGAATACCTCGCCTCTTTCGGCACTGAAGGTAAGAACAGAAGCCTGTGATATGACCGGCAACGCCAGCAGCACAAGCAGGAACGGAAGTAGAAGCTTTTTCATCGGAAGCATAGGTTTTAGCTCATACTTCTGCTAAACCAAGTTTTGTGCCAGAAAAGACTACCTCAGTCTATAGTTGACGCCAAGTGCCAAGGACCTGTAAATTGGTTGCTGATTCTGTAACTGCGGCTCCTAGAATATCTTTTATGATGATATTAGATGCTATCTCCTCCAATACCTTTCTTTAAACGGCCGCTCAACTATTTAGAGATTATAATTAAACCCGACTCCTATAGATTTAAAAATGCGGTCAAACCCAGTTAAGCGCTGGTCCCAATCATAGTGAAATGAATTGTTTCCTGTCAGGTTATATTTGAAGGCATGATATTCTATAAGCCCACTGAAGCGCTTGCTTATCTTATAGTTTAAGCCAAAGCCAGCAGTAACAAAGGTATTCATACCAGTGTCTCTTACATCCAGTACAGTGGAGATGTCATCCTGCCGTGTCTCTATCCTTTTGAACTTGGTGGTGCCGAAGGCAGGCATCATCGTACCCGTGCCATATAGTTGAAACCGTCTGAAAACTTTGAACAACACGTATCGCATGGTAACGGGCACAGCCAAAACATGTGTGCTGGAGTAGGAATCGTACATCAGTGTGTCTGGGGAACCCGGCGACCAGTTGGTATGGTCTGAGCTGCCCCCGTAAGCAAGCCCTACCTGTATGCTTGCCCGCTCATCCAGCTGATAACCGAAGTTGATTGCAAGCGGGGCAAAATAACCTGACGTGACATCCTTAGCGCCCTTGGGGTTTTTATAGTAGATGTGGTGTGAGACAGTACTAAAACTGACACCAACATAAAATCTATCCCTATCAGATACAGCGGAATCTGGATGCTGTGCTATGGCTTTTAAAGACAGCAGCATCAGGAAATTTAATAATAATATCTTCATAGCTTATTCCTTATTTCTACCACAACATCACAAAAAGGCCTTTGTAAAAGGAACACAAAGAGTAGCTGCCTTATCGGCGTGCTCCAGAATGGTGGGAGTAAATGTTTGTTCATCCAGGAAGCAGAATCATATACGCGGCCTATATATTCAATATAAAGAAAAGAAACCTCACATAAGAGGTAATTATTAACCCTTTTGTAACATGTAGTAGGTGCACTGTTAGCTGTAAAGGATACAGTACCCACAGCAGCAGCCTCAAAGCCTGATTTTGCAATATGGGGCTTAAAACATAAGAGCCACAGGCAAAACACCTGTGGCTCTTATATAATCATAATCTTTATCAGCCGAGCAACTACCCCTCATAGTAGAACTCGCCGTACTTGCTTTTGATGGTCAGTTCGTTACTGTCGCTTTTCTTTACGCGGCCAATAATTTTTGCCTCCACGCCAAACGCTTTGGAAATATCTATCAAATCCTTCGCATGGGCCTCAGGCAGGTAAATCTCCAGGCGGTGGCCCATGTTAAAGACCTTGTACATCTCTTTCCAGTCGGTGTGGCTCTGCTCCTGTATAATGCGGAACAGCGGCGGCACCGGGAACAGGTTATCCTTCACAATATGCACTTTGTCGGTAAAATGCAGCACCTTGGTTTGCGCCCCACCACTGCAGTGCACCATGCCGTGAATGTGCTGGCGGTGCTCCTTCAGTATCTCCATTACAATAGGGGCATAGGTGCGCGTCGGCGACAATACCAGTTTACCCATTTCCAGGCCTGTCTCTTTGTTCACGTCTGTTAACCTATAGTTGCCCGAGTACACCAGATCTACCGGCAGCTCCGGGTCATAGCTTTCAGGGTAAGAGGCAGAGAGGTATTTATGGAACACATCGTGCCGGGCAGAGGTCAGGCCGTTGCTGCCCATGCCTCCGTTGTACTCGTCTTCGTAAGTCGCCTGCCCGTAGGAAGCAAAGCCCACGATTACGTCTCCGGGTTGAATGTTGTCGTTTGAGATGACCTCATCGCGGCGCATACGGGCCGTCACGGTGCTGTCTACGATGATGGTGCGCACCAAATCTCCTACGTCGGCTGTCTCGCCGCCAGTACTGTAGATGCCCACGCCATTGTCGCGGAGCATTTGCAGCACTTCTTCTGTACCGTTAATGATGGCTGCTATCACCTCCCCCGGTATCAGGTTTTTATTTCTTCCGATAGTAGAGGACAGCAGGATGTTATCAGTAGCGCCCACGCACAGCAGGTCGTCGGTGTTCATAACCACAGCATCCTGGGCAATACCTTTCCACACACTCAGGTCGCCGGTTTCCTTCCAGTACATGTAGGCCAGCGACGACTTTGTGCCCGCGCCGTCGGCATGCATGATGGCGCAGTACTCCGGATCTCCGGTGAGTATATCGGGAATAATCTTGCAGAATGCTTTCGGGAAAAGTCCTTTGTCGATGTTCTTGATGGCGTTGTGCACATCCTCTTTAGAGGCAGAAACGCCACGGCGTAGGTATCTATTTTCCATAGCTCAGGGTAGTTTTTACAAATTTAAGAAAGGCTTTTGGATTAGCGGTAGCGGGAAGTATAAATTCAAAAGATATAGCGGTTAAGGGATTTGTGCAGCGGAAGCCCGAAGCGCAGCAAGGGTTAAAGCTGCATTGGGTTAGGCAGCGTTTTTCTCAAAGCGTTTAATTGCTTCTAAATCTTTCTGTTTATTTATCTTCTCTTCTTCCAAATCATAGTCGTCTTGCAAACCAAGCCAGAACTTAGGGGAGTTTCCAAAGTAGCAGCTTAATCTTAAAGCCGTGTCTGCTGTAATTCGCCTGTTTCCTTTCAAAATTTCAGACACTCTGGTCTGAGGAATCCCAATGTCCTTTGAAAGTCTGTATGCTGTGATGCTTAGAGGAACAAGAAACTCTTCTCGCAGTATTTCTCCCGGATGAATGTTGGGTAATCGTTCCATATTATTCTTTATAGTGGTAATCAATAATTTCTACTTCTGATGCTTGGCCGTTATGCCATTGAAAGATGATTCTCCATTGGCTGTTTATCCTGATGCTGTAAAACTCTTTTAGGTTTCCCACTAATTTCTCTAACCTGTTGGAGGGAGGAATCCGAAGGTCGGCAAGATCTTGAGAGTTGTTGAGCATCCTTAATTTACGCCTGCCAATCGTCTGGATTTCCATAGGCAGCTTCGCTACCCTTTCTCCATTCCAAATTTTTTCAGTTTCCTTTGACCCAAAAGAAATAATCATGCTTACTTTTTACGTTACTAACGCCAAAAGTAAGCACAGGGTTTAGAACTAAAAAGGCTTTGAAATTTTATTTTAAAATTCTGCCTAACACAGCCATAATGGGGTATCACACATTATGTTTCCTCTTCTGTTATATAACACTGCCAATAGTATGAAAATCTCTTCCATCCTAATACTTCCGAAGGGCTGCAACCATTTGTTACAAATATGGCTCCACCTATATAGAACTAACCTTATAACCTGATGAAAAACAAACTGATGCTCCCTTTACTGGGTGCGCTGGCACTTGCTGCCTCTCCCCTTCGCGCCCAGAACGAAATGCCTATCTCCAAACCACAGGCTACAGCACCTTACAGAACCGCCATCGGATTCAGAACGAACGCTAGTGGGCCAGCGGGTGCAAAGTTTGAACTACGGATGAAGCATTTTGTCAAGCCGGAATCGGCATTTGAGCTGCAGGTGGGCCAGTGGCACTATCATGAATCTTACCAGGCCTCGCTGCACTATATTTGGCAACCACAGTTACTCACCTCCAGCCGCCTGAAGCCTTATGCCGGCATTGGCATTGGAGCGGTGGGCACCACCCGAAACAGGTACCTGGAGAAACAGGACATGGAGGTTGGCGCTGTATTGCTGGCGTCTGCCGGTCTGGAGTATACCTTCCCTAAGATTCCGCTGGCACTTTCTATCGATTATCGCCACACTTTAATTGGGCATAACACGCATACGCTTAGGTCGCTACCTTTAACCCGCATGCACAGCTTTGGCATCGGGATAAAGTATATTTTCCGCTAAGCCTTTCACAGGTACAATACAGTAATCAAAAGAAAGAGCAGCATGAGAATAAACTCATGCTGCTCTTTCTTATAGCGCTACACTGATTATTCCTGTATACGCACCACTTTGAATTCGGTACGGCGGTTACGCTGATGTTCTTCCTCCGTTGTGGCGTTTGGCACCACAGGGCGGCTTTCACCGTAGCCTCTGGCTGTGATGCGTGAGCGGTCGATGCCCTGCGAGATGATGTATTCTACGGCCGACTCGGCACGTCGCTGCGACAGGTCCAGGTTATAGGCTTCGCTACCGCGTTCATCGGTATGGGAACTTAGCTCAATCGAAATACCTGGATTATCTTTCAGTATCTGCACCAGCTTATCCAGCTCCTGTGCCGCATCCGGACGAATATCCGCTTTATCGAAATCGTAGAAAATGTTCTCCAGCACAATGGCCTTCTCCCGCACAATTTCATTCAGCACCAAAGTAGCAGTTAGCCGCACTTCGTTCGTTCCTTCCTCCAACTCATCCTGCGGTGGCGTTTTACCCACTGTCGTTATCTGCTCACGGGCTGTAAAGAAGCCGGGCTTATCTGCCACCAGCGAGTAAGTAGAGGCTGAGTCGAGGGCAAAGGTAAACTGCCCGCTTGCATCTGTCGTTGTTTCCCGTAAACTTTGGCCGCTGGCGTCCTGCAGTACTACAGTTTCGTTCGGCACTACGGTACGTTGGCTAGCGCCTTCGCGCTGCTGATACAGCGTACCATCCACAAAGAAGTTAACCAGCCTGATGTCACTCCTCACAAAGCGGTACAAGTCATCGCCCCCCTTGCCGCCCTCGCGGTTAGAGGAGAAGAAGCCTGTATTGCCCGCCCCGACAAAGATTCCGAAGTCATCGCCTGGTGAGTTGATGGGCTGCCCCATATTTACGGGCTTTCCGTCTTCTATGCGGAATAGATCCAGCCTTCCCAAGCCAGGCAGTCCATCGGAAGCAACATATATGGTACCATCCGGCCCTACTGAAACAAAGTCTTCATTGCCTGCCGTGTTAATATCCGGTCCCAGGTTCTCTGGTCTGGAGAAGCGGCCATTATCGTCGATGGTGGTTTTGTAGATATCGTTCCCACCCAGGCCACCTCTGCGGCTGGAGGAGAAGTATAGTGTTCTGCCGTCAGGGGAGAAAGCCGGGGAAGAGTCCCAGGCCTCGGGGTCGTTGATACTGAGTGGCTGTGGTTCTGTCCAGGCGCCGGATCGGAAGTTTGAGATAAACAAGTCCACGTTCTGGCGGCCCTTTTTCGTTCCTTGGTTTCCCCGGGCAAATATCATGGTGCGCCCCTCGTTTGTAAAAGTGGCCAGGGCATCATGTATTCCCTCAGCGTTGATGTTCTCGTACGGACGCACAGCACCGCCCATTTCAGCAGCAGAATCTGTGAGCGTAGTGGCATACAGGTTTAAGAAGCCTTCGCCATTTCCCATATACTCTTTGCCCGGACCACGCGTGGAGGAGAATACCAGTTCGTTTTCCAACACGTAAGGAGCAAACTCCGAGGCTTCTGTATTCAGTGCCTCCAGATTACTGATCTTGTAAGGCGAAGAGAGGCGGAGTATATTGCTCAGGGAGCTCAGCGTTTCAACCTCACGGGCAGCCAGCGCCTTTAGTTGCGGGCTGGTGCCTACGCGCACGTAATCCTGCAGTTGTCGCAGCGCCTCCTCATATTGTCCGTTGGCTTTCAGGGCAAGCCCATAGTAGTAATAAGCGTCCTCTTTGCGGAAATTGGCATCCAGGGCTGCTTTATAATAAGGCATTGCCTCCGCTATGCGGTTGGAGCGGCGGTAAGCTTCCGCTATTTTGTAGTTTACCTCGCCCGGGTTGTTTGCGTTCGTCAGTGCCTGTTTGTAGAACTCGATGGCACGCTCATACTGTTCCCGCTCAAAACGTTTATCGCCTTTGCTAAGGTACTGCCCTGCACAACCGCCGAGCACCAGCAGGAGCAACAACAATACACTGATGGATTTAATTTGATGCGCTATGGATTTAAATTTCAGCGTTTGGTGCATGAACAAAATATGGTTAGGGTTTTGCCGTATCAGAAATAGCGGGAAAGCCAGCTGTTGCCGGCAGGCCGTGGCCATGCTTCCTGCAGCTCTCCGTAATTGTTTACTAATGTATCAAAGTATAATGTATTCTCACTAATCTCGCCGGCCGATACTTTCTTTTTCAGCTCCTGCACACTTATCAACTCTACCTCCCCCTCTTTCAGGAATGCCAGTTGCGTACGGTCGAAAAAGGAAACCTGAAGCTGTTGCTCCAGCTCCCGCACAAAGTTCACGGATTTATCGATAGAGCAGCCACTGGCAGCGGCGGCTGTTTCGTTATTGGCCAGCACTAAAAATTGGTTGTGCAGCAGCTCTGCAGAAGCCTGAAGGCCAGTACCATGGCTGCTCCACTCCTCTGCAAAACGCTGTAGCGTCGGTTTTATTTTATCCTGCTCTGCGTCCGTTAAGGGCCTGTTGGCTTGGTAAATCCAGAGGCGCGCATGTGGCGGCAGTTCGTTAAATGGAATATACATTTTTTGATTAATAATTGTTGTTTGTTGATTGTTAAGGCTCATGATCACATGGCCGCATTGCTTAATCGTTAACAGCAAAAAAGGAACAAAGATTTAACAATTAAACAATATAGCAATCAACAATTACTTCGTAAGCCCCTCTGCCTGTGCGATTAGTTCAGCGATATCGAAAACCTGTACGTTTTCTTCCTGATCCTTGTTCTTCACACCATCGTTCATCATGACCATACAAAAAGGACAGGCCGTGGCAATCACACTGTTTCCGGCTGTACCTAAGGTAGCCAGTGCCTCTTCTGTTCTTTCTATGTTCACATCCTTTTTGCCTGGCTCCGGCTCTTTAAACATCTGGGCACCACCGGCACCGCAGCAAAGGCCGTTCGCACGCACACGTTTCATCTCCACGAGGTCTGCATCCAGCACCGCCAGCACTTCGCGCGGGGCCTCATATATGTCGTTGGCGCGACCAAGGTAGCAGGAGTCATGGTACGTGATGCGGCGGCCTTTAAAGCTCCCGCCCTCTTTTACGCGTACTTTGCCCTCGTTTATCAACTGCTGCAGAAACGTGGAATGGTGAATTACCTCATAGTTACCTCCCAAATCAGGGTACTCATTCTTCATGGTGTTGAAGCAGTGCGGGCAGGCGGTTACAATCTTCTTTACGTTATAGCCATTCAGTACTTCGATGTTTGTCAGGGCCTGCATCTGAAACAGGAACTCATTTCCGGCGCGCTTCGCCGGCTCGCCGGTGCAGCTTTCTTCTGTGCCCAGCACCGCATACTTTACACCTATATGCTCTAAAATCTGCACAAAGGCACGCGTTACTCTTTTATAACGGTCGTCGAAAGAACCCGCACAGCCCACCCAAAACAGGATTTCCGGCTCTTCGCCGTTGGCGGCCATCTCAGCCATGGTAGGCACTTTCACTAATCTTTTATTTTCTTCCATCTGTTTTTATGAATTGTTGATTGCTAATTGATGATTGCTATTCTGTACCTGCCCCTTTCTATTTCTCTTTGTTGTTCACAAAAAGCAGGTATAGCTCGGGCAGGGCACAGCAATCAACTGTGTAACAATTCAACCTTCAATCAATTAACAAGTTAACAATCAACAATTAATTTTTGCTTGGCACGTAAATTTCGTCGGCCCAGTTAAAGCGGTCGGCTGGAGAGAACGCCCAGGGAGCACCGTTGTTCTCGATGTTGGTGAACATGGTGTTCAGCGAAGCCGGCGCAGCAGACTCTTCCAGCACCAGGTAACGGCGCAAATCCATGATAACGGATAGTTGATCAATGTTTACCGGGCAGGACTCCACACAGGCGTTGCAGGTAGTACAGGCCCAAAGCTCCTCCGGCGTAATATAGCCGCGCAACAGCGTTTTCTCCTCTGTCACCTCTACACGCTCTTCGCCTTGTTCCTTGTAATGGTTAGGTACAAATATTGCCGGGTGCTCTCCCTTTTCTTCCATTCTGTCGCGGGTGTCCATCACGATCTTACGCGGGGAAAGCAGCTTACCCGTAATGTTGGCCGGGCAAACAGAAGTACAGCGCCCGCACTCGGTGCAGGTATAGGAATCCATTAACTGCTTCCAGGACAGGTCTTCTACATCTTTGGCTCCGAAGCGCTGAATGATCGGGTTTCCTTCTGCATCCATCTCTGGGGCTGGTGGCTGGTAGCCCGGGTCCAGCATGGCCTTTATTTCATGCGTAATAGCTGGATTGGTGGTAAACTTACCTTTGGGCTTTAGATTAGAGTAATACACGTTCGGGAAAGCCATGAAGATGTGAAAGTGCTTGGAACTTGGCAGGTAGTTCATAAAAGCCAGGATACCCACAAGGTGGAACCACCAGCCTATTTTCGCTATCACGTAAAGCTGATCCGGGTCTTCACCAAAAATATTCACAAACAACAAACTCACAGGGTAATATCCTACCACTTCGCCACCTGCCACGAGCACGCGCTTCATATCTGCAATGTTGAAGACGAACAAGGCAAGCATCAGCACAATCTCTGTAACCAGAATGATATTAGCATCTATTTTTGGCCAGGCGCGCATTTCTACCCCATTCCACAGCCGTGGCACCTTTGTTACATTACGCCGCCACAGGAACATGACGCAGGCAATGATCACAAGCGCCGCCAGTATCTCGTTCAGGGCCATCAGGCCGCTGTACAGCTCGCCCACAAAACCAAGCGCACGGTGGGTACCAAAAATCCCATCAATCAGAATCTCCAGCACCTCCACGTTGATGACAATGAAGCCCACATACAAAAAGAGGTGCAGCACAGCAGGCAACATACGTTTAAACATTTTCTGCTGCCCAAAAGCCACCAGCAAAGTTTTATTAATACGTTCCGATGGATTGTCGTTTAGCGTAGTATCACGCCCCATCAGCACATTTTTCCTGATTTTGCGGATCTGCCATATAAACAAGCCAATGCCGATGGCAGCCACTATCAAAAAGATGATGTTCTCTATTCCTATCACAGCAAACTATTCGTTATACATACTAATTTATAGCTAAAGATAGCAGAATACTGAGAATAATGTACGCAGGAAACATTTTTAAAAATATTTTTCTCCAGAATATTTGCTACTTAAAAGTTAGTTGCTACTTTTGCATACCCTTACGGAACAAGGGGACACAACAAGAGCTGGTGATGTAGCTCAGTTGGTAGAGCAAAGGACTGAAAATCCTTGTGTCGGTGGTTCGATTCCACTCATCACCACGAAAACCTCTGTCAGAAATGGCAGGGGTTTTTTGCTTTTAGGCTCAATATGAGCGCTTTTTAGCAAGTAACAGACGGTAAAGGAACAGGTGTGAGGTGACTGCTTATAATCAGGACGAAACAGCTCTGCCAAGCCTTCTGCCTCTCGTTTGGAGAGATCATTGTCTCATGTATTGTCTCCCTTTTCCACTCTGATACAAGCGGCTCTCCCTCAAGGATAATAGGTAAGGCACCCATAAAACTCTTTGAAATTAAGAACAGCGCACAACCATTTCTGTTTCACTTTTTACTCGAAATGCTGCCAGCTCCTCTGTTTTAGTGCTATTTTTCAAACAGAGCAAACCTTTACAACTTTACAAATAATCAGAGGGGCTAATTACTTTGCCCTTGTTGCTCAACAGGGTGCCTAGCACCACCATATGGTAGCCATAGGTTGCTTCTCCCAAATCAGAACCTGACATATCATAATAGGTACAGCCAACTTGCCACAGGTTACTGATGTTAAAACCACCTAGCAGTACTATGCCGCCATACTTCCTGTAACTTTCTGCCATCCCCCCGCTGCAGATTTATTTGAAGTCTGCTGACAATATCGAGTTCATGGTTGCTTCGTATAGTTAATTTTAGAGTTTGTACCTAGAAACCACTCCCCGATGGAAAACAACGAAGAGCGTGAGCACAAGGACAATAAGAAGAGCAATGGCAAGCACAGCGGCTCCATGGGCATGCGCGGTGTGACAAGGCCAATGGCTGAGAAGGAGCTGCGCCAGCATAACAAGAAAATGCACAAAGACGGCCAGGAAAAACAGGACCAGCACAAAAGGGGGGATTACCAGCACGAAGGCCATCAGCATGAGAAAGGCCATCAGCACGAGAAGCACAGCGGACACGAAATGGACATGTCTGACGAGATGCGGGAGAAAATGCTGCACATGCACCACATGCAAACCCTGTGGGTGTACTGGATGATTATCATCCTCGGTGCCTGGGTGCTGCTCTCGCCGCTTACCTTCGACTATAGCATCGGTACCGTGGAACCGTCAGGCGGCAGGAGCGTGTGGCTCTCGCTGGACCAGCGCATTGCTTTCATGAAGTGGAGCGACATCATCAGCGGTGCTCTGCTCATCTTCTTCGGGTGGCGCGGCCTCACCCCCAACCGTCCCGTCAGTCTGTGGATCTGCTGCTTTGTCGGTATCTGGCTTACCATGGCACCCATCATTTTCTGGTCTCCCACGGCAGTCGCTTACCTCAACGACACCCTGGTGGGCGCACTTATCATCGGGCTCACCATCCTGATACCGGGCATGCCCAACATGATCATGTACATGAAGATGGGCCCCGATACACCTCCGGGCTGGAGCTACAACCCCTCCAGCTGGCCGCAGCGCTGGATTATGATGGTGCTCGGTTTCATCGGCTGGCTCGTGTCGCGCTACCTGACCGCTTTCCAGCTGGGCTACATCGACTCTGCCTGGGACCCTTTTTTCGG
>NZ_QRGR01000019.1 GCF_003367245.1 Pontibacter diazotrophicus | reverse complement strand
ACATCGAGATCTTCTACAACAGAGAAAGACTCCATTCAAGTCTGGGATACCGTACACCCAAACAAATGGAAGAAATGTTAAACATTTAGCAGCTTAATCCTTTGTCCAATTTATTGTTGCAAGTTCAGGGTGTAGAGTTCAGAGGTAAGGTGCCTGTTCTATATTGAAAGCAGCTTTAGAAGTGATGATTCTCTTTGTAAATAATTGTCCGCAGGTGTAATCATCCCCCTACCCCCTTCAAAGGGGGACTTTTCGCAAATGTTTACTTTAATTTTAACTCTCTAACTTCAGAGACCCTCTAACTCCCAAACTCTCTAACTTCAGAGACTTTCTAACTTCCCCAACACTTCCTCCACCTGGTTCCTCACTTGCTTATAGCCGGCTTTGAAGTTGTTGATGCCTCCTTCGGCCCAGCCGCGCCAGAGGAGCATTTTTGATTGAGGACTGATGAGGTCGATGATGAGGGTGCCTTGCTTGAACAGGTCGACGCTGCGGTAGCCGGGCATATCGGCATTCCCATAATTATAGCGGTAGCCGCGCATGTAGCCGTAACTATAGCCAAACCCGGTACTGAAGTTCTCCGGCTTGTCTTTCTCCTCCGGCACCGACACACTGACATCGTAGGCTACCAGCACATCCGGATTCCTCTCGGCTTTCCTGTAGCCGCGCTCCTCTAACTCCTCCTCCACTGCCCGCCGAATATGCATGTCCAGGTTCTCGTTAAAGCCCTTGTCATAGTCAGCTTCAGCTACGGGTTGTTGTTGAAACCAGGCATAGGTTTTATAGGTTTCCATGCGGGCGTAGGGCGCTTTAATGGCACTTGCTCCCACTGCCCCGGATGTTGTGACGCAGGAGTTCAACCCAATAGAGCACATCATGAGGCAAAGCAGGACTATCAGGCGGTTAGTAGCTGTTATCATTAATTGAAACAAATGGATGTAAGTAAAGATGCAACGCAAAATATGAATTGATTATTCCCACTTTGAAGGTAGGGCCGTTTCATTCTAGGCGATTCTCCCCTTGAGGGGAGCAAGAGGGGTGTTTACATGCGCAGAGAAATTACTTGAAACATTTTCCTAGCTGTTTGCCTCTGTATTAGACACCCCTATAATCCCCTCAAGGGGATAGTTTGTAGAATGAAACGGCCCTGTCCTTGAAGGGGGTAAGGGGATGTTTACACCTACGGTTTATAACGCCACCTTCCTTCTTAGTGACAGGCTTCGACCCAATGTCGTCAACTGTAGCTGAACTGTCATTTCGAACAGGGTGAGAAATCTGGGTCATTTCATGTCCCCGCAATATTTAATACTTATCAAAGCGTTTAAAATGACAAATTAAAGCTTACGTTGGTGGCATGGGTCCCAACCTGTCACTACTGGATTACGCCCCCACACAACAGGTGACAAGTATCATTTTTCCAGACCAAGTGAACCAGTAGGTTTGCAAAAATAATACAAAAACAAATTTAGGACGAAGCAGCCAGCATCGCAAGCACTAGTACAATTCATTAAACATACCATATACTTACAAAGTATAGCTACTAAAAAAAACAATAAGAATGTATACCCAACCCACAACCTATAAATCAGCTGAAGAAGCGCTTTCCGTTATTCAGTCAGGAGACAGGGTTTTTCTGCACGGAAGTGCGGCCACTCCCTCCTACCTCATCAAAAAATTAGCAGAACGCGCTGACGAACTGCGCGATGTAGAGCTGGTGAGCATCTCCACCTTTGGCGACATGCCCGTGGCCGACCCGAAGTACAGCGACTCCTTTTATATCAACTCCCTTTTTGTGTCGGCCAATGTGCGGGAAGCGGTAAACAGTGGACGCGGCGATTATGTGCCTATCTTCCTGAGCGAAATCCCCAAGCTCTTCCGCAGCGGCATCATGCCCCTCGATGTGGCCATCGTTCATGTTTCCCCTCCCGACCGCCATGGCTTTTGCTCGCTGGGTGTATCCGTGGACATCGCCCGGGAAGCAGTGCTGAGCGCGAAGCATGTGATTGCGCAGGTAAACCCACAGATGCCGCGCACGCATGGCGATGCCCTCATCCATACCCGTCGGTTTGATGCCCTGGTGGAGGTGAACGAACCGCTTCCGGAAGTAGACTACAGCCAGAAGATAAGCAGCGCAGAGGAAAAGATTGGAAAGTATATAGCGGAAATGGTAGATGACGGGGCCACGCTGCAGATGGGCATCGGCGGCATTCCGGATGCGGTGCTCGGTTACCTGACAAATCACCAGCGACTCGGCATTCATACCGAGATGTTCTCAAACGGCATCCTGCCGCTGGTGGAGAAAGGAGTTATCACGAACGAACACAAGAAGAAGCATCCGGGCCGCATCGCGACAGGGTTTATAGTAGGTAACCGCCAGCTGTACGATTTTGTGGATGACAATCCTCTTATTACAATGTTGCGGACAGATTACGTGAATGATGTGACGGTGATACGAACCAATCCGAAAATGACCGCCATCAACAGTGCCATAGAGATTGACCTGACCGGGCAGGTGGTTTCAGATTCTATCGGCACCTACCAGTACTCCGGCATCGGCGGCCAGATGGATTTTATGCGTGGTGCTGCCCTATCTAAAGGAGGTAAACCTATCATAGCACTGCCTTCTATTACACACAAGGGCATCTCCCGCATCACGCCTTTCATTAACCAGGGAGCCGGCGTGGTGACGACCCGCGCGCACGTGCATTATGTGGTAACGGAATACGGCGTGGCTTACCTGTACGGCAAGAACCTGCGCCAACGGGCCAAAGCACTCATCGGCATTGCTCACCCGGACCACCGCGAACGCCTGGAGGAAGAAGCATTGAAGCGTTTCCGGCATATATAAAAATATTTTGCCTGCAAATGCAGGGGTAGGTTTAAGTATAACAGACGGTATGAATAGAAAAGCTCTTCACTTCTAGCTCCAGAGGAGCGGTCTTCACTGATATAAAACAGGCCGCTCCTCTGGAGCTAATTATGCTTTTGAAACTGCCGGCTATTAACAGGCCGTCCCGCTGGGACTAAGTAAGACATAAAAGGAAGGGGGCATTTTGATATAATCATATATAATACTCCGACTATAGCGCGAGCGTCTTCGCTCGTGTTTACTATCGTGCGGCCTCTGGCCGCTTTAATCTATACAAATCGGCCAGAGGCCGTGTGATATTAATCATGAGCTAGGAGGCTCGCGCTATGAAATATGTTGATGAAACGGCCCTACCTTCGAAGCAGGGCTGTTTCATTCTCCAAGATTATCCCCTTGAGGGGATTATAGGGGTGTAAATTTCGGAGCTATATTGCCTGATTTACCCTTTTTGCGGTCTTCCCGCAGGTGTAAACACCCCTCGCGCTCCCCTCAAGGGGAGAATCGCCTAGAATGAAATGGCCCTACCTTCAAAGGGGACTCTTCAATAAGTTTACACTTGTTGCTTCCCTTACTATAAAGCTGTTTATTATCTATTAGAAGCTATACCAAGGTCTTTTTTACTTCTAAAGTACAGCCATTTATAAATTACAACTTCTTTTTATTTGTCTGCTGTTTGTACGTATAAAACGCTATAGCCTCTAGGTATAAAGCTATACAACGAAAATAGCTTTATACCTGTATGAGAGGTAGAAACTATGAAAATTAAACTCTAAGAATATGGCTGATATTTCAACGCGTGTACCGTCCGCACCCCCTCAGTGGGTGGAGAACTTTGCTAAGTTAGGACTTAGTGCCAAAGGTGTGGTGTATTGCCTGATTGGGATTCTTGCTTTTATGTCTGCTTTTGAACTTGGAGGGCAGTCTACAGAAGGCGCAGACCGATCTGGTACCTTTCAGTTTATACTGGAACAGCCTTTCGGCAAGTGGCTTTTAGGAATAGTGGCAGTAGGCTTGGCGTGTTATGTGCTCTGGCGCTTTATACAGGCAATACAGGATACAGACCACGAGGGCTCCAACGCGAAGGGTATAGCCAAACGCCTGCGCTATGCCTTCAGCGGATTGATATACGCTGGTTTAGCTTACCTGGCAGCTAACATGGCTTTGGGAAACGGCGGAGGCAGCGGCGGCGATTCCCGCCAAACCCTGGCCAGCGAGCTTTTGCAGCAACCCTTCGGCCAGTGGCTGGTGGGCATTGTGGCGGTGGGCACGATGATAGCCGGGCTCAACCAGATTTACCATGGATACTCTGAGGATTATAAGAAAAAAATCCGGAGCACGGGTTTGAAAAGTGACGTCGAAGACACGATGATTCGCGCCGGCATGGCCGGTTTTATAGCACGCGGCATCGTCTGGCTGGTGATTGGTTATATGTTTCTTCGGGCAGCCCTTCATTCTAACGCCCAGGAGGCCGGAGGCAGTAGCAGAGCTTTTGCTTTCCTGGAAGATGCTTCCTATGGCTCCTACCTGCTCGGCGCCGTGGCCCTGGGATTGATTTGCTACGGCGTATTTATGTTCATGCGCGCAAAGTTTCTGCCAGTATACAGGTAACTGCTAACGTAAGTCAATTACTTAAACATCCTGTTCTTCCTATCAAGAGGCAGAGCAGGATGTTTTTTTACTGGCTTACTAGCAACTCTACTGTTAGGGCTTCAGAATAAATCCCATCGTTCCAGTTCTGTAGAACTTATTTTTCTGATGTACCGGGTCAAACCACCCCTGCCCCTCCTGGGGGTGCAGGGGCCCCCTTTAGAGTCCAAGGAGGGGAATCTGCTTCTTTAGGTTGCCAATGGCTTTTTCTATTGTTAAGGCTTTTTGTTAAGGCTTTACCTATATACAAATTTCCAATGTTTTCCGCACGGAGTGAATGAGTTTACAGTCTTTGGGTTGAGCGCCTGGGGGTAGAGGCCCTCTATTTGGAGATTTTTCGGTGCCGCGTGAGCGGCAGCGCCCTGGCGCAGAAAAACTCTCAGCGCGATGCCCTTAAAGTGGGCCCCTTCCCCCAAGACGAGGCCTCTCGGCCTTGAGAGCTCGGAGAGAAATAATGAAACAGTAGGTCTGATGCCGCTGGATAAGCTATCACCACGGATGCTTAGGCAAAGAACAACAATGAGCATAAACTATGGAATGAGCTATAGGAAAAGCGGTATCCACAGCAAAACCTTCTCTCCTATACCAATTATCAAGTTGATTCCGTACCTAATCATATCAGCTGTTATAAACAGTACATGCCAATAATCATCTTACATGCTCCAACACAAACTAACCAATCCAGACGCACTTATCCAGTTACGCCACGATCTGCACCAGCATCCGGAAGTATCAGGGCAGGAGAAGCAGACGGCAGAACGCATTGTGCAATACCTCCAGCAGTATAATCCCGACCAGCTATTGACTGGCCTGGGAGGTACTGGCGTAGCCGCTGTCTTCAATGGCAAGAACCCGGAGGGGCCGGTGGTGCTATTCAGAGCGGAATTGGATGCCCTGCCTATAGCAGAGACAAACGAGTTGGCTTATACTTCAAAGCAGAAAGGTGTCGGCCACCAGTGCGGCCACGACGGCCACATGACCATACTGACCGCTTTGGGAAGTCTCTTACACCAGCACAAACCAGCGAGAGGGAAAGTCATACTGCTGTACCAGCCAGCGGAAGAGACAGGCGCAGGAGCATGGGATTTGTTGCAGGAAGAAGCCTTCTTAGCGTTACAACCGGATTATGTGTTTGCCCTGCACAACCTGCCGGGGGTACCGATGCACCAGGTGGTGGTGCGGCAGGAAGTGTTTGCCGCTGCCTCAACAGGTATGGTGGTCGAATTGCAGGGGAAATCATCGCACGCAGCTGAACCAGAGAAAGGTTTGAACCCCGGGCAGGCGATGGCTGAAATTGTGCTGAACTTCAACCAGATTATTCAGCAGAAGGCACAGTTTGAGGACCTCACGCTGCTGACGGTTATTCATGCCCGCTTGGGAGAGGTGGCCTTCGGCACCAACCCCGGCTTCGCTACAGTGATGGCTACACTCCGCTCCTACCAGCCTGCTGATCTCAAAAAGCTTAAAACGCTAACTCAGGGGGCTGTAGCCCGTATGGCAGAAAAGCACGGGGTAAGCTATAAGCTGCATTTTGTAGAAGAGTTTCCTGCCACGGTAAACTATCCGGAAGCGGTGCAGCTGGTACAGAAAGCAGCTGACTATTTGAACCTGGAGGTGAAGGAAGCGGAGCATCCTTTCAGATGGTCGGAGGATTTCGGCCACTTCACACAGAAGTATAAAGGGGCCATGTTCGGGCTCGGGTCCGGTGAGGCACAACCACAGCTGCACCACTCTGACTACGATTTCCCGGACGAGCTTATCCCGACAGGAGCAGCTATGTTCCATCGCATTGCAAAAGAAATACTGAGCCAATAACACACTATGTTTCACTCTTCTTATATCGAGATAAGTAAATCAGCACTTCAAAACAATATCAATTTCCTGAAGCAGCAGGTCGGACCTAACGTTACCTTCTCATCTGTTATTAAAGGCAATGCCTATGGCCACGGCATTGAAGTATTTGGGCCACTGGCGCAGGCATGTGGCATCGATCACTTTTCCGTGTTCAGTGCCGATGAGGCACAGCGGCTGCAGGATGCGCTTCCCAGGCCTGCCACCATTATGATAATGGGCTACATCGACAATCCGGAACTGGAATGGGCAATTGAGCATGATATTGAGTTTTTTGTTTTCGAACCTGATCGATTAATAGAAGCCGCCAAAGCAGCCGCGAAGATTGGCAAGCCTGCCCGCGTACATATCGAACTGGAAACAGGCATGAACCGGACGGGGTTTAGCCCATCTGAACTTGATCACCTAAAGACTATCCTGCTGAAATACAGCCAGCATCTGGTGCTCCAGGGGCTGTGTACCCATTTTGCCGGGGCTGAAAGTTTTCAAAACCACGAACGTGTTATGGCGCAACAACAAAGCTTCGAGGCACAGCGGAAAGCGTTGGAGGAAAGTGGTCTTGTTCCGAAGCAAACGCATACGGCCTGTTCGGCTGCGATGATGGGTTACCAGGATACGCACATGGACATGGTACGGGTGGGCATAATGCAGTATGGTTTCTGGCCCAGCCCGGAAGTGTACAGCCAGTATGTGAGCCGGCAAAAAAACAGAACAGACCCTTTGCAGCGCCTCATTAACTGGAAAAGCCGCATCATGAGCCTGAAGCAGGTGCCGCAGGGTGAGTTCGTTGGCTACGGTTCCTCTTTTCAGGCTCCCCGCGATATGGTGATGGCGGTGGTACCCGTAGGGTATGCCTGGGGCTACAGCCGCTCGCTCAGTAACCAGGGGCAGGTACTGATACAGGGGCACCAGGCAGGCGTGGTCGGCATCGTAAACATGAATGTGATGATGGTGGATGTGACCGATATTCCGAATGTTCAGAAAGACGACGAGGTGGTGCTGCTCGGGAAGCAGGGCAGCCAGAGCATCTCCGTCGCCTCTTTCAGTGAACTCAGTTCGCAGCTTAACTATGAGTTACTGACAAGGCTGCCACTGAACATACCCCGCGTTGTAGTAGCGTGAACTGATTTTTGATAGACGTAAAAGGATAAAGTTTAGCTGTCGAAGCTGTTACTGATATTTCTGCCTAAAAGAGCAGCAAAAGAGCAGCGTAATTCTAAATCACAATTTATACCCGCAGTTAAAGCAGTAGTTGGCGTCAGCAGGATGACCTTCTACATGGCAATTGGGGCATACGCGGGTGGTGTCAGTCCCACGGTCAGATTTTGCCAGTTCTACTGAAACAATGCCAGTAGGCACTGCAATGATGCCGTAGCCCATGATCATGATGCAGCTTGCAAGCATCTGGCCGAGCGTCGTTACAGGCGCAATATCACCGTAGCCCACAGTGGTCAGGGTGACGATGGTCCAGTAGATGCTCTTCGGAATGCTGGTAAACCCGCTTGCTTCCCCCTCGATCAGGTACATCAGAGAACCCACAATGACCACCACCAGGAGGACCACTCCAAGAAACACCAGGATTTTGTTCATGCTGGCGCGCAGCGCCTTCGACAACACCTGCCCTTCGTTGATAAACCTGGTCAGTTTAAATATACGCGCAATCCGAATCAGTCGCAGCACCCGCACCACTGAAAGGTACTGGCTTCCAAAAATAAGGAGACTCAGGTAACTCGGAAGTATAGAGAGTAAATCAACTATTCCAAAAAAGGAGAAGATATACTTGAACGGGCGTGGCGTGCTGTAGATGCGCAGCGCATATTCAATCGTGAAGAGGATGGTAAATGTCCACTCCAGAAAGCGAAAAAGAGGAAGGTATTTATCGTTTATCTCCTCTATACTTTCCAGGGAAACAACAAGCACACTCAGCAGTATGAGCAGCAGTAACACCACGTCGAAAGCCTTTCCACCCGTGGTTTCGGCTTCGAAGATGATGGTATAAAGTTTCTTTCTGAGCGTGCTTTTGGGTTGTTGAGTCATGTGTGGATGAACAGCGCTAAGATCATGTTTAAATTTTTCCTTTGCGATACAAATTGCCCATATAGGAACCTGACTTCACGCTTTTATCGCCCCAAAGCGCTGCTGTGAGGCTCAGAAACCGTTTCTCCAGAACCCTTTCTGAACAATTTCCGCTTGAAAAAGAAGTTTGAACATGCTCTAAAGAGTTAAGTATACGTCAAAAATAATTTAAGGCTTTATTCATGCTGCCGGCTTTTGCAGGCACCATATAAAAGAGATACAATCCGCATTTAATCTCGCTGCAGCTTAGAGGCCGGAACTTACCTTAAAGCAGGCATGAAGCAAAACTAAGCATTTCAGCGGGAAGCATTTACTTCTTCACCTGAAGCTGGGGCAGGGCAGTTTGCAGTACGTTCATCCTGTTCAGTTCCTGGACCTGCACATTGATCTTCTGCCGGTCGCCGGGGTTATGAATTTCTTTGTCAGCATCAAACAGCAGCAATTCAGCTTCTTTAGAAAGAACAGGCTTTAGATGCGGGTATTCCTGCACCTTAAACAACAGGCTGCGCAGCAAGAACAACAGCCGCAGCAAAATAACACTGCTGCCCTTGCCATAAAGCCGGATCGGGCTCAGGGAAGCAGCATACAGGTTCTCGAACGTTTCGTGCTGAAAGCGAATGCGGGCAGCACCGTCTTTGTCATACAGCACCTTTTCATCCGTTAGCTGCATCCGAAGCACAAAAAGGTCTGTGAGGTAATCAATGGCTTTGATTGCCGTTCCGGGATCATTGATTCCAGGACTTAAAGCCTTCACGGCACTTTCTGTAATATGTTTGAAGCCAAAAAGGTAATTAACGCTTGGTCGCTCCTCCCTGTAAAAATTCACCAGGTCAAAGAAATTCTCTTTGAACTCGTCCATATTTTCGAGGCGCTTGTTGATACGCGCAAAGGGAATACCATCTATCAGAAAGCTACCCAAAGACCTCTCAAAATCCATGACAACATTATACTTGCAGCACAGTTCAAGCACAGCCTGCTCGTCAAGGCTTTGCAGGTACCCGGTTTTAGGGCTTGTAAGGTAATGCCAGCTATGGTCACTTACAAAAACATTCGGCACTCCGGGTCCTTTATCCTTTTCTATCGCCTTAGTTAATTCCTTATGGGTGACCGTGTAAATACTTTCAAGGATGCTTTCAATCTGAATGGATTGAGAGATAGAATGAATGAAATACACAAAAAAGCCCAGGCACACGAAGGTAAAGCACATGGCAAGGAAAATGGAGAACCCGGGAAGGGAGTTGTCATAATACTCGGCCCGCACATTTACCATGATAATTAAGGTATAAATGAGAGTGCCCAGGTATAAGCCCAGCACACGCTGGTTCGATTTATAAGATATAAGCCCAGGTATAACCCGGGGGGTAAAATTGGCACTTGCCTGGTTCAGCACCAGCATCACCATGGTGAAAGAAAAAACGGTGAGTGAGATGATGCCGGTGGTAATGGAACTCAGTATAAGCCGTGCTGTCTCACCATTTGTAATGATCATAAAGGGCAGGTCTTCTCTGAAATGCGAACTAAGCCCCTGTGCTTCTAAGTAAAGCATGAGCAAAGCCAGCGCGAAAAAGAAGGCAGAGATCAGTGTCGGGTAAAAGCCAATACTGTTAACGATGTAGTGGTAGGCAAACTTTAGTTGACTCAGTATTTTCTCCATGATGCAAATTAAAAAAAGCTGCAAAATAAGCAGCTTTTTCTGTTGGCTCATTTAGTAGTACCTGGAGTGAGAGGTTATAAAAAAGAAGTTATACGTCTGTCCAGACCGGCGTTTTCAGAGCGACCTCCTTCAATCTTATCGCACCTCTCCTACTCATACAGACAGGTCACAACCTGTTCGAATGAGGCATTTATAAAAGGAAAAAGCTGTTCCAGTCACATCTCCTGCTGTTAGCTAAAATCCTGTTTAAACCCCAGGCTTATAAGAGGTAAAGGTCTTGTCGGTGTAGAAAACCATGACCTGTTCTATGGCTCTACCGTCAGCCAGTGGTGCTCTTACTACAGGAGACGGTTCTTGTACTTTTTCAGGTGGTGGCGATGGGTTTGGTGTTTCAGCACTTGCCTTAGGCTGTTCATCTTCTGGGGAGGCAACAGCTTTTTCAGGCTTACTTTCTGAGGCTAAACCTTTTAGCATATCTCCTTCTCCGAGCAAAAGCCAGTTGACGCTTATTTCCCTGTAGCAGCTTATAATCTTTAGCATGACGTCCAGACTCGGTTTATTCCTGCCGCTAAGGATGTGGCTGACTACAGCACGAGGCACTTCTATGTTATCAGCAAGTTGAGTAGAGGTAAACTCCTTATACTCCATGAGTTGCCTTATTCGATCCACCATAGGATGACGTTATTTTGCTTTTTTAGACCTTTACATTTGTAACATACAAATGATTTTACAAGAAAACAAACGTTAATCAATATAAATATAGCTTACTCTTGTTCTTCACATAGTATCTCACTACAGTCTATAAATGAGCTGTTTATAAGTAATGATTGCCAGCAAAATAGTACTGTTTACAAATGTATATACATTTGTAAACAGTAAAACCGCTATTATTCCTGCAGCCTTCGCTCCTGCTTCTATAATAACATCAGGAAAACAGAATTTTGTTGGTGAAATGGAGGCTAAACTTTAGAAGAAATGTGTATCAAAACTATATAAGTGACATAATGGCAGGGATAAAAGACGCTATTGTGGATAAGTCGAGTTATCCACAATAGCGTCTTTTTCAACCTTTTATCACTATTCAAAAGGTCTTATACTTTCAATCTGTTGAGTTGATTCTGGCCAGGCTATGACATAAATGGCGAAACAAACGAAGCGGCAAACACTCTATAGTGTCTATATTGATAATAGCACTATACCGGCAAACCTATGATGCACTACTGATAAGAAAGAGGAAGGAAAAACAAAGGCCGGTAAGAAGGCTTATTCAAAAGCAGCTCTCTTACCGGCCTCTAAAAAATTAAAAAAGGAGTTTTCTATTTGACGAGTAAAACACCATGCATCCGGTGCCAGTGGTCTGGATAGGTACACACATAATTGTAAGCACCCGGTTTTGAGGGAGAGATAAACTCGAGCTCAACAGTCTGCCCGGGCAAGGCCATGGGTGAGGCCGCAATCACAGCCGGTGTTTCCGGCACATAGTTTCCGGAGGCGCCTACTTCAGCAGCCGCCATCGCTACCTGCTTGTACTTGTCGGGGGCAGTGAAAACTACATTATGCATCATGGGCATATCTACCCCTTCGTTGATGAATGTCAGGTTTACCAGAACCTCTGCTTCAACCTCAAGGGTATCCTCTTTGTAGGCTATCTCTTCGAGGGTATTCCCGATGGCATGCAAGGTTATTTCCTGTACCGGCTGCAGCGTCGTATCCTGCTCCTCCACCACATAGGCACCCGCGCTATCAGCTTCACCTTCTGCCATCAGTTCTTCAGAAGCAACAGGAATCTCCTCCGATCTAGAATCTGCCGGATTACAGTTCCAGAGGAACAAGCAACAAAACAGCAGACTTCCATTCAAAACATATCTTTTCATTAGTATCTCATTTAATAAGCAACAGAGCCCTTAAGCCATGCAGTTGATTGAAGGTGAAAGGCTCTGTTGCTTGTGGCTGGTGCTCTTCCAAATGTTCAGAGACCACAGCCATCTTTTCTTATATCAAAAGCGGATTACCCGAAGTATTCTTGGGCCAGCTTTTTATCGTGGCCGTAGAGGTCTTCCCGGAAATGTATCTGCCCCTTCTCATCTACCCAGCTGGTAAAGTAAACAATATACACCTGCACCTTGGTAGGCAAGGTTACCCATTCTTCCTCACCGCTGGTCATGGTACTTCTAATTTTAGACTCGGTCCATTCCGGCTGGTCCTGCAAAAGGTATTTGGCAAGTTCCACCGGTTGCTCTACGCGCACACAGCCATGGCTAAAATCACGGGAGGTCTGGCTGAAGAGCGCATCAGCGGGTGTATCGTGCAGGTACACGTTATACTCGTTCGGGAACAGGAACTTGATCATACCCAGGGAATTCTTAGGGCCCGGTTTCTGGCGCACCATGTACTGGAAGTTCTCCTTTGTAACATTGTCCCAGTTGATGGAAGAAGGAGAAATATTCTTCGGATTCTTTTCCTTCGTTACCACCTCCATGTTCTGCGTGGACAGCCAATCCGGGTTGTTCACCAACTTCGGCTTAATCTCAGCTTCCATAATGGTATTGGGCACGTTCCAGAAAGGCGCCATCACCACATACTCCAGTTTATCACTGAAGATGGGGGTCGAGTGCATGGTTTTACCTACAATCACGCGCATGTCCATCACCTTCTTATACGCTCTTTCGGCTTCAGGATCGTTATCGGGGTCTTCATAGATGTACATCTTGTACTCCGGAATATTCACCCATATATACTTCTGATCCAGGCTCTTTGGCACCAGACGCTTTGGAATCCAGCGCCAGCGCTCCATGTTAATCGTTATCTGGCGGATGCGTTCCTCCACCGGCACGTTCATGGTGGAAAGGGTATTCCCTCCTACTACGCCGTCTTCTTTCAGGCCGTGCAGCATCTGGAACTGCTTTACCTGCCTGGCCAGGTTTCCATCATATACATACAGGGCAGAATCGTTTTGTGAGAATTGCTTATCCGGGTTAAGGCGCTTGCGCAGCGTTAACACAGCCGCCGCCGTATCCCCTTCTTTCAGCACCTTTCTATCGCCTAGTTCAATTTTGGGCCACCCGCCTTCTTCCTCTAGTTTACGATACTCCTGGAGCTTGTCACGAAGCCGGGTATAGCCTGCATGCAAGGCCTCAAACTCATAGTATGGGTACGTACTCTCACGCTCGCGTAAAATAGTCTGGAGGGTCTTGTGCAGTTTGATTTTGTTTTTCTTAACATCCCAGCTGTTGTTTCCAACCAGCTGCGGGTTAAAACGGCCCCGGTAAAAGTCAGACGCATAGTTAAAGTAGGAAGCTGTGAGGGCCACGTCAATTTCCTGCTGCAGCGCAAGCCTGGCAGAATCCTTGGGCTCCATCTGCCTGTACTGCTCTATCATTTTCTCGATGTCCACGATGCGGTATTTTGCCGGCTCAAGCCCCTCTTTGGAAGAACCTTCTATAACAGCCAGAAACTTTTCTGTTTCAGGCACCAGTTCGTTTTCACGGAACCAGGCCAGTTCATAATCCCGGTCGCCGTAAAACAGGAACATATATTCTTCATGCTCCTTAAATTCCGGTTCTTTTTCAATGTAATTGACTACAAACACGCTGTCGGTAGAGGCTTGTGGTAACTCGTTGCTACCAAACAGGCCGGAGGTTATTCCCCCCTCATCGCCTCCTTCTGAAGAGGTCTGGTTACAACTGCTTACTGCAACCATGCCTAGGCCAGCAACAAGTGGCACAACAAGATATTTATGAATGTAAGGGTTCATTTTTCGGGTTTAGTTGGTTAATGTGCTTTTTAACTGAATCTGTCTGAATACTGCTCTGGTTAATCCTACAACAATCTTTAAATAGTCCAATTAAAAGTATCTTAATGAGTTAAATTTGGCACTTCAGCTCTATGTACTACAAAACAGCACAAAATGTTCTATAGAGGTTCTTCTATGCTTTGTTTTAGCTTTTCAGCCCCTGTTATACGTTGCTTACTGCCACCATTCTACATCATAACAATACGAAAGAGAAAATAGTTAACGGCTGCCCCAAGCGAATCCGGCCCGGCCTTTGCTTCCGCTTTCGTCATTTGGCTTTAAGAGCATGTTTAAAATTCATACTTTGCGCTGCAAATTGCCCATAAAGGAACCTGGCTTCTCCTTTTTCTCGCACCATAGCGCTGCTATGCTGCGAGAAAAACACTTCGCCAGAACCCTTTCTGAACAATTTTCGCTTGCAAAAACGAAATTTAAACATGCTCTAATGCCTATCTTACACCTAAAAGATATAAAATAAATAATGAACGTATACCTACGATGCTTACTTGGGCTGGGTGTGGCAGGAAGCCTGCAGCTTGCCTCCTGCTCCACGCAACCTGCTAACAACAACCAAACCATGACAGAAGAACAAAGTGCTGTAGAAGCAGCCCCTGTTGATGTGCACAGCTATGCCAGGCCCGCAGAGGCAGTAGCCCAACACCTTGACCTGAATATTGCGGTTAACTTTGACCAGAAAGTACTAAGTGGCCGGGCAGCTTACCAGATAGAGAACAAGACCGGCACAGACCAGATTATTTTCGACACGCGCAACCTGCAGATTGAAAAGGTTTACTTAGGCGATGCACTGGAGGAAACAACCTTCCGCTTAGGCGACAGTGACCCGACCCTGGGCCAGCCCCTGATCGTACAGATCAAACCTGATACGAGGAAGGTGACTATACAATACAGCACTTCGCCGGATGCGGCCGCCCTGCAGTGGCTGAACCCACAGCAGACAGCCGGAAAACAGCACCCGTTCCTGTTCACGCAGTCGCAGGCTATCCTTGCCCGCACCTGGATCCCGATCCAGGACAGCCCCGGCATCCGCATCACTTATAATGCCAATGTAAAAGTGCCAAAGGAGCTGCTGGCTTTGATGAGTGCAGAGAACCCGACAACAAAGAACGACACCGGTGTTTACTCGTTTGAGATGAAGCAGCCGATCCCTTCTTACCTGATGGCCCTTTCAGTGGGTGACCTGACGTTCCGCGAAATCGGGCCGCAGACAGGTATTTATGCAGAACCTGCTACCATTGACGCGGCGGCTTACGAATTTGCTGAAATGGACAAGATGCTCGTGGCTGCCGAAAAACTGTACGGGAAATACCGTTGGGACCAGTATGACCTGCTGGTGCTGCCGCCCTCCTTCCCTTTCGGCGGTATGGAGAACCCACGCCTGACCTTTGTGACGCCTACTGTGCTGGCAAAAGACCGCTCCCTCACCAGCCTTATTGCGCATGAGCTCGCACATAGCTGGAGTGGTAACCTGGTTACCAACGGCACCTGGAACGACTTCTGGCTGAATGAAGGCTTTACCGTATACTTTGAGCGCCGCATTATGGAAGAACTCTATGGCAAAGAATACGCGGATATGCTGAACGTGCTGGGCTACCAGGACCTCACCAACACCATAGAGGAAATAGGTGCCAGCCACCCGGATACCCGCCTGAAACTCGACCTCGCAGGTCGTGACCCGGATGAAGGGCTGACAGATATTGCGTACGAGAAAGGAAACTTCTTTTTAAGGAATGTTGAACGGGCCGTAGGCCGCGAAAGATTTGACGCCTTCCTGAACAACTATTTCAGCACCTTTGCCTTCCAGAGCACCAACACAGACAAATTCCTGAACTTCCTGCGCTCTGAGCTGATAAAAGGAGACGAGGAACTGGCGCAAAAGATAAATGTGGAGGGATGGGTTTTCTCGCCGGGCCTGCCAGAGGACTTTGTGAAACCGACATCCTCCCGCTTCGCGAAAGTGGAAGAAGCTTACCAGAGCTGGCAAAGCGGCACACCTGCCGCACAGCTAAATACAGCTGATTGGTCGAGCCACGAATGGCTGCACTTTATCCGGATGCTGCCGGAGCAGATGTCGCAGCAACAGTTAGCGGAGCTGGACAGGGCCTTCAACTTCACCAACTCAGGCAATGCTGAGGTTTTAGCCGCCTGGTTCCTGCATGCCATCCGTAACAATTACACTACTGCTGACCAGGCGCTGGAGACTTTCCTGACGAACGTGGGCCGCCGCAAATTCCTGGTGCCGATTTACAGGGAACTGATCAGGACGCCGGAGGGAAAGAAAAAGGCGCTTGCCATTTATGCGAAAGCCCGGCCTAATTACCATGCAGTGTCTACGGTAACACTGGATGACCTCCTGAAGTAGAAGCAAAAAGAGAGGCGCAGCTAAAGTATAGCTGCGCCTCTCTTTTAAGTTTGTTTTGTGTTGGAAAACTCTGTTACCTTCTTACCTGCTGATTAAGCCAGGCGAAGGTACAGAGCCCCTCTAGTATCAAATCAGAATGTTGACTTATTTTTCAGCCTTGATATTAATGGCCTGCTCTGCAAGTTTTGTAAGCTTAGCATCTGTCTTCTTCTCTTCTTCAAGTGTGGTTGTCAGATGCTTTAACACATCCTTCATATCTAACTGCTTCGCATACGCACATACAGTACCATATGCAGCAATTTCATAGTGTTCTACCCGTTGTGCACTAGCAATGAGTGCGGCATCCATTACACTTGCATCTGCCTTCTCGCTAATCATCGATTCGGCTTCACGGATGATGCCTTCCATTGCCAGGCATTTTTCACCTTTGGCCTTCTCGCCAAGGGTTTCAAAGACACTCTCCAGGCGCTCGATCTGCTGCTGTGTTACATCCAGGTGCTCCTGAAAAGCTTCTTTTAATTTATCTGAAGAAGTTGCCTTCATCATTTTAGGGAGCGCCTTCGTAATTTGCTGCTCTGCGTTATAAATGTCTTTTAGTTCGTGGATCAAAAGGTCCTTTAAATTGTTAAGTTTCATAGCTTGGAAAGGTTTCGCGTTAAAAAATTAAATGGCTTATCAGCCTATGTACATCACTATACGACACACTAATCGCTGAGTTTTGATATATGATTTTTTATTAACTAAATAGTTGTTTTATTTCGCTGCAACAGTGTATAATATAAATTAATCTATATACATAAATAGTGAGCTATAAATAAATCGTGGAAATCTGTAGAACCTGATCCGGTGCGTCAATTATTGTGAAACGATTTTTATTAAATGCTGTAATCCTATTGGGATGGTGGCATGTTTTGTAAATTGCACGTGCTACCCTGATGAAAGAATAAAAGACGACAGCACCCGTGGACAAACCCAAAGGAAAACTTATTGCGATAGGCGGAAATGAAGATAAGGGTACCTACCCTAATCCCAGATCAAAGAAAAAGTATTACCTCGACTTTTTTGAGTTGGGTATACTGAAGCGCTTTCTGCAGGAAATCCCAGCCCGTAAACCACAGATTGAAGTCATTACAACAGCATCCATGATACCTGAAGAGGTCGGGGAACGCTACCTGAGCGCCTTCGGAATTTTGGGGGTGGAGAACGTGGGCCTGATGCACATCCGCACCGAAGAGGACGCACTGGACCCGGCGTACCTGGAGCGGATTAAAAAGGCAGATGGGGTGATGTTCAGTGGCGGCGATCAGTCCCGTATTACGCGTATGTTCCTACACACTGACATCCTGGAAGTGCTGAAGCAACGCTACTGGAACGAAGATTTTACAATAGCCGGAACCAGCGCCGGGGCCATGGCCATGTCCAAAGTCATGATAAAAGGCGGCAGCGCCACTGAATCGCTTTTGCGGGGCTCCGTTAAAATCGGTGAGGGGCTTAACCTAATTGATGGCGTTATCATCGATACGCATTTTGTGGTCAGAGGCCGCTTTGGCCGCCTGATGGAGGCGGTAGTAACGCACCCTAAAACAGTAGGGATTGGTTTAGGTGAAGACACCGGAGTACTTCTGACAGAAGGCCATATCATTGAGACTATCGGCTCTAATCTGGTGGTAGTGGTAGATGGCCACGATGTGCAGTACACAAACGTGCATGAGGTAGAAAAGGGCCGTCCCGTCGCCATCGATAACATGGTGATGCACGTGCTGGCGAAAGGCAACCTCTATGATTTCAACTCCCGCCGCTTCTTCAAAAGCGAAGAAGCTTTTCACCATGCGCAGTTACAGGAAACAAAGTAAGCAACTACTATAGGGTTAGAAACAAATGCCAGTTAATTAGCCTTCCCTGTATATTCCCACAAAGGTTTCTTCCTGGTTTTGCTTGCTGGCCCGGTACATTCCTTCAGAGTTGAAGGGCAGCGCCACCTCTCCAGCTGCATTCACGGCAATCAGGCCTCCTTCCCCACCGAATTGCACCAGCTTATCCATTACTACCTCATCACAGGCCTGCTGCAGCGAATAACCTTTATACGCTATCAGGCAGGACACATCATAGGCCACTACGGCACGCATAAAGAATTCTCCGTGTCCGGTGCAGGAGACAGCACAGGTGTTGTTGTTGGCATAGGTTCCCGAGCCAATAATAGGTGTATCGCCAATCCGGTTATAGCGTTTGTTAGTCATTCCGCCGGTGGAGGTGGCAGCAGCCACGTTTCCTGCGCTGTCTACGGCAACCGCTCCTACGGTGCCATACTTCTCATCCACCTGCTCCGTGTGGTCGAGCATAAAAACATCGGAGTCGCGCACTTCGCTCCATTGCTTGTACCGCTGAGAACTGAAGAAGTAGGATTCAGGAGCAAAGGCAAAGCCATGGTTCCGGGCAAACTCTTCTGCCCCATAGCCGCTCAGCATCACATGGTCGGAGTGCTGCAGCACAGCCCGCGAAAGACTGATGGGGTTCCTGATACCCTTCACGCCCGCTACTGCTCCCGCTTCCAGTGTTTGCCCGCACATAATAGCAGCATCCATCTCGTGCCCGCCTTCTTTCGTGAAAACGGAGCCACGGCCAGCATTAAACAAGGGGTTATCCTCCAGGCTTACAACCGCCTGCTCCACAGCATCCAGCGCTGGCTTTCCGTCCTGCAGCAGTTTATACCCTAATTCTACAGCCTCTTTCAATGCGGCTTTATAAGCTTTCTCCTGCTCCGGGGTAAGAGATGCTTTTGTAATGGTGCCAGCTCCTCCATGAATAGCAATGGCTATGTTTCTCATATAATGAATGGGTTCAATTTTAATTTAGTATCCTGTACGCCTCCTATTATCCAGCTGTTTTAAAAGAGACTTTTTGAAGGGAACAACAAAGTAGAATTTGAGCTTTCAGAGAAAGTTTTGAAAGTATTACAGAGATTTTAAAAGAGATTTGTCATAGCTAAACCTGATAAAAAGTGATACGTTGCAATTTATAAAAACACCTGAAGTTCAGGTGCTCTATTTTAATTACTAATAAAATTCAATTATAGCTATGGCAATAAATTTTGATAAATTCGCACAAGAAGGAAAAGAATACATTAACATATTGGCTGCAGACCTGGGACACCCTGAAGAAAAGGGAAAAACAGCTATCTTACTCAGAGCCGTGCTGCATACGTTGCGTGAACGCATCACTATCAGTGAGTCTCTGAATCTGCTGGAACAACTCCCCATGTTCCTCAAAGGGATATATGTGGAGCATTGGAAATATAAAGAGAAGCCGCTTAAGATTAAAAGTGTGGAAGAGTTTGCAGCGGCTGTAGAACAGGAACAGGCAAAAATCGGAGAGCGCCAGTTTGACTGGAATCAATCTACTGAAGATCTGATCTCGATGGTGCTCACCTCCCTCGGCACCCGTTATTTCTCTGAAGGGCAGTTAGAAGACATTGCCGTTCAGTTACCGGAAGAACTCAGACAGCTCTTTCCGGTGGAAGTGAACAATGGGCGGTAGCCAAAGTTTACCAGGCTAATTTGATGGAGATTAATCTGTAAAACGAAAGAAACACTTTAAGCACATACGCTTGTGCCTGGTAACGTATAGGGTTGTTTTGCACTGATTTTTATAGCTGATTTAGTGCTGCAATGGGCCTGAATTAGATGAAAATTCGTTATCTTTGTTTTAATCTAGATAACCTATTTAATTCATAAATTATGTCGTTTGATATCCAAGGTAAGCTGTACGAAACGTTTGAGGAGCAACAGGTAAGTGATAAGTTTAAAAAGCGCGAATTCGTGCTGGAGATTCCGGATGGCTCGTACACGCAGTATGTAAAGTTTCAGTTAACGCAGGATAAGTGCAGCCTGTTAGAAGCTTTCAAGAATGGCGATGAGGTGAAGGTGACATTTAACCTGACCGGCAAGCCTTTCACTAAAAACGGCACTACCATGTACTTCACAAACCTGCAGGCCTGGAGATTAGAGCCAGCAGGAGCTAATACGCCTGGCGCAGCTCCTCAGCAGCAGCAGGATGCTCCTTCGTTTTATAGCAGCGAAGCAGATAACGATCTACCTTTTTAAGGAATTGAATCTTCAATAAATAAAAAGCGAGCTTTGAGGCTCGCTTTTTTTATGTCCTTCTATATTATGAAGCTGATAAAATTTAAAACTAGATGGTTTGCATGAGCGCACGTATTCTTTGTGAAATCCGGATTTAAGCTATAAAACAAATTATGGGTTGAAGTGTGATAACGGACCCTTTAAAAAAAGTGTCAGCGGGACGGTTTGTTCAAAGGAAAAAAGCTCCTTCTCTAGCTCCAGAGGAGCGGCCTGTTTGGTACATTATGATATACGAGCACCTTCAGAGCTTTAAATTGGATTATTGAATTCAGCTGATAAGAAACCTGGCTGCTTGTATCGCTTAACTTATATCATTATCTTTTATAGTATAGCACGGTTTTTGAAAAGCTTCATTGGAGTTTAGAACATGCATCCCTCTCTAAAAGAAGATTGCTTACAATATTTTGACGAAGCGGCAGAACTAAAATTTCCGATTTCAGTTAATACTTTCAGCGCCTCCCAAACCTATGGACGAACTACAGCGCCTGATTTTACTAGGCGAAAACGACACCGTTGATTTTAAGCAACGGGTAACGCAGCCCGAAAAAATTGCCCGCACCCTTGTGTCTTTTGCTAACACCCGGGGCGGGATTATCCTGATAGGAGTAAAAGACAACGGCACCATTTCAGGCATTGACCCTGAAGAAGAGAAACACACCCTACAAATGGCTGCGGATTTTTACTGCGACCCTCCTGTGCCCGTGCAGTACGAGGAAGTGGAGGAAGACCACCGGACAGTACTGAAAGTGATTATAGAGGAGAGTAAGGTGAAGCCTCACTTTGCCAAGGTGAAAGAAGACGACTGGCGCGGGTACGTACGCGTGAAGGATACCAGCGTGCAGACAAGCAAGATGGTGAACAAAGCGCTGGAGCAAGCACCCGACCAGTTTGAGCGCCTGCCCCTGGACCGGCACGAGAATGCCTTGTTGGGCTATCTGCAACTGAGCCCCCGCATTACCTTAAAACAGTACATGAAGCTGGCAAACCTTTCAGAACGCCGCGCCTACCGCACCCTCGTAAAGCTGGTCATACACGGCTACCTGCGCCTGCACGACAAAGAGAAAGAAGAATATTATACCCTGAGTTAAGCGAACGCTACTCACTGAATCAGCTTCAATTAAATTTCTTAGCAAACAATCATGACAGCGGCAACGGGCTAAAGCTCGCTGCCGCTGTCGCTTACTGATTCAGCACCTGCTGTCCGTTCTCATAGTACTCGTTATGGCTAAAGTTACCCTGCTCGTCATACACCTCCCAGGTGCCGAACCAAAAGTAGCGGGTTTTATCACTGGTGTCCTCTATTTTCGCCTGCCCCACCTTGGCCAAAGCCCCGTTTTCGTGGTACCGCTTCACCAGAATATGATCCAGCCTCCGTTTATATTTCTCCACCATAAATAATTTGCCACTGGGATAGTAGTAGCGCCAGGTGCCCCTTTCACTTCCGTGCCTGAAGCGGCCTTTTCGAATCACCGTCTTATCATCCAGCCCCAACACTTTCCACCTGCCATGGAAGCGGCCGCTGTTATCAAACCGGTTTATACGGAAGGGCCAGATTCCTTTCTGATAGTCGCCATCTGGTGCCTTAGCAATAAGTTGCGCCTCTGCCAGAAATGGCAAAAGAACAAACGCACATAATACATAAAACCGCTTCTTCATATAAATGATGCTTTAAGTGTAGTGCTGAAATATTGAAAGAAATAAAAAATATTTTCTAAGTAACTAAACGTTTAGTTATACATAATATTATAATTAAAGTTTTGAAAATTAACCTTGTATAAGCGGTTCTTTAAGTGTAATATGAAACGGTGATCCAAGCTTCGCATATGAAGCCTGTTTCCAGCGTAGCTTCACCTTCCGTTATCACGTAAACAACAGCATACTCTTGAAAAAGAGCGGAGCATTGTGGAGTAGATAAAACTTTTTAGTTTTCACCCTTAGCCCAAAGCCTATGGCAAGCCCTACCAAATCCCCCACTGCCACCGATGGCAGTATGAAAGTATCTAAATCGAGCAGCACCTCTAAAACAAGCAAGACAGCAAAGGCAAAACCTAAAATAACAGACCAGGACACTAAAAAAATATTTGTGCTGGATACTTCTGTTATCCTCTACGACCACAGCGCCATCCAGAACTTTCAGGAACACGATGTAGCCATTCCTATCACTGTGCTGGAGGAGCTTGATAACTTCAAGAAAGGCAACGACATTAAGAATTTTGAGGCCAGGGAATTTATCCGCTTCATCGACAAACTTTCAGCCGAGCACCGCCTGCAGGAGTGGCTCCCCCTGAACGGGAAAAACAAAGGCTACTTTAAAGTGCTGATGAACGAGTCGTCTGATATTGATGCCTTGACGATATTCGGGGACAAGAACGACCACCGCATCCTTAACTCCGCCCTTTCTTTGAAGCAAGAGAAGCCGGATAACAAGATAGTGCTGGTGACCAAAGACATCAACCTGCGGCTGAAAGCCCGGGCGCTCAACATCACAGCTGAAGATTATGAAACAGGTAAGATACAGGATGTAGCCGGTCTCTACACAGGCAACGACACCATAGAAGACGTATCGCCGGCTGTGATAAGTGAGCTGTATGAGAAAGGGGAATGCGAGCCGGACAAAGCGCTGCAGCAAACACCTGCCGATAATCATTACTTTATCTTAAAGAGCTTTAAAAGCTCCATCTTAGCTTTTTATAACGCTGCTGAAAAGAAGCTCGAGCGGGTAGACAAGCTGACAGCTTTCGGCGTAAAGCCACGGAATGCGGAACAGGCTTTTGCCATCCATGCCCTCACAAACCCGCAAATAAAACTTGTAACCGTACAGGGAGTGGCAGGAACAGGCAAAACGCTTCTTGCACTTGCATCTGCCCTGGAGCAGCGCCGGGAGTATAAGCAGATTTACCTGGCCCGGCCTGTCGTGCCGCTGAGCAACAAAGACATTGGCTTCCTGCCCGGCGATATTAAATCGAAGCTGAACCCTTATATGGAGCCGCTCTGGGATAACCTGAAGTATATTCAGAACCAGTTTGCCGAGACAAGCAAGGAGTACCAGAAGATACGGGACATGGTGGACCTGGAAAAGCTGATGATTACGCCCTTGGCCTATATACGTGGCCGCAGTTTATCGAATATTGTTTTTATCGTGGACGAAGCTCAGAACCTGACACCACACGAAGTAAAGACTATTATATCACGTGCGGGTGAAAACACCAAAATCGTTTTCACCGGAGACGTTTACCAGATAGACACCCCATACCTTGACTCACAAAGTAACGGCCTCTCCTATTTGATTGACCGCGCTAAGAACCACCCTTTATACGCGCACATCACGCTGCTGAAAGGTGAACGCTCTGAATTGGCAAACCTGGCAAACGAGTTATTGTAGCTAAACCCAAGTACATAAAAACAGAAATCCCTGCGTTAGAGACAACGCAGGGATTTCTGTTTTTATGTACTAAGGATTTTCTTCTTATCTCTTGTCCTAAGTTTTACTTCCTTTCTCCTAAACAGCCTACTTCCGTTTTAAGTACCTTGTCTGCAGAATGTGCATGTGGTGCAGTTCGTGCGCTGCCATCACGTGGATAAGCCCCCGCAAAGATATTTCGCGTCCGTTGGCTACCCCACGATTGTTCATCATTTCAAAAGTAAAGCTGCGGAACATGGCCATGTTAGAGCGTCTTGTCAGCTCATATTCATCCAGAAGGCTTTCCAGAGGGCGGATGTTTGCCAGCGAATTATAGACGTATTTCCCTTCGTCCCAACCAGGCAGCGCGGCTTCCTCTCCCCTGCTAATGCAAAGGGCACGATAGCCAAATATCCGATCCGAGTCGATGAGGTGTTGCAGCACTTCTTTCATTGTCCACTTTCCTTCGGCATAAGCTTCTTCTGCACGCTCGTCAGAAATTTTCCTGAACATGTAACGCAGGTCTGCTGCCTGCTTCTCAAGAATGTAAAGAATATCGCCTTCTGGCAAGAGGTTCATGTACTCCTGGTAATAATCAGGATACTCCTCTATTGTAGGTCTGTTGATGGTGATCGGCATATGCTATTTCTACTTTAACGCTTTCTTCTTACTGTTACTCAATATTAAAGTTTTCAGCCCCAGCAGTCCCTTTTCCGCCTCATCCTGCTTTCTGTACGTTCTTAGCAAACAGATGACTCTGTCCCATGGATTTTCCCCGTATACTGCCTCCTGTCGCCAGACAAGTTCAGTGCCTCCCTCTACTTCTGTCAATGTAAAGGAGCCATGCAACCTGCTGGTGTCTGCATCATCGCTTTCCAGATACAGCAGTGATGTTGGACTGGTGCTCCCGGTAAAAACCACCTGCCCGTTTCCAACCCTGTCTCCGCTCCACTGCATACGAGCCCCTGTTCCTGCCATTGGGCCTCCATACAGGTAAATCATGCTGGGGTCCGTCTGCTTGTTCAGAACAGTCCATTTCTCCCACTCCATCGGGTTGTTCAGGTATGTGTAAACCTCTTCAGAACTGGCATTCAGCACAATGCTTTGCTGCACCTCCAGTTGCGTAGGTAACTGGTATAGAGCACCGGCCAAAGCTGCTGTTAGCACAAGCAGCGTTGAAATCACAATTGTGATCAGCTTCATAGAAGACTCATTTTTTATTTATCTATACTAAAGATTGGAGGGAGTAAATTACACTAATTTAAATGAGCTTTCAGATATGAAACAAGCACTGCGGCAGGATATTTTTTTCACTCTTTTTTGAGAGCTATGCAAGACCTACTTTACCTTATTCAGCCTAAAAGGCTTTAGCCACGTAGAGGGTATTGAACACATTAAAACCAACAAAAACAGATATGCTGAACGACTGGATACATCAAGGATTAAAATACTCACAGAATCCGATCTTTAAAAGTATTCTTGGAAAATCAGGCAAGCTGCTTGCAAAACCCGCCAAACTTGGCCTGCTCTTGACCTCTGCCTATGGCAAACTTGTAGAGGTAGACAGTAATAAAAGTGGGTTTGACCAACTGAAGGAATTCATGCTTACTTTCATCAGGCTAGTGAAATCGTACATCAACGGAGATTACCGCAATGTATCCAGCAAGTCTCTGCTCATTGGCGTGGCGGTGCTGCTATACTTGGTAACTCCCCTGGACATTATCCCTGACTTTATACCCGTGATAGGTTTACTGGATGATTTAACCCTGATGGCCTGGTTTATAGATGCTTTTCAGACAGAAATCAACAAGTTCAGACAATGGGAAACCGACACAAACTTCGACCATTCCCGCATAGGTTCTCTTTAATAAGTTACACGATAGTTATAGCAGCTGTGCAGGAATTAAAATTTCTGTCCATGAAGTGAAATCTGCATCTACAACAAAGGCCGGCTCTCGACAGAGAACCGGCCTTTGTTATTAAGTAAATAACGTTTTGTATGCAGCACAATAAATCGCTGCACAATAGACAGGCATTGAATGACAGGTGCTTTGTTTAATGCTGGTGGAAAGCATCTGAAACAAAAGAAAGCACGGTTGGCAGCGCCTCACGCCAATAGGTCCAGGTATGTCCGCCGTCCCTTACCCGGAACTCGTGCGGGATTTCATTCTTGCGCATCGCTATATGGGCTAAAGCATTTCCTTCAAAAAGAAAATCATCATCGCCACAATCAATGTACCAGCGCACTGCCTTTTTCTGATCTTCCGGCATGTTGGCAATCAACTCAAGCGCACTGTGGCGCCTGTAGTGCGCCTCAATTGCTTCATCAGATGCTGTGACTGGTTTGTTGCCAATCCGCTCCATAAACGTTTTGGCATCAGCGAGAGAAAGAGGCCCTACCGCAGCACTTAAGGGGCAGGCTGATGAGAAAAGGTCCGGGCGGTGCAGCGCGTACATAAAGGAACCGCCGCCCCCCATAGATAAACCGGCAACAGCCCGGAAACGCTTTTCGCCTTTTATGCGGTATTCTTTTTCTATGTAAGGCATGAACTCATCAAAAAAGAAATCTTCATAGCGCCACTCCCCTGTCACGTCATTAAAATATCCGCGCTGCCCTGTATTGGCATCGGGCATCACAATCACCATAGGGGTTGCAGTCCCCTCGTTGATGGCTTTGTCTGCTATTCTCAACACTTCCCCAAACTGCACCCATCCCGTCTGATCATCACCGGCGCCATGCAGCAGGTACAAGACAGGATAACTGCGTTTGGAACTGTCGTAGTCCGGCGGCAGGTAAATGGAATATTTCCGGTTGTCCTTCAGGATTTTACTTTTCAGCGTCAGGTTGTCCATGACGCTTCCGGTGGTTTGCGCGAACAAAGCAGCCGGAAAAAGCATGATAACGGTTAAGAAGCCAATGATGTATTGTTTTCTCATATACTTATGATAGGATGATAAATCAGACGATTAAAAACGCTCTTCTTCAATAGGTAATAATAACAATTTGATTAATATCTGACTATTCTGATTTCCATTTTCTGCTGCGAAATGGAGCATTTATCTTTCTAGTGCAGAAAGGAATTGCTAAAGAAAGATAAGGCTTTCGCAATCAGAGTTGCTTGAAAAAAGTATGTTATCAATGATAAGGAACTGCATTTGAGGCTTTGATAAATGCCCCTAAGCGAGCAATATTTCAAATTAACATACAATTTCTAAACTATAGGACTAAGAATTCGTTTCTCTAGTAACAGAACAATCTTTAAACTAAAATAAAACTATGGACACATCAGCAAAAGATTTAAAAGAAAAAGCAGATAGAGCTAACCCAAATCACAAAGAAGGACCGGTAGCATCAGCTATCGAAAACTATACTTCTAAAATTCCATCTGATATATTCTTATGGGCTGCATTAGGCTCTATGGCAATTTCTGCAACATTGAAAATCATGAGAAAAGATGAGGAAGCATTGTTCGTAGGACAGTGGGCTCCATCATTTTTACTTTTAGGTAATTATAACAAGATGATTAAGCTTTCAGGCTACGAAACTGACAAGTAAGTAAATCTGAAACCTATAAAAAGAGAGGGAGCATACGCTTACCTCTTTTTTTATGCCCAACACGCAGCATTGCTGCCACCGCCTCTCCCCTGTAACACTTTTATCAGGCGCCTTCATATACAGCATGTAAATTCATTATCAGAGCATCATTCACAGCCACGACAGAATTATAAAACTGACATAGTTTCTTTCTGTTTATACCATAGCCGCACCATACATATAAGGTGTGTTTAAGCTCCCTGCCCAAGGCTATTCTAAAACGAGATGCTCCTGAATGATGCAGTGCAAAGAAAAAACCTTCCTTTATTTTGCTCCATTCTTCAAAATTAACCTACCTTTGCCGACCGAATGAACATTCAATTGGAAGTAATACCGGAATGGAGCCTTTAGCAGAGAAGAAAAAAGCGATATTGGAAAGTACTTTAGAGCTGGTGAAAGAGAACGGTTTCCACGGCACTCCTATGAGTATGGTGGCCAAAGAGGCTGGCGTTGCTGCCGGTACTATTTACCATTACTTCGACAGCAAAGAACGACTGATTTGTGAATTATACAGCTATGTAAAGCAGCGAACGATTGATGCCTTACAGGCAGGTGATAATGAAGACCTGCCCTATCAGGATCGGTTTTTCGCTATCTGGATGAGCCTCTATACCTTCTACATTAAAAATCCGAATGTGCTGAGGTTCTTCGAGCAATTTGTGAATTCCCCTTATAACACGAATAAAGTAGAGGTAAGACATGATGAGTTTCACAGCTTATTGTATCTCTTCTTTGAAAAAGGAATTGAACAAGGCCACCTCCGGCCAGTAAATCCGGAAATTTTAGGAGTTCTGGCACACGGCAGCATCATCACCACCGCGAAAGTGTACGGCCGTGGCAAAATTCAAATGGGTGATGTGGAGTTGAAACAAATAGCCCGGATTCTATGGGATGGAATGTCGGTGCGGTAACCGCTGGCAGCTTTCCTTGTTATAGCTTACATCTGACCAAACAATGAAGAGAATTTACACAAACCAACTAATGTTTAAACATGAAGCCGATGAAGCCCTTCAAGTATGATTTAAATATTATAAATTCGCTTGCCGCAACCACCCTGTGAATCGGCAAGCTTACTACGCAATCGACCCAATCAGATAATAAATTTTACCGCACTATTTCATGAAATTAACCCAACGACTAAAGCCATTGTTACTGGGGTGCCTGCTGTACCCCACGCTCCTGCTGGCACAAGGCAATACGGCTTCGGTTACAGCACCAGAGGCACTTACACTGCAGGAGTGTATAGATTATGCTTTACAAAACCGGGCGGCAGTTGAACAGGCTGTGCTTGATGAAGAAATCGGAGAAAGGGATATCAAGGCCGAACTCGCTGGCTGGTATCCGCAGGTATCGCTGGGGTATGGCGGCACCAGAAACCTGAAGCTCCAGCAGCAGCCATTCGGAGACCAGGTGATAACTCTCGGAAGGAATTATACTTCTAATATACTACTCCAGGCAAACCAGACGATATTCAGCAGCCAACTCTTGTTGGCTTCTAAGGCATCACGCTTTACAAGACAGCAACTGGACCTGAACACCATCAACACAAAGATCAACACAGTAGTAGTGGTGAGCAAGGCTTTTTATGATGTGCTGCTCACCATGGAGCAAATCAGGATACTGGATGAGAACGTGGTCCGGCAGGAAAGGCAGTATAACGATGCCCGAAGTCGGTTTGAAGTGGGGCTTGTAGATAAAACGGATTACCAGCGCGCCTCCATCACACTGGCCAATATCCGCAGCGACCGGAACAGGGCCATGCAGGCCATCGGTGCAAAGGAGGCTTATTTGAAGCAGTTGATGGGGCTGCCGGTGGAGTCCGAGGTAGAACTGGCATATGATTATGAAGCCATGCAGCAGGCGGTACTGGTGGATACCACAGAGATAGTAGATTTTGCTAACCGGGTAGAGCTTCAGCAGCTTCAGGCCCAGCAGCAGCTTCTGCGCCTGAACACAAGTTTCCAGAAGTGGAGCTTTCTGCCTACAGCTTCAGCCTATGTTAACTATAACTCCCTATACTTCAGCAACCAATTCTCCGATCTTTATAACGAAGCCTTCCCTACCTCTGCGGTGGGCCTGCAGCTCTCCCTTCCCCTGTTTCAGGGCGGCAGAAGACTTCAGAACCTGAAGGCTGCCCAATTGGAGGAACAACGCGCCGAGGTGGAGGTAGAAAACACGCGCAGCATCATCAATACAGAATACCAGGCAGCCCTGGCTGATTACAAAAGCGATTATTATGAGTGGGTAACGCTTCGGGATAATCTGGAAGTGGCCCAGGAGGTGTACGACATCATTCAGCTACAATATGAAGAAGGTATAAAAGCTTACATCGAGTTAGTGGTGGCAGAAACCGAACTCAGAGCAACGCAGCTAAACTATTATAATGCCCTTTATAATGTGCTGTCCAGCAAACTGGACTACCAGAGAGCTTTAGGCAACATAGAGATAAACAGATAAAAATCAGCAACTTCAATAAATAATGAAAAGGAATTTACCATGGCTCATGGCTGCCATTATCGGGCCGCTGGTGCTTGTATCATGTGGCGGTGAGGAGAACAACGCCCAGCAACAGAACCCTGCAGCCGCTGCTGTACCTGTTAATACTTATACGGTAGAAGAAGAACGCGTAACAGGCACCGACACCTATCCGGGTTCTGTGGTGCCCCTGCAGGAGGTTGAACTGCGCCCGCAGGTTTCCGGCTACATTACCAACTACTATGTGCAGGATGGCCAGCGCGTAACCAAAGGCCAGCGGCTGTATGAAATTGACAGAAGCAAATACCAGGCATCCTTCCAGCAGGCGCAGGCAAACCTCCAGAGCGCCAGAGCCAACCTGGCAAGGGTGGAGAAAGACCTTGAACGCTACGAACGATTGGCAGAGCGCGAAGCCATTGCCCGGCAGCAGGTAGATTATGCCCGCACGGATGTGGAGACGGCCCGGTCGCAGGTGGCCGCGGCAGAAGCGCAGGTGAATAGTGCCTCCACCGATCTGAGCTATGCCACCATCGTGGCTCCTTTTGATGGCACGATTGGTATTTCTCAGGTGAGAGTCGGGGCGCAGGTGTCGCCGGGTCAGCCACTCCTGAACACGATTTCCTCTACCGAACCGATTGCCGTTGATTTTGTGATAAACCAGCAGGAAATCAGTCGCTTCAGCCTGCTGATGCAGGGAGACCAGCCAGATTCTCTGTTTACAATCATGCTCAACAACCAGACGGAGTACCCTTACCCTGGAGAAATAGTAGCCATCGACCGGGCCATCGGGCGCCAGACAGGTACCACCACTTTACGGCTGCAGTTCCCGAACAGGGACCGCACACTAATACCCGGCATGAGTGTGACGGTGCGCGTGCTGAACCAGGATATTGGGGAGCAACTGGTGGTACCTTTCCGGGCGGTGACTGAGCAGCTGGGAGAATACTATGTGTATGTGGTGCAGGGCGATTCTGTGAACCAGCGGAACGTAACGCTGGGTACAAGATTCGGTTCTGATGTGGTGGTGCGCGAAGGCCTGGAAGAAGGCAGTACCATTGTGGTGGAAGGCACACAGCGGCTGCGCCAGGGCGCCAAAGTGCAGGCAGATGCTCCTCAGGCACAACCCGCTGCTGCTGCAAGATAAAATTTGTACAGAAATACTTTCGAAAGAAACATGATATCAGATGTATTTATAAGAAGGCCCGTCACCTCCATCGTCATCTCGCTGGTGATTGTGTTGGTTGGCCTGCTGGCCATGATGAATCTACCCGTTACGCAGTACCCGAACATCTCTCCTCCTGTGGTGTCTGTGTCTGCTATTTATACGGGTGCCGATGCGCAGACGGTAGAACAGACGGTGGCAACGCCTGTGGAGACACAGATTAACGGTACGCCGGGCATGGCCTATATCACCTCCACCAACACCAGCAACGGCCAGATGAACATGAGCGTGACCTTTGAGATAGGCACCGACATCGACATCGCCACGCTGGATGTGCAGAACAGGGCCAGTATTGCCGAGCCAAGCCTGCCCGAGGAAGTAAGGCGCCTTGGGGTGACGGTGCGAAAGCGTAACCCGAGCATTATGATGGTGGTGGGTATTTTCTCGCCAAATGGAACCCACGGTATCGAATACCTCGACAACTATACCAACATCTTTGTGCGCGATGCCTTGTTGCGTGTAAATGGCGTGGGTGATATCAATGCGTTGGGGCAGGACTTCAGTATGCGTATCTGGTTAAAACCGGATATGCTGGCGCAGTACAGCATCAGTGCGAGCGAAGTGACAGGCGCTATCCAGGAACAGAACCTACAGGTTGCTGCCGGTACGGTTGGAGCCAAGCCGCAGTACGATACACAGGCTTTTCAATACCCTATTACGGTAACCGGCAGACTATCTACCCAGGAAGAGTTCGGGGACATTATTGTGCGCACCAACCCGGAAGACGGCTCTATCGTGTACCTGCGGGATGTGGCCAGGATAGAATTCGGCAGGTTTGACTACGGAAGAGCCTCCACTATCAACGGTAATCCGTCGGCCATTTTGCTTTTATACCAGGCGCCCGGCAGCAATGCCCTGGAAACAGCGGAAGGAGTTTACGCTGCCCTGGATGAGCTGAAGGAGTCTTTTCCTGCCGATGTAGATTACGTTGTTTCCTTTGAAAGCGTGTCTGTGGTGCAGGTTTCTATCAATGAAGTGGTGCACACGCTCGTAGAGGCACTTATACTGGTGATCATCGTGGTGTTCCTGTTCCTGCAAAGCTGGCGTGCTACGCTGATACCGATCCTGGCTATCCCGGTGTCCATCATTGGTACCTTCGTATTCTTTATTCCGCTTGGCTTTACCATCAATACCCTGACGCTGTTCGGGTTCGTGCTGGCTATTGGTATTGTAGTGGATGATGCCATTGTAGTGGTGGAAGCGGTACAGCATTACATCGACCACGAGCGCATTTCAGCGAAAGAAGCAACCCGCAAGGCTATGAAGGATATTACAGCACCGGTTATAGCCATTGCGCTTATACTGGCCGCAGTGTTTATTCCAGTGGGCTTTATCCCGGGTATTGTAGGCCGGCTTTACCAGCAGTTCGCTATCACCATCGCCATCTCTGTTCTGATTTCCGCTTTTGTGGCGCTTACGCTTACGCCGGCGCTTTGCTCCATCATGCTCAAGCCGATGAACGTGGACAAGAACTCGAGGGGCCTGAACAAATTCTTCTATAAGTTCAACAACTGGTTTGCCCGAACAACAGCGTCTTATTCCGGCGGTGTGCGCAGAAGCATCAAGGCTGCCCCACTGGTGCTGGTGCTGCTGGCTTGCTTATATGTTGGTACCGTTGGCTTATTTGCAACAAAGCCAACAGGTTTTATCCCAACAGAAGACGAAGGCCGTGTAATTGTATCCATCGAATTGCCGGAAGGCTCCTCTGCCTCCAGAACGGAAGCCATATTGGCTGAAATGGGTACCATTTTGGCTGACATTCCTGCTATTAAGAACTATACTGCCATTGGTGGCCTGAATGCCATTAACTTTTCCTTTAAATCGAACAGTGGTACTTTCTTCCTCCAGTTACATCCCTGGGCCGAAAGAGAGAACGAGGAGGAGCAGCTGGCCGGCGTAATGGCCACCCTGAATCAGCGGCTAGCTGTAATGAGGGATGCGAACGTAGTGGTAGTGGCTCCACCAGCTATTCCCGGGCTTGGTAACTCCGGTGGTTTCAGCTTTATGCTGGAGCAACGCGCCGGAGGCGGGAGTCTGAAGGACTTCGAAGCTGTGATGGGACAGTTTGTAGGGGCCGTGAACCAGCGACCGGAAATAGCCAGTGCTTATTCCTTTTTCAATACCCGAACCCCAGGCTACCATGTAGAGGTAGACCGGGAAAAAACGAAACAGCTGGGTGTGAACATCGCGGATGTTTACGCCACGATGTCTTCCCTGATGGGTAGCCGGTACGTAAACGACTTCTCCCGCTACGGACGTAACTTCCGGGTGGTGGCCCAGGCCGATACAGCTTACCGTATGGACATCCAGAGCCTGAACCAGTATTACGTGATGAACAGGCAGGGTGAGTCCGTGCCATTGAGTGCACTCGTAACTTCCAACGTCGTAGAAAATGCTTCGGTTATCTCCCACTATAACCTGTTCCGTTCGGCAGAGGTGATGGGTAGCGCCGCACCCGGTTACAGTAGCGGTCAGGCCCTGGCCGCTCTGGAGGAGGTGGCGGCTGAGGTGCTGCCAACCGGCTATGGCTACGACTTCTCCGGCCTGAGCCGCGAAGAGCTTGCTGCCGGCGATAGCACCATCTATATCTTCTCGCTTTCCGTGTTGCTGGTGTTGTTACTTTTGGCGGCGCTGTATGAAAGTTGGTCTGTGCCATTCTCCATCCTGTTTGCCATACCTTTGGGCATGTTTGGCGCTATCCTGGCGCTTACCCTGCTGCCAAGGCTGGACAATAACGTGTATGCCCAGATTGGTATGATCACGCTGATAGGTCTGGCTGCCAAAAACGCAATTCTGATTGTGGAGTTCGCCAAGGAGCGTGTAGACCGTGGCATGGAACTGATAGAGGCAACGATTGAAGCCGTGAAGCTGCGTCTGCGCCCGATTATCATGACTTCCATGGCCTTTATATTAGGTGTGGTTCCGCTGGCGATGGCCACTGGCGCCGGTGCCGTTTCGCGCCAGACAATCGGATGGGTGGTAATTGGCGGTATGCTGGCAGCTACCTTCCTGGCTATCTTTGTGGTGCCGGTGCTATACGTGATAATTACGAGAGTAGCATATGGTAAGAAAGAGCTTGCCAGGCTCCGCGAAAACTATAGACCAGGAGAAGACGAAGGTGGTGACCCAGCCTATGTTAATCCGCACGCCTAGTTATTCTTTTCTTTATTTCAAGCAGAAAGCCCCGGCCAAATTGGCCGGGGCTTTCTGCTTATGTAAGTTACTGTTTCTGATACCTAACCTTTCTGACTTCTATCACAAAAAAAATATAATATAGCAATTGGCTTATTAAAGCTAAAAGCATACTTTAGGTGCAACAATTAATCTCCCTACCATGAAAACAAATTTAAGTATGAAGAAAGCCACAGTGCCCTTTTTTATATTTTTCCTGTTGCTGCAGCTAGTACAGGCACAGGATATAATCACTAAAAGAACCGGTGAAAAGGTTGAGGCCAAAGTATTAGAGATCTCTACACTGGAGGTAAAGTACAAGCTCTTTACAAATCTGGAAGGGCCCACCTATGTTGTCCCAAAGTCTGAAATCATGCTGATCCAGTACCCGGACAATACCAGCGAAACGTTTGAACTGAATGAAGCCGCACCTGTAGTGGCATTAGCTTCTGCTGATGCAGAGGCACCTGCCGCTTCAAAGGCTACGGCCTTACAGCTTTATAACCAGGGGCAGACGGATGCCATTACCTATTATGACGGATACAAGTCGGCTGGGACAGCAGTTTTAATTACAAGCCTGCTGTCCCCTGTATTAGGCCTTGCCCCTGCTATTGGAACTTCCGTTACTACTCCAAAACAACAGAATTTAGATGCTCCGGATAGTTCTTTACTACAACAGCCTGATTATGCATCCGGGTATCGCAAGAAAGCACGCAAAATCAAGGCTGGTAAAGTTTGGACAAACTGGGCCATTGGTTTGGGCACTAACGTAGTATTGATCTTGCTTCTAAATAATAGCTGACAAAAAATCTATTCAAATAAAAAGCCTCTGCCAGCAAAGCAGAGGCTTTTTATTTATAAAATCAGCCCGTACAGCATTACTGCCCCTTGCCGCGCATCTGCTTCTCCATTGCATCCCACATTTCCTGCGGTATCTGGTCGAAAGAATTGAATTCACCGGCGCCATAGAGCCACTCACCTCCGTCTATGGTCACGACCTCTCCATTAACAAAAGCAGCATAATCTGACACCAGATAAGCCGCCAGGTTGGCCAGCTCCTGGTGCTCTCCGAAGCGGCCTACTGGTATTCGCTTCACCGGGTCCAGCTTGTCCGCCAGCTGCTTCGGGAACAGGCGCGTCCAGGCACCTTCGGTCGGGAAAGGACCGGGAGCAATAGCATTTGAACGGATACCATACTTGGCCCACTCTGATGCCAGGGAACGTGTCATAGCCAGTACGCCGGCCTTGGCGCAGGCAGAAGGCACCACATAGCCTGAACCGGTCCAGGCGTAGGTTGTGACGATATTTAATACAGCCGCTTCCTGCTTCTGCTCAATCCAGTGCTTTCCTAAAGCAAGGGTACAGTTATAGCTTCCCTTCAGTACAATGTCCGTGATCACATCGAAGGCTTTATGACTCAGGCGTTCTGTGGGGCTCACAAAATTACCCGCTGCATTATTTACCAGCACATCTACGCTTCCAAACGTTTCCAGCGCACGCTGCAGCATCTCCTCAATCTCATTATACTTGCGTACATCACAGGCTATGGGCAACACTTTACCGCCTGTCTCCTGCTCCAGTTCTTTGGCTGTCTGCTCCAGCACTTCTATTTTCCGGCTGCAGATAACGGCATTTGCCCCAAGTTCTAAAAAATATTTCACCATAGAACGGCCAAGTCCCGTACCACCACCTGTTACAATGATAGTTTTGCCATTCAGAGCGCCCTCTTTTAACATAGGTTCTGCTTTCAGCATAGTTTTATTCGTATAAAGGTTCATGCGGAGACGAAGCTACCGCTATCAGATTTATATAAAGATAATAATAGCTCTGAATTTGTACAGAAAAGTATTCTTGATTTAATAACGCGACTGGTATATGAACAAAGACCAACTAGAAAAGGAATTAAACCAGGCGGTAGACGGCCTGTTAATGAAAAGCGAAATTGAAGCACCCTTCGAATTCTTTTACCGGGAGCTTGAACAAGGGGAACAGTTTTCTTCTGAAAAAGTAACGGAATGGACAGGAGAAGCGGCAGGTATGGAGGTGGCCACAAAAGAGCTGGACGAATTTTTTAATGAAACGGGAGGGATAGCAGCGGACGCCAGAAACAAAGGAGAGAGTAATGAACAACGTACTCAGATGCTCAAGTCCAGGCTAAATGAGCTTCTAGAGGATGTAAAAGTATACATGATTACTGAAATAGGCACGCAGGTATTTATTCTGGGCAAAACAGAAGACGGTAACTATGCCGGGCTGCGCACTATGGTGGTAGATGATGAAGCCTCTGTAGAATAAGCTGCCCTTCGCCTGTTCAAAGAAAGAGGAAGAATAAGTTATACAGCGTGATCCTGTACCAGTTTCCCGGCGGCAATGATGCCGCTGAGGCAAACACCTACAATGCCCTGCCCCGGATACACGGTGTCGCCACAGAGGTAGGCGCCACTGTGGTCGAGGCGGGCATCTTTCATTTGCCAGGGCTTTACGTGGCGGTACTGCGGGTAGCCCCCCACGGCACCATAAGCCCGTCGGGTCCAGAAAATCCAGGCGCCGGGCGTAGCTGACTGATTATAGAGGATATCTTCTCTACGTATGAGCCCCCTGGCTACCAGTGCATCTAAAATGGCAGCTTCGATGATTGCTTTATCTTCTATCTTTTTTTGCTCCGGGTGCTGCACATGGGTGCTGATACTGGCAACTACTTCTCCATCCAGAGCCCGCTGCCGGTCTTCCGGATGGCTGAAGCTGATAAAAATGCTCTTGCTTCCGATGATGGGCAGACCATCCGGGGCGTGGACCTGGTGATGCAGTACTTCCGGAGCAGGATGCCCCTTCAGTACCAGACCCATCGTAAAGGCTCCGTTCAACATCTCAGAGGGCATCACATATTTTTGCAGCTTCTGCCCTATCTTTACATCCTCAAACAGCTTTTGTGTATTGTTCAATGGAATACCACTGATCACAAACCGGCTCTTGAAGCTGCCTTTGCTGGTAGTTGTCGTATAACCATCCTTCTCTTTTGAAACGCGCTGTACCTGGTGCCCATACAGCACTTCGGAACCTTGCTCGCTGATATAGGAGACAATGGGTTTCACTAAATTGATGAGCCCGCCCGGAACGTAGTAATTACTGTACAAAGTATAGCATAGGGCCGTCGCCCCGAACAGTTCGTTTACTTCTTCCAGTTTATTCTGGGCAGTTATCAGCAGTTGCTCATTTACAAAATCCACGAAGAGTGTATGCTGCAGCAGTCCGTAATGGCGCAACATGTCCTCCATCGTCCGGAATGCTCCTGACATGAGTTTTAGCTGTGCTGGTCGTGCGCGGGCAGCAGAAAATAGCAGGTCTTTGACATTGGAGAAAGGGAAGCTGCGTTGCTGCAGCGAAGTCCGCCACACCTGCTGACTGATTTTATAGCAGTGCTCCCAGAAGGGCCGCTGGTTATGCTTGCCGAAAACCCGCTCTGCTTCTGCGATCCAGGCTTCCAGGTTTCCGTAGCGTGTGAGCGTTTCTCCGTTTGGCAGGTGTACCTGCATCGGAGGTTCCAGTTTCAGAACCGGTACCTCCACCTCTATTTCATCCAGCAGGTAGCGCAGCGGCATGTGTTCATCCAGCCCAACAAGTGTCGTAGCGCCTGTCTCAAACCAGTAGCCCTTGCGCTTAAAGGAGGAGGAACACCCGCCAGGATATTTTGCCTGCTCCAGCACCCCTACCTTCAGCCCCCGCTTTGCCAGCAGTGCAGCCGCCGTCAGGGAACCAAAACCAGAGCCAATTATGATAACATCATAGTTCATTTATGCTTTACTTTACACAGTAATCTTCTTATAGCACTGCTTTCTTAAACAGCACGCGCCTGATTTTGTTAGAAGAGACAATGACAGTATAAAAACACAAACAAAAGTGGGTAACAAAGACGAAGTAAGTATAATGGGCTGTGGATGGCTGGGCCTGCCGCTGGCAGCGCAATTAGTCAAGGCCGGTTACAAAGTAAAAGGTTCTACCACCACGCCCAAGAAACTGGAGTTGTTGGAGCAAAAAGGTATACATCCTTACCTGCTTAATTTGCAGGATGAACAACTGGACCGGGAGGCACTTAAGGATTTTTTAAAGACACAGGTGCTCGTGCTGAACATCCCGCCGCACCTGCGCTCCGATGGCGGCGAAGGCTACCTGGAGCAAATGCACCTCCTCCTGGAATTCCTCTCTGACTCCCCTGTTAGCCGTATTCTGTTTGTCTCCTCCACATCCGTTTACCTAGACCTGAACAGGGTGGTAACCGAGGAAGACATTGCTTTCACAGAAGAGCAGCAACCAGACCATATGTTGCTGCAGGCCGAAAAGCTGTTTCAGGAAAACGACGGCTGGCTAACGACCATTCTGCGCTTCGGTGGATTGGTGGGAGAAGACCGAAGACCCGGGCGCTTCCTGGCCGGAAAGAAAAATGTGCCAAATGGTGATGCCCCTGTAAACCTGATCCACCTGGAAGACTGCCTGACAATTATACATCGCCTTATAGAGGGAAATATATGGGGACATGTTTTTCACGCCTGTGCCGATAAGCACCCCTTGCGCAAGGAATTCTATACACAGGCCGCCCTAGCACTTCGCCTAACCCCTCCGGAGTTCAAGGACATGGATGAAACCCGGTTCAAGCTCATCAACAGCCAGAAAATAAAGGATGCGTTAGCTTACAACTTCCTCCACCCCGACCCTATGGGCTTCTTTTAGTATCTTTAAACCGATTGTTGATTATTTGTTGTTGATGCTTTTAGATGAAAATTGGTGCCAGAAATTATACTCGCTTTAATACAGGCACATCGGTTTCATCTTAAATCAATCTAATAGAAGATCAGCAATCAACAACAAATAATCAACAACAAATAATGTCTACAATTGTAGTAATAGGTGGCGGTGCGGCCGGTTTTTTTGGGGCAATTACCTGTGCGCAAACTGACCCTACAGCCAGGGTGCTGCTGCTGGAAAAATCAGGCAAGCTGCTCGCCAAGGTGCGTGTTTCTGGTGGAGGGCGCTGCAACGTAACGCACCATTGCTTTGTACCAACCCTCTTGTCGCAGCATTACCCACGGGGAGCCCGGCAACTGAAAGAGGCTTTTAAAGCCTTTGGATCACAGGAAACAGTCGATTGGTTTTCAGAGCGTGGGGTGCAATTAAAAGCAGAAGCAGACGGCCGTATGTTCCCCGTCACAGACAATTCCGAAACGATCATAGAATGTTTGCTGCAAGAGGCAAAACGGGTGGGTGTTCAGATCCGGACCGGCGCTGGTGTTGAAGGCATAGTGCCTGAAGAAACTATAGCAGGCCAGCAAAAGTTTAAACTGCAGCTCAGCTCCGGCGAAAGCTTAAAAGCGGATAAGGTATTGGTAAGTACAGGAGGCAACCCCAAAGCTTCAGGCTATGACTGGCTGCGGGCGCTGGGCCATAAGATACAGGAACCGGTGCCATCGCTGTTTACGTTCAACGTTCCTTCCTCTCCTCTGAAGGAGCTACAAGGCGTATCGGTGCCAAAGGCAAAAGTACGCGTGGCAGGCCAGAAATTGGAGTATGAGGGGCCGCTTCTCATCACGCACTGGGGCTACAGTGGACCTGCCGTTTTAAAGTTGTCTGCCTGGGGTGCCCGCTTGTTCCATGAGCAGCAATATACTTTCACCGCCCTCATCAACTGGATACCGGACTATACAGAAGAAAGCCTGCGGGAGCATTTGCAGGCTTACCGGCAGGCGCACCCCAAAAAGGTGGTGAGTACCAATCCGCTGTTCGGACTGCCGCAACGCCTCTGGAAAGCCCTCACAGGTTTAACCGGAGTGCCTGAAGAAGTTCGATGGGCCGAAATGCCTGGCAAAGGCACAAATAAACTAGTGGAAGCGCTACTGCGCCTGCCGGTAGAGGTAAAAGGCAAAACGACTTTTAAAGAGGAGTTTGTAACCTGTGGCGGCATAGAACTTGGTTCTGTGAATATGAAAACAATGGAGAGCCGTGTACAACCGGGGCTTTACTTTGCAGGGGAAGTACTGGATATCGACGGCATTACAGGTGGTTTTAACTTCCAGGCTGCCTGGACCACTGGTTACCTGGCAGGTAAAGCCATGGCAGGTGCCTTGGTCTGAACAGCTTCATTTAAGTGTTGTGGCAACTATTTTAGTATAATATCAGTACATCTGCATATTAGACACTAAAATCGTATAACTATGAAAATGGATAAAGAAGTACAATCAACCATTCATCACCTGATAGAAAGATGTAAAGATGGTGCGAAAGGTTACAAGACAGCATCTGAAGATATCGAAGATAAAGACCTGAAAGACCTTTTCAGAAAATACGCGGTGCAGCGCGACAGCATGATTACAGAACTGCAGGACCAGTTGCACAAAATGGGCGCGACTGATGATGAGTCAAGCTCTATAGAGGGTACTATACATCGTGCCTGGATAGACATCAAATCTATTGTTACCACACAAGACCGAGCGCGTGTGCTGGAAGAGTGTGAGCGTGGCGAAGATTATGCCGTTAAAGCATACAAAGAGGCCTTAGATAAGAACCTGCCAGGTGAACTGAAGCCAATCGTACAGCAACAGTACGATGACGTAAAAAGCGCTCATGACCACATCCGCTCATTACGTGATGCTGCAAAAGCGAATAAATAAACTATTTGTATTACCAAAAAAGAAAGGAGCTTCGGCTCCTTTTTTTGTGCCCAAAGTTTTTCGAGTGTAGCAGTCGCCTGCTACGCACACCTCTAGAAAAACAAATGTAAAAACAAAAAGGCCGACGTTTCAAGTCGGCCTTTTCTAACAGTTTTATAAGCTTTTTACACTTTAAACTCTGTATGGTATTGTATACGGAGCAAAAGGGACGAAGTTTATTTTATTTTTAGAATCTTCTTTTACGGAAGCCACCGCCTCCACCACCGCGGTTTCTGTCACGGTCACCACCTCTGTCTCGATCGCCACCGCCTCTGCGGTCTCTGTCTCTGAAAGAGCCGCCGCCGCCACGGTTTCTGTCACGGTCAAAGCCGCCACCGCCTCTGCGGTCGCCTCTGTCTCCGCCACCGCTGAAGCCGAACTCATCACCGCCACGGCCACCTTCTTTCGGGCCACTGCCTTTTTTCTGCGATTTCTCTACCACCACCGAGCGGCCCTGGTATTCTACGCGTCCTAAGTTGGCAACAATCTCTGCTGTATACTCAGAAGGCACCTCCACAAAGCTGAACTTGTCGTACAGGTCGATATCTCCTACCCTGCCGGCTGGAATGCTGGCGTTCTGGGCGAGCAGGTCGATAAGGTCTTTTGGGTGTACCTGGTCTTTTTTACCAATGGTGATGAAAAGACGGTCCATGCCATCTTTTGTAGCGCTGAGTCCTTTTTCAGCCTCTGCACCTTTCTCTTTCACCTTGGCTTCCTTCATGCTCATTTTGAGCAAAGCAGACGCTACGTCAAGCGGGGTATAACCATCCGTCTCGTTCACGAAACGCTCGATACGCGCTATTTGCTTGGCTAAATGCCCTTTCTCCAGCACTTCTTTCACCTTATCAAAGAAAAGGGTGGTGCGGATTTCATTTACATCTTCCAGAGAAGGTATCTGCTGTAAAACAATCTTCGCTTTAGTAAAGCGCATGATGTCTTTTATTTTGTACCCATCTGTACGGCCTCCTACAAAAGAGAAGGCTTTACCAGACTTACCAGCACGGCCCGTGCGGCCAATGCGGTGCACGTAAGACTCTTCGTCCTGCGGCAGGTCATAGTTGATAACAGCCTCTACATTCTCCACGTCAAGACCACGAGCGGCCACATCTGTGGCTACAAGTATCTCCAGCGTGCCGTTACGGAACTTGCCCATTACATTAGAGCGCTGGTTCTGGTTTAAGTCACCGTGCAATGCATCGGCAAAGTAACCACGCGCCTGCAGGCCATCTACCAGTTCATCCACCATACGCTTGGTATTGCAGAAGACAATGGCAGACTTCAGGTTGTACATGTCAATCAGGCGCGATACTGCCTCCTGCTTGGCGCTGCTGCGCACTTCAAAATATACCTGGTCAATGTTGGTTACTGTCAGTTCCTGGTGTACCACTTTCACGATAACCGGATCTGTCTGATAACGCTTCGTCATCTCCATGATCGGCTTCGACATGGTAGCGGAGAAGAAGATTGTCTGCCGGTCTTCCGGAATACGCTCCAGCACATACTCAATGTCTTCACGGAAACCCATGTCGAGCATTTCGTCTGCTTCGTCCAGAATAATCTTTTTCACGTTGTCCAGCACCAGCGTGCCGCGCTCGATGTGATCCATCACGCGGCCTGGCGTACCGATTACAATTTGTACACCCTGCTTAAGGGCACGCAACTGGCGGTCATATGGCTGTCCGCCATAGATAGGCACCACGCTGATACCCGTTTTATATTTTGCCAGTTTCTGGATTTCACCTGAAACCTGAATAGCCAGTTCACGCGTTGGGCAAAGGATCAGCGCTTGTACGCTGCGGTCATTTGCATCAATCTGCTCAATGGTCGGAATGCCGAAGGCAGCCGTTTTACCAGTACCCGTCTGGGCCTGGCCAATAATGTCTCGTCCTTCTAATACAACCGGAATTGCCTGTGTTTGGATGGGAGAGGCTTCTTCGAAGCCCATGTCTGCGATAGCTCGCTGAACTTCCGGCGATAGCGGAAGCTCGTCAAATCTGATTTTGTTCATCTAATTTACTTAATATACCTAATAAACCTGGGCCAGCCTGCTATTCAACCTATTTCTCTGTTTTCTAAAGAGAACGACACAAAAACAATAAACAACCAGGTTAGCCTACGGTGGGAGTATCCAGTTATCAGTAATTCAGACTGTACCAAATCGGGTACAAAAGTACGCAATAAATACCAGTATAGCTAACGCTTTAGAAAAATATAATATATATAGCTTTTGTACTGTTTTGAGAGACTTGCCGTCCTCTATCTTCTATTACCATAAAACATTATACTTTGTTTAGTTCTGCACTCATTTTAGTGTTCCAACATTCGCAAAATCATAAATATTCGTTGTAAAATAGCAACATAAAAGCCGCTCACCCGTTACAAGAACCAGTTTACCAGGCATATAACACACTTGGCCATATTTAAAACAAAATCGTGAATTTTTTGGATTAAGATGTCGTAATTAACGAAACAAATAGTAGCTAAAGCTTCTTAAATAACGGCAAAAGTTACGAATAAAGTTGAACAGTTACTGTGGTGCCTCCAGGCATTTCTACACTAAACATCGTGTAACAGAACCCGTTTGCCAATCTCATTAACAGTTGATAGCCTTGCCGCAACAGTTAATCCCAGGTTTAAAAAATATGGAAAAATATACCCTAACCTTAACCACCTATTCCTATGTTACACTTTTCCAAAATTTCAACACAAGGCAAAGACTTTAACCTGATTGCTTCCGGAGCGCTTGCTTTTAAGATCCACAACAAGATTCTTAAAGATGAGGCTTTTCAACGCGGTTCTAAAATCCAACGCAACATGCTGCTCGGTAGCGCCCCGGCAAGAGCTTTGAACCAGGACCGCCGAAACGTATTCTATGTAATCATTTCTGACCTTGACAAGATGAACATCGAATCGCTCTGCAGTATGATTAGGCAGGAACGTGCAAAGGGTAGCTATGCTGTGTGCCAGGTGATACCCTTGTATTACAACGAGCCTTCTTTTAAAGCTTTGAAAACTTTGCGTCAGAATTTTGATGAAGTGATTGAACTGAATAAATTCAACCTTGGCAATAGCAAGGCGCTGATGAGTGCTGAGCAACAGCAGTGCCTGATAACCGATTATTCACTTTCCATGGCCCGCATCATGTACCACGTTTGTGTGAAAGATTTTGCGCCATTCAACAGTGAGCAGACAGGCCAGTTAGCCTACGCCAGTTAACCCCGAAAAAATCCCCCAGATAGAGCCTCTGTCCCACCAGGATAGAGGCTCTTTATTTTATGTGCCTGATGCTATAGCCTTTACAATAAATCCACTGAAAGAAATAGAGGATGATTTGCCTGCACACACTCAGAAGGTGTATCTTTATACTATAGCTCCCCTTCCTTATGCCTTCAATTTTTAAAATATACTCCGCCTCGGCCGGTTCGGGTAAAACCTATCACCTGACAAAGGAATACCTCAAACTGGCACTGCAATCCCCTGACCCGGACTATTACCGTTCTATCCTGGCTATTACATTCACAAACGATGCCGCCGCCGAGATGAAAGAGCGTATTTTGGGTGCGCTGCGCAATTTCAATGACCCTGACATTTCAGAAAAGGATAAGAAAAACAGCGAACATTTGCTGGAGGGCATTACGGCAGACTTACAGGAGGCGTATCCGGAGGACCTCGTGGACAAGGAGGAAGTGCGCAGGCGGGCAAAGACGCTCTTCCGCCAGATTCTTTACAACTACAGCGACTTCTCCGTAAGCACCATCGACAGCTTTGTGAACAAGATAGTACAGGCCTTTACAAGGGAGCTGAACATTCCGCACAATTTCGAGGTGGACCTGGACTCAAACACCCTGGTAAGTACGGCAGTATCGCTGCTGCTCGACAAGGTGAGCGACAGCAAGGGTGACCTGCTTTCGGAGACGCTGGAGCAGTATGCCCTGGAGAAAGCCCGGGAAGGCAAAAGCTGGACCATGCTGCCCGACGATCTGATGGACTTTGCCAAAAACCTGCTGAATGAGCAGGTGTATGAAGCCGTAACAGACCTGCAGCAACTCACACTCGAAGACTTTAAAAAAGTGAGGGAGGAATTGAGGCAGGTAGTGCAGGACGTGGAGGCCGCGGTGCAGGCGACTGCCAGCGAGGCCACAGCGATTATCAGGAATGCCGGCCTCTCCCCCACTGATTTTTACCAGAGCACCCGCGGCATTTGCAGCTATTTTAACACCTGGCAAAAGAACGTGGACCTGAACTATGGCAACAATTACGCACGCACCACCATCGAAGAAGATAAATGGTATGCAGGCAAAGTTAGCACAGCCACCAAAGCACAGATAGACCAGATAAAGCCGGAACTGACGGCGCTTTACCAGCAGATAGAAAATATAAAGGAGCAATATGCCGAAACTTTCACGCTTATACAGGCCATTGTACCGCACCTTTATAAGGTGTCGGTGCTGAACGAACTCGAGAAATGCCTGCAGGAAATTAAGCGCGACAAAAACACCATACATATATCGGATTTTAATAAGCGCATTATCGACATTGTGCTGCAGGAACCGGTACCGTTTATTTATGAGCGCCTGGGTGAGAAATACAACCACATCCTGATTGATGAGTTTCAGGACACGTCGGTGCTACAATGGAACAACCTGCTCCCACTCGTGGACAATGCCCTGGCCTCCGGGCACTTCAGTATGGTGGTGGGCGATGCAAAGCAAGCCATTTACAGATGGCGCGGCGGTGAAATGGAGCAAATCCTGCATCTATACAAGGAGACAACACAGCACCTGTACCAGAACCGCCGGCATGGGCACCTGATTGAGGAGCGTTATCAATCGGTGGATCATGCGCTGCAGCCGGATACACTGAAAGAGAACTACAGAAGCAGAGTAGAGATCATTGACTTCAACAACGAACTTTTTACCTATATCAGCCAGGGGCACCAGGAGTTCAAGATGTTTTCCTCCATCTATGATGATAACTTTCAGCAACAGGTACCGGTGGGCAACGACAAACGGGGTGGGCATATCCAAATCATGTTCACGCATCCGGAAGACACAAACTATAAGTATGACCTGAGCACCTGCAAACGAACCGAAGAACTTTATAATGGCTACACCCGGCCGGAGGTTTTAAGCTACGATGAGAGCACGCTGAATATGGTGTTGCAGTTGGTAGAAGAGGCACGGGCCGAAGGCTATCAGTTGCAGGACATGGCCGTGTTGTGCCGCACCAACATTAAAAGTAAGCTTATTGCCAATTTTCTGAAAGAAAGAGGATTCGATATCATTTCACAGGATTCGCTTTCCCTGCAGTTTGCAGAGGTCATCAACCTGATCGTCTCCCTGTTTCGGGTCTTCAACCGCCCCAACGATACGCTGGCGAAGTCGGAGGCGCTGTACCTGGTGTGCAAAGTGGCGCTGGAAACAATTCCGGATGTGGGCATGACGCAGCGGATTGCTGAGATTGCAAATGAGCCGGACAGCGAGCCTTTTTTTGACCAGCTGCGGGTATTCGGTTTTGATGTGCAGGAGCGCGAGACTGGCAACCTCTCTATCTATGAGCTCACAGAAAAGCTCATACGCATCTTCAGCCTGCTCGACAAAAACAACGAGAGCGAATACCTCTTCCGCTTTCTGGACCTGGTGCTGGAGTACAGCCTCAAGCACAGTAACAATCTCAATAACTTTCTGGGGTATTGGGATGTGCAGAAAGAAAAGCTGAGCATCAACACGCCAAAAAACCGTGACGCCATTACCATCACCAGCATCCATAAATCAAAAGGACTGGCATACCCTATCGTCATCATTCCTTTTGCGGATTGGGGTACAGAGCCGATGAGCCGCTCCCTTATGTGGAGCCAGCTGCCAAACGAAGTCACTGTAACGGGTAAGCTGCGGAGTGTCGCAGTTAACATAAGTTCTAAACTGGAGAAAACGATTCTGGCAGGGCAATACAATACAGAGGTAGAGAAAACCTTTATCGAGAACCTGAACATGCTGTATGTGGCCCTTACCCGCCCTATCGACCGCCTTTACCTGATTGGGAACGGCAAAGATCTGCTGGAGGATAAAAAAGCTGCGCGTGCGTTGGAGGGATCTGCCAAAAATGTAAGCCACCTGCTGTACCGCTACCTCGTGCACAAGGATATGTGGGAGCCGGGTAAGATGTGTTACCAGTTGGCGAAAGGCACTGCACAACCCTCACGAGCTACTCAACAAGACAACGACCATACCTACCACCTTGATTACCTGACAGCCACTGACTGGGAGCAGCGCCTGAAGATAAAGCAACACGCCAACAACGTATTTGATTTTGAAACGCAGGCCCTGCAGCGCCAGCAAAACCGTAAGTTGCATTATGCGCTCGCCCGCATGGCCTTTGCCACGGAACTGGACCAGGTGATGCGCCAGATGGTATACGAAGGCATCATCAGCGACCGGGACAAACCTTTACTGAGGCAGAAACTGAATGAGGTGTTGCACCACCCGAAGATGGCGCATTACTTCTCTAAAAATGTAGTGGTGGAGCATGAAAAGGAAGTGCTGGATGCCCGTGCCTACCTTTATAAACCTGACCGTATTGTGTTCGATGCCGATGCCGTGGTATTGATTGAGTTCAAAGTGCCGCCACCTGAGCCCAGCCACCGCAACCGCCTTGACCACTACGCCGTCCGCTTCCGGCAACTGGGTTATCAGAAAGTGAAATGCGTGCTTTATTATTTTGAGACGCAGCAGGTAAAGACCTGGAGCTATGGTGGTAAAACGGAGCAGCTTAAAATGGAGTTATAAGTCTATCTTTGGGCTGCAAAGATATGCGCTTCCAGAACATGGCGACGGCTGATTTCGTGTAATAGCAATGCTTTTAAATAAATCGAGCTTTGTGAGAACCTGAAATCTCCCATTCTCGCTTTCGAAAACAAAATTTAAACACACTTCCGAGTCTTCATTTTACTTGAAAAATTTAACCTTGTTTGTATTCAGCGTATAGTTTAGCCAATATTTAATAACATTAACAATAATGTAGAACGAGTCGTGCGGTCTCTTGAATGATTTATGCAAAACTATAACAACCTGAATGTCGACCTATCTAACTGTGACACTGAACCTATCCATATTATAGGCAGAATTCAGCCACATGGTTTTCTATTTATCCTGGACCAGGCTACGTTGCAGATAGAGCAGGTGAGCCAGAATGTAGAACAATACCTGCAGATCAAAGCGGAGAAGCTACTTGGAAAGCACATTACTGCTATCTGCCGGGAGGAGGAACAAGCAAAATTGGTAGAGCAGTTAAACCAGACGCACAAAGGCAGTCCGCAGCTACTGCAGCTACAGGGGCAACAGTTCTTTGGTTTTCTGCATCTGGAAGGCCAGAAATTGATGCTGGAATTTGAGCCAATGCCGCAGACAACTGCACAGGGGAGGCTGGAAAACTCCCTTGCCTTTTGCCATTTCCAGTATGAACTGAATGAGCATCATGTGCTTGAAAGCCAGGCGAACCTGCTCCTGGAATTTGTGCAGCAAACCCTGGGCTATGACAGGGTGATGCTTTATGTTTTTGATGAGGACTGGCATGGAGAAGTAATCGCTGAGAAAATAAAACCAGGAATTCGCTCTTACCTACACCACCATTTTCCGTCCACCGATATTCCGGGACCAGCCAGAGCGCTGCTGATGAAGAAACACGTAAGGCAAATCCCGGACGTGCATGCTACCGCAGTTGACATTATGCCCTATATGAATCCAACAACCGGAAAGCCTTCCAACATCATCCGGTCGGAACTACGTAACCCGTCGGAGATCCACCTGGAATACCTCCGCAACATGGAAGTAAGTGCCACCCTCTCCTTTTCCATCCTGGTCAGGAACAAATTATGGGGGCTTATTACGTGCCACCATACAACGCCACTGTTTATTGACTACTGGAAGAGAATGGCCTGTAACCTGGCTGCCATGGCCTTTTCGAACGCTATTATAGCCAGCAGCGAAAAGCGTGACGTGCACAAATTTAACAAACAGAAGCAACTGGAGGAAGCGCTGCTTGCACAAGTAAACCTCGCAGGAGACTTATTTAAAGGTCTATTCGAACAGCAACACACACTGCTCCACCTTACTTCCTGCCAGGGAGCGGCAGTCTACTTCAACAGCACGCTTCGGGCGGCAGGGAAAACGCCTTCAGACGATCAAATAAGGGGAATTATAGATTGGCTCTCAGAAAAGAAGGAAGAAAGGATATTCTCCACAAGAGAACTCTCCAAACATCTGCCAGCTGCAGTACATTACGCCGATACCGCCAGCGGCTTGCTTGCGGTTGAAATTTCCCGCTACAACAAAGAGTATATACTGTACTTTAAACCCGAAATACAGGAAAAGCGCATTTGGGCCGGGGACCCGGAAAAGCCGACTGCCAGCGCAGACCTGAGAGTGCACCCACGGAAGTCATTCAGCCGGTGGGAAGAAATTATCAAGGGCAAATCACTGCCATGGTCCCTGAATGATCTGGAAATAGCGCAGATATTACAGAAAGATATTACGGCTATCCTGCTACGGAACCAGGCAAATAAGCTCAAGGACCTGAACCAGGAAATGGAGGCATCAGCTGAAGAACTCCGGCAGAAGAATAACCGGCTGGAAGATTTCGCCCACATCATATCGCACAACCTGCGCTCCCCCATGAGTAATATGCAGGGGCTATACGCGCTTTACAAAGAGGACCCGACACAGGAAACCGTGGTTGAGGTGATGAAACGGATGAACCAGATGATACATAACATGTCCGATACCGTGCAGGACCTGAACCTGATTCTGGATGTGGCACTGGACCAGCAGCTGCAGCAGACGAAAGTGCAGGTGGCAGATGTTATCGAAAAGCAGTTGCAGAACATGCAGGCGGCCATCCTGAAAAGCAACGCGCTAATTGAAACGGACCTGCAGGTACAGGAGATACCTACCTCCAAAGTATATTTCGAAAGTATACTGCATAACCTGCTGTCGAATGCCCTTAAGTACAGCGCAGACGGCAGACGGCCAATTATCAAAATCAAAACCTGGCAGGAGGACAAGCAAATCTGCCTGGCAGTATCGGACAACGGAATGGGAATGGACCTGGAGAAAATGGGCCACAAAGTCTTCGGACTCTATAATACGTTTCATAAAGGAAAAGATTCTAAAGGCATTGGCTTGTACCTTACCAAGATGCAGGTAAAATCATTGGGAGGAGATATAGCGGTGGAGAGTGCCCCGGATCAGGGAGCTACTTTTGAGGTTAGATTCATAACAGCTCAGCATTAACCGGCACAGACGCTAAACATACCCACAGTTCGTCTTTAGCAATGTCATAAAAAGCTTGAGCTCCTAATTTACTCAAGCAAAACAAGGTTCAGGATAGCTTTAAAATTCGGAAAAGATTATATACCAGAATATGGAACAGCGATTAACTCTCATCACACTTGGCGTGACGAACCTCCAGCGTTCGAAGGCCTTTTACCAGAACGTATTTGGCTGGCAGCCCACTGCCCTTAGCACCGAAGCAGTAGTTTTTTTTCAGTTGAATGGTCTTCAACTGGCCCTGTTTCCGCAGGAGTCTTTGGCTGATGACGCAGGAGTGCCGGCAGATGGCAAGGGCTTCCGTAGATTCTCGCTGGCGTACAATGTGCAGTCAGAGCAGGAAGTGGACGAACTGGTGGCATCGCTGGAAGCGAAAGGCGCCAAAGTGCTGAAGCAACCGGAGAAAGTATTCTGGGGTGGCTACAGCAGCTATATTGCTGACCCGGACGAAAACCTGTGGGAGATCGCTTATAATCCTTTTATTCCACTGGAGAAAGATGAAGTAGGCGCTTCGATACATTGATCGCTAATTAACTGATCTGATACTTTTAATCTGTTTACAAAATAAAGAACCTACCCCTACCCCTCCCAAGAGGGAAATACTGCAAGAGTAAAAGATTCCCCTCCCTGGAGGGGGTTAGGGGTGGGTAACAGGTTTATCTGAAATGGCGCTGGTGTTATTCAGCGCCTGGTTTAGAAATCATTCCCGGAACATCGTTCACCCATACAACACAAACACCCTTGCAGACTTTCTTAGAGCTATCAGCAAAATACGTTTACGAAAAGTATAAAGAGAATATCAGTGATCTGTGCATCGTGCTGCCTTCGCGGCGTGCGAGTTTCTTTTTCAAAAATGCTTTGGCGCAGGCAGCTACAGAACCCATCTGGTCGCCGGAGGTGTCTGCGATGGAGGATTTCATCTGCCGCCTGGCGAAGACGGACGTGCTCGAGCCGATAAACCTCCAACTTGAGCTGTATGACCTGATGCGGGAGCAGGATCCGACGCTGGACTTCGACCAGTTTGTGACATGGGCCGCCACTTTGTTAGACGATTTCAGCCGCATCGATCAGAACCTGGTGCATACGGGCAAATTGTTTGAGTACCTGGGTGAAGCCAAGGCGCTGGAGCGCTGGGACCCGAAGTACCTGGGCAAGGAATTCTCCCCTACTATGCGCAAGTACTTCAGTCTCTGGGACAATATTGAAAAAACCTACCATAACCTAAAAAAGCGCCTGCTGGAGAAAAAGCAGGCTTACACCGGCATGGCCTTCCGTAAAGTGGCAGACAACATCGACCACATCGCCAAAGAATCTGACTGTGCCCAATACATCTTCATCGGCCTCAATGCCCTGACTGCTTCGGAAGAAAAGATTATCAAAACGCTACTGAAGCATGAAAAGGCCGAGGTGCTCTTTGACTCAGATGAATTTTATATGGAGGAGAATACGCCGAACCGTGCCGGGAGCTTCCTGCGGAAGTATAAGAGTACGTGGAAGTTGCCGGAGTGGCGCTGGCAACAAAACCTCCTCCTGACCGACGACAAGGAGATAAACGTAATTGGTGTGGCCAATGCCAGTATGCAGGGAAAGCTGGCGGGGCAGCTGCTGCAGGAAATACGGCAGCAGGACAAACACGCACAGGTAGCTATTGTGTTGCCCGATGAGACACTGCTCCTGCCGGTGCTGCACTCTATACCGGAAAACATTCCGAACTATAACGTGACGATGGGTTTGAGTTTTAAAGGAACTCCCCTTTTCAACCTCATCGATTTGCTGTTTGAAGTGCACCTGACAGGCATCACCCAATTGCAGGAGTCCGGTTATAAAGTCTACCAGTACCACCACCTGTCCGTCACGAAGCTGCTCACGCACCCCTTTATCAGGCGCTACGAACTTTATGTGAATGACCAGCCGGATCAGGAAAAATACCACGGCATGATACAGCGGGTGCTGGACAAGATTGTGGAAGACAACAAGGTACTGGTGTCGGCGCAGGAACTCCTGAAACTGGGCCAGCAACACCCGCTCTTCGAGGTGCTATTCAAAACCTGGCGCGACTGCGACGACATTATTGCCAGCATGTACAGGCTCATCGACTTGCTGCGCGAAGTCTACAGCCACGGCCACAACACCATTGAGACGGAATACCTCTACATTTTCTATACCCTCGTCAAACGCCTTGACACGATTTTCGACTGCCGGGAGCACAAGATATCGGTGCGCAGTTTCCGCAAGTTCCTCTACGAGCTCATCTCATCCACCCGCCTCCCCTTCAGCGGCGAACCCATCGCTGACCTGCAGATAATGGGTATGCTGGAGACGCGCGCGCTTGATTTCGAAAACCTGATCATTCTGTCGGTGAACGAGAATACGCTACCGGCACCCAAACGCCACCAATCGCTGATGCCCTACGATGTGCTGCGGGAATTTGGCCTGCCGACCTACTCCGAAACGGAAGGAGCGACAGCCTATAATTTTTACCGCCTGCTACAGCGTGCCAAGCGGGTAAACCTGCTCTACGTACTGCCCTCCGACACCTATGGCTCGGGCGAGAAGAGCCGCTTTATCCTCCAGCTGCAAAATGACCTCGCGCTGCGTAACCCTAACATTAAATTCAGGGACATGACGGCTGCCGTGGAGCAGAAAATGAAACGTGAATACCACGAGGACATCCTGATTGAGAAAGATGCCCAGACAATAGAGCAGCTTAAAAAGGAACTGCAACGGGGGCTTTATCCTTCGCACCTGAACATGTACATCAACTGCTCGCTGCAGTATTACTTCACGCGCATCGCTAAAATGCAGGAGGTAGAAGAAGTCGAGGAACAGCTGGGTGCAGATAAGTTCGGTACGCTCGTACACCAGGTGCTGGAGGATTTCTTCCGGGAGTTTGAACAGACAGCTAAGCCCATTGAAGTTGCTGATGTAGAGTTGATGCTGACGCAGCTGCCCGGGCAGGTGAAAATGGAATTCAGCCGTGTAACGCGCGGGGCAATGCCGGAACGCGGTATGAATCATCTCCTCTATAAAGTGGCGGTGCAGGTGTTGGAGAAATACCTGCAGAACCTGCTCCATTCAGACGAACTGCCACTTTACGTGCTGCGCCTCGAAGAAACACTCTCGGCCACACTACCCGTGCAAGTGGGCGACGAGGAGGTGCAGGTGCGAATAGCCGGTAAAGCCGACCGCATTGACCTGACGGGCCACAGTCTTCGGGTAATAGACTACAAAACAGGTAAGGTGGAACCGGGTCAGCTAAAGGTAAAACCGGAAGAAGTGGAGCTGCAGTTTACTACTGATCCGAAGTATGACAAAGCCCGCCAGCTCTGGCTGTACCAGTACGTGCTGCAGCGTACGCTGAAAGAGCAGCCAGAAACCATACTGCGCAATGCACAGCACGTGGAGCCCTGGAGCATTCAGCCCCATTCCGGCATTCTATCCTTCAGGAACTTAGACGCAGGTGTGATGACATCCGAATTTAATTTTACTGAAGCAGACGGCGCTACTCCTAAGGACTTTATTGCTGCTTCTGAGGCACTCCTTTCCGACTTCGTTCGCCGCATGCTGGACCCGGAGGAGCCAATCCGGAAAACAAACGACCTGGATGTATGCCAGTGGTGCCCGTATAGAGGAATTTGCGCGAGGTAAGCCTGTTAGAAACAGAGCAGTTCAATCTCTTCAAGAAAAGGAATAACATGAATTGCCTTTGGCAGTATCAAAAACAAAAAGCACAACACCGTTTATGAATTCATAAACGGTGTTGTGCTTTTTAGCTGTATATAAATAGGTGATATCTTTCTGCTGATGGCGACTATACCTGAATCTTTCGATAGTCAAACTCCAGCAGGTTCTGAATGGTATCACGGTGGGCGTCTCCCGACATCTTTTGTGCATCCGCATCCACCATTTCCTCTGTGCCTATCAATAGTTTCCGTTTGATGTTATCCGGATCTGCATCTCTGGAGAAGTAAAGCGCCACATACTCTGTTTTTCCAAAATAGCCATGAGCGCCATAGCCCATCGAATTCAGGATGCCATCCAGCTTCCCTTCCACTCCTGGCTCCGCCTCGCCTGCAAAACCGATGTATTTGAAGTTGTTGTCGTTTTCAATTTTGTGGCGTGGAAACAATTTCAGTACGCCTTCCTCAAACTGCTTTTTATTTTGCTCGTCTTCGAAATAATATAACAGAACATAATTAGTCATAAATTCTTCAATTAATGGTGAAAACAATAGGTGCTTATTTTAAAATACGTGCGCATGAGGCAATGGTTGATTCCTGCCGATGTGCTTCAAAACCGCTGTTTCTATTAAGTTTAGCCAGGTACGGGTTCTGCAACACCTGGAGCATCACTGGCTACCACGAAAGCTGATCCGCTGGATCAGACATATGTGGTTTCATCACAACAGGGCAACACGTTCGGAATAAATAGTAGCTTTGCATCCTGTAACATAAAGTATAGCAGTTTCATAGCACACCTGATTGAATAGAGTAATAGACATATTAGCACGGTATGGGCTAACGCTGCAGATTTTTAAAACAGCCCTTGCAGCTGCCCTTTCCTGGTTTGTGGCCACGAATCTGTTGCAAGCGGACTATCCTTTTTTCGCCGCTTTGGCCGCTATTCTCACCGTGCAGGTTACTGTGGCAGACTCTGTTGACAAAGCCACACAACGCTTCATAGGCATTGTGGGTGGCGTGGTGCTGAGTATGCTGATGGGGCACTGGTTTAATGTGGGGGCGATTTCTATTTTCTTCGTGATACTGCTTGGCATGGGCATTTCCAAAGCGCTCCGGATGAACCCTCAGGTAATTTCACAGGTTGCCATCAGCTCTTTTCTGGTACTTGCCTTCGGGCAAAGTGAGGAAGGTTACGCTTTTGCCAGAATCATCGAGACAATTTTAGGTTCAGGTATAGCCGTGCTGATAAATGGACTGATCGTGCCTCAGAATGCCATACCAGATGTTGAGAGAAGCATCATCACTTTTAGCAGGCTGTCTGCGACAACACTAAAGAGCCTGAATGTACTGCTAGACAACAACGGCAAAAACAGGAAAACAGGACGCTCTGAAGTAGATGCCCTTATCAAAGAAACTGATAGATGCCATCAGACACTGCAACTGGCAGAACAAAGCCTGAAGTATAACCTGTTTCTGACGCACAAAAGAACCAGGCTGAGCCGATTAGCAGTTGGCATTAGTAAGCTGGAGCATATTACGGTTCAGATCAGGGGGATGCGGAGAGGACTCTCAGATTTACAACTGAACGAAGTGTTTCAGCTGGAGTATGACAATATACGGCAGCTTAAAAGAGCCATGGGGGCAACAGCAGACTGTGTCGCTGCTTTCGGCGAAACAATGCTAGTGTCCTCAGAAGAAAACCTGTCTCTTCTCAAGCAGAACATTCTGACGGCCCGGGCAGAGCAGGCGCTTTGCCTCCAGGATTTTAAACGCATCTCTTCGCTTGAAACGCTTCGGGACGTGGGGAGCATCCTGACCGACTTAAACCGTATAGTAGCTGAAACAGAAAGGCAAAACCCGGTAAAAGAAATAAAGCTGGCTTAAGCACTCGTTTCCTACAGGTACCAGCTTTTGTTCCTCAGGTAAATATTCTTGATTGAAGACGGATACTGCCTTTGTTAAAATCCACTACAAGGGGAAAGAAGTTTCTCATACTTCCGGGAGGGCAACATACGTAAAGGGGAATGGCACCAGGCAAACACCAAAAACCTTGAGATGAACTTAATTGATATTCTGCTTCTGATAATAATCCTCTCCAGCGCCATTACCGGCTGGCACCGTGGTTTTATTCTTGGCCTGCTGGATCTGATCCGGTGGATTGGAAGTCTGCTGATTGGCCTGCGCTTTTACCCTTATGCAGCAGGCTGGCTGGAAGAGTTAGTGAACTGGAGCACCACCTGGATTTTGCCTGTAGCCTTTCTTCTCGTTACGTTTACTGCAAGCCTACTGCTACATTACCTGGGTTCACTGCTCCTGCAAAACTTACCCCACACCCTACACAAACGAAGTTTTAACAAAGCATTAGGCCTCGTGCCGGGGGTATTTAGTGGTTTGGTAACTGCAGTCATTTTAGCTGCCCTGCTACTTGCCATCCCCCTGCCACAAAGTATGGAAGCAACTGTACAAAACAGCAAACTGGCTAACAGATTTGCGGCCCACACAGAGCGTATTGAAATGGCGCTGGCCCCTGTGTTTGAAGACGCAGCACAGCGCACCCTCAACAAGCTTACCGTTCAGCCGGGCTCAGATGAATTTATTGAACTCCCCTACCGGGTGGAGCAGGCAACACCTCGCCCGGACCTGGAGGCACAGATGCTGGAATTGCTGAATGAGGAACGTCTAGAGAATGGATTGCCTCCCCTGCAGGCCGACACGGCCCTCCGCGAAGTAGCCCGCCAGCACAGCGAAGATATGTTTCGGCGCGGCTACTTCTCACATCACTCTCCCGAAGGAGACACGCCTTTTGACAGGATAAGGGAGGCAAACGTTCGTTTTCTGGCTGCCGGTGAAAACCTGGCGCTGGCTCCTACCCTTACAATTGCTCATGAAGGATTGATGAACTCACCTGGCCACAGGGCAAACATACTTCAAAGGCGGTTTGGAAGAGTGGGCATTGGCGTGCTGCAGGGAGGACCCGGAAGGCTGATGATAACACAGAATTTCCGGAACTGAGCAGAATGGATGGTTTAAAGGATGTTTCGCTTTTTTTATTATTCAACATTAAAAGCCACTACAAATTTTTTACCGCTTTCTTTGCCTGTTGGTTCCGCCCATATCCTGCCCTGGTGTAGTTCAATGATACTTTTGGCTCTGGGCAATTCCATGCCTGAAGCATCCTCATTACCCGTAGTCTTACCTGTGAGAATAGCATATTTGAAAAATACTTTACGAAGATCCTGTTTTGTCAGCACGGAAGCGTCGGAACTGACTTCCACCTTATAAATGCCATCACTTTCGTAAATGTCCAATCCGATGGAGCTGCCTTTTGGAGTAAATTTAATGGAGGTGCTTACCAGGTTACGCAGGGCCTCCCGTATCAGGTCAGGATCTACGAACAATTCGCGCCTGCTGGCCACTGTGAAAAACAATTCCTGCTGTTTAGCATTGGCCAGCGGCTCAAATTCAACAGCAACGGAACGGGCTATTTCAGAAATAGCTATCTGCTGCGGATGCATGACTAGCTCCTCCTCCTGCAACGACTCCTGCAGCATCGTTTGCAGGTTTTCCTGCAAAACGTTTACAGTTGCATGCGCCTTTCTGATAACATTGGTTCTTTCAGGTGACTTCAATGCTTCACCTAGTAGTACTTGTTGCTCTTTTAAGGGCTCAGCAATGTTATGCGCCAGATTCGTATAAAGTTCGTCATGCTTTCTGGTGGCCTTGCGAGCGAGCGACCTTAGTTCAATTTGCTCTACTACCAGATTAGCCAAATCCTTCAATATCTCCTTCTCTTCTTCCTGTACGCTCCGTGGTTCTGAATCTATAACACACACAGTACCGATGTTATAATTGTCGCGGGTGATAAGTGGGGCACCGGCATAGAACCGTATGCCACCCGGTGCACTTACATAGGGGCTTGTTAGCAGGCCCGGTACCAGGTGGGTATCTTCGAAAACTGTTACGTCTACGCCGTTGATGATAGTAAGCGAGCAAAGGCTGTCTTCACGGTCTACACATGACACTTCGAGCGTGCTGTAATTAGATTTATACCATACCCTATCCTTATCGACAAGCGAAACAAAAGCACTGGGCGCTTTCAATAATCTGGAAGCAAGTCTTGTGATTCTATCGAAAAAAGCCTCTGGCGGTGTATCCAGGAGCTCATAGCGAAACAATGCTGCTAAACGCTCTTTATCATTTAAGGGAATAATGGTATCTGGCTTTCCGGTAATAGCAATATTGGCAGAATTCAAAACGAGTAGATATAAATTAATGAGTTTTGCGACAATGTCTCCTTACTTAATTATTATAAACTAAAATTAGTTTAAAATATAACTGCAAAAGGCACAATTTTTTGTCTATTTCCCTTTCCAAATTGAGCTCAGACAACCTAAATATATCTTTTCATATGAAGGCTGTACCTATGTCTTTTATATTTCTTTAGCTTTCAGCCATTATTCCTTTCTCAACCAAAGGCAACATCCAGCACCATCATCAGCACAAAACCTCCTATCAGGCCCAACACGGCTACATCGGTGTTTTTATCGCGTTGCGTCTCAGGGATTACCTCCTCCACCACTACAAATATCATGGCTCCGGCCGCAAAAGCCAGCGCGTAAGGCAGAATGGGCTGCACCGTAATTACGGCAGCGGCTCCTATTACACCCGCAATAGGTTCTACTACGGCTGAAAGCTGACCATACCCGAAGCTTTTCATTCTGCTGACTCCCTGCCTTCGCAAGGGCATCGCCACAGCAAATCCCTCTGGAAAATTCTGCAAACCTATACCTATCGCAAGGGCAATGGCAGAAGCGTAAGTCACACCGTCTAATCCATTATGCGCTGCACCGAAAAGTACTCCCACAGCCAGGCCTTCCGGAATATTATGCAACGTAATGGCCAAGATGAGCAGTGTCGTCTTATGCCAGTTTGTTTTTAAGCCTTCGGTTTCATTTTCTTTAAAATTGATGTGCAGGTGCGGGGCCAGCTTATCCAGCCCGAAAATAAAAAGGGCACCAGCCAGAAAACCGACGGCTGCCGGCATCCAGCTAATGCCGGGGTACTCTTTTTCCGCTAAACTAATAGATGGGGCCAGCAGCGACCAGAAACTGGCTGCGAGCATCACACCTCCTGTAAAGCCCAGCATCACATCGTGCCACGCTCTGCTCATCGACCTGAACAGAAACACCATAGAGGCTCCAAGTAATGTTAAAAACCAGGTAAATAAGGTAGCAATAAGAGCGGCATAAATAGGCCCCAGTTCTCTTAGGTAATTCTCTAAACTTTCCATTCAATTTTAAAATCCTGCTTCAGGGTGCGCTAAGGCTATAGTGCCAGAACAGAACCTACGGCCAATACTTTTGTTTTGCTGACAAGCATCGTTGACTTACGCATTTGCTGCACCAAAGATTTCTGTTCGCTTCCACTTTGGGTTTGCGCCAGATGACAAAAAAGCAACTATCGATATTACATTACCCTACTCAAGCTGCAAATTGACACACTGTTAAATAGCTAGCTACTCCTCACGCCTCCGTGGAAGAGAATATGTAAGGTTATGGAAATCACTCCACAAAATCAGTTAGTATTATTAGTATTAGAAGAAGAGTATTGATTCAACATCATTAAAAAAAGAAAAACCTGGCAACAGACCAGGTTCCTCGTTTAGGTTGTATGAAATAGAAAAACTTTTAAGAAAACAGGTTAATGTTTCAGGTTGCTATGCTTTCAGCACAAAAGTAAAGCTGGCGTTTGTGCCCTGTGCGCCTTCAGAAACATTCATCAGGAGCTCTGGTTTGAAGATATAATCATGCTCATTGCCTGTTTCACCCGGAAAGTAAAGCTGCGTGGTGAGAACAGATTTACCAGGTCCTTTTACCTTTACATGAAAGTGGCGGGTGCGCCCTGTATACAGACCTGGCACAATTGTTTCCAGTTTAAAATAGCCTTGCTTGTCGGTGTATTGGTGTCCGCGCAGCTTAAAGCCCTCATTGTCATAATTGCCGTTATCATCGGCATGCCACCAATCAAGTAAAGCTCCTCCTACAGGCTGGCACTTGGTATTCAGCACCTGCCCGGTCAGCACCAAGGGGGTGCCCTTCATACCCTTTTCGCGGAGGCTACTTCTTTCAGGTGAGCTTAGAGTATAAAAGGGGCCTTCTGTTTGAGAGGGAGTAGGATCATCATGGTCATCGCATTCCGGCGTAGGCTCCAGCACGTCCATTCGTTTGAAAAAAGGAAATGCCGGAACCAGGCCAATAAGTGGCAAAGCGGACATGAATGCAAAAAAACGGCGCCGTGTGATGTTCATGTTGACTCCAGGTAAATAAAGAGAAAGTGCTAAATTTCTAATGCTTTATATCTCCCTTCTGGTACTGAAGGCTATTATTTACTTTTTACCTAGTTGATTGCCAGCACCCGCAACTAGCTTCAGGTCTATAGTAAAGGTGTCGTCAATAATTTTATCAGCTGCCGTACCCAGCATGCCGGATCGGTACTTAATGTCCCACTTAGTGCGATCCAGTTCTATCTTGGCAGCTGCCTCAGCCGATTTTCCGTCCGTTTTAACGGTAGCCGGGAAAGTGATGGCATTGGTTATGCCTTTTATGGTCAGATCACCGGTTACAGAATAATTGGGCTCTCCCGCTTTTGGTTTTGCGACAGGGCTTACGCTGGTTATTTTAAAAGTGGCATTTGGATGCTTCTCCACTGAAAAGAAATCTTCTGATTTCAGATGGTCAGTCAGCTTTTTGTTGGAGCCAGGATTGGTAATATCGGTGTCCGTGATAGAGGTCATGTCTATTACGAAATTACCTCCTACCAATTTGCGCCCGTTTACTTCCAGGCTACCATTCGCAATTTTCACGTTACCGGTATGCTCACCGCCAAATTTCTTAGCATTCCAGGTCATGGTGCTGCTGGCCGTGTTCACTGGTAAAGTGGTAGCTGCTACTGCAGTGGTAGTGGCTTTTTTAGCAGGATTGTCTGCTGCTGTTACGCTAGAGCTGTAAAGCACTGTGGCAAGCGCCAGGGTGCTTAAAAGTACTGGATAGTTTTTCATATAAAGAAAAGTTTAAGGTTTAGAAACAATGTCTGCAACTATATATATTCAAAGCACCAGGGTAGTTTCCCCTGGTGCTTTGCTTTAAGCTTTACTTTACCCGCTCCAACGTTCCTTCCACTGCGCGGCCCTGAAAGTCTACAGTAAGATACAACTTTTCGTCTTCTGTCCTGCCTTTGTAAAGAATTGTTCTTTCACCAAAGGAAAGTCTGAATGAAATAGTATCACCGGCAACCGTACCATCTGAGATAGGCAGCTGTCCCATAGGAGACTGTGCAGTACCAGTTAATGTAGTGCCATCAGCAACTAAGTTCAGTATGAAGTCTTGCTCTCCCATTTTACCCTGCCAGCGGCCGGTAACGTCGCCTGCCTGCGTCGCTGTGCTGTCTGTGGCTGCCTGCTTTGCGGCAGGTGCTCCTGCTGGTGCCTGCACGGGTTTTTCTCCTGCTCCCACGGCTGGCTTTGCAGCGCCACCCGGGGCCATGCCTGGTGCACCTCCCTGAGAGGCTCCACCTCCCTGCTGTGCACCGGCATCCTGAACACCGCCTTCACTGCCACCTTTCAAGTCGTCGTTATTAACAGATTTCTTTGTTCTGCGTGGGGCATCTGACGTCATTTTACCGATACGGTAGCTGAGGTTGATCCTAAAGTTCATGTTGTGCATTACGTTGGTGCTTGTCTGGCTGAAAGTGGGTGAGTTGAGTTCATTTCTCACTGCAATAGTCGGAGACAGGAAGTTTTCCGCACCAAAGCCAATGCTGCCCTTACCTTCGTTGAATTCTTTTTTTAAGTTCAGGCTGTAGATTCCGAAACCACCTTGCATACCTTGCAGCTGTACCTGTCGTCCACGGTAGAAGCCGAAGCCCTGTATGCCCCAGCCCTGCCCCAGTTTATAGTTACCCATTGCGCGTATATTGTACACCAGGCCACTGTTACTGGCACGCTGGGTTAAGTCATCCACGTTGTTGCTCAGAACCGCGTAGTAAACATCCCCTCCTCCGTTCAGCGTCAGTTTATTGCTCAGGTTAATGCTTCCGAACACACTACCACCATAGGCCTCTTCCTGACCGATGTTTGCAAATGTTGTCACCAACACCCCGTCATCCGCCGGTTTCCTCAAGGCCTGTATGGAGTTATTGGTATTGCGGACAAAGGTCGAGAAGTTCAGAGAAGTAGATTTAAAATACGTGCTGTACGACAATTCAAAATTGTTGGTGTATTCCGGATCCAGCTCCGGGTTACCCACCGTTGGTAAAACCTGGTTCGGGTTCTGCACGTTCGGGTTCAGGAACTGCAGAGAAGGCCTTTGTATGCGGCGGTTGTAAGCAAGTTTAATGGTGTTGCCGTCCTGCAGCCTTTTAGAGAGGTTCACACTCGGCACCAGCACACCATACGACGGAATATACACCGCCTCGTCGCCGTCCTCGAAATCAGCGTTGATGGTGGTGTACTCGTAACGGGCACCCGCCTTCATGCTGTAGTTGTTGGCAGTGGTCAGGGTGTAAGAAAAATACCCGGCCGAAATATTCTGGTTATAGTTGAACACATTGCTCAGGTTGGTGCCTTCCACTACCGTGAATGGTCCTGTTCCACCGGCAGTAAATGTCTCATAGTCGCTGGTAACCTGGCACATGATTTGCTTCGCTCCTAACTCCACCATTTGGTTCTTGCCTATCGGGTTGGTATAATCCAACTGCACAGTAGACTCCTGATTAAAGCTTTCGTTTATGTTTTTCAGGCGGCTCTCCAAATCGCTCCCGCTGCTGTTGTAAATTTCGTTCAGGAAGTCGTTGGTGCGGTTGTTTCGGCTAAACTGCGTCAGGATACTGAATTCCTGCTGCGGCTTAATGGTGTGGGTATAGTTAAGGTTTACGTCAACTGTTCCGGAGTTATCTGTTACTTCCACATCCCGAAGTGTTCTGCTGAACAAGGTGCCTTCCTGGTAACGCTGCGTGAGCAGACCGTCCTGAAAATTATGACCGTTGCGCAAGCCATACTGCACAGAGGCATTGATGTAGTTTTTCTCATTGATGTCATAGTCCCAGCCAAAAGAATAGCGCCCGAACATCATGTTGTTCCGAGTTTCCGCCTCCTGCCGTATCACATTCTGCTGATCATCTGTTACCGTCGTCTGCTCGTTCTCGAAACTGCCAGGCATGTTATAGCCGGCACGGCCAAAACCGCCCAAAGAGAAACCCATCTTGCCAACACGGTAGCTGCCGTTCAGGCCCAGGTTGGAGCCTCTTAAACCAACGCCGGTGTCAATGTTCAGGGTACCACCCTGCAGGGTATTCTTCTTGGTGACGATGTTAATGATACCGGCAGAGCCTTCCGCATCGTATTTAGCAGATGGAGACGTGATAACCTCCACAGATTTTATCATATCGGCTGGTATCTGCTTGAGGGCATCGGCCACGCTGCCGGCTGTGATGGTAGAGGGACGGTTGTTTATCAATACCCGGATATTCTGGCTGCCGCGCATTGACACGTTGCCATCTAAATCAACAGAAAGCATCGGCACTTTGCGCAGTACGTCTGCAGCATCCCCGCCCCTGTTCGACTCATCATTCTCGGCGTTGTACACCGTGCGGTCCACTTTCTCCTCAATCATGGCCCGCTGTCCTTCCACCACTACCTCCTGAAGGGCTTTAGCAGTAGAGCTGATGGTGATTTTCCCCAGGTCAACAGCTGCATTCTTCACCTCTATGTCTATGGTCTTCGCCTCATAGCCGATAAAAGAAACCGCCACCCTGTAGGTACCACTGGCTACCTTCTCCAGGGAGAACTTGCCCTGGCCGTCGGCCATCGTGCCATCCACAGGTTTGCTTGTAGCGGGGTTAACCAAGGCAATGGTGGCGTATGGTACCGGCTGCTGAGTGGCAGCGTCCACCACCGTACCTGTAATGCGGGCGGCTACATTTTTCTGTGAAGCAGCCGCATTGACCGGGCTACTGGAAGCTAAGACCCTCCCTCCGTCTGAGGGAGACTGCGCAACGGCCACCTGGCACAGGCAGGCTAGCACGAGGGCAGAGAGATATGTTTTTTTCATGGCGTCGATTTTTCAAATAGAACTGAACAAAGCAACTCTTTCTTAACCTGATAAAAAAACAGAATAGACTGGCTCCCACTAAACGCCGATGAATTACCCATGGCAGCCGATGGTTTCATATATCCGTTGAACATCCTGCCCATGTAGTAAACTATAGATGAAATAGCGGCAAGCGGTCGGTAAAATCGCCTGCTCTGCAGATAAGAGAGGCATTCGTAGTACATTAATTTTATGTTTGTCTATATTATGATAACTTAACCATTGTAATGGCAAACACCTTCATTAATCGCCACGGGTACCTCCTGATTCAACTGCTGGTACTGCTTGGCTTGCTGCTGCTCCTTTGCCAGCCCTTAGCCTGGAATATTGAGCTACCCGTTCAATTCTGGGTAAAGCAGAGCTTTGTATTTGCCCTGTGGGTCGGGCTGTTTTACCTGAACATAAAATTACTGGTGCCCCGGCTGCTGTTCCGGAACCGGATGGGTTGGTTTGTGCTTGCTATTTTGGGAGCCTTCGTTGTGGTTCTCTTTTTATTTTCAGCCATTGACTATTGGCTAAACCTGCCTGAACTGATGCACAGAACGTTCCCGGATAAAATAGAGGCGCAGTCAAATAATTTTTCATTCCGGCCACACCCTATTTTTTCTTTAACCACCCTTATGTTGTTAGGCATCAGCACCACCATCAGCGTGGTGCAGAAATGGCAAACAGATGAGGCAAGCAGACAGCGCCTGGAGAAGCAAAAAATTACTTCTGAATTGTCTTTTCTGAAGGCGCAGATAAACCCGCATTTTTTCTTTAATACCCTGCACAGCATCTACGCCCTCACGATGATCAACATCGAAACTTCACGGGAGGCCCTTCATACTTTGTCCCGGATGATGCGGTACGTGCTGTATGAAACACAATCCGGCACCACCCTGCTCAGCAAGGAAATTGAGTTTATGCAGGACTACATTAACCTGATGAAACTGCGGCTGACGGAAAAAGTAACGGTAACGTTTGATAAACCAAACCCTGTACGGGATATACCGGTTGCTCCAATGTTGTTCCTGCCTTATGTGGAGAATGCTTTTAAGCACGGCGTAAGTGCTTTGCTGCCCAGCAACATCCATATTGCCATACACCAGCAAGCGGGAATAGTAGAATTGGTTGTACGCAACACGGTACTGCCTGAAAAGCGGGTAGTGCTGGAGGAGAGCAGCGGTATAGGGCTTGCTAACACAAGCAGACGGCTTGACCTGCTGTATCCGGGTCAATACACGTTGGCCGTTACAGAAAAGACGCCGGAAAATGAATACCGGGTACACTTAAAGCTGAACTTATCATGACGCTGAAATGCATTGCCGTTGACGATGAACCCCTGGCGCTGGGCTTGATTGCAGCCTTCATTGAACAGACACCGTTCCTGCAGCTTGTAGGCCGCTATTCCAGTGCAGTGGAAGCTTTGCAGGGGCTGCATCAGCAGCCGGTGGACCTGGTGTTTCTGGATATCCAGATGCCCGACCTGAGTGGTATCGAACTGGCGCGTGTGCTGGATAAAGGCGAGTATGGTATCGGCCCCCGGATTATCTTTACGACAGCCTTCAGCCAGTATGCCCTGGAGGGGTATAAGGTGGATGCGCTGGATTACCTGGTAAAGCCTTTCAACTACGTCGATTTCCTGAAGGCGGCCAGTAAAGCTCAGGCTTATGCCGGGCTGCTACATAAGGCAGCACCCGCCCCTGTGCTGCCTCCGGCAGTTACTGCGCCTGAAGAAGAGTATCTGTTTCTAAAAGTGGAATATCAACTGGTAAGAATCGCCTTTAACGACATTTTATACATTGAGGGGCTGAAAGATTATGTAAAAGTGCACCTGGAAAGCGAAGCCAAAGCCATCCTGTCACTCACAAGCCTGAAAGCACTGGAGGAGAAACTGCCGGCAAGAAAATTCATGCGCATACACCGTTCTTTTATTGTGGCCCTGGATAAGATAAGCGCTGTTTCCCGTAACAGAGTCCAGATTGGCGAAACCAACATTGCTGTAAGTGACCAATACAAGGAGACATTCAACCAGTTTCTCAGTCGCTGGACCTGATTTCACAGGCTTTCTTTCCTATACCCCTTGAGGCCACTCCTTCCGCCATTATTATGCTTTTGCTGGGCGTTAGTTTCATAGCAGCATTCATGAGCACCTGCTATAAAATTTAAGCATCCGCTACGGCTCTGTTTTGCCTCACTCACCAACCTTACATCCTACTGATAAGCAATTTGTTATACAAGACAAGTGAGTACTTCAACTAGTAAAACAGGAACCCGACATAAAATCCCTCTATTTTCCTTCCTTGATTTTTTTTAGTATTATCGCCTGAAATATGTCGTGTGCCGAAAAAGTCTGATGTTTTGAAAACATATTTAACGCTGTTATTTCTGCTTGTTACCAGCCTGACAACCTATGGCCAGGACTCTTATCTAAAGGTTGTTGCTAAAAAAGGGGATGGAATTTACACCCTGCTTCGCCGGCATGGGCTGGACTTTTCGAATCACCTCAATTCTTTTCTGGAGCTAAACCAGAAAAATATAGGAAAAGACAACAGCCTCTTTGCCGGGAAAACATATTTGCTGCCATCAGTTTCCTCTGAGACAGCTGCCAATGCCCCTGCTACAGCAACAAGCAAAGCAGCAGTGCCAAAAGGGATGGACGTTTCGCTGTTCGGCAAAAAATATGCGAATGTAGAAATTAAAGACCAGCAACTAAAAGGGGCGGTTTATTACTTGTCTTCCGGGCATGGCGGCCCCGATCCGGGCGCTGTCGGAAAATACGGCTCTTATCAGCTGGCCGAAGATGAATATGCCTATGATGTCACCATCCGGCTGGCCCGTGTGCTGATGGAGCATGGCGCGACTGTATACATGATTGTGCAGGACCCGAATGATGGCATCCGGGATGAAAATGTGCTGTTGATGGATACCGATGAAATCAATTACCCGAACGAGAAAGTAGCCCATGGCCAGACAGCTCGTCTCCGCCAGCGCACCCGGGCCATCAACAACCTGTACGCACAGCATAAAGGTGCCTATCAGCGCATGCTCGCGATACACGTAGACAGCCGCAGCAAGAGCCAGAACATTGATGTGTTCTTTTACCACCACGAGAACAGTGCACTGGGCCAGAAAATGGCAGAAGCAATACACCAGACCTTTACTTCAAAGTATAAACGCTATCAGCCAAACCGCGACTACTTCGGTAATGTGTCGCATCGCAGCAGCCTGTACGTCATCAAATACACGCATCCGCCTACCGTGTTTATTGAGCTTGGCAATATTCGCAACGATTTAGACCAAAGGCGATTCGTCATCGCAAACAACCGGCAGGCACTTGCCAACTGGATTTGCGATGGCATTATTTCTGACTATAAGTCACGGTAAAAAGCAGATGGGTAGCTCAAAAAGAGCTGCCCATCTGCTTTTTACTATCATAATTTCGCAAAGCTACTGCAACTATCCTTTTCTGCTCCATAATTCATTTAGCCAGCTATACCAGGCTAATCCTTCAGCTTTAAGAAACGCTTTTAAATAAGCGACGATGGTTTTAGGCCATAACCTCCCCCCCTGCCGTCCGTAGTTAACTTTACAAGTCTCCTCCCCACTGTATTGCTGGGAAGTGGCATTGTATCAGCGCCCCTTACACTACTATTCTTTAGCTATGACAAACATTCCGAAAGAGAAAACCTTAGACAGTTCCGTAAAGCTACTTCTGGAGGGCTTTCCATTCCTGCAGAGACGGTTCCGGAAATTTAACTCAGACATCTTTGAAACAAGGCTTCTGCTTCAGAAGGTGGTCTGCCTGCACGGCCCGGAGGGAGCAGCACTCTTCTACGATAATGAGTACTTCAAGCGCAATGGTGCTGTGCCCAAGAGGGTGCAGAAAACATTGACAGGGGAAAACGCCTTGCATACTATGGACGATGCCGCACACCGGCACCGGAAGGAAATGTTTATGTCGGTGATGTCGCAGGAAAGTATAAAGCGGCTACTAGACCTGATGGCGGCACAATGGCAGGCTTATACCCTTGAATGGGAGACGATGGACCGGGTGGTACTGTTTGATGAGGTGCGGGAAATTATGTGCCGGGGCGCCTGTGCCTGGACCGGCGTACCACTTAAGGAGTCGGAGGTTAGCAAACGTGCGGATGACTTTGTTGCCAGAGTAGATGCCTTTGGCGCTGTAGGCCCCAGGCACTGGCGCGGCAGATTTGCCCGTATCAGAAGTGAGAAATGGATCGCCCGTATTATAGAGCAGGTAAGAAACGGTGAACTGCAGGTACAGGAAGGAACACCCGCTCATACTGTCGCCTGGCACCGTGACCTCAACGGAGAGCTGTTGGACCAGCACATGGCCGCCGTAGAACTCATCAACCTGATCCGCCCGATTGTGGCTATTGCCCGATACATCACATTTTCCGCCCTGGCTCTGCACCAGTTTCCGGTGTACCGGCAAAGAATACTGGCCGGTGAAGAAAACTATGTGGAATATTTTGTGCAGGAAGTAAGAAGATACTATCCTTTTGCTCCCTTCTTAGGCGCTCGTGCACGATCCGATTTTGAGTGGCAGGGGTATGAATTTGAAGAAGGTCAGTTGGTGCTGCTGGACGTGTACGGCACCTTGCACGATGAACGGCTGTGGGAACGGCCGACTGCTTTTTCACCCGAAAGGTTTAAGTACTGGAAAGGCAGTAAGTTCGACTTTATACCACAGGGCGGCGGTGACTACGATAGCGGCCACCGATGCGCCGGAGAATGGATTACGATTGAAGTGATGAAACAGGCCGTTGCCTTTCTGACAGAAGCCATTGAATACAGAGTGCCGAACCAGGACCTGCACTACAGCCTCAGAAGAATGCCAACTTACCCAAAGAGTGGCTTTGTCATCAGCAATGTGAGGAGAACAGGTAAGTTGCCTGCTGCTTTTGCGTCTGTTCCACCAGCAGCATCACACGCTGCAACCGCTGCACCACAACGCTGTCCATTTCTTGGATAATTATAAAGAGAAGGTACAGAATCATTTTAGCAACAGCTTCTATGGCAAAAGATAAACCCTCTGTTCAGCTGCAGTTTATTGGCGCAGCAGGCACCGTGACAGGCTCAAAAACGTTAGTGCAAACAGCTAAACGCAAGCTGCTTATTGACTGTGGCCTGTTCCAAGGCAACAAGTCAGAGCGGAAACTGAACAAGCTCAGGATGCTCCCGTTCAAACCTTCCGAGCTGGATGCTATTATCCTCACACATGGCCACCTTGACCACTGTGGCTACCTTCCTGTGATGGTGAAGAAAGGCTTTAGCGGCCCCATTTACGCCACCACCCCCACCCGTGACATCACAGAAGTGATTCTGCAGGACAGTGCGCGCATACAGGAAGAAGATGCCAGGGAAGCCAACAAGAGACGCAGCGAAAGCAAAAAACCACTGAAGCCGCTTTACAGGGAAGAGCATGTGAACCGCACGATAACTCTTTTCCAGACACACCCTGCTAATGAGTGGGTTCAGGTGGATGACGACCTGCGGTTCCGGTTTCAGAAAAGCGGACACATATTAGGTTCTGCCATGGTAGAGCTGGAAGTGGAGGGGCATCGGTTTGTTTTCTCCGGAGATGTGGGGCAGCGTGTACCCCTTATCCTGGATGCTCCCACTTCCATTGATGAAACAGATTACCTCATACTCGAGTCTACGTATGGCGATAAGCTGCACGATGACACCGTGTCTCCTTACCAGGCTTTGGAAGAGGTAGTGAACAGAACCTTCGAAAAAGGCGGCACATTGGTTATCCCCAGCTTTGCGGTGGAACGGGCTCAGGAAATTATCCTGATTCTGAACAACCTGATGGACGAAAAGAGCATTCCCTCTATTCCTATATATCTTGACTCACCGATGGGAGCCGATGTTACCAGGATTTTCCAGCAGCACCGCGATTGGCACAATCTCTCTGAAGATGAATGCGATAGCCTGACGAAGAATGTAAACATCGTGCAAAGCTTTGAAGAAACGTTAAATGTGCTGGACGAGGACGGACCCAAAAACAAAATCATAATTGCAGGCAGCGGTATGATTACGGGAGGCCGCGTGCTGTATTACCTGAAGCAACTGGTGGGCGACAGCAAAAACACAGTACTGCTGGTGGGGCACCAGGCTTTCGGTACGCGCGGCCATCAGTTAAGCAATGGTGCACATGAAATAAAGATTGACGAGGAGAAATTCCAGGTCCATGCTGAGATCAGCCAGATAGGCTCTCTTTCTGCACACGCCGACCAGGGAGATCTGCTCTGGTGGTTAGGCCATTTTAAGGAAACACCCAAACACATCTTTCTCAACCATGGAGAGAAAGAGGCTACAGAAGCTCTTAAAAAGAAAGTAGAAGGCACCTACGACTGCGCTGTAACCGCAACAGAGCTAAACAAGGTGTATGAGCTTTGATTGGCGTTAGTTTAAGTAGCTTGTACTGTTAACCAGGCCTGCGCATGAAGTATAAAAAACAATTCCTGCACAAGGCAAGGTTTCAAAGCAAAGCCTCAGCGGACGTAGTTTTATTGTCCTCAATTAGATCAATAACATCGCCAGCTTTCTCCTGTAAAGCCTCTATCCTTTGTTATGATCCAAACCAACCCCTCGGTAGCAGCGGCATTTGTTTCATGCAATTGACTTTTAGAAACCACCTATCCTGTAGCCTCTGATTTACAGGCTTAAAACACTTGAAAATAGTCGTATTACCCATTTTTCCGAACAATTATGCTTCTATGGCGTTTACATATATGTATTGTAAATAAAAAATATTGATACAATTTTTAAACCTATGAAAGAGAAAACTATGAAACGTTTATTTTTACTTCCAGCATTATTGCTTGCACTAACATTTGGTGCAACTGCGCAAAGCGTACAAGACCTCCCGAGGCCTCAGACAACTGCTCCTGTATCAAGTGACGCTATACAGCAGGGTAACTGGCTTGTTGGGGCAGACATCGGTAACATCGGCTTTAATTTTAAATCAACCACTTTCAATTTTGACATTGCGCCGAGAGCAGGTTATTTCATAAGTGACAATGCCGTTATTGGTGCGTCGGCTCAGCTTGGCTTATCCATCTACAACGGTGGTGAAAACTGGCGCTATGGCCTGACGCCGTTTGTGCGTTACTACTTCCCGGAAGGTGCAGCACCGACGCACAGATGGTTTGGTGAGGCTGTTCTTGGTTTTGCGGGTAGCTCGGACGAAGACAGTGAAGATGATGCCTTTCTCTCGCGGGTATATGGCGTAAGAGCAGGTTATGCTCACTTTGTGGCCAGCAATGTGGCTTTGGAAGGAACGCTTAACTTAATCAGAAGCAGTGCTAATATCGATGTTGATAACAATACTGGTACTGGATTGTCAGTAGCAATAGGTCTTCAGATTTACCTGCCAGGCAGAAACAACTAGTAACAAAAATTCTATCTTTTTAAATTAAAGCCTGCTCCATTATTTTATGGAGCAGGCTTTTTTATGCATTGGCACTAAACTTCCGAGGCTGTTGCCTTACATTACTGCAACACTTCCTTTGCCAGCTTCTTTTTACCGTCTATCTTGTGGCTATACTTTAAGCCTAGTATCTCCGTCACTACCGGGTAAACATGTATATTCTGGAAAGACGGAATTCTTTCTCCTTTCTTAAAGGCCGGCCCCCATGCATAAAAGATTGCATGCATGTCCTTTACCGATACCGGATCATAACCATGCGTTCCCGGTGCTGGCTTGTGCGTTGAAAAATGAAACACCTTTGGCGCTTCTGCCAGCAGCAGGATATCCCCCACCCGGTTGTATACATCGTCTTTGGCTCCATAATGCAGGTGGGCGGGCATGTTTGTTTTGCGGTATACTTTATAATCCTTTGCTTCCTGCTTTAGCTTTCTGTACATGCTTTTGATGGCGCTCTTATCTTTCGCGTGAAGTTCCACCACCATACCACCACCCGATACCAGGAACTTCGCCGTATCCACGGCAGCAGGCAAAGGCAAAGTAATTTCAGTATCAATTTGTGTCATACCATGATCTGACACGAAGATATAGTTTACCGGCAGGCCTGTTGATGCTACTGCATCTGTTAGCTTTTTAATGTTTTCATCCATTTCCTGCACGGCTGCTCTTGTTTCCGGGGCGTCGGGGCCATAGCGGTGGCCAGCATGATCCACTTCCGGCATATAAAATGTTATCAGGTGCGGCCGCTCAGTTTCCGGCAGGTTCAGCCAATCCAGCACCACCTGCACTCTTTCTCCGAAAGGAATAGCCTCATTGTACTGGTAATGGTACGTTGGCAACACACCTTGTATCGGGGCCTCAGAACCAACCCAGTAGAAACTGGCGCTCAGCATTTGCTGCTGTTCCGCCAGTACCCAGAGTGGCACACCGCCGTACCAGCTTTCGTCCTCTACCTTATCTCTGTCCCGCATAGAATAGCTTTCCTTACGCTGGGGATCATAGAAGTAATTGTTGATGAGGCCATGCGTGGCCGGGTACATACCCGTGACGATGGTATAATGGTTTGGGAAAGTCTTGGAAGGAAATGATGGCAACATCGATTCCGCCTGCACGCCCTGCTCCCGCAAAGCCAACAGGTTTTGCGCCTGATATTTGTCGGCATAGTCGTACCGGAAGCCATCTGCCGAAATCATTATTACGTATGGCTTCTGCTGTTGCTCCGGGCTGTTCTGCCTGTTGGAAACTACTTTCTGAGTGATGTCTACCTGTGCGGAGGCGGTGGCTACCCCTGCTAAGATGCACAAAAGGAGGAGGTACTTTTTCATAAGACAAAGGTAATTCCAAAATCCATTGCAAAACTGCACCCCGTATTATTTTAGAATTAAGTTCGCAAGGCAGTGAATTTGAAATATCGTGCAGGCAATGGCGGAGTAGCAATAGCATACTTATAATAAAGCACGCTGTCTTTCCAAATAGCAGTTAATCAGGTTTCTTTCACAAACAGGCGCTTGTCAAACTCAAATGGCACGGCCTCTATTGTTGCTACTTTTCCGAAATCTGCGTGACGGGGGTTCACCAGGTAGTTATAGGTGCCCTGTACAGTGGCCGAAGGGACTTTCAGCACCAGGTGTTCGCTCTCCAATACAAAAGCATCCCCTATTTCCTGTGTACTGTTAGCGTGCGGAAAGCTCTTCCAGTCTGTGGGTAGTTCTTCGGTAGCAAGTTCTTTGATGGGGGCGTCATCCGGAATATGGATGCGCACGAGATAGTAATCAGCGGGTACAATGCCTAAGGGCATGTGTACGGCTATTTCAACGGTACAAAGGGCAATGGATTCGCTCGTATACAGGATAGCAATACCTTTGCTGTTCCAGCGGCCACCTGCCAGTTCGGCCCCACGGCCAGAAAGATCATTCCTGAATTTACCCCTGCTGAGGCGGTACACGATCATGCCAATACGCCGTGTTCAATTCGTGTCAGTTCATCCTTCAGCAACCCGATGCCGAAGGTACTGTCTAAAAGCTCTTTTGGCTTAATGCCTCCTAAAGCCACATTCTTCGCACCGAGCCAGGCATCGAAGTTTGCTTTGTCGCCAAACACTTCTACTCCTTTATTATATACCAGCGTAATCTCCAGTATTTTCTCGGAGTGCAACGGGTCGAACGTGCGCTTGTCTTTCTTATAGCGCTGGAACGTACGCTCCGACAGGTGCAGGAAATTAGACCATTCTGTGGTGCTGAAAGGGCTTTTGTCGGCTATGTACTGAAATAAGGCATATTTGATTCCTTCCCGTACTGTGCTGATAAGCATAAATACGTCCCGGTCGTCAATTTGCTTGTAGCTTATATCGCTGGTGAGTGCCTGTCCCATGGTTTAATTCGTTTATGTCTCAAATATAAGAAACTTGTCATAATTAAAACGACAATTGTCGCAAAATAGTTTTACAGGGAACCCAATTGTGCGGTTAAAACATGTCTTATGCGCCACCTCATCCTGCCGGTATAGGTTTGTTTTTAATTGAAAAAGCACTATTTCTGCTGGTCAGACGTTACGTAGGCCAAACAACCAGTAGTATCAATGCGAAAATATATGGTGGCGGCAGTTGGCCTTGCTTTAGGTATAAGTGCCTGCAACACCCAGAATGCACTAACAGAAAGTAATAATACGCCTAAGCACCCCACACTCTCCATGGCCGACGTAGTGCCGGTAATGGAGCCGGAAACACCGGAAGCGAAGGCAAAGCAGGAAAAATTTCTGCAGGAGAACGTGGACCGGTTCAAGAGCCGTGAACTGGCTAGTGAGTATTATGTGCTGCAAGCCCAGCGTGCTTTCAACGACGAAAAACTGGATTCAGCCTCCTACTTGTTTGGCCGTGCTTACCTGATGGATAGCACCAACAACGATATCTTCTGGGGATACGGCATCGTGTATGGGCGGGAACAAAAGTATGACGAAGCGTTGTTCCTGCTTTACCGCGCGCTGGAGAATGACAAGGAAAACCCGCGCCTGCTCAACGATGTAGCCACCAGCCATCTGAGCCGCTTTTATGTGAAAGCGGACCCGGAGGACCTGGTGCAAAGCAAAAAGCTACTGGAGCAGGCCGTGCAACTTTCTCCCAACGAGGCGGATGCTTATTACAAGTTAGCCATTAACTGTTATTACCTTCGGGAGTATGGCAACGCCTGGAGCTATCTGCACAAGAGCATCCAACGCGACAAAGATATAGCAGATAAAGCCTTTATTGCTGCCCTGTTAGAAAAGCAACAAGATCCACAGGGCCTGTATACAGCGCAACAGGTGCTGTAGCTTGCGAAATAGTAGACATTAACTTACTTTTATATTTCAGCAGCCTTATTAACTGCTTTACATCGAATAAATCCTGAAGATGAAAAAACTACTTTTAGCCGCCGTCGCCATTTTTTGTGCCACCTCCATGAGCTTTGCGCAGGAGCAGCCAGCTGAGCAGAACCCGCAGGTGCTTCCAATGTTTGGAGGAAAAGCGAAAACAGAAGAGCAGCAGAAAAAGGATGAGAAGTTCCTGACCAGCTGCGACAAGAGCTTTGCCAGCCGACAGGAAGCCAGCAGCTTCTTTATGGAGCGCGGCTGGGAATATATGAACGAAGGGCAGATTGATACCGCCGTGTACCGTTTTAACCTGGCCTGGCTCCTGAACCCGGACAACAAAGACACCCACTGGGCTTTTGGATTGGTTACTTCAGCCAAAGGGCAAAACGAAGAGGCAATCAAACATTATGAGAAAGCGCTTGGGTATGATCCGAAAAACTCTTTACTGCTTTCAGATATCGCTGCCACTTACCTGAAAGTATACGGTGAAGGCAAAAAGAAAAAGAAAGATCTCAAAAAAGCCACTAAGTATCTCTCTGAAGCCATCACGGCAGACACGGCGAATGCTTTTGCGCTTTACAACCTCTCGAAAGTGAAGTTCTATGAGAAGAAGTACAGCGATGCCTGGGATTACCTGCACCAGAGCCGCGCAATAAACATGACGCAGATTGACTATAACTTCATAACGGAATTGTCGGACCAGATGCCGGATCCGAAAGGCTTCTTCCGGTCTGGCGTACCAACCAGCAGCAACGAATAAACAGCAAAGCCTCTGCACACAAGCAGGGGCTTTTTTTATAGTGTCCCGAAATCAGCAAGAATCGGGTTGACAGTGATGCACGGTTTTCGGTACTTCACAGCATGAACCACTATGAAACAGTCGCCAGGGCCCTGACCTATATTCGGGCACAGGCAAAGGGGCAGCCTGACCTGGACGAGATAGCTACACATGTCTGTATGAGCCCCTTCCATTTTCAGCGTGTGTTTACTGCGTGGGCAGGCGTAAGCCCTAAAAAATTTCTGCAGTACCTCACACTGCACCATGCCAAAGCAGCACTGGCGCAATCAGCCACGCTTGCAGAGGCGGCAGACAGTAGCGGTCTCTCCGGCACCAGCCGCCTGCACGACCTTTTTCTACAGATAGAAGGCATTACCCCGGGCCATTTTAAAAGGCAAGGCGAGGCTTTGCAGATCAGTTACAGCCTGGGCAGCTGCCAGTTCGGGGATTATATCATAGCCTCCACCGCAAAGGGAATATGCCACCTTCACTTCTACAAGTCCGAACAGGATGCGCTGGCGGACCTACAGGCACAATGGCCAAAAGCGGCTTTACACCTCCGGCAGGAGGCTTTGCACCAGCAGGTGCATCAATTCTTCCAGCATCAGCTTAAGCCACAGCAGAAACTGCCATTGCACCTGCAGGGCACTCCTTTTCAACTCAAAGTATGGGAGGCGTTGCTGCGCATACCGGAAGGGCAGCTTACCTCCTACTCCACTCTCGCCCGGGAAGTCGGAAACCCAGCCGCCAGCAGAGCAGTTGGAACCGCCATCGGCAGTAACCCCATTGCTTTCCTCATCCCCTGCCACAGGGTTATTAAAAGCGTGGGCGGCATTGGCGAGTACCGTTGGGGCAGCGAGCGCAAGATGGCTATGATTGGCTGGGAAGCAGCGCAGCACCGGGAGGAAATACCAGAAATTATAGCAAGTCAGCAGTTACCCCTCTTTGAGGAAAGTACTTAAGCAAAATGAAGTAAAGACTAATCTTCTGCAGTCCAATTTCGCCGCTGTTGTTTGTTCTATATAACAACTTGCTGATTAGTGTATTGGTCCGGGAGCCCTAAAGTTAAGTAGTACAAGAAACTACTTTATAATTGTGCAGGAGCTATAGACCATGCCTCTGGCACAGGCAGTTTCACGCCCGCCCGCAGGCTTGACACTAGCTTGGAGGGAAATATAAATTATTGAAAACCTTCCTGATCAGGTGTATCATATTTTACTATATTTGTTCATCATCCTTTGATAAACTTTTAGCCAAAATATATGAAACAGAATCTACTGAGAGTGTCTGTCTACCTGCTGGCAGGTAGCATGGCCCTATCCTCTTGTGTGGTATCGAAAAAGAAGTACGAGGACCTGATGGCCCGGAAAAATGCCCTGGAGGTCGACAAGTCTGGCCTGGAAACGGAGAAAGCAACGCTGGAGCAGCAGAAAGCATCTCTTGAGGAGGCTAAAGCAGACCTGGAGCAGGAGCGTGCGCTGCTGGAGCAGGAAAAAGCGGAGTACCAGCAAAGCCTGGCTCAGGCTCTGAAAGAGGGGAAAACGCTGGGAGAAAACCTTAACATGAGCAAGTCTCAGATCGAACGGCTGAATGCAGACCTGCAGGCACGCGAGCAGCGCCTGGCAGAGTTGCAGCGCATCCTGGATGAAAAGGACAAAGCCGTGGCCAACCTACGCAGCAGAGTGAGCAACGCCCTCCTAGGCTTCAACGACAAAGACCTGACCATCGACGTACGCAACGGAAAAGTATATGTGTCTTTGGCAGAGCAACTGCTGTTTAACTCCGGTTCTACCAAAGTGGACCCGAAGGGAGTAGATGCCCTTAAAAAGCTGGCGGTTGTGCTTAAAGAGCAGAAAGACGTGAATGTGTTGGTGGAAGGCCATACAGACGATGTGCCGATTTCAAAAGGAACCGTAGGCATGCAGGACAACTGGGACCTGAGCGTGCTTCGCGCCACTGAAATAACGCGCATACTGGCTACTGCCGGTGTTGACCCACAGCGCGTAACGCCATCTGGCCGTTCCAAATATATACCGCTCGACGGAGCCACCACCAAAGAAGCACGTCAGAAAAACCGCCGCACAGAAATCATCCTCACTCCTAAACTGGATGAGCTGTTCCAGATTCTGGAGACGACATGATATAAGAGAAGACTTATGTCTCCTGAAAGCAAAGGCCGGCTTACGTGTAGCCGGCCTTTGCTTTTGCTAAGCTTTAATTATCTGACTCACAATAATTCCGTTCCTCTTCCTAAACAACTGACTCCTGTGGTTTTGGCAGCACACGCTTAAAGACAGGCAATAGCAACACATACAGTAGTCCTCCCAGAGGCAATGCCATAAGTCCCCACACTGAAACACCGGCTAAACAGGCCTGCCAAAGTTTATTTAAAGCATACAACCAGTCTGCTTTGAACATAGCCTGCATCTCAGTTATAGAAAGCCGAAGTTCAGATAAACCAAACAGGCTGATGCCCATCCGGATAAAAGGAAGCGCCAACAGCAACTGCAGCGGCTGCACCAGATAACTCACCAGAACAGTAGCGGCTATGTTAAGCCGGAAGCGTGCTGCAACGGCAGTACAGAGTATGGTGGTAAGCCCCAGTGCCGGCATGATTCCAATCACTGTGCCTGCAGCTACTGTGGCAGCCAGTTTGCGTGGCGTCATGCCCTGTCTTAGCAGGTTAAGTACAGGTTGACTAACCCTCCGCTTAAAAAAATTTGATATAACGCCTGAAATGGACAAAGGAGTTAGATTGATTAATACGACACTTAAACGGCAATCTTGATGAGAAATTACAAAAAAGCCGTGGCATTCAAATTATGCCGGTATAGCAACTATTATACTATATCAGCACAAAAGTAACCTGTCAGCATTCAGGTTATTTTACCAACAGTACATTTACTTTAAAAGTTGAAAGGCTGGTAAAAAACCTGCGTAAAGTGATTTTTCAAATAAGTATGAGCTGATATTTAAAAAAGAGTACGCTTTTATACGCTCGCCCTAACAAAAACCTCCCCCCACCACACCCAAACCACATAGTCATATTGATTTGATAATCAAGTAATTACAAGAACAAAAGACTTCATTCAGAGTCAAAAAATATTATTTTCTATAATATTTTGGAACCAAATTAAACTTTTATGAAAACGGCATGTCTAAAAATAAACAAACAGATAAACACCAGTCTGCATGAAAAAATTATTACTTACCCTCCTTTTGATTAGCGCTATTGTAAATGCGTATGCGCAGAGTGCCGCCGTATTTGGAACAGTTAAAAGTGCATCCGACGCCACAGCATTGCCAGGCGCCACTGTTATTCTTGAAGGTGATTCAGATACACCTAACACAACTATAACGGATTCAGAGGGTAAGTTTCGGTTTGAACGTGTCCCGGCGGGGGATTATACACTTAGAATAAATTACCTGGGCTTTCAGAACTTCACGCGCGCCGTGCAGCAACAGGGAAAATCGGTTGATTTGGGTACACTTTCTTTGCAGGAGGAAGCCACGGCTATAAAAGAGGTACAGGTTGTGGGACGGGTTCCGCTGGGTGACCAGAAGGGAGATACGTCACAGTACAACGCAGGAGCCTTTAAAACTGCTCCCGATGCCAGCGCCGAGGACCTGGTTACTAAAATGCCCGGCGTAACCATACAGGATGGTAAGGTACAGGCACAGGGAGAGGACGTACAGCAGGTGTTTGTGGACGGAAAACGCTACTTCGGGCAGGATGCAGACGCTGCCCTGCGCAACCTACCTGCCGAGGTAATTGAAAGCGTGCAGATTTTTGACAGAAGAAGCGATGCTTCAGAGATGAGTGGCTTTGACGATGGCAACCGCGAAAAAACGATGAATATTGTCACAAAGCCAGACAAGAGAAAAGGTCAGTTTGGTAAAGTGTCGGCTGGTTATGGCACCGATGACAGGTATATGGTGGGAGCCGCTGTTAACTTCTTCAACGAAGACAGGCGCTTTACGGTAACAGGGCTTTCCAACAACATTAACATGCTTGATTTCTCCGTAGGTGAAACGCCCGGTGGTGGCATGCGTGGGCGAAGAGGCGGCTGGGGTGGCCGAACGCCAAATGGTATCATTTCCACTAACATGGTTGGTGTGAACTATAGCGACATGTGGAGTGACAAAATGGAGGTAAGCGGCAACTATTCATTTATGAACAGAGAATTCGATGAGAGACGCTACAGCTTTCAGGACTTCACGCAGCCTATATTCCCTGGTCAGACTTACACCGAAAACAGAAGCAACATCACTGTAGAAAATTCGCATCGTTTTAATATGCGCCTCGACTATAAAATAAATGAAAGAAACAGGTTGCTGATTACGCCGAACATAACAGTTCAGCAGAATAGATCCAATACTAGCCTCTTTGGTACAACAAACTGGGATGAAGGACTGCTAAACGAGACGCAGGACATTTCTAATTCAGACAATGCGAGTATTAACCTAAACAATAACATCTTCTACAGCCACAGCTTCACGAAGCCCGGGCGCGTTTTCTCTACAAGGCTCAGAACAGACTACAGCTCCAACAACGGAGACTATTACAGGGTGTCTAATACGACTTACTTTGATGGTGAAAGCAGAAACGTTGACTTGAGACAGTATTCTGATACAGACAGAAGAGGCTTCTCCTGGGAAGGAAACGTTTCTTACACAGAGCCAATAGGTGAAAACAGCCGGGTACAGCTGGAGTATGAAATCGGAAACAGGGACAATGACTCTGACAGAAGAACTTACAGCTTCGAAGAGCAGACAGGCAGGTACAGCGAATTGGATACTATCTTCACCAGTACGTTTAAAAGTCAGTACCTGACGCAGGAAGCAGAACTGGGCTATCAGTACAACACAGAGCAAATGAGGTTGCAGGTGGAAGTGGAGTACCAGCATGCGCAGCTGCAAAATGACCAGCAGTTCCCAAGGGTTTTGAACTTTGACCGTACTTTCCACAGCATTCTACCATCAGCACAACTGGAGTATAAATTCTCCAAAACCAGAACCCTTTTCCTCGATTACCGCGCCAATACCGATGCCCCTTCTGTAGAACAACTGCAGGATGTGTATGACCCGTCTAACTCGGTGCAGGCCCGCATCGGTAATCCAAACCTGGATCAGTCGTTCCAGAACAGGCTGATGATGCGCTACAGAAACTTCGATCCGGAAACAAATAAAGTATTCTTTGTCTTCTTGATGAGTTCTATCACGCAGAACTACATTGCCAACAGCACATTTACCCTGCGGGATGAGATAAGGCTGAGCGATGACTTTGCCTTAGGACAGGGTGCACGTTTAACCCGGCCGGTTAATTTAGATGGCTACTACAATGTTCGGTCATTCTTTAATTACGGTCAGCCGGTAAGCTTTATAAATGCAAACTTCAATGTAAACGGTGGCTTAGGCTATGCCAGAATACCGGGCTTGAACAACGATCAGCTGAATTATGCCAACTCTACCAACATGAGGTTAGGCTTATCGCTTAGCAGCAACATCAGTGAGAAAATCGATTTTAACATCTCCACAAGTTCCAGCTATAACATCATAGAGAACACACAGCTAACGAACCAGGATAATAACTACTTCAACCAGTCAACGCAACTGCGCTATAACTGGATCTTTTGGAAAGGGATGGTTTACCGTACAGAGTTAAACCACCAGTATAACTCCGGATTATCTGCCGGTCTTGATCCGAACTACCTGCTCTGGAATATGAGCATCAGCAAGAAAGTATTCAAGAACCAGAAAGGCGAAGTTAGTTTAAGTGTAAACGACCTGCTGAACCAGAACGTAAGCGTGCAGCGTAACGTGCGCTCCGACTATATAGAAGATGTGCAGACAAACGTACTGCAGCGCTACTTCATGCTGACCTTTACCTACAACATCCGCAATTACTCCGGTAAGCTGCCTGAAAACATGGATGGAAACCAGAACGAGCGCGGCAACTGGAGAGGTGGCCGACCAGGTAACTAAGAATTTTACTTCGATTCATCAAAAGCAAATGCCCGGTATAACAGCCGGGCATTTGCTTTATAGTGCCTTCCACTTTAAGTGCAGCGTATTGGTTACCAGCTAACTATTCATTGTAATTCATCTTGATTTTCTATACATTAGCTATAGCAATGTACTACCGGAAAATACAGCAGCTTTTCAGGAGATGATAGCTGAAGCAAAGGTAAATGCTGAAACATTTTTACCACTTTAGACAAATTGAGGACCAATTGCGGTAATACTTTATATCAGTAGCAGGTTGTATCCAAGTTTACTATACTCAACTATAAAAAGCGATGGAATCCATTTATTTCACTGTTGCCCGGGCAGGATTTGTGGTGCTGACTGCTATCTGCCTTGCCCTGATTATTTATGGAGCAAGACAAACGCTCCTGCGTATGGGCTGGGAGGCTGAGAGAGCAAACAGACGCACCCTTCTGATAGCTGCCCTTCTCTTTTCCTGGGTGGTGTTTTCCAGTGCACTGGCGCTGCAAAGTATACTTGGTGATTTTTCCGCTACTCCTCCCCGCCTGCTGCTCATCATTTTGCCTCCGCTCATCGCTATTGTCTGGCTCACATTCAGTTCTTCGTTCCGGCAATTCCTGGCCCATGTACCAAGCTACTGGCTCATTATGCTGCAGGTATTCCGGGTGCCGGTAGAAATCTTCCTGTGGCTACAGTTCATTGCGGGGCTCACACCAGTTCAGATGACGTTTGAGGGGCGAAACTGGGATGTGCTCACGGGACTGACAGCACCTGTTGTTGCCTGGCTCTGCTACGGCCGGGGACGTAACCTGAAAGGCGTAGCTATTGTCTGGAATATCTTTGGCCTGACTTTGCTGCTCAACATCGTGGCAACCGCTATACTATCCACCCCATCCCCATTCCGGGTGTTCATGAACGAGCCTGCAAATACGCTTGTTGCACAGTTCCCTATCGTGTTTTTACCAGCAGTGCTGGTTCCCCTGGCTTATGCACTGCACCTGTTTTCGCTGCGCAAAATATTCCTTAGCAGCGGAACCACTGCCGCTTCCACACCAGTTCATGCGGCAGTTACTCCTTCAGGTTCTTCCGGAGTATAGTTTATCCTAAAATTTTGACTTAAACCATTTCTTGATTTTCCCAATAGTAAGGGCGTGTTCTTCTGTTCCTTCTGAACCCAACATATACGACCAAGCTTTCATATCATCCTGGTTATCGCAGTATACTTTAAACATACCCAAAAAAGGAACAACGACAAACATACCGGGCAGGCCCCAAATCATGGCTCCTATCACAATACTCAAGATAGTGACCATCGGATTGATGTTTACCTGGCTACCTGTGATGTTGGGTGTAAGAATGTTATTTTCTGTGAACTGCACCAGCAGGAAAAACAGCAATACCCAAAGTGCTTTTTGAGGAGAGCCTTGCACCAGCAGCGTATAGGTTAAAGGAATAGCACCTCCAATCAATGTGCCGAAATAGGGTATAAAGTTCATGATAGCAGACATTATCCCTAGCATGACGGCATATTCTACTCCTATCAGCAGCAGACCGGATGTGTTGATGACGCACAGAATAAGAATTACAATGACGATCCCCCGCATATAATTCTTCGTCACATGTGAAATTTCATCTATGATGCGCTTTGCCTTCGTGTGCTTGTAAGACGGCAACTGGCGATAAATGACATTTTCGAACTTATTCCGGTAATACAGCATCAGGAAAATGTATACGGGCATCAGGCCAATCTTCGTAATAGTGCTGGTCATTGTCATTAGTACGTCTGCAATAAAGCCACCACTCAATTCCAAAGCCTGGTTTACCTGATGTCGTAGCCACTGTTCATCTTCTGGATCGCTGGCCCCAAACTTTTCTTCTAAGTTTTGCTGAAGTATATCAACGTTTTGCATCGCATTTTGCTGCAGTGCAGGAAAGTCACTCAAAAATGTTGTCAGCTGCCTGTAGAGAAAAAACAATAACCCTACAAAAACAGCCATGGCCGTGATTACGGTGATAAAATTAGCAAGGATACGAGGCACTCCCCAGTCCTCCAGCTTCTTCTCGGCAGGGTACAGCAGGTACGCAAACAGCACAGCGATAAATACCGGGTAAAGGAAATCCCGGGCCTCTACCAGCACATAGACCAGCAGAAGGCCGAATAGCAATATTATGGTGAGTTGCTGCAGTCGGCTTTGCTTTTTTTCCATATCCCTTACTACTGCTTTTAGTAGTGTTTTTGTTATATATATTTTTTAACGAGTTTAAGAAATGTAGAAAAGAAAAGCGATGCACAACAATAAAGGAGGCTGAAAACCACAAAATTTGTTGACAGGAACTGTAACATGAAATTAAAAAAATATAAACTCTGCTGTTCAGTCTGCTGATGAAGAACAGATGCTTTGATGCTTCGTACCCGTAGATACGCCGCTTAAATGCGTACCTTTGCGCTTATATACAATCCATATGGCCTCTTTCAAAGATTTAGCGCTTAAACCGGAGTTGCTGCAAAGCCTCCAGGACCTGAACTTCACAGCACCTACTCCTATTCAGGAAAGCGCTGTTCCTGCGCTTTTGCAGGGGCAGGATGTGGCGGGGCAGGCCGAAACAGGCAGCGGCAAGACAGCAGCCTTCGGACTGCCTATACTCCACAACATCGACACTACCTTGCAGCAGGTGCAGGCCTTGGTTATTGTGCCCACCCGTGAACTGGCCGTGCAGGTGCGCCTGGAACTCAAGCAGCTGGGCAAAAATATAGAGAACCTTAAGATAAGCGCCTTTTACGGTGGCCATGCTTTTTCTCAGGAACGGGCTTCACTTGCCCATCCGCCGCAAGTATTGATTGGCACGCCCGGTCGCCTTACAGATCACCTCAACCGCAGAACTTTAGATTTAACTCATACCAAACAAGTCGTTTTAGATGAGGGAGATAAGTTGCTGGAAATGGGCTTTGAAGAAGAAATAGATCAGGTTATCGGCTCCTTGCCCGGCAGGCGCCAAACGATACTTTTTTCGGCTACCATGCCGGAAGGCGTAAAAGCTTTGATTGCCAATTCACTTCGCAACCCACAGTTTATAAAAGCCACCTCCACCACCATTCCAGACCAGGTAAAGCTCATCGGCATCAAAGTAGAGCAGGGCCAACGGCAGGAGGTTGTTTCAAAGCTTTTACGCAGTACGAAAGCAGGAGGCACTGTCGTTTTTGTGAACACGCGTGCCACTGCCGATGAACTCACTGCAAAATTGCAGGCGCAGGGACTTTCGGCCAGGGCACTGCACGGCGGAATGGAACAGCCAGACCGCGATAAGGCGATGACGCTATTCCGTAACGGCAGCACCCGGATTCTGGTGGCTACAGATTTGGCAGCACGGGGACTGGACATTGACGTGCTGCAAAACATCATCCATGTAGAGCTTCCTGATGACGCTGCCTCTTATCTGCACCGGAGCGGTCGCACAGGGAGGGCAGGAAAGGGAGGTACTGTCTATACCATCATCACCTCGCGTGATGAGCAAAAACTGCGGGAATGGAACCTGCAGCAAGTAGACGAATGGCTTTCTGTGGCTGCACTGGAAAAGTCTTCAGCAAAGCCCTCATCAGAAAAAGCAGCGGCTTTTGCAACCATCTACATCAATGGCGGCCGCAAAGACAAAATAAGCCCGAAAGATATTGTAGGAGCCCTCATAGCCGAGGCAGGCCTGAAAGCTGACCAGATCGGCAAAATTGAAGTACAGGATCGGCAAAGCTTTGTTGCTGTTCCTGCCAACGTTGCTCAACCAGCCATTGAAAGTTTGGGCAAGGGCAAAATTAAAGGCCGTAAGTATAAAGTGGGAATTGTGAAATAGCCAATAGTTTAACAATTGTTTTGCACGGCTTTTGCTCTCTTTTCAAAGCGGATGCATTATTTTTGCACCTGATTTATACAACCAACTTAAATGAAAAAGATTTCACTCCTTGCTATAACCCTTCTGGTTTGCAGTGCCCTCTCCTACGGGTGGGGCTTTTTTGGACATAAGGTCGTGCACCAGCTTGCTATTTACAACCTGCCAAAGCAGCTACAGGGTTTTTATTACAAGCATCAAAATTATATGATAGCTAAATCCATACGTCCTGACGAGCGCAGAAATGATGATCCGACGGAGGCACCGCGCCACTTTATTGATATTGATGTATTTGGGGAAGAAGCAATCAACACCATGCCCGAAGCCTGGGAAGCCGCAGCCGAGCAGTACTCCGTTGATACCCTGCTGAAATATGGCATTGTGCCGTGGCACGTAGTAGTGATGCAGGAACGGTTAACAAATGCATTTAAGCAGCAAAATGTAGACAGCATCCTGTACTACTCTGCTGATTTAGGGCATTACATCGCGGATGCTCATGTGCCCTTGCATACCACTGTTAACTACGATGGCCAGCTGACAGAGCAGAAAGGCATGCACAGCCTGTGGGAATCTAAACTACCAGAGATGTTTGCCCAGACCTATAAGTTGAATGCAAAACAAGCTGAATACCTGCCAAATGCTGAAAAGCAGATCTGGAAAGTAGTGCGCAATACTTATTCGTTAATCCCAAACACGTTGGAATATGAGCGTGAGGTGAGTAAAAACTTTACCGACGAAACTAAATATGATCGGGTGGAGCGTTACGGCAAAATGCGCCAGTACTATTCCGACGACTTCGCAAAGGCGTATCAGCAGAGACTAGGAAGTATGGTAGAACAACAGATGAGTGCCGCCGCACAAGAGGTAGCCAACTTCTGGTACACAGCCTGGGTAGACGGTGGCAAGCCGGACATGGACAAGCTCATGTACCAGCAACTCACTAAGGCTGAGAAGAAACAACTGAAGCAGGAGAAGAAAGCCTTTAAGAGAGGAGAGTTGTTTGAGAAAGATCTTGTTATCGCAGCCAAGAAAGCAGATAAGGAATAATTTTTTCGCTGTATGAAATATGGAGCGGCTATACCCAGATAGGTATAGCCGCTTTTTTGTGCCCTACAATTTATCTAGGCTGTAAAAGCTCCCCTGACTCCTACCCCTGCCTCTCATCATTCAATGGTCATTTTCTGTTTTGCTAACCCGCTGCTATCTGAAAATATGCTTACCTACCTAAACTAATAACATTAGCAAATCTTTAGCAGCGAATACTAAAATCACTTACCTTTACACTATGGAGATACTCATTGGAATAGCTGCGTTTTTAGGAGGACTGGTGGTAGCCTACATGGCGCTGAAGGGGAAACAGCAAGCACTGCAGCAAACAGCCAACCAGGCGGCTGTAACGCAGGGCGTGCTGGAGGCGCAGGCAAAGCAACAGGCAGAAGAACTGGCGCAGTTGAAAGTGCTGCTGCGTGAAGCACAGACGGAGACACTGGAGCTAACCAATGCCCTTACTAAAACAGAGACAGACTACGAACACCTGAAATCCCGCCTTCAGGAACAGGGCCGGGAACTGGAACAATTGCGTGAAAAATTCCTGCAGCAGTTCCAGAGCATCTCCAATCAGGTGCTGATGACGAACGCCGAGCACTTCAACAAATCCTCCTCCGAAAACCTGGAGCGCATCCTGATGCCGCTGAAAGAGCGCATCAAAGATTTTGAAGCAAAGGTTGACCAGACGTATGAGAAAACACTGAAAGACAGTATTTCATTAAAGGAACAGATAACACAACTTGCTTCCCTGAACCAGCAAATGAGCCAGGATGCCATCAACCTGACCCGTGCGCTGAAAGGCGAAAACAAAACGCAGGGGAACTGGGGCGAATACCTGCTGGAAAGCCTGCTGGAAAAGTCCGGCCTGCGCAAAGGAGTGCATTATGAGCGCGAGGAAGTACGCCAGAACGACGACAGCAAAGTCTACCGCCCAGACGTGATTGTGCGCCTGCCCGACAGTAAGCACCTTATTATCGATTCTAAGATGTCGCTGATGGCTTACGAAGCCTATTGCAGCTGTGAGGATGAAGACCAGCAGGAAGTATACCTGCGCAGCCATATCAATTCGGTACGCACCCACTTCACAGATTTGGGCCGGAAGAACTACCACCGCCTCAGCGGCATTAATTCCCCTGATTTTGTGATGATGTACATCCCGCTGGAACCCGCTTTCAGTCTGGCGCTACAGCACGACCACGACCTTTTTACCGATGCGTTTGACCGGAACATTGTACTTGTCACCACCTCTACCCTGCTGGCAACGCTACGCACCGTAGCCGGTGTCTGGCGCCAGGAAGACCAGAAGCGCAATGTGATTAGAATAGCAGAGGAAAGCGGCAAGCTATACGATAAATTTGTGGGCTTTGTAGACGACCTGAAGACTATCGGCAAGCACCTGGATAACAGCCAAAGCTCCTACAATGCCGCTATGAACAAACTCACCGAAGGCAAAGGCAACTTAGTACGCCGTGTGGAGATTCTGCGCGAGTTGGGTGCTAAGACAAGCAAGACAATTGATGATCACCTGCTGCAGGAAGCGCAGGTAACAGAATTGCCAAACGAAGTTGAATAAAAGCAGGAAAATTATCTGTTCTTTGTTCAGCACCACTACTACTGTTTTGATTAACCCTTAAACCCATTACAGGCAGACACAATAGCTGCTGCATGATTTTTGCACTACCTATACAAGAATTGTATATTTAGTTCGACTAACGACAAAAGCACTTCATGAAAAAATTTATTTTCACCGGCCTCACCGCCGCTATAATATTCTCTTCCTGCTCCAGCCAGAAAACTGAAACAGCTGGTACAGAATTAACTGCAGAAGCAACCGCTGTGCAGCAGGATGCACAGGCTTTCTTAGACCAGTACTCCCAAACATACCAGGACCTTTATACTAAATCTGCTGAAGCAGAATGGGCCTCTAATACCCGCATTGTAGAAGGAGATACAACCAATGCAGCGGCCACGCGTCGTGCCAACGAAGCTTTTGCCACTTACACAGGAAGTGCGGAAAACATACAGAAAGCCCAGGCTTTACTTGATCAGAAAGACCAACTGACAGCACTGCAGGTAAAGCAACTGGAGGCTATTCTTTATACAGGTGCCAATAACCCGCAGATAATACCGGACGTGGTAAAAGCCCGCATCAAGGCAGAAACAGAGCAGACAGAAAAGCTATATGGCTTCAACTATCGTGTGTTTGAGCAGGAAGTAAGCACGAACGACATTGATAACATGCTTCGGAACGAGAATGACGTGAAGCGGCGCCAGGCTGCATGGGAAGCAAGTAAAGAAGTTGGACCGGGGCTAAGAGAAGGCCTGCTTAACCTGCGCCAGTTGCGCAACCAAACGGTACAAAGCCTCGGCTACGACGACTATTTCTCTTATCAGGCCTCTGACTATGGCATGACACGCGAAGAGATGATGGACCTGATGCAGCAGGTAAATGAAGAGTTGCGCCCACTATACCGCGAGCTGCACACCTATGCCCGTTACGAACTGGCAAAGCAGTACGGCGTAAAGGAGGTGCCGGAGTACCTGCCCGCTCACTGGCTGCCAAACCGCTGGGGCCAGGATTGGAGCGCGATGATAAATGTGGAAGGCATTGACCTGGATGCAGCCCTGAAGCCGAAGGGTGCCGAGTGGCTGGTGCAGCAGGGGGAGCGGTTCTATACCAGCTTAGGCTTCCCTGCTATGCCTGAAACTTTCTACATTAAATCAAGCTTGTATCCGCTGCCGGAGGGGGTGAATTACAAAAAGAACAACCACGCTTCTGCCTGGCACCTGGACCTGGACAAGGATGTACGCAGCCTCATGAGCGTTGAACCTAATTCGGAGTGGTATGAGACAACGCACCACGAACTGGGACACATCTACTATTATATGACATATACGAACCCTGATGTGCCTGTGCTGCTGCGTGGTGGTGCCAACCGTGCCTACCACGAAGCCATCGGTAGTTTAATGGGGCTGGCGGCAATGCAAAAACCTTTCCTGGCTGAGCTGAACCTGATAGAAAAAGATGCGCAGACCGATGAGGTGCAGGCGCTGCTGAAAGAAGCATTGAGTTATGTTACGTTCATTCCTTTCTCCGCCGGTGTTATGAGTGAGTGGGAGCATGACTTTTATGCTGAGAACCTGCCGGCTGACCAACTGAACAAGCGTTGGTGGGAGCTGGCAAAAAAATACCAGGGCATTGTACCGCCGACTGAGCGTGGAGAGCAGTACCTGGATCCTGCCACTAAAACACATATAAACGATGATGCAGCGCAGTATTATGACTATGCCCTTAGCTATGTTATCCTGTTCCAGTTGCATGACCACATCGCCAAGAACATTCTGAACCAGGACCCGCACGCCACCAACTATTACGGTAAGAAAGAAGTGGGTGATTTCCTCCGTGACATTATGTACCCGGGTGCCTCAGCAGACTGGCGCCAGATGCTGAAGGAGAAAACCGGCGAAGAACTTAGCGCCCGTGCCATGGTAGATTACTTCCAGCCGCTGATGGATTATCTGAAAGAGCAGAACAAAGGCAGGAAGTACACGATTTAATTTAATTATGAGTTAGGAATGCTGAATTATGAATGGTTCAGCAACATTTATCATTAGAAACAAGAAGCCTCACAACGGATTTTATATATCCAGCGGTGAGGCTTCTTGATTTTAGACAGTATCTTAAGATGCTTAATCTGATAACTGCACTGATAAAGTGAGCACGGGCTCCTTTTCAGAGGCCGACTTGGGTGCCTGCTTATAGGTGGAAAAGAAAAGGGAGAGTTTATCTATTGTCTTATCGAGCACCTCTACCTCCGGAAGATATACTATTCTGAAATGGTCAGGCTTATGCCAGTTAAAGCCGCTCCCCTGCACAACAAAAACATGTTGTGCCGCCAGCAAGTCCAGCACAAGCTGCTGGTCGTTGTGGACATCAAACCTTTTGGCATCTATCTTCGGGAACATGTAAAAGGCTCCCATCGGCTTTACACAGGTAATTCCGGGGATGGCTGTCAGCTTCTCATAACACGCATTCCGCTGTTTCCCTAGCCTGCCTGTTGGCAACACCAGGTCCTGCACCGATGGCACACCTTCCAGCGCTACCTGTATGGCATACTGAGCAGGCACATTGCTACACACCCGCAGGCTGGCCAAGGTATTTAGCCCATCAATATAATCTGCCGCCTTCGACTTGGCCCCACTTATAAGCATCCACCCAGCGCGGAAACCGGCTGCAAGATAGTTTTTGGAGAGACCGCTCATGGTTATACAAACTGCTGAATCTGAGAGGGTAGCCGTCGGAATGTGCTCAACGCCGTCATACAGGATTTTATCATAGATCTCATCAGAGAAAATAATCAGCTCGTGCTCCTCGGCCAAGGCCACTATCTCCGTTAAAATATCCTTAGAGTAAACGGCACCCGTCGGGTTATTCGGGTTGATGATAACAATGGCACGTGTTTTAGATGTAATCTTGCTTTTGATATCGGCTACATCAGGATACCAGTCAGACGCCTCATCGCACAGGTAATGCACTGCTTTACCGCCCGAGAAATTAACAGCGGCTGTCCAAAGCGGATAATCCGGTGAAGGCACCAGCATCTCATCCCCGTTATTCACCAGCGCCTGCACCGACTGCATGATCAGTTCGCTCAGGCCATTCCCTAAAAAAATGTCATCAACATGAATGTGCGCTACTCCCGCCTTCTCATAATAGGTTTTTACAGCCTCTCTGGCACTTAACAGACCCTTATGATCTGAATAGCCCTGTGCCAGACTCAGATTTTCCACTATCTGCTGCAACACTGCCTGCGGTGCATTAAATCCAAATGGTGCCGGGTTGCCAATATTCAGGTTGGTAACTTTATGTCCCTGCAATTCAAGCTCTTTCGCCTTCTCATATACCGGCCCCCGCAGTTCGTAAGAAACATTGTGGAGCCTGTCGCTTCGTTGTATCATACTCTTAAAATTTGCTCAATATAACATTGCTGCCGTTATAAATTACCTCTTACTGGCGAACAATTTTCATATTGAAACTTGTTCTTCTTTATTAAAATGAAAAAAATGAGTACTATCTACCTCACAATTCCGCTACTAGTTTTATACTATAGGTGCTATCAGGCTGTAGCCTTACATGGTAGAGCATATCAAAACCCTCTGCCAGGGAGGGCTTCAGCAGTCTTTTATGAGTACCATAAATTCCCTTCTCCGGAATCAGGAAACGGCCACTTCGCAGGCTGTTACGGGCTAAAGCATCTTTGGTAGTAGATTCAAAATAATACCCTATTACTTCATAGCGCGCCGCCTTCGCCAGTTCAATATACTTTTGTCGTTCAGCCGCTGTAGGATTGGTATTGTCTACCACAAAACGCATCTGAGAACGGATACATGCCTCCAGAAAAAGCCGCTCCCGGTTGCGTGTCCGCAGCAGATCCATGCTGATGCGCATATGGGTATCAAAGAAGTGTTCTTTGTAAAAAGTAGATTTACCGCTTGCTTGAATTCCGCAGAAGATAATGGCTTGCATATTTACTTTATACTTCTCAGACCGTGTAGTAGATACAGCAAGGAGAAACCAATCTGTGTGAAGTGTAGAAACAGCTGTAGGTACTAATGTCAGAAAGGTAGATTTCAAGCTTCGAAAGCCAATCCCTTTATTAAAACAAAAAGGGCTTAGCGTTAGCCAAGCCCTTCTGTTCTATATGTTCAAGTAAATTTACTTTACTTTCTCAACGATTGATCTGAACGCTTCCGGGTGGTTCATTGCTAAGTCAGCAAGTACCTTTCTGTTCAGGTCGATGTTAGCCTTTTTCAAAGCGCCCATCAGCACAGAGTAAGACAAGCCATGCTCACGTGCACCCGCGTTAATACGCTGGATCCACAGTGCTCTGAAGTCTCTCTTCTTTGCTTTTCTGTCGCGGTACGCATAGGTTAAACCTTTTTCAACTGCGTTTTTCGCAACTGTCCAAACGTTCTTGCGACGGCCAAAGTAACCTTTGGCCATTTTCATTATTTTTTTTCTTCTGTGTCGTGCTGCTACGACATTGACCGATCTAGGCATTTCTTTTGAGTTTTAGCGACTGGTGATTGTAAAATCTTTAAAAAGACCAGGCACTGGGTTCGTACTAATAGTTAACCTTAAATAATTAAATGTTGAGCATAAGTTTTACTCTGTCCGTATCAGCTGAGCTAACAAGGCCTGTTTGAGTAAGGTTACGCTTCTGCTTTGTCGTCTTCTTCGTCAGGATGTGGCTCTTAAAAGCGTGCTTGCGCTTAATTTTGCCAGTACCTGTCAAAGTAAAACGCTTCTTTGCACCAGATTTTGTTTTTACTTTTGGCATGGTTATAAAAATTGAATAAAAAAATTACTTCTTGGTGGCAGGAGCAACTTTAGGAGAAAGGATAAGAAACATTCGCTTTCCTTCCAGCTTCGGCAGCTGTTCTACCTTGGCCACTTCTTCCAATGCTTGTGCAAACTTCAGAAGCAGGATCTCTCCTCTTTCCTTGAACACAATAGACCTACCCACAAAGTGAACGTATGATTTCACTTTGAAACCGCTCTCCAGGAAGCCTTTCGCGTGCTTCAGCTTGAACTCAAAATCGTGATCATCTGTGTTCGGGCCGAAACGGATCTCTTTGATGACAACTTTCTGAGCTTTTGCCTTCATCTCGCGTGTCTTCTTCTTCTGCTCGTACTTGAATTTCGAGTAGTCGATGATGCGACATACGGGAGGATTGGCTGTAGGCGAGATCTCAACCAGGTCAAGATTCTGCTCGTTGGCCATTCGCTGCGCATCTCTTGTTGAGAACACACCTTGCTCTACATTGTCTCCAACTACCCGGACTTCTCTGGCAGTTATTTTTTCATTGACTTTGTAAGGCTCCTCCACTTTTCCTCGTGGGATGTAGCGCCTGTTTTGAGTAGCTATAGTATTACCTCCTTTAAATTAGTTTTTACAATCAAGGTGCGAATATCGCACTTTTTATATCAAAAAGAAAATTACTTTCCTTATTTGTTCAATACCTCGGCAATTTTATTCTGAAAGAAGCTGATATACTCCTCTACAGACATAGTGCCTAAATCTCCTTCACCGTGTTTACGCACCGATACAGCATCGTTTTCCTGTTCCTTCTCTCCTACAATCAGCATGTAAGGTACCTTCTGCACTTCTGCATCGCGTATTTTACGGCCGATTTTCTCATCCCGGTTGTCTACAAAGCCACGGATATCGTGCTGCTGCAGGCGGTGATACACTTCCTGCGCAAAATCCTGATACTTCTCAGAAATGGGCAGGATGGCGAACTGGTCCGGGCTTAGCCACAGCGGGAAATTACCGCCGCAATGCTCAATCAGCACGGCCACAAAACGCTCCAGTGAACCGAAAGGCGCACGGTGTATCATTACCGGGCGATGTTTCTGGTTATCAGCACCAATGTATTCCAACTGGAAACGTTCTGGTAACTGGTAATCCACTTGGATAGTTCCGAGCTGCCATTTACGGCCAAGGGCATCCTTTACCATAAAGTCGAGCTTAGGTCCATAGAACGCAGCCTCTCCCAGTTCGGTTACAGTACGTAGGCCTTTCTCTGCGGCAGCCTCGATAATAGCAGTCTCTGCTTTTTCCCAAGCTTCGTCGCCACCGATGTATTTTTTCTTGTTCTCCGGGTCACGAAGGGATATCTGTGCCGTATAGTCTTCGAAGCCAAGTGCATTAAACACATAAAGCACCAGATCAATTACTTTGATAAACTCTTCCTTCACCTGGTCCGGTCGGCAGAAAATGTGCGCGTCGTCTTGCGTAAAGCCCCGCACGCGTGTTAAGCCGTGCAGCTCCCCGCTCTGCTCGTAACGGTATACAGTACCAAACTCTGCCAGGCGTACGGGCAGCTCCTTGTATGAGCGCGGACGAGTCTTATAAATTTCGCAGTGATGCGGGCAGTTCATCGGCTTCAGGAAGAACTCCTCCCCTTCATTCGGCGTCTTGATTGGCTGGAAGGAATCCGCTCCATACTTCTCGTAGTGTCCGGAAGTAATGTAAAGCTCTTTGCTGCCAATGTGCGGCGTTACCACCGGCTGATAACCGGCACGCATCTGTGCCTTGCGCATAAACTGCTCCAGGCGCTCACGTAGCAGAGTACCTTTTGGCAACCAAAGTGGCAGCCCCATCCCTACCTTTTCAGAAAAGGCGAACAGCTCCAGTTCTTTTCCCAGCTTGCGGTGGTCACGCTTCTTGGCTTCTTCGAGGCGCTGCAGGTGTTCTGTCAGCTCTTTTTGTTTCGGGAAAGTAACCCCGTAAATACGTGTCAGCTGCTTGTTCTTTTCGTCGCCACGCCAGTAGGCACCGGCCACGTTCATGATTTTCGCAGCCTTTATATGGCCTGTATTCGGGATGTGCGGTCCACGGCAAAGATCCACGAAGTTACCCTGCTCATAAAAAGAGATGGTACCATCCGCCAGGTCCTTTATGAGATCCAGCTTGTACTCGTCCCCTTTCTGAGTGAAATACTCTATGGCTTCTGCTTTGGAAACATCACGTCTTTTGAACTCATTTTTATTTCGGGCCAGCTCCAGCATCTTCTGCTCTACCTTGGCAAAGTCTTCCTGCGAGAAAGAACGCTCGCCCAGGTCCACATCATAATAAAAACCGTTCTCTACCGGAGGCCCTATGCCGAACTTCACGCCCGGATAAAGCTCTTCCAGTGCCTCTGCCAGCAAGTGCGCCGACGAGTGCCAGAAAGCGTTCTTTCCCAGGTCATCATTCCAGGTGAGCAGCTGTACCCTTGCATCTTCTGTGATAGGGCGCGAGAGGTCCCAAACAGTGTCATTTACTTTAGCAGCTAGCACGTTACGCGCCAGGCCTTCGCTGATGCTCTGAGCCACTTCAAAGCTTGTTACGCCTTGTTCATACTGGCGTACAGAGCCATCTGGCAGTGTGATGTTGATCATGTTTTTATTGTTGTATCTGTACCTGCCGCACTGCTGTGCTGTCAGGTTTCGGTTTTACTAATTTACTTTTAATGCGGCTGATAGCCTGGTAAGCGTACGTATACGTTGGCTCTGCCTCCACCAAACGCTGATAAGTGGCCAGGGACAATCCATTCTGCCCCGTGCGCTCATAAGCACTGGCCAAATTTGTCATGTACTTAAGCTCTCCCTTGTAGCTGGCAGCTCTCTGCAAATGGGAAATAGCTGCCTCATTATTGCCTAACTTATGCTGCTGTATCCCCAACCAGTAATGTGCGCCCTGTATAGTATCATTCAAACTTACTGCCCGGCTAAAGGCCTGCAACGCACTGTCCGGTTTCTGCTCTGCCTTTTGTACAAGCCCTTTGTAGTACCATAGAACCCCATCCTTAGGGGCCGCTTTCAAGGCACTTGCCAGGAAAGGTTTTGCTGCAGTAAAGTCTCCTTCAGCCACAAGCAAGCCAGCCAACTCACGCTGTGCCTCCACAAAGGCAGGCGCCTGCTCAAGCGCATTCCTGTAATTCTGCATAGCCCTCGCAGTATCCCCTGTTGCTTCCTGAACCCTTCCTTTATAATAAAAAGCGAATTCATCATCAGGCGACAGCTCCTGCGCCTTGTTCAGGTAAGCCTGTGCCTGCTGATAGTCGTTGCGCTGGAGGTACAAATCGCCCAGAAGCACGTAAAGCGAGGAACTCTGATACGAGTTCCGCTCTGCCTGCAGCGCTAGCGGCAGCGCCTCCTCCGGTTTGCCCATGGTGCGGAGCACCTGCGCCTTTACAAAAAGGCTGGAGGGCTCATTACGGGTAAGCTTTACCGCCTTGTTCGCATCATTCAATGCCTGCTCCAGTTCTCCTTTACGCAACAGTACTACCGATCTGCGGGCATACAAACTGCCGTCGCTTCCCGTTTGTTCTATTGCCGCATTCAGGTTTACAAGCTGCGCCTCAGGGTTATCCTTCACTTGCTGCAGATTCACCATCTGCTCCCTGTTATCCTCTTCGAGGCTGCAGGAAGCAAAAAAGAAAGGCAACAGGAACAGCAAACGCGGTAAATAAGCCATTATTCGCTTAAAAAGGAACTTGTAATAGAGGTACCGTAACACTTGCGCGCTAAATTAAGACATTTTAAGAAATTTGAAATAACCTTCACACGACAGCCTTGAAAACTAAAAGCCTGCCACCGTTTGGAAGCAGGCTTTGAAAGCATAATATATGCTCAATTTATTATTTCTCTTGAAGCATAATCTTACAGCGCCTGCTTAGTTCCAGTTCCTCCTTCGTCTCATAGGTGAGCGAGATGGCTTTCTCCAACGTTGTATTCCTAGCTGCTGTATCCTTCATTTCATCATAGATGCAGGCAAGATCGTAATAGTAACGGATATTATCCGGATCATAAGCAACTGCTTTTTCAAGTGCTATTGCAGCCTGGGAGTTTGTAGCCTCATCACATACTCCACCAAACAGCATTTTAGAAGCCACCTTTTCTATTAGGTTGAGATTTGCCATTTTGAAATACCAGCGGCCCATGATATGCCAAGCACCCGCATGCTGGTCATCAGAAGCCAGGGCTGCATCCAGAAAAGTTTTCACTTCATTAATACCTACCAAACGGTTCTTAGCTCCGGAGGCCATCGCTTCAGCACTAATAGAAAGCGCCATGACAAAGTTGGACTCAGCATCCACATGATCTATTTCATAGGCTTTCTGCGCGTAGCTCTTTGCTTTAGAAAAATGCTGCATCTTAGACGTCTCATCAGTGCTATAGCGTTCGCCAATGCGGCAATGGAGCATGCTTGCTTTGCAAAGTGCCTCATAATTGTCTGGTGCAGCAGCAAGCACCTGCTCATACAAAAGCAGCGCTTCGCTGTCTTTGTACCTGTTCAAAAGCTGCTTTGCCTGCTGCAGCAATTGCTCATTCCCTGAGAAGGAAGCGCCTGCCATAGCAGCAGGCGTTCCTCCACAGAGTATGCTTACTATCAGAAATATTTTAAAAAGTCTTCTCATATATACTTACTCACCCTACAATCTACATATTGCAGAAGACTTTAGCAAGAGGAAGCTAACAGAAAAGAAGAACTTCTTATAACCTAAAAAAGATCAAGTTGCTTTTTTCTTCTGAGTGCTTCTTTTTCTGAGATTTCCTCACCATCGTCTACCCCTTTTTCTACGAATTCTGACTCGTGATGTTGGATAGCACTTAATTTGGCGGCCTCTTCAGCAAGTTCTTTCAACTCAGAGGGAACCGTAGCGGGAGCCTTCCTCGGAGCAGATTTCTTGCTCTTGGTTTTATCATCGTCTGGCTGCTCCACTGCCTCCATCTTTGGCAGCGACACATCCAGCACCTTGTAGTAATTGAGCTTATTACCTAAAGCTTTCCATCCTTTCACGTCGATGAACTCACTCAGCAGCAGCTTCTCTGTCTCCTTCTCACTACGGCGGTCGCGTTTGAAAGAAATAGTTGCCAGTGGCTCCGGATGCGTGGAAACAGCCTCTAGGCGGGAACCCTTCGTTTCAGGAATGAACGGAAAGCGTTTGCCCACTGTAGAGGTTTCTACTTTGAAGCGCTTCACATAATAGATCTTGTTCTCGCCTTCATAATAGATAGAGGAAACAACCAGCTCCGGATCAAACTTCTGCAGTACCTTTATCTTCTCAACGGTATAGTGGTTGGCCAGGTCAAACGATGTTAACTCATAGCTGCCGTCTTCATACACCACCAGGATGGTATCATCGGTATTGAAAGAGCCAAGGTAGCGGCCACGGCCTTCGGTGTTTAGTCGCCCAATCACTTCGTCGTAGAATATCTCACGGCCACCAAGCGTTGATTCGCCCAGGCTCTTTTGCACGACTTTCTTCACCGGGTACTTCGTCACGATATTGCCGTTTGAGCCTTTGCCTTTTATCATCAGCTCCGAAAAGTCATAATCAAGAACTTTAACACGCGCTGTGGCTTGAGGTGACAATGAGATGGTTACGACTTCTGATTCAGAATTCGGGTTGGCTGTCAGGTAATGTACTTTAGAGCCTTTGTTGCCTTTGGTCAGGTCATACTCTTTGTCACGGGTGATAGACTTCACGGAGAAACGTTTGGCATAAGAGACGCCTGATTTACCATCCAGGTAAATCATGTTGTACACCATGTGCTCATCGTTCTTGTTATACACCCCGGCCAGAATGATGTCTTTGCCTACGAATGTCTTCTCTGCCACCTTTGTAACCGTGAACTTACCGTCTTTGCGGAACACGATGATATCGTCCATGTCGGAGCAGTCGCACACAAACTCATCTTTGCGCAGCCCGGTTCCGATAAAGCCGTCTTTGGCATTCATGTAAAGCTTCTGATTCGCTATGGCAACATTCTGTGCATTAATAACATCAAAAGTCTTTAACTGTGTTTTACGTTCACGCCCTTGCCCATACTTCTTCAATAGTGACTCAAAGTAGGAAATAGCATAGCGGATAAGGTGGGCCAGGTTGTCATCGACCTCGGCCATCTCCTCTTCCAGCTTCCGGATATATTCGTCTGCCTTAAAGGAGTCATACTTGGATATGCGCTTGATCCTGATCTCTGTCAGCCTGACAATATCCTCTTCTGTCACCTCGCGGCGCAGCAGGGGCTTGTAAGGGTCCAGCCCTTTATCAATTGCCTCCAGCACGGCCTCCCACGTCTCACATTCTTCAATATCGCGGTAAATGCGGTTCTCTATAAATATTTTCTCAAGGGAAGAGTTATGCCACTTGTCTTCCAGTTCTGCCCGACGTATTTCCAACTCACGCTTCAACAGATCTACTGTTTTAAAGGTAGAGATGCGCAGCAGTTCATCCACACTCAGGAAGTGTGGTTTGTCGTCAATAATCACACAGGTATTCGGGGAGATAGATACCTCGCAGTCAGTGAAGGCGTAAAGGGCATCAATGGTAAGGTCAGGTGACACACCGGCGGGCAAATGCACCTGTATCTCTACATCAGCCGCTGTATTATCAATTACCTTCTTAATCTTGATCTTGTTGTTCTCACTTGCCTTCACGATCGACTCCATCAGGCCGGTGGTCGTAATGCCGTAAGGAACGTCCCGTATGATGAGCATGGTCTTGTCGACCTTTTCAATGGTGGCGCGCACGCGGATACGACCGCCACGCATGCCGGAGTTGTAATTGGTTACGTCTACCAGGCCGCCATTCGGGAAGTCTGGCAGGAGCTGTGTAGAACGGCCTTTCAGCACATCAATAGAACCTTTTATCAACTCGCGGAAGTTGTGCGGCATAATCTTCGTAGACAAACCCACGGCTATACCTTCAACACCCTGCGCCAGCAGCAGCGGGAACTTCACGGGCAGTGTCACCGGCTCGTTTTTACGTCCGTCATACGACAGCTGCCACAAGGTTGTCTGCGGGTTAAACACCACATCCAAGGCAAACTTAGAAAGGCGTGCCTCGATGTAACGCGGAGCAGCAGCGCTGTCGCCGGTGCGTACATCACCCCAGTTACCCTGCGTCTCTATCAGCAAATCTTTCTGCCCCAGGTTCACCATGGCGTCCCCGATGGAGGCGTCACCGTGCGGGTGGTACTGCATGGTCTGCCCTATCACGTTGGCTACTTTGTTAAAGCGGCCATCGTCCATTTCTTTCATGGCGTGCAGTATGCGTCGCTGCACCGGCTTCAGGCCGTCTTCGATGGCTGGCACCGCACGCTCCAGAATTACATAAGAAGCATAGTCGAGGAACCAGGTTTCATAAAGGCCGGCTACAGGCGTTACGTTATGGATCAGTTCTCCTTCCCCATCGTTGAAGGTTACTTCCAGCTCGTCTTCGTGATTTAATTCTTCGTTATTCAACTCGTCGTTATGCATAAATTTCCTCTACTATGTCTTTTTCGATCTTCAGGTTATCGATAATAAAACCCTGACGCTCCGGCGTGTTTTTGCCCATAAAGTAGCTCAGCATTTTCTGTATCGTCGTGTCTTTGTGCAGGATAACCGGCTTCAGCTTGATGTTGTCACCAATAAACTTGCCGAACTCATCCGGAGAGATCTCACCCAAACCCTTGAAGCGGGTAATCTCCGGGCGCTTGCCTAACTTTTGGATTGCCTCCTGCTTCTCTGTCTCGTTGTAGCAATAAATGGTTTCCTTCTTATTGCGCACCCGGAAAAGCGGTGTCTCCAATATATACACGTGGCCGTTCTTCACCAGGTCCGGGAAAAACTGCAGGAAAAACGTCAGCAGCAGCAAGCGGATGTGCATTCCGTCCACGTCGGCATCAGTGGCTACTACCACGCGGTTATAGCGCAGCCCTTCCAGGCCTTCTTCAATGTTCAGGGCGTGCTGCAGCAGGTTAAACTCTTCGTTTTCGTACACCACTTTTTTCTTCAGGCCATAGCAGTTGAGCGGCTTACCTCTTAAACTGAATACCGCCTCTGTATCCACATTGCGGGATTTAGTGATAGAACCACTCGCCGAGTCACCCTCTGTAATGAAGAGGGTAGAAAGCAGGGCGTTCTCATGCTTGTCCTCGTTAAAGTGCATGCGGCAGTCGCGGAGCTTGCGGTTGTGCAGGTTCGCTTTTTTAGCGCGCTGGTTAGCCAGCTTTTTCACGCCAGCCATATCCTTACGCTCACGCTCACTCTGCTCAATGCGCTTCTTCAGTGCCTCGGCTGTCGTTGCGTTCCTGTGCAGGTAGTTGTCGAGGTGCTCTTTTACAAAGTCGTTTATAAAGGCTCGAACGGCAGGACCGTCAGGCCCCATATCAATAGAGCCCAGCTTTGTTTTGGTCTGCGACTCAAACACCGGCTCCTGCACCCGGATACTGATGGCTCCCACGATAGAGCCACGGATATCGGCTGCATCGTAGTCTTTTTTGTAGAAGTCACGCACCGTCTTCACCACCGCCTCGCGGAAGGCTGCCAGGTGCGTACCACCCATCGTGGTGTACTGTCCGTTTACAAACGAGTAATACTCTTCGCCGTAGTCGTTGCCGTGTGTGAGTGCAAGTTCGATATCCTCTCCCTTCAGGTGGATGATTGGATAGCGCATGCTTTCTTCGTCAGCCTTATTGCGCAACAGGTCCAGCAGGCCGTTCTCTGAGTAAAACTTCTTACCGTTAAAGTTCACCGTAAGGCCGGCATTCAGGTACACATAGTTCCAAATCTGGTTCTCCAGGTAATCCGGGTTAAACTGGAAGTTCTTAAAGATGGCCTCGTCCGGCACAAAGGAAGTAAGCGTACCATTGCGCTGGCTCGTCTCCTGCAGATCGTAATCCTGCGTTAGTACCCCCTGCTCAAACTCTGCCACCTTCATCTGTCCGTCGCGTACCGACTGTACCCTGAAGTGGCTGGATAGCGCGTTCACTGCTTTCGTACCCACACCATTCAGACCAACCGATTTCTGGAAGGCTTTGCTATCGTATTTACCGCCCGTATTTATCTTGCTCACACAGTCAACTACCTTACCCAGCGGAATGCCCCGGCCATAGTCACGCACTTGTACTTTATGGTCAGAAATTTTAATATCAATGGTTTTGCCATGCCCCATCACGTGTTCGTCAATGGAGTTGTCAACCACCTCTTTCACCAGGATATAAATACCGTCATCAGCCGATGAACCATCGCCCAATTTGCCAATGTACATACCAGGACGCAACCTGATGTGCTCCCGCGGCTCCAGCGACCGAATACTGTCTTCGTTGTAGTTATTTTGAACTAACTCTGCCATTCTTTAAGCGTAAGTGTAGATGTTTTGGTAAATTCAACCGGAAATATAGAAAATTATAAGAGTATAGACACCATCTAAAGTTCCAACTCCTATTCTATACAACCTATTCTGTTTCAGAAATACTAAAAATATTAGTCAAATATACAAATTTGTAGGCTAATAGTCAATTAATAACTCCTGTTTAGGGGTAGAAGTTCATCTAAAGAAAGAAAAACAACAGTTAATTAAGCTAATTTTTTTAGCATATAAATATACAACTTATTAAATCCTGTTACCTTACATTTGCTATCAATTGATACAATAACTGTACCTCAGGAGCTTATGAAAGGAGAAGACAGCACAATTAAATGGAAATAAAATTACCCAAGTACTTTAAATTTACAATTATACTACTGGCGCTGGCGCTGTTAATTTTAGGGCTGCAGACATTCAAGCCTATTTTAATGCCACTGGCTTTCGCTTTGCTCTTCTCCCTCCTGCTGCTGCCTATTAACCGGGATATGGAAAGGTGGGGATTACCACGCCCACTGGCTATTCTGTTGAGCATTGTGCTGGTGATTGTTGTGCTCAGTCTGGTTATCTGGTTCTTATCGATGCAGTTAATAAGCCTTACGTCGGAGTTGGATACGGTGGGCCAAAACCTGGAAGCACTCCTTGCAAACGTGCAGGACTTTCTGTACACGCATTTTGAGATACCGCCTTCCAACAGAAACCAGATCATCCGCAATGCCATTGGCAGCATACAGGACATCTCCACCACTTTCCTGGGCAGTACCATTTCCGTTACCACCGGTGCACTAACACTCGTTACTATCGTGCCCATTTTTGTGTTCTGCCTGCTCTATTACCGCGACCACCTCGAGCAGTTTATATTTAAATTCACCACTAAAGATCACAGGGGAGACTTTACCAGGGCCATGTCAAACATACAGCATGTGGTGCAGAGCTATATCTCCGGTTTGATGATAGTGATTGTAGTAGTGGCGCTGTTAAACTCAGCGGGTTTACTTATAGTGGGCGTGAAGTATGCTATTTTCTTTGGTGTATTTGCCTCTATCCTGACCATTATCCCTTATATCGGTATCTTAATCGGAGCCTCTCTGCCTGCTGTGTTTATTCTGGCCACCACAGGCAATTTCTTCAATGCGGTAGTAGTCGTGCTCATCTTCATGTTCGTGCAGTTCCTGGAGGGTAATTTCATTACTCCGTTTGTAGTGGGCTCAAAAGTGAGTATCAACCCTTTTGCTGCCATCATTGCTTTATTGATCGGTGGAGAGATATGGGGTGCAGCAGGTATGATTATTTCTATTCCTGTAATTGCCATGTTAAAGGTTATTTTTGATGCTTACCCCCCAACGCGGCCTTTCGGGTATTTACTGGCTGACATAGACGATCTGAAACCTAAGAAGCCCGGACGCATTAAGAACTGGTTTGATGAGATTGTGAACGGACTTGGCCGGGGAAAAAAAGACGACGACATCACGTAAACAGGTTTTGCTAATACAGTTTGCTTATTTGCTTTAGAAAGGGCTGATTTGAAACATAATACTAAAATTATTGGTTGTAGAGGAAGCTTATGGCACCTGCCATGGCACCTAACCTACAAGCATTTAATTTTAGCATTTTGTACGCTATCATAGACATTGAAACCACAGGTGGACAGCCTGCTCAGGATAAAATAACGGAAATCGCCATTTTCATCCACGACGGGGAGAAAATAGTCGACAAGTACAATACACTCATTAACCCACAGCGCCCTATCCCCTACTTTATCTCCAACCTGACGGGCATCACAGACGAGATGGTAAAGGATGCACCTAAGTTTTATGAGGTAGCCAAAGAGATTGTAGAATTTACCGAGGGCAAAGTCTTCGTGGCTCATAACGTGCGCTTCGACTACTCCTTTATAAAGAAAGAATTTGCTGACTTAGGCTTCACCTTTCAGCGCAAAACTCTTTGCACGGTGCGCCTGAGTCGTGCCCTTATACCGGGCCTGCCCTCCTATAGTTTAGGCAAACTCTGCAAAAGCATCGATATTGAACTGACGCAACGCCACCGCGCCATTGGCGATGCCGAAGCGACGGCTGTCCTTTTCGACAAGCTCATCAAAATAAACAGGCCTGTTGTGGATGGCAACATGAACATGGCCGCCGACAACACCACGCAGGTGTTAAAGGAGGAAATTAAAACATCCTTACTCCCCCCAAACATCAGGAAAGAGCAGGTGGATGCGCTGCCAATGGTGCCGGGTGTCTACTACTTTTATAATGAAGCCGGCGAGGTTATCTATGTTGGCAAGAGCATCAACATCAAAAAGCGCATCATTCAGCATTTTAACATCGACTATAAAAGCAGGAAATCGCTCGATTTCAAGAACAGCATCTCCGACATCACCTATGAGACCATGGGCAATGAACTGGTGGCGCTGCTGTTTGAGTCTGCTGAAATAAAGCGGATGAAACCGCAGTACAACCGGCAACAGCGCCGCTCCGTGTTTAATACTGGCATCTATGTATATGAAGACGGGAACGGCTACAAGCGCCTGACTTTCGGTAGCGTAAATAAAGCCGATAACGTGAACATGACACCTATCATCGCTTTATCGAACCAGTTCAAGGCAAAAGGTTTCCTGTACCATAAAGTGGGTAAATACAACCTCTGCCAGAAACTCTGCGACCTGTACAAGACAAATGGTGCCTGCTTCGATTACCAGGTGCACCAGTGCCAGGGCGCCTGCGTGGGCAAGGAGAGTCCGGAGGAGTATAACAAGCGGGTGGATGCCGCAATCGAATCCTTTACATTTGAGCATAACAGCTTTGTGATTATAGGCAAAGGCCGTGAACCCGGAGAAAAATCAGTAGTAGTGATAGAGCATGGCACCTACCTTGGCTTTGGATTTGTCGATGAGACTTTCTCTGCCCATAACCTGGAGGATTTCAAAGGAGCCATCAAGCGCTATAACGACAACAAAGACGTGCAACAGATTATCCGGGGCCATTTGCGCAGCAAGCACAAGGATAAGGTGATTGTGTTTGATTAGGTGCTAAATGCGAAGGTCAGCTAAAATGGTATGGTTTCGTAGAAGGAGCATGATGACCAAAGAAGCACCTAAAGTACCATGATCCGCCTCCGTAACGTAACAAAAAGATTTGGCGGCTTGCTGGCAGTTGATGACGTGACACTGGATGTGAAAGAAGGTGAAACACTTGTGCTGCTGGGCACCAGCGGCTGCGGCAAAACGACCACCCTCAAACTCATCAATCGCTTGGAGGAACTTACTGCAGGCACTATTGAAGTAGCGGGAACAAACATACAGCAACAGAAACCGGAAGATCTGCGGCGAAAGATGGGCTATGTGATACAGGGCGCAGGGCTTTTTCCGCACTATACCGTTCAGGAGAATATTGCAGTGGTGCCGCGCCTGCTGCACTGGAGTAAAGAGAAAATTGATAAACGCACACATGAGGTGCTGGAACTACTCAGAATATCCCCGCAGCAGTACCTCTCAAAGTATCCGCACGAATTAAGCGGTGGACAGCAGCAACGGGTCGGCTTGGCCCGCGCGCTTATTTCGGACCCGCCTGTGATACTGATGGATGAACCTTTCGGGGCTCTGGACCCCATTACGCGCATCAGCATCCGGCGTGAATTCAAAAATATAGAGGCACTGCGGCATAAAACCAAGGTACTGGTGACGCACGACGTACTGGAGGCTTTTGAACTGGGCGACCGCATCTGCCTGATGGACAACGGAAAAATTCAACAACTCGGCACAACCCAAGAGCTGGTATTCCGCCCTGCCAACGAATTCGTAATGCGCTTCCTGCAAGATCACCTTTTCCAGCTACAGCTACAGGTGCTGCAACTGCACCAGCTTAGGCCTTACCTGCCTGCCGTTTCTCCTGCTAATGCTACCGATGCGATCGTTTTTCCCGAATCGGAAAGTGTGCTGGAGGCCATCCAAATACTAACAGCCACTGGCGCACCACAACAAAGCCTCACCTTAGAGGCAAATACTGAAACGCCGCCACAGGCCGCCACCGTGGCCGATCTTATGGCTGCTGTAGAACAATTAACCCCCTCGCTACGCGCATGAATGACATTCAAGACTTTTGGGATTTTTTGCAGCTACAAGGTGACAAACTGCTGGAGCAGACCCTGGAACACATTAGCCTTACCTTTATATCGCTTGCACTGGCCATACTTATCGGGCTACCGGTGGGCCTGCTCATCACCAGGTATAAAAAAGGCGTTGGACCTGCGTTTGGCATTACAGGCATACTGCAAACCATCCCGAGCATAGCGCTGCTGGGTTTCCTGATTCCGGTGCTGGGCATTGGCCCTAAGCCCGCCATTTTTGCGCTGTTTCTATACTCGCTGCTTCCGATTATCCGCAATGCTTTTACAGGCGTCATGCAGGTCGATGCAAAGGTGAAAGAAGCAGCGCGCGGCATGGGCATGACCGACTGGCAACTGCTGACACGAGTGGAACTACCGCTGGCGCTGCCGGTGCTTTTTGCCGGTATCCGGACGGCAGCAGTACTGAATGTGGGCGTGGCGACTTTGGCAGCTTATATAGCGGCGGGCGGTTTGGGCGAGTTTATCTTTGGCGGCATTGCCCTGAATAATACGCCTATGATTCTGGCTGGAGCTGTTCCTGCTGCGCTGCTGGCTGTGGGCATCGATTTTTTACTGGCACGTCTCCAGCACCTGCGGCTGCCCCTGCTGCGCCCAGCAGCGTTGCTGCTGTTTCTGGCTTTGCCCCTGTTATCTTCGTTTTACCTGTTACCGAATCGCAGTGGCTTCCAGGCAGGGCTAAGTCCGGAATTTGCCGGAAGGGCTGACGGGTATCCCGGACTGAAAGCAACCTACGGGCTTGACCTGAACACCGTTATCATGGCCCCAGCACTGGTTTACAAGGCGGTATATGAAGGAGATGTGGATGTAATTGACGGCTACTCCACAGACGGCAAAATCAAAACGTACAGCCTACGGGTGCTGGAGGATGATCAGAACTCCTTCCCACCCTATCACGCGGCTTTTCTGATACGGGAGCCGGTGCTGTTGCGGCATCCGGAGCTGCGGGAGGTGCTGGAAATGCTCAGCGGCACTATCAACGATTCTACCATGACAGCCCTTAATTACCATGTAGATTTTGATAAAGCTGCACCGGCAGAGGTGGCGCAAGCTTTTCTGGAGCAACAGGGGCTTTGGCGGCCTCCGCAGAATGGTACTGGCGAAACCATACAACTTGGCTCGAAGATCTTTACTGAGCAATACATTCTCACAGAGATGCTTTCCCAACTGATCCGGGGCTACACTAACCTGCAGGTGTCAGCGCGAACAGGCTTGGGCGGAACTAAAATCTGCTTTGATGCGCTGGCTGCTGGCGAAATAGATATTTACCCGGAGTACACGGGTACCGGCCTGCAGGTAATCCTGAACACACCTCAACCGGTGGCAGATAAATTATCTAAAGAAAATGATAAGGTTTTCCGGTATGTAGCTGACCGATTTCACGAGCAGTATCACATTTTGTGGCTACCGCCACTTGGTTTTAACAACACCTACGCGCTGATGATGCGGGAAGAGCAGGCTGTAAAACTGAAGATCCGCAGCATTTCTGATTTAAAAGAACACCTCGCCCATTAAGTCAGCCACTGCTGATAATAGTTCTTTAGCTTACTGGGTATGTTCTTGCTTCAACGGATGAAGTACAGCTACTTACAATATATATCGTGTGCTGATTTTCTTAATTCTAAACTATATAGTAAATTTACTGATAGATGGTTTTATCTCAGCCTCGTAAAGAAGCTTGAGATAAGATTAAAATGTAAGTAAATTAAATTAAGATAAACTGTGAGCGAAACTAAAACAAGATTCAGAGCTGGCGTATTGCACGGTGATGAAGTAACAGAGCTTTTTAAGTATGCCAACGAAAATAACTTTGCCCTTCCGGCTGTTAACGTAATTGGTTCAAACTCAATCAATGCTGTGCTGGAAACAGCAAGAGATGTAAACTCCCCTGTCATCATCCAGTTCTCCCATAGCGGTGCGCAATTTAATGCGGGCAAAGGCCTGGCAAACGAACTACAGAAATCTGCTATTGCAGGAGCCGTTGCGGGTGCGCGCCACGTGCATATTATGGCGGAGGCTTACGGTGTACCTGTTGTGTTGCACACCGACCACGCAGCTAAAAAGTTACTGCCCTGGATTGATGGACTTTTAGACGCCGGTGAGAAATACTTCGCTGAGCATGGTAAGCCATTGTTCAGCTCCCACATGCTGGATTTATCAGAAGAGGATCTACAGGAAAACATCGAGACCTGCGCCGAATATCTAAGACGTATGGACAAAATGGGGATGACTGTTGAAATCGAGCTGGGTGTAACTGGTGGCGAGGAAGACGGTGTAGACAACTCTGATGTAGATAGTGCCCGCCTGTACACACAGCCGGAGGAAGTGGCTTACGCCTACGAAGTGCTAAACCAGATTAGCCACCGCTTCACCATCGCAGCTGCTTTCGGTAACGTGCATGGCGTTTACAAGCCAGGTAACGTGGAGCTTCGCCCTGAAATCCTAAAGAACTCGCAGGAGTTTATTCAGCAGAAATACAATACTGTTGAAAATCCGGTTCATTTCGTTTTCCACGGTGGTTCCGGCTCTGAAAAGGCGAAGATCACAGAAGCAATCGAATACGGTGCCATCAAAATGAATATTGATACGGACATGCAGTGGGCATTCTGGGAAGGTATCAGAGACTATTATGAGTCTAAGAAGGATTATCTGCAAACCCAGCTAGGCAACCCGGAAGGCGATGATGTGCCTAACAAGAAGTTTTATGACCCACGCGTTTGGCTGCGTGAAGGAGAGAAAACTTTCACGAAGCGCCTGAAAGAAGCGTTTGAAGATTTGAACGCTATCAACCGCAACGCGTAATATTAACCATACCAAAACAAAAAAGGTGGAGCCAGTTGGTTCCACCTTTTTTGTTTCTATTCTGTTGATGATTTTAAATTATTGCTTACTAGATGTTTGTAAGTTCTCGATGCTCAAGGAGCCACTGGTAAATTTTTTCTGTGTCTTCTTTTTTACAGAGCTCCGAGCCTGGAGTCATGGTTGCGGCTGTACCGGCTGCCACGCCGTAACGCACTACTTCATCTATGTTCATGTTGCCCTTCAGCAGACTCATGACCATGGCTCCTACCATGCTGTCGCCGGCGCCCACTGCACTTTTCTGCTTTACGGGAGGCGTCATAATATAACTTATACCGGCTTCTTTAGACGCTACCATGGCACCACGAGGTCCCAGCGACACCACCAGCACCTTACATTTTCCTTCTTCCAGTATCTGCACTGCAATCTGCTCCTGTTCCAGTGCCGACACCTCCTCTTTTCCAACTAATGCAGCAAATTCATTTTGGTTTGGCTTCAGCAGGTAAACACCCTCTCCTGCCGCTTTCAGGAGAGCGTCTCCTGAAGTGTCCACTATCAACCTGAAACCACGCCGGTTTGCCATTTGAGCCAGTTGCAGATAAAAATCATCTGGAACACCCGGTGGCAAGCTCCCGCTGGCTACTACATATTTTGGCAGCTCCTTATTGGGAATTTCCTCTAACTTCTCCAGGCACTGCTTCCACTCCTCCTCGGACGTTTCAGGGCCAGGCATGCCAAAGCGAAACTGGTTACCGGTATTTTCCTCCATCACCATGAGGTTCTCACGGGTCCAGTTTTTGGCTTTCATAGCCTTGAAATTGATACCTTCTTCCTTCAATAAGCTGCAAAGTTTCTCACCTGAAGGCCCACCTGATAAAAACCAGGCACAGGAATTTCCGCCTAATTTTTTGATGGCGCGGGAAACGTTAATGCCTCCCCCACCCGGTTCATAGTAAGGAGTACTGCATCGTATTTTTCTCTCAGGCTGTACCCGGTTTGTATAAGTGCTCTTATCTAAAGCAGGATTGAGTGTTATAGTGAGTATATCGTGCATAATGTTATATTTTTTGAGATGCAGCAATGCAAATGTTTTTAGTATTGCTTACTGATTATATATTCAAGTTTTATCGGCTTATATTGAATTCACGCCGGTCACCTGTCTGAAAAGTAAATACGTTGCCGTTGACACCGATTTGTACTTCCTTCAGCCATCCCTTGTCGACGACAATCAACAGTTTATCGTGGGTGAACTGGAGAGAAATCCAGTGGCTGCGGTAGCGTAGCTGGAAATTAAGGCAGCCTATCTCTTCTGGTAAAACAGGTGCCAGCCACAGCACATTATCCCGAATCTCCAATCCTGTAAACCCCCGCTGTACCAGGTCCACCGTGCCTGCCATGGCTCCCAAATGGATGCCCTCCTGCGTGGTGCCCCCCTGCACATCCTCTACGTCACTTACCAAGGCCATTTTAAAGTTATTATATGCCCGCTTACGGTCTGACCGTGCCAACACCCATGAGTGTACAATCTTACTCAGCGTAGAGCCATGGGAGGTGCGCTCTTCATAATAGGCGATGTTTTCGTGTATATGTTCTGGCTTAAAGGGGTACCCAAGCAAGTCAAAAACATGAATCAGTTCCTCTGCAGAAAACAGGTAAAAGAGCATGAGCACATCGGCCTGTTTGCTGGCCTTATACCTGTTTACGTTGTCGCCTTCACTTTCTAGAATACGGTCCAGGCGCATCGACTCCCCATACTTTTCCTTATACTCCTGCCAAGGGAAATCCTCAAGCTGCTCATACCCTTCAAACTGCGCCATGATGTTGCTCTGATCGATAAACGGAACATACATCTTATGGCTGATATCGCGCCAGCGTGCTATGTCTGCCTCCGAAATGGTTAGCTTCTGGAGTAGCTCCTCCACACGCGAGTCATCCAACATTTGAAACAGTTGCAGCGCCCGCTGAATCACCCACACTGCCATAACGTTGGTATAGGCGTTGTTGCTGAGGCCAGGTTCGTCAGAGTCCGGATAATCGGCGTGGTATTCGTCAGGGCCAACCACATGATGAATTTCATAACGACCTGTTTTCGTGTTCTCCTCAGCTATAGTAGACCAGAACTGGGCAATGTCTAAGATCATCTCGGCTCCCACAAAAGTGAGAAACTCCATATCCTCTGTCGCCTGGAAGTATTGCCAAACGTTGTAGACAATAGCGCCATTTATGTGCCGCTGCAGGTGCGTATTATCTATCAGCCAGTTTCCTGATTGTGGATTCAGGTGAACCTGCTGTGTTTCTTCGCGCCCATTGCTGCCACTCTGCCACGGAAACATAGCCCCACGGTATCCTGCCTGAGCGGCAGCATAACGCGCTTCGGGCAAACGACGGTAACGGTAGAAAAGCAGTTCGCGTGTTAACTCCGGCAGGTGCATGTTCAGGAAAGGAAAAATGAAAAGCTCATCCCAGAAAATATGCCCCCGGTAAGCCTCGCCGTGAAGCCCCCGTGCCGGCACTCCTACATCCATTCCTATAGTATTGGCAGAAACTGTTTGCAGCAGGTGGAATATGTGCAGCCGAAGGATGGACTGGGCTTTGCTATTGCAGGCTATCTGCAATTCTGTACGGTTCCAGAGGCGTTGCCATGCCAGCCTGTGTTTTTCCAGCAAATGAGTAAAGCTACCCTGCCTTCCGCTGTTTATGCAGGCATCCTGCAGCGGCTCCGAAATAGCCTTATCCCGGGAGGTTTGCAGTTGCACCACTTTTTCGACGCGGAGGGGCCGCTTCTGCTCACATTTTAGTTTGAAGTGATGCGCCACATAGCCATCCTCTGTCTGCAGCGTGCGCTCTACTTCGTTGCCTTTAGGCTCCATGTAAATGCGCGTGCGTGCTGCCTGGGCCATCTGGATCTTAGATTGCACCGTTTGAACTTTCAGAAAAATGGTTTCTTCGTTATGCTGCCCCTGCTGGAGTGGCTCGAGGTGCTGGCTTTCATAGTCACGGTAACGGGACACGCCGCTATTGGTAACCCGTCCATCCAGCGCAGACTTTATCTCTATCTCGCCAGACCAGTTTTGCGGTGTCAGTTCCCACTCCATTGCTGCCACATGGGGGTTTGCCATACTAACCAATCGCCTGCTGTAGAGCGTGCTTTCGCGACCGCTGCCATCGCGGAAGCGCATTCTGCGTTCCAGCAGACCTTGCCGCATATCCAGCTCCTGCCTGAATGTGATGACTTCTACCCGGCTCACACCAAACCATTCTTCGTTTGTGTGGCGGAAGGTAAGCGGCAGCCAGTTCGGCCAGTTTACCAGGTCCTCGTTCTCAACCTGCCTGCCTGCTATCTCAGATACAAGCCTGTTATAGCCACCTGCCAGGTAGGTACCGGGATAATGCTCCTGCAGGTCCGCATCGGCCTCTTCAAAGGCCCCACGTGTGGCAAAGTAGCCATTGCCTAAAGTGCAGAGTGCCTCCCGTAGTGGCTGCTCTTCCGGCGCCCAGTTGTCATATGCAACTTTCCAATCATACATCCTGCTGACTTTTTATTGTTTGCGTAAGCGCTTCTAAAAAAGCGAGTACGTCTGTTACGTCCTCCAGTCTATATTCAGCAGCTGTTTTGTCATCGTGCTCGCCCACCATGATACCAATGCCCTCGCCTTGCAGCTCAGCAAAAGCATCCTCGTCTGTGATATCATCGCCGATGTAAAGCGGCACAATATCCGGTTTGTTTAAGTCCAGCTCATTCATCAGCCAGCGAACAGCTTTGCCCTTGTGCCAGTCCAGGTTTGGCTTCAGCTCCATGATTTTTTTGCCGGGTCCTTTTTTGAGCTCCGGGTGTTCGGCTATTACGCCCTCCGTTACCTGCAGCACCTTACTTACCTGGTCATCGGGCACGTTGCGGTAATGCACGGCAATAGCATAGCGCTTTCGCTCTACCAGCACGCCCTCCACATCCTTCAGCCGCTCATCAAGTGTTTTCTGGGCTTTGTCCAGCGCTGGCACTGCTTCACTGGCACCACCCGGTTCTGTGTGCATGTTATTCGGACCGGAAATATCAAAGCCATGGGAGCCGGCATAGTAGAGATTGTCCAGCTGCACCAGCTTTTCTACGTTGGCGCGGTCGCGGCCACTTACCACGGCAACGCTGCATACACTAGCCAGACGCTGCAGGGTATCCCGCATCTCCTGCGTCATCACCGCTTTGTCAGGATCCTTTACGATAGGGCTCAGGCAGCCATCATAATCCAGGAAAACAGCGGGCTTTTTGCCGTTAATCAGTTGGGGTATATCTATCAAGGCAGAAGGAAGATCTGTTGCCTCGTGCTTCTGAATCGTTTTGGTTGATTGGTTCTTCATAGGTTTTTATTCTGTTGGAAATTTATCCAGCACCAGGTCGGCACCGTGTTTCAAAAGTTCTGATGTTTCGTCTGTTCTGTTGATGCCCACTACCAGGGCAAAGCCGCCTGCTTTGCCAGCCTCCACACCCGCCAGTGCGTCCTCAAAAATTGCAGCCTCCTGTGGCTGCACGCCTAATTGCCGTGCGGCCTCCGTGAACACGTCCGGCGCAGGCTTCCCTTTCAGCCCCAGCTCGACGGATACTACGCCATCCACCCGCACCTCAAACAACTCCTCCAGGCCGGCAGCAGCAAGTATAGGCTGGCAGTTTTTACTGGCAGAAATGACTGCTGTGCGGAAGCCCTGGGCGATTTTATTTTGTAGAAAAGCGACCGTATCAGGATATACCTGTACACCGCCCTGCTCTATCAGCTTCTTAAAGTAATTGTTTTTCAGGTTACCCAAGCCAGCAACAGTTTCTTTACCAGGGGCATCAGTCGCTGTTCCCTCCGGGAGCACAATATTGCGCGACGCCAGAAAATTACGCACGCCATCGTAGCGGGGTATACCGTCTATATAGTCTCTATAATCTGTGGCTATTTCCAGTGGCTTGTACACTACACTCTCCTGTTCTCCCCGCTGCAGCAGATAATCATCAAACATCTTCTTCCAGGCATTTGCATGCACCTTCGCTGTCTGCGTTATCACCCCATCCAGATCCAGGATCAGAGCTTTGATTTTTCTTTCTGAAAGCAGTTGTGAGAGTGTGGATGGAGGCATATGGTGATCTTGGCTGGTAAATTTCTTTACATTCACTTTAGATAGTTAGTACCTGATTTATGCCCTTAAAGTTGTTGCAAGCTATTTTCCTCACTACAGACAGTACCATGCAAACAGCTTTCACCTTGTTAGTCAATTGCCCTTAAACAGACAAAGCCTCTTTATAAAAGGAGGCTTTGTCTGTTTTTGTATAGTGCTTTCTTTTTACTCAGAAAGCAGTGAAATATCTTCTAAGAATTGATAGCTGTCTCGTCTTCTACTTTTACCTCAGAGGCAAAGCCCTTGATAACGAGGTCAGCGCCACTTTCCTCAAGCGATTCTTTTCTGTAACCATGGTCCACGGCCACTACCAATCCGAAGCCACCTGCTTTAGCGCCTTCTATACCGGCAAAGGCATCTTCGAAAACAGCGGCCTCCTGTGGCTGCACTCCTAACTTCCGCGCCGCCTCCAGAAAGATATCCGGATTAGGTTTGTTTTTTAGCTTTAGCTCATTGGCCACTACTTTGTCAACCCGCACCTCAAAAAGCCTTTCCAGGTTAGCACGCCGGATAATGGTCAGGCAGTTTCTACTGGCAGAGACAATGGCTGTTTTCATGCCCTTTTCCTGTTGTTCCTTTATCCACTTCACCGCATTTTCAAAAACCACAACACCGCTTTGCTTCAGCAGTTCATGGAAATACAGGTCTTTACGCTCTCCCAATCCCACTATGGTGTTCTGGTTCTCATCATCATCCGGATTTCCTTCAGGCACATCAACACCGCGTGACTTCATGAAATTACGCATCGCATCCAGGCGAGGTACGCCGTCAACAAAAGTGCGGTAATCCTCCATAAAGTTGAATGGCTCATAATTTTTACCATCCTGCTCGCCCCGTTGCCTCAAATAAGAATCACACAGCTTCTTCCATGCTTCAGCATGTAAAGCAGCCGTGTTTGTAACAACACCATCCATGTCAAGGATAAGGGCCTTGATGTTTTTTTCTTTTATAAGATTGCTCAGATTACTCATATTTGTCTATTTTTTCTTTTCCAATCAATTTCGCTCCTTGTAAAACAATCTCTTTGTAAGTTAGCCTCACCAGGTGGCGCACGATGAACATCATACAAACAGGAGGCTTGCGATTTAGCCTTGTTTTGATGCTTTACATCAATTCCTTTATTAGGTTGCTCGCAGAGGTGGTAGAAGAAAAGGCTCTGCTATCCCTCCAACTAAAGCACCTGGTATCTCTTCCGATTATACTCCGGCTGCTTTGTCGTAAAGAAGATGGAGGGTTGTGCCTCCTTTGCGTGCAAACCAAATATAAGCAGATATTAATTTAAATGTGGCTTTGTTCCATAGAAAATAAGCGACCTACAACATGTTTTTGAGATATAGACATTAAACAATTAATAGCCAGACCACTTTCCCTTTGCTTAATGTTCATAAATAGTTGCACCGTTTTACTGTCAAAACAAAAGCTTTCAAAAGAAACGATTTGCAGTAGCAAGGCAGAACAATACAGGTTGTGAATTTTAAATGTATTGAATACTTCTGATCGCGTAGAGACGAAGAATTTTGCCTCACACGCCAATATTGTAACTTATAGCAGGCAAAATGTATAAGAAAAGGGCGAAGAGGGCAAATCAGGGATTCCCCTTGGTCTGCTCATCCGGGGGAGTATCAACTGTGTGATCAGGAAGCCTTGCAGTATCATCACTACTGGTGATGTTGCCAACCGGTGTCTCAGGCTGTGTGGGCACTTTCTCCTCCTTCTGTACGCTTGCTTTCCCCTTCCCCTCACGATGCTTCTTATTTTCCTCCATCTTTATACTTTTATCTCTTTTTCCTGTATACCTTATATCTACGGGACGTGCTTTATTTTGATAATGCTACTGACAAAGCACTATCGGGAAGATGCATTGAATATTTTAAATACCGAATTTTGATTCTTTATTCTTATAAACCTATCATTGCAGACAAGAACTTATAATACCCGGCACAATCTCCTGAAATAGAACAGGCTAGTGAAGGGCAATCTGTAGTAACATTGAAAAAGAAAAATTATGCTGAAAAACTATTCCCCCACCCAGGCAAAGGCCTGGCAGAAACTGGAAAAGCATTACAAGGAGATAGCACCAAAGCACCTGCGGGAGCTCTTTGCGCAGGAACCGCAACGCTTTGAGAAATTTTCGCTGCAGCTGGACGACATGCTGTTCGACCTTTCAAAAAACCGCATCACGGAAGAAACGCTCTCTTTATTAACGGAACTGGCGGAGGAAATGGAATTGCCTGCCGCTATAGAAAGTATGTTCCAGGGTGAGCCAATCAATGCAACAGAGGGCCGCGCCGTGTTGCACACTGCGCTGCGGAATTTCTCTGACGAATCTTTAGAAGTTGACGGAGAGAACATTCTGCCAGAGGTGCGTGAAGTGCAGCAGCAAATGAAAACTTTCTGCCAGAAGCTGCACAGCGGAGAGTGGACAGGTTATACGGGTAAGCCAATCAATCATGTGGTAAACATTGGCATCGGCGGTTCAGACCTGGGCCCACAGATGATTTGTGAAGCCCTGAAGAGCTACAAAAAGGAAAACATAGAAATCAGCTTTATCTCGAATGTAGATGGCACGGATGCAGCCGAAACACTGCGCCACCTAAACCCGGAGACGACACTTTTCATCATCGCTTCTAAAACATTCACCACAAAAGAAACTATCACCAACGCAAACACTGCCCGTGAGTGGTTCCTGAAAAAGGCAGAAGATAAAGAGCACGTCAAAAAGCATTTTGTGGCCTTGTCTACTAATGTGGAGGCAGTGGTGGAATTTGGTATTGCCTCTGAAAATATTTTCCGTTTCTGGGATTGGGTAGGCGGCCGTTTCTCCTTATGGTCTGCCATTGGCCTTTCCATTGCCTGCGCCTTAGGCTACGACAGGTTTGAGGAACTGCTGAAAGGCGCCGAAGCCATGGACAAGCACTTCCGCCAAGCACCGCTGCGCCAGAACATACCCGCACAACTAGCCCTGCTAAGTATCTGGTATACAAACTTCTTCGGCTGCCAGACACACGCCGTGCTGCCTTACGACCAGTACCTGCGCCTGCTGCCTGACTACCTGCAGCAGCTGATGATGGAAAGTAACGGTAAGAGCACCGACCGAAATGGCAAGACTGTTACGTACGAGACGCAGCCCGTGGTCTGGGGCGCTGCCGGCACCAACAGCCAGCACTCCTTTTTCCAGCTCATTCACCAGGGCACAGTGCTGATTCCTTCCGATTTTATTGCGCCTGCCATAAGCCAGAATCCACTTGGCCAGCACCACGCGCTGCTGCTCTCTAACTTCTTTGCTCAGACAGAGGCTTTGATGAAAGGTAAAACAGAGGAAGAAGTGCGTGAAGAGCTAAGCAAGAAAAACATGAGCAGCGAAGAACTGGAGCAACTGGTGCCGCACAAGGTGTTTGAAGGAAATAAGCCTTCCACTTCAATCATGTTTAAGCAACTTTCACCCTATACTTTAGGTAACCTGGTGGCGATGTATGAGCACAAGACGTTTGTGCAGGGCGTTATCTGGAACGTATACAGTTTCGACCAGTGGGGTGTTGAACTAGGCAAGCAGCTGGCAGGCACTATCGAAGGAGAGCTGTTGCAGGACAAGCAAGCCAGCCACGACAGCTCTACAGCAGGATTGATTGATTACTACCGGAATAACCGCTAACAAGTATTGCCGTGACACGTTATAAGCGAGGTATGCTACGAAAGCTGGCATACCTCGCTTATATGTTTCAAACCAACCTTAACAGTGCTTTAACACATCCTCTGCGGAAGAAGATGCAATACCTGGTCCTGCTATTCATACTAATTGTATGTATGAGTGGCTGCGCTAACGAGGATTATTTCCAGGAAGATGCGCTGGTAACAGAAACTGAACTGGAAGGCAAAGCCCCGGCAGGTCCTGATAGTGTGTGGGTAATACCAGGTCGCCACTATGACCGCAGTGGTTTTCACCGCTTTTTTTGGGGCGACCACAACCGTGAAATTTGGGCTACGCCGGTAAAGCTTCCTGTTTTTAAATTGGACTCCATAAAAGGAGGACTCCAGGTAGTTGATAAAGGCGGCGGGTTTCAAACAACCAGCTTTGAATTACAAGACAGTGCCGGACGCCTGTGGGCTTTTCGTTCTGTAGATAAAGATCCCGTTGAAGTAGTGCCACCATTCTGGCGCAGGACCTTTGTTGCCAATGTGCTGCGTGACCAGATGTCCTCAGCAAACCCTTATGGGGCACTTGTAGTACCCGTTCTGGCGGAGGCAGTAGGTGTGCACCACTCCCATCCTGAGATGTACTACGTCCCCCGCCAAGATACAAGCTTCGGTGAATATGCACCCGATGTACAGGGGACGGTTTTTATGCTGGAGGAGAAGTATAAAAAGCCGCCTGATATTACAGCTGACTTTCCAAAGGCGGAGGATTTTGTAGGAACTGAAAAAGCGCTACGCCTTCGTTTCGAGTCTAACACACACCACTTTGCTCAGATAGAATTTGCGCGGGCCCGGCTTCTGGACCTGCTCGTGGGGGACTGGGATCGCCATAAAGGGCAGTGGGAATGGGCTGTTCAAAAAAAAGGGGTTGAAACGTATTATGTACCTATTCCGAAAGACCGTGACCAGGTTTTCCTGGAGATGGGTGGTGGTTTGATTCCCGCTATTGTCACCAGCAAGCTGCTGGTACGCAAGTTTCATTCTTTTGATGATGATTTCAGCGATGTAAAGGCCTATATGATCAATGCTGCGTTCATGGATGAACGGTTACTGAATGAACTTTCTCTGCAGGAGTGGCAGCATATAGCCAAAGACATGCAAGCGGCGCTAACGGATGAGGTGATAGAAAAGGCCGTTCGCCAGCTTCCTGTCCCTATTTACAGCCTTACCGGAGAAAGCCTTCAGCACAACCTGAAAAGCCGGCGTGATCTGCTCCTACAAGCTGCCAACAGCATGTACAGCATTTTAGCAAAAGAAGTAACTGTGCCAGGCTCTGATGACAAGGAACATTTCATAATAAGTCGGCTCGACAACAGCCGGACTGAAGTTACTGTGAGGCGGCCTGCTTCCAACCGAATCCCTCCCAAACAGCTTTACCACCGCATCTTCTACCGGAAAGAAACAGATCAGATTACACTTCGCGGACTGGCAGACGATGACATTTTTATAGTAAAAGGAAACGTGAATAACGCTATTCCGCTCAAAATATACGGAGGCTTAGGTGAAGACATTATCGCAGACAGCTCCTCAGTAGCAGGCTTAAAAAAGAAGACCCGTATCTACGACACCGAGCGCGGCAACGAAATATACTTCGGCTCCGAGGCGCAAGACCGCACCACCCGTGATGTACGGGTACACGCCTATGACAGGGAAGGAAATTGATTTTGAGTTAGAGAGTTAGAGAGTTAGAGAGTTAGAGAGTTAGAGAGTTAGAGAGTTAGAGAGTTAGAGAGTTAGAGGTTGTACATTTCTTGCCCGCCAGAGGTTACTGCAGCTACTGCTGCCTTAGAAAAAATCGCCAGAATTGTACTCTTCATACTTGCCTTGATTATGAGCCTCTGTTATCATTGGGGTATTTCTATGAATTCGGCGGGAGCAGTTACCCCACAAGAACAGCTCAAAATCAACTGCAAATCCCGCTTTAAAAAATAACTTTCTAACCCTTTAACTTTTTAACTTCAACTGGCTTTCTTCTCCTTTGCAACGCGTTTTAGCATTTTCAGGACCAGCTCTTCGGTAGCAGAGATATATTTTGTTTCCGATTCTTCGGCATCATGCCGCTTCAGGTACTTCAGGAGCTTATCTTCGCGAAACAGGTTGACAACTTCCGGGTGAATGTAATATTTATTGCAGACGCTGGGAGTATTACCCAATCCTCTGGCTACTTCTTTCACGGCTTCTTTGATACTTTTTTCCTTAGTCAGTTCCGGTTTTTCTTCCAACACATTTTCAAGGCACTCGACCATTCGCACAGTGCCACCCCAGGTACGAAAGTCCTTGGCTGTAAAATCCTCCTCCGTTGCTTCCCGCAGGTACTCGTTTACGTCTCCTGATTCCACCGTCTGCCGATCCCCGTTTTCATCATAATACTGGAACAGGTCATAACCCGGAATGTCGCGGCATTTTTTTACGAGCCGTGCCATCGTGCGGTCCTCTAATTCTATCTCGTGCTCCACTCCTTTTTTACCTCTGAAGGCAAACCGCATATTGCTGCCGTTAATCTTCACATGCTTATCACGCAGTGTGGTGAGACCATAGGATTTGTTAGACTTGGCGTAATGGCGGTTACCAATACGGATAAGCGCGTTGTCCATAAGCGTAAGGACTAGTGCTGTTACTTTGCGCCGGTTCAGTTTAGGGGATTTGATGTCCTTCTGAATACGCTCCCGCAGCTTTGGCAACTGCTCCCCAAATTCGATCATGCGGCCAAACTTGGTCAGGCTGCGGGCCTTCTGCCAGTCCGGGTGGTAAATGTACTGCTTCCGCCCTTTTTCATCGCGCCCTGTCACCTGCAGGTGTCCTTTTGGTGATTTGCAGATCCATACATCTGTCCAGGCCGGCGGGATAACCAGCGCCTTCAGGCGCTCCAGTATTTTCTCGTCAGTGATCCGCTCTCCTTTTTCATCCAGAAAAAAATATCCTTTTCCGGCGCCCTTGCGGGTATAGCCAGGTTTTTCATCTGTGGTATAACGCAGACCGGCCCATGCTGCAGATTTAGAAGGGTCGGCGTATAATTCGTGAAATTCATTCTTCTTTGCCATCATATGAGGCTTCCTCTTCTCTCTCACCCCTGCACATCATACTTTACTTTCGGGCAAAAGTTGTGCAATTTCGTCGGCTTTCGCTTTGCAGGTACAACATGTCTTAGTTTCTGCCTTATCTTTGTTGCACCTCATACCATTTGTATTGCTGATACCATGCACAAAAACATATCTTACCTCTATGCCTTCTTCGGCTTTTTTATGCTTGCCTGCGGTGTTGTGGCCGTAGACCTGGCTGGTGAACAAGCCAATACCGCCCTGATTACGGGTGCAGCCGGCGGACTTATAGGTCTTACCGCCGGCCATTTCCTGAACAGGGGCAAACGCTGGGGATTTATTTTAGGTGCCACAGAAGCCGGCCTGTTAACGCTGATTCTTGGCTGGCGATCAGCCACATACTTCCTGAGTCTGCTAGGCATGATGCAGCAGCCTCAGAATACCCTATCCACGGAAACAGCAGGCATGGCTTTTCTCCTGACCACCGCCATGCTGGTTATCGCGTTCCTCACATTAGCTGTTTCTGTTATGTTCGGAAAACAGGTGTTAAGAGAGACAAAGTAGGCGTTCGTCTATATAATTTTCTATTTTGCAACTCAAAGCCTATCTTGTTTTGTTAATTCAACTCTACTCTTAACAAAGCAAACATGATTCAGAAAATAGGTTTGAGTATGGTACTTACAGCAAGTCTGGTAAGTGCGGCTGAAGCTCAGACAAAACTCGTAGAAAAGGTGACCAGGCAAGGCGACGAACTGGTGATTCCCTACAATAAGTATAAACTGGCGAACGGCCTCACACTAATTGTACACGAAGATCATTCTGATCCGGTAGTGCATGTGGATGTGACTTACCACGTTGGCTCCGCCCGCGAAGAAGTAGGCAAGTCTGGTTTCGCACACTTCTTTGAGCACATGATGTTCCAGGGATCCGACAACGTGGCTGACGAGGAGCATTTTAAGATTGTATCTGAGTCTGGCGGAACGCTGAACGGCTCTACCAACCGCGACCGCACCAACTACTATGAGACAGTACCGAGCAATCAGTTGGAGACTGCACTGTGGCTGGAGGCAGATCGCATGGGCTTTCTACTGGATGCCGTAACGCAGCAAAAGTTTGAGGTGCAGCGCGAGACGGTTAAAAATGAGCGTGGCCAGAACTACGACAACCGCCCGTACGGCCTGGTGTACGAGATGACGTCTAAAAACCTTTACCCTTACGGCCACCCTTACTCCTGGACCACCATCGGCTACCTGGAAGATTTGAACCGGGGAGACCTGAATGATCTGAAAAATTTCTTCCTGCGCTGGTACGGCCCGAACAACGCTACCTTAACAGTAGGAGGCGATGTGAAGCCGGAAGAAGTAGTAAAGCTGGCAGAAAAATATTTCGGCTCTATACCTGCAGGCCCTGCCGTGGAAGACATGAAGCCGGTGATGCCTAACTTAACGCAGGACCGTTATGTGTCTTATGAAGATAACATCCGGTTCCCGATGCTGCGCATGACTTTCCCGACACCAGAAGCCGGGCATAAGGACGAGCCGGCGCTGGATGTGTTGGCAGAAGTGCTGGGGCAGGGTAAAAACTCCATCTTTTATAAAAACCTGGTGAAGGAGCAGAAGGCAATGAATGCCTCTACCTTCAACTCGACGTCTGAACTGGCGGGCGAGTTTGGCGTGTCGGTTATGGCCTACCCTAACACTAGTTTAGCAGAAACAGAAAAACTGGTGCGCCAGTCTTTGGCTGAGTTTGAAACGCGCGGCATCAATGAGGAGGACATGACGCGCTTTAAGGCGTCTGCAGAATCAAGCCTTATCAACCGCATGGCGAGCGTGAGTGGAAAAGTTTCGCAGCTTGCTTATTATGAAACCTTCCGCAACAACCCGAACTATATTCAGGAAGAGTTGAAGCGCATTCAGTCGGTAACGAAGGAGGATGTGATTCGGGTGTACAACCAGTACATCAAAGACAAAAACAGCGTTATCCTGAGTGTAGTGCCGAAGGGTGAAACCGATCTGCTAGCCAAAGAAAATAACTACACTATTTCAGAAGAAGGCTATACGCCTGGCGCGGATGAGTATAGCGGCCTGCAGTACACCAAAGCAGTGGATACTTTCGACCGTAAAGTACGTCCTGCCGCTGGTGCTAACCCGGTAATTAATGTGCCGAACTTCTATACCAACAAACTTAAGAATGGCTTAGAAATAATCGGTAGCAAGTCAGATGAAATACCAACTGTAACGCTGCAACTTACGATTAAGGGCGGCCACCGCTTATCAGCTACAGACCCGGGCAAAGCAGGCATCAGCTCCCTGACTGCCGATATGATGAACGAGGATACAGAGAAGTATACTTCTGAGGAGTTTAGCAACGAGCTCGATAAGTTGGGGTCTTCTATCCGCATTGGTTCAGGCACAGAAGAAACGTACATACAAGTACAGTCGCTGAAGAAGAACCTGGACAAGACATTGGTGCTGCTGCAGGAGCGCTTATTCAAGCCGAAATTCAACCAGGACGATTTTGACCGCCTGAAGAAGCAGCAACTGGAAGGCATTGCCAACCAGTCGACACAGCCGACTGCTATTGCCAGCAAAGTATACAACAAGTTGCTTTATGGAGAAGGCAATATCATGGCCGTACCTACGTCAGGCACAGCTGAGACAGTAGAAAATATTACGCTGCAGGACGTGCAGAACTTTTACGAGAAGAACTATTCTCCAACTGTATCTAACCTGGTGGTAGTGGGTGACATCTCTGAAAAAGAGATCATGAAAAAGCTCGCTTTCCTGAAGAACTGGAAGAAGAAAGACGTAAAGCTTCCTGCTGATAAAACAGCACCTCAGATCGAAAAGACCCGCATCTACTTTGTTGACAAGCCGGATGCAGCGCAATCTGAAATCAGAATCGGTTACCTGGCCATGCCATTCGACGCAACGGGTGAGTATTACAAAACTGGTTTGATGAACTACGTTTTAGGAGGTGCTTTCAACAGCCGTATTAACCTGAACCTGCGGGAAGATAAAGGCTATACTTACGGTGCCCGCTCCTACTTTGGTGGCAGCCAGTATGCCGGTCCTTTCACAGCCTCTGCCGGTGTGCGTGCCGATGCTTCTGCTGAGTCAGTAACCGAATTTATGAAGGAACTGACGAACTTTAAAAACGAAGGGATTTCCGAGGATGAAATCAAGTTCATGAGGAGCTCTATCGGGCAGTCTGATGCCCGGAAGTACGAAACGCCTTACCAGAAAGCAGGTTTCCTGGGCAACATTATAGAGTATAACCTGGAGAAGGACTTTGTTAAAAAGCAGACAACTATCCTGAACAACATCACTAAAAGTGAAATTGATGCACTGGCAGCCAAGAACCTGCCTGTAAACAACATGCACATTGTAGTGGTGGGCGACAAGAAAACAGTCCTGCCTAAGTTAGAGGCCCTTCAGTATGAGGTTGTTGAACTGGACGCGGATGGCAACCCCATTGGAAGTTCATCAGTGAAATAATTCACACTTACATCATTTAAAAATAGCCCTTGTTATCGCAAGGGCTATTTTTTTGAACAGCATAGGCTACAGCGCCAGGAACGCAGTTGTAACCATTCAGGCGTAAACCGGCGTATTGCAGGAAGCACGTTCTGCTATTACCGTTTAGCTACAAATTAATGACTAAAACTATAAGAGCAAAGGCATGCGGAACGTTGCACTAAAACACGCCTAAAAATTATGATTAAAAATAAAACGAATCCTTTCTATCTTCTCGCTATCCTGACCATGTGCCTGTTCAGCAGTTGCGGAGACAATGACGGTGTCATTTTTTCGATACAGGATGATTTAAATCTGGGCCAGCAGGTATCGGAGGAAGTAGACTCCACCTACCGTGCGCAGGGCAAGCTTTTAGAACGCAACAGCAGCAATGCCCAGGCTTACCAGAACCTTGATCGCATCGTGAATCGCATCCTTACTTCCGGAGCTGTAAAGTATCAACAGGAGTTTCCATGGACGGTAAAGATTATCAGGGAAGATGAAACGCTCAATGCCTTTGCCACACCAGGGGGATATATTTACGTTTACACCGGACTGATACAATATTTAGAGGATGAAGACCATTTTGCCGGTGTACTCGCCCACGAAATTGCCCACGCTGATAGGCGACACAGTATAAAACAACTGCAGCGCGACTATGGCATATCGCTGCTGCTCTCTGTAGCCCTGGGTAACGACCCCGGGACGCTGCAACAGATAGCGGCCCAGCTGGCAGGCAACCTAACCGGTCTTAAATTTGGACGTGACGCTGAAACGGAAGCCGATAACATGTCTGTAGAATACCTCGGAGGCACAGATTACTATGCCTGTGATGGCGCAGCCGGTTTCTTTGTTAAGTTAGAACAGGAGGCACAGCAGCAAGCGGGAATACCAGAGTTCCTGAGTACACACCCTAACCCTGGCAACCGCATCCAGAACATTGAACAGATGGCGGAGCAAAAAGGATGTAAGACAAGCTCTGCACCTGACAATGATTTCAACAAACTGAAAAACGCACTGAACCTTAAACTATAAATGCCTGCATGACCTGCAGGCATTTATTTTAAAAAACATGAAGAACATAAAGAAAAAAGCGATCCAGACCATACTGAAGGCAGAAGAAAAAATAGATCACCTCACCTTCGAACTTAAGAACAGGCTGGGCTTAAACCGCCCGCTGCACATCGTGACGTACCGGAGCTACGGCACTCCCACCAGGCTTTATGTAAAGGGACGTGTGCTGGTGAACAAAGGCATCACCCGATCCGAAGAAAACGATACGCTCTGGGAGAATATTCTGAACATGTACCGACGGTTTGAAAGTGATGAGATTCCGAATGCGCGGGTACAGCTTACACAAGAGGAACAGCACTACGAAATAACCACTGATATGGAAGGTTATTTTGTGCTGAACATAGAACCAAAGGTGCCCCTGCAGTTAGATGATATCTGGCATAAGATTGACATCAAACTGATTGACGCACCGGTTGAATTTGAAGGAGAAATAAGCGAGCCCGCCTATGTGCTGGTGCCGCCCCCTGACGCCGAGTATGGCATCATCTCCGACATTGACGATACAATCATCCGCACCGGGGCAACCAGCTTGCTGGAGACAGGGCGAAACGTGCTGCTGAACAATGCCCACACCCGTATTCCATTTCATGGAGTTTCGCAGTTTTACCGCTCGCTGCAGCTGGGCCGCAACGGCAAACGGAATAATCCCTTTTTCTACGTGTCCAGCAGCCCCTGGAACACTTACGATTTACTTTACCACTTCCTAGAGCTGAATGAAATACCGCAGGGTCCGCTCCTGCTCCGGGATTTTGGTATTGATGAAAAGAAGTTCCTGTCTTCAGACCACATGAGCCATAAGTATAAAGAGATTGCAAACCTACTGGTAACCTATCCAAAGCTCAACTTTATTCTGATTGGAGACAGCGGACAGCAGGACGCTCAGATTTACAGCGAGGTAGTTAAAAACCACCCGGGCCGCATTATGGCCATTTATATCCGGGACGTGAAAATTGCCACCCGAACCGAAATTGTCACAACGATAGTAGACGAGCTAAAGCAGAGTGGTGAAGTAGAGATGTTACTGGTAAAAGACACTGCCGCCGCAGCTGAGCACGCCGCTGAAAATGGCTTCATATTCACAGAACAGGTGCAGGAGGTGAAACGGGAAGTAGAGATAGACGAAGAAGGCGATGTATAGCCCTTCCCGATGCAGAAAGTACGTAGCAGAGAAGAAATAAATTATCTTCAGCGGCATATACTTTAGCAGGAGCAAAAGCTGTTATATATAAAAATCATATATCGTTAAACCCACATCCTTTATCTATGAAACTAACTTTCCGCAAGAAAAAGTCTGCAACTACAGCGTCTGCGACAAAGAGTGTAGCAAGAGAGTGGGGTGACGCCATTATGTTTGCAGTGGTTTTTGCCAGCATCATCCGGTGGGCTACTTTTGAGGCCTATGCCATCCCAACTTCCTCCATGGAGAAATCGCTGCTGGTGGGGGATTATCTTTTTGTGAGTAAGCTGCATTACGGCTCCCGCACCCCCGGCACACCCCTGCAGGTGCCGCTCACACACCAGACTATTTGGGGCACCGATATTCCCTCCTATTCTGATGCTATTCAATTGGAAACCTTCCGCCTGCCAGGCTTTTCAGAGGTAAAAAATAACGATGCTGTTGTCTTCAATTATCCTGCTGAGAAAGCTCGCCCTACCGATTTAAAAACTTACTATATCAAGCGCTGTGTAGGTGTTGCCGGGGACTCCATCGCTATTCGTAACACACAGGTTTACATCAACGGCAAAGCCTTGGAAAACTCCGGGGAGCGGCAATTCGCTTATCTTTTTGAAACAAAAAGGATATTAAACGATAGTTTCTTCAGGGAACGTAACATAACAGAGGTATACCGGACGCAGGAAGGATATATAGCTTTCTTAAGCCCTGAAAAAGCAAAGCAACTGGCCTCGCTGGATTTCATAGAAAAGGTGACACTACAGCAGGAACTTCCGGGAGTAGCAGAACCTGGTGTATTTCCGAATAAACCCGCACTTTACAGTTGGAACAAAGATAACTTTGGTCCTTTATACATCCCTGAAAAAGGAGCTACAGTTGCCATCACACCAGAAACGCTTCCCTTGTACAAGCAAATCATTCTGACGTATGAGCAGCATGAAGATGCAAAGCTACAGGATGGAAAACTGTATATTGATGGCAAAGAAATCAGCCAGTATACCTTTCGGCAAAACTATTATTTCATGATGGGCGACAACCGCCACAACTCGCTCGATTCCCGCTATTGGGGTTTTGTACCGGAAGATCATGTGGTGGGAAAGGCGGTGTTCGTCTGGATGTCGATGAATCCGGAGGGTGATGGGTTATTTGATAAAGTCCGGTGGAGCCGCCTGTTCAGTGCCATCAATTAATTCAGCGCTTTTGATAGTTCCGCCTGCGGTGAAAGAAATACAGGATCTATTTTTAGCTGGAGTGATCGGCAATGATTTTCCAGCCTTCACTAAACTTCCTGAATATAACGGAGAAATGACCTTCCAGATCCCCCGCAGCTACATTGCGTTTCAGGTGCCACTTCCCTACCACCAGCATCGTCTCCGGCGAGAGCTGCCGCATTTCTTTTACGTCGAACGTGAGGTGCCCCATAGCGGAGGCATCGGGGTAGCCGCGCTTGTAGTTTTCCAAAGTCTGCTGCCAGCCATAGGTTAAACCACGGGAGCCTATAAACAAGAGGGAATCTGATTTCCAGTAGCCCTGCATGTAGCACTCCAGATCGCCGCGGCTCCAGCAGGTGCTCTGCTCCTCCAATACACCGCGTATGTCTGTTTTAGCAGCAGCGGAGGCCTGAGGTGTTTGGTTGCGGGTGCAGGCAGTTGTAAAGGCGAGGCCAAGGCCAAGCAAAAGCAGCAGGTTATTTTTCATCTTTCTCCGGAAGAATAGCTTTCACATACACGGTTCCGCCCAGCGCCCCCATGGCACGAGCAATGCGGCCACGGCGTTTCCGGATGTAAGCTGATGGATTCTGTGCTGAATAGCGGATAGGGTTCGGAAGCACAGCCGCTAACAAGGCCGCTTCCTGGCGACCAACATCTTTCGCCGGCTTTTTAAAGTACTTTTGTGAAGCAGCCTCTACGCCAAACACGCCATCCCCCATTTCCGCTATGTTCAGGTACACTTCTATGATGCGCTCCTTCCCCCAAAGCACTTCTATCAGCATAGTAAAATAAGCTTCAACAGCTTTTCTGAAATAACTGCGCCCATGCCACAGGAAAACATTCTTGGCCACCTGCTGGCTGATGGTGCTGCCGCCCCGTATGTTACCGCCTTTGCGGTTCCGCTGGAAAGCATCCAGAATGGCATCCACATCAAAGCCAATGTGTATCAGGAAACGCTGATCTTCTGAGGCCACCACTGCCAGAGGCAGCTGTTCCGACATCTCCTCCAGGGTTACAAACCTGTAGCGGAGCTGCGGGTCCTCTTTGCTGGCCAAGCCTGCCTCTGCGCGGCGTTGCAGCATGTGTAAGGTAGCTGGCGGCGCTACCCACCGGTATAACAGTACCCACACCACACTGAGCAGGAACAGGCACAGCACCAGCTTCACGAAAAGCAACTTCACCGCCCTGAACCCAAAACGCTTTTTAGCCATTTTTGCACAATTTTTCTAAAGCCGCAAAGGTAATGAGTTTAGCATACTAATCAAGCCGGATAGGGCGAATGCCATTTGCATTTCGCTAACACTACCGCCCTGAGTGCGTAAGGAATTTAAAACCCTAGCATGGCAAACACTAAGGCCAATGCTTTGTTACAGTTCAAGATTAAGTATATAGCAAACATGACCAAGTACCTCCCACTTTTTCCGTTAAGTATTGTCGTGTTTCCGGGCGAGAAACTGAACCTGCATATTTTTGAACCACGTTACAAGCAACTGGTGCTGGACTGTGTGGAGAATGAGAAAACTTTCGGTATACCTACCTATATCCAAAGCGGCGTAGGTGTGTATGGCACCGAAGTAGAAATCCTCAACATCGAAAAGAAGTATGACAACGGAGAAATGGATATTCGCACAAAGGGTTTAAAAATTTTCAAGATTCTGCACTTCGACAGAATGGCACCGGGCAGGTTGTATGCCGGCGGCGAAGTGGAGGAAGTGGAGAATAAGGATGACGGAGACATCATCACAAAGTTAAACATTACAGAGAGCCTGAAGGAATTGTACGATGCCCTTGGTATCAGTAAATTATTCCTGGAGCTGCCTGAAAACTATAAAAGCTTTGATATCGCACACCACCTTGGCCTTACAACGGAGCAGGAATACGCTCTGCTGCAGCTGGAAAATGAAACTGAGCGCCAGGAGGCTATTTTCCTGCACCTGCAACAGATTTTACCTGTAGTACAGCAAACCGAGCAGTTAAAAGACAGGGTGAAGCTAAACGGCCACTTTAAGCACCTGATGCCACCTGACTTTTAGAGAAAGGATAAAAGACATTAGATAAAAGAAAAAAATCAATCTATGTTCAAAGGCACAGGGACGTCTCTTTTGCTACTATCACAGAATCAAGTTCACAATTCTTTGTCAGTGGGTCCTTTGTCCTTCATCTAATGTCCTTCATCATTTCAACCTCTGCCTGGTAGCTTCTTGCCGTACAACATAAAAAAATATGCTGACATACTTTCTTATCATTATCCCGACACTGATTTTCTTCTTCATAGCGTTCAGCTATTGGCAGGAGCGAAAGTACCGGCGTAAGCCTTTTTATAAATTAGCAGATGTAGGCTGGCACCGCTATACGCCGCCCGCTGATGATACACTGGTACACTCTGTGGCGATGGTAGGAGATCCGGGGGCTGTGGCCATCGATGGCAGCGACCCTGTACTACAGTTACTGGATGTATGGAAAGACAGAACCGGGGAAGCGGGAACAATCGTTTATTTAGGTGATATCCTCTATCCTATCGGCTTACCAGCACCGGGACACCGCTTACGTGAGACCGCTGCCAAACGTCTTGATGTGCTGCTGGATACTGTCATTGATTTTCCGGGCAATGGTATTTTCCTGAGCGGTAACCACGACTGGCTGAAAGGGCGGGAAGGAGGATATGAGCAGATGCTGCGCCAGGAGCGTTACGTATTGGAAAAAACACAGGACGAAAACAGTTATCTGCCCCGGAACGGCTGCCCCGGCCCCATTAGCATGCAATTGGCCGAAGGGCTGCTGCTGGTCATCATCAACACTCAGTGGTTTGTGCAGCGGGGCGAAAAACCCTTGGGAAACAAATACGACTGCCCTTATTCTGACATAGAAGAGTTCTTTATCAGCTTTAACGACGTACTTCGCAAAAACAAGCACCAGCGGGTGTTGGTAGCTGCCCACCATCCGCTCTACAGCAATGCCATGCATGGCGGCAAGTTTACCATGAAGCAGCACATATTCCCGCTTACGGCAGCACATAAACGTTTCTACATCCCTTTACCTGTTTTTGGATCACTGTACCCTTTTTACCGCAAATTATTCGGGGCATACGAAGACATGTCGCACCGCACCTATAAAAAAATGCGGAAGCGGTTGGTGCGTATCATGAACAGGTACAGTAACGTGATCTATGTAGCTGGCCACGACCATAACCTGCAACATTTCGAGATACAGCAAAATCATTATATCGTAAGCGGTTCAGGCAGTAAAACAGCCTTTGTAAAAAAAGGAGGCAGAGCAACCTTTGCCTTAGAAGAGCTTGGTTTTTTTGTGATAAACTACTACAGCAATGGGGAAATATGGATGGAAGCGCTTGCCGTGGCTGAGCCCGACGAAGAAATGGTTGTTTTCCGAAAGAAACTTAACAGCGTATTGCAGCCAAAGCCGCAAATAACAGCCGATGCCTAGCTTTTAAATCTCCTTTTCATCCTGGTATACTGGTAGTATGACCTTCAGGCTTTTAGGGTGCATCTGCACAACAACCTTATCTCCCAGGTCTACAGGCTCCCCATCGATGTGCATAACTTCATGTTCGAGGTTATAGATGGTAGCGGTTTTACAGGAAAGACGGCGGGTGTAAACGGAAGTATCAATGCTGTCGGTATACAGTTTATAAAGAATAGCAATTCCTGCCGCTTTTGGAAAAGGCTCTATCAGGCAAATTTCGAAACGGCCGTCGTTCAGTACACCATTCGGGTTGATGTTGGCGTTGCTCCCGAAGGCATTGGCATTGGCAATGGTCACCATAAAAGCCTTCCCTTCAAAAGTCTCTATATCTGTTTCTATACGGTACGTTTTAGACTCATATGCAAGATATTCCTGCAATGCAACACGTGCATATGCCCCAGGGCCACGGGTGCCGCCCTCACAAAAGCCTTTCACAACAAGGGCATTGAACCCAAGGTCACTCAAGTGAATAGAAGGATATCCATTTAACGTAATGGTGTCGATATTACGAATGATGTTGTGATGTATCAGCTCCAGCGCCTCTTCTGTATCCTGTGGTATGTCTAAATCCTTGGAAAGACCATTTCCTGAACCAAGCGGTATCAGACCCAGTGGAGTAGTTGTTCCGATTAGTAACGAAGCCACAATGCTAACTGTTCCGTCTCCTCCTGCAGCAAAAACACCATCATACTTGCTTTCTGCCATTTTGGCTTTTATGACTTCCTTGTCATTCTCACCGGTTGTCCGATAGATATCATAGGTTATACCATGATCTTTGCAGATAGACACAATTTCTTCCTCCAGCTCTTCTTTTTCTATATCGCCGGCAATAGGGTTGATAACGAAGAGAAGGTTCCTGAGCTTTTGTATTTCCATAGTCTGCTTATTGTACTTGTGTACGTGCCTCTTGATACGGTAAAACGCAAATAAAGTGATTGTGTAAATGAAGGACTTTTGCATCATGGCCGAATATCCGAAGCCTACGTAAAGCAGTGCGTTGAGGAACAATTGCTGTTCCAGACACAGCAGAAGGTTACCATAAACTGTTGAACTCTGAACTGTTTATTGTCTTAGATTTTCCGGTAAGCCGTTGGGGTACTCTTCCTGAATAGCCTGCTCAATCTGGCTGATACGGTTGCCCGGATTAGGGTGGGTCTGTAAAAACTCAGGACCACCCGCCCCGCCACTGGCTTCCTCTAAAATCCGCATTACCTCCATCATGGCTCTTGGGTCGTAGCCAGCTGAACCTGTCAGCTGCACCGCTAGTCTGTCTGATTCCAGTTCATCATTACGTCCGTACCGCATGTTCAGCAATTTACCCACCATAGCCGCCACAACGGCTCCTCCGCGGCTGGCAGGGTTCTCTGGGTCGTAGGTGGCGATGGCGGCGGCACCTGTCAGTCCCTGCGTCAGCTTTGCTTTTGCCAACTGCTCGGCAGAGTGCCTTGCTACTACATGCCCGATTTCATGCCCCAGTATTCCTGCTAACTGCGCCTCGGAGTTCAGTCGTTTCAGCAAACCGCCTGTGATAAATATCTGGCCTCCCGGTAAAGCAAACGCATTAACAGTCTGATCATCCGCCAACAAATGAAATTCGAAATTATAAGGCGTGTTGCTTACCCGGGAGTTCTGCACAAGCTGCTGGCCTATATCCTTTACTGCCTGCGCCGCCTCCCTGTCCGGGTGGAGGCCGCCATATTGTTCTGCCATCTCCGGGGCCGCCTGCAGCCCGAGCGCTATCTCCTGCTCCACCGTCATGTCCACATGTTGCTTCTCGCCTGTAAACTCATTCTCCTGTGTGTTACACCAGTATGTAACCAGCGACACTGCCGCCAGCAGCAATCCCACAATAAACTTTAGAATCCCTTTCATTAACAAAATACTTTCTAGCATGTACAGCAGTTTGCTGTAGTATGAGAGAGAACGGTACAGTGATACAGGAGGTTATAGGTATGTGCCGCAAGTGCTACCAATGGCTCACAAGACCTGAAGTTTCGGATTCAAAAGCGGCATGTGAGCATCTTAAATTTGTACATATTTTAGCTCATTCAGCGAAATACATCCTTTTAATTGTAATATCGTAACAGAAAGATAATTTCTGCCTGTAGAGCAGTATATTTTAAAACTAAAAATAAATGAATATGAAGCGAACATTCGGTGCTGTGCTGACCATTTTAGGAATCATCGGCATCATATGGGGAGCATATGCCTTTGTGATGGGAGGCGACGGAGCCATGATAGGCAAATTTACTTCTGCCGTACCATTTTTAATTGGGTTGATCTTTTTCTTTGCAGGCATCAACCTGGTAAAAACAATAAAAGATTCAGACAGCAGATAAAACACACTATAACCAGTATAAACAGAAAGCCCCTGCTTTAGCTAAAGCAGGGGCTTTCTGTTTATACTGGTTATGATAAGCTATAAAGTAGCAACTGTACCTGACATGGCTTCGGGAGTAAAAGCCTCTACGGCCAAAGTTGCATTCAGGTAATCAGATTTGTAGCTGCTGTCGTTGCCATGAATGTACATGACAGTTTTATCTTTGATAGCCATGATAATTTCCTTTGAAAGTTCCTGAGGCACCGCTGGGCACCCTAAGCTTCTGCCTAAGCGTCCATGTCGTTTTGCGAAAGCAGGAGTTGCATAATCTGCTCCATGCATTACAATGGCACGTGCCATGGCATTTGAGTTGAAAGCACCATCCTTGCCACTTAAACGTAACGACAGGCCATGCTTGCCAAAGTATGTAGCATCAGTCAAATAAAAGCCAAGGCTGCTCATATAGGAGTTTGGCCTGTTAGAAAACTTAATAGCTTTGTCCTCACCGGTATTGCGGCCATGTGCCACTACCGTATTAAAAAGAACTTTTTTTGAAGCCAGATCAATAATCCACAGACGCTTATCCCTGCTCGACTTGGTAAAATCGATCACTGTAAGGATGGATTTAGCAGGAGCTATTAAACCTTTTTGTTTGAAATTATGAAAACCAACCATGCCTTTCTCAAAGACTTCAAAAGCAAGTCCTTTTTTCTTTAGATCGGCATCATTGTAAATGCTAAGCAGATGATCATTAAAAGCCGCCTGCTTTTCAGCGAACGAAAGGGCTGTCGTCCGTGTCGTGGCCATTTCTGGCACTGCCGTTGCAGTTTTAAGTGCAGTTTCGCCAGAACTAGAACCTGGCGAGGTAAAGGATAGTAGACCGAGGGCTAATGAAGTTAGGGTTACTCTTAACATGGGTTTCTTTGGCTTCAGTTGATACGATAAACTCTGCAACAGGCAAGCAGAAGAAAATTGTTCCACCTTTTTTGAACAAAATGCTATTTTTTAAGTTGCAGCTACTCGCAAAGTAAAGGCAAACATCCATTAAAACAAACCTTATCCGGCTTTTAATCAATATTTTAGAGCCTGAATATTTTAAACTTATTGCTTGAAGTGGATACTATTTTAACTCAAGGCTTGTGTGGCAAATTTTCAGGCTGCAACTTTATGGTATCAAATCAAACCTATGTTAAAGCACCAATTTATTTTACCGGCATTAGTTGTATTGGGGTTCTTAAGCTCCTGCAGTACACCGGAAAGTCTGAGAAGTTTTGATAGCGAAACCTGGAAAGAAGACAGATATGGCTGTGAGGGTAAACGCGGAGAACTGGCAGATGACTTTGAGGAGATTAGGAAGGAACTTTACGGCCAGAAAGAATATGTACTACGGAATTTATTAGGCAAACCTGACAGTGAAGAATTGCTGGAGCGCAGCCAGCGGATTTACTTTTATTACCTTGAACCCGGTACGCAATGCGCTGACAGATCCGCTTTATCGGAAGCAAACCGTGTAGAGGTACGCATTAATTCTTTGGGCAAAGTATCGGAAGTAACCTATAAAGAACCCTTTAAAGCAGCAAAGGCCGATTGAATCGGCCTTTGCTGCTTGATACCTGATTAAAGCTTATTCTTCGTTTTCAGAAACAAGCTGCATATGGAAGCGGCCTTCCAGTTCCATGAACTGACGCATCTGCTGTTCGTCCAGCACCTCTTTCAGCGTTTGATCGCATTGAATGTTTATTTTTCGTACAGAGTTCGAACGCAGCACATCATTGGCAGCGTAGGTATGCTCTGCCTCTACCATTTTGGTGAAACGCAGCTCATTTAAGGCAGCCACTTTGCTATACTGGTCCTCTGTTAGCTTTAACTCCTGCTTCATCTCAAGGTTTGCCATAGCAAGACCATCCAGGTCCACAGCGAGCACCACCTTATCAAGGCCGTCGTCTGTCACGCTCATCGCCTGGGCATAACTTTCTGTAGCAGTAGCAAGAGCCAGAAATAATAATAGTAAAGTATTTTTCATATTTCGCGTTAAGGTTAACTCATGTCAGCACAAACCTTCTTCTCCAACTCTAGTCTTAAACGGAATTTGATGTGACAAGTTAATAAACTTTAAAATATATTTTATATTATTCAAACATATTATTTCACCAGCCATTATATTGACCAAATAAAATATATGATTAAAGCACTCTTAAGCGTTTTTTGCCAGGAATAGCCCTTCTCCTGCAACAATAGCCGTTCTGCGGGGTATACTTATTTAGAAAACTAAATTGAATTTCAGATAATTAAGAACTGCAGAACCCAAAACAGAAGGCGGTTCTGATTTAAATAAACCAATATGAGAACAACGTATTACAACCCGAGTATACTTGAAGTTAAATTTGCACAGGCACTGGAAGAACTAACCCCACAACTTGAGGGAAAGCTGGATGAAGGAGAGCGGGTTATCGACATAGAATCGGTACTTGACGCCGATAACCCAATGGTCATTTACAGGTTAGAAGACAAAGAAGGTGACATACATGAGGTTGTTGTACAAGTTATACAAAGGCCTGACCATATTATTAAATAACTTATAAGTTTACCTATAAAGAAAGCCGGCTGCATAACAAATGCAGCCGGCTTTCTTTATAGGTAATATGTTCGTGCAACCAAAGATAAATTACAGGCTATTGCGGGGTTTTGTAGTCGTTCCGTTTAAAATACTGCATTGCAATGAAAGAAATCAGAAACCCGGAAATAAGCCCCTCCAGCATCAGCACAGAGAAGATCACGATACCGGGAGTCTCCTCTACCCTTCCACCAAAATAGCGCTCTGACCTTAGCATGCCAGTCATTTCATCACCTGCTATGTTAACATAACTCACCATAAAGGCAGCAAAAAGCACAGTCCCTGCCACAGCTGTAATAACGCCGGTTCCAAGACCTTTAAAGTAGCTGAAATCTCCTGCTGCAACCGCTTTATAGGCTCTGATGGCAAGTACAACCCCAACAGCCATAATAACCCCATTCAGGAAGCGTAGCTCCGTAATATGAATGACACCTATCAGCTTCATTAAAAAAAAGTAAAGGATTAAGCCAATAGCTGTAAGTAAGCCAAATTTCAGGCCTATTTTTTCCATAGTAATAAGTAAGTTCTTGACTAAGTGTGCTTTTAAGGTTGATTTATATAAGCACTAGTCCTGGCTTGGCATCGTATTATGATCCTCACGTTTAAACCATTGCATGGCGATAAAACCAATTAAAGCGCCTGGTATAGTTCCATACAAAATGGTTAATACAAATAGCAAGACTATAGAAAGACCCTCTGGGAACAAAGCGCTTGCCTGAAGACTCGCAAGATATTCTGTGTTCAGGGTACTGAGGAAAATCACTAGAAAGAGCGCTAAAACAGCGGATGATACCACCCCTACTGTAGCTCCAATGCCGAATCCTTCTAAATACCTTATCCCGCCACTCCTCGCTCGCTTATACCTGGAGATTGCGACCACTATACCTATAACTAAGAAGAGGCCGCTGATAAAAGAAAGCTCTACGATTTCGATTACTCCGAGTGCCCACATGAGCAGGAAATAAACGATATAAACAACTCCTACCAAGATGCCATACTTTACTGCCACACTTTGGTAAGATACGTTAGATGATGCCATATAATGTTCAATTTAAGTTTTATCAATAGTTTATTTAGAATGAACAGATTAGCTGCATAATTGGTTAAGACTATATAATGCAAAGTGGCTGGTGCATCCTATCCTATTCACTATCTGTATATTACTAAAACTATATACTAAAGAATGAGGCTTGGTGTTGTGCTTTGCCGAATGTTTTTTAAAGCAGGGCGCTCAAGCTCCTGAATGTTAAACATATGCGAAGCATTAAAAGTGATGCCTCCGGAATAGAGGAAGTGGGCTTTCATGCCAAACCACACTTTTATTTCGTAGCTTTGCATGCGAATCTAATTTTCATATTCATACATAAACCTTTATGATCAGTACGAACAATGTCAGCTTGGCATACGGCAAGCGCACATTATTTGAAGATGTAACAATAAAGTTTGTTCCTGGTAACTGCTATGGCCTGATTGGTGCCAACGGTGCCGGTAAATCTACTTTCCTAAAAATACTCTCCGGAGAAATCGACCCAAACACCGGTACTGTAGATATTCCTGCCAACGCCCGTTTGGCTGTGCTAAAGCAGAACCATTTCGAGTATGATGAAACGCAGGTGCTGCAAACGGTTATTATGGGCCACAAGCGCCTGTTTGGCATCATGCAGGAGAAAGACCTCATTTACGCAAAGCCTGACTTCTCAGAAGCTGATGGTTTGCGTGCTGCCGAACTGGAAGGTGAATTCGCCGACCTGGAAGGCTGGAATGCAGAGTACGAGGCAGCTGAATTGCTGAGCGGCCTTGGCATCAGCGAGAGCCTTCACTATGCTTTGATGAAGGATTTGAGCGGTAGCGAGAAAGTACGTGTGTTGCTGGCACAGGCCCTGTTCGGAAACCCGGATATCCTGCTGCTCGATGAGCCTACCAACCACCTGGACGCAGAGTCTATTATATGGCTGGAGAACTTCCTCGATAATTTCCAGAACACAGTGATTGTGGTGTCTCACGACCGCCACTTCCTGGATTCAGTTTGTACGCATGTGGCTGATATTGACTTTGGAAAAATACAGCTGTATGCCGGTAACTATAGTTTCTGGTACGAATCCAGCCAACTGGCCCTGAAGCAGCGCTCAGACGCAAACAAGAAAACGGAAGACAAGCGCAAAGAGCTGGAGGAGTTTATCCGCCGTTTCAGCGCCAATGCCTCCAAGTCGAAGCAGGCTACCTCACGTGCCAAGCTCCTGGAGAAATTAACAGTAGACGATATCAGGCCTTCGTCCCGCAAGTACCCTTACATTGCCTTTAAGCCGGAGCGCGAAGCAGGTAATCAATTGCTGAACATAGAGAACCTGAGCAAAACTGTTGACGGGGTAACTATTTTCAGCGACGTAAACCTGATGGTGAACAAAGGTGATAAAATCGCGGTGATTGGCCGTAACGATATTGCAGCCTCCACTTTCTTCAAGGTTGTAATGGGTGAGGAAAAGCCAGACACAGGAGAATATACCTGGGGAACCACCATAACCGCTTCTCTATTCCCGAAAGACAATCAGGAGTTCTTCGACACAAACCTGAACCTGGTAGACTGGCTTCGTCAGTACTCCACAGAGAAAGACGAGAGCTTTATCCGCGGCTTTCTTGGCCGTATGCTCTTCTCTGGAGAAGAGTCTCTGAAGCAGGCCAATGTGCTGTCGGGTGGTGAGAAAGTGCGTTGCATGTTCTCGAGAATGATGCTTCAGTCCGGAAACGTGCTGCTGTTTGACGAGCCTACCAACCACCTGGACCTGGAGTCCATTACGGCCCTGAACAATGCGTTGAGAGAGTTTGACGGCACCATCCTTTTCTCCTCGCATGACCTGCAGTTCGTGGATACAATTGCAAACCGAATTCTTGAGTTAACGCCTAATGGCATCATCGATAAGCGTATGACATATGAGGAGTATTTGTCTGATGACACAATAAGGGAGTTGCGCAAGAAGATGTATGCCACTGAAATGGTATAATTAATAAACTTGTCATACCTCTAAACCTGAATATGCTAAAACATCAGCGCTTATTTTATAGCATCCTCTGCTCACTCCTGTTCTTGTTGCTCTCCAGCAATACAGCACAGGCGCAGGTCGAACCCGACACAACAGAACGTACCAAGCCTGTGTTGCCCACAGGGCCTCCTATGCCTACAGAACGGCCACGCCCTACCGAAGAGCAACAGGAGCGAAAGCCAACTGTGCAGCCACGGCCAACACAGCAACAGCAACAAGCGCCACTGCCTTTTCCAGGAGAGCAGGAACCAGTAGTGGAGCAAGCCCTCCGGCCAATTGACCGCATGTATTTTGGAGGCAGCTTCGGTTTGCAGTTTGGCACTTACACAAATATATCGCTGCTGCCTATACTGGGGTACAGGCTCACGGATAAATTCAGTGTGGGTGTGGGTGCTGTTTACCACTACTCTAAATTCAGAGGATTTTCCTATAGCAGCTATGGCGGCCGTGCTTTTACGCAGTTAGAGCTCTTTAACATAGGGGACGGTGCGATTTTAGGACATGCGGAGGTCGAACTTCTGAACACCAGGTACGAAGACATCTACGGGGGCCTCAGTAACGACCGCGCCAACATCACGCTTCCTTTGGTGGGTGTAGGTTACAGGCAGCGCATCAGCGACAAAGCATCCGTGGATATGCTGCTTTTGTATAACGTGAACGACAATGTGATCGGTAATCCATACAATAACCCTGTATTCAGGGTAGGATTCAACATACCTTTCACCAATAGGTAAGAAAGAGTATTAACATAAAAAAAGCGGTTGCCAGAAATTGGCAACCGCTTTTTTTATGTTCTACATAGGTATTATCAGCCTCGTATGAGTCTCAACAACACCACAATAATCGCAATTACAAGTAGTATGTGGATCAGACCACCTACAGCGTCAGGGAATCCTAAGAAACCAATCAGCCAGATAATCACAAGTACCACTGCTATAATATACAATAAATTTCCCATAGTTTTATTTGTTTAGTGTGTTCAAAAAGATATTACGCAAATCGTTTATTGAGGTTAACCCCGAATAAGACGAAGCAATACTGCGATAACAGCTAGCACCAATAGTACGTGAATGATACCACCAACGGCACTCGGAAATCCCAGAAAGCCAATCAGCCAGAAAATAACAAGTACTACAGCTATTAAATAAAGTAAATTTCCCATTGTTCTATTTTTTTAGTTTTTGTTCAGAATAACTGTCTGCTTTCACACTTTATCAGCCAAGTAACAGCCAGTATTTCTTGTACTTTAAATTAATAAGGCTTTTTACGGGACACTTATATAAAAGATTTGTAATTTTCAATTCGTTTATATAACATTTAAATCAAAGTAATAAACCACAGCCTGAGCCATTCAACTTTTTAACTGATTTACAGTAGCTTACATACTACCACTCCACCTTAAAAATTTCACGGTCGGAAAATAATTCTATTCCAGCAGCTCTCCTTTATTGATTTCATTAGTTGCACGGGATAACACTGAATTAAAGATTTCAAAGAAGCCTTAGCCTTAGCCACAGAATACCTCTATTTCTGTTAGCTTTGTATACATAACCAAACCTAATTATATAGAGCAATATGAAGAAAGTTGCAGTTATTGGATCTGGAACCATGGGGAACGGTATCGCACATGTGTTTGCACAGAATGGTTTTCCTGTTTCACTCATAGATATTTCTGAAGAGGCACTGCAAAAGGCAGTCGGTACTATCTCAAAAAACCTTGATCGCATCATTTCAAAGGGCAACCTGACGGAAGAACAAAAAGAGCAGACGCTACAAAACATTACCACCTATACCACTATGCAGGAAGGCGTACAGGAGGTGGACTTGGTAGTGGAAGCCGCCACCGAAAATATTGACCTGAAGCTAAAGATTTTCCGCGACCTCAACAGCTTCACCAAGCCAGAGACCATACTTGCTTCCAATACCTCTTCTATCTCAATCACCAAAATAGCATCAGTGACGGATCGCCCTGACAAGGTGATTGGCATGCATTTCATGAACCCGGTGCCGGTGATGAAGCTGGTGGAGGTAATCCGTGGCTACTCTACTTCTGATGAGGTAACAAACAAAATTCTGGAACTGTCGAAGCAATTGGGCAAAGTACCAGCGGAGGCAAACGACTACCCAGGCTTTGTGGCAAACCGCATCCTGATGCCAATGATTAACGAGGCTATCTATAGCTTATATGAAGGAGTGGCTGGTGTAGAGGAAATAGACACCATCATGAAGTTAGGAATGGCACACCCGATGGGCCCGCTGCAGTTGGCCGACTTCATTGGCCTGGATGTATGCCTGTCTATCCTGAACGTGCTGCACGAAGGCTTTGGCAACCCGAAATACGCACCATGCCCGCTGCTGGTAAACATGGTACAGGCCGGCCACAAAGGCATTAAATCCGGCAATGGATTCTACTCCTGGTCCCACGGCACAAAAGAACTCGTGGTGGCAGACAGATTTAAGAAATAATTATCTGAATCAGGATTTTCAGAATGATTAGGATTCTCAGGATTAAAGTTTCAGGATAAATAAGATTAGCAGGACGGATAGCAACAAATACAAATATTTTTCAATCCTTAATCCTGTATATTCATTTTAATCCTGAAAATCCTGATTCAGACAATAAAGAAGCCTCTGCCGAACCATCAGCAGAGGCTTCTTATTTATTATATTTCTAACAACGAATAACGCTCAACGAATAATTACACTGCTACCGCATGGTCGCGCAGTACGTCGTTCAGAGATGTCTTCAGGTCCGTGCTCTCCTTGCGCTGACCGATGATGAGGGCACATGGCACCTGGAACTCTCCTGCAGGAAATTTCTTGGTGTAAGAACCTGGAATAACAACAGAGCGCGGCGGCACATAGCCTTTGTAAATTTTTTCCTCAGTACCTGTCACGTCGAAAATTTTGGAGCTGCCGGTAATGGTAACACCAGCGCCGATTACCGCTTCTTTGCCAATGTGGCAGCCTTCTACCAGAATACTTCTGGAGCCAATGAAGGCACCATCCTCTACAATAACCGGAGCAGCCTGCACCGGCTCCAATACACCACCAAGACCAACACCACCACTCAGGTGCACATTCTTGCCTACCTGCGCACAACTGCCTACCGTAGCCCACGTGTCCACCATGGTTCCTGAATCAACATAAGCACCGATGTTTACATAAGAAGGCATCATGACAACACCCTTGGCCAGGAAAGCACCATAGCGTGCCACCGCATGCGGCACTACCCGCACACCAAGCTGCTCATAATTGCGCTTCAGGTCCATCTTGTCATGAAACTCAAACGGGCCCACTTCAATGGTTTTCATCTGCTGGATAGGGAAGTAAAGCAACACAGCCTTTTTCACCCACTCGTTAACCTGCCACTCCTCGCCTTTTGGCTCAGCTACACGCAGACGGCCTTTGTCAAGTTCTTCGATAACAGACCGAATTGCTTCTACTGTATTGCTTTCTTTCAGTAACTCCCGGTTGTCCCAGGCTTGCTCTATTATTTGTCTAAGCTCCATATCTGGTTGTTTTGGTAAAGAATAAGGGCAAAAGTATTAAATTTAAGCGATGTCTGAAAAGAGAATCCTGATTGCTTCGCTGCTGAAGCCCATTAACGACACCCGCATGTACGAAAAACTGGCGGTGTCGCTGAGCAAGCTTTCGGGGGTGCAGGTGCATGTCTGCGGTTATAAAGCCCCTGTTCCCCCTGATGCTCCTGCTACCGTTGCGTTTCATCCTCTTTTTCACTTTAACCGCCTCAGCCTTGGCAGGGTAAAAGCACAGGTTTTCTACTACCAATTACTACAGGAGCTACAGCCCGATTTGATCATTGCCTGTACGCACGAACTGCTGCTGGCAAGTCATCTTTATTGCCGCCAGCATAGCTGTAAACTGGTGTATGATGTGCAAGAGAATTACGCTCTGAATATCAAAGCACAGGATAATTATCCGCCTCTGCTCAAACAAGGTATGGCTCTCGGACTTCGTAGCATAGAAAAAAGCCTTGCCAGCCAGATTGCTCACTTTATGGTAGCCGAACGTAGTTATGTAGAGGAGCTGCCTTTTTTGGGAAGTAAATATACTGTCATCGAAAACAAGTATCAGCCAGCAGCAGGATACACGCCGCCCGCCACTCCGGTCGTGCTGCAGCACGAGCCCCTTCGCCTCCTCTACTCTGGCACTATAGGCCGTGTGTATGGCATCTTCGAAGCCATTGCCTTAGCAGAACAATTACACCAGCTAGAGCCCCAGACAACCCTCACCATTATTGGGTATTGCGCAGATAAGGCAACATACCAGGAAGTCTTGCGCCAGTTGCAGCATAAGCCTTACATTTCATTAATTGGAGGCGACCGGCTTGTGCCACACCAGCAGATTATTGCAGCTATAGAAGAAAGTAATCTAGGATTGCTGCCGTATCAGCCCAACGAAAGCACTTTCCGCTGTATCCCGACAAAATTGTATGAATATACAGCACATGCCCTACCCATGGTGGTACAACACAACCCACTGTGGCATGCCTTTTTGCAGCAACACCAGGCAGGAGTTTCGATTGATTACATGCGCACGGCCCCATCTCAGCTACTCCAGGAAATCAGGAATCTTCAATTTTATAAACCCGGAGTGCCTGCAGGCGTATTTTGGGAGAGCGAAGAAACAAAACTGCTCCAGCTTATTAAAGGCATCTTAACTTAATTTCAGCGCTAAAATAATTAATTTTTAGGCTTGCCTAAAACCATTTTTAATCATTATATTTGTATTATTAATCAAACCCATATGCGTAATTCTAAAATTGCAGGTGTAGGCCACTATGTACCTGAAAACGTGGTAACCAACAAGGATCTGGAGAAAATCATGGATACTTCGGATGAGTGGATCCGGGAGCGAACAGGCATTGTGGAGCGTCGCTATTTTCAGGAAGGTATAGACACAACTGCTAACATGGGAGCCGAGGCTGCCCGTAGAGCTTTGAAAAATGCAGGCGTTGAGGCAGAGGATATTGACATGATTGTTTTCGCCACCCTTAGCCCTGACTATATTTTCCCAGGCTCCGGTGTACTAATGCAGCGTGAGCTGGGCCTGAAGGAAATTCCGGCGCTGGATGTGCGCAATCAGTGCTCGGGCTTTATCTATGCCTTGTCTGTTGGTGATCAGTTTATCAAAACAGGGATGTATAACAAAGTGCTGGTGGTAGGCGCTGAAATCCACTCCAGCGGCCTTGACTTCTCTACGCGTGGCCGTGGCGTATCTGTGATATTCGGTGACGGTGCCGGAGCTGTGGTGCTAACGCCCGCTGAGAGCAACGATAAAGGAATCCTGTCAACGCACCTGCATGCAGACGGAGAGTTTGCCGAAGAGCTGGCTGTGCTAGCTCCTGACACAAACAAAAAAGAGCGACTGACACACGAAATGATCGACAGCGGCGCCATTTACCCTTACATGAACGGTAATACAGTGTTCAAGCATGCCGTTACACGCTTTCCGGAGGTGATAGAGGAAGCCCTCAAAAAGAACGGCTATAAGCCGGAAGACATTGACATGCTGGTGCCGCACCAGGCAAACCTGCGTATCACGTCCTACATACAGCAGAAAATGGGGCTGCCCTCTGAAAAAGTAATGAGCAACATCCACAAGTATGGCAACACAACCGCTGCTTCTGTGCCTATTGCCTTAAGCGAAGCTGTAGAGGAAGGCCGCATAAAGGACGGTGACCTGGTGTGCCTGGCTGCTTTCGGTAGCGGCTTCACCTGGGCCTCTGCTCTGATTCGTTGGTAGTTCTTATTAAGTATGAATGTAGAATTATGAATTATGAATTGTGGATGTACCTCCTTATGAAAGAGTCATTCATCATTTATAATTCATAATTCATAATTGCAGCAACCTTGCACAGTTTTACAGAAGAGAATTATATCAAGGCTATTTACAAGCTCTCTGCCAACGGAACGCAGGAGGTAAATACGAATGCCATAGCCGAAGCAATGGATACCAAAGCGGCATCCGTTACAGACATGCTCCGCAAGCTGAACACAAAGAGCCTGGTGCATTATATAAAGTACCGTGGCGTGTCGCTGACGAAAGAAGGGGAGCGAGTTGCTTTACAGGTTATCCGGAAGCACCGGCTCTGGGAAGTATTCCTGGTGGAGAAACTGAAATTTAACTGGGACGAGGTACACGAGGTGGCGGAGGAGCTCGAACATATAGGTTCTCCCCTGCTTACCCAACGACTCGATGAGTTCCTGGGCCACCCCCGGTTCGATCCCCACGGAGACCCCATCCCCTCTGAGAATGGGGAGATAAAACAGAAAAAACAGCGGCTGTTGGCTGAAATGGATGTGAACGAGGATGGCGTAGTGGTGGGCGTGAACGATTCGCAACCGCTTTTCCTGCAATACCTGGATAAGATGGGTATCTCCCTCGGCTCCAGGATCAAGGTAATCGACCGGATTGCCTACGACAACTCCTTTGAGATCATCCTGGAAGATGATAGAAACCTGCTGCTCTCCAGCGAAGTGACCAAGAACATTTTTTTATCAGCCTGAGGAAAAAGAATATTAAAGACTTTACGATAAAGCATGTGAGAAAAAGCCGCCCATTGAAGGGGCAGGGGGATGAAAAGTAATCCGCGAACGAAAATGCCTAACATATTTAGTAGCAGCTTTAAACTCTAATGATTAAAAAAACTCCACAGATATCACCATCCGCCTACTCCCTTTGAAGGAAGACTACAAAAAAAAATGTATCAGCACCTAATATGAAAACAACTTACGTCCTACTGCTACTCATCTGCCTGTTCTGTGGAGCCTGTATGCAAACAGACAATAAAGCACCTATTCCTGCCGGTACACGCATGAAGGTGGTCACCACCACCAGCATTCTGGGAGATGCAGTGCAGCATATCGTAGGAGATGCGGCCGATGTGGTTTCCATCATGGGGAGCGGCGTGGATCCGCACTTGTACAAAGCGACGCAGGGAGACCTGCAAAAGCTGACAGATGCTGACGTCATAGTATTCAATGGCCTCCACCTGGAAGGCAAGATGGGAGAAGTAATGGAGAAACTGGGCCGCCAGAAAACAATCGTGACAGCTACGGCGGGCATACCGGAAGCATCACTGCACAGGTCGCCGCAGTTCCAGAGCAGCCACGATCCGCACGTGTGGTTTGACGTGGAACTCTGGCAGGAGGTGGTACAGCACCTGAGCCAGGAACTACAGCGAAAAGACACTGCCAATGCCACACGCTACCAGCAGAACACGCAGACTTATTTACAGGAACTGGAGGAACTGGATACATGGGTAACACAGCAGATACAATCTATTCCTGAGCAGCAGCGCATTCTCATCACAGCCCACGACGCTTTCGGCTATTTTGGCGATGCTTATGGCATTGACGTGCGGGGGCTGCAGGGCATCTCTACTGTTTCGGAGTTTGGTCTGCAGGATGTTTCCTCGCTCGTGAATTTTATTGTAGACAATAAGGTGAAGGCTGTATTTGTAGAGTCTTCTGTATCCCCAAAAGCCATAGAAGCGGTGGTGATAGGTAGTGAGCAAAAGGGCCACCAGCTAAAAATCGGGGGAACCTTATACTCCGATGCTTTAGGTGAGGCGGGCACACCTGAAGGCACATTTACAGGTATGGTCCGGCACAACGTGAATACGATTGCATCTTCCTTAAAATAAAAATATTGCATCATGATACTTCAAGTAGAAAATCCGGTAGTAGAGGTTCATGACCTCACCGTGAGTTACGACCGCAAGCCGGTGCTCTGGGGTATTGACCTGACACTACCTGCCGGATCGCTGGTAGGTGTTATAGGACCAAACGGCGCCGGCAAATCCACTTTGGTTAAAGCTATGATGGACCTGCTGCCAACGGGCAGTGGCTATGTGCGCATTTTTGGCCAGCCGATAAATGAAGTGCGCAAGCGCATCAGCTATGTACCGCAGCGGGAGTCGGTGGATTGGGACTTTCCGGCGTCTGTTTTCGATGTGGTCCTCATGGGACGCTACGGCAAGTTAGGGCTTTTCAGTCGCCCCCGTAAAGCAGACAAAGACGCTGCCATGGAAGCGCTTGAGAAGGTAGGTATGGAATCCTTTGCCAAACGCCAGATCTCCCAGCTCTCTGGTGGGCAGCAGCAACGTGTTTTCCTGGCAAGGGCCCTGGCCCAGAACGCGGACATCTATTTTATGGATGAGCCTTTTGCAGGAGTAGACATCGCCACCGAAACAGCCATCATAGAACTGCTCCGCATTATGCGGGAACAGGGTAAGACCGTAATTGTAGTGCACCACGACCTGCAGTCCGCCGCTGAATATTTCGACTGGGTCGTGCTCCTGAACATGCGCCTCGTAGCCTCCGGCCCTACAGAGCTCGCCCTTACTCAGGAGTTACTGGAGCAAACGTACGGTGGCAAACTGACGGTGCTGTCCAAAGTTGGGGATCTGCTGCGGAAGCAGGAGTTCCCTTCCAGAGAGGTAAAAAGCTGATACAGCCATGGAAGCGTTTTTAGAATTCTTTTCCTTTGCAGATGCCAATGTGCGGTATGTCACCATCGGCTCTGTGCTGCTGGCTGCCAGCTCCGCCGTGGTGGGCTGCTTTACGTACCTCCGGAAGAGAGCGCTGGTTGGTGATGCCGTTGCCCATGCCGTGCTGCCGGGCGTATGCCTAGCCTTTATACTATCCGGTACCAAAAACCCTTTTATTCTGCTCATCGGTGCCTTTATCACCGGCTGGCTCTCTCTTATTTGTATTGACTTTATCACCTCCCGCTCCCGCATAAAAGAAGACACGGCCATTGGCCTGGTGCTATCCGTATTTTTTGGCATTGGCATACTTCTGCTCACTGCCATACAACACTCTGGTAACGCGGCACAAAGCGGTTTAGACAAGTTCCTGTTCGGAAAAGCGGCCTCCCTTGTCGGGGAAGACCTGATAGCCTTCAGTGTTGTGGCGGTAGTGCTGCTGGTATCCACCATCGTCTTTTATAAAGAGCTGACACTGCTTTGCTTTGACCAGGCCTACGCCCGAACAATTGGTTTCCCGGTGCGGGCACTCGAACTGCTGCTCACTACGCTTACTGTGTTTGCCGTAGTAGTCGGCATACAGGCGGTAGGCGTGGTACTGATGGCTGCTATGCTCATTACCCCGGCTGCCGCCGCCCGCTTCTGGACCGACAGGCTCCCGGTGATGCTTGTTCTTGCAGCGCTGATGGGTGCCTTTTCAGGAATAGCAGGCGCCTTTGTTTCGTATACTGCCCCGGCCATGCCAACGGGCCCCTGGATTGTGCTCATCATCTCCATGATCGCCATCCTTTCTTTCGCACTGGCACCTGGTAAAGGCTGGGTAGCCCGGATTATCAGGCAGCGCCGCAACCGCACCTTGGTGCTGGAAGAGAACCTGCTAAAGCTGCTCTACCACTTAGGAGAACAAAAGCAGGCATACACCGCAACTCACTCCTTACATGATCTATTGCAACGTCGTGCCATACCAGAAAAACAAGCCAAAGCAGGTTTACATAAGCTCAGAAGCCAGGGCTATGTAACAAAATCACGAGAAGGCTGGCAGCTCACCACCCAGGGCCAGCGGCGCGGGCAACGCGTCGTCCGGCTGCACCGCCTCTGGGAGCTCTACCTGACACAGTACCTGCACCTTGCCTCCGATCATGTACACGAAGACGCCGAAACTATCGAGCACATCATCACACCGGAGCTGGAGCAAAAACTCATGGAAGAATTAAGTTTCCCGGTCCTGGACCCACACAGCTCGCGGATTCCGTGAGGGAAGTGGTGAGTTTTTGTTGAAGGAAAGATTGATAGCCAACTAAACTGAAAGCATAAATGAACCCACCCTACCCCTCCGAGGAGGGAATTTGAGCAAATTTCGCTGCCGTTGTTGTGCGTTTTCACCAACAATTTGCTTGCTAGTCAAAAGACACAGCAAGGGCGAAGGGTTACGATACAAAAGGGCAATAGGCAAATAAAAAGCAGCTCCCCTCCTTAGGCTCCAGAGGAAACCTCTGCACCCCAAGGAGGGATCAGAAGTGGTTGGACGCGGTAAAACAGAAGCAGCGACAACAGCTTTCTGATATCAAACCCATATTGATAAATGATTAATGTTAACTGTTAAATGTAAATGAACGCATTCTGGATCATATTAACCGGTTCGTTAGTAGCCACCTGCTGTAGTCTGCTGGGCTGCTACCTGATACTGCGCCGCATGGCCATGGTCGGCGATGCTATTTCGCATGCCGTGCTGCCAGGCATCGTCATAGCCTTTCTATTAACAGGTTCCAGAGACACGGTGCCGATGCTGATTGGCGCAGGTCTCTTAGGTGTGCTCACCACCCTCCTAATAGAATTCTTCCACCGCTATGCCCGTGTGCAGGCAGATGCTTCCATTGGTGTCACCTTTACCTGGCTTTTCGCCATCGGCATCATCCTGCTCTCTGTTTTTGCAGGCCAGGTAGATCTCGACCAGGATTGCGTACTCTACGGAGAAATTGCCTACGTACCCCTCGACCTCTGGATTACGGAAAGCGGCCTGAGTTTTGGGCCCCGCACCGTCTGGACACTGGGTGTGGTCGCACTGCTTATCCTGCTGTTTATCGTGTTGGGTTATAAAGAGCTTTTCCTTACCGCATTCGACCCAGCTTATGCCGCAGCCATTGGCATTTCCACCTCCGCCTGGTACTATGCCCTCATGACGGCTGTGTCCCTTACAACAGTGGCATCTTTTGAGTCAGTGGGAGCTATCCTGGTGGTTGCGCTGCTGGTAGGCCCTCCTGCCACAGCCTATCTCTTAACCGACAATTTTAAAACCATGCTGGTGCTTTCTGTGTTAGCTGGTATCCTGGCTTCCTTTGCGGGATATTACCTCGCTGTCTGGATGGATGGCTCTATTGCAGGAGCGATTGCTACCTTTATAGGGTTTGAGTTTCTGCTGGCGTTTTTGTTTTCACCAGCAAGAGGCATACTGCTAAGACGAAGACAGGTACAGCCTGTCAACATCAATCAATCTGATTCCGTAGGCAAAGTTCTTTCCTAATGGCTTCAGGCATGATTTATGAATAAAGTGAGAAGTGATTCGTTATCTTTAAAGCAGCCTTTACCGTGAGAGCTGTAAATTAGAATTTATCTATTAATGTGGCAGCTTAATTTTCAATCGTGTCGTGTTTGATTTTTAAATAGCAAGAAGACATAATAGCCTAAAACAAACTTATGTTAAAAAAGACATTCCTACTTCCCCTATTAGCCACCCTTCTTTTTTCGGCTTGTCAGCAGCAAGCACAGCCAACAGCAGGTTTAGCTGCTGCAGTAAATACAACTGTACCAGCTGTCTTTACTGCAGCAGCTAAAGCCAGTACACCCGCAGAAAAAATACAGTGGCTAACGATAGAACAAGCAGCTGAGAAAATGAAGCAGGAGCCTCGTAAAGTACTAGTGGACGTGTATACAGACTGGTGTGGTTGGTGTAAGAAGATGGACAAGAACACCTTCACCGATCCGGAAGTAGCCGCCATCATCAACAAGCACTACTATGCCGTAAAACTTGATGCAGAAGGCATGCAACCCATAACGTTAAAAGGCCATACCTTCAAATTTAAGCCCGAGTATAAAACCCACGAACTGGCGGTAGCGCTGCTAAACGGTCAGATGAGCTTCCCTACTACGGTATACCTGGACGAACAGATGAACATGCTCACACCCGTACCCGGTTACCTCGACGCCAAAAGCATCACCCCCATCCTGCGCTACTTCGGCGAAGATCACCATAAGAAGATGACCTGGCAGGAGTATGAGAAGAAGAAGTAACCTCTTCCCGACCCTCTCCTAAAAACAGGAGAGGGTGTTATCACTTACTTATACAGGTGCAAGTAAGTGTAGTATTTTACTTAAGAAGTCAACAACATACTACACATATGAAACAAATGGCCTGCTAAACCAATAGCAGGCTCCCCTCCTTTGACAAGGAGGGGCAGGGGTGGTTGACCCGGTAGTACAAACCCCTCATAAAACCTCAACACGCTTCTCCCCTATTATATCCCCTATTAAAATCCTAAATTTGCACTTCAACTGAAGAATACTATACTGATTTGATAAACCAACATTTTTCCAGCGATACAATAGTAGCCGTGGCGACTGCACCGGGTGTGGGCGCGATTGCTGTGATTAGGCTTTCCGGCCCAGAGGCCATTACAATAACGAATAAGGTTTTCAAAGGAAAAGACCTGAGCAGGCAAGCCAGCCACACCATCCACTTCGGCACCATCCGCGACGAAGACAAGGTGCTGGACGAGGTGCTGGTGTCGCTGTTTGTGGCGCCTCACTCCTACACCAAAGAAAACGTGGTGGAGATTTCCTGCCACGGCTCCGACTTTATCGTGCAGCAGATAGTCCGGCTGCTGCTGAAACAGGGTGCCCGCCTGGCCAATGCCGGGGAGTTTACGAAACGTGCTTTCCTGAACGGGCAGTTCGACCTGGCACAGGCCGAAGCCGTAGCTGATTTGATTGCATCCGACTCTGCCCTCTCCCACGAGGTAGCCATGAAGCAGATGCGCGGCGGCTTTTCACAGGAAATCAAACGCCTGCGGGGGGAGCTGGTACATTTTGCCTCTATGATAGAGCTGGAGCTGGACTTTGGCGAAGAAGACGTGGAGTTTGCCGACCGCGACCAGCTGCGCTCACTCATTTTTAATATCCAGGCAATTATCCGGGAACTGCTGAAGTCCTTTGAACTGGGCAATGTCATAAAGAATGGTGTGCCGACCGTGATAGTGGGAAATCCCAATGCCGGTAAATCTACGCTCCTGAACAAGCTGCTGAACGAGGAGAAAGCTATTGTATCGGATGTGCCCGGCACAACCCGCGATTTTATTGAAGATGAAATCAACATCGAAGGCATCACCTTCCGCTTCATTGACACTGCCGGCCTACGTGAGACCACCGACAAAGTGGAGGCCATGGGCGTGGAGCGCACGATGCAGAAGCTCAGCCAGTCGTCGCTGATTATTTACCTGTTCGATATTACAGAAGTAACAGCCAAAGAAGTACAGGCAGAACTAGACAGGCTGAACCCGAAGAAGCTGCCGTTGGTGGCCGTGGCCAATAAGATAGACCGTGCCCCGGCTAATAAAGTAGCTGCCTTCGAAAGTATAGAAGGATTGGTGACCATCTCCGCCGCCGAAGGTGCCAACCTGGAGGAACTGAAGCAGGCGCTGGTAGAAAAAGTGAACTTAGGCAGGCTGAACACCCAAAGCCAGACCATCGTCACCAACCTCCGCCACGTCGACAGCCTGAATAAAACCTACGCTGCCCTGGATGACGTGCTCAACGGCCTCGGCCTCGGCGTCAGCAACGACCTCGTAGCCGCTGATATACGCCGCGCCCTTTATACTCTAGGTGAAATAACCGGCGAAATTACAACAGATGATCTGCTGGAAAATATTTTTACGAAGTTTTGTATTGGCAAATAAATTTATGTGAAAAATACTGAGAATGCGCTCTTTGGAAATGATTTAGTAGTACATATTAAAATATATGCCCTTTTTTTAAGGTTTGATTTTCTTCGACTTCCTCCATTCTAACAGGTGATTAATTTTATTTAAAGGCAGGTAAGAATTTTTATCTTCAGTGGTAAGAGCATGTTTAAATTTTATTTTTGAAAGCGAAAATGGGTGATTTTAGGTTCTGACAAGGCTCGTTTTGAGGGTAATAGCAGCGCTATTGCACGAAAAACAGCCGTAGTCAGGTTCTCAAAGCGCACATTTGCAGCTCAAAGAATAAATTTTAAACATGCTCTAAGATTCAAACTCCGTCAAATCCGCTTTTATGGATTATTTGTCATCCAAAGATATATGCCGTTCGTCCACCCAAAGCCATCCTGATTTGGATATTCTCCTCCTCCGGCGGGCAAATCAATATCTACAACATTATATTTTTCCATCATCTTGCCAGTTTCTTTAAATACTTTATCATTAAGGGTTATCCATCTCTTTTTCAGTTCTTCTGCTGTATCATAAAACCCATAGTTGCGAAGCCCCTCATAGGTTAAATATTGCATAGGAGCCCAACCGTTAGGAAAGTCCCACTGTTGCCCACTCTTGTGGAGAGAAGAAACCACGCCCCCTTTTTTCAAAAAACTGCTGACGATATGCTCGTGAACATGATGTGCTTGCTGGTTAGTGGCAATCTTGAAGAATAGCGGAAATATTCCTGCCAGCGACATTACTGGCGTTGATTTATTTAAGGATAAATCATAGTCCATGAAAAACTTCTTATCATCATTCCAAAAATATTTCATCATTGCTTTTTTTCGTTTCTCTGCCTTCTGAAGGAAATAGATAGAAGGATGTGAAAATGAACTGTGCTTATAAGCATCAGATAACGTTAGTTCAAGTTCGTACAAAAGGCAATTCAGATCTACAGGTATAATATCGGTTGTATGAATGGTTTCCATATGATTAACATCTCTGAACCATCGGCAAGTAAAGTCCCAGCCAGATTCACAAGCTGCCCTTATATGTCTGTAAAATATGCCAGGCTCCACACCAAATGGGGCGGAGTAATGCGCCATTTCAACATCTTCATGATAAGATTCAGGACGAGGGGCAGGAAGGTCATCCCAGTAACGATTTAAAATACTGCCGTCTGGCAGTATGGCGACTCTACGAAAAGAAGTTTCCCTATCCGAGAGGCGAAAGTACCCGTCCATCCAGTAATTATATTCTTTTTGCATATGTGGAAGATATTTGGCGAGAACTTCCGGTCCATCTATTTCAGCAAGAAGACGTATCATTAAAGCGAAAAAAGGAGGCTGTGAGCGGGTAAGGTAATAACTGCGATTTGCATTTGGAATATGGCCATAAACATCAATAAGATAGGCGAAATTATGGACCATTTCTCTTATCAGTTCATACTTTCCTGCCGATTGTAAACCTAACATCGTAAAGTAGCTGTCCCAGTAATATAGTTCTCTAAATCGACCTCCAGGAACAATATATGATTTTGGAACAGGCAACATGGAGCAATTCGATTCTGCCCCCCATGTTAACAATGGCCAAAGCAGCTTGATATGCTCCGTAGCCGGTAACAACTGGTTACTTGTATAATCAGTTGTTATAGGCTCCGGAATATGAAAATACGCTGAGACAAAATCAAAAAGGTCAAAATCCTCCGTATGCTTTTCAATTTCATATAAACTTAGAATTTCTTCCGGAGATCGCCTGGGGTAACAGTCTGCAAAGGTTTTTGAATCAGGAAAAACATGATGCATCTGAACATCGTGGAATAGCGGTCCAAATAATTGGTCAGGTGGTAAAATGGCTGGAACTACACTGTAAATCTGAGGGGGTTCTATAGGTCTCATTTCTTTTATGCTTTTCATTGTTCACGCATTTCCGGCTTTTAAGTTAAAAACTTTTATTATTCAAAGCTTTTAGCGTTGTGAGCTCCTCCCCATAGGAAATGATGAAATATTGCAAGGGTGCTTTTTTACTTGCCTATTCTTACATCTGCAAAAGGATGATGTGGCACAAGTGTCTCTTCGGTTCGGCATTATATGCCCACATGCCTTTTTCATCTCCAAAAAGCCATGCACGCAGATTCTCAACAAAGTCTGCACCGTCAGCCTTTGAGTAAGAGATAAAAACATTGTCTGTTGTATGCTGCATATTCAGCTATAGCTACAGAAATACAAAATGTACCGCTACCAGTAGTATGATCAGACGAAAAGCCATGTGAAAGAAATTATTTAAGGATTTTTATGCTATAGCTTATTCAGAACTCATCTTTGAGAGGCAGGTTTTCTCAGCAGAGCCTGTTACAGCTTATAGTATAACTATACTTATTTTCATGAAGACTTCCCCTTGTGCGACAGCCTCTACTGCAAAGAATTAACACCAGTACATCAGGTCCCACCAAAAGTTTAAGCTGTTATAAGCCCGGCAGCTCTGAAAGCCTCGCCGCCTTTTCTGTTTTTCCAGTACATTAAAATATTTCTATATCTTCTCCCCTGCTTTTAGGCGCATTTTCACTACCTTACCCCTACGCTTGAACACAGAGTATATTACATGAAGAATACTACCCCTACCGCCAAACCCAAGGCGGATATAGATTTTGAAAACGAACTCTGGAACGCTGCCAACGAACTGCGTGGCGCTGTAGCCGAAAACCAGTACAAGGATTATGTGCTCTCGCTGCTGTTTGTGAAGCACCTCTCTGAGCGCTACGAAGTGCGCAAGCAGGAGCTGCAGCTTTCCTTCTTCGACCCCGAAAGTGATTACTATAACGTGAACTCGGGAATTAAGCCAATGTTCTGGCGGGGTTGAACCTTTTGTTTTTGTGGTCGAGAAAGGTGTAGGCTGTCAGGCCGGAGAGGATGTGAACCAGTGCGTTAAGGGGGTT
>NZ_QRGR01000018.1 GCF_003367245.1 Pontibacter diazotrophicus | reverse complement strand
TGGATAGAAAACACCGCCAAGGGCTACTCCTCACAGCAAATAGCCTCCCTGACTGGATATCCCTACATCAAAAAGGCTGTCGCGCAGGCTAAAATAGCTATGGAATAACCTTCATACTATTTGGTATAAGCCACTAAAACCTGCTGCACAAAAGCCTCAGTTGAATATCCATTTTAACAAAAAGTGAGAGGGCAGGATAACGGCTATTGCCCAGATGAGCATCACGCAAACAAGATACAAACCCCTTGGGATAGTCTTTTGAGGTTTACTGCCAGGACCAAAAACCCAGTTAATGTTCTCCTTCGGGTCTGTCACTAAATAAGTAATCGGCAGCACCACCCACGTCAGGGCTGTTTGCCAGTAGATTGCGTCTGTGTCGTATCCCCATTCCATCAGTAGCCAGATAATGATAGCGGGCAGAAACACATGGAAAAGTGACAGGCCCCGCAAAAACAGGCTTTTTTCTTCGTCAAACATATAGTCGCTAAGCCCTACCAACTGCTTGCCTGTTAATAACCGCCCAAAGTAATCCACACACCAGACGAGCTCCAGCGGCAGCACCCCTACTGCCATCATGCTCACCAATAGCTTATTCCCGGTCCAGAGAGCAATGCCTACAGAAAAGAGCGTTATATCCGAAAACCAAAGAAAGTTGGCTGGCCCGTACCGCTTCCAGTAAACAGGTATAAGTACCAGCACAAACAAGGTATAGCTTAGCTGTAACCAAAGCGGAACAGTAGATTCCATACTATAAAACAAAGTTATCTTTGAAGAACGGTTTTGTCATCTGGCCCCACAAAAGCGCGAACCTGTTGTGTGAGCACCAATAAAAAGTAAAGCGGTAATGCCTGGTTTAGCTTAGGGTAATCCTGAATTGTAGTAACATGTGTCTACGCCTCCTCCGGTTATAAGTTGATGGCAGCGTACGGAAATGGCAGTTGTGTATATGCAGGAGCATTTAGAAAGCTTGAAGCCAACTGTTAAATTTGCAGTTAATACCTTTAACAGCTACCACAAATGCCACAGCACTATACCATGCCGTCGTCTATTCAGATTGTAGATTTTAACCCCTTCTACGCAAAGGCATTTTACGATCTGAACCATGAGTGGATCTCAAAATACTTTGTGATGGAAGAGGCCGATGAAAAGTCGCTGGGCGATCCGCAGAATTACATCATCAACAAAGGAGGGCATATCCTGATGGCGCTGTTCCATGGAGAGCCTGTTGGTGCCTGTGCTTTACTAAAAGAAGAGGAGGGTGTATACGAAATGGCCAAGATGGCTGTAACGCCCCGTGCCCAAGGGCTTCATATAGGCAGACTGTTAGGCGAGCGCATTATTGAGAGAGGAAGAAAAGCCGGTGCCCGCAAAATATACCTGGTTTCAAACCGAAGGCTCACCACTGCCCTCAGCCTCTATACCCGCCTTGGTTTCGTGGAAGTGCCTTTGCCACCCAGCATCTACCAGCGTGCAGATATCAAAATGGAGCTGAACCTGGAAGAGTTATAGAGTTGAGGAGTTAAAAAGTTATAGAGTTGAGGAGGCAGGCATTTTACAAACTATATCCTAATCATGTGGTAGTAAACTGCCTTAGTGGCTTTCTTACATAAAGGTTGTTTCTACACCTGGCTCCATGCGGGCAATGCCTTCTGTCATCCAGCAACCTTTGTAGCTTCCTCTGCGCTGTTTAGAAAGTATAAACATGTAAACTTCCTCCCGGCCGTCCCGGCTATCAATCACGACAAGCTGATATGCTGTGTTATCGGTAACCACAAGTTGACCGGTTTTGTAATTTTTAAAGTTTAACATGGATTGGTACGCAGGGTCCCGGACCAACACACGGAAGTGGTTGAGGGGGCCGATGTGCAGTTTGTTCTTTGGAGATGAAAAGTTGAACATCGTGATAACACCACTATCGCTCTGGTCGTTTTGTTGCAGGGCACGTAGTTGTATGCTGATTACTTCTTCCGGAGAAAATACCTTATCTGGTTTTAAATAAGTCCATTTAGATGTAGAACTGGTTTCTTCAGCAGGCGTCATGTAGGAGGCATAATGCTGCTCCTCTACTGTGGGCATAGCAGGGAACTGTACCCAGAATAGTATCAGCAGGAGAACCCCTATTACGAGCATTATCTTGTCAAACACGTTATCTTTACCCTTCATATTAAATATGTACTTTATATAGGTGGCCAAGGTTGTGGAGATACTCTTTTTTGGGGTGTACGGCTACTATGAGATAGGCAAGAGAGAATATCAGCAAACAAACCGGAGAGCCTGCGTATATGGTTAGCAATATATTCTTATGAAGAACGTCCTGACCGGTCATATCAAGCAAGCCATTGTCTGGCTAAAGCAACAGCCTGTTATGCTGAGGATCCGGCAACGTTATCCCAAGCTGTCGCAGTTTGTTGTGAACCGTTTCAATCCAAAAGTGTTTGTCGGTCTGCCGCTTACGCTGGTGCTGTTGGTGTCTGCGGTGAACATGGTGCTTCTGTCGGAACTTACCGAGAGCGTTTTGGAGTCGGAGTGGATTGTGACTTTTGATACAGAATTTACCTCTCTGCTTTACAATATGCGTTCTGATACCTTGAGTATCGTGTTCTACACTTTTACCCTACTTGGTGAACGGGAGGCTGTTTTTATAATTGGTGGCGTAGCTTCTGCTATCTTCCTTTATCGCAGAAACTATGTGGCACTGTTTGCCTTTTGGCTGACGCTTGCCGGGGTAGGGCTCACGACCAGGTATGGCAAAACGTTCATCAGCCGGGAGCGCCCCACCGATGTGGCCTATTATGTTGTTGAACACTTCTCTTTCCCGAGTGGTCATGCTACCACGGCCATTGCCTTGTACGGTTTGCTGGCCTACTTTCTATGCCGGCACTACCAGGCGCATGCGCAGCGGAAACTGCTGCTGTGGCTGGCGGCAATTCTGATTCTATTGGTAGGCTTTAGCAGGATTTACCTGGGGGTACATTACCTGTCAGATGTGCTGGCAGGTTTCCTGCTAGGTACGCTGTGGTTATTAGTAGGCATCAGCCTGGTAGAGGTAATGCTGTACCGCAAAAAGAGACGCGACGTGCGAAAGGGTTTATAAGTTTGTACCTTATGGAGGCAAGTACCGTATATGCTCATTATTGACTATATGGAAAATAAAATATATAAATATCTTGTATGCCTTGCCTTCACATGCTGCCTGCTGCTGGCCACAGCACCTGCGGCTAATAGCTATGGTATTCTGGCGCATCAGGCAGTAGTTGATGCGGCTTGGGAAGAGAGCCTGAAGCCGCTCCTGCTGCAACGCTTTCCGGATGCCACTGAAGAGGAACTGCAGAAGGCGCATGCCTTCGCCTATGGCGGCTCCATTGTGCAGGACATGGGTTATTATCCCTTCGGCAGTGTCTTTTTCACAAATCTGACGCACTATGTACGCAGCGGCGACTTTGTGCTCAATATGATAAAAGCTTCTGAAACACTGAATGAATATGCTTTTGCCTTGGGTACCATGGCTCATTTCAACGCAGATATCTATGGTCACCCCATCGGCACGAACCAGGCTGTTGCGCTGGTTTACCCGGAAGTGCGTGCGGAGCATGGCGATGTTGTAACGTATGAGGAGGATCCCATCGCACATATTAAAACAGAGTTTGGTTTTGATGTGCTACAGGTGGCAAGGGGCGGTTTTGCGCCGGAGGCATATAGGAACTTTATTGGCTTTGAGGTGTCAGAAGAGGTGCTGAAAAAGGCTTTTGTAGAAACATATGGGTTGGAGTTGAACAAGGTGTTCCTGGACCTGCCGCTAGCCATTGGAAGTTACCGCTATACTATCCGGAATTTATTTCCAAGGCTTACGAAGGCTGCCTGGCAGGCTAAAAAGTCTGAGATACAGGAAGCTCAGCCAGGAGCTACCCGCCGGAAGTTTGTCTACCGCATGAACAAAGCAAAGTATCATGAGAACTGGGGAAAGAACTATGAGCGCCCGGGTTTTTTTGCACGCGTGCTGGCATGGATAATAAAAATGCTTCCCAAAATAGGTCCGCTGCGCCCCCTCGCTTTCAAACCTCCTACTCCGGAGGCCGAGGAGCTGTTTCTGAAAAGCTTCAACGTGACAGTAGATAATTACATTGCTATGTTAAGCCAGATGGGGCCGGGAGAGCCTGCCATGGAGAATATGCAACTGGATACAGGCAAGCTTATAGCGCCGGGGCAATACGAGTCAACAGATGAAGCCTATGCTGAGTTGCTGGAAGAACTGTCGGGTAACGATTTTGAACATGTAACCCCGGCTCTACAGGTAAACATCCTGCAGTTTTACCAGCATGCCCGTGCACCACATCAGGAAAAGGAGATTGAAGATTGGGAGGAGACACAGGAGTTACTTGCCCGACTAAAAGCGATGCAGCTTTGAGCAGGCAAAAGCGAAATATTGAACTCTGCTGATGCAACAGCTGCAATAGACCACAGCTGATACGACCTGAAAATTAAGTAAACCGGAGCTGCGGTAAGGCAGAAATATAGCTTAGAGTGTAACTATATCACTTAGAACACGATAAACAAACTTAGGCCCTTGGCAAATGTCGGGAATGAACCGCAGTAAACGCCGGGGGCTGCAATTGTACTAAACTTAAATATATAAAACTATGGAAAACAACTCAAATAATAGATCAGCACAGGGCGGTAACAATTCATCTGCATCAGGAAACATGAACAGCAACCAGTCTGCGCAAGGTAAGAGCAATCAGCAGGCAACATCCGGAAAGGACAGCGTGAAGAACATTCAGGACATGCTGCAGCAGTACTCCGGCCCGATTGCTAAAAAAATAAACGGCCTTACAACTACTCAGAAAATAGTGGGTGGATCTCTACTCGCCCTGGGTGCAGGTTGGATTGCGATGAACTCTGGAAACAAAGAGAAACTCAGGAGCAAAGCAAATGACCTGACTTCTACAGCCAAGAATAAAGCTAATGATTTATCATCTACTGCCAAGCAGAAGATGAACGAAAACAAAGGCAGCAATTCAAATGATAACGCTGCTAACCGTAATTCATCCGGCAGTAACGCTTCCAGAACCGGAAGCTCTGCTGTAGATGCAAGGGTGAAATAATCTTGTTGCTGCCAAATAAGAAGCGACAACCAAATCAAAAAGAGCCGGGCTTGTTAGTCCGGCTCTTTTTGATTTGAAAGATCGGCCTTACCTGAAATTATTTTAAGTTGCATTAGGCTGGCAAGCTACCAGTCAGCAAATCTGTAAATACCAATGGAGGCCCGCCGCGTAGTAAGGCTTACGTTCAAATAAATTCAATATAGCTGATGACTAACAAAATAACACTTCGGTTTGATCCGCAGCAATGCATCAATCCCAAAGGGAAGCATGTGCGCGATGGTCTGTCCACTGTGCTGCGGACAGAGAATAACCTGTGGCTGAGTTGTGATGAGAGCACAAACATCGAGCGCCTCACCCGCTCTGGCGACGGCTCGTTTGGCGGGCACCAATCTTTTGACCTGACAAAATACCTCGACCTGCCTGACGCAGGCAACAGCGAGATTGATATAGAAGGAATGGGGATGGCCGATAATTACCTCTGGATTATTGGCTCGCACAGCTTAAAACGCAAGAAGCCCCGCCGGCACGATACTGTGAAAGACCAGATGAAGCGCCTGTCGAAAGTAAAGAGCGACCCTAACCGGTACCTGCTGGCACGTATCCCTATTTTACTTGATGAAGCATCCGGAGACTACGTGCTGCATAAAGAGTGTGAAGACCCCAAGCAGACGGGGCATACGCTGCGGGCGGCACAACTGCACGGCGACAGCGACAGCAGCATTCTGACGGAGGTGTTAAAGCAGGACGAGCACATTGCGCCATTCATGCACATACCCGGTAAAGACAATGGTTTTGATGTGGAGGGGCTGACAATTAGCGGTAAGCGCATCTTTATTGGCTTGCGTGGGCCTGTACTCCGGGGCTGGGCCATGATTCTGGAGATAGAGACAGAGGAAGACGAAAAGGGAATGCTCCACCTGAAGCAGCAGAGCAGCAAGCGGCCATACAAGAAACACTTTCTGCACCTGCGGGGCAAGGGCATACGGGAACTCCGCGCCTATAAACACGATATTTATATTTTGGCTGGCCCCACCATGGACCTGGATGGCGTAATAGCTATTTACCGATGGCCTGATGCGCTACGAAACGAGGAGGAGGCCATGGTGCACAACAATGAACTGGAGCGCCTGGCTGAGGTGCCGCATGGCAGAGGAGAAGCGTCTGGCAAAGACAAGGCAGAAGGGCTTGCTATTTTTGATGAAGAGCACGTGTTGGTGGTGTTCGACAGCCCGACAGATGCCCGCAAAGAGGGAGAGGACGTAGTGATAGCCGATATGATGAAAGTGCTGAAATAACCCTGACTGAAACCTTATAGACGGCAGAGGGCTATAACGGGTAAAACAGCCAAAGGAGAAACCTATAAATCCGAAGAAAATGAACAACATACTAAAAGCTATTGCAGGCGGCCTTGCCGGTGCCTGTGTCGTAACGGCAGTGCACGAAACCCTGAGAAGGAGGGTGCCAGATGCCCCGCGCATGGACGTACTGGGTATGCGATCTATCTCTGAACTGATGCAAAAAGCAGATATGGAGCCTCCGCAGGATCAGGACCAATTACATACCTGGGCCCTCGTAGGCGACATTGTATCGAACTCGTTATACTATAGTCTGGCAGGCACGGGCAAGGATGCCTGGTGGCGGGGGGCTGTACTAGGCGCTGCTGCCGGAGCAGGAGCAGTGCTACTGCCAGGACCGCTGGGGCTGGGCGAAGAGCCGAGCAACAAAACAACAAAAACACAGGTCATGGCTGTTGGGTACTATTTGCTGGGTGGTTTAGTGGCCGCTGCTGTAGGGCATACCTTAAGTGATGATGAATAGCTGTTGAATGTTGGCTTTAGCAAATGAAAAGGGAGGTACAATGCAGTACCTCCCTTTTCATTTTACCGTTATCATACTGTTCTGTTAATTACCATTGCCTGTGGCAGGCGTAGTGGTGCGGGGAGCATTATTGTCCTCATTTTGATTGTTGCCTGTATTGCCGTTGTTGCCTGTATTTCCGGTATTGTTAGTGTCTTCATTTATTGTGCCGCCGTTATTCAGTGCGTCACCAGTGTTGGCGGTATCCAGCGGGCTTACGTTTTCTCCTGCGGGAGTAGTGCCTCCGTCGCCTTCTGATGCTGTTGTTCCGGTGTCTACGCCCGTAGTGTTATCTGATGTGCAACTGCTTAAGCCAACGCCAGCCAGCATGGCTCCGGAAAGTATTAATACATATGTCTTTTTCATGATGTCAAATTTTTGTTTTCAGTAATAGGGTGCTTCTATTCTCTTACGGAATTAAAGCCGTCAAAGTCGGCTTTAATTAAAACCTATCGCAGCGCTTACCTCTCCGGCTCATTGGCACAGATGCAAAGTACTTCCCGTGTGGGTACCTGCTCCTGGTAATCCGGCAGGGTGGGCTCTTTCATATATACCACCTGTAACTGTGTAATGGGCCTGGAAGGATTGTCCTCGTTCCAGCGGCGCATCATAAAATTGCAGTAGTATGGCCGCAAATATGCATTGTTTACAAACAGGTAGTTCTCAGAGTACTTGCGCCAGCGGTCGTTCTTAAACAGCGACATAACAGAGGCCGGCTTTACGTCATCCACCATTTTCCCCTGTTGGTTCAGGTCGATGGCGTTGCCGGTAGCAGTTTGTCCCTCCAGTATATACCAGCCGTCATCCCGGAAAACAATCGGCGCAAACATACCCCAATGCTGGTCAAGGCGCAGGAGGTAGCCAAACCACCTGCTGCTGTCAGGGAGCTTGTGTATCGGCAGGTGCGTTCCGCTCAGGTTCCACCAGATGCAGTAGAGCAGTGTTACGGTAACAAAGCCATTGCGGAGTTGTGGCAGCAAGTGCCTTGGTACCAGGGGGCGGTTCAGTTTTACCTGTATACTCAGCGGGGCGGGCTGCCGGAGCCGTTTAAATACTTTTTTGAAATGGCCGGTATTAGGTCTTCTGAAAGAGGAAAGAAGCCGCCTGTCTATCCAATCCATAGCAGGAGGCGGAAGTAGGCCAGCCACAGAGGCAATATTAATGAGATAAAACAAACCGACAAACAGCGTCAGGCTAATACCAATATGGAAGCTTACCAGTACGCCCACCACCACCATCCTGAAGAAGTTAGTGTAAATCGGAATGAGCAACAGGAAGGGTAGTAACAGTTCTGTATAGTAGGCAGAAAGAGTTAGCACCCGCAGTAGTTCCGGGTAAGGATAAATGAGCCTGCCCACAGGCATTAGAATCTGGTCCAGGCTCAGGGCATAATAGAGGGCTGTGCCGTCTGTTTGCCACTCCGGAGAGTTTTTGAGTAAAGCGGTGCTAACGTAAACCAACCCAACCTGCACGATATAAGCTGCTGTGGCGGCGCTAAAATAAGTTGTGTCAGAGGAGGGGCTGGAAAGCTGCTGACCTTTCTTGGTAGCATCGTAAGAATAGAATCTGCCCCATGGCAGAAAGATACCCCAGAAAAGGAGCATCCGAAGGAGGTCATCTCCGCCTTGCCCTATCACAAGGTTCCGGTTTTGCAGCGATAACAGCAGGAGCCAACTGGCTATAGTTGCCAGCCTTGTTTTATAGCCTATCAGCAGGCAAAGGGCGAAAACAGCAGCTATGGCAAACAGTACCGCCTGAAACTGCCACATTCCGCTCATTGCGTGAAAGGAGAATAAGTGAGGTAACCACTGGTGCTGGTGCAGCACATGCAGTGGCAGCACCCCCATGTTGGAGTAGTGTGCCTCCAGGTCAGTTGCTCTTATAGCAAGATCTATGAGGATGATGCCTGCCAGCCAAATTCGCATCACAGCCAGCGCACGCAGGTCTACTGTGAAAACTTTGCGAAAGTATAGCTTAAGGTATTTCATCCGTAATGATGCTAGGGTGTTTAAAAGCAAAAAGGCAAAGACCATACGGTGCTTGCCTTTTTGCTTTATATCATGTTAAAAATTATACGTTACCATGCTGCTACATGGTTGTGGTTCCAGTTGTTCCACCAGTTGTTGTTCCGGTGGTAGTACCAGTTGTTGTTCCGGTGGTAGTACCAGTTGTTGTTCCGGTGGTAGTACCAGTTGTTGTTCCGGTGGTAGTACCAGTTGTTGTTCCGGTGGTAGTACCAGTTGTTGTGCCTGTAGTAGTACCAGTTGTTGTGCCTGTAGTGGTTCCGGTAGTAGTACCTGTAGTGGTTCCGGTAGTAGTACCTGTAGTGGTTCCGGTAGTAGTACCTGTAGTAGTACCACCTGTTGTTGTTCCGGTAGTACCAGTTGTTGTACCAGTAGTACCACCTGTGGTTGTTCCGGTAGTACCTGTTGTTGTTCCAGTAGTACCACCTGTGGTTGTTCCGGTAGTACCACCTGTGGTTGTTCCGGTAGTACCACCTGTTGTTGTTCCGGTAGTACCTGTTGTTGTTCCAGTAGTAGTGCCACCTGTTGTTGTTCCGGTAGTACCAGTCGTAGTGGTTCCAGTGGTCGTACCAGCCGTCGTACCGTAATCATCAGTAGTATTTGCGCCATCAGTGGTTGTGTCGCTAGTTGTGCAACTGGATAATAAGCCCGCTACCACGAATGTTGATGCGCAAAGATTTAAGAATGTCTTTTTCATAGCTTTGTTGTTTGTTTCAAGAGTTTACTTCTGTTGTTATACTCTTTCTTTTAAGTTATTAAACTAAGTTGTTGAACTTTAGATATGCTTTTACGGGCCATCAAGAAAGGTGGATAAAAAATTGTGCAATAAATGCTGATTATTAAGGGACTGTAGCTATTTATAAGGCCAAAGGGAGTAGAAATTTATTAAAAGGAAGAACAGTAGCAGCCTATAAGTAGTGCAATTATGCGGATTATGATGATGCTTTGCCTTCAAAAGGCAGCTTTAACTCCTCCATGTAATCATGCTTGGCCGCTTCCAACTCTGCTATAATTACCTGCCGCTGCTGCCTTAAGTCTGATATCAGGTTCTGCCGCTTTATAAATAGCTGGAACAACAGCCAATGCTCCTGCGTGCGCTGTAAGGTGTTCCAGTAATGAAGGGTGAAGAATCCGCTTAGAGGCAGGCTCAGGAAGTACAGAAGCGCCCACGGCCATGTCAGGTCCAGCAGGCCTGTTGCCATCCAACCCGCTAACAGGTAAAACAAAGGGAATGTAAAAATGCCCACTGTCAGCATAATGGGTGCATACCATTCTTCTTCCTTTGTAACGGCTCTGGCTACTTTGGACGGAATAATGTACGGAATGTAGTTATGCAATAAGCCATACAGGTATACCGGGAAACCAACAGTCAGGTAAAGCAGGTTCAGCAGACTCTGCTGCAGGATGGCGTTGCTTCGCTTTCCCATCACAGCATCCTGCAGGCGCAGGCGCTTCAGCTGCAGCATATAGTTATTCAGCTTCTGCTTTAGCGCTGCTACCCGGGCAGGCGCCGTCTGGCTGAAGTACCCGATGCTTTTCACGATGGCTTTGGTAAGCAGGAAATCCTGTTCGTATGCTGGTGCATCGGGAGGGGCAGCCGCTGCCAGATGTTCTTTATAGACTGCCTCTATCTGCCGGGCCAACTCGTCTTCCTCATCGGTCGGGGTGTGGATAATAAGGTTCTCCAACCGTTGCCGAATTTCCTCTGTCAGGGTCAGCACAGCCGCCTGTGCATCCTGCTGAGAGGCGGTGGCATAATCGGCTACAACTATTGGCTCTCCGATATTTACAAACATATCGCTCCGGAAGCGGGTGGGGGCAGTGTAGTTAAGCCCTACCGGCAATATTTTTATACCTAAACCAAAGTTAGTGTCTGCCTCAGCGCCCAGGGCAATGCGGGCCATGCCTGTCTTTAGTTTGCGCAGTCTCCGTTGGTTAAAGCTATTCCCTTCCGGGAAAATGAGCAGTGTCTTCTTTTGCTGCAGTGCTTTAAAGCTGGCCGCAAAGGCTTCGTCGTTGCTCATAGCCTGGTCCGGGTTGTCTTCGCGGCGGTGAATCGGGATCAGGTGCATCTGGCGCAGCATCCAGCTCTGGAAGCCGGAGCCGAATACTGTGCTCTTGGCAATGAAATGTACCGGCTGGCGCAGCAGCGAGGCTGTCACAATCGGATCCATAAAGGTGTTCGGATGGTTCGATACCACCAGGAGCGGCCCCTCGTCAGGCATCAGGGAGCGGTTGCGTACCTCAAACCTGCGGAAAAACACCTGCAGCCCCGTTTTATATATCAGCTTTAAAATAGCGTAGAGCATGGCAGCATCAGTTGGCAAAGGTTATCATTGTCTTGTACATACCCTCTGCCACTTGTGCCATGTGTGCTATATCCGGTGTGGCAAGCGTGTCTGCCGCTACTGATGCGGTGGCAGAATCAGCGGTTGTAAAAGCCGGAAAGTATAAGAGTAGAAGAAGCTTTTTCATAGGGCAATAACGCTGTATATAGTATAGCAATATAACTATTTTCCTGATTTATGCCTGCCTGGAAGCGGGTCCTTTTGTGTAGAGAAGGTAGCTTTTTGCAGACTAAGTATAGCGGGGGAAGCTGCAAAAAGTACTACTAGAGATAGTGCTGCTTTGAGAGCTTTGATTAGCCAGTTTGAAGATTCATGCTGTGGAATTAAATAGATAAACTGGCAGGCAGGAAAGGAGGACGTTCGTATTTGATCGTATTACCTAATCACACTAAACTTAACTGTATGTTCTTTCTATGAACTACCTTATTCTCGCGGCAGGAATAATTTTACTTACTGTTACAGTAGCTGATCTTGCCTACACTACCTTTTCATCGAATGGTGCAGGTCCTTTCACTAACCTGATAACAAAAACCACCTGGAATACAGCACTGAAAATTGCAGGAAATGACGGAACAAAGAAGTTTCTTGAGCATGTAGGAATCATTACAATAGGCTTCGTGATTGTTTTCTGGTTCTTTATTATCTGGTTAGGTAGTTCCCTGATATTCTGTTCGTCCGACACATCTGTCGTGCACTCTGAAACAGGTAGAGTAGCTAGTACGGCAGAAAAATTTTATTATAGTGGTTATACGCTTAGTACGCTTGGTGTCGGCGACTATGTTGCCAGCAGAGACACATGGAGAATTTTAACCGTTGTGCTGTCACTCTCCGGATTCATGCTGATTACAACAGCCATTTCCTATATGCTTCCGGTGCTGTCTGCGGATGTAGAGAAAAAGAACATCAGTAGCTATATTAATACGCTGGGAGGTAGCCCTCAGGAGATACTCATCAATCATTGGAAAGATGGCAAATTCCATTCTTTAGAAGAACACTTTCTGAGACTTACAGGCTATATTCTCTCACACAACCAGCAACTGCTTGCCTACCCTATCCTCTATTGCTTTCATAGTTCTGTCACACATAAATCTGCTACGGTCAACATAGGCAAGATAGATGAGGCTTTAACTATACTACAGATAAACATTCCGGAAGAGTACAGGCCACAGGAGCGGATTATTTCTCCTCTCAGAGAAGCCATTACGTACTATCTTGTCACGCAAAAGAATCACTTCGTGAATATAGAGGAGGATAACCTGCAAGAGGCAATTCTTCCGGACCTGGGCAGCTTAGAGGCACACGGAATACCAGTTGTGAAAGACGAGGAGCTGATAAACGACAAGTATCGAAAGTTGCTGAAACGCAGAGGCTACCTAAGCTATATTCTGCGTAACGAGGGACGTGAATTCGAGGATATTTATACATCAAAGTCGGTTCATTACCCGGACTTAGAACTGTAAATCTCTTTGCCGTATGCTCTTATACCTCTGTCATAGGCAGTAGTCAGATGCAGGCGAACAGGTCACGCTTGAATAAAGGCTTCCTTGACAGGGGAAGTCTTTAGCGCCAAAGGAGAAAGGCCCGGAGTGGAAGGCAAAGTGGCTGCACATAAGTAAAACCCTCAGCAGGTCTGCCGGGTTTATCAGTATAAACAACATAACAGCAATGAAAAAGTCTACACTATTATATATTCAGGATGCCTTGTGCGGCTGGTGTTATGGCATGAGCCCTGTAATACAGCAACTGTATAAAGAGCACCAGCAGGACTATAACTTCGTGGTACTTAGCGGTGGCATGATACGGGGCAGTAATGTAAAGCCCATCAGTGGCATGGCTGACTATATCCGGCAGGCATCAAAGCAGCTGGAGGAGGTAACGGGCGTAAAGCAAACGCAGGCTTATCATGAGAAAATCTTAGACAAAGGTACCTACATTACCAATTCAGAGCCGCCTGCCATTGCCCTGCTGGTACTAAAGGAGCAGTTTCCGGAAAAGCAGGTGCCTTTGGCTGCTGCCATTCAGAACCTGCACTTTGTAGAGGGGAAAGACCTGAACGAGGTAGAAACTTATTTGCCGGTGGTGAGGCAGTTTGGAGCCAGTGAGGAGAAATTTAAAAAGAAATTTACGGATAAAGACTATGCTGACCTGGCCCGGCAGGAGTTTGATCTGGTAGAGAAATGGGGTATCAGCGGGTTTCCTGCAGTGGTGTGTGAGGCCGGAGAAAAGCTGTACCTGGTGGCGCAGGGTTATCAGCACTACGACCAGCTGGCGGAGACACTGGCGCGCATACAGCAGGAGGCTGCAGAAGAAAAGTAAAGCAGCTATGCTTCCACGGATAGCAGCCATTCATAGGCTGAGGTCAGGTCTTCGAACACCTGCGCCTCAAAGGGGAGGGGATACTGCTTGCTATTCAGGAAATGGACTAGCTGTTCTGCTGCTACTTCGTCGAAGGAATTAATGGCCGCAAAGCGCTTGAGCGGAAGCTGGCAGAACTCCGGGAGAAAGTCCTGAGCAGTCCATTGAATGTCCTCCCGGGGGAGTGGGGGGAGCAGGCGCCTGTCAGAGATAGCGAACGGAATGTGTAATTCCCTGATATATTGAGAAGTTATGGTAACAGCTTCGCGATATTGCAGACTGCTACACCCGCCGTACCACTGGCTTACCAAAACGTGGTGTGCCGCGTAATATTCTAAATGTATATACTCAGTGTCAAACAAGACCATAACCGGCGGCATTAAGAGGTATTTACATATTCTAATATTACTAATAACCTTTTTAATAACAAATACTTTTACTCATTTTAAACAGAGTTTTAAGAAGAAAAAACAAGCTTTGGGTCAGCTGCTGCTTTAAACGGCAAGATAATAGAGCCGTGCCTGCCACCAATGCATAAGCCCCGGCTAAATAATTTCTTTAGCCGGGGCTTATGCATTGTCAGGTGTATGAAGAGTTTTATTTGGTGCGGAGTGTGTTGGCGTTGCTGCCGTCCAGTTTACGGGTATCCTCCTCGTTTTTGGCGGCTGCATTACCCCCTTCTTCTTTGCCCTCAAAGCCTCTCTCCTCAATGTCTGTTTTTTCTTTCTTCATGCCGGTCAGTGGTTCGGGGTTCTCGTCTGGCAGGCGCTTGCTTTCATCTTCATTTGTGATGATATCGTCGTTTTTCGGTGTTTTCATGTTCCTGTCGTTTGGTTATACCTTTTGTTTACGCAAACCAACTTGGTTGCAGGTGAAGTATTTCAACTGTATCGAATTTTTGAAGGGTATAATTCGTTACTACCCCGAACAAAGAAAGCTAAACAGGAGAAGAGGATGATAACATTACAGTACCTGATTATATGGCTGGCGCTGCTGCTGCCTGCCGCACCAGGTTTGCAAGAGCAAGCGCCTGCTTTAAAGGCCGCAGTAGAGGCGAATTTCGAAGAACTGAACGCGGTCAGGCAGAATCCTGCCCATTATGCTGCTATTTATAAGGTGCCTGCGCTACGCAAGGTGCCTGCCAAGCCTGCCCTGGTGTGGGATGAGACGCTGGCAAAGCTGGCGCAGCAGAAGGCTGAAGATATGGCCGCAAAAAACTATATGGAGCATGTGGATAAGAAAGGCCGCGGCATGAACTATTATCTCTGGCAAGCCAATTATCCTTTACCTGATTTCTATTCTAAGGATATAAGAGCAAACAATGTGGAGTCCATCGCGGCCAATACTGCCGGCCCGCTGGAGTTTGTGCAGCAACTTATTATAGATGAAGGTGTGCCCAACCTCGGCCACCGAAAGCACCTGCTTGGCTTTAACGACAGAGACACACCGGCGACGCATGTGGGTATTGGTATTGCCTATAACCCAAATTCCAGATACAAATACTATTGCAGCATTTTGATTGCGCCCAAAATGGAGAACCAGTAAGGCGCGGCAATAGCTTAATATACGTTTTTATATATTATTGATTTTCAAACTTATTAAATTTCCTTTTGCCCAACTTAGTAATTTGCACTAACTTTGGGCAATTTATACATACCAATCCAAATGCCTAAAGACACCAGTATTAAATCCGTTCTTATTATTGGTTCTGGACCTATCATTATCGGCCAGGCCTGTGAATTCGATTACTCCGGCTCCCAGGCCGCCCGCTCACTACGTGAGGAGGGTATTGAAGTGATACTCATCAACTCCAACCCCGCCACCATTATGACTGACCCGGTGACGGCGGACCATGTGTACCTCAAGCCCCTGGAGAAGAAGTATATCATTGAAATATTAGAAAAACATAAAATTGATGCGGTGCTGCCAACAATGGGCGGCCAGACAGCATTGAACCTTGCCATTGATTGTGATAAAGCCGGTGTATGGAAAAAGTACGGGGTGCGCATCATCGGTGTGGACATCAAAGCCATCGAGACGACAGAAGACCGTGAGCAGTTCCGGCTGAAAATGCTGGAGCTTGGCGTGAATGTTTGCAAAGGAGAAACAGCGACTTCCTTCCTCGAAGGAAAAGAGATAGCACAGGAAATTGGCTTCCCACTTGTAATCCGTCCGTCGTTTACGCTGGGTGGCTACGGTGGTGGCTTTGTGCACACGCCGGAAGAGTTTGACGCGGCTCTTACCCGCGGCCTGCACGCTTCCCCTACGCACGAGGTGCTGGTGGAGCAAAGTATATTGGGCTGGAAGGAGTATGAGTTGGAGTTGCTGCGCGATAACATCGGCAACGTGATCATTATCTGCTCCATCGAGAACTTTGACCCGATGGGTGTGCATACAGGTGACTCCATAACAGTGGCTCCGGCCATGACGCTGCCAGACACCGTGTACCAGAAAATGCGCGACCTGGCCATCAAAATGATGAACGGCATCGGACAGTTTGCCGGTGGCTGTAATGTGCAGTTCTCTGTGAGCCCGGATGATGACAAAATCATTGCCATTGAGATTAACCCGCGTGTTTCCCGTTCTTCTGCCCTTGCCTCTAAAGCCACTGGTTACCCTATCGCGAAGGTGGCTGCAAAGCTGGCTATCGGTTATAACCTGGATGAGCTGAAAAACGCAATCACCAAGACCACGTCCGCTTACTTTGAGCCGGCACTGGACTACGTGATTGTGAAGATACCGCGCTGGAATTTCGATAAGTTCCCGGGTGTGAACCGTACGCTGGGGCTGCAGATGAAGTCTGTGGGCGAGGTGATGGGCATTGGCCGCACCTTCCAGGAAGCGCTGCAGAAAGCCTGCCAGAGCCTCGAGATAAAACGCAATGGTATAGGCGCCGACGGTAAGGAGAAAACAGGCTACGATGAACTGATAGACAGCCTGAAGAACCCAAGCTGGAACCGCCTGTTCAGCATAAAAGATGCCATGCGCATCGGTATCCCGACCAGCACCATCCAGAACCTCACGAAGATAGACCCTTGGTTCCTGGCCCAGATTGAGGAGCTGGACGTGATGGAGAAGGAAATCGAGAAGTATAATTTAGCCAACATACCTGCCGGCCTGCTGCGTGAAGCGAAGGTGAAAGGCTACGCTGACCGCCAGATTGCCCACCTGCTGCGCTGCAAAGAAAGCGAAGTACACACCAAACGTACAGAACTGGGTATCAAGCGTGTGTTTAAGATGGTGGATACCTGCGCCGCTGAGTTTGAGGCCAACACACCATACTACTACAGCACCTTTGACGGCGAGAATGAGAGCATTGTAACAGATAGGAAGAAGGTAGTGGTGCTGGGCTCTGGCCCGAACCGAATCGGGCAGGGCATTGAGTTTGACTACAGTTGCGTGCATGGGGTGCTGGCGGCGAGAGAGTGCGGCTACGAAACCATTATGATCAACTGTAACCCGGAAACGGTGAGTACAGATTTTGATATTTCTGATAAACTGTACTTCGAGCCGGTTTTCTGGGAGCATATTTATGATATCATCCTGCACGAAAAGCCGGAAGGTGTGATTGTGCAGTTAGGCGGACAGACAGCCCTGAAGCTGGCGGAGAAACTGGATCGATTCGGTATTAAAATCTTCGGAACCAGCTATCAGGCCCTGGACCTGGCAGAAGACCGCGGCTCCTTTTCATCGCTGCTGCGCGACCTGGGAATTCCGTACCCGCCGTTCGCTGTTATTGAGTCGGCTGAGGAGGCACTGGAGCTAAGCAAAGAGCTGAAGTTCCCGCTGCTGGTGCGCCCAAGCTACGTGTTGGGTGGGCAGAACATGAAAATTGTGATTAACAACAAGGAGCTGGAAGCCCACGTAATCGACCTGCTGAAAGACCACCCGGGCAACAAGGTGCTGTTAGACCACTTCCTCGACAATGCCATCGAAGCGGAGGCCGATGCTATTTGTGACGGTGAGGATGTGCACATCTGCGGTATTATGGAGCACATTGAGCCAGCGGGCATCCACTCCGGCGACTCTTACGCAGTGCTCCCTCCATTTGACCTGAGCGAGAACGTGCTCAACCAGATAGAGGAGTATACAAAGAAGATTGCGGTGGCGCTGCGAACAGTTGGTGTTATCAACATACAGTTTGCTATCAAAAACGAAACGGTATACATCATCGAGGCCAACCCGCGTGCTTCGCGTACATTCCCGTTCATCGCGAAGGCATACCGTGAGCCATACATCAACTACGCTACTAAGATTATGCTGGGCGAGAAGAAGGTGAAGGACTTTGAGTTTAACCCATACAAGCACGGGTATGCCATCAAAGTGCCGGTGTTCTCTTACAACAAGTTTCCTGAAGTGAACAAGGAGCTTGGCCCGGAGATGAAGTCCACCGGTGAGGCCATCTACTTCATCGATGACCTGGACGATGATTACTTCACGCAGGTATACTCTGAAAGAAACCTGTACCTAAGTAAGTAGTAACCCCGGTAACTAAATTAAAAAGCAAAGCCTCCTCAGCAATGAGGAGGCTTTGCTTTTGTAATGTGTTCTAAAGCCTGTAATTTGGTTTTCAAAGACGCTGCCTTTATAAAATTTTGTGAGCAAAAGCCTGGGATATGACGGGTTGTCTCTTCCCGGAACTAACCCGAACGCAAATGCATTTTAAGGTATACTTCCTATCTTTGCAGACATTACGCCAAAAAGGCATACAACAAAGTTTTGGCAGAGGAGTTGTAAGTAGATAGAGGTACTGTTTTTGCAGTATGTACCTTACGTAAGAGAGCTTTATCATGATCAAATTCATATTCACCACACTACTCATCATTTTCTTCATCCGCATGGTTGCACCGGTGTTGTTCCGGTGGCTTTTGGGGATGTTCATAAAGAAGAAAGTGCGCAACGGCACGTTCTTCTACTCTAACATGCACCAGCAGCAACGCCAGCAACAGGGGCCCTATAACAACGGCGAACAGCAGAATGGCAGAACGGCTGGCAACGTGAAGATCGACTATATTCCAGAGAAACCGGAGCGGAAGGATTTCAACGGTGGGGAATATGTCGATTATGAAGAAGTAAAATAAAACTGTTATCTTTCAATCTCTATTCTGAGGTTTTTGAAAGTTATGACAACCACTTCCTTCGATTTTAAGCGGGATGCATTACCCCACATCATCGCTGTTCTCGTTTTCCTGATCTTAACGGCCGTATACTTCTCGCCGGTTCTTTTTGAAGACAAAGGCTTAGCGCAGCACGACATCCAGCAGTTCCAGGGTGGCGCCAGAGAAATACAACAATACCGTGAGACAACCGGTGAGGAGGCGCTCTGGACGAACTCCATGTTCAGCGGTATGCCAGCCTACCTGATCAACACGCACTTTCCAGGAGACTGGTCCCGGTACATACATTCTGTATTATCGTTTAACCTGCCAGCTCTGGCAGGTAACATTTTTGTCACGCTGCTTTGCGCTTACATTTTGCTGGTGGCCATGGGCATGAGTTCGTGGCTGGCCATTGTAGGCGCCATCGCCTTCTCCCTGACCTCCTATAACATTATCATTCTAGAAGCTGGTCACAACACAAAGTCCCTGACAATTGCTTACATCCCGATGGTGCTGGGTGGCTTGATTTACGCGCTGCGCCGTAACCTCTGGATAGGGGCTGCGCTGTTTGCCGTAGGCCTGACCATGAACCTGCATTTCAACCACCTGCAGATGACGTATTACATGCTGCTGCTGATAATCGTTTTTGCGGTGGTAGAGATAATCTACGCCATCAAACACGGCACCTTTGCAGAGCTTCTGAAGCGCGGATTGGTATTGGCAGTAGCGGCTATACTGGCCGTAGGCGTTAATTTTGGCCGGTTGTATACTACTGCTGAATACAGCGAGCACAGCATACGCGGCAGATCAGAACTGACACAGCCAAACAGCGGTGAGCGTGTGGGCGGTGGTTTGGACAGAGAATATGCCTTTAACTGGAGCTACGGTATAAGCGAAACGTTGACCCTGCTGATACCTGACTTTTATGGCGGTAGTACCACCGCACCATTGGAAACAGATTCAGAAACCTATCAGGCTTTTACCAGAATGGGGGTGCCACCGGGACAGGCAGAGCAGATTGTGAAGCAGGGCCTGCCCATGTACTGGGGGCCTCAGCCGATGACCAGCGGACCTGTATACGTAGGGGCTATTGTCTGCTTCCTGTTTGTGCTGGGGATATTTATTGTAAATAAACGTTGGGTCAGTTGGTTAGTAGCCGGCACCATACTTTCCTTTATGCTGGCATGGGGAAAGAACTTTGAAGCCTTCAACTACTTCATGTTCGACTATTTCCCGGGCTACAACAAGTTCAGAGCGGTGTCTTCGGCCCTGGTTATTGCACAGATCACCATGCCCTTTCTCGCAATACTGGCCCTCTGGAAGCTCATTAACGAAAGAGACCGGATTGAAGGCCTTGACAAGAAACTTCTTATTTCAGGAGGCATCACGGCAGGGATTTGCTTACTCGTATGGCTTTTTGCCGGAACAGCAAGCTTCGTAGGCGGTTCTGATCAGCAACTGATTCAAGCCCAGTTTCCTATCGATGCGATTCGTGCTGACCGTGAAAGTATGATGCGCAGCGATGCCTTCCGTTCCTTTGCCTTTATCCTGCTAGCTGCAGGTTTGTTGTACTTCTATGTTAAGAACAAGCTTTCTGCTACTGTGGTTATCGCTGGTGTAGGCGTGCTGCTATTGGTAGACCTGTGGTCGGTGGACAAGCGCTACCTGAACAATACCGATTTTCAGCAAAACGTAATTGCCGATTACTTCAGGCCAACACCAGTCGATCAGTTGATTATGCAGGACCAGGACCTGAGCTATCGTGTTATAAACCTGCCAAACCCATTCAACGAAGCCCGCACCTCTTACTATCATAAATCCATTGGCGGGTACCATGGCGCGAAGCTGCGCCGTTACCAGGACCTGATTGACCACCATATTGCACTGAATAACCTCGAAGTTTACCGCATGCTGAATACGCGCTATGCTATCACAGGTGATCCAAAACAGCCGGTACAGCGTGTACCGGGTGCCCTGGGCAATGCCTGGTTTGTGGAGGAAGTAAACCCGGTGCAGTCGCCGGATGAAGAGTTGGATGCCCTGACGATGTTTGACGCAGGCGAGACTGCCGTGGTAGATGTAAGCAAATTCCCAATCGAAAAACAGAATTTTGAGGCAGAAAACGCGAACATCGAGCTGGTGGAATACCAGCCAAACTACCTGAAGTATGAATATGAGGCAGCGGAGGAAGGCCTGGTGGTGTTCTCCGAAGTATACTATGCAGATGGCTGGCAGGCTTACCTCGATGGCCAGCCCGTGGACCACATCCGGGCCAACTATGTGCTGCGTGCCATGCAGGTGCCTGCCGGGCAGCATACCATTGAGTTCAGGTTTGCTCCAAAGGCTTATACCTTGGGCAACACTATATCCCTTGTATCTTCTATTCTGTTGCTGCTGGTGATAGTAGGAGCCATTGCTTATGGTGTGAAGAAGAAACCAACAAAAGAAGTACCTGTTGTAGAGAAAGTGTAGTTTGAGTTAGAAAGCTTAATGAAAGAGGGGGTAAGGTTTAAATTGTATATTGAGGCAAATCCTATACATTCTTCTTCCATCCTGTAAATCCTGATTCAGACAATAAATGAAAGCCTCAGCCAATGCTGGGGCTTCTTTTTGAAACATGGAAACACCACTCCAGCAATTAACAGACCCGTTCCTGCAGGAACGCCAGGTAGCGCTTTGGATAAAGCGGGAGGACTTGCTGCATCCGGAGATATCGGGCAATAAATGGCGTAAGCTAAAGTATAACCTACAAGAGGCAAAACAGCTGCAGCACCACACACTGCTGACCTTTGGCGGTGCCTACTCCAATCACATCGCGGCTACAGCAGCGGCGGGCAAAGCGTTCGGCTTCAAAACAGTCGGCGTTATCCGGGGAGAGGAGCACTTGCCGCTAAACCCCACACTCCGCTTCGCTACCTCCTGCGGCATGCAACTGCAGTATGTGTCTCGCGAAAAGTATCGGCAGAAAGATGACCCTGCTTTTCTGCAGGAGCTGTCGGAACAGTACAATCAGCCTTATATACTACCAGAGGGTGGCACCAATACCTTAGCGGTAAAAGGCTGCACCGAAATCGTGAAGGATATCTCCATTGACTATGACTATGTATGCTGTGCATCCGGCACAGGCGGCACGGTGGCAGGCATCATAGCCAGTTTGGCGGGAAAGAAGCAGGTGCTGGCTTTCCCGGCCTTGAAGGGTGGTGACTTTCTGCAAAAGGAAATAGAGCAGCTGGTTTATAATTTCTGCGGCCAAACTTATCATAACTGGCAACTTATTACTGACTATCACTTCGGCGGCTACGCAAAAGTAAAACCGGAGTTACTGGCTTTTATGCAGGCCTTCCAAAAGCAACACCATATGCCGCTGGAACCGGTCTATATCGGGAAGATGCTCTACGGCCTCTTTGACTTGATACAAAAAGGCTTCTTCCCTTCAGGCAGCCGAGTTGTAGCTATTCATACCGGTGGCTTACAGGGCAACGCCGGTTTCAAGGAGCGGCTGGGGGTGGAGGTGTAGTTAGCTTTCGAGCCTGGTTTTCCACTTTTCCAGCTGCCAACTAATTCCTGTAGCACCAAAGGCAAAAACAATGAACACGACGCTCATCAGGAAGCGCCCGGTTTCGTTTTCGCTTGTTATGGTGGTGATAAATGCCTGCTGTAGCACCAGCAACACGCCAAATACCCGGACAGGCAGCGGTATGCGATCTTTCAGTAGCGCGATGGCTCCGAACAAATACATGGGGTAGAGAAGCAGCGCGATCATGGTATTATGAAATACAGAAAAGAAAGGCTTGACATTTCCCCAGAACAGCAGGAAGCGCAAGGCAGACATCCTGAAAAAGTAGGAGGTATTGTCGCGCACAAACAAGTAGAGCTTCGTAAGTGGGGAGGCGTCTGCCGGGGGCATGATGATGGGTTTGTCTGAATGCACCAGCAGGCCCTTGTAAAGGTAAATCACCTCGCCCTTCTCGTAGGTTTCTACAACGGTAAAAGATTGCAGCAGGTACTGGTCCACGACCAAAATGGCAGCAAGCGGCACAATAACTACGCCCAATAAGAGCAAGCGGCGGGCCAGTTTGGTAGGCGCTGCCAGATAAGCTATTGTAATCAGGTAAGCGGCATAGGCAACCACGGCAATAAAGCCGTTTGGGCGAACTAACGCCACATAAAGCAACACCGGAACCGCCCAGAGCGACTGCCTCACCGAGTCCGCCTTCACAATAAGATAGAATGCAAATATCAGCAGGCTGATATACAGTGACTCCGTCATGATAAAGGCATGAAACAGCTGCAGGTCGTACCATATAATCAGCACAAAGGTAGCGAGGGCAGGAGCAAGTGTGTTGCCGGCTAATAGCTTTGTCGTGCGGTAGAAGAATATAGTGGCAATACCTGAGAGCAAAGTCTGCACAATGATTACTCCTTTCAAACTTAGCCCCAGCTTAAACATCAGCGCAAGAAACAGCGGGTAGCCCAGGTATTTGATGTAGTAGTTGTTAGCAAAGTGAAATTCATCTGCAATAGCGTGGGCATAGGTTAAGTACTCCCTGGAATCGTCGGTGGTGCGGACGCCGTATTTCCAGAAAAGTACCGCATGCAGCACTGTCCAAAGTGCTACGAGTGCTACCTGTATACTCTTTTCGGTTGCTGCACTTAGTTGGGTGCGAGGCAGCATTACTTGTAACTTATTGGGCATGGTTTATGTTGAGATAGCGTAAAAATAGTATAATTACACACGCTTCTAAAAAACTTATATCACTACATGCCCCTGCTCCGCCTCCTGTTTAAACTCATCCCCTGGATTCTCATCATACTGGCTGGTGTCTTCCTCTGGCGTACCTTCGGAGGCTATTTTGATAAGACAGAGGAGAGAGAGGTTCCGGAAGTGGTGGTGAATTACAATACGGTGCTGACTTCGGTAGAAGATATGGGCCGTATGGAGCTGGTGCGCTACAATTTTAAGGATGTGGTGGAGTATGAGAAAACCGTCAACCGCTTCATTCCAAACTCCAAACTGGTGCTTATTGTGTCTGGTGAGGCGGTAGGTTGTGTAGATTTTGCCAAAATCACGCAGGCTGATATCCAGTTTCAGGGGGATACGCTGGTGCAGGTGGCTTTGCCTGCTCCCGAAATCTGCTATTATAAAGTAGACCACAGCAAATCAAAAGTCTTCAGCAAAGAGAATACGTATTTTCAGGATGCGGAGCTGGTGGAAGAAGGATACAAGTACGCCGAGCAGAACGTGAAAAGGGCAGCCCTGAACTCCGGCATTCTGCGCCAGACAACAGAAAACGCTGAAAAAATACTCAAACCCATGCTGGAGGAAATCACGGGCCGCCGTGTCGTGCTGGTGCCACAGCGTAGAATTGAGAACCCGCAAGTGCCGCCAAAGCGTTAAAGGCGACACACGTATCATGTAGTTCGTAGCATGATTCAGGTACTACACCTCACAAAAAAGTAATTTAAAATTGTACGAGAAGGGCGCGAATGAACTCTTTTGTCTGTTTCAATAGAGGCTATAACGGGAAACCAGCTCCCTCTACTGTTTTGGGGGTTTTGGGGGTAGGGGCCCTCGACAAAAGGAGAGGGTTGGGGAGAGGTAATACGGCACAAGTGAGTCTGGAGGCTGCACACTGTACGTCACCGGTTGGATACCGGCGCCAGTAATTCCTTTTTGACTTTCTCACTCAAATTAATTTTCTAGCTTCTTCACTGCGTCCTGCACCAAGTCATTTTCATAGCCTTTGCTCATCAGGAAGTAGCTTAGCTTCTGGCGGCGCGCGAAAGGATTCTTTTCTTTTTCGCTGGCGTTTTTCTTTTCCAGCAGGCTTAGGAGATTTTCCTCATATACCTCCGGGTCAATTTCTTTCATGCCCTGTTTAATGCAGTAGTCGGAGATGCCCTTGCTTTTCAGGCCCTGCATGATTTTGCGGCGGCCCCACTTCTTCAGGCCATACTTGCCGCGCACATAACTTTGTGCGTAACGCTCCTCGTCGATCAGCTTTTCCTGGCTCAGGCGCACAATCAACTCTTCTACGTCGTCCGGCTCCAGGCCGTAGGAGTAGAGCTTGGTTCGGACCTCCTGCTGTGTGCGCTCCTGGTAGGCACAGTAGGCTGCTGCTTTTATCAACGCTTCCTTAGGGGTATAATGCTTCTGTTGCTTTTGTCGCTCCAAATCTATGTAGGTTGGTTATTCAAATATAAACAATCTGCCGCTATACATGGTTCTGAGCAGCCTTGTGAGCTAGAGAGTTGTTTTGAGTTAGAGAGTTAAAAAGTTAGAGAGTTAGAAAGTGAAAATGGAGCAGTCAAATGTTTAGACGCACTTTCTAACGGTACCCAACTATTTAACAATTCCACCATTTAACCATCAAAGCACAACAATTAGCAATCAACAATTCAAATCAAGACCTTTGCAGCCTTGACTTGAGCTAAAGTATATGCTTTCAAAAGGAGTTAAATACATGTTGCTGTCCACACTGTTCTTTTCGCTGATGAACGTCAGTGTGAAGCTGGTGTCGCATATACCGGCAGTGGAGGTGATTATGTTCCGGTCTATCATCTCACTGGTCATCAGCTACGCCTATCTGCGCAGGGCCAATGTGAGCGTATGGGGAAACAACCATGCCTGGCTGATTGCGCGGGGTGCTGTGGGAGCAACGGCATTGATTCTTTTCTTTAACACCCTTCAGAATATACCGCTGGCCACGGCAGCCATGGTGCAATACATGTCGCCCATTTTCACGGCGATACTGGGTATTTTTATGGTGAAGGAGCGGGTACGGCCCTGGCAATGGGTGTTTTTCCTGCTGTCGTTTTGCGGGGTGCTGGTGATTGAGGGCGTGGAAACAGATGTGGACACGTTTTACCTGTGGCTAGGGGTGCTGAGCGCTGTTTTCTCCGGAATTGCCTACACCATCGTGCGGAAGCTCAATACGCAGGAGCATCCGCTGGTTATTATCTTTTACTTTCCGCTGGTTACCTTGCCGGTGGTGGGTAGCTATACCCTGTTCAACTGGGTGCAGCCAGAAGGCTGGGACTGGGCGCTGCTGTTGCTGGTAGGTGTGCTTACACAACTGGGCCAGTATTACATGACGATGTCGTACCAGAGCGAGGAAATTTCTAAAGTAGCCAACCTTAATTATATCGGCATCATTTACGCCTTGATCTTGGGCTATATCCTGTTTGGGGAGACGTTTAATGTGTGGTCGTATTTAGGAATGGCCCTGGTGCTGCTGGGCGTGGTGCTGAATGTGCGCTATAAAACAAGGCTGACAAAGCAGGAAGCCCTGGCCCAGGCAAGCAAACCCTTCGAAAAGAACAGCTTATAGCCAAAAAGTGAATTTTGTATAAACATATTGGGCAGGTTTTTGCGTTAACTAAACAAATCTATGTCCCTGTTTTAAAATCCTTTGTCTCATAGCTTTGTCCACCTGCTTAGCTAAAGCGCCATAATTTTTGTACATGCGTCACTATTACCTGCTCATCCTACTCTTTCTGCTGCCGGTCTTTTCTATGGCTGGTGTACTGCGCGGGCGTATTACCGATGAAAACGGAAAGGGCCTGCCGTTTGCGAGCATCTACATTAAAGAGGCAGCCAGTGGCACCGCATCCAACGATGAGGGCTATTATCAACTGCAACTTAGCCCCGGTACCTATACCTTCGAGTTTAAGTATGTCGGTTACCGTGCTAAATTCGAGACGGTCACCATTGGGGAGGGTACGCAGGAACTGAATGTGCAGCTACAGCCGGAGGTGCTGAACCTGAAGGAAGTCATCGTGCGTGCTGCAGATGAAGATCCTGCCTACGGCATTATGCGTAACGCTATCCGGCTGGGCAAATATCACCGGAATGAGGCAAAAGCTTGGAGCGCCCGTGTGTACATGAAAGGTGTGTACCGCCTCGACAAAGTGCCGCCAAAGGTATTGGGTATAAAGGTGGTGGATGTAGATACGGGTATTGTGTACCTGTCGGAGTCTGTGTCGGAGCTGAGCTTTAAGAAGCCGAACAAGATAAACGAGCGCATCTTTTCGAGCAAGGTAAGTGGGCAGAAGAAAGGCTTCAGCTTTAACCAGGCCTCCGAAATGAACATCAGCTTCTATGATAACCTGATGAAGGTGGAGGGACTGAGTGAGCGGGGCTTTGTATCGCCGCTGGCTAATAACGCACTTTTCTACTACCGCTTCGAATACCTCGGAACTTTCCAGGAAGATGGCCGCACCATTAACAAAATTAAAGTGATACCGCGCCGCAAAAACGATCCGGTGTTTTCCGGCAATATCTACATTGTAGACGGCAGCTGGCGTATCCATAGCACCGACCTTCGGCTGACGAAAGACGCCGGCATTGACTTCGTGGACTGGATCCGGGTGCGGCAGGTGTATGCACCGGTGGCGGAGCAGATTTGGCTGCCCGTGTCGCAGCGCTTCAGCTTTGAGGCGGCAGGCCTCGGCTTTAAAGGCGGTGGATATGCCATGGCGGTGTATTCGAAGTATAGGGTACAGCCAGCTTATGCAAGACCTCCTAAGTTAGAGGAAGTAGAGCCGGAGCCAACTGTCACAGCAGAAGAAACCCCTATAGCGGAAGCCAGGCCTGCGAAGAAGCCAAAGATTAAACTTATAGAACCAGAGGAGGTGGCACTTGAGGCGGAAAAGCCTATTCACGACGACAAGCTGTTCAGCAAAGAGATCCTGGTGGTGGAGAAAGAGGCCAATGACCGGGACTCAGCCTATTGGGCAGAAATAAGACCGGTGCCGCTGACACAGGAGGAGGTAACGGATTACCAGGCAAAGGATAGCCTGGAGGTCATAAAAAAATCAAAGCCTTACCAGGATTCGCTGGACCAGGTACGGAATAAACCTTCCATTGGTAGTTTCTTTATCCGGGGATACACCTACTCCAATACTTATCAGAAGAGATTTTATAGTTTTAACCCGTTGCTGAGCATAACCGGCGGGCCCAGCATTTTGCAGTACAATACGGTAGAGGGGGTAGTGGCCGATGTGCGGATGGAGTATACCAAACGCTTTGAAGACCGCACCCGCTACGAGATAGCCCCTGCCGTGCGCTATGGGTTCTCGAATGAAAAACTGAACGCGAAGCTGCGCCTGACCTACCAGTATGACCCTATCAAAAACAGCACTGTGTCAGTGGAGGGTGGGCGTTACGTGGATCAAATCAGCACCGTGGATCCTATATCGCCGTTTGTGAACACGATCTACACGTTAGTGGCCGAACGAAACTACATGAAGCTGTACCAACGCGACTTTGGCCGCATCAGCTACCGCAGCGAACTGCTGAACGGCGTGTACTTTAACGGTTGGGTGGACTACGCGCACCGTATGCCGATGCAAAACACAACCGATTATACCTTCCGAAGCCGCGGGGGAGACACAGGAAGCCGCTTCACCTCTAATGTGCCTGTCAATGCCGAGCTGGCCGATGCTTCCTTCTCTCCACACGAGGCCCTGACACTGAGCCTGAATGTGAGTATACAGCCAGGGCAGGAGTATATTACCCGTCCGGATAACAAAATTAACCTGGGCTCGAAGTATCCGACTTTTGCGCTGGGCTTCCGAACAGGTATAAATGCCTTCGGTAGCGATGTCAACTATAGCACTGCTGCCCTCCGCATCAGCGACGATGTGAGTTTGGGCCTGCTTGGCCGCAGCAAGTACAGCGTAACGGGAGGCACTTTCTGGAACAAGCAGGAGATGTACCTCATGGACTACAAGCACTTTAACGGCAACCGCACCCTGTTTGCAGGCGTGTACGAAGGGTTCCAGTTGTTGGACTACTATCGCTACAGCACGAATAACAGCTACCTGGAAGCGCATTATGAGCATCATTTCAACGGCTTCCTGTTCAACAAAATACCACTGTTCCGCAAGCTGAAATGGCAGGAGGTGGTCAGCCTGAATTACCTGAACACACAGGAGTCGCGGAATTACCTGGAGCTGGGCATTGGTATTGAGCATATCTTTAAAGTGATCCGGGTTGATTTTGTGACTTCGTTCCAGGAAGGCAACAAGGCCAGAACCGGTATCATGTTTGGGTTTGGCTTCTAAAAAGCGGAGAGTTTACAGTCTCTAAGGTGTTTTTTTGATGAAATAATAGTGCAGACGCTGCAGTAGCATCTATTTGCACTATTCTAATTTTTCTCGTTGAGCGATTCAGAGCCCACGTCTCAGGACCCATTGTATAACCTATTAGCGCTATGCACGTTAAAAACAGTACAATAACTAATTGAGAAACAGACATGAAAATGACATCAAATATATTCAAAACAGGGGTAGCAGTGGCTTTTGCGGCTGTTGTAGGCTTTGGCTGTAACGGCGAGAGGCCAGCATCTAACCCCACCGACGATACAAGTACCTCAGCAGCAATTGTGGAGATGACGGATGCCGAGCACCTGAATGAGCCGCGCCCCTCTACAATAGGTGATAGTGCCGTAACCGGAGAGCAGGCCGACCAGTTCGGCGATATGCGCTCTAACGTGGATACGGCCGCGCGCCGTATGCATGAGCTGGATATGGAAAAACAGCGAAGAGAGAACCCGAACCAGCGTCCAAGGCCTACTACGCCTCCAAACCGGGAGATCGACGGACAATAAACTGGAGCTATCAAACAGAAGCCCCGCCAGCTCTACTGCTGGCGGGGCTTTTACTATTTTACAATCGCTGTAGTGCCTACCGGCGGTATGACCAGCCCATTCCCCCGCTTTTTGCGTCCTTTGATGTTCAGGTTATAGATAATGACAGAGACAAAAATCAACAGGTAAGCCAACAGCTTTGTCGGGGTCGTCTGCTCATTAAAGTACAGGAACGCCATCACAAAGTTGATAATAGGGTTGATGTACATCAGAATGCCGATGGTGCCGGAGGTAAGTTCTTTCAGTGCAAATAAATTCAGGAACAGCGGCAGAACCGTGAAGCAGGCACTTAAAATGGCGATATTGAGGAAGAAGTGATTGTTTAGCGCCACAGCGCTTTCTCCTTTAAAGTAGGTGTAAAAAGGAGCCAGGAGTGCAAAAGAGAGTAGCAACTGTAGCGTAAGCAGTATGATTTTATCGTAATTCTTCAGGAGGCGTTGCGTGATGAGGTAAAAGGCATAACTCAACGCAATAAGCAGGCTAAACAGCAGGCTTGATAATTCTCCGGTGCCTACCAACACACAACTCAGGGCGCTGAGGCCAATGGCCAGCCATTGGTTAACCCGTAATTCCTCCTTCAGCAAAATGAAGCCGAGCACCGCCGTCAGAATAGGGCAAAGCAAATAGGAGAAAGAGCCCGTTTGTATATTTATATGGTTGATAACGTATATAAACGCCAGCCAGTTGATAGTGAGCAGTGCACCGCCTAAAAAGGTATACAGCAGAAACAGGCGCTTCTCGCGAGCTGCTGCGCCTTTCACCTGCGCCAGTGTTTCCTGTAGCTGCCTGCGCCGGAACAAAACCGAGATGAGCAGCAGGAGCACTACAGAGAACGCTACCCGGAAGCACAGAATCTGCCCACTCGGATATGCCGCCAGCGCCTTAAGCGGGAAAGGTATAAAGCCCCAGATAACGAAGGCTGCAATGCCAGCCGTGTAATATGGTTTGGTATTGGTTGTTTCCATAAAGAGGAATCATCTAAAAGAGCGCAAAGGTAAAGAAAGCTGAAGCAGATGAAGTATAAGAGGCTGGTTTTTTGTAGTGAAAAATGTTCCTGTTCCACAACTTTCTAACGCTTTAACTTTCTAACCCTCTAACTCTTTTGACTCATTACACTATCTTTGGCACAAGCCTTATTTCAAATTCATGCTTACTTTTCAGGAACTCACTTCTATCGTTCAAGGCCATGTAGTGCAGTTAGTGCAGCCATGGCCTGTGGTGCACCTGCTCACCGACAGCCGCAAGCTTTCGCAGCCTGCAGGCACGCTGTTCTTTGCCATCCGGGGCAAGTACAACGACGGGCACAAGTACCTGCCGCAGCTGTATCAGCAGGGCGTAAGGGCTTTTGTGGTAGAGCAGGGTGAGGAGGCGGAGTTGAAGCAGCAGTATCCCGAGGCAAACATACTGCGGGTGGAAAACAGCCTGGAAGCGCTGCAAAAGCTGGCGGCATGGCACCGGGCAAACTTTCAGATGTCGGTTATCGGGATTACGGGAAGTAACGGCAAAACGATTGTGAAGGAATGGCTGGCGCAGCTGTTGAGCCCCGACGAGATGGTAGTAAAAAGCCCGCGCAGCTACAATTCGCAGTTGGGTGTGCCGCTGAGCGTGTGGCAGATGGAGCAGAACCATACCTTCGCCATTTTTGAGGCCGGCATCTCACAGCCCGGGGAGATGGAGAAACTGCAGCAGGTCATACAGCCAACCCTAGGCATCTTCACAAACATCGGCAGTGCCCATGACGAAGGCTTTACATCCCATCGGCAGAAAGTAGAAGAGAAGCTGAAGCTGTTTAAAGACGTTGATTTACTGTTTTACTGTGCCGACCATGCGCTGGTGCACGAGGCGGTGCAGGCAAAAGAGATTAAAGCTTTCACTTGGGCCAGAACACAGGCGGCAGACATCACCATCAAGGCCACCACCACAGTGGGGCATAAGACGATTGTGGTTTATACCTGGCAGGGCATGAAACAGCGGCTGGCGATTCCGTTTACTGATGAGGCTTCTGTGGAGAATGCGCTCCACTGCCTGGCGGTGCTGCTGTACCTTAGTCTGCCGCTCTCAGAGATTCAGGACCGGCTGGACCGCCTGCACCCGGTAGCCATGCGCCTCGAAATGAAAGAAGCTATTAACGGCTGCTACCTCATCGACGACACCTACAACAATGACCTTGCTGGATTAGCCATTGCCCTTGATTTGCTGGTAAACCAACCGCAGCGGGGCAAGCGCACCGTTATACTTTCTGATTTGCTGGAGTCGGGGCTGCCGGAGGAGAAGCTGTACAGACAGGTAGCAGAGTTGGTGCAGGCGCGTGGCGTGGAGCGGCTGATTGCCATCGGGGAGAAAATCAGCAAGTACAGGAATCTTTTTACAATTCCGGCAGCGTTTTATTCTTCTACAGCGGACTTCCTGAACCAGTTCATCCCAGGCCAGTTCCGGGATGAGTTAATTCTGGTAAAAGGTGCGCGTGTGTTTGAGTTTGAGAAAATTGTGCAGGCTTTCCAGCAGAAAGTGCATGGTACGGTGCTGGAAGTAAACCTTGATGCGCTCGTGCACAATCTCAATTACTACCGTTCTAAACTTGCCCCGGATGTACGGCTGATGGTGATGGTGAAGGCTTTTGCCTATGGCAGCGGCAGCTTTGAGGTCGCCAACCTGCTACAATTCCATCGCGTCGACTACCTGGCAGTGGCCTATGCCGACGAGGGGGTGCAGCTGCGCGAGAACGGGATTACGCTGCCGATAATGGTTATGAACCCATCGCCGGACAGCTTTGCAAAGCTGCGGCAGTATAACCTGGAGCCGGAAATTTATGCCCTGGAGCAGCTGCAGGCCTACGTCGCTTCCCTCTCTGGCGCTGTTACCTCTAAAATACACCTGAAACTGGACACCGGCATGCACCGCCTGGGCTTTACGGAGGAGGACTTTGAAGACCTGTTTACTTTACTAAAACAATATCCGCAGGTGCAGGTGATGAGCGCCTTCAGCCACCTGGCCGGTGCCGATGAGGCAGTACACAATGACTTCTCGCAGCTGCAAATCCGGAATTTCAGAAGTATGGCCGATGCCGTGGAGGCACAGCTAGGTTATAAGGTGATAAAACATGTGCTGAACTCAGCGGGAATTGTGCGTTTCCCGGAGCACCAGTTGGATATGGTGCGCCTGGGCATCGGCCTCTATGGTGTGGAGGCGACTGGAGATGAGCAGGAGGCGCTGCGCCCGGTGAGTATGCTGAAAACTACCGTATCGCAGGTGAAGAAGGTAAAGCAGGGCGAGACAGTCGGCTACAGCCGCAAAGGGATAGCGGATTCAGACAAAACCACTGCTACTATTGCCATAGGCTATGCCGACGGCTACGACCGCCGTTTCAGCAACGGTATTGGGCATGTGCTCATCCATGGGCAGCGCTGCCCCCTCATCGGCAACGTGTGCATGGACATGTGTATGGTAGATGTGACAGGGCTTGACGTAAAAGCCGGGGATGAGGTGACTGTGTTTGGCCCGCAGCTGACGCTGGTGGAGTTGGCAAAACGCATCGGCACCATTCCCTACGAACTACTCACCAACGTAAGCACCCGTGTAAAGCGGGTTTTCTACTCAGAGTAAAATTTGATTTGGAATTGAGGAGATGTGGAAGTTTGCTGCCGTTGGTGGTGCTTTCACCGACAACACATACTGACACTATATGATAGAAGGTGCGTTTTTAAGGTATAATCAGTAAATTCTGAAATTTGAGGATGGTAGTCTTAGCGCTCATCTCTATATTTTTTTTCATCTCTTAACCTGCTTATTTACAGACACTCATATCTCCTTGCCTCCAAATCTATAATTCTTTTGCTTTCCTACTGAACACCTTGTAACTTGCAGTTGTTTATAATGAGTCTAAATAAAAAATAAGAGGTGCGAAAAACGGAAGAAGAGCAGAAGGGGCAAAAGAGCGTGCGCGACCTGAAAATAGGGGAGAGCGGCGTGATATGCTGCCTCAATGACCCTGAAATGGGGCTGAAGCTGCTCGAAATGGGTTGCATACCTGGCACGGAGGTGAAGCTGAACAGCCGCGCCCCCTTTGGCGACCCCATCACGATTATCGTAAATGACTATACCCTCTCACTACGTTTAGACGAAGCCGAGACAATTTTGCTCAAGTAGTAAATTTATTTCATGACTGTCGTTACTACCCAACCTGATATACCGCAGGTCGAGAGGCCTCCTGTGCAGCCAACCATGGCAAAAATTGCCCTGATTGGTAATCCTAACTCAGGAAAAACATCTCTTTTTAACCAGTTGACGGGCCTTAACCAGAAGGTGGGTAACTTTCCGGGTGTTACAGTAGATAAAAAAACAGGCTATAGCCAGCTTACGCCAAAGCTAAAGGCGCAGATTATTGACCTTCCGGGTACCTACAGTTTATACCCGAAGTCGCTGGACGAGCGTGTTATTATTGATTTGCTCTACGACCCGGCCTCCAAACACTACCCAGACCTTGTTATTGTAACCGCTGACGCTTCTAACCTGAAGCGAAACCTGCTGCTATTCTCGCAGCTGGCAGATTTGCAGATTCCGTCGGTGCTGGCGCTGAATATGGTGGATGTGGCTGAGCAGGAGGGGGTGAAAATTGACATTCCTGCCTTGCAAAAGGAGTTGGGAGTGCCGGTTATACCTATGAATGCCCGTAAGGGCTTGGGTGTGGCAGCTCTTAAAATTGTGATGTCACAGCAGTTGGAGGCTACCAAGGCCACTTTTTTTGAGGTGCCGGCAGAACTGAGGCCTTTGCTGCAATCTATAAAGTCGAAGTTCGGCCTGAACAATGATTATGTGGCGTTGCAGTATGCACATCATTACAAAAGCTTAAAGTTTTTGACGGAGCAGGATGTGGCGTGGTTAGGTACGTTGCTGGAGGAGGCAGAATTCCATTCTATCACCCAGCAGGCCAACGAAACAGTAGCCCGCTATACCCGCATCAACGAAATGCTGCTGGACATTGTGCGGGTGGAAAAGGCGGATAAAGCGGAGAAATTCAGCAACCGCCTCGACCAGGTGCTGACGCATAAAGTGTTCGGCTACCTTATTTTCTTCTTGATTCTGTTCCTCATCTTCCAGGCGGTGTTTGCCTGGGCAAGTTACCCCATGGACCTCATTGACCTGGGAATAGCAAATCTGAATAAGCTGATACAGGAGAACTTTAATGGCCCCCTGGTGAACATGCTCACAGAAGGCGTGATTGCCGGTCTGGGCGGAGTGCTGATATTTGTACCGCAAATTGCCGTGCTGTTTGCCTTTATTGCCATTCTGGAAGAAACAGGCTATATGGCGCGCGTCACGTTTATGATGGACAAAATTATGCGCAAATTTGGCCTGAACGGAAAGAGCGTGGTGCCGCTCATTTCAGGAGTGGCCTGTGCCGTGCCAGCGGTGATGTCGGCCAGAACTATTGAGAACTGGAAGGACAGGATGATTACCATTTTCGTGACACCGCTGATGAGCTGCTCTGCCCGCATTCCTGTCTATACTGTATTGATTGCGCTGGTGGTGCCGGAGAAATATTACTTTGGTTTCCTGAACCTGCAGGGGCTGGTGCTGATGGCGCTATACCTGATAGGGTTTTTAGCGGCAATTTTCTCTGCATTGCTACTCAAAACTATCCTGAAAGCCCGTGAACGCAGTTATTTTATCATGGAGTTCCCTGTGTACAAGATGCCGCGCTGGAAAAACGTAGGTCTTACCATTATAGAGAAATCGAAGGCTTTTGTGTTTGAGGCGGGGAAAGTAATTGTGGCGGTCTCTATTATACTTTGGGTGCTAGCCTCTTACGGCCCCGGCAATAATTTTGAGGAAGCCCGGCAAAAAGCCCTGGCAGAAGCCCAGGCGCAAAACCTGAATGAAGTGCAGACAGAGAATAGGATTGCCTCTTACCAGTTAGAGTCTTCTTATGCCGGCATCATCGGCCGCTCCATAGAGCCCGTTATCCGGCCGCTGGGGTACGACTGGAAAATAGGCATCGCTTTGCTGACCTCCTTTGCGGCGCGCGAAGTATTTGTGGGTACCATGTCTACCATCTATAGCATAGGAGAAGAGGAAAACGTGAGCACCATCAAAAATAAACTCATGACAGAGAAGGACGCCAACGGAGATCCGTTCTTTACGCCTGCCCGCGCCTTCTCGCTCATGATCTTTTACCTGTTCGCCATGCAGTGCGTGAGCACGCTGGCCATTGTGCGCCGCGAGACAAAAAGCTGGCAGTGGCCGCTGGCTCAGCTGATCTATATGAGCGGCCTGGCTTATGTGATGGCGTTTATTACTTACCAGGTTTTTAGCTGATCTTTCTTTTTCCGCACTGAGAAGGGATCAAAATAAAGGCCGCTGCTCATGACGAATGGGCAGCGGCCTTTATTTTGGCTTCTACGTATAAGGCTTGTATAACGGAAATTATCATCTGCAATGGCAAGCGCAGGATAGAGTCCCTGCTTTTCTTTTCTCTACGGTTTAGTATCATGAAAACAACTAATGAAGAGGTGCCTGTTCTTGAACCTTTTCTTTTCTTATAAAAAGATCAGGTTTTTTAAAGAGATTTTTACTTTTTCTGGTCGGACTGGTGCAGCACGCGCAGTAAAAAGCGCTACTGCAAGACTGGCACAAATAGACTTCTTTATTACAGAACTATTTATTTTATGGAGTGAAAATTCATTTAATGTTTATAGCAAGAAAAAATCCTTTTAATATTCATAAAGTAAGTATCTGCTAATTATAATGTTAAAACTTTAAAATTAGCCTAAGTATCCCTAAAAGGTATGCATAAGCACTTTAATTATTTGTTAATAAGCGCAAATTTCGGTAAACTTGGTTGTTGGCCTACTTAAATATAAACTTATGAAGAAAACTTTACTGTTAAAGCTTCCTTATTATATACAACGTAATCTCTTCTCTGTTTTAAAGCGGCCCTTCTCTTAGGAGAGGTGTACGATGACTGCAGGCCCAAATCCATTATCTTTTACGACCAAGGGCGCTTGTACCCTCTTAGTCCTCTTCCTGCAGTTGATGACCTGCATCACGCCCGCTTTGAGCGCTGATGCAGCATAAGTCCTATCAATTTTGTATTCTTTTTAAATATATAATGGATCCCAAAAATTTGTGGTAACAGGTAACCCTTTTGTCTTAGAAAACTACAAGTTGAATCTACTTACTCTCCGGTTGGACCTGCTATGGGTCTGTTTGAATTGTTATATGTTAAAATTTCTACTAATCACTCACTAAACAAACAACGCAATGAAGAAAGCTTTAATGTTATGCTTCTTTCTGGTCTCTGTGCTGCAGCAGCAGGCAATGGCTCAGAACAGAACAGTAACGGGTACAGTGACTGATGCAGCTACCGGTCAGGGGCTGCCCGGTGTTGCTGTAATCGTTCAAGGAACTACGGTAGGTACCACAACTGGTGTTGAAGGTGAATATTCAATTAATGTGCCGGCAGATAACAATACGCTGGTATACCGCTTTATTGGATACAATACAGTTCGGCGCCAAATCGATAATGCCAGTTCAATTGATGTAGCCTTAGGAACGAATTCAGAACAACTACAGGAAGTTGTGGTAACGGCCCTTGGTATCGAAAGAACCAAAAACGAATTACCTTATGCAGCTCAGACTGTAGGCGGTGAAGAAGTTGCCCAAACAAGACAGCAGAACTTCACTAATGCACTTTCTGGTCGCGTGGCTGGTGTGCAGGTGCAGCAGAACAACAACCTGGGCGGTTCTACCAACGTGGTTATCCGTGGTAACAAGTCTATTGGTGGTAACAACCAGGCGCTTTTCGTAGTTGATGGTGTTCCTATTGATAACTCTACCAACAACACAGCTAACCAGGCAACTGGCCGTGGTGGGTATGACTACGGTAACGCCGCAGCCGACATCAACCCGGATAACATCGAGTCGATGACTATTTTGAGAGGTGCCGCTGCAACAGCGCTTTACGGTTCCCGCGCCGCTAATGGCGTTGTAATGATCACTACTAAAAAAGGCTCTGAGAGACAAGGTATTGGTGTTACAGTTAACACAGGTGCCAACTGGGGTTTTATGGATAAGAGCACGTACACCCGTTTTCAGAAAGAGTATGGTAGAGGTTACCCAGGAGCTGTTTATAGTTCAGAGTATCCTGGTTTCTATGCCAACGACGTAAATGGTGACGGATCCCCGGAAAGAGTAGTTGTTTTAAACGAAGATGGATCTGCCGGACCTGCTTTCGATCCAAACCTGCTTGTATGGAACTGGGATTCATTCGATCAGAGTTCTCCTAACTTTGGCCAACCTACGCCATGGGTAGCTGCTGAGAATGATCCTACTACCTTCTTTGAGACTACGTATGGTACTTCGCACAACGTGGCAGTAGACGGCACAAGCGATAAAGGTTTCTTCAGGGCAAGTTATGGTCGCAATAGCAACAATGGTATGCTGCCAAACTCTAATGTGACGAAGAACTTCATAAACTTTTCTTCTTCTTACAAGGTTACCGATAAATTAACAGCCACTACTTCTCTTAACTACACTGAAACTGATGGTCTTGGCCGTTATGGTACTGGTTATAGTGGCCTGAACCCTAACCAGGGTTTCAGACAGTGGTGGGGTACTGATGTGGACCTGGCGGAGCAGGAGCGGGCCTATTTTGCTACACGCCAAAACGTAACCTGGAACCCAAGAGCCTGGAACGATCCACGTCCGATGTTCTTCGACAACCCGTACTGGACACGTTACGAAAACTACAACACAGATAACAGACGCCGCGCTTTAGGGTATATACGTCTGGATTATGAAATAACTGATTGGTTAAGCGTTATGGGACGTGCTTCACTCGATACTTATGACGAGATCCGTGAGGAGCGTTATGCAGTAGGTTCTGTAGGCGTATCCAGCTACACCAGGCACAACGGTCGTTTCAGCGAAGCAAACTACGACCTGATGGCGAACGTGAACAGAAATTTCTCTGAAGATTTCAACCTGAAGGCCACAGTTGGTACTAACATCCGCGATACACAGACATCACTGATTCGTTCTACTACAAACGGTGGTCTGGTAGTTCCTCGCCTGTACGCACTTTCAAACTCTCGAAACCCACTGGGCCCGCCGTTAGAGCAAGACACTCGTCTGCGTGTTAACGGTTACTTTGCCAGTGCTACCCTTGGTTTCAGAGATATTGCTTTCTTAGATGTAGCTTCTCGTATTGACCAGTCTTCTTCTCTGCCTGCAGCTAACAGAACTTACTTCTATCCATCTATCTCAGGTAGCTTTGTATTCTCTGAACTATTGGAGCCTAATTATTGGTTTACCTTTGGTAAGATAAGAGCTAACTACGCGGAGGTTGGTAACATGGCGCAGCCACTGAGTGTATTCAATACTTATAACCTGTTGGCTCCGTTTGGTTCTACATCGCTTGCTTCTGTTGACGCTACCCGCAGAAACCCTGACCTGAAGCCAGAACGCACAAATAGCTGGGAGCTTGGCCTGGAGATGAACTTTATGGATGCCCGCGCTGGTTTTGACGTGACATACTATCACGCAAGCAGCGTTGACCAAATCCTGAACGTGCCAATCTCTAGAGCGACTGGTTACAATGCACAGTGGATTAACGCCGGTGAGGTGGTAAACAGAGGTTTTGAGGTGTCTGCTTTTGGTAGTCCTGTCAGTACAGAAGCCTTCACTTGGACAATCAATGCTAACTGGACAAGAAACAGAAGTGAAGTAGTGGATCTTGGCCCAATCGAGAATTATCAGATTGCTGCCTTCCAAGGTGGTGTGTCTCTGAACGCAGCTGAAGGTGAGCCGTTTGGTATGATCAGAGGTGCGGGCTTTGTTCGCAACGAACAGGGCCAGCGCGTAGTAGGTGCCAACGGTCTGTATCTGTCTAACAGAAACGCCAACACCAACATCGGCGATATTAACCCAGACTGGGTTGGTGGTGTGTCTAACACTTTCCGCTTTAAGGGTGTGTCCCTTGGCTTCCTGATCGACATGAAAAAAGGAGGCAATGTATTCTCTCTTGACCAGTCTTATGGCCAGTACACAGGCGTTCCGGACAATACTGTATTTACAAATGACCTGGGTAACCCAGTGCGTAACCCAATTGTTCGTAATGCTGACGGCAGCTATGCTCCAAACAGTGGTGGTTTGATTCTGGATGGTGTTAAAGAAGATGGTTCTCCAAACGACAGACGTGTAGAAGTGTTTTATGCCATGGGTTATAATAACCCTCCTGAAATGCACATTTACGACGCCAGCTATGTGAAACTGAGAGAGGCCACGTTAGGCTTCGCCCTGCCAGAGTCTGTGGTGTCTAGATTAGGTGTATTCCAAGGTATCGACCTCTCAATTTACGGTAGAAACCTGTACATCTTCCACAAGAACACACCATATTCTGATCCAGAAGAAGGCTTAAGCGCTGGTACCTTGTCACTTGGTTATCAAAGTGGTGCATATCCTACAATGCGAAATGTAGGCTTTAACGTAAGAGCAAGATTTTAATAAAAGATAATATGAAAAAGATATTTGCATTTTTAATTCTCGCCTTAGCCTTTGTCGGGTGTACAGATGAGTGGGACGAGGATCTAAGAGACCCTAAAAACCCTACAGAGGTTCCTGCCCCTATGCTTTTCGCTAATGCGCAGCGTAACCTCGTAGACCAGATGGTTACCCCTAACGTAAACTCAGGCATCTTCAGGCTGATATCTCAGCACTGGGCTAACACGACCTATCCTGAAGAAAGCCGCTATGACTTGGTTAGCCGTAACATACCGCAGAACTTCTGGTTCACGCTGTACCGTGATGTGCTAATGGACTTTAGAGAAGCCTCCACAATCATACAAGAAGATCAGGCGCTTAATGCCACTATCAAAGCTAACCAGTTGGCTGTGATTGAAGTGATGGAAGTGTATACTTGGTCTGTACTGGTAAATACATTCGGAGACATCCCTTACTCTGAGGCGCTGAACCCAGACATCATCTATCCGACTTATGACGATGATGCTGCTATCTACAGCGATCTGTTTACAAGGCTGGATGCTGCTATTGCTACCTTAGACGAAGGTACTGGTTCCGGAAGCTTCGGTGGTTCTGACCTGATCTACAATGGGAATGTTGAACGTTGGTTTAAGTTTGCCAACTCGCTCAAGCTGAAAATGGCTATGACGGTAGCGGATGTAAATCCAGATCGTGCCAGCGAAGCTGCCAGCGAAGCTGCGCCAAATGTGTTCCAATCAGCTGCTGAACAGGCCGTATTCAATTATACAGCTACTACGCCAAACGTAAACCCTGTGTGGACGAACCTTGTGCAGAGTGGCCGTAATGACTTTGTGCCTGCAAACACGCTGGTAGACCTGATGAATGAACTGGACGATCCGCGCCGTGCCGCTTATTTTACGCAGCATGAAGGTGCATATGTGGGAGGTATCTATGGTAATAACAACACCTATGCTAACTTTTCACATGTGAATCCTGATATAACGACTCCTGACTTCCCAGCCACAGTGCTTGGCTACGATGAAGTAGAGTTTTACCTGGCAGAAGCTGCTGCACGTGGTTTCATCGACGCAGCGCCTGCCGAACACTACACAAGAGCTATCACTGCTTCTATGCAGCTTTGGGATGTGCCAGAAGATGAGATTACGGCTTACCTGGCTCAGCCAGAAGTTGCATCCTACATTGCAGCAATGTCAGAGGCTGGTGCTTCTAACACCCTAACTGAAGAACAGCGCCAGGCGCTGGGTGTTCAGAAGTGGCTTGCGCTTTATGAGCGTCCATTCCAGGCTTGGACAGAGTTCCGTCGACTGGACTATCCGCAACTGCAGGCGCCTGATGAGCAGTATAGACCAGTATATTCAACGGTACCAGTGCGTTATCCTTACCCGCCAACTGAGCGTACGCTGAACCCAGAGAACGTTAATGCTGCAGCTTCAGCCATAGGTGGAGACGAGGCTACTACGAGAATCTTCTGGGACGTTAGGTAATTTGAACTGACAAATAGCAGCATTAGGTAATTTGCCTACTGCATTAAGAGAAAGGCCCCCGGTTTCCGGGGGCCTTTTTTATTGTGTGTGGTGGTTTCGCCCGTCGATGACGAGTATAGCGGACAATTGTTTTGACTTTATGTTTATAGAAGCACCTTAGAATAATTATAATTTTAAAGAAGGCTGCACCAATGTAAAATAATATCAAGTATAGTGAGTGCTCAATTATAAATATATTAAATAAATAGACGTTTGTTTAAAAAACATTAAATAATTAGAGAGTAAAATTAAAATGTTTTCAAAGTATTAAGATATTCAATTAATATACTACATTGTGGCTCCTTAAAACATAACAACCTTTTAGTACTCACCTTAAACTTAAACAAAATGAAGAGAATCTTACTTTTAAGTCTCTTTCTGATCACAGCCCTGCTACAGCAGGCGATGGCTCAGGTAAGAGCAATCACCGGTAGAGTGACAGACGCCTCTACCAACCAGCCACTGCCGGGGGTAGCAGTATTGGTGAAGGGAACAACCAATGGTACTGCCACAGGGGCAGATGGTACTTACTCTATTAGTGTGCCGGTGGATGGTAACACGCTGGTGTACCGTTATATTGGCTATACTACGATAGAACGTGCCATCGGCAATGCAGGAAACATTGATGTTAGTCTTTCAGTTGATGACAAACAACTGCAGGAGGTAGTGGTAACGGCTTTGGGCTACCAGCGTGAAAAAGAGACGCTGCCTTATTCAGTGGGTGCTGTAGGTGAAGAGAACCTGACATACGCCAAATCAAACGATGTGAGTACAGCTCTGATCGGTAAAGTGTCTGGTGTGCAGGTACAGGGTTCACCAAGCTCAACATTTGACAATGCAAACATTGTGATTCGTGGTGCAAACGGCTTGAGTACTTCACAGCCTCCGCTATACATCGTAGACGGTACAATAACAGATCAGAACAGTGTAATCATGGACAACGTGGCAAGTATCTCTGTTTTGAAAGGAGCTGCTGCTACAGCACTGTACGGTAACAGAGCCGGTAACGGTGTCGTTATCATTACCAGCAAGAAAGGCGCTAAGGGCACGCCAACTGTAGAGCTGAACCTTTCGGCTTCTTTCGAGCGCCCATCTGTTATGATGCCTTACCAGAATGAATATGCGGGTGGATATACTTCGGCCGCCGCGGCGCCAACAGCAAGAAACGGATACAGCGACGACGGCTTCTACGTGTTCCGCTACGACGAGGAGACACACCCAGCAAGTTGGGCTGCTTTTGACGGTCAGAATATATTAGAGTATGGTGCTGATGAAAGCTGGGGGCCACGTATGAATGGCCAGCAGTACCGTCCATACTACTCCTGGTACCCCGGGGAAGAATTCGGACAGCTGTCTTCTTTGGTTGCACAGCCGAACAACATAAGGGATTTCTACCGCACAGGCACATACTTTAATAATAGTATTGCTGTAAGTGGTGGAGCTGATAACTATCTTTACAGAGTTACATACGCAAATCAGAACCGCTCACTGATCACGCCGAATGCCAACCGTGATCAGCACCAGGTAGGCTTAAACTCCGCTTTGGATGTAACTAAAAAGTTAACCGTAACAGCTGACTTCTCCTATACCTACAACAACACCAAAGGTCAGCCAGGAGAAGGATACGCGCTGGACGGGTCGAACGTGACGCAGAACTTTAATCAGTGGTTTCAGCGGCAGCTGGACTTTGAGCGGTTAAAGAAATACAGAAACCCTGATGGCAGCCTGAACTCCTGGAACATAGGCGACCCGAACGCAACTGGTGACCCTTCTATTTACCTGGCGCCTGCCTACTGGGATTCCCCATACTTTGTAATCAACGAGAACTACAGCACTGGCAATAACAACATTCTGGTTGGTAACCTGGGCTTTAACTATAAGTTCAACGACCATTTTGGCTGGCAGAGTTATGCGCGCATGAGCTACAGAAACAGGCGCGGCGACTCCCGTATTGCCACCGGCGGTATCAATACAGATGAGTATGCTACTTTCCAGGACGTGACAAATGAGATGAACTACGAGTCGAACTTCACCTATAAGCAGGTGTTCGGTGATTTCTCTGTAGATGCATTAGCAGGCGGTAACATTCGCCGTAACCGATACAATGGGGTGGAAGCAAGAACGCAGGGTGGCTTGAGCTTCCCTAATTTCTTTGACATTTCTGCTTCAGTGGCCCGCCCACTTATTGAGCGTGAGTATAATGTAGGAGACTTTGCCCCACAAACAGTAAGAAGCTTGTACGGTAGAGCATCCTTTGGCTTCAAGAGCCTGTTGTTTGTGGATGTAACCGGACGAAATGACTGGTCTTCTACTTTGCCGGAAAATAACAATTCTTTCTTCTACCCTTCAGTAGGGGGAAGCTTCGTGTTCTCTGAACTGCTCCAGGGCAGCGGCATTACCAACGTGCTAAGCTCCGGTAAACTAAGAGCATCATGGGCACAGGTAGGGGATGACCCTAGCCCGTTCCAGGTGAACATAGCTAACATTAATGAGCCGCTATACAACGGAACAGCCTCGGCCTCTATAGGCAACGTGTTCAGAACCGGTGCGATTGAGCCTTCGGTAACTACTTCGTGGGAGGTTGGAACAGACTTGCGCCTGTTTAACAGCTTAGGTCTGGAGTTTACTTATTATGTGGATAACAACGAAAGAAGAATCCTTAACCTGGACATAGACCCAACAACAGGATTCAGCAGCTACCAGATTAACGCTGGTAAAATCCAGCGCAAAGGCTTTGAGGCAAGCCTGAGTGCAACACCGTTCCGTAGCGGAGACTTTGCCTGGGATGTGGTGGTGAACTTCGGCAGAAACCGCTCTGTGGTGGAGGAACTGACAGAAGGGCTGGATAATTACCTGGTAAGTACACAGCGTAACGATACCCGCTTAGAGCACCGTGTGGGTGCAGAGTGGGGTATGCTGGTTGGCCGTATGTGGCGGCGCGATGAGGAGGGCCGTGTGGTAGTAGGCTCTAACGGTTTACCGCTCTACGACATCAACCAGGAGCGTGGTACTATTCAACCTGATTATACAGGTGGTTTATTCAATAACCTGACTTATAAAGGCCTTAGCCTGTCCTTCTCTGTTGACTTCCAGAAAGGTGGTCTGTTCCACTCCCTGACTAAAATGTATGGCTTAGGAGCTGGTCTGCACGAGAGCACAGTTGGTGTGAACGATTTGGGTAATGATTGGCGAAACTTCCCTAGTAGCGGTGGCGGCATTTTGATTCCTGGCGTGTATGCACCGAACACTAAAATCAACGATGTAGATGTAAGCGGACAGCCAAATACGACATACATCCCCGCCCGTAGCTACTTCTATGCAGCACAGCAGCGCGACAACATCAATACCATGGTGCTGGATAAGTCTTATGTGAAGCTGCGCGAAGTGCGTTTGGGATACGAATTGCCATCGTCACTGTTTAGTGGTGTAGGCGTGAAGGGAGCTAACTTAGGTGTTATCGTAGGAAATGCATGGTTGATTTATGCCCCTGCTCAAGAATTCGGTATAGATCCATCTGAGCTAGAGAACACCTGGTATGAGGGTGGTCAGCTGCCAGCTACACGTACGATTGGTGCTAACCTGAGAGTGAGATTGTAAATATGAAAAAGCATATAATCATGAAAAATAAGTTTTTATTGTTCATTGGAGTCATGTTTGCAGTGGTTGCGTGCGACCCGAGCGAATTTGATGACTTAAACGTTGACCCGAGGCAGGTAACTGAAACTCCTACGGCAACACTGTTAACGTACTCTTTAACGAAACTGCCTTATACCACTTTTAATGCACCAGGCCGTAACGAAGCAGGTTTTTCAACAAACTACTTGGATTTCTATGCCCAGTATTTGTCGGAAGGACCTTACCCGGCTAGCTCCCTGTATTCAACGCGAAACCTGGACTGGGCAGACTGGTATAGAGGTCCGCTTTACAACCTGCAGACCATCATCAACCTAAACAATGATGACAGCCCGTTAGCAAGCATCGGAAATGGCTCTAAAAATAATCAGGTAGCGGTAGCCCGTATCCTGAAAGCCTACTACTTCTGGTTCCTGACAGATATCTATGGTGATCTTCCTTATTCCGAGGCGCTGCAAGGAAACGAAGTGCTGCAGCCGTCATATGACCCGCAGGAAGAAATCTACGATGATCTGTTCAAAGAGCTGACAGAAGCTCAGGCGATGATCAACGAGAGTGAGGCAGGCGTTACAGGCGACATATTACTGCATGGTGACATGGGTATGTGGAAGAAGTTTGCCAACACAACACGCCTGTTTATGGCGCTGCGTTTGATGGAGAGAGACCCGGCCAGAGCAGAGGCTGAAATGACAGCCGCTTTAAGTGCTGGTGTGTTAGAGGAAGGAGAAGATATCACGTACCAGTTCCTTGGTGGAGATCCTAATCACTGGAACCCGTGGTACGAGAACTACTCCAACGATAACCGTAACGACTATGCTATCAGCAACACGTTGGCCGACTATATGATTGAAACGGAAGATCCACGCGTGTGGGTTTACGCTGAGAACCTGAGTGGCCAGGTAAGACCGTTGTCTTACGGAAGCAATCAGGCAAGACAAATTCCCGGTTCATTCAGCCGGATTGGAGATCAACTGCGTGCTGACAACACCAATGTGCCTGTCTTCACTTATGCGCAGGTGCTGTTTGCGCAGGCGGAGGCCGCAGAGCGTGAGCTAATCAGCGGTAGCCCGGCAGAACTGTACAATGATGCAATTGAGGCTTCCTGGAAATTCTGGGGGGTGTATGATGAAACTGCCTTTAACAACTTTATAGCTGATGCCGGGGTGGCTTATTCAGATGCCAACGGGTTACAGCAAATTATGAAGCAGAAGTGGGTGCACCAATACCTGAACGGCTTTGAGGCCTGGACAGACTGGAGAAGAACCGGTTACCCGGAACTGACGCCTGCAGAAGATGCCACACAAACAGGAGGCATTCCGCGCCGCATGGGATATCCATCAAATGCAAAGGCCTTAAATGCAACTGGGTATGAGGCTGCAGTTGCCCGACAGGGTGCAGACGACAACTTCACCCGAGTATGGTGGGATGTGCAATAATCTATTAAGGCTGAAGCCTGAATTTTAGAATCAGAATATCTGACAATACTTTTTGCCAGTAGAAAAGGCTCCCGGAAACCGGGAGCCTTTTCTGTTTTATCGAAACAAATTGAAACGGTAAGCTAAGCCACAACAGTTTACTTGTAAATTAAAAATACCGCCGGCTGTTTGTGAATATCAGGTAGCTTCCCGTTCCACTGCTGTATCGTTTTCGTCTGGATAAACTCATGCTCCGGCGAGGTGATGTTCGCGGCAATGCACAGCCGGGTTTCCGGGTGCAGCGTCTGCAGGAGGTCCTCCAATAGCTTGTTGTTGCGGTAAGGCGTTTCCATGAAAATCTGAGTCTGGTTCCGCTGCTGCATCTCCTTTTCCAGTTGGCGTAAAGCCTGTAGCCTGTCCCGCTTTTCGATAGGCAGGTAGCCGTGGAAAGCGAACTGCTGTCCGTTAAAGCCACTGCCCATCAGGCTCAGCAGGATAGCTGACGGGCCGGCAAAGGGCACTACTTTGATGTTTTTCTGGTGCGCGTATTTCACTACCTCTGCGCCTGGGTCTGCCACACCGGGGCAACCTGCCTCTGAAATAATGCCGGCATCTTTCCCTTCGTCTAACAGCGGCTTCAGCGATGCCTGTACCTGGGCCGGAGTGGTGTCTTTGTCTACCTGCACAAAAGTAAGCTGCTCTATCACCAGCTCCGGGCAAATGCTCTTTACATAACGCCGGGCCGTGCGCAGGTTCTCCACAATAAAATACTGCAGGTGCTGTACTGTTTCCTTTACCTGCGGCGATATCACCTGGTCGGCCGTGTCTTCAGCGAGTATGGTCGGAATTAAGTAGAGTGTGCCGGTCTTTTTCATAGTGCAAAAGTATAAAGTATAACGGTGCCGGAAACAAAAAAGCTGCCACGGCTTTTTGCAGTGGCAGCTTTTGCTATATCAGACAAGCTTTACATCATGTCCCCGAGGTGCTCTCAGGTTAAAGTCCGGCGAGGCTGAAGTCAATTAATCTGTGCTCAGGAAGGTAGTAACCAGGTCGTATACTTCATCAGGAGCCTGGGCGTGCACCCAGTGGCCGGCCTCTGGTATAGTTTCTACCTCTACCAGCGTAAACAGGTGCTCAATGCTACCATATATGTCTTCAGGCTGTATATAGCTCGATCTGCCGCCCTTAATGAAAAGCGTGCTTTTTTTGAAAGGAACATCAGCTGTAATGCCAGCGGCTATATGTTCATAGTTCTTCTCAATAGCATCCAGGTTCATGCGCCAGGCCAGGGTGTTGTCTTCCTGGCGGTGGAGGTTCTTCATCAGGAACAGGCGTACATACTCTTCCTTTATATGCTTAGCCAGTTGTTCGTCCACCTCACTGCGGCTGGTAACGCCCTCTAAGTTTACTGATTGTAAGGCGTCGATAATCTCATCGTGGTGCGGTGGGTAAGCCTTTGGGGCAATGTCCACTACAATCAGTTTTGTAATCCGGGTCGGATACTTCAGCGCATATTTCATGGCTACCTTACCGCCCATAGAATGGCCCATGATGGCAGGCGTTGGAATCTGCAGTTCATCCACAAGGCGCAGCACATCATCCGCCATCACATCATAGTTATGCTCCTCGTTGTGCGGTGAGCGGCCATGGTTGCGCAGGTCTACCAGAAATACATTGTAGTGCTCCGCTAAACGCTTCGCCAGTGTTGCCCAGTTATCTAATGTGCCGAACAAGCCGTGCAGTATAAGCAGCGGCTGCCCATGGCCCATTTCTTTATAGTGTAGTTTCATTTCTTCAATTATCAGTTAACAATTAACAGCTTTTTCAGCTTACGGATGTAATGTGGATTTGATGAAACAAGTGCGGGTGCCACATCCTCGGAATTCCACATCCACAAATCTTCCGATTCTTAAACCACCTTTATCAGCTTCTCCTCCGTTCCACGCTCTTTCAGCACACCGAACGGCTGTAGTTGCAGTCCAAACTCCTCAAAAACCTGCAGCACTTCTTCTTTGCCCGCCGGGTCTACGGCTACCAACAAGCCGCCGCTGGTTTGGGGGTCGCAGAGGAGGTGTTTCTGGTCTGGCGTGAGTTCGGCTATTTTGTGGCCGTAGCTGTCGAAGTTGCGGTGGGTGCCACCAGGTATGGCTTTCTGTGCCATATACTCCAGCGCTTCCGGCAGCACCGGCACTTTTTCGAAATAGACTTCAGCCGCTACATTGCTGCCTTCGCACATCTCAGACAGATGCCCTAACAAACCGAAACCAGTTACGTCGGTCATGGCTTTTACTGCCTGTAGCAGCCCCAGTGTTGCCCCTATTTTGTTCAGTTGCATCATCTGCTGCGGTGCCAGTTGCGCATGTTCCGGCTTCAGGATGCCTTTTTTCTGCGCGGTGGTCAGCATGCCTACTCCTAATGGCTTGGTCAGGTATAGTTCGCAGCCGGCGGTGGCGGTGTCGTTTTGCTTCAGGTTCACAATGTCGACCATGCCGGTTACCGCCAACCCAAAAATAGGCTCGGGGCTGTCGATGCTGTGGCCGCCTGCCAGTGGTATGCCCGCTTCGTGGCAAATGCTGCGGCTACCCTCGATCACGCGTTTGGCTACTTCCGGTGCCAGTTTGTCTATCGGCCAGCCTAGTACGGCAATCGCCATCATGGGCGTGCCGCCCATGGCATATACATCCGAAATAGCGTTGGCAGAGGCAATACGGCCGAAGTCGTAGGCATCGTCCACAATCGGCATAAAGAAGTCGGTGGTGCTGATGGTGGCGCGGCCATTCCCGATGTCATACACGGCGGCATCGTCGCGGGAGCTGTTGCCTACCAGCAGGTTCTTGTTCTCGGGATAGCTGATATCCGTGTGCAGGATAGTATCGAGTACTTTAGGAGATATTTTGCAGCCGCAGCCAGCACCATGGCTGTACTGGGTCAAGCGTATTTCTTTTTCTGAGGTTTCTTCCATAATTAAACTAATTTTTGGCGGCTGGCAAACTCCAGTATCCGCTGTGCATTTTCCGCTGGGTCCATGCTGATTAAGGCTAATGGCAGTACCTGCTGCTTATTAGCCAGTTGATAGGTATACGCCTTGTCGTAATAGGAGAGGGCTATATCCACCATTTTCTCCATGTCTCCTGCGGCAATGGCTTCCAGTGCTTCTTTTGTTGCGAGGCCACCCAATCGTTTTTTTATCTTCAGGATAGAAGCCTCCAGTAAGGCTTTATCGGTGCGGCAGTATTCTTCGGCCAGCTTCTGCACACGCAGTTGCTTCGGCAGTTCCAGCACAATGGTCGGCGATTCCTGCATTCGGTCGAAGAGCGGTTTAGGCATCACCACACGGCCAATGGTAACGCTCTCGTCTTCCAGCCACAGTGTTTGCTGCTCGTTTAACTTCAACAGCTCCATGCCCAGCAGGTTTTCAAAATGCTCCGTACTGGGCTGCGGCGGCATACCGATGCTCCCAAAAGCGGAGCCTTTGTGGCTGGCCAGTCCTTCTAAATCCACGGTTTGCTGGCCTTGCTGCTGCAAGTGGGGGAGGATGTCTGTTTTGCCGCTGCCAGTCAGGCCGCCAATTACCAGCAAGGGGCGCGTCTTCTGGAATTGTTCCTGCATCAGGTGCCGGTAAGCTTTGTAGCCGCCCTGCAGCAGGTGTACCTTATAGCCGGAGAAGTTGAGCAGCCAGGCCATGGCCCCGCTGCGCATGCCGCCGCGCCAGCAATGCACCAGCAGTTCTTTGTCCTGCGCCAGCTTGCCCGCGGCCTTCACGAAAGCAGACATCTTTGGGCCAAACAGGTCCAAACCAATGAGCACTGCCGGATCGTGGCCCTGCTGTTTATAGGCTGTGCCAATGACAGCACGCTGCTCATCATCAAAAATAGGAAAAGAATGCGCCTGTGGAATATGCCCCACCGCGTATTCTTTTGGTGCACGTACGTCCAGCACGGGCAAAGCTTTTGCCTTCTGAATAAATTCTTCTATAGTTATGGTATTCAGCATCGGCTACTTAAGTTGGCGCAGGTACAGCTGGATGGTATTCTCCAGCCCATAATAAAGCGCATCGCAGATAAGGGCGTGGCCAATACTCACTTCTGCCAGCTCCGGCAGGTTGTTTTTCAGGTATTTAAGGTTGTCCAGGTCTAGGTCGTGGCCCGCGTTGATGCCAAGACCAAGCTGTTGCGCTCTTTGTGCTGCATTTGCATAAGGTGCGATGGCCTGCTCAGGGCTATTGCGGTAACCTGTAGCGTAGGCTTCTGTGTAAAGCTCAATCCGGTCAGTGCCTACCAGTGCAGCGCCTTCTACCATGCCCACATCAGGGTTCACAAAAATAGAGACGCGCATGCCGTACTCTTTCAGCTCAAGAATAGTTTGCGTCAGGAAATCCTTGTGCCTGATGGTGTCCCAGCCAGCGTTGGAAGTAATCGCATCGGGCGCGTCGGGTACAAGTGTCACCTGGTCCGGCTTCACTTCCTTTACCAGCTTCAGAAAATCGGGTGTTGGGTTACCCTCTATGTTAAATTCTGTGGTTACCACTTCTTTCAGGTCATACACATCGCGGTAGCGGATGTGGCGCTCATCGGGGCGGGGGTGCACGGTGATACCTTGTGCTCCGAATCGCTCACAATCTTTAGCTGCCTGCACAACATTTGGCCTGTCGCCACCACGGGCATTCCGTAAAGTGGCTATTTTGTTTATATTTACACTCAGTTTGGTCATGGGTACGCTGTTATATCTGCCGGAGCTTTTACGCTCTCCTTTTCAAATGACTAAATTAAAGGAATTTTGTTTAAGATGCTTTAAGTGGCTCCGGGCATCGTGGCGTATAACGAAGCATTGGCGGTATAATCCGCTCTGACTAAAAGATAAAAACATCAATAAAAGAACTATGACACTAAAAGAACGCATCGACGCTGACATCAAACAAGCCATGCTGGCGAAAGATAAATCCCGTTTGCAGGCGCTGAGAAGTATTAAGTCACAGATACTGCTGGCAGAAACTGATAAAGGCGGCACGGAAGGTATCTCAAACGACACAGAATTGAAGTTGCTCACAAAGGCTGCCAAGCAGCGTCGCGAATCGGCGGAGCTATATGCCAAACAAGGCCGCACCGATTTAGAAGAAGTAGAGTTAGCGGAGCTAGCTGTGATAGAGCAATACCTGCCACAACAGTTGGATGAAGGCGATCTGCGCACACGCCTTTTAGAAATCATTTACCGTGTGGGTGCCACCGGGCCATCAGACATGGGCAGGGTAATGGGCGTGGCTTCAAAAGAGCTGGCCGGGCAGGCAGACGGACGCGCCATTTCAAGTGCAGTTGGTGACCTGCTGAATAACACTGATTTTTAAATTATAGCTCTTTCAGCCGAAGCTGCTCTTGGGGAGCGTCGGCTGAAAGAGCTATAAAGCATTTAAGGTGTAATAATTACAAGTGTGGAGGCAATGTCTTGTGTCCTTCATTTTATATCTTGTTTCTTAACATGAGTACATTCGATTTTTTTCTGGCAATTCCCATTGCCTACGGCGCTTTTCAGGGGTTCCGGAAAGGCCTGTTATTAGAACTGGTGTCGTTGGTGGCGCTGGTGCTGGCTATATTGGGAGGCCTAAAGCTGTTGGATACAGCACTGCCCATGATGGAAGGAGTTGTGGGCGATGCCCATGGCCTGCTGCCGTATGTCACTTTCCTGATTGTGTTTGTGGGAATTATCCTGCTGATACACTTGGGCGGTTTGCTGCTGAAAAAGGTCATCGACTTTACACCATTCGGGTTCTTCGATAATTTTCTGGGTGCCATTCTGGGCGCACTAAAGTGGTGTGTGGCGCTAAGCCTGCTGCTTTACGTATCCGACATGGCCGGCATCAGCGTTTCTGCTGACACAGCGACAACCTCTATGGTATACCCGGTAGTGCTCAAAACAACACCCTACGCGCTCGATATCCTGAGTTACGTACTTCCGTTTGTGAAAGCACTCATCAGCTCTCTGAAACATCATTTTTAGGAGTTAGAAAGTTTTAGGAGTTAGAAAGTTATTAGGGTGGTTTTCTCCCTTTTTGGTTGAGTCTCTTAATCTAAGTTGTCTGGCGCAAAGTTTTACTTTACTCATCATTTCAACTTTTGAATTTATTTTTTCACCAGACTAAACTGCCACTAACAGTATTGCACCAGCAAGTCTGGAAGTTCTTACCCATTGTGGGACACGAGGAAGATTTCTGCGCGAGTCAAAGAATAGTTGTAACACCCCTTCAGGCGAAAGCAGTATACCTTAACTCTCTAACTCTCTAACTCTCTAACTCTCTAACTCTCTAACTCTCTAACTCTCTAACTCTCCCCATGCTTCTCCTGCTTGACAACTTTGACTCATTCACCTACAATCTCGTAGATTATTTCGGGCAGTTGGGGGTAAAGGCAAAGGTGGTGCGGAATGACGTACCGCTGGAGGAGATACAGCAATTACCCGTAGAGGCCGTCGTGCTTTCGCCGGGGCCAGGCGCACCGCAGGCGGCTGGCAGTTTATCGGAGGTGGTGCGCTATTATCACGAGCAGGTGCCGATGCTGGGCATCTGTCTGGGGCATCAGGCCTTGGGCGAGTTTTTCGGGGCTACCCTAGAGAAAGGCATCCGGCCGATGCACGGGAAGCTTTCTGAAATCATCTGCGAATTGGATCCTATTTTTGAAGGGCTGCCACAGAGAATGCCGGTAGTACGGTATCACTCCCTCGTATTGCGCCATACCCCGGAATGCCTTGTTCCGCTGGCACATACACAGGAAGGGGAGTTGATGGCCTTCCGGCACCGGGAACTGCCACTGTATGCATTGCAGTTTCACCCGGAGGCAGCTTTAACTACTTATGGCTTGCACATGCTCCGAAATTGGCTTACTATTGCTAATATTGCACATTAAATTGATCGTATACCTCTAGAAATACGTTTCTTTTAAAAGTTTCTAAGCTACATGAATTTACAAATCAGGCAAGAAGGCGATTTTCAATACATTGACGAAGGAGAAGGAGAAGTACTGTTGCTGTTGCATGGATTGTTTGGTGCGCTGAGCAACTGGAATGGCGTTGTAGACCATTTTTCCAAGAACTACCGTGTGGTGATTCCGCTTATGCCCATATATGAAATGGCGTTGCACAAGGCGGGGGTGCCCGGCCTTACGTCGTTTGTAGAGGACTTTGTAAAGTTGAAGAAGCTTAAAGACCTGACGGTGCTCGGAAACTCCCTTGGGGGCCATGTTGGCCTGGCGTATACTTTGAAAAACGCCGATATGGTGCAGCGGCTTGTGCTAACCGGCAGCTCCGGCCTGTTTGAGGACTCCATGGGTGGTTCATTTCCCAAGCGTGGCAACTACCAATATGTGCAGGAGCGAGTGGGCTATACGTTCTACGATCCGAAAACAGCTACAAAAGAACTGGTGGATGAAGTTTTCTCCATCACCAACAGCAATGCCAAATGCCTGCGTATTATTGCTATCGCCAAATCGGCGCAGCGACATAACATGGCCAAAGATATCACAAACATTAAGGTGCCCACGTTGTTAATCTGGGGACTGAACGATACGATTACCCCGCCGCTGGTAGGGCATGAATTCAACAGGCTTATCGAGAATTCAGAACTTTATTTCATTGATAAGTGCGGACATGCTCCAATGATGGAACATCCTGAGAAGTTTAACAGTATCTTAGAAAAGTATTTAGTAAACACACCTATAACCGCGACAGCTACATGATTGCAGAAGAACTCATCAATCAAATGATACCACCGTTGAAGCTCTACGACACCGTGGATAAAGCTTTGCGTTGGATGGATGAGTTCCGCGTGAATGAACTGCCTGTGGTAAGTAACCGCAAGTACGTGGGCCTGGCCTCTGAGCTGAGCCTGATAGAACTGAACAACCGCAGCCAGGCTTTAAAAGAGCTGGAACTGGAGCATCAGGAGGTGCACGTAATGCAGCACCAGCACTTTTATGATGTGATGGAGGCGGCTATCAAGAATAAGATACAGGTGGTGCCTGTGCTCGACGATGACCAGGAATATATGGGCATTATCACCATAAACGATACCTTGGCGGCTTTTGGTCAGATGTCGGCACTGCAGGGGCAGGGAAGTATTCTGGTGCTTTCTATGCCGGAGCGCGACTATTCGCTCAGCCAGATTAGCCGCCTGATTGAAGAGGAAAACACAAAGATACTGAGTGCCTACGTCTCCCCTGATGAGATGGACCCTTACCAGATAAAGCTTACTCTAAAGCTGAATGCTACTGATCTTTCCCGTATCATTGCCACTTTAGAACGCTTTGAGTACCGCATTACGGCTCAGTTCAACGATACCAGCACCGACAATGATGTGGGCCGCGACCGGTTAGACATGCTGCTCAAGTACCTCGATATTTAAATTTACGCAGTGATGCAGCTGCGTGCGTCTCTCTTCTTTATTTTTCTGTGGATAAGTTTGGCTACACGGGCTCAAGGCTGTGAGGCGCCTCAACTGGTAATTGCAGACGTTAAGATGGCAGGCAATGAGGTTACCAGAAAGCAGGTAATGCTGCAGGAGCTGACTTTTGCCACCGGCGATACCGTACGCTCCGACGAACTGGACCAACTACTGGAGCAGAACCGTAAACGCCTGTTTAACCTGCGCCTTTTCCATCATGTAAACTACGCCTATACCTGCAACGAGGGGTTTATAGAGGTGCAGTACCAGGTGCAGGAGCGCTTTTATCTGTACCCTGTTCTGATTTTCGATTTTGCAGACCGTAATTTCAATGCCTGGCTGGAGAAAAAGGACTGGAGCCGCATAGATTACGGTGCTACGCTGGTGCGCCGGAACTTCAGGGGGCGAAACGAGGATGTGCGGGTGCGGGTGCAAAGGGGATTTAATAAGCGGCTGGAGTTTTCTTACCGGATGCCTTACATTAGCCGCAAACATAATATAGGGGCTGAGGTTAGTGTAGCAGATTACCGAAGCCGCACCATCAGCTATACTAACCGGAACAACAGGCAGTATTTTTATGAAGAGGAGGAGGGGCTGCCTATCCAACGCACGTCACTGTCTGTAGGGTTGATCCACCGGCGGAGTGTGCAGCGGCAGGAGGGAGTGCGGTTATCGTACCTGCAGGAAGGAATCTCTGACTCGGTGGTTCACCTGAACCCAGAGTACTACCACAATGCACTCGACGAGCGGCAATACCTGCGGCTGGAGTTATTTAAAGTAGTTAACCTACGGAACAATTTTGCCTACCCGCTTTCCGGGAGCTATTTTGAGGCCGGTGTGGCACAGAGCTTCTTTCTGAAGCACTCAGGAACACCCTTCACCACTCTCCGAACGAAGTATGCAAACTACAGCAAGCTCTCAGAGAAGTATGGGTACATGGTGGGGGCGGAAGGGCAGTTGCGGCTATCAAAAGAGTATGCCTTTGCAGATAACCTTGCGCTTGGCTTCAGGTCTCTTGTAAGAGGCTATGAGCTTTATGTGGTGGGGGGGCAGCACTATGGTGTTTTTAAACAAGGCTTAACACGGGAGCTGCTGCATATTAAAAGTATAACACTTAATTTTATCCAAAACCCTAAGTTTAATAATATACCTTTGTCCGTATATCTAAATGCTTTTACAGATGCAGGCTATGTGGTGGATAATGTTTTCCAGGAAAGAAACCCACTCACAAACCGCCTGCTGCTAGGCGGGGGGCTGGGCGTGCATTTGGTTACATTTTACGACATCGTCTTGCGGCTGGAGTATACCGTTAACAGGGAAGGAGGCAGAGGGGTATACTTCAGTACCGGATTCCCATTTTAATTTAACAACTATGAGAATAGCTATTCTTGGCAAACCTTTTAGTGACACCATCGCACCTTTCATTCAGACACTCTTCGACGAGCTACAGCGGCGGAAGGCAGATTTGTTTCTGGTGGAGCACTTCCACCTGTTCCTTAAAAACACGCTTAACCTGCCTGCCAACATACAAACCTTTAGCAGGGGCGACAAGTTGGAGGGCGTGGATGTGGTGCTCAGCATCGGCGGCGACGGCACACTGCTGGATACAGTGACCTATGTGGGAGAGCAGCAGATTCCGATACTGGGAATTAACACCGGGAGGTTAGGGTTTTTGGCTACTGTGCCTTACGACAGCATTAATGTTGCGCTGGATGCGCTTTATAAAGGGCATTATACTTTAGACAACAGGGCTCTGATAAGAGTTGATTCTGACCAGGAAATCTTTGGCGGTATCAACTTTGGACTAAATGAGTTCAGCGTGCTAAAACGCGACACCTCATCTATGATAGTGGTACACACGTACATAGATGGAGAGTATCTGAACTCCTACTGGGCCGATGGTTTAGTGGTAGCAACACCAACAGGATCTACAGGATATTCGCTTAGTTGTGGAGGGCCTTTAGTGCTGCCCCAAACTAACAATTTTGTGATCTCACCCGTATGTCCTCATAACCTTAATGTTCGGCCCATGATTGTGTCAGACAGGAGTGTGATATCCTTTGAAGTGGAAGGACGCAGCAGTGCTTACCTCGCTTCGCTTGATTCACGCTCTACTGCTGTTGACATGAATGTGCAGTTGGCGGTACGGCGTGAGAATTTCGCTGCCAGACTTGTAAAGCTCCACCATGTCAATTTTCTGAAAACACTGCGCAGTAAACTTAACTGGGGTCTGGATAAGAGGAACAATATTATAACGTAATATTAAATATGCTTAATATAAATTTATTTAATTCAGTATTATCCTTATTTTTGTTACAGCTCAAGGTAATGACTATTAACTTGAGTCAGAGTGATAAAGCTGATACCATACTTTAGATTTCGATTACTATGAAGAGATTATGTACTCTTGTGCTCTTGTTTGTTTTCACGCTTACCCTTGTTGCTATTGATGCCGAAGCGCAGCGTTTTACGCAACGTAAACGCTACGGCTCTATTGGTTTAACGTTAGGCGCCACAAATTATTTCGGTGATATTGTGCCGGAGCCGGACTTTACAAGCTTCCGCTTTAAGTCTACGCGCCCGAACGTTGGCCTCAGCTATACTTACCGGTATTTTCCGCGTGTTTCGTTCAGAGGGGCCTTTAATTGGGGGCGCATCATGGGTGACGACAGGTTGAGTGCTTCCTTAGATGAAGGCGAGAACGCCGGTCGTTATATGCGGAATCTCTCCTTTAGAAATGACATCAAGGAGTTAAGTGCCGTAGCCATCATTGACTTATTTGAGAACCGTCAGACGTATCAGCGTCGACCGGATTTTGTGCCTTATGGCTTTTTTGGAATAGCTGTTTTCCATCATAACCCAAAAGCGTATTATGAAAATGGTGTCCGTGAGGGCCTGTCTCCGGCTAACGACATCCCGACTGGCTGGTACGAATTGCAGCCGCTAGGTACCGAAGGGCAGTATGTGGATGGCGGAAACTATCCCGATCCATACAGCCGCGTGCAGATAGCCATCCCATTCGGTTTAGGTGTGCGTTATAAACTCGACAGAAACTGGGATTTAAATATTGAGATTGGCTGGAGAAAGACTTTCACCGATTACCTGGATGATGCCAGTGGTTCTTTTGCCAATAAAGCTGATCTTCTCAATAATAACAGCGGTAGCGAAAACCCCGTTGCGGCAACTATTCTTCACGACAGAAGCGGCGAGTCAGGCTTTGCCACTGTTCCGGACCCCAATGGTACACCTTATAGCATTGTACCTGGTTTTGGTACAGCAGCCAACAATAAACGAGGTAACGCCTCTGACGACGATTGGTATATCACCACAGGTATTACGCTGAATTATATTTTAACACCCCGTATCAGAAGTCCGAAGTTTAGATAATATATTTGGCAACACATCGTTGCTCAACTAAACTCCGCATACTAACTACATGGCTTTACAGAATTTTAAAGACGCACTCCTTGTTTGTTTTTTACTGCAAATAGGGAGTGCTTTTTTTGGTTACGCTTCTTATGCACAGAGCAAAGCACCTGTTACTACTTCAGAACTGGGTGTAGGCATTGGGGGAGCAAACTATAAAGGTGAGATCTCGCCTAACTATCGTGTGCTTAACAACCAGCCTGCACTCACTGTGTTTTACCGCCGTGATATGTCTGATGCGATCACCCTTCGTGGCGGGCTCATGGGTAGCCATCGCATTGTGGATAGCAACACTTTTACGGATCATTCCTATGCCGACGACCGCCCCTACCATGCCTACCGCCAGACAGAACTCCGCCTTAGTCTTTTAGAGCTATCAGGGGTAATGGAGTATAATTTCCTGGATTACTACGATATGAAGCAGAGCCCGCGCATATCTCCCTATCTTTTTATAGGGGTTGCCGGTTTGGTATATAATGTAAAACTGTATTCAGACGAGCATACGCCAAACCTTAGCGATACAGGCAATAGCCTTAACAAAGAGTTTAATACCAAAGTCCTGGTTTCCGTTCCTTTCGGTGTCGGTATAAAGTACGCCCTGAGCAAACACTGGAACCTGGGCCTGGAGTTTGGTGCGCGCAAACTTTTCACTGATAAATTCGATGCCCTTTCAGAGGAGGATCCTACCTACCTGGCAGACCCTTACGACAACGATTGGTACTACTACAACGGCATCAGCATTTCCTACACTTTCTACCGCAATAACTGCCCTCCGGTGTACAAGAAAAATCCTGGCCTCTTAGATTAAGTTGCAATGTTTCATAAATTTATGATGCTTTTTGTAACTTGCGGGGAAATTGATTTGAATGAATCTTAAGGACAACGTAAACTTAGGCAATTTACCAAGGCATATAGCCGTTATCATGGACGGTAACGGGCGTTGGGCAAAGCAAAGAGGGGGGCTGCGGATATTTGGCCATCAGAATGCTATTAAGGCTGTGCGCGACACTGTGGAAGGCGCAGCTGAACTGGGGGTGGAGTATCTCACCCTTTATGCTTTCTCCACAGAGAACTGGTCGCGACCCAGGGCAGAAGTTACTGCGCTGATGACGCTTCTGGTATCTACCATACGCAAAGAAACCGCCACGCTTAATAAAAATAATATTCGTCTGCAATCTATAGGCGACACAGCCAGTTTGCCGCAGGCTTGCCAGCGCGAACTGCTGGAGGCTATAGAGCTAACAAAGCAGAATACACGCATGACGCTGGTGCTTGCCCTCAGCTACAGTGGCCGGTGGGATATTACACAGGCGATGCAGAAAGTTGCTCTGCAAGTGGAGCAGGGCCAGTTGCAGTCTGCTGATGTGAATGAAACTACTGTGGCGAAGTACCTTTCTACGGCGGGCATGCCTGACCCGGAGCTACTTATTCGCACCAGTGGGGAACAACGCATCAGCAATTTCCTGTTGTGGCAATTAGCTTATACTGAATTATACATCACAGAGTTGCTTTGGCCTGATTTCAGGAGAGAGCAACTTTATGAAGCAATAATATCTTATCAGAACCGTGAGCGACGATTTGGTAAGACAAGTGAACAAATTATAAAGTGATACAAACACTGATGACAAGATTTATCTGGATGCTCGTATTTATGCTTTTAGCAGGTACGGCCTCTTCTCAAGTATTAAACAACCCTGTTCAAACGTCTCCTATCGATTATGCCGAACCAAAGCAGTACCGCATTGGGGGAGTTGAGATAACAGGTGCCAAATTTCTGGAGCCTGTGGCGCTTATTTCTGTTATAGGCCTGAAGGAGGGAGATGAAATCACTGTGCCAGGGGAAGACATTAGCCGTGCCATCCAGAAACTGTGGCAACAGGGAATTTTGGGCGATGTGGAAGTGTTCGCCCGCACAGAGGGAGACCTGATTTACCTTACTTTCGATCTGAAAGAACGTCCCCGCTTGTCGGAGTATCGTTTTTCAGGCATAAACAAAACGCAGTCAGAGGCGCTCCGCGACAAGGTGCCGTTGCAGCGGGGCAAAATTGTGACAGATGCGGTGCTCAACAGTACCCGAAATGCTATCCGAAACTACTATCTCGAAAAAAGCTTCCTGAATGCTAAGATAAACATTACGCAGCGCCCTGACCCTACGTTGCCGAACAGCGTGATACTGAATATTCATGTTGATAAAGGCAATAAAGTCAAAATCGAAAAAATAGAGTTTGTGGGCAACGAGGCATTCGCCGATAAAAGGCTGCGTCGGCAACTTAAGAAAACGAAAGAGAAAAAGTGGTACAAAATCTTCACCTCTTCCAAATATAACCGGACTGAATACGAGAACGACAAACAGTTATTGCTGGACTTCTATAGCACAGAAGGTTATCGTGATGCAACCATTGTTTCAGACAGTGTGTACCGCATCAGCGATGACAGGCTTGGCATCCGAATTACAGTAGATGAAGGCCAGCAGTACTACTACCGCAATATTACCTGGAACGGCAACTATATTTATGACGATGCTTACCTCTCACGGGTGCTGGGCATTGCGAAAGGAGATATATACAATAAGCAGGAGCTGGATAAGCGCCTGAATTACAACCCTGCAGGTATAGATGTGTCTGCTTTGTACCAGAACGACGGTTATCTGTTCTTTAACATTGACCCGGTAGAGGTGCGTGTGGAGGGGGATTCTATTGACCTTGAGATGCGTGTAACAGAAGGGCCGCAGGCAACCATCAACAAGATCACCATCACGGGTAACGACAAAACCAGCGACCATGTAATTCTGCGCGAGATACGCACACTGCCAGGCCAGAAGTATAGCCGCGACGACCTGATTAGAACGCGTAACGAACTGGCTGCCTTAGGTTACTTCGACCCTGAAACAATTGGCCTGAACCCGGTGCCAAACCCTGTGGAAGGTACCGTAGATATTAACTATAGTGTGGTAGAGCGGCCGAATGACCAGATAAGCTTATCAGGTGGTTGGGGCGGTCCGATTGGTGCCGTAGGTACCGTAGGCCTTACCCTGAACAACTTCTCTACCCGAAAGATGTTTAACCTGTCTGAGTGGAGACCGGTGCCAACAGGCGACGGACAGCGACTATCGCTGAATGTGCAAGCGAACGGTAAATATTACCAGTCATACTCCCTTTCCTTTACAGAGCCGTGGTTGGGAGGCCGCAAGGCGAACTCTTTAACTGTTAGTTTGTTTAAAACTATCAGAAGGTTCCCTGGTGGTGAAGGGGCAGAAAGCCGCCTGAATGTAGATGGAGCAGCAGTAAGCCTCGGTAGAAGGTTGAACTGGCCAGATAACTTTTTCTACATGAATCACTCGTTGTCATTCAACCGCTATGATGTAAGTAATTACAATATTGGTGGTCTTACCAATGGTTTATCCAACAGTATTTCCCTTACAAACACCTTAGGGCGCTCCAGTATCGACAACCCAACCTTCCCTAGAAGAGGTTCTTCATTTACGCTGAGCGTTAACATGACACCACCTTACTCGCTGATTTCTGAAAATATGGACCCGCTGGAGTACATTGAATTCCATAAATGGATGTTTGATGCCTCTTACTTCATAAACTTGGCAGGGAATTTGGTATTGAATACGCGAGCGCATTTTGGATTCTTAGGAACCTATAGCCAGGATAATACGCTTGGGCCATTTGAGCGATTTAAGCTAGGTGGTGCCGGTTTAGGTGGTGGTAATATTTTTGTGGGAACGGAGTATATCGGTTTACGCGGTTATGAAGACGAAAGAGTTGTAAACTCAACAGACCAGTCTTTGCTTAATGCCGGTGGTATCGCTTACAACAAATTTGTGTTCGAGGCACGCCAGTTGATTTCACCTAACCCAGCCGCCACAATTTATGGTTTGGCGTTTTTGGAGGCAGGTAACAACTTTGGGTCTTATGCAGAATACAACCCGTTTAAACTTTACCGCTCTGCGGGTGTAGGAGCCAGAATATTTATGTCTGCGTTTGGTCTGCTTGGATTTGACTATGCCTGGAGACTGGATGATTTACCACCAGGTGTTGCTGGAGATGCTAGCAAGCGAGGCATGTTCCACTTTATAATTGGACAGCAAATCCGTTAATGCAAAGGAATTAGTATGAGAAAGTTTTTGTTCGTCCTAATAGCAGGGTTTTTACTGACGTCTGTTTCGCATGCACAGAAGATTGGCTATATTGACTCAAACTTTATCCTGAGCAAAATGCCGGCTTTCAATAAAGTGCAGCAGGAAATGGACAAATATGCTGCTGGATGGCAAAAAGAAGTGGAGACTTTGCAGCAGGAATCAGACAAGCTGAAGCAGGATTACAAAGCTGAAGAAGTGCTGCTAACTGAGCAGATGAAGAAGAAAAGACAGGCTGAAATAACTAAAAAAGATAATGAGCTGCGTGATTACCAGCGAAAGGTTTTTGGTTATGAAGGCATGATGTTTAAGCGTCGGCAGGAGTTGATGCGACCGGTGCAGGATGAAGTATTCGAAGCCGTTGAGAAAGTATCAAAGTCTAAAGGCGTACAAATGATGTTTGATAAGTCAGGAGACTTAGTCATGATTTATACAAACCCGGTGCACGATTATACAGAGTATGTATTGGAAGAGCTGGGTTTAGCATCGGATAAAAAAAATCAACCTGGCCAGACACCAGCAGATAGTATTGTAGATGACCCAGCTAACTTACCGGATGTAGGTGCTGAGGAGCAACAGGAGAGTCAGCCAGCTGTAAAAGCAAATAAAAAGAAGCCTAACAACTAACTAAAACTAACATATTTACTAATTTCCCAACCAATGATGAACAAGATTAAAACATTAGTAGCAGCGTTCTTACTGATTAGCTTTGCGTCTTTCGCACAAACCAGCGACCAGCCGCTTAAAATTGGTTATACAAATGTAGAGTACATTCTGCTGCAAATGCCTGAGAGCAAGCAAATCGAATCTGAACTGAAAACACACAGCACTCAGCTGGAAAGCCAGCTGAAAAATAAATATGCTGAGTACGAGACGAAGCTACAGGCTTACGAAAAAAGTGCTGCTACAATGGACAAAGTAGTGCGCGATGACAAAGAAAAAGAGTTGATGAACATGAACAACTCTATTCAGGAGTTTCAGCGTAGTGCGCAGGCCTCTTTACAGCAAAAAGAAAAGTCTCTGGTAGACCCTGTTATTGCTAAAATTGACAAGGCTATTAAAGATGTAGCAAAAGAGAATGGCTATACCTATGTTATCAGCAACCAGGCACTGCTTGCTGGTCCGGAAGACGGCGATATTTCTCCAATAGTTTTGAAGAAATTAGGTGTTGACCCAGCCAAAGCACAGCAAACACCAGAGCCAGCTGCTGCTAAACCAGCTGCCGCTACGCCTACAGCTAAAAAGAAAAACAAATAAGCCAAACTTCTTTGTATAAGTACAGGAAAGCCGATGTGTATACTTCGGCTTTCTTTTTTTGTTATACCCTTTCGTATCCCTGATTCACGTGATAGACTATACTGAAACAGAAGAAAGCGCAGAAGATTCCGATGAGCTTTACGAGCATCACCGCATTGTAGTGGACAAGAGGCAGGCACTGCTGCGCGTAGATAAGTTCCTGATGGACCGTTTGCCAAATGTGACCCGCAATAAGCTGCAAAGTGCTATACGCTCAGAATCGGTACAGGTAAACCAAAAGCCGGTAAAGGTAAGCTACAAAGTAAAGCCTCACGATATTATTACCATTACGCTGGCAGAGCCGCCACGTGATACAGACGTAGTGCCGGAAAATATCCCGCTGGATATTATGTATGAGGATGAGGAACTGCTTTTAGTGAACAAGCCTGCGGGCATGGTGGTGCACCCTGCCTATAACAACTGGAATGGCACACTTGTGAACGCACTCACCTATTACCTCCAGAACCTGCCAACCTCGCGAAATGGAGAGGGCAGGCCAGGCCTAGTGCATCGTATAGATAAAGACACCTCCGGTTTATTAGTAATTGCCAAGACAGATTACAGTATGGCTTACCTGGCGAAGCAGTTTTTTGACCATTCCATAGAGCGCACCTACTACGCTTTGGTATGGGGGGTGCCTAAAGAAGAAAAAGGCACAATTACAGGCCACGTAGGGCGCAGTGCTAAAGACAGAAGGGTAATGGTTGTTTATCCTGAAGGAGACTATGGCAAGCACGCTGTAACACATTATAAGGTACTCCGCAACTTTAAGTATGTGTCGCTTATCCAATGTAACCTTGAAACGGGCCGAACCCATCAGATACGGGCGCACATGAAACACATTGGCCATCCACTTTTCTCTGATGCAATGTATGGTGGCGATAAGATACTGAGCGGCTCACCAACCGGTTCTTATAAATCATTTGTTGAAAATGCATTCAAGGTAATGCCAAGGCAGGCGCTACATGCCAAGTCGTTAGGTTTTAAACACCCTACCACCAAGCAAATAATGCAGTTTGAGACGGAACTACCAGAAGACTTTGCCGCTGTGCTAGCTAAATGGGAGCTGTATGAGGGGCAGTAAGAGAGTCAATTCCCATAGGTGTCTCTTATCTACCGTTGATAGAGAGAAGAACCTCAGCAGTATATTATAGTCCTCTATTATCCTGCTATCGCAGTTAATTGATGCTGCCTTTGAAGTTTTGATAGCTGGAAGAGTTCTTATAAGCCTCTGCTGTAGCTATTCCGCAAGCTTTTTTCGCTCCTATCGGTAGTTTGTTGAAGGCGGAATAGCGCAGCCCTTCCTCTTTAATGCTCAGCAGAGACTAAAGTCAGTTCAATCAAGGCATTTCATCCCACTCATTATAGTATACCTTTTTTATTATACGCATGCTGCGTACAATACCCTTTATGTGCTGTATTTACTAACTGAAGCCCCTCTAGCACCTCATTCTTACTATTGAGAAGAGTCATATAAATTTTGATGATGTTGCTGGTAGCCTTCTTTGCTGGTGAAAACATAGAGCAAGAAAGGCTATCAATCTTAAGAAGGGCCTGTTCTTTGGATACGATAATATAGAGCTAAATAGAATCAAATCATATATAATCCCGCAGCATCAAAAAATGCTGTCGCAGGCGAAATACTGCTAAAACAAAAAGGCCTGCTCAAATTGAGCAGGCCTTTTTGTTTTATGTCAGCGCTTACTTTTGCTTCGCGCTTTTTCCTATTTCGTTAAGAGCGGCTTCTGCCTGAGGGTTAGCAGGGTCTAAAACTTTTACTTCCTGCCAATACTTCATTGCATTGTCTCTTTCCCCTTTCAGGTAATAGTAGTAACCCAGGTAAGAGTTTGCCTCAATCAGGTCTCTCTTGTACTTATCTGAATCTGCACCAGCAATTTTGATGAATTCCTCATAGTGAGGTCTTGCTAATCCTTCCTCAGTTTCAGGATCCTGGCTGGCTTGTGCCCGCGCTCTCCATAAGTGGCCGTAAGCATACGTAGGGTTGGCTTCTGTTACTTTACCATATGTAGAGTCAGCTTGCTGAAAGAATTGATCAGCTGCTTCTCTATCATTAGCTGCTGCTTTTTCTTCACCGGCCATCATATAGATGTTACCCATGTAGTAATAGTCAGCGTTGCTCGGCTCTACGTTAGTACGCTTTCTCTCGTATACCTCGATAGCTTGATCGTACTGGTTATTCTTTGCGTAAGCGCTAGCCAGTTCTGCATACAACTCTACGTTTGCATTGTTCATCTGCAGCGCTTTCTCAAGATTCTCGATAGCTTTCTCAGACTGATTGTTCTTGTTCAGGATACGGCCATAGTACTCATAGTCCTCGGCAATTAGTTTGCTTTGGTCTACCTTCTGCATATATCCCTCAATAGCTTCCAGCGCTTTATCCGGCTGACCTAACTCCATGTAAGAGTAAGCTCTCAAACGGTTCATAACCGTGTTGTCTGGCTGCTCCTGTAGTACTTCCTCCGCTTCTTGCAAGGCTTTGTCGTAGTTCTTCGTCAGGAACAGGAAAGAAGCATATTTTGCACTGGTTTCAGGAGTATCCTCTGCCATGTCTACAAACTTCTGGAATGTAGACAGCGCTTTGTCATACTGACCTGCAAAATAGTAAAGTTCACCCAGGTCGCTGTAAGCAGGAGCGAAGTTAGGGTCAATTTCGATTGCCTTTTTAAATGCTTCTTCTGCTTCGTTGTAGTTACGTGAGCTAGTATACAACTGGCCTCTTCTCATGTAAGCAGTAGCATAATTTTCATCTAACTGAATAGCTCTGTCGTAGCTACTCATGGCCTCACCACCTCTTTTTAATTGCAGGTAAGCGTCACCTAACACAACGTTTGCTAAAGCATTATTGCTATCGCGCTCCAATGCCTGCTTCAAGTACTCAATACCTTTGTTGATATCAGCCTCGGTAGCATTCGGTGCATTCACATAAGCATCACCAACCATAGCGAGCACATATGGATCTCTTTTACCTCTTCCGCTCAATGCATCACCGAAGGCCTGCTCGGCTTTTGCTCTGTTTCCCTGCTCTAAGGCAAGCTTACCAAGGCCCACATGGTTTATATAAGACCTTTTGTTGTTGGCAATACCTTGGTTAAAGTAATATGCAGCTGAGTCCGTATTGTCGGTTTTCAGATAAATATCACCAAGAGCGAAATAAGCGTTGTCAGCTGAATTCTTGTTTCCGAGTTGTCCTTTATAAATCGATTTTGCTTCTTCGTAGCGCTCCAGGTCAACTGCTCTTCTACCAGCATCTCCTGTTTGGGCTACAGCTGCTGTAGCAGGAAAAGCAGCAGCCATAAGGGCAATATACTTCCAGTTTCTTGTCATTAGTATTAAAGTTTAGTTGTTTGTTGCTGAGTTATAATCAATTTTTATGCCGCTTCTACTAGTTTCGCAATCCGATAACCCGTACTGGCATAGTGGCTGGCACAAGTCCTGATTTCAGTATCATTCGTTGTCCCTGGTCTCCACCAAGGAAAGATGCAAAACCTGTGCCAAGACCTGTACGTCCTTCTGTACTAATAACATACAGGTTACGTCTAAGGGGATAAACCTGTTGTGCTATATAAGCCTGGTATGGCTGATAAAAGCTTCCGGTTGTTAAAGGCGCTGGATCTTCACTTATGCCTACCACTTTTATTCTGTTGAGAAAACTCATAGCCGTTGTGTCATCCAGGTCGCTGATCCAATTTACGCCTATTACCCCAAGTGCATTTTCATTCTCTGCCACATAATCAATAAGTGCCTGATGCGATTTAGCGGCAAAAGTGTTTTGTGGAAGCTTTTGATCTGTTGTTAGAGAATCCCGCACATAACGCGCTGTGCTTGAGTTGTTGTTGTCAAAAACGATGGTGATTTCTCCTGATCCTGTACTTCTCTCCAGTTCACTCCAGTCTTTTACTCTCCCGTTAAAGATGTTTTTTACTTCATCCAGTGTTAGCAGTGAGTCCGGGTTATTGGGGTTGGTGATGAGTGCAATGGCATCTATGGCAATTTTTGTACTGCGTGGGATACGTTGGTTCTGTTTTATAATTGCTACTTCATCAGCTGTCAGTTCTCTTGAAATGATGGCTATTCTGGTGCTGTCGTTCAGGAGGTCCTTTATAACTTCCCCTTCTGGCTTATAGGATGCATCTATATCTGCTCGCTCATAAATCCCCTCAAAAGTATTTACCTGTGATTCTATTATAGGTTGGTATGACTCATCCACACTTATATTAGTGTTTCCTGAGGTAGGTGTGCTCAGAGGAGTATCTGATTCATTACCGCAGGCATATAAAACAAGCATACTTGCTGCCAACACTATACTGTGTGCTTTAATCTTCATCTCTGTTGTTTCTATTGCGTTTGGAGGTTTGGTAAACTCTTATAAATCTAACAATTCCGTATAATATTAAAACTCCACCTAGAAAGTATCTAACCTCAACGCCGACACTTAGGTTCAGGTTATCCCCTGCAAACATAATAAATAAGCCCAGCGCTACATAAACTAATGTCATCACTAAGCCAAATATGCGGGCAAATTTATTATATGCGCTTACTGTTGGTTTTTTGTCGTCTCTTTCCGGTCTCAGCATGTTATACGTTTATGTAGTCGTGCTTATTGTTTAACCCATAAAAATAAACCAATTGCTCATAAAAAGAAAGCAGAAGCTAACAAAACTGTGTTTGTTGCCTCTGCTTTCTTTACTTTATCTAAGCTTATTGTATATTAAACTTGATGGGCAGTGTATACCTAACGGGTACGTTCCTGCCGTTTTGTTTTCCGGGCTTCCAGCGAGGCATCTTGTTTATAACACGCAGCGCCTCTTCATCGGTTCCAGAGCCTAAGCCCTTCACTATTTCAGCCTTGGTAATGGCGCCATCCATTGCCACAACAAACGTTACCACTACAATTCCTTCCACACCGGCGCGCTGTGCCTCGGCAGGATAGCGCATTTGTTTGCTCAAGTATGCAAACAAAGCTTTGTCTCCTCCCACAAACTCCGGCATTTCTTGTACATGAATGAATTCGGCAGGCGCCTCTTCCGCCTCTCCAGTAGCTGTTCCTATTCCTGCCACGGGTGCTTCATCTAATGTTACCCCTGGCACCTCCGGAATATCGCCTTCTATAGTATTCTTGCCGATGCTCACTTTACTCAGCAGGTCCTGATCCGGCAGTGTTGCTGTTTCCACCTTCTCGTTGTCAGCTACTACTTTAGCGGTGACAAATTTCTCGGTTTTTACCTTTTTCTCCTGCTTCGGTGCTACAGGTATAACCTCCTTCTTTGGCGGCTCAGGTAATTTGGGCAGGTTTGGCTGTTCCAGAATGAACGGTTCATTAATTTTATACACAGGCTTTACATATTTCACCTGATCTGCAAAAAAGATATTTTCTACTAACGGTCCGACCAATGCCCCTGAAAAGATTGCTGTTGCTATGATGGCTGCAAGCGTTAAGTGCTTGTTGTAAACTCTGCGAAGGACATACGCGCCGTACGCTTGATTTCGACCTTTGAACACAACATTGTTGAACGTCATGCTTAAAAAATAGCTCTTTTTCATGGGCTTTGGTTTTAGGTTTATAAAATCATTTTTTTGTAATGGGTTTGTTAGTTTTCAATAAGTCTCTTTATAGTGGTTAGATAATATACGCTTTTAATTTTTAATAGTATGCATGCTGAGTATCTTTTTATCACGACACATAAAAAAAGCCCAGTCATTTCTGACTGGGCTTTTTTATTAAGCTTTGATGTGCTTATTTAATTGTGTAACGAACCGGGAGCGTATAGCGAACAGGTACTGTTCTACCGTTCTGCTTACCAGGAGTCCACTTTGGCATTGACTTTACAACACGTACAGCTTCTTCGTCGGTACCGCCACCTAAATTCTTGATGACTTCTATTTCAGATATTTCACCTGTTCTGCTTATCACGAAAGAAAGTACAACGATACCTTCAATACCGGCACGCTGAGCAGCTGCAGGATATCGGATATTCTTACCTAAGTATCTGAGCATTTCTGTCTCTCCTCCAGGGAATTCTGGCATCTGCTCAACATACGTGTAAGGCTTCTCCTCTACAACCTCTGCTACCACATCACTGGTACCATCAATTTCGCCAAGGTCCATCGGAGCATCCGGGTCTCCTTCTACAGTTTCGATACCGGCATCTACTTCTTCCAGTACCTCAACATCCGGAATTTCCTCTTCTTGCTGCACTTCTTCATCACGCTTCACTACCGGTGGTGTATACTTAACAGTAGCACGCACTGGTGGTGGGGGTGGTGGAAGATCTGGTGGCGGCGGTGGTGGCGGCGGCGGCGTGGCCTCATCAATTGGTGGCGGTGGAGCCAGGTCTACTTCTGTAACTATACGCTCAACCACAACTTCCTCTTCTTCGCCTTCTATCATCTTTGCTATCAGTGGGATACTGATAAAAAGAAGGAATAGAACTGTGGCAATGATAGCGGCTTTTGTGATATGATTGTTGTACAGTTTGCGAAGTAGATAGGCACCGTATGCTTTGTTTCGTCCCTCAAAGACGATGTCGTCAAGCGATGCTTTAGCTGCTAAGTTACTGTCCATATCTTATTGTCCTATATTTTGTTGCGCTAATAATTCTGCGTCTGCATCCGAATATTCTACAAGTGCAAACTTTCTGGTATCTGTGATTTTCAACTCGTCCAGCATGTCTACAACATTCTTGTAACGCGATGTCTCCATTGGCTTGATCATCACGGTCATTTTGTCATTAGACTTCACCTGAGGTGATACTAATACTTTTCTGATACCGTTTGCTGAGTAATCAGCTTCAAGCACATCTGGACCGTCTGCCGCAAGGCCGAAGTAATAATATACTTCATCATCCTCACCCAGTATGATTGTCAAAGCGTTACTTGCCTTCAGCGCAATCTGTTCTTCCGGATTGTCTGGTTCCACAGGCATGTTGATTTCCATGGTCTGTGGCTTACTGAAGGTTGTTGTAAGCATGAAGAACGTAAGTAAAAGGAAGGCAAGGTCCACCATTGGTGTCATATCCAAATGAACGGACATTTTTTTGGCTCTTTTCTTCCCCCCTTTACCGGAGTCAGCTTTTTCTTGAATTTCTGCCATATCTTATCTCCTTTTAAATTATAAGTTGCTTGGCCTTGCTTCCATGTCAGTAATCAGGTTAAACCTGTTTACCTTCCTGTCTTGCAGGATGTCGATAACCCGCTGAACTGTTGCATACTCTGCGTCTACGTCTCCTTTGATAGCGATAACTACCTTAGGATTCGTTAAACGTGTATTATGCACCCAGTCACCAAGTTCATTATTTGTCGAGTCAATTGGAATACCTTGTTGCTCTACTTCTTTACGTGCATTAGGCTCCATTGCCAAATAAGACTTCAGCTGGTTTATCGGAACACCAAAGTTCGTCAACAGAGTAAAGGTTCTTATCTCTTCTTCTGTGAAACCGACTCCGTATTTACCTGCCATCTTATTTAAAAGCTCTTCCTTTGTTTGCTGGCCATCCACTCCGAAAAACACCCGGTTATTACCACCTATTGTTAGTGTTATTACGTTAGATTCAGGCAGTTTGATTTCCGAAACAGAAGTAGGGGTATCTACCACTACCGACTCCTCCGGGGCAAACTTAGTTGTTAGCATAAAGAAAGTAACCAGCAAGAAGGCTAAGTCCACCATTGGCGTCATGTCCAATGAGGGTTTGGTTCTTTTTACTTTTACTTTAGGCATAATTTATTTTTTGATACTGTTAACTAAACTATACAGTTTGAGTTTTTACTGGAGCTGTGTCATGCTGCGCTGCGAAAGTAGAGATGATGCTGAAACCTGCTTCATCAATGCTGTACGTCAACTCATCAATTTTGCTTGTAAAGTAGTTATAAGCAATAATGGCAAGAGCAGAACCTGTAATACCAAGGGCTGTGTTGATCAAGGCCTCAGAGATACCGTTTGCAAGACCAACCGCATCTGGAGCTCCACCTTGTGCAAGGGCCGCGAATGCCTTAATCATACCAAGTACCGTACCAATCAAACCTACCAGTGTAGAGATAGAGGCGATTGTGGAGATAATTACCAGGTTTTTCTCAAGCATTGGAAGTTCAAGTGAAGTTGACTCCTCAATTTCCTTCTGAATAGCGGCAATTTTCTCAGCTTTCAGCAACTCAGGCTCGTTCAGCATTTCTTTGTACTTCAACAAACCTGATTTTACCACGTTTGCAACAGAACCTTTTTGTGCGTCGCAGGCAGCAATTGCGCCGTTGATGTCACGCTGGTTCAGCTTAGCAGAAATAGTTCTCACGAAACCGGCAACGCTCTTGTTTCCTTTTGCTTTGCTGATAGTAAGTGCTCGCTCAATTGCGAAAATAAATACCATCAGTACAAGCGACATCAGGATAGGTACTACCCAACCACCTTTGTAAACAATTCCTAAGTAGTTACCAGGAAGTGGATGGCTTTCCGGATCTCCACCTTCGAAGTTAGCAGGGTTACCTAATATAAACATGTAGATAAGCACACATACTATAATAGATATCGGAATAACAATTGTTGCAAATATACCGCCTACTGGGCTTGCCTTTTTTTCTACATTAGCATTCTTGCTCCCTACTGCAGTCTTTTTTTCCATTTTTTTAAAAGTTTAAAGTTTAGCTGTTTGTGTTGTGATTAATTGTTTGTGTAAGTGTGAAATGTAAATCAATTGCTTTTAGTTCTTTAATGAAATCGCAATTTCTGCTTTTTCTCAAATTTTCAAACTATCAGAGCGCTTATATTTTATGAAAAGTATCAGCTTCTGCCTCTTTAGCACACTAATTTAAGCTTTTCTATTTTTAAATTCCAAATCTTAGCTGCTCTTCTGTCTGAAAAAAATAACCTGATCATCCACTGTCAAAGTATAAACATCAATATTGTAAAACGTGTTACCTGCTGTTTTTGCTGCTGAGTTGCTGTGTGCAGGCAGCAAAAACCTGGTGTTTGAAACGTGTTAAACTGTTGTTGGTATGGTAGTTATGGTTTTAGGGTAACAATACTTTATCAGAAAATGGTTGCATCTGCAGTGACTAACTTAAGCAAAATTGTTTTGATTTGTAGCTTTTACACTTAAAAAAGTGAATTATATCAAATAAAAGTTTCTGATAAATGCATGTAAGGCTAGCGCTTTTTTGCCTTGTTCCAGTAAAAATCCATCTCCGTCAGGTTCATGTCCTGAAGCTTTTTCCCATCTTTCGCCGCCTCTGTTTCCATAAACTGGAAACGGTCGATGAACTTGATGTTCGTGCGCTCCAATGCTTCCTCAGGATTTATGCCGGCAAAGCGGGCAAAGTTTATAAGTGAAAACAGCAGGTCTCCGAACTCTGCATTTGCCTTCTCCTGATCTATTGCAGCTGTGTCTGCTATGTTGAACTCTGCTTCGAACTCTTTTAGTTCCTCCTGCACCTTCTCCCACACCTGCGACTTATCGTCCCAGTCGAAACCAGCGCCGCGGGCTTTCTCCTGTATGCGCATGGCTTTCACGAGTGCGGGCAACGAAGAGGGTACGCCACCAAGCACCGATTTGTTCCCTTCTTTAAGCTTGAGTTTTTCCCAGTTCTGCTTTACCTCCTCCTCTGTGTCGGCTTTTGTGTCGCCATAGATGTGCGGATGCCTGAATATGAGTTTGTCGCACTGTGCGTTGAGAACGTCGGCTATATCGAAAGCATTGTGCTCGGAGGCAATCTTTGCATAAAAAATCAGGTGCAGCATCACATCGCCCAATTCTTTCTTTATTTCCTGCATATCTGCTCTTAAGATAGCATCGGAAAGCTCATAGGTTTCCTCTATAGTAAGGTGGCGCAGGCTTTCAATCGTTTGTTTCCTGTCCCAGGGGCACTTCTCCCGGAGGTCGTCCATCACATCGAGCAGGCGGTCAAAAGCCTGTAACTGTTTGCCCCGGGGGCTATCGTCAAAATTAGTCTTATTCATAAGGGCAAATATAATAAAAACAATGGCAAGCCGCCTGAAGAGCTACAGGAGGCAAGTTGGTGGAGTATTAACCGGCGAAAGCTTCTGAAAGTATAACTTAATTACTACTTTTGCCTACGTAAAAAAAATGGACAAGTGGCTTTAATAAAATCAATTTCAGGAATACGTGGAACGATAGGCGGGCAGGCAGGTGAAGGACTTACGCCTGTAGATGTTGTAAAATTCGCTGCTGCTTTCGGTACATGGGTGCTTCAGACAACCGGCATCAACAAGATCATAGTTGGCCGCGATGCCCGCCTTTCCGGCGAAATGGTAAACAAGCTGGTCTGCGCTACGCTGCAGGGGCTTGGCATAGATGTGGTAGACGTGGGGCTTTCCACAACACCTACCGTAGAAATGGTGGTGCCGGAGAAAAAAGCCGGAGGCGGCATCATACTTACTGCCAGCCATAACCCAAAGCAGTGGAATGCACTGAAGCTGCTGAATCAGAACGGGGAGTTTATTTCTGATGTGGAAGGCAAACTGGTATTGGAGATTGCAGAGAAGGAGTCTTTTACTTTTGCGCAGGTAAATGATCTGGGTAAGTACAAGCAAACCGATACAGCTCTAAAAAAGCACATTAAGGCAATTCTAGAGCTGCCGCTGGTAGATGTGGAAGCTATAAAAGCCAAGAACTTCAGTATAGTGGTTGACGCCGTGAACTCAAGCGGAGGAATCGCCGTGCCTATGCTGCTGGAGGCTTTAGGTGTAAGAAAGATAGAGAAGCTGTATTGTGAGCCGGATGGTAACTTTGCCCATAACCCGGAGCCGCTGCCAGAGAACCTGCGCGAAATCTCGAAGATAATCGAAAAAGGGAAGTTTGACTTGGGCATTGTGGTAGACCCTGATGTAGACCGCCTCGCGCTTGTAAACGAAGACGGCAGCATGTTTGGTGAGGAGTATACGCTGGTGGCTGTGGCTGACTATGTGCTGAAGAACCAAAAAGGCAATACCGTATCTAACCTGTCCTCTACCCGTGCGCTGCGCGATGTAACCGAGAAAGCCGGTGGCGAATACTATGCCGCTGCCGTAGGAGAGGTGAACGTGGTGAACATGATGAAAGAGCAGAACGCTATCATCGGTGGCGAAGGCAATGGAGGTATCATTTACCCTGAACTGCACTATGGCCGCGATGCCCTTGTTGGAATCGCGCTGTTCCTGACCCATTTGGCAAAGGCAGGCACCAGCATGACGCGCCTGCGGGCATCTTACCCAAACTACTATATCTCGAAAAATAAAATTGAACTGACGCCGGACGTGGATGTGGATAAAGTGCTGCACCAGATGCAGGAGCGCTATGCCAAGCAACCTGTTAACACTATCGATGGCGTGAAGATAGAGTTTGACAAAGAGTGGGTGCACCTGCGCAAGTCTAACACCGAGCCTATTATCCGTATTTATGCAGAGTCAGACAGCAACGCCACAGCAGAGCACCTGGCAAATAAGATCATTGCCGATATCAAAGAAATCATCTCTGAGAAAGCGTAATGCAGATGTGTTGTTGTCGTTTTTGTAATGCCTAAGAAATAAATTTGCGCCAGCGGAGACAGGTAATTCCTTCTGCTGGCGCAAATTTTTTTATACTTGTACAGTTCAGAAAGAACAGAATCAGAATTTTAAGCCTATTTATATGCGTGTATATTTAGATAATGCAGCCACCACTCCACTGGATAAAGAGGTTTTTGATGCCATGGCTCCCTATATGCTGGAGCATTTCGGCAATCCATCTTCTATTCACTCACATGGGCGTGAGGTGAGGTCGGCCATCGAGAAAGCACGAAGAACAGTGGCCACTTTACTGAATACTTCCCCCGCGGAAGTTTTCTTCACATCAGGAGGCACGGAGGCCGACAATATGGCCATCCTCAGCACCGTTCGCACGTTGGGTTTAAAGCATGCCATTTCCACAAGGCTGGAGCACCACGCCGTGCTGCATACTATGGAGCTGCTGGAGAAGGAGGGGGTATTGGTAAGCTACCTGCGCCACGATGAGCGCGGCAACTTAGACCTGGAGCACCTGGAGGCACTATTGACAAGCCAGCCGCAGACGCTGGTGTCGGTGATGCACGCTAACAACGAAATCGGAAACCTGAACAATGTGGAGGAAATCGGCCGTATCTGCAAAACGCATAATGCCATCTTCCACTCCGACACAGTGCAGACCATAGGCCATTACAGGCACGACCTGCAGAAGCTGGGTGCAAACTTTATTGTTGGCTCTGCGCATAAATTCCATGGCCCCAAAGGAGTAGGCTTTCTATATGCGGATGCTGGGGTTAAGATTCAGCCGCTCATTCAGGGTGGGGCGCAGGAGCGCAACATGCGGGGTGGCACCGAGAACGTGTATGGCATTATCGGCCTGGCGAAAGCGCTGGAAATTGCCTGCCGCGATATGGAGGAGCACCAGCGCCACATACAGGGGCTGAAGGACAGGATGATTCATAAACTAAAAGAGCAGATGGAGGGTGTGAGCTTCAACGGCATGTCGGAATACAGCGACAAGAGCTTGTATACAGTGCTGAACGTAAGTTTGCCCGCTTCCGATATCAACGAGATGCTGCTTTTTAGCCTTGACATCAACAAAATATCTGTTTCCGGAGGCAGTGCCTGCAGTAGTGGTGCCAACACCGGCTCCCATGTGCTGCGTGCCCTGAATTGTGATCCGGAACGCGGCTCTGTCCGTTTCTCCTTCAGCAAGTTTAACACCCCGGAGGAAATTGATTATGCCGCCGGGACATTGGCGAAAATGTTTAAAAAAACGCCGGCTTAGCATTACAGGCTGTCGCATCAAAGACAAAGGCTTTAGCAGCGATGCTGGAGCCTTTTTGACTTCAGTTTCCAATAAACAACGATAATATGAAAAGTATAGGTGTTTTCTGCGGAGCCAACCATGGGCAGGGAGAGGTATATCAAAAAGCTGCTGCAAAATTAGGCAGCTTGATGGCAGCGCAACAGATTGCCCTTGTATTTGGGGGCGGCAAGGTAGGTCTGATGGGCACAATAGCCGATGCTATTTTAGCGGGTGGTGGTCAGGCCATCGGGGTAATACCGCAAAGCCTCGTGGACAGGGAAGTAGCGCATACAGGTTTGTCAGAGTTACATGTGGTGCAAACCATGCACGAGCGAAAAGCCTTGATGGCAGCGCGTTCAGATGCTTTTATCGCCATGCCAGGCGGTTTCGGTACGCTGGACGAGGTGAACGAAATCATCACGTGGAACCAGCTAGGCATCATCCGTAAGCCTGTTGCCTTTTACAACGTGAATGGCTACTTTAATAAGTTCATGGAGATGATAGACCATGGCGTAGCCGAAGGTTTTATTAAACCTGCTTACCGCGATAGCCTGATTGTGGAGGAAGATGCAGCGGCTTTGCTCCGGAAGGTGGTAAGTTATGCCGATGCTGCCTCAGAATCTGGAGTTGATTTTAAGCGGATATAAGTAATTGCTAATTGTTGATTGCTGAAAAATTGTGTGGTTTAATTGTTAAATGGTTGATTTAGAAAAGTAAAAGTCAATATCAGCCATTTAACAATTAAACAATCAACAACTAATGCTGCAGTACCATCTCTTTTACAGCCTCCACCCACATCGGTTCGGAGTTAAGGCTTTCTACCAGTTGCCATTTCTCGCCGCCGGCTTCTAAAAACATCTCCTTAAATTCCTCGCCCACTTCTATGGTCGTCTCCAGGCAGTCCGCTACGAAGGCAGGGCTATAGGCCAGCACTTTCTTGATGCCTTTGGCAGGTAGGTCTTTCAGTATGAAATCAGTGTAAGGCGTCAGCCACGGGTCTTTGCCCAGGCGAGACTGGAATGCCACCATGTATTGGTCCTCACGCAGGCCCAGTTCTGCTGCCAGCAACCTGGACGTGGCGTAGCAGGAGGCGCGGTAGCAATACTTGTTCCGCTTGTTATAGGTGTTGCAGCAGGCGCCTAGCTGACAATAGCCCTTGTCGCTGCCCTTCAGCACATGCCGCTCCGGCACACCGTGGTAGCTGAACACTACAAAGTCGTAGTCGTCCTTGGCCATATGCTGCTTGCCCAGTTCGGCAAAAGACTTGATAAAGCCTGGGTCGTCGCAGAAGCTGGAGATAAAGCTGATGTTCGGAATCACCCACCAGTCCTTTACAATCTCCATAACCTTATCCTGCACAGAGCCTGTAGAGGCAGAGGCATACTGAGGGAACAGCGGCAATACAATGATGCGGTCTACGCTCTGCTCGCGCAATTCCTCCAGTGCGGCCTTGATGCTCGGGCTTTGGTAGCGCATCCCGAAGGCTACATGATAACGGTCTCCGAGACTGGCCTGCAGCTTTTTCTGAAGGTCCAGGCCATGGTAAAGCAACGGAGAACCTCTCTCGGTCCAGAGCTCCTTGTAAATCTTTGCTGACTTTGGCGCTCTGAATGGGGCGATAACACCGTTGATGAGGGCGTAACGCGCAACGGCATTTATATCAATCACGCGTTTGTCCAGCAGGAACTCGCGCAGGTATTTTCTTACGTCAGGGGTGCTAGGGCTGTCTGGAGTACCAAGGTTTACCAGCAGAACGCCTATTTTACCAGTAGCTTTCTTACTCATTTATCTTCAATGCTTTTCAAATACAAAGATACGAAGTATAATTTGTTTGTTTTTATCTAAAGCTTCTATGGCTCATAGAGGCAATCTTATTCCTGTTAAAGTAACAGGAGCCGGAATTGTTCAGTTGTTATAGAAAGTTTAGCATTTCATACACTTCTGCGCATGTTGTAACCTCGCAGCGTGCGCAGCTCCTGCGAGTGTCTGGTAGAGTTGCGCACGCTGCGGGTCCCGAGTCTTAATTTTTCTCCCTCAGGTTCACAATTATTCTATCAATCTGGGTATCAATTATTCAGGCATCGCTATTTATCCGTAATAAAGAAGTACTTTTGCAACCTCAAATTTTAGCGTATGGCCGAAACATCACATAAAGCTGGTTTTGTAAGTATCGTGGGCAAGCCGAACGTGGGTAAATCCACGTTGATGAACGCGCTGGTGGGGGAAAAGCTCTCCATCATCACGTCTAAAGCGCAGACCACACGGCACCGCATCATGGGCATCCTGAACGGCGATGACTTTCAGATTGTATACTCTGACACGCCGGGCATCATTAAGCCGCAGTACGCCTTGCATGAGTCCATGATGAGTTTTGTGCGTACCTCGCTCGAAGATGCTGACGTGATCCTATTTGTAACGGACATCTATGAAAAGCACGACGAGGATGATGTGATCAAGCGATTACAGCATGCGGAAGTGCCCATCCTGTTACTGGTTAATAAGATTGACCAAACCACAGAAGAGGAGCTGCATGAGAAGGTGGCTTATTGGGAGGAGAAGATGCAGCCAACGGAAATACTGCCTATCTCGGCGCTTCATGGGTTTGGGCTGGAGCATTTGTTCTCGCGCCTGCTACATTACCTGCCGGAGCACCCGCCTTATTTTCCGAAAGATGAACTGACGGACAAGCCGGAGCGTTTCTTTGTGTCGGAGATGATCCGGGAGAAAATCTTCCTCAACTACAAAAAGGAAATTCCCTACAGCTGCGAGGTGGTGGTAGAGGAGTTTAAGGAAGAAGAGGACATTATCCGCATCCGGGCCGAAATTAGTGTGGAACGCCGCAGCCAGAAAGGCATTGTGATAGGAAACAAAGGCGAGGCACTGAAGAAAGTGGGTACACAGGCCCGCATCGACATGGAGACCTTCTTTCAGAAAAAGATTTTTCTTGATTTGTATGTGCGCGTGAACGAAAACTGGCGAACCGACCAAAAGCTGCTTCGGCGCTTCGGTTACAGCGAGTAAGTAGGCGCATAATATAAGAGTATGATTAAAATTTAGTCATGCTCTAAAGCTTCGGGGCACGGTGCTCCGGGGGCACTTTAAAATTTTTATTTTTTTTTACGATGTCATCAAACATCATTGCAATTGTAGGCCGCCCCAACGTGGGCAAGTCTACCCTTTTTAACCGCCTGATTGGCCATCGCAAAGCCATCATGGACAATGAGAGCGGTGTTACAAGAGACAGAAGCTACGGCCATGGCCAGTGGATTGGCAAGTATTTTACCGTAATCGATACCGGTGGCTATGTGCATGGCTCTGACGATATTTTCGAGGAAGAGATAAACAAGCAGGTGGAGCTGGCTATTAAAGAAGCCGACGTGATCCTGTTTATGGTGGATGTGGATGCTGGTTTAACGGGCCTGGATGAGGAGTTCGCCAACGTATTACGCCGCTCCGATAAGCCTGTTTACATCGTGGCTAACAAAGCGGACACTACTGCGCGTGCCCACCAGATGAGCGAGTTTTATTCGTTGGGTGTAGGCGAGGAAATTTACCCTGTCTCTTCGCAGAACGGCTCCGGCACAGGTGAACTGCTGGATGCGGTGGTAAAGCATTTCCAGGACGAAGGCGTGGAGGATCCGGATGCCGGTATTCCGAAACTGGCCGTATTGGGCCGTCCGAACGCGGGGAAGTCTTCGTTTGTGAACCTGCTGCTGGGCGAGGAAAGAAACATTGTAACAGCCGAGGCAGGCACTACCCGCGATGCCATACATTCGCGCTATAACGCCTTTGGCAAGGAATTTATCATTGTAGACACTGCCGGCCTTCGCCGCAAGAGCAAGGTAAGTGAAGACATTGAGTTTTACTCTGTAATGCGCTCCGTGCGTGCTTTAGAGGATGCTGACGTGTGTATTGTCATGCTGGACGCCACGCGCGGAATCGAATCGCAGGACGTGAACATTATCACGCTGGCTGAGAAGAACCGCAAAGGTATTGTAATACTGGTGAACAAGTGGGACCTGGTCGAGAAAGACACGCACTCTACAAAGCAGTTTGAGGAAGAGATACTGAAGCGGATTGCGCCAATCAAGTATGTGCCTGTCATCTTTACCTCGGTAGTTACAAAGCAGCGTATTCTGAAGGCGGTGGAGAAGGCGATGGACGTGTACGAGAACAAAACGCAGAAAGTACCTACGTCTAAGCTTAACGACCTGCTGCTGCCAGACATTGACCGTAACTCGCCGCCTGCCATCAAAGGCAAGTTTGTGAAAATTAAATACGTAACGCAGCTGCCGACGCACAACCCTACGTTCGCGTTCTTCTGCAATCTGCCGCAGTACATCAAAGACCCTTACAAGCGTTACCTGGAGAACTGTATTCGGAAGCACTTCGGGTTTGAAGGTGTTCCGATTAATTTAGTGTTCCGGAAGAAGTAATTTCCGCAAGAGCTAAAGGCGCAGGCATATTATGTTTGCGCCTTTTTGCTTTTTGGCACATCCGCTGCTGCCTGCTCCGCCACGTCCTGCTACAATGCAGGTAAAGGTGCTATCTGAATTGTTATTGCTCCTAATCAGGAAATAAGTTTAGACTGTGCGTTCCCAGCGAGTTGCACGGTATTTGGGCAGAGAGTGTCTCATCTTTCAATATTTTTCATAAACTATATTCAGGTGCTGCCGTATTCGTTTTGATATCACTCGTATAACAGGTAAGGCTATACATTTGCTAAACTGCCTGGTTAAAGGATTGATCATCATCAAGACTGATTAACATATGAAGAAGATTTTTTTTGCATTTGCGTTAACCGGCCTTTTCGGCTTTAGCTCTTGCGACTCACCATCAGAAGGGAGAGTGGAGAATAGAGATGAAAGAGTAGAGGAAATGGAAGACAGGGCTGAGGAAAGAGCCGATGAAATGGAAGAGTTAGCAGAAGAGAAGGAGGATACTTCTGCCGTTATTGAATAGGTGGAGACAGCAGAACAGCCCCTTAAATAGATAGAATTACAAACAGAGTTTAATTTAAAACGCATATACATATGAAAAAGCCAATTTTTATGCTGCTGGCAGCTGGATTATTTACCTTTGCTTCCTGCGAGTCTACCTCAGAAAGCAGAACAGAAGAACGAGTTGATGAAGTAGGAGATGATATAGAAGAAGGTGCAGACGAAGTGGGAGATGAGATTGAAGAAGGCGCCGAGAGAGTGGAGGATGAAGTTGAACAGCAGTAGTAATAGAGCATAGTATATTAAAGCAAAAGGGACCTGTACAGCAGGTCCCTTTTGCTTTTTTTGCTGCGGTCTGAGTGGAGTTGTATGAAGCAGGCACGGCCTGTTTGGCAATTGTGTGTGAAGCCGTACACGTACAGCTATTTAAAATTGCATCCGTATAACATAAGTGAATAGCTACTTTTTATTATAGAAACCAATAAAGAAGTGAATATGAGGAAGGTATTATACCTGCTGATGGCAGGAGGCTTTTTAACCTTTGGTTCCTGTAACTCACCTGCAGAAGAAAGAGAGGATGTAATAGAGGAGTCTGAAGATTTAACAGAAGCGCGGGAAGAGGGTGATAGGGAGGATATAGTTGAAGAAAGACGGGAACTGAAAGAGGAAATGGAAGAATATAACGAAGCAGTGGCCGAAGAAGCGGATACTACTATCATAATACAGTAAGGATGAATTAAAGAGTAAGGGTGAATTAAATTGAAAGGAACTATGAAAAAGATAATGTATATGCTCATGGCCACAGGCCTGTTAACCTTTGGTTCTTGCGCTTCTTCTGAGAGTGCTGCAGAAGAAATAGAAGAGGAAACTGAAGAAGCTGCTGAAGAGATTGAGGATGCTGCTGAGGAAGTAGAAGACGAGATAGACCGTTAACTAGTAGTTAGATTTTTTTTAAATCAATTTCAAACAAAAAGGGACCATAAACATAGGTCCCTTTTTGTTTGAAATTGATAGCTTATGGCCCCAGCCGTTTTTGAATCATACCGTTCACAAGGGCAAATAAGCGTTTGGGGGTAAAAGTGCGCCAAGGAATATTATCAAGGCTGCCTCCATAGTTAATGTAGTAGTCTAAGTTATAGTTTTTCATCTCGCTCATTACAAATTCCTGAAAGCCAAGCGCAGCAATCCATCCATCTTCAATATCCTCAAACCACTCCTCATAATATGCATCGTCGGAGCCGTGGAAATTGAACACATTCTCCCCGATAATAATGAACCGGTGAATGCCCTCGTTTACCAGCGGGTCAATAATGTTTCGCTTCAGCTGCATGATGTCGTTGTGCAGCGTGTCGTTCCACTCCCCGATAAACTCGATGATGGTAAAGCCTAAGTCGTAGTCGGTATAGAGTATTTTCAGGAAGAGCGTTTCAGACTCCATATCATCCCATTGCGGATGTATATAATATCCGTAAATGGTATTGGTGTACTGCAGGAGGTTGCTCTCGGTGCCGAACAGCGGTGAGCGCGGATCTTCGGCAGCAGAGTACTTATCAATCCAGTTATAAAATGGTTCTATGGTATGCATAAAAATTCAAGCGTAATAGTAGGGCCTGTATATCGAACCTGTTGCTTCGTGTACTGGCAAGGCTGCTGCAAAGTTGAGGCTTTTCCTGCTCTTTTGCAGCCCAGTTGCCTCGAAACAAAGGATCAACTAAAAAAGCTTTCATTATTATTTAAGATAATGTAATTTTCTGATGCAGGAACTGTTTTGGAATAGCGTGCACTATTAAAAAGTATAAACGCTATCGTTGTAGTTCCATTAATTGATATTTCGTTCTATGTACCAGTGTTCACCCCTAAAAAAGATTCTTCTGCTACCTGCGACTTTTTACCGTTGTGCCACCTTTCTGTTGCTGGTGTTTTGCCTGCAGGCATGTGCTACATCCGGAGTGCCGGAGCAGGCAGAGGTGCCGGATTATACTGAGGTGTACCACCCTGTTATAAATGTAGCAGAGTTGGAAATTGTAGAAGGAAATTACGAGGAGGCGCTGGCTGCCTACCAGCAGGCCTTTGCCGCTGTGCCTGTTCCCTTTGCCCGTGATTATTATAACGCTGCCGTAAGCGCAGTAAAGTTGGGGGATGAGAAGCAGGCCTTCGATTACCTGGAGCAATTAGTGCTGAAAGGGGTAAGCCTACCTTACCTGGAGCGGCAGCAGGTGTTCGATACATTGCAGACATCACGGCAGTGGAAGAAATTTAAAAAGCAATACCCCAAGCGACGGGAAAGGTATGAAGAGGCTGCCAACCTCATACTGCGCGACGACCTGGATGAGCTTTATGCCCGCGACCAGTACTTCCGGCAGGCGGAAGGAGGTTTGCGTGTGCATGGCGATACCATACGGCAGATAGAGGCTGACAATGTAACAAACCTGCTGAACTGGATTAACGATTACGGCTACCCCGGTGAGGCATTGATTGGGGTGGCTGACACCTTAGAGGAGTTGCCCCGCTTTAGCATTGTGATTGAGCGGCAGACCACAGCCAGAAACGGTTATGATTTTAAAGGCATTCTGTCAAAAGCTGTAAAAGAAGGGCGGATGGCACCGCAACCTGTGGCTTATTTGCTGGACCAGCAGGCCGGGAAGATCATGTATGGTTCCAGGGCTTTTGCTAAAATCAGGTGCAGAAGATGCAAAGATAATGACAAGAATTATGAGAAGATACAGAGCTTGTTGCTGGAAAGTATGAGTGACGAGGAGTTGGCACAAATTAATAAAAGAAGGGAAGAGTTAGGCCTGGAGCCACTGCAGGATTACAGGAAGAAGGTATTGCACAATGCAGAAGATGCGCAGTTTAAGCTCAACTATGATTGGTCTGTTAAGAATTATGTTGTACCAAGCAGCGAGGCTGCCGATGTACTGTTAGAACGCTTAACCGTAGCAGAAGAGTAAACCCATACAACAGAAAAGCGGCTGCCAGGAGATTTTTCCTGCAGCCGCTTTTCTGTTGTATAGCTTTTATGATTTGATTTACTATGCCGGATTGTCGCTGCCCCGGAAAGCCTCCATGGCGGCGCGTACACTGCCATACTTTTTAAGCAGAGCGCCAGCCTCTGTGTTTTTGAGGTTAAGCTCCTCCATTAGCATCCGGATACCCCTGTCCACGAGCTTGTGGTTAGAAAGCTGCATGTCTACCATCTTATTGCCTTGCACGCGGCCAAGTTTTACCATGGTAGTAGTGGTAAGCATGTTAAGCACCAGTTTCTGCGCTGTGCCGGCTTTCATGCGCGTGCTGCCAGTTACAATCTCAGGACCAGTAACGACTTCTACCGGATAGTCTGCCTTAGCGGCAACAGGACTATTGGCATTGCAAACAATGCAACCTGTGGCAATGCCGTGCCTGCGGCAGGTATCAAGCCCTCCGATAACGTAAGGTGTCGTGCCAGAGGCAGCAATGCCCACTACTATGTCTTCCTGGCTGATGTTGTAGGCCTGCAGGTCTTTCCATGCCTGCTCCTGATCATCTTCGGCAAACTCTACTGCCTTGCGTATGGCGCTGTCTCCTCCCGCTATGAGGCCTACTACCATGCCATGCGGCACTCCATAAGTAGGAGGGCATTCAGAGGCGTCCACAATACCCAGGCGGCCGCTGGTGCCGGCCCCAATGTAGAAGAGCCTGCCGCCTTTTTGCAGCCGCTCTACAGTGGCCTGTACCAGTGCCTCCAGCTGCGGGATTGCTTTTGCTACCGCCTGCGGCACCGTCTGGTCTTCGCGGTTAATGTTCTCTAACAGTTCCCGCACGCTCATCTGCTCGAGGCTGTCGTAATTAGAGGCTGATTCGGTAGTAGACAATTTCTTGGAATTTTAAGTTTTAAATGATGAATTCTGAACGGGCAGAAGAAAAGCAGGGAAAGAAAGAGTACAATGCCTGTATCACGGCGAGTCTTTTATCTTTCGTCCCTAACCCTTTGTCTGAATAGCTATACGTTCTGCGACAGCAGCTCCTGATGGTAGGCAATCAACCCTTCGCTTGGGCTTGTAATGATGGTGCCGATATGCACGCCATATTTTTTAGCTACCTGGTGCAGTGTGTCAGAGAAGTGATAGGCCACAGAACCGATAAAGTTTACAGGTACTTCTGTATAGCCCTTGTACTTACAGACATGGCGTTCAAAAAACTCATCGAAATTCTGATAGATCATAGCATGTATCACCGGGTCTTTGCGCTTTTCATGCATGAATTTGGCAAAAGTGGCCAGATACGTACTGGGCATGTCAGAGAGATATACGCCGTCCAGGATGCTTTCTTTTGTGAGGTTGTAACGGTTCCTCAGCGAAGTAGCCAGTTCCTCTGGCAGCTCCCGGTACATGTACGCTCTGATGAGCATCTTACCTAAGTAGGCACCACTGCCTTCATCACCTATCAGGAAACCCAGGGAGGGAACATTGTCGATAATGTTTTCACCATCGTACAGGCAGGAGTTTGAGCCGGTCCCTAGGATACAGGCCACACCTGGCTTTTGGCCGCAAAGGGCACGGGCTGCTGCAAGTAAGTCGTGGTCTACAACGGCCTCACTGTTAGGAAAAATTTTTTTCAAAGCCTGCTCCACACGCAGGTTCCGGTCCGGAGAGCTGCAGCCTGCGCCATAATAATAAATTGTACTCGGGTTCTTCTCTTTCAAATGCGGAAGCAGTTCTGCTTCAAATATGTTGTAAATCTGAGCGGACTCTATGTACTGAGGGTTGATACCTGCTGTAAGTATATGTTCATGAACACCTGTGGCATCTATCATGCGCCAGTCTGTTTTGGTCGAGCCGCTATCAGCTATTAATATCATGCTGTCTTAGGATTTTTTGGTTTATGAGGACTTCCTCCCAATTTAATAATTTTTTATTACGGGCCTTTCTATTGCTCCTCTATTCTGCGAATTGTGTGCTTTACGAGGCCTACTACCTCAAATTTATCAAAGACGTTGGCATTATGCGGTGCATCTTTCAGTTCTTCTGTCAGATCCTGCCCGGCCCAGTGCTCATAGTGTTTGCCGTCGCGCCACATCCTCGACTTCCGGACATCATAAATCACACCTTTATACGCCACCCATATTTCGTCCCGGTCCTGCCCGTTACGCGAGGCCAGCTGCTGCAGCGTGTATTCTGGTAGAGTCATAAAATTTACCCAATCCGTGCCTGCGTCAGCACCCAGCGGTTAGGAACTTCGCCCTCAATGGCCTGTAGGTAGTCTTCGTAGCTGCAGGGCACAATACGGCTGCTTTTTTCGCTGCTGAGCGGTTCTACCTCCAGCCACCATTTCTCACCGCTCCTGCTCTTGTAAAAAATCATGCGGTCCGGGTCGCTGTTAAAGGCAACGGCATACCTGGTAAATTGTTTGCTGGTAAAGTCAAGCTCGTTTTTGCGATGGTAAAAGCCCTCTATAAAGTACCAGATCATGGTAGCAATGGTCATGGCGGTCAGGTCCCGGTCGTCTTGGGCGGGATCGTACTCGTAGATACCGAGTGAGGTTAAATTGTCGTTCAGGCCGGCATACCAGCAGAGTTGGCAAGCCTCCTCGCCTGTAAGCCCAAACGGGTTAGCCGGCTCATAACCGGGGGCATCCTGGTGGCGGATAGCGGAAATATCGAATGTGAGGAGATCAGCCAGGCGTACCACAGGTTCCATCTCCTGCACTCCACGGTGTACTTCGCCTACCCGGTACGCCTCAAAGTGTAGTTTCTCCATTGTTGCCATCACCTCCGGCTCCACCAGGTACGACTGATAGCCTATCTGCCCCAGGCTAAAGAGGTAGTTCGGCTCGTGCATCAGAATCTGGCGCAGTTGCTTTTTATTGGGTGTGGCGGCAATTTCCTCCGTCATGTCAACACTGCTGTCTACGGTTACCATGTTCACCACGCGCTCCAGATGCTCGTAACCCAGGTACTGGCCATACTCCAGGTCATGCGAGCCGCCGATGATGACAGGGATGGTGTTGTGCGAAATCAGCACCTCTACTATTTCCTTAAGCCGTAAATAAGTGTCTTCTAAAGTAATGCCGGGGCGCAGGTTGCCGAGGTCCACTACCCGGCAACGGCCTGTTCCCTTGTTCAGGTTATAAAGCCGCTGCCGTACGGCGCGTGCAGGCGCATTGGCAGTTGCAGGCGTGTCCTCGTTACGGCCTCTGCTTTCGTTTACACCGAGTATGGCAATGTCAGCACTCCGCCAGTCCGGGGATTTGCTCACGAAGCGGCTGATGTAGGCGCCTAACGTGCGGGGCTTATTAAGCGTGGCGTACACATCCTCGTTCAGCGGCTCAAAAAAGATTGACAGGTTCATAGGATTCATCTGGAAAAGTCAAAAATACTTAAAATTTGGTTTTCAACAGGTGACTTTACCTGCAATAGAAGGCTGAATTATGAGTTGTAAATATAAGTTATCATAAATATTCTGTCTCTGACAGTGGCAGATTTAGAAAAAATAGTTAAAATGCATAGAGGAACAACAAGAGAGGTGATTACATACTTTCTGTTGCCTGACGCGTAAGTTTATACAAAAAAGACCTGACTAATATACACACTATGGATATTACCCGAGCACTAGACCTTCTTCCTCACCAATTGCAGAATTTTCCGCAGCCCGACTGTCTTGCTGCCAAAGTGAACGGCACCTGGCAGAAGTACAGCACGCAGGATGTGCAGGATTATGCCAATAAAGTAAGCCTTGGGTTGCTTAAAATGGGCTTAGGGAAAGGTGATAAGGTCGCTATTATCTCGTTTAACCGCCCAGAGTGGGTGCTGGTTGATTTTGGTATACAGCAAATAGGCGCGATTAGCGTGCCGCTCTACCCAACCATCACCACAGAAGACTATCGCTTTATTCTGAATGATGCCGAAGTGAAGGCGATTTTTGTTGCTGACAATTCGCTCTATAACAGAGTAGTTGCAGCTACAGAGGGAATGGAAGGTATAAAAGAAATTTATACGTTTGATGATGTGAAGGGAGCAAGACCCTGGACGGAGGTGCTGGACATGGGCACCGGCAGCGATGTGCAGCAACTGGAGCCACTGAAGGCCGCTGTGCAACCAGACGATATACTCACTATCATCTATACTTCCGGCACCACCGGCAATCCGAAAGGAGTAATGCTGACGCACAGCAACCTTGTGAGCAACGTAACGAGTATTTTCCCTATTGTGCCTGTAAACCATACGCACCGGGCGCTAAGCTTCCTGCCGCTTTGCCACGTTTTCGAGCGCATGCTGTTGTACCTGTACTTTAGAATAGGCGTTTCTATTTACTATGCCGAAAGCATCGAGAAAGTAGCGGATAACCTGAAAGAGGTGAAGCCACACATCTTTACCACGGTGCCACGCCTGCTCGAAAAGGTATATGACAGGATTGTGGCCACAGGTATGGAGTTAACAGGGGTTAAGCGCAGGCTGTTCTTTTGGGCGCTGGAACTTGGCCTGAAGTACGATACACAGAAAGACCAGGGCTGGTTGTATAACCAGCAACTGGCGTTGGCCAATAAACTTATCTTCAGCAAATGGCGTGAAGCGCTGGGAGGCAATATCATCGCTATTGTTTCGGGTGGTGCTGCCCTGCAGCCGCGCCTGGCACGGGTGTTCTGGGCTGCCAACATGCGGATAATGGAAGGCTATGGCCTGACAGAGACCTCTCCGGTAATAGCTGTGAACAGGTTCGAACCTGAAAATAACGTTATAGGCACAGTAGGGCCTGCCATTGATGGCGTGGAGGTGAAGATAGCTGTAGAAGACGGCGAGGTGCTGACGCGCGGCCCGCACGTAATGAAAGGCTACTACAATAAGCCGGATCTGACAAGCGAAGTGATAGACAAGGACGGCTGGTTCCACACCGGTGATATTGGTACGCTGGTAGACGGTAAATACCTTAAGATCACAGACCGTAAGAAGGAGATATTCAAAACATCAGGTGGTAAGTATGTAGCGCCGCAGCCAATCGAGAATAAGCTGAAGGAGTCGGTGGTAATTGAGCAGGCGATGGTGGTAGGCTCCGGGCAGAAGTACGCTGCCGCGCTTATTGTACCGGCATTCTTAGGGCTGCAGGATTGGTGCTCGCACAAGGGCATCAAGTATAGTTCCGATGAGGAAATGGTTTCTCACCCTGAAGTGCTGGAGAAGTATAAGCGGGAGGTAGAGAAGACCAATGAATCGTTGGCGCAGTTCGAAACCATCAAGAAATTTAAGCTGGTTCCTAAAATGTGGACGGTGGAAAGCGGTGAACTGACGCCAACGCTGAAAGTGAAGCGGAAGGCAATTACCGAAAACCACCAAAACCTGATCGATAGCATGTTTTAGCGCTTTTGATGGAAGCATAACCGTGCCCAATCAACTGTAAATCCCTGCCACCACGGCAGGGATTTTTTTGTTGCCTCGTATTTTGGAGCGCTTGCCTATATATTCCGACCTGCTTTAAGCATATCATCAAAACTTCCGTATTAAATTTTATGCATGCAGCTAAAGTTTTCACAAAAGTAGTATGCAAGCATAACATATTTTCTTATATTTGGTATATACCATTGATATTACATGAAGCCGGAAGAAACTGTAGATTATAACTTTAAGGTGTGTTGGCATGCTATCTCGCGCATGTATAACACCGAGGCTGCTAAAAGCGGAATCACCACATCCATTGGGTTTGTGTTGCTCAACATAGACCAGCAACAAGGTACGCCCGCCACTAAAATTGCCCCGCTACTTGGGTTGGAAGCCCGCAGCCTTACCCGCATTCTCAAGAGCATGGAGGATGATGATCTGATCTATAAAGTATCGGATGCGCGTGATAAGCGACTGGTACGCATTTTCCTGACAGAGAAAGGACTGGAGAAAAAAGAAATATCGCGCCAGACGGTAAAGCAATTCAACTATAAGGTGCGCGAGGAAGTGCCGCAGGAAGAGTTAGATGTATTCTTTAAGGTATGCGCCCAGGTACAGAGTATAATAGAAAATAAAAAGATTTTTTAATCCATAGACAACAATAGCCATTCTATGAAAAGAATAATTAAAAAAGTAGCGGTGCTTGGCTCCGGCGTGATGGGTTCCCGGATTGCCTGCCACTTCGCCAACATTGGCGTGAAGGTGCTGCTGCTCGACATCGTTCCTAAAGAGCTGACGCCGGACGAGGAGAAAAAAGGACTGACACTGGAGAACAAGAACGTGCGCAACCGCATCGTGAACAGTTCACTGCAGGCGGCCGTCAACTCCAACCCGTCGCCGTTGTACCGTAAGTCAGATGCAAAACTAATTCAAACGGGCAACTTTGAAGACAACATGAAGGACATCGCCACTGCCGACTGGACCATTGAAGTGGTGGTGGAGAACCTGAAGATAAAGAAAATTGTGTACGACCAGGTGGAGCAGCACCGCAAGCCGGGTACGCTCATCACCTCCAACACATCCGGCATTCCGATCCACCTGATGCTGGAAGGCCGCTCCGATGACTTTAAGAAGCATTTCTGCGGCTCCCACTTCTTTAATCCACCCCGCTACCTCAAATTGCTCGAAGTTATCCCGACGCCGGAAACAGACAGAGAGGTCGTTGACTTCCTGATGCACTACGGCGACCTGTACTTAGGCAAGACAACGGTACTGGCAAAAGATACACCTGCCTTTATCGCGAACCGCGTGGGTATCTACGGCATCATGCAAACGCTGAAGGCCATGGAGAAAACTGGTCTGACGATAGATGAGGTAGATAAAATCACCGGACCGATCGTTGGGCGACCAAAGTCAGCTACTTTCCGCACATTGGATGTTGTTGGCCTGGACACTACCGTGAACGTAGCCAATGGCCTGTACCAGGCAGGGGAGAAGGATGAGTCCAGAGATCTGTTTAAGATTCCGGACTATGTGCAGAAAATGGTGGAGAACAAATGGCTGGGAGACAAAACCGGACAGGGCTTCTACAAAAAGACGAAAGACGCCAAAGGCAAAACTGAGATCCTCACGCTGGACCTGAACACCATGGAGTACGGTCCAAAGCAGAAAGTGAAATTCCAGAGCCTGGAGGCGCTGAAGCCGATTGATGACCTAAGGAAGCGCATCAAGGCATTCTCGGGGCAAACAGATAAAGCTGCCCAGTTCTTCAACGAGACGCTGTTTGGCTTGTTCCAGTACGTGAGTAACCGTATACCGGAAATCTCTGACGAGCTATACCGTATAGACGACGCCCTGCGTGCCGGCTTTGGCTGGGAACTTGGGCCATTCGAATACTGGGATGCCATCGGTGCCCGCGAAGGTGTGCAGCGCATGATAGAGGCAGGTTACAAACCAGCGCCTTGGGTAGAGGAGATGCTGAACCAGCAGAAGGAATCTTTCTACATCGTGGAGAACGGCACCCGCCGCTACTACGACATCGATACCAAAGAATATAAAGCCATACCTGGAGCCGAGAACTTTATCATACTGAATAACCTGCGCGGCAGCAACACAGTCTGGAAAAACAGCGGCGTAACCCTAATCGATATAGGCGATGGTATCCTGAACGTCGAGTTCCACACCAAGATGAACACCATTGGCGGCGACGTAGTGGCTGGCCTGAACAAAGGGGTAGATATTGCGGAGAAAGAGTTCAGAGGGATGGTAGTCGGAAACGATGCCGCCAACTTCTCTGCGGGAGCTAACGTGGCGCTGATTTACATGTATGCCCTAGAGCAGGAGTACGATGAAATCAACTTCATGATAAAGCAGTTCCAGGATACGATGATGCGCATGCGCTACTCGGCAATACCGGTAGTAGGCGCACCGCACGGCCTTACGCTGGGCGGTGGCTGCGAACTGAATCTGCATTGCGACCACGTACAGGCTGCCGCTGAAACCTACATGGGCTTAGTGGAATTTGGCGTTGGCCTGATACCAGGCGGTGGCGGTACAAAAGAGATGACGATGCGCGCTGCCGATATGTATGCCGAGGGCGACATCGAGTACAACGACCTGAAGAATGTGTTCCTCACCATAGGTATGGCCAAAGTGTCTACTTCAGCGAAAGAAGCCATCGATTTGGGTTATATGCGCAAGAGCGACGCCATCACGATTAACAGCAACCGCCTGATTGCCGATGCCAAAGCGCAGGCTATCCTGCTGGCGGAGGCCGGGTATACCCAGCCGGTGCAGCGCACCAACATCAAAGTACAGGGCAGGGGCGCGTTGGGGATGTTCCTGACAGGAGCCAATGCCATGTACACGGGGCGCTACATGTCAGAACATGACCTGAAAATTTCGCAAAAGCTGGCATACGTCATGTGCGGTGGTGATTTGTCTGCCCCAACCGAGGTGAGCGAGCGGTACCTGCTGGACCTGGAGCGTGAGGCCTTCCTGTCGCTGACAGGCGAGCGCAAAACGCTGGAGCGTATCCAGAGCATCCTGACCACAGGTAAGCCGCTGAGAAATTAAGGTTTAGTATAAACTATAAAAGAGCATCAAAATGAACAATGCATATATCGTAGCCGGATTTCGTAGCGCGGTGGGCAAAGCGCCCCGTGGTGTTTTCCGGTTTACCAGACCCGATGACCTGGCTGCTGATGTCATCAAGCACTTAATGAGTACGGTACCTGCCCTGGACCCGGAGCGCATAGACGATCTGATTGTGGGGAACGCCGTGCCGGAGGCGGAGCAGGGCCTGCAGATTGGACGTATGATTTCGCTGCTGTCGCTGCCAATGTCGGTGAGTGGTATGACTGTGAACCGCTACTGCGGCTCCGGCCTCGAAACAATCGCTATTGCTGCTAACAGAATACAAGCGGGCATGGCCGACTGTACTATAGCGGGTGGTACCGAATCAATGTCGATGGTGCCAACGGCTGGCTGGAAAACAGTGCCGAACTACAAAATCGCCAGCAAAAACCCGGACTGGTACCTGAGCATGGGCCTAACAGCAGAAGCTGTGGCCAGTGATTACAATGTTTCACGTGAAGACCAGGATGAATTTGCTTTAAAGTCGCACCAGAAGGCACTGAACGCGATTGAGAAAGGCTACTTCAACGATCAGATCGTGCCGATAACGGTAGAAGAGACTTACCTGGATGAGAACGGCAAGAAGAAAACCCGCACTTATGTGGTAGACACAGACGAAGGCCCTCGTGCCGACACCTCCCTGGAGGCGCTGGCCAGGCTGAAGCCGGTTTTCGCGGCAGGTGGTACAGTAACAGCCGGTAATTCATCACAAACATCAGACGGCGCTGCCTTTGTGATTGTAATGAGCGAGCGCATGGTCAAGGAACTGAACCTGGAGCCTATCGCGCGCCTCGTGAGCTATGCCACAGGTGGCGTTGATCCACGCATTATGGGTATGGGCCCGATTGCCGCCGTACCAAAAGCGCTGAAGCAGGCAGGCATGACCCTGAACGACATCGACCTGATAGAAATGAACGAGGCCTTTGCCGCTCAGTCCATCGCCGTGATGCGTCACCTGGACTTCGACCCGGACAAGTTGAATATAAGCGGAGGTGCCATCGCCCTCGGCCATCCGCTGGGCTGCTCCGGTGCCAAACTCAGCGTGCAGCAGTTCTCAGAGCTTCGCCGCTTAGGCAAGAAGTACGGCCTCGTCACCGCCTGCGTGGGCGGCGGCCAGGGTGTTGCGGGGGTTTATGAGCTGCTGAAGTAACTATAAAGCCGTGCTACGAGAAACGTGCTATTTAGTATGAAAAGATAAAAGACAAGAAAATGGCAAATACAACAGAAAACAAAACCGCTGTCCTACAGGGCGGCGAGTTCCTGATAAAGGAAACCAATCCGCAGGATGTGTTCATTCCTGCTGAGTTTAATGAAGAGCAGCAAATGATGGCGCAGACCTGCCGCGACTTTGTGCGCGAGGAGGTGTGGCCGCTGCTCGAGCGACTTGATAACCACGAAGAAGGCCTGATGGAGAACCTGATGAAAAAGGCAGGGGAACTGGGGCTGTTCGCAGTATCTATCCCGGAGCAGTATGGTGGCCTGAACATGGACTTCAATACAGCGCTGCTGGTAACAGAGTCTGTAGGAGGTGGCCATTCGTTTCCGGTGGCTTTCGCGGCACATACGGGTATCGGTATGTTGCCCATTTTGTACTTCGGCACAGAAGAGCAGAAGCAGAACTATATTCCGAAACTGGTAAGCGGCGAATGGACATCAGCTTACTGCCTGACAGAGCCAGGTTCTGGTTCTGACGCGCTGGCGGCTAAAACCAAGGCTGTACTGAACGAGGCCGGCACGCATTATATCCTGAACGGTCAGAAAATGTGGATCACCAACGCTGGCTTTGCCGATGTGTTTGTGGTGTTTGCCCAGATAGACGGTGATAAGTTTACCGGCTTTATTGTGGAGCGAGGTTATAAAGGCGTGAGCTTAGGCAACGAGGAGCACAAGATGGGCATTAAAGGTTCTTCTACACGCCAGGTGTTTTTCGAGGACTGCGAGGTTCCCAAAGAGAATGTGCTGGGCGAAATAGGCAAAGGCCACCTGATAGCTTTCAACATCCTCAACATAGGCCGTATCAAGCTATGCGCTGCTACACTTGGTGCTTCAAAGCATGTGGCGGACCTGTCGGTGAAATACGCGAATGAACGCCATCAGTTTAAGCTGCCAATCTCTAAATTCGGTGCCATAAAGTATAAATTAGCCGAGCAGGCTATTCGCATCTATGCCGTGGAATCAGCTCTTTACCGTTGTGGTATGGATATCTACCGCAAAGAGCAGGAGCTGATGGCCGGTGGTGCAGACGAGAACGAGGCGCTGTTGGGAGCTGCCCGTGAGTTCGCCGTGGAGTGTGCCATGCTGAAAGTGGAAGGCTCTGAAGTGCTGGATTATGTGGTAGACGAAGGCGTGCAGATATACGGTGGCTACGGCTTCTCAGCTGACTACCCAATGGATCGCGCGTACCGCGACTCCCGCATCAACCGCATCTTTGAGGGCACGAACGAAATCAACCGTATGCTCACTGTAGATATGATCCTGAAGAAAGCCATGAAAGGCGAGCTGGATTTAATGGGCCCTGCCCAGGCAGTGCAGCAGGAACTGATGGCAATACCGGATTTTGGTGCGGAAGAAGAGGAAGGCCTGTTCACCGCAGAGCATAAAGCTATCCGCAACCTCAAAAAAGCAATTTTGCTAACAGCAGGTACAGCAGTGCAGAAGTACATGAACTCGCTGGCAAAAGAGCAGGAAGTGCTGATGAATATTGCGGATATGGCCATCAAAACGTATGTGGCAGAATCAACGCTGCTGCGCGTGGAGAAACTGGTGAGCCAGAAAGGAGAAGAAGCTGCTGCCAATGAAATGGATATCGTGCGTGTGGTAGTAAACGATGCCGTTGACACTACTTTTAGAGCAGGTAAAGAAGCTATCGCCGCTATGGCAGAAGGAGATGAGCAGCGCCTGCTGTTCATGGGATTGAAGCGTTTCACTAAGAGAGACCTTTATAACACCAAAGAAGCCCGCCGCCGCATAGCTGCCGCTATGATAGAAGCAAACGAGTTTGTTTATTAATCTGACCATTTATAACTGGAAAAGCTATCACCGCTGGTGGTAGCCTTTTTATTTTTTATGGTATAATTAGAGTGTTTTGCTATAAAAGCACAAAATATTTTCCTGATATTTGGGATCTGGAAGCCTAACTCCCGTACTGAGTGGATAAGCACCCTGAGCATTGAAAAAAAGCTATGAATGTAACATGTTTAATTCCCTTTTATAACGAGAGGGAGCGCATTGCGCATGTGCTGAAAGTAATCACGCAAATTCGCCAGATTGGGCAGGTTCTGTGTGTAGATGATGGGTCAACGGATGGGACAGCAGCTTATATCAAAGCTAACTGGCCACAGGTACAGGTGGTGCAGCTGCAGCAGAACCAAGGCAAGGCTGCCGCTATAAAGTATGCTTTAAAGTTTGTGAAGCATGAGCTGATTCTGATGATGGATGCAGACCTCCAGGAACTGCGGATAGAAGAGATTGAGGCTGCCATTGAGGCCTACCACACGCAACAACCGGCTATCGATATGATCATACTGCGCCGCATCAACTCCCCTTGGTTTGTGCGGTGGTACCGCAGCGATATCCTGCTGTCTGGTGAGCGCCTCATCAGAAAGTCTGATTTAGGGCAAGTGATGAAACTGCAGGTGCACCGGTACCAATTAGAGGTAGGCATAAATCGCTACATGCTGCACCACAAGAAAGTGGTGCGCTGGATGCCTTGGTCCGCCATGAATACCTATAAAGTGGACAAACTGGGTGTGCTGGATGGCTCTAAAAAGGAATTTAAGATGTACGTGGAAATTGTTTCTTTTGTAGGGTTCTCACACATGATGCTGCAGTTGGCTTCTTTCACTAAAAAGGTTCACCAAAAGCAGCATGTGAAAAGTTCAGTTGAATCTCAATCGCCTTATGAGCCAGACTTCCGGGACGTAAAGACCTACTTTAGCTGAATTTTGCTCAGTCTTAACTCATCTGCCCTTCGGCTTGGCCGCGCTACTGCTACAACATTATTATCGCTGAGCCAGGCGGTGAAGTCTTTAACATAAGCCAGATCTTTGTCATTGGCTATGTTTAAGCCAACAGCTTTCGGCGCACTTGCTTCTCCTGAGTTAGCATCAACCTGTCGGAGGTAAAGGTCATTTTTCCCGCGTAGTTCTTCCAGTGTGAGTAAGTGCAGCGTATTGCCACTGAGGTAAGCATTGTACGAGATGCTTGAGAAAGCTTCATCGGCAGGCGCTTGCTGGTGCTTCATCAATACAGAATTCCAGTCCTTGTTCATGTACTCGTCGTACGTGAACAGGTGCAGTTCTTTGGCAAAGTAAGGAGCGTCTTTTCCTCCCTCTGTGTACTTCTTTTCTGCCATTATGATAAGCTGCTGCTCAGGTGTCAGGAACAGGTCCGATAGGTATATATCCTGGAGACGGGTTGTCTTGCTGTCGCTGCTCTTGTCCAGAGAATTTACCTGGGAGACATAATCCGGGGTGAACCTGAACTCCTCTGCAAACACCATGTCCTCCGCCTCAAAATCAAACTTCACTGTTTTCAGGCTATAGTACCGGCCACTGGGTTCCTCAGCCGTCATCACGGCACCGTACAGCGTACCATTGTGCATCAGCTTAAACTTAGAGTCCAGGATGTAAACTGTTGTTCCGCTGAAAACACCGCCCACCAGTACAGACATCACGCGCACTTCATCGCTGCCCGGGCTATACAGCCGCGAGGTCAGGCGTTTCATGTTATCAGAAATAAGGCTGATGTATTGCTCTCCGCTGTTGCTTACCTGCACGTCTGCTGAGAGTATGTTGAATATGTCCTGCAGGTTATAATTGGTATCTTCGATTTTCTGCAGTTTGCCATCATAGAGTGTACCACTGATATCCTGTATCTGATGGCTGCTGTTGGTATGGTAGCGGTAGGCCAGCAGCTTTGTGCCATCCTCTGAGGTGGCGACGCTAGCCCGGCGGCTTTTGGCCGGTGCCTCCAGCAACAGGACGCTTTCCTGCTTTTTGCCTGTGCGCAGGTCAATGCGGTGGGCGTAGAGTTGTTGCTGCCCCTGCCCATTGTCTGCACGGTGTGTTACCACGGTGGCAGCCTCCTGGTTCGCTGCAAAGGCTTCCAGTGTCTCTGTGCCTGTCAGCTTTACCTCCGCAGTCCACTCTTTTTTCAGTTTAGCACTGTATTTCTCTACTGTGTAGGCATCTGCCGCGCTTCGGCTCAGAATAATAAACTCATCACTGCCGACAGGTATGGTTTTGTGAGGTACGCGTTGGCTGTAGCGCTCCTTACTCTCGTCAGGCATATAGGAAAAGGCGACAGATGCTTTTCTGTTAAACTGGGCATATGTTGCCGCAGGTTGCCAGAGCAGGCTAAGGAGCAAAAGCGGAAGTATGAAAATCTTTTTCACAGGTAAAATAAGGGGTGAGTTTAATTCTGAATAAAGAACAGCTGCAAATATACCACAAGACCTATTGTTTCTCGTGGAACGATATGGTTTGTGCGCTTCTATAACGCCCTGGGCCTAAATATAGGTATAAACGAAATCATAGTTCTGCGCTTTGTTGTTTAAGGAGTGCAGATCGCTAGGCTTATAAAAATCATCATTGCCTGCTCGTGTTCCTGGTAAAGCTTAACTGATGCGACTCCAGTTAACGGTGTTTGCACTCAGCGATTGTATGTGCTGCCGGATATTATGATTCTGTGGCTGTTCCAGCAGCGGGTCTGCCTCCAGCACGCGTTGCGCCGCTGCCCGCGCCTCCTGCAGAATAGGCGCATCCTTGGCTAAATCTGAAATCAGCAGGTCCAGCACACCACTTTGCTGTGTCCCCATCAGGTCGCCGGGGCCGCGCAGCTTCAGGTCGATGTCTGCAATCTCAAAGCCGTTATTGGTACGCACCATGGTCTCAAGGCGCGTTTTGCTGTCTTTACTGAGCTTGTAGCCCGTCATGAGGATGCAATAGCTCTGCTCGGCACCACGGCCTACACGGCCTCGTAACTGGTGCAACTGCGATAAGCCAAAGCGCTCGGCACTCTCAATCACCATCACGGAGGCATTGGGCACGTTTACACCTACCTCAATCACGGTGGTCGCTACCATAATGTGCGTTTCGTGCTTTACGAACTGCTGCATCTCGTAATCTTTGTCCTGCGCCTTCATCTTACCGTGTACCATGCTCACCTTATATTCGGGAAAAGCACGCTTTACGCTCTCGTAGCCATCCATCAGGTCTTTATAGTTCTCCATCTGCTCCGACTCTTCTATGAGCGGGTACACGATGTAAATCTGCCTGCCCAGCTTAATCTGGTCGCGGATAAACTGGAACACGCGCAGCCGGTGCGAATCGAAGCGGTGGACGGTTACAATCTCTTTCCTGCCTGCCGGCAACTCATCAATCACCGACACATCCAGGTCACCATATAAGGTCATGGCCAGGGTGCGCGGAATCGGAGTGGCCGTCATCACGAGCACGTGCGGTATAATGCGGGGGTTCTTGCGCCACAGCTTGGAGCGCTGCTCCACGCCAAAACGGTGCTGCTCATCCACGATGCAGAGGCCAAGGTTCTGAAACTGCACTACATCCTCCAGCAGGGCATGGGTGCCCACAATCATTTTCATGTCGCCGGATCGCAGCTGCTCGTGCAGCACCTTCCGTTCCTTTGCTTTTGAAGAACCTGTCAGTTTTCCTAAGTTAATTCCCAGGCTGTCGGCAAAAGCCTTCAGGCCCACATAGTGCTGGTCTGCCAGAATCTCGGTGGGCGCCATCAGCACTGATTGCGCGCCGTTGTCTGCCGCAATCAGCATAGTGATGAAGGCTACAATGGTTTTTCCTGAGCCCACATCCCCCTGCAGCAGTCGGTTCATCTGTTTGCCAGCGGTCAGGTCTTTGTATATCTCTTTCACCACCCGCTTCTGGGCGTTGGTCAGGTCGAAGGTAAGGTGGTTTTTGTAGAACTCGGTGAGCGTAGGTACCTGGTTGAACACCTGCCCCTTCAGTTCGGATTTTCGTACGAGCTTGTGCCGGAACAGGCGCAGCTGTATGTAAAAAAGCTCCTCGAATTTGAGCCTGAAAGTCGCCGCCTTATACTTCTCCGCCGATTCAGGAAAATGGATATTGAGGAGCGCATTGCGCTTGTCCATCAGCCGGTAATGGTCAATCAGGTCCGGCGACAGTGATTCCTGTACGTTTGGCAGGGCCACCTTCAGCAGCATCTCCATCATTTTACCAATGACTTTGCTGTCGATGCGGTGGGCCTTCAGCTTCTCGGTGGTATTGTAAACAGGTTGCAGAAAGGAAGTGGTTTGCTTTTCTTCGCTTAGTTCCTCAAGTTCCGGGTGCGCCATGTTAAACCTGCCGTTAAACTCGGTTGGCTTGCCGAATACAATATAGTCAGTGTGATTCTTCAGTGTTTTCTGCATCCACTTCACGCCCTTAAACCATACCAGCTCCATCTGGTCGCCGTTCTCGTCCACCAACGTTGCTGCCAGACGCTGCTTTCTTCCTTCGCCCAATAGTTCCTTGCCGCGTACGCGGCCGCGCACCTGCACATAAGGCAGGCTCTCGTCCAGCTCCGCAATCTTGTAAAATTGCGTGCGGTCGAGGTAACGGAAAGGGTAGTGCTGGATCAGGTCTCCGTAAGTGAAAATCTGCAGCTCTTTCTGCAGCAGTTCCGCCCGCATCGGCCCCACGCCCTTCAGGAATTCAATTTTAGTATGGAAGAAGTTGTTCAATGCCGCTGGCTGGTGGTTTGACTATCGTACAATGGCTATGATACAAAGATAAAAGACAAAGGACAAAAGACCTTGAAGTATAACCTCTAAAGTCTCTTGTCCTTTGCCTATGTACTGTGATTGCCGTTGTTGGTGTTTTTCACCAACAACGGCGAAAAACAATCAACAACTAACAATTACTGCTTCTCCTTCCACTCCAGCGTGTTCAGCAGGTGCACGATGTCTTTCTTTACATACTCGATAATAGGAGCCAGTGAATCATTCTGAGTGGCGGTACGGAAATATAAAGCGCCGCGCAGGAAGTGGTCTGTGGAGTCAGTCACGTAGAACTGGAACTGGCTAGGCACTTCACCCTCCAGCTCAAAAACAGAGGCAATGTCTCCTGTAGGCGTCTTCACCTGGCTTTCTTCAATCGCGTACGCCTTTATCTGGTGCTTTGCCGTCAGCTTACGAGAGTCCTCCATTAAGTCATTCAGCATCTTGTCGCTGTTAATGCCCTTGTACGTTAGCTGCACATTGGCTCCCAGGCTTGGATATATGATGTTTATCCAGTGCGGTTGCGCTATACCAGATGAATCAGGGCGTATTTTGGCGTGCTCTGAAAACTCAAAGGTATAGGGGTGCGCTTCCTGAAGCGGCTGATAAGCTGTTTGTGGAAGGTCTATGCGGTTGTAGCCTTTTGGTTTTGGAGTATACTCTGCTGTTCCGCAGGCTGCCATAGCCGTTGCCAGGCAGGCCCACAAAAACATCTGTAGATTAGCTGACTTTCTGGTAGTGCTCTTTTTTACTTGCGACATTTATCTTAACTCGTTTTACACGCTTATAGTCCGCCGACTCTACGGTGAAATGAAACTGACCGTAAGAAACTTCCTCGCCTACGCGCGGGATGCGGGAGAACAGCGCCAGCATCAGTCCGGCCACTGTTTCATTCTCCTCTTTTACCTCGTCAAAAGCATCAAACGGTACTTCTGCTATCTTACAAAAGTCGTGCAGCGATGTCTTTCCATCAAAGATAAAAGTATTTTCGTCGAGTTGAGAATAGATAATGTCATCGTCGTCGTCATATTCATCGTTGATCTCGCCGACAATCTCCTCCACAATGTCTTCTAAAGTTAACAGACCAGAGGTGGCACCATATTCATTCACCACAATGGCCATGTGCACGTGCTTTGTCTTAAACTCCTGGAACAGGGCAGAAATGCGCTTGTTTTCCGGCACAAAGAAAGGTGGCCGCACTAGTTGCTGCCAGTTAAAGTCTGCGCCTTTGTTCAGGTGAGGAAGCAAATCCTTTACATAAAGGATGCCCTCAATCCTATCATTGCTTGTCGTGTAGACTGGAATTCTGGAATAGCCCCACTGCACAATCAAAGGCAGCATTTCAGGCAGCGTCATACAGCTGCTAAAGGCATTTACATCTACCCGGGGGCGCATTACCTGCTTTACCGTAATAGAGCCGAAGTTTACGACGCCCCGCAGAATCCGTCGCTCTTCCGGTGATGTTTCCTCGTTGGTTAAAGCTAAATCCAGGCTTTGGTGCAGGTTCTCGATGGTCTGGTTATAGCCATTTACCATATAATGTTTATCAAGGTAGCCACTAATAGACATTAGCAGCGATGAGAATGGTTTAACAGGAGTTTCGAGGCGGTACAGGATAGAAGCAGTTCTGGTTAAAATATTCAGCCGCCTTTTCTGGGCATATACCTTCGGAAGCACCTCACCACAAAACACAATGAAAAAAGTGGCAAACAGCATACAGGCAACCATTACACCTGCGGGCAGGGCCATAGTGCCAAACACCTGCCAGGCGACATACGCAAAAAGCGTAATGATGCTGACATTGATGCCGTTGTTAAGAATAAGGATAGTGGTAAGGAGCTTACGCGGGGTCTGTAAGAGTTGGTACACGCGCTGCTTTGCAGGTTGCTTGCTGTTTTTGCACTGCTCCAGCTCCTGCTCTGAGAGTGAGAAGAATGCGGCCTCTGCCCCCGAGATGAGGGCAGAGAGCAGCAGTAATATCAAGCCGGCCAGTATGGCGGCTATGTATTCATATCTGAGTTGTGTAAGCGAACTTTGTAATAACTGAAGTAAACTATAACTCAGGGGGTCTCCGGAATCTATACTGTCCAAGATTAATTCATTTAATGAAACATAGGTTAGAACGGCAGGTCATCCGGCTCGTCGTTCTGGAAAGCCGATGCTCCACCGCTGGTGGCTGCTGCGCCACCGCCGTAATTGCTGCCGGAAGAGGAGGCAGCAGACGAAGTCGAGGCGGACTCTTGATAATTACCTCCGCCGCCACTGCCATTGTCGCTGCGGCCGCCCAGCATAGTCATGTTATCAGCGACAATCTCGGTGCTGTAGCGCTGAATGCCTTCTTTGTCCTGGTAATTGTTTGTTCTGAGTCTGCCTTCAATATAGACAGAATTTCCTTTTTTCAGGTACTTCTCGGCCACTTCGGCCAGTCCTCTCCAAACCACAATATTGTGCCATTCTGTTCTTTCCTGCTTCTGGCCGCTTTTGTCTTTAAAGCTTTCAGAAGTAGCCATTGGGAAACGGGCGACAGCTACACCGCCTTCTAAGTGACGTACTTCCGGGTCTTTGCCCAGGTTTCCAATCAAAATCACTTTGTTAACACTTGCCATGTCTTTTTACGATAATATTTTAGTTAAATGGGCTACTCCAGCAACCAAGCTGGAGGCAATATGGCTTACTAAAACTGATAATGCTTTTGCCTATACAAAAAGTTTCAGTCTATAAATATACTAAAATCTTAGCATCTTTCAAATAGCTGTTTATCAATATTGGCTTAGGCAGTGCCTCTATTTCTTCAACGTTGAAAGGGGCTATTCTTGTTTCTTTCAGTACCTCCTCTTTTAAACGTGAAATAAGCCTTATCCGGTAAAAACGTGCCGTAATTTTTTGATGGCTCAGGATGTGTTTGTAGTCTTTCTGGGGTGGCTGCAGGTGCGCCAAATCCACCTCTAGGCCAGCCTGTTGCAGCACCTGCACTAAGGTCTCGATGGGCAGGGTTTTATCAGGGCTCTCATACAGGTAGAAGTCGTAGAGGCCCTGCCAGATGTCGCCCTCCAGCCGCTTGCGCAGGTAAAATTCCCCTTCATGCTCCAGCACAATGTAATGAAAATAGCGGGGCCGCGCGGCCTTTGCCTTCTTCTTTACAGGTAGCTCCTGCACCATGCCGTTGTTAAAGGCGAAGCAGCTTTGCTGCAGCGGGCAGAACAGGCAGTCAGGCATAACAGGCGTACACTGTATGGCCCCAAACTCCATAATGGCCTGGTTGTAGGCGTCCGGTGCATCGGCAGGTACCAGTTCATCTGCCAGCTTTTGAAAGACTTTTCGCGAGGCCGGTACTGCAATGTCATCGGAGATGCCGAATACCCGGGCCAGCACCCGGAACACGTTCCCGTCCAGCACGGCCACCTGTTCCTTAAAAGCAAAGGCTGCAATAGCTGCGGCAGTATAACTCCCGATGCCCTTTAGCTTGAGCAGTGCCGCATAGTTACCCGGAAACTGGCCGTTAAGCTCATCTGTCACAATTTTGGCAGTGTGGTGCATGTTGCGAGCCCTGGAATAGTAACCGAGGCCCTGCCACAGGCGCAGTACCTCGTCTTCGGGGGCTGCGGCCAGTTGCTGCACGGTAGGGTAGGCTTCCGCAAATTTCAGGTAGTAAGGCAGGCCCTGTGCCACGCGCGTTTGTTGCAGGATAACTTCTGATAACCAGATATAATAAGGGTTGGTGGTGTCGCGCCACGGCAGCGGGCGCTTGTGCTGCCCATACCAGCGAAGGAGAGTATTGGCAAAATATGCCTGGTCGGGAGTAGCCATGGTTAAAGGTATAAATACAAAGGTTTTAAGTTGGTGAAACAGGCCAAAGGACGGGAATGTTTACCCATGGTGCAACACTGATTTATGTTGCCTGAGGCTGAAATATAAACCTTTACTCCACGTTAAAGGGTGGTGCGAAAGGCTGAAGAAGGAGTTTTAGAAAGCTAAAGCCGTGCGTATGAGGGCCTAATAATTTATAGGGAATGCTTTTACTTGTCGAAAAGTAAATTTACCTTTGTGCCCCGAAAACGACGAAGCGAGCTATCTCGCTGACACTAAAGTATTGAAAGTTAACTTATTATTAATTATATAAATCTAAGAAAGTGACTAAAGCAGAAGTAATATCAGAGGTTGCTGATAAAACAGGGATTGATAAGGCAGATGTACAGGCTACAGTAGAGGCTTTTTTCAAAGTAATCAAAGACTCTATGGCTGATGGTAACAACATCTATGTGCGAGGTTTTGGTAGCTTTGTGAACAAGAAGCGTGCGAAAAAAGTAGCTCGTAACATTTCTAAAAACACATCTATCATCATCGACGAGCATTTTATCCCAAGCTTCAAGCCATCGAAGACCTTCATCCAGAAGATCAAAAACAGCAAGAAAATCCAGGAGTTAGCTCATTCTTAATTTTTCGTATCTTTGCTGATCTAAAACACTTTACATCAGCATACAACCTTTAGGTAAAAAGAATGTCACGGTCACAAATATTAATAGTTGTTGCAGCCATTGTGTTGGTGGCGGTTATGTTCTTTTTGCCTAAAGTAGTTGTAAACGAAGAAGACAAAGGTAACTTTGCCACAGGCGAAACCGCGGCAGCAGTACCGGAAGGCCACTCAGAAGATGATGGCCATGACCACGGAACAGCGGAGGGAGGTACAGCAGATGTACACGTAGCCGCTTCTCCGGAACAACTGATGGAACTGGCTACAGCACGTGCCAGGTTTAACAAGACTACCGACGCACAGGCACGTATGCGAATAGCTGCAGAGTTGGCCGAGGCTTATGCTACTGCTAACAAGTACGACAGTGCCGGATATTACTATGAAGTTGCAGCAGAAGCTCGCGGAGGCGAGAAAAGCTACAAGAAAGCCGGTGACGCGTACTATGAGGCATTTACTTTTGCAGCAACGCAGGACCGTGCCAATCAGTTGGGCGCCAAAGCACGCGAAATGTATGAGCAGGTGCTGAAGAATAACCCTTCGGAGCTTGATGCAAAAACAAACGTGGCGATGACGTATATTGCGAGCACCAACCCTATGCAGGGAATTACGCTGCTGCGGGAGGTACTTGCATCAGACCCTAATAACGAGAAGGCGCTGTTTAACCTGGGCATTCTGTCTATCCAGTCCCGGCAGTACGACAGGGCTGTAGAACGCTTCCGGAAACTTGTGTCTGTTAACCCGTCACACTTAGAGGGAACCTTCTATCTGGCCGTGTCGTTGGCAGAGACAGGGGAAAACGAAGAAGCCAAGGCCTTGTTTAACAAAGTAAAGAGCATGAGCACTGACCCGGCACTGGCAGCCTCCGTGGATGAGTACCTGGCAAAACTGAATTAAAGAATTTAAAAAATATTTATATAACGAAAACTACAAGACTATGCCTTGCGGAAAAAAAAGAAAAAGACATAAAATAGCTACTCACAAGAGAAAGAAGCGCTTAAGAAAGAACAGACATAAGAAGAAGTAATTTCTTCTAGTGTTTTAAGGCCCACTTTGCTTTGCAAATGTGGGCTTTGGTCTTATACATCCTAAATAACCATTTGAGAAAAATTGAGTAACGAACTGATTATCAATTCTACTCAAGATGGGGAACGTATTGCGCTTTTACAGGACAAACGCCTGGTAGAGTATCACTTCGAGTCGAAAGACACAGACTATACGGTTGGTGATATTTTTCTGGGTACTGTAAAAAAAGTAATGCCTGGCCTAAACGCTGCTTTTATTGACATTGGCTACCAGAAGGATGCATTCCTGCATTACCATGATCTGGGAGCGAATGTGAGAACACTGAACAAATATGTTAAAGCAGCGCAAACACAGAAGAACGCATCACCAAAGCTCAACCAGATAAAGTTTGAGCCCGAGATAGACAAACTCGGAAAGATATCTGATGTCCTGAAAAAAGGGCAGCAGCTTTTGGTGCAAATCGTAAAAGAGCCAATTTCAACCAAAGGCCCACGCCTTTCCTGCGAGATATCGCTGGCTGGCCGATACCTGGTACTCGTGCCGTTTTCAAATACGGTAAGTGTGTCCAAGAAAATCGTCAGCAAGGAAGAGCGCACGCGCCTGAAGCGACTGATCACCTCTATTAAGCCAGAGAATTTTGGCGTAATAATCAGGACAGTGGCAGAAGGACGTGATGTGGCAGAACTCGACAGAGACCTGCGCAACATGGTGGCAAACTGGGAGGAAGGCTTTAAAACGCTTCGGATAGCAAAACCAAATGATAAAATTATTGGTGAGCTGAACCGTTCTTCATCCATCTTGAGGGATTTATTAAACGAGAGCTTTGACAGCATAGTAGTAGACGATACGACGCTCTATGACGACATCAAAGCATACATCAGTAGCATTGCCCCGGATAAATTAAACATCCTGAAGCATTATACTGGTAAAACCAAGACCTTTGAACACTTTAACATTGAGAAACAGCTAAAGTCTGCTTTCGGCAAAACAGTGACGATACCAGGCGGCGGATACCTGGTGATAGAGCACACCGAAGCACTGCATGTAGTCGATGTGAATAGTGGGAACAAATCCAATACCGAAACCGATCAGGAGGCAACCGCACTGAACGTGAACATGACGGCAGCCAAAGAAGTGGCCCGCCAGATGCGCCTCCGGGATATAGGTGGTATCATTGTAGTTGACTTCATTGACATGAAGTCACCGGAAAACCGCCAGAAAGTATATGAGGTGGTGAAGGAGGAAATGAAGAAAGATCGATCCAGGTCTACTGTACTCCCCATCTCTAAATTCGGCCTGATGCAGATTACAAGACAGCGTGTAAGGCCTGAACAAAACATTGTAACCGGGGAAGTTTGCCCTACCTGCAACGGCACCGGTAAAATAACAGCCAGCATACTGGTGACAGATGAAATTGAGGCAGCGGTAGACGACCTGCTGACCAGCCACAACCACAAAAGCCTGACGCTGTACCTGCATCCTTTCCTGTATACCTACTATACAAAAGGACTGATGTCACGGCAGATGAAGTGGTTCTTTAAGTACTTTAAGTGGGTAACACTGGTAAAAGACACCTCGCTGGGCATCATGGATTTTAAAGTGATGGACGACCGGGGCGAGGAGATTGAACTGCGGGCTGCACTGGCAGAAGTGAGTGTGGTAGCAGATGAAGTATAAAATAGATATACAGTTAAAAGAAGAAGCCGCTCCGATAGCTATCGGAGCGGCTTCTTCTTTTAGTAAAGTGGTGTAGCTGCTTAGAACTTTACCCCAAAATCGATGGAAACGCCATTGTTCTTAACCGACACGTTTCGGTCACCAAGCAGGTCTTCATAATAGTCGTCGATGTCAGTAAGCCCGCGGTGATAGGTAATACCGCCGAAAAGCTTTGTGCTTTGGCCAATCTGGAATTCGGCACCTCCACCAAGTAAGACGTCCGCTTCAAAAATATTGAACCGCTTTGTCGCTCTCTCTCCGTTGATAACTTTCTGGTCATTTACCTGGGCAGCTACTTTGGTGTTAAGCGAGCCACCAACCTGGAAATAAGCAATAGTACCGGGTGCTACTTCGTTAGTAAATAGCTTCAGGGAAACCGGTAATTCAATATATTGCAGCGTAATGTCGTCTGTACCCGAGGTGGTAACAGTTGCGCCGCCCGCGTCTTGTCGGGTATAGTTGTAAGAGATCTCAGCGCCTTTGCTGCGGTACATCAGTCCGGTGCTGAAGGCATAGTTCTGAGCGAAGAAGTAGTCCGCTATTACACCTACACCAAGCCGTAAGCTATTGCTTTCCTTTTCAAAATTGTACCTGTCTTCTGCAATAAAACGGTTGCCAGCTATAGTTGGCGATACCTGTAAGCCTATCTCAATCTGTGCCATCGCTGAAAAGCCTGCGATGAAAAACAGCATGAGGAGTGTAAGTTTTTTCATAAGTGTAGTTAAATTATTCTATGTGTTACTCTAATACGAAGGAACACCCTATTTTTGTACAAAGATACGCAACAATGTATTACAGATTTCTATTATTAGCAACACTTCTGCTTGCTTTTGGCTGCAAAGACGAAGGCTGTGAACTACCTGATGAAATAGCCAGTGTGCCTGTAACGGTGCAAATTGAGCGGCTGGAGAAGTCATTTTTCGACGCAAATTCCCCGCAGGACGTTGCAGCTTTTTTGCAAGCCAACCCGATGTTTGCCGATAAGTATTTACAGGCAGGCAATCAGCCACCTGATTCCCCGTTGCTCACTTCCTTGTACGATATGGCCACGAACCCGGCCCTCGACTCCCTGGCCCAACAGGCTTCCCAGCGCTTCGGGGATATGGAGGAGGAACAGCAGCAACTGGAAAGAGCATTTAAAGTGGTGAAATACCATTACCCGGAGTTTTATGTGCCGCAGGTAAAGACCTTTGTAACAGGGCTTGGTACCATGGGCAACGATTTATTTGTGTCGGATAGCCTGCTGGTTTTTGGATTGGACTATTTTATCGGTAAATCTGCCAGCTACCGCCCGCAGGTATATGACTATATTCTGAGCCGCTACGAGCGGGAAAAAATGGTGCCGGCGGCGATGCTCCTGCTCTCGGACCGCTACAACAGAACAGATGCCTCTGACAGAACACTCCTCGCTGAAATGCTGAACATCGGAAAGGCATATTATTTTGTAGAAACGGTATTACCCTGTACGGCTGATTCAGCTATCATCAGCTATACAAGTCAGCAGATAGCAGACGTGAACCGCAACGAAGGCCGCATCTGGGCGCACTTCATTGAAAAGGGCCTGCTGTATGAGAAGAGCCCTTTCGTGGTGAATAAGTACATTGGGGAGCGCCCTAACACGCCTGAAATAGATCCAACTGCTCCGGGGCGTATCGGGGCATGGGTGGGCTGGCAGATTGTGCGCAAATACATGGAGCGAAACCCGGAAGTAACGCTGCCAGAATTAATGGCCGATACTGACTATCGTAAAATATTCAATCAATCGAGGTATAAGCCGGAGAGACGGCGATAAGCTTGGTTCTTGATTGCTAAATAGCTTAATTGTTGAATTGTTAAATAGTTGGGTTATGTAGAAATAAGATTTTAGCTCAAAAATGCATCAGAACAACAATATAACAATTAAGCAATACAACAATTTATAATGCACATTGCCGTACTAAACCAGCACCACAACACCCCTGATTGCCCCGCTACCGCCCGCCATTATACCTATTTAGAGTACCTGGCCCAAAAGCATCGGGTTAGCCTGGTGGCAAGTGACGCGTGGCGGAGAACATGTATTGCAGAAAATCATACCTGGGTGCCAGCGGGAGTGGAGCTACATGAGAGCCATGTGCCTTATGAAAATAAGATGGGTATCACGCAGCGCCTAAAGTCTTTTGTTGGTTTTGCCGGCAGTGCGTTTAAAATGACGATGCAGCTGCAGAAGCCTGATGTCATCTGGGCTGTTTCTACGCCACTCACTACACCCTGGGTAGCAGCGCAGGTGGCAAGATTACGCGGGGTGCCCTGGGTATTTGAGGTGCAGGACCTTTGGCCCAGCTTCCCGATTGCGATGGGCGCTGTAAAAAATAAATGGATGCAACGGAGGTTGTACAAGCTGGAGAAAAGCCTCTATCGCAGTGCCAGCCATATTATTACGCTCTCCCCGGACATGACAGAGTATGTGGTTGGGCTGGGCATTAGCCGGGAGAAGATTACCACCAACTACAACGGCACGAACTTGGAAATGGTGGAAGCTGTGCAGCCGGAGGACGTGGAGGCATTGCGCCAGAAGTATCAGCTACAGGACAAGCAGGTGGTGTTGTACGCCGGCACATACGGCCGGGCAAATGACATGCCCACCATGCTACAGGTTATAGAAAGCTTAGCCGGGGAGCAGCAAATTCGTTTTGTGTTTGCTGGTGCCGGCTACTACGAGCCGCAATTGCAGGAACTGGCGAAGCGGGTGCCTAATTTGTTGCTTTTACCACCACAGCCCCGCACTGAAATATTCAAACTATTTAAACTGTCCGACCTTTCTGTCGTTTCCTTCAATGATCTGCCGGTGTTGGCTACCAACTCTCCGGCTAAAATGTACGATAGCCTGGCCAGTGCTACCCCGGTGCTGGTAACAAATCCCGGCTGGACAAAAACGTTTCTTGAAGAGCATAGCTGTGGCTGGTTTGCACCAGCGGAACAGCCCGCGGCTATAGCGCAGAAGATAAAGGAGCTGTTAGCGCAGCCGCAGGAGCTAGAGGCAGCAGGTACACGTGGTGCAGCCATCGCCAGAAAATTATTTGATCGGCAACAACTGGTACGGCAGGTAGAAAAGGTGCTGGAGCAGGTAGCCAGGTAATTTTTATTTTAGCATTCTTGATATCTATAGAGAACTGCACCTGCTATGTTTCTTTAGCAAGGGCTTTACTCATTTCCTGAGTCTATAAAAAAGTTTCATCTTACAGTTCTGACATAGAGCAACTAAAGCCTGTGGAGGCCGGTGCGAAGAAAATAATTTCACACTCACTTCATCTTCTTTAATATTTCTGGCACAGGCTTTGGATATATGCTAAAGACAAAGCAAATCTCCGGGCCCGGGTCCTTTGCACTGTATACTCTATCACCCACAGTTTTAAATGCAAAGAAGATGAAGAAGGTAATTCTGATGTTATCGTTAGGTGTGTTGGTTGCTGGTAGTTCTATTGCACAGCAGGCACCGCAAAAGGAAAGAAATAACCGCACAGAGCAACGTGACGGAAAAGATAAGAGAGAGCGTAAGAGCCCGGAAGAGCGTGCTGCCCTCAGAACAGCGAAAATGAGCGAGGAACTGGGGCTTAACAAATCCCAGACTAAAAAGCTGCAGGCGCTCCATCTGAAGCAGGCAAATGAACTTAAAGAGATGCGCGCGCAGTACAAGCATACAGGCAAGCGCAACAAAAATCAGAATAGGGAGGAGATGAAAGCATCCAGAGAGAAGATGCAAGCTTCCAGAGAAAAATGGGATGCTGAGTTGAAAGACATCCTCACCAAAAAGCAATATGCCCAGTACCAGGAGCAGCGTGAAGAAATGCGCGCCCAGCACAAAGAAAGAAACCGTGACGGGTACAAGGACAGAACTAACCGCCACCATTCGCAGAGAAGTTAATATAAATAATATACCTCAAGAGTTAGCGAGCAGGCAAGCCTCTTATGGTTTACCTGCTCGCTTTGTTTTTGGTGAATGTGGTATTTGAATACGGCGGAAGAAATTTATGAAAATGCTATAGTCCTTTTTTCTTTGTGGCTTTGCATGGCTAGCTCTATCACTCTGATGGTGTCACGTGCCTGATCCGGCTTTACCTCAAGTTCCTCATCACCTAAAATAGCGCTGTACACATTTTGATAGAATGCACTATAATCACCAGCTTCGCTTTCTATTTTGCCAATGATGTGCAGGCCTTCAAAATCTGTGTTCAGCTTTCCCCAGATTGCCTCCGGTTCTATACCCCAATCGGCATTGCCCTTCGGAGACTGGCCTTCTTTTAAGGCAGCTTCCTGCACATCTAAACCATATTTCAGGAAGGAACCTCTGTCTCCGTATATTTTGTAGCGGGGGCCCTGCTCCCGAACCAGCATGCCGGCTCTCAGAATTACCCGCAGGTTAGGGTAGTAGAGCATCAGGTGGAAGTTGTCTACTATCTGGCTGTCTTCCCGCTGTGTGCGGAGATCTGCAGAAACCTCAGAAGGTAAACCAAAGAGGCACAGCGCCTGGTCTATCAGGTGCGAACCGAGGTCATATAACAAGCCTGATCCGGGAGCGTCTTCTTCCTTCCAGGTATCGGGTTTTAGAAAATTACGGAACCTGTCGAAATGCGCTTCATACTCCACCACCTCTCCCAGCAGGTTTTCTGATACTATCTTCAGGATAGTTTTGAAGTCGCTGTCCCAGCGTCGGTTCTGGAATACGGTTAAAAGTTTGCCCTTACTCTCAGCCAGCGCAATTAATTCGTCGGCTTCTGCAGAGGTAACGGTAAAGGGCTTTTCCACCACCACGTGCTTTCCTGCCTGCAAAGCTTCTTTCGCCAGGCTTAGATGCGAACTGTTGGGGGTGGCCAGCACTACCAGGTCAATGGCAGCATCTTCAAAAATAGCTTTTGCACTACCTACAATCGTAGCTTCTGGGTACCTTTTATTCGCTACTGCGATGTTTTCCGGGCGGGTTTCCCTGATTTTGGAGAGGTGAAGCCCCGGTACATTGGTGATGAAGGGTGCATGGAACACGCTGCCAGCCATGCCAAAGCCGATAAGGCCTACATTAACAAGTTTGCTCATAATACGAATAGGGTGTAACGAATAGGTTGTAGAGAAGTATGCGGCTGTTAAGTTAAGCAGAAATTTATATTAATGCAGAATTCCGGTTCTAAAAAAAATTCTATTTAATTTCTTCGTTCATGGAGATAAGCATACCTGTAACGCCGTTTACCACGTCTCCCATTCTTTCAAAATCCAAAGTGTCAATGGTGTCTGTCGGCATATGATAATGCGGATTTCTCAGGAAGGAGGTATCATTTACCATCACCGCATTGTAGCCATGCTTGATGTAACTGCGATGATCTGATAAGTTTGCCAGGCCATTTGTCACCGGAAAGGCGACAGGGTATACGGGTATGGTACAATGCTTCTGCATCCGGCTGGCCAGGGTTTCAGCTACTTCTTTCTGTGAGCTGTGACCTGCTATCACAATGAAGTTGCCGGTGTTGGGAAACATGCTCTTCAGAGAAGGGTCAGGAAAATTCTGAGAGTTGGGGGCATCGCTGAAGTAGCCAATCATCTCGTACGCAATCATGTATTTAACCGGCACCTTTTCGCTTAACATCTGGCGTGCATGCACCGCGCTTCCCATTTCATCTGTTCCGAAAAAAGGCGGCTCCTCCAGGCAATAGCCAACAAACTCCAGTGTGTAGTTCAGCTTTTCTTTTTGTTGGTATGCATCTATGAGCCTTGCCGTTTCCAGCATACCGGCCACAGCGCTTGCATTGTCGTCTGCTCCGGGTTGGTCTCCGCTCACGTCGTAATGCGCTCCTATGATGATGCGTTCTTCACGCACACCTTTATAGAGGGCAGACACATTTCTGTACTTTTCCCCACTCCCCACAATGAACTCCTGGTACTCTGTTTTGTCGAAGGATAGCTTGTGCAATTCGTCATATATATAGCGCGAAGCGGCTTCTAAGGATTGCTTGTTCCGGTAGTTTCGGGCTGGCTGGAGGGAGGTTAAAAATTCCACATCCTGATAAAGTCTCTGTTTGTCTGCTTGTAGGGTCATAGTAGTTCTTCGCTTATAGATGGATGGGTGCCTATAGAAACTACGGTTAATTTGGCCGCACTGTCTGATTCTGCTTTTATTTTTGCTGTTTCGTTGTCAGATGCAAGCATCAGGAGCAGGAAGAAAGCATAATCAGAGTGAAGTAGCAGGAGTATCAGCCCTCCTTCAGGATTTAATACTTCAAGCTGTTATAAAAACAAACAGCCTGTTGTGGATTTTATTCCAAAACAGGCTGCTTATCGTCATACAATAAATCTATCCTCCCAGTTTGTTCTCCGGGTCGTCCGGAATATTGGGGAAGTTTTTCAGGAAGAAGGCACAGAAGTGGGTGAGGGGGCATTCCTCGCATTTAGGCCTGCGGGCAACACAGATGTAGCGGCCATGCAGGATAAGCCAGTGATGCGCCTTGGAAACAAGTTCCCGGGGCAGGTTAGCCACTAATTGCTTCTCTACTTCCACAGGCGTTTTTGAAGCTTTTGTTACCAGGCCCAGGCGCTTACTTACACGGAACACGTGTGTATCCACAGCCATGGCAGGCTGGTTCCAGATAACGGAAACAATAACGTTGGCTGTTTTACGGCCTACACCCGGCAGCTTCACCAGTTCTTCCACCGTGCTGGGTACTTCTGAGTTAAACTGCTCTACCAGCATTTTGCCCAGCCCTGCCAGGTGCTTGGCTTTGTTGTTGGGGTAAGAAATGCTCTTGATGTACGGCAGCACCTCTTCAGGAGTGGCGGTGGCCAGATGTTCCGGTGTAGGATAAGCCTCGAAAAGCGCAGGCGTTACCATGTTCACACGCTTGTCTGTGCACTGGGCGCTCAGCACCACAGCCAGAATCAGCTCATAAGGGTTGTTATAAGCCAGCTCTGTTTCCGGCTCCGGGAAATGCTGCGTGAAATATTCTATCAGGAGCTTGTAGCGTTCCTTTTTCTGCATAAAAAAAGTTTGCAATCAGTTAAGACTGCAAACTTAAGCTTTTTGAGTAATTTAATATGTTATCAATGGCACGCTGATGGGGTGCTTTGGCAGCACCATCTAACAGCTGTTGCATCATCAGCAAATCGGAGCAGCTCTCAGCTAGCTCTAAGTCTTGCGTTAAGGCTAACTCCAGCTGCTCGCAGGCATCGTCTGCCAACTCGTTATACACATACTGGATTAGCTCATTCTGAGTAGAGGTTTTTATCATACGCTATGTTGTTGTTTAGCATCTTCTTCCTCAGGTTGATGAGCGCATAGCGCATACGACCCAAGGCAGTGTTGATGCTCACACCGGTAGCGTCTGCTATCTCCTGGAAACTCATTTCTGCGTAATGCCGCATCATAAGCACCTCCCGTTGCGTTTGGGGCAACGTTTGGATAAGCTCGCGCAAGCGGGCATGCGTGTCCTCTTTTATCTGGAGAGACTCCGCAGAATCCTCCGAAAAAGACATATTGTTGAACACATTGCTGCCATCTTCCAGCGTGATCATCGGGCTCCTTTTCTCTTTACGGAAATGGTCGATTGCCAGGTTATGGGCAATGCGGCAAATCCAGGAAGAAAATTTACCTTCTTCGTTATAACGGCCGCTTTTCATGGTATGGATCGCTTTGATAAAAGCATCCTGAAGCAGATCTTCGGCTGTATAAGAGTCTTTTACTATTAAATAAATTGTTGTGTATACTTTGTTCTTGTGCCTGTTAACTAGTTGTTCAAACGCACTCTCCTTACCTGCGATATAGAGCGAAATCAAAGCAGAATCACTCAGCTGGGTATTTGTATTCATCTTAAAGCTACATTAGGTTAACGTAAAGCTTTATATCATATTGTTGCGTTTACTAGTTAGAACAAATTTTATTCTGAAGTGTAGATCAAATATAGATAATGCGTTTTTCATGTGCAATAGCTTGTACTGCTATTATGAAAAAAAAATCGGAAAATTATACAGTCACCTGTGCTCCTGTCGTTGTGCCGAATGCCTGTACCTATACTTGTACTTGCAACAAAAACAGCGCCAACAAAAGTTAAACCTTTTATTGGCGCTGTATGGAAGGACTACTGAACGGAATATAATTGCTATGCTACTGCATTGAAAAGCTTCATCTTTATCTGGAAAACTCTTGCGATGCTGGTGGCTTTTTGTTTGGCTTCGATCGCCTTGTCACCTTCAAAAAGAGTATCTATAGTATGGCTAAAGAGGCTAATCCAGCGGTCGAAGTGCTTTACTTCTATAGGGAGGCGCAGGTGCTTTGGGAAAGGCTGCCCTCTGTAAGCCATTTTCCCCAGCAGTACAGTGTTCCAGAAGTTATACATTACAGGCAGGTGGGTTTGCCAGTTCACCTGGGCAAAGTTGTTGAACACAGGCGACAGAAGCTCGTCCTGGTTTACTTTATCGTAAAATGTGTCTACCAGCAGTATGATGTCTGCCTCGGTTTCTATGTCTCGCTTCATCTCAGATCCTCTGCTTATTATGTGTCATGGGTTCAGGACTTTAAAGTGCAATTTTACTCACATCTGTGCTTTAAAAAAATGACATGCATCACCTTAGGCAAATCAGTGAAGAAGTTGTGTAACAGCAAAAGGAGATTAGGCGAAAGAGAAGAGAAGCCCTGTACTTCATGCGACCGATGAAAGGAACTGGAGGGGCATAAAAAATCCTTCGAAAGAGCTGAGGAATCTTGCCGAAGGATGGTTGAAAAAAATAATGAATAGTTTTTTATCTTCTGCTGTAACCTTTAATGCGGTTTAGAATCAACAACAGGCGACGGTTAATGTCACGCTCCTCTACAAGTGAGCACTGGGCTGAAATGTGCGTCGGCTTTTGAAGTTTAGCCTCTACGTTTTTCAGGTGCTCTAAGTAGCACTCCACAGTAGAGCAGGAAATGTTCTTGTAAACATCTTCCTCCGGCTTATTCTCCTTTTTATACTTAAGATTAATAGCCTTTGCGATTTCCGTATTGATAAGTTTTGTTACAGCTACGTCAGTTGTAATCTCCTGTTGAGACACCTTTCTTTCGATGTTCTCCAACAGGTTTCGAATGTCAAGTACTTCCATGTAGTCAAATCATTTATGTTAAAAAATTAATTACTGTGTCCGATAAAGGTACGCATCGGAAACATGTGAGTTCCCTTGGAAAAGTATTGTTTACAGAGAGAGCATGCAGGAGCCTTTTTCATAACTTTAAGATATAATATAGGTTATATTCTCTTAATTCAAAGCGGGCAGAAGCCTCTGCGGCACCTTTTCCTGGGGCGCCATTATCGGGGAATTTTTATACTTCTGTTTTAGCCGTTATGTTACGGTAATGAGCTTTTTATTAATCCGCTCTCTTTTAACCCGATGCGGAAGGTAAAAGTGCCCGGACGGCAAAAAGGCATGAGGCGCTCTTCTAAGCCACTACCCGAACGCGGCAGTCATTCAACCACTCCAGTGCGTCGTGTTCATTTGTAAAATAGCGTACTGTCAGAAAAAGTGAGTGCCTCACAAGTTCCGCTGCAGGCACTGTTATTTGCACCAGGCTCTCACGCTGTAAAGGCGTCATCAGGTATGCTATAAAATTGCTGCCGCCTAATTGCTCATTTGCGGCAGGCACAAAAACATGGGTAAACCAGTCCTGCTCCTCTTCGGTGGATCTATTGCGCAGACGCAGGTCGTGGAGCCAGAAATGAGCATCCTGTTGAGCGGCAAACTGCAGGGCAGCCATATAACCCTCTGAGAACTGAGGTAACTCCACAGGCATACGCCACCTGCAGAAAAGTACTCGCATATCCTGCTGATAACTCAGGTGCAGGAAAGGGAGCTCTGATTTCTCAATAAAGGCCATATGCTGACATTTTTAGCGTCGTTAAGCATTGCGTAATAATGCGGGAGTTCTTACGTGTAAACAGAACCGTCTATAACGCATGAAAATATGCTATAAAAAATAGAACTCACTTTTTCAGCTTCCTCAAGCCGAAGGATTCAAAGCTTTAGAACAGCCTTAACGAACAGGTTATATGCAACTTACGCCTAACTATAGTATACGTCATAAAAACAACATGGTATAATAATTTATAGAAAATTAACCAGATATTTTATAATTAATTCGTTTGCTGTTTTGTGGAGCCTTTGCTGTAGTTTTGTCTTTTATAATGAAAGGCAGCATGAAAGAAGAGGCACGCAGCAAGCATGATCCGTATGCTGTGCTCCGCCTACCGGAGTTTCGTTTGTACATTGTAGCTCGCTTGTGTATTACGCTGGCCATGCAGATTCAGGCGGTGATAGTGGGCTGGCAGATCTATGATATTGCCCAGGACCCGCTCTCGCTGGGGCTGATTGGGCTGGCAGAGGCTATTCCGTCTATTGTGGTGTCGTTGTATGCGGGCTACATAGCAGACACGGTATCGCGCAAAAAAATTATTATGGTGGTGGTAACGGCGCTGCTGTTTTGCTCTGCGGCACTGCTGTATTTTACGCTGGACATAAGCAACGTGCTGGCGCAGTACGGTACGCTGCCCATCTACCTTGTTATTTTTATCAGTGGCATTGCCCGCGGATTTATGGGGCCGGCGATATTCTCTTTCATGCCGCAGTTGGTAGCAAACAAGCAGCTGTACGGCAATGCCATTACCTGGAGTAGCACTACCTGGCAGGCAGCATCGCTGGCAGGGCCGGCTGCCGGTGGCCTTATCTATGGCTTTGCCGGTATTACGGCCGCCTATACAACTGATGCGGCCCTGGTGCTGCTCTCCCTGTTAGCTTTTGCTTTTATTGGTGCCAAGCCATTGCCGGAGAACATCAACCCGCAGAATTTGAAAGACAGCCTGCGCTCCGGCATTAAGTTCGTATTCGGGAACCAGGTGATTCTGAGCGCCATTTCGCTGGATTTGTTTGCGGTGCTGTTTGGCGGAGCGGTGGCCCTGCTGCCCATCTTTGCGTCTGATATTCTGGAAACGGGGCCGCAGGGGCTTGGCTTCCTGCGGGCTGCTCCGGCCGTAGGCTCTGTGCTGATGGCGGTGCTGATGGCCTATTACCCTATCAGGGCGGATGCCGGTAAAAAGATGCTGTGGTCCGTGGCGGGTTTTGGTATGTGTATTATCCTTTTTGGCCTTTCTACCAGCTTCTGGTTCTCTCTTGTGCTGCTGGCTCTGAGTGGTGCCTTCGATAGCATCAGCGTTATTATCCGCTCCACGCTCATCCATACCCTTACGCCCGAATATATGAAGGGCCGGGTATCGTCGGTGAATAATATTTTTGTGGGTTCTTCTAACGAAATTGGAGCTTTTGAGTCTGGTTTTACGGCGAAGCTGATGGGGGTGGTACCTGCTGTGTTGTTTGGCGGTATCATGACGCTGGTGGTAGTGGGTGTTACCGGTTTAAAAGCGGATAAGCTACGCACACTTGATCTCAGCCCTGAACCGGAGATGGAGCCTGCCTGAGCAGGAACTCTCCTAAAATAAGAAAGCACCGCCCTCCTCTTTAAAAGGATAGCGGTGCTTTTTTGTTTTTGGGTTTAAGCTGTTTTCTACTTAGAAGCAGCAGCAGTTTCTTTAGGCGCAGACTGGCCGGTGGTTTTGTTGGCTTTTCGAGGACGTCTGTTGCCATACGTTCCTTTTGTTATTTTCCCTTTTCTTGATTTTTTATCTCCTTTTCCCATAAAATAGATTTGTTTAGATAATAGTTGATACCTTCTGCATACGAGTAGCACGCCACCACAGGTTCAGGTTTGTTCATTAATCCGGTAAAGTTGTTAACATAAGCCGCTGTGCCCGGAGTCCCTGGCTATTTTAATGAACAACAGCGAAAGCAAAGAGGCGGCGACGCAAAACTAATTGTGCTGCTGAAGTAGGTAACTAAAAGGCCGCGGCGATTGTTATACACCACGGATTTACCTGCTGAGAGTGGTGTAACAAAGCCCTTCAGATTGAGGTTATCTATTCGTATCTTTACAAATTAACTTTTTAAGAGAAAATGGCTTCTAAAAGGTTTGCAAAGATTTGCTAAACCTTTTTTCTGGCCGCTTTTTATATGGCAAACATACCTGACTATAATATCGACGAGCTTGACGCCCGCCAGAACATTATCATCAAAGGGGCCAGAGTGCATAACCTCAAGAACCTGAGCGTCGCGCTGCCCCGCAATCAGTTTATCGTTATCACGGGCTTGTCCGGCTCTGGCAAGTCTTCACTCGCTTTTGATACCTTGTATGCCGAAGGGCAGCGCATGTATGTGGAGAGTTTGAGTTCTTACGCACGCCAGTTTCTGGGCCGTATGGATAAACCTGATGTAGACTATATCAAGGGCATCAGCCCGGCCATTGCCATTGAGCAGAAGGTAAGCATCAAGAACAACCGCTCCACCGTGGGCACCAGCACCGAAATATATGATTACCTGAAGCTGCTCTATGCCCGCATTGGCAAGACCTACTCGCCGGTGTCCGGGGAGGTGGTGCAGAAAGATTCAGTGGCCGATGTGGTGGATTTTATCTTTTCCCTGGAGGACGAGGCGCGCGTGATGATTCTGGCGCCGTTGCACCAGCACACGGATCGTTCCCTGGCAAAAGAGCTGGACCTGCTGCTGCAGAAAGGGTATTCCCGCATCTACGCCAATGGCCAGGTGTACTTTATTGAGGAGCTGCTGGAGGAGAAAAAGCCGAAGCTGGGCAAGGAGGTGTATATTCTGGTGGACCGGGCAGTGATTTATAAATCAGATGAGGACCTTCAGTTTCGTATAGCAGACTCCATACAGACAGCTTTCTTCGAAGGCCATGGGGAGTGCCGTGTCATCTTTGGCGAAGAGGAGCGCGTGTTCTCTGACCGCTTTGAACTGGATGGTGTTGTGTTTGAAGAGCCGTCTGTTAACTTCTTCAGCTTTAACAACCCCTATGGTGCCTGCCAGACCTGCGAGGGCTTTGGCAGCGTGTTAGGCATAGACCCTGACCTAGTAATACCGGACAAGAGCCTGACAGTGTACGAGGGAGCCATAGCGCCCTGGCGTTCCGACAAGATGAATGAGTGGCTGCAGCCGTTGGTGAAAAACGGTATCCGCTTTGACTTCCCGATTCACCGGCCTTACAACGAGCTGACAGAGGCAGAGCAGGAGTTGCTCTGGACGGGCAATAAATTTTTCGAAGGCCTCAACGACTTCTTTAAACACATACAGGGGCAGACGCACAAGATACAGTACCGCGTAATGCTGTCGCGCTACCGTGGCCGCACCACTTGCCCGGAGTGCCGCGGCTCGCGCCTGCGCAAAGACGCCAGCTACGTGAAAGTGAATGGCAAAAGCATTACCGACCTGGTACTGATGCCACTGACGCAGGTGCTGCCATTCTTTAGGAACATAGAGTTAACGCAGCACGAGCGCAATGTGGCCGAACGACTGGTGACGGAAGTTGCTAACCGCCTGAGTTATCTGGAGCGGGTGGGGCTCGGCTACCTTACCCTCAACCGTCTTTCCAATACCCTGTCGGGTGGCGAGAGCCAGCGCATTAACTTAGCTACTTCGTTGGGCAGTGCCTTGGTGGGGTCTATGTATATCTTGGATGAGCCCAGCATTGGTCTGCACCCAAAAGACTCAGAGCAATTGATTGGGGTGTTGCGCACGCTGCAGCAGTTGGGCAACACCGTGATTGTAGTAGAGCACGAGGAGGAGATGATGAAGGCTGCAGATCAGCTCATAGACATCGGGCCTGAGGCTGGCTCCGGTGGCGGTAATCTGATGTTCCAGGGTACTTTCGAGGAAATGACCAGGAGTACAGATACCTATACTGCCAAATACCTGAGCGGCAGAATGGAGGTACCTGTGCCGTTGCAGCGCCGCAAGTGGCGCAATGCCATTGAGATAACGGGCGCCCGCGAGAACAACCTGAAAAACCTGAACGTGAAGTTCCCGCTGGGCGTGATGACGGTGATAACAGGCGTGAGTGGCTCCGGTAAATCAACGCTGATTAAGAAGATACTGTACCCGGCCATGCAGAAGCTGCACGGCTCCACCGCCGAGGCAACCGGTAAATTTGACAAGCTGGGCGGCGATTATGGCAAAATTGACCATGTGGAGTTTGTGGATCAGAACCCGATCGGCAAATCGTCGCGCTCTAACCCGGTTACTTATGTAAAGGCTTACGATGCTATCCGAACCTTGTATGCGGATCAGCCATTGGCGAAGTCGCGTGGATTTAAGCCGTCGCACTTCTCATTTAACATTGAGGGCGGCCGCTGTGAGGTATGCCAGGGCGAAGGGCAGGTGAAGATTGAGATGCAGTTTATGGCCGACATCTACCTGACCTGCGAGAGCTGCCACGGCCATCGCTTTAAGCAGGATGTGCTCGATATCAAGTACAAAGAGAAAAGCATATCAGAAGTGCTGAACATGACGCTTGCCGACAGCATTGATTTCTTTGCTGATCAGGTTAAGATTTCTGAGCGCCTGAAACCGCTGGATGATGTGGGCTTGGGTTATATCCGCCTGGGACAGTCGAGCAACACCTTATCAGGTGGCGAGGCGCAACGCGTGAAACTGGCATCCTTTTTAACCAAAGGCGCAACCTCGCACCACGAGAACATCCTGTTTATCTTCGATGAGCCCAGCACTGGCCTGCACTTCCACGACATCAGCAAGCTGCTTACCTCCATGAACGCGCTCATCGAAAACGGCAACACCGTCGTTATCATCGAGCACAACATGGACATCATCAAGTGCGCTGATTGGATCATAGATTTAGGTCCGGAGGGTGGTACTAACGGTGGACATTTGCTGTTTGAAGGTACTCCGGAAGAAATGGTGAAACTGGAGGATAATGATACAGCGAGATTCTTGAAGGGGAAGGTGTAGAGGGTTTGAAATATAGATTTAGTGAAGCCGCAGAGACAGTAGTGTCTGCGGCTTTTGTTTTTCTGAATGGCAGAACCGGGTCAAACCACCCCTACCCCTCCTTGTCCAAGGAGGGGAGTTTGACAGCTTAACTTAGAGCTTCCGATATCTCTTTTGTCTGCTTAATATTTTCTTAACTATCAAAGTTAGGCAACTCTGCACATGGGTTTCCTAAATCCTTACTTACATAACTTCCTTTGCAGTGGCACCATTTAAACTGCCAACCTAGCATCAATACCGTTAGAGGCTGCAAACTCCCCTCCTTAGACAAGGAGGGGCAGGGGTGGTTAGATACGTCTGCCTTTAAATATAACTACTTCAACTTCCACTCCGGTCTAACAGTGTCAATTCTGCTCATCAGGCAAACTCCCTCCCCTGTTTTTAGGGGAGGGCTGGGGTGGGGTTAAACCAGAAATTGTTAAATTGCCACATTGGAAGCTAAAATTCCAAAAAGGAGTATACACAAGTATATAAGAACATCATCAACAAACAGATAGAACATGAGAAAGAAAATTGTTGCAGGTAACTGGAAAATGAATAAAACCTATGAGGAGGCGCTTTCGCTGGTATCGGAAATCGATAATATGGTGAAAGACGAAGTGAACGGCGATGTGACCGTGATCGTGACGCCACCTTTCCCTTACCTGCAGAGCGTAGGCAAGCTGGTGCAGGGCAACGATAAGATGCACTTGGCAGCACAGAACGTAAGCGAGTACGAAAGCGGTGCCTATACCGGTGAGGTGTCGGCGAGCATGCTGAAGTCTGTGGGCGTGGAGTATGTGATTATAGGCCACAGCGAACGCCGCCTATACCACCACGAAGATGCCCAAACGCTTTACAAGAAAATGAAACTGGCCATTGCCCAGGGCCTGAAGCCGATTTTCTGCTGCGGTGAGCCGCTGGAAGAGCGTGACGCAGACCGCCACTTCGAGTATGTGGGCCAGCAGCTAAAGGACAGCGTTTCTTATCTGAGCAACGAGGAATTCAACCAGATTGTGGTGGCCTACGAGCCGATTTGGGCGATAGGCACCGGTAAAACAGCCAGCTCACAGCAGGCGCAGGAAATGCACGCCTATATCCGCGAGCAGTTGTCGCGCATGTTCGATGCGGAGGCTGCTTTTAATTGCACTATTTTGTACGGTGGCAGCTGCAACCCAGGCAACGCACAAGAACTGTTTGCGCAGGAAGACATAGATGGTGGCCTGATAGGAGGAGCCTCTCTGAAGTCCAGGGACTTTACCGACATCATCAAATCCTTCTAAATTGTAAAATAAAGTGCAAAAAAGGCTGCCGATTGAATCAATCGGCAGCCTTTTTTGTGTAACTAATAGTTATATTTGAGCAAATATTCATATATTACAATGCGGATATATTTTATTTTCTGGATGGCCTTGCTGCCCCTTTTTAATTCGCCGGCAACAGCTCCTGCACCAGCCAGGGAAGCAATTGTTGAAAGGGATTATTGTGACATTTACGGAGCAGTATACCTGGAGCGGGACCCAAGATACAAGAATGATGCGTCCAAAATCGTTTATCTAAATGAGGAAGAGGCTTTTGCAAACCTGGTGGTGTACCGCGAGAATAACAAGCTCTTTGCCGATGGCACAGGCATCTGGTTTATTACTCCCAGCAAGGCGTTTGCCAATCACATCCTTTACGTGACGGAACAACGCCACCAGGCTGATTTTACTGTGTATTTTACCGACATGCGTTCTTCTGCCACTTGTCGTGATTAATATTTAAAGATGGATTTTATAGAAGTTGCTTTAAAAGTGAACGCGGATTTCGCGGACATACTAACTGCCGAGCTCGGGGAGCTCGGCTTTGATGCTTTTGTGGAGACAGAAGATGGCTTTAACGCCTACATAGAAGAAGACCAATTCAGCGAAGAGGCACTGCAGGAAACGCTGCAGCATTACGCTGAATTTGTGGTAGTTACGTATAACGTACAAAAAATTGAACGCCAGAACTGGAACGAGGAGTGGGAGCGTAATTTCGAGCCCCTGTTCATTGGCGGGCTGGTGTCTGTCCGGGCTTCTTTCCACCCAAAGCCGGAGCAGGCAAAGTACGATATCGTCATTAACCCGAAGATGTCGTTTGGCACGGGCCACCATGAAACCACCACGCTCATGATTGAGAACCAGCTAACGCTGGACCACCAGGGCAAGCGTGTACTGGACATGGGCTGCGGCACAGGTATACTGGCCATTATGGCCGGAGAACTGGGCGCTTCAGAGATTGTGGCGGTGGAAATTGAAGACTGGACCGTAGAGAATGCCCGGGAGAATGCGGAACTCAACAACTACGGCCACATTGATGTGCGTTTAGGTGGTGCCGAAACAATTGAAGGGGAGAAACCTTTCGATGTTATACTGGCCAACATAAACCGCAACGTTTTACTGGAAGACATGCCGGCCTACAAGGCCGTGCTGAAGCCGGAAGGCTGGCTGCTCCTGAGCGGCTTTTACACCGAGGACCTACCCGTGCTCCAGCAGCGAACTGAGGAGCTGGGGCTGCAGTATAAATCGCACCGGGAAAAGAATAACTGGGTATCCGCCCTGTTCAAAGCTAAATAACCTATACCCTAAGCCGTACCCTTATGAAACGACTTTTACCCCTTATTTTTCTATTGGTAGCTTTTACGGCGCAGGCGCAGACAAAGCTCTCTAACAAGCCTGCTGATTTTATAGGAGATGTAAAAACCCTGTTAACAGCGGGGAAGGTGGCTGATGCTGAAAAGCTCTCTGCTGACATGGAAGGGGTATGGAACAGCGGAAAGCTTTCCTCCAAACAGCAGCAGCAGATTATGGACATCAGCCAACTCATGTACCGCAAACGCATAGGCAGCGCACAGTTTGGGCAGTTCTATACCATGGTTACGGCAGGTGTCAATAACAAGAGTATGCGCGCCGACCAGGTAGACAAAATGCTGGAGGTAACCGAAAAAGCCGTACAGCAGGAGGATGCAAAGCGCCTGGGTCAGTTCCTGACTACTTCCAGTTCATACCTGAGCAATAACCTCCTTTATCAGAATTCCTATTATAAGTTGCTTTCCTCAGGCGGCAGTTTCAGCTTTGCCTATGAGGGCGCCAGCAAAGCAACACCCGAAGAAGCTGAAGAGAGCAATGGCTGGGACAGTGTGTCCTGGGACGATGAGGGGAAAACACAGGAAGAGGCAGTGGAGGATGATGACTGGGGTATTGTAACGGCCACTCCTAAAAAAGAGGACAAGAAAAAAACAGCCCAGGCACGCAAAGAGAGCCTGAAGCGACAGTTTTTACCTGCGCAGCCCAAAGTGTCAGGCCCGGTGCTGAAGTTAGAGAAGACAGACCTCACCTTTGTCACCCCCTGGGATTCTGCTTCTATCAACAACACGCAAGGACAGTTGATGCTGGTAAACAACCTTTTTGTAGGGGAAGGCGGTAAGTTCGAGTGGAAGCTAAAAGAGGAGCCTGCTTCGGCGGAAATTCGCAAGTATAACTTCAATATATCCTTTGCCGGTTTCAAGGCGCCGGATGTTACGGTAGCTTACCCGGCTGTGTTGGCTGCGCCTGTCGATGGTGCCTTTGAGTGGATTAGCAGCAAGCGCAAAACCAGTAGCTATCCTTATCCTAAATTTAATTCCTTCACCAGCGATGCGAAAATAAACAACTTAGGCCCTCAAGTTGCCTACAAAGGCGGTTTCTCGTTGGTAGGTAACGCTATCGGGAGCAAACCAATGGATGGCAGCCCTTCCGAAATCGTAGTGTCACATAATGGAGAGCGCAAATTCCGTTCCTTAGCCAGAAGCTATTCTTTTGAGGATTCACTGTTGCTGGCGAACCGTGCGGCTGTTGCTATCTACCAGCAGAAGGACTCGCTTGTGCACCCTGCCATGCAACTGCGCTATTCCCGCGTAAATCAGGAGCTGACGCTAACAAAGGATAAAGGGGCTTATGCTGATGCGCCTTTCATCGATAATTTTCATCAAATGGAAATTATGGCCGAGCGCCTGCAATGGAAACTGAATGAGCCCAATGTCGAGTTTTCAGTTTTAAATTCGAAGACACTGGTGCCGGTGCAACTGGAGTCTATGGAATACTTTTCCAATAGCCGTTACCAGCGGCTGGTGGGGGTCGCGCAGTTTCACCCCTTGCAGATATTGGTTGGTTACGGGCTAAAGGCTAAAACAAAGACATTTTATGCCTCCGATGTAGCGAAAACAACAAAAATAGGTGAAGCAGCTATAAAAGAGGCTGCCCAAGCCATGTCGTACCAGGATTATGTAAGTTACGATCCGGCTTCAGGTTACATTGAGCTAAAACCCAAAGCCTTGCATTATGTGGGTTCCTCCCGCGATGCAAAAGACTATGACCATATCATCATCAAGTCTGTGGTGCCCTCAGGCCGTAATGCCACCCTTAACCTGGACGATAACAAACTGACAGTTCGGGGAGTGGATCGGATCGTCTTCAACAACGACACGGCCAGCGTATACATGCTGCCGCGCGGAAACGAAATACGCATCCTGCAAAACCGCGATATTGAATTCAACGGCCAGGTATACGCCAGCAGCCTTGCTATTAAAGGATCTGACTTTAAATTCAACTACAAAGACTTTACAATAGAGCTTGCCAATATAGACACCGTGGCACTGGTTACAGGTAAGCGGCGCGGTCGTAACGGCAACGTCACCGACCAGGTGCTAACGAGTAACAAAGGAGGTATGTCGGGTACGCTGTATATCAACAAACCCGGCAACAAATCAGGTAAGCAGTATTTCGCAGAGTACCCTAAGTTTGATGCTGTGTCGGGGGCGAGGGTTGCTTTTGCCAGACCAGATGTGGCGGGCGGTGCTTATGACAGCACCATATACTTCGAGATGCCGCCTTTTAAATTAGATAGTCTGAGCTCAACCAAAAATGCGATTGGGTTTGATGGCACATTCAATTCAGGGGGTATTTTCCCGCCTATCAAAACAAAGATGGTGATGATGCCGGACGAAACCCTTGGCTTCTATTATCAGCCGGGGGAGAAAGGTTTACCGGCTTACGGTGGCAAAGGGATGGTGTATGACACTATTATGATGAACTCAGGCGGTATCCAGAGTAAAGGAACGCTAACTTACCTGAACGCTACGCTGGAGGCTCCGGCATACACATATTATAAAAACGGAGTTACAGCAGAAGGAGGAACATCCGTAACCATGACAGAAGGCCAGCACAATGGGGCAGAATACCCGGTAGCAACTCTTCAGGGCTTCAGCATGAATTGGCAAACACAGGCCGACACCATGTACCTGCAGACGGTGAATGAACCGATGAAGCTCTACGAAGAGGGCTTCGCTCTTACAGGAGTAGCCAAGCTTACGCCCGGAGGGTTACAAGGCAGTGGAGTGGTAGATAACCCGGTAGCCAACGTTACCTCTCAGGAACTGACCTTTAAGCAGCGTAGCTTCAGCGGCAACCATGCCCAGATGCTCGTTAAATCTGATGTAGAGGGAAGACCGGCGGTAAAGGCGCAGGATGTTGCCTTTGCTTACGATATGGTTGGGGGGGTAGTTGATTTTGCAAGTGAGCAGAAGGGCGTTGCCAATATGGAGTTCCCGAAAGCGCAGTACAAAACATCGATGAGCAGTGCCCGCTGGGATATGAAGGAGCAGAAGGTAGCCTTAAAAGCCGATGAGAACGGTGGTAAAAACTGGTTCTATTCGCTGCATCCTGCCCAGGAGGGATTGCGTTTTATAGCTGCCAGCGGAGAGTATGATTTGAAGAGCAATAATTTATTAGCGGGCGGTGTGCCTTACATTGCCGTTGGCGATGCCCATATGGTACCAGACAGTGGCAGAGTGGCTGTGGCCGCCGATGCTACTATACAGACACTGCGCAATGCACTTGTGCTGGCTGACTCTACCCAGCAATACCACCGGTTCTACAAAGGGAACATTGATGTGCTCTCGCGCACAGCTTTGAGGGGAAGTGCAGTGCTTGACTACTACAATGCTGCCGCCGACTCATTTCAGCTGCAGTTCTCTGACTTTGTATATGGCGACCCGACGGAGAACGTGGAAGGGAAAAAGGCGAAAAAAGAGAAGATAGCCTACACGTTTGCTTCGGCGAGTATGGAGGAGGATAAACCTTTTTACGTTTTCCCACGCATCCTTTACCGCGGCAAGGTAATGATGCGTGCCCCAATCCAACACCTGGATTTTGATGGCGAACTGAAAATGAATTTTACCGGCAACCCGGATGACTCGGAGTGGTTCCCTTACAAGAAAGACAGCCTGGACCCTATGAATGTGCGCATACCCATTATTGAGCCGAAAGCTGCCGATGGTACAATGCTGCATACCGGATTGCACATAGGAGCCGGATCAGGTAAGATCTATAACACATTTGTATCCAGAAAGCAGGCGGAGGATGACCTTGATCTGTTTACAGTAGATGGACTGCTCTCTTACAACAACGACCGGAAGGAGTTTAAGATCGGGCATGAGAAGCGTGCTTATGGCGATGCTTATGAAGGTAGTATGCTGATTTATAATGAAGAGGCCAACGCGGTGCACTTCGAAGGTAAGTTGAACCTGCTGAAGCCAGTAAAGAATTTTGCTGTAGAAGCATCCGGTAGCGGCAATGCCCGAATGGACAGTAGTGAATATGATCTGGATGCGTTCCTTGTATTCGATATGGACGTGCCGGAAAAAGCACTTGCTGCAATGGCTGCTAACCTGCGGGCTGGTGCTGCCGGCGCCGCACCAGCAATAGAAAACAGCGATGCTTTACTGTATAAGTTAGGAGAATTTGTTGGTGATAAAGAAGTTCGCCGTTATGTGCAGCAAAGCGCCACTTCCCATGTGCCACTGCCGAAGTTGTCGAAAAAATTAATGCGCAGCCTGATACTAAGCGATGTAAAGCTACAGTGGTCGAACGACCACAGGGCATGGTACAGCGCAGGCAGCATTGGCCTGGCCAGCATCCTGAAAGAGGATGTGAACACGCGCATGAACGGCTACATAGAAATGCGTGAAGACATGAACGGTTTGCCGGCTGTAAACTTATACCTTCAGTCGGACCCTTACACCTGGTACTACTTCAGCTTTTTTGAAAACGGCATGACCATGGCTTCTTCTGATGATAAGTTCAACAAGGCTGTAGAGTCTAAGGCAAGAGGTAGCCGGGGATCTACCAGTAGCTATGGCATATATGCTGGCGCTCCTATCGAGAAGAATGAGTTTGTACAATACTTCCGCGACAACTACCTGAACGGGGAGGAAGGTTTTAAAGTGGCCACAGAGCAAGTGATAATAGAACCAACCGGGAACTTTGACTACCTGGAGGAAGAGCCCAAAAAGAGTAAGAAAAAGAACCGAAACGACCCGAGCGAGGAAGAGCCAGAAATAGACATGCAATAACCAGGAACTATAAGCCTACCGTATAGAGTTAGAGGGAAACTTAAATTTTGGACTGTAGAACAAGATTTGCCTATATTTGGGCCTCTTTTCGCTCTTATTTTACCGTGCTTTTGCCTCAGGCAGGCTGGTGCCTCAGGCAGGCTGGTATCCTGTAAGAGCAAGTCCTGGGACAAAACAGATAATTCATGGATATACTTTTAATAGCTGGACTGTTTGTAGCTGCATACCTGATTGGCTCCATCTCATCAGCAGTCTGGATCGGTAAAGCTTACTATGGCATCGATATCCGGAAGCACGGCAGTGGCAATTCAGGAGCCACGAACACTTTCCGGGTGCTGGGCAAGAAGCCGGGTGCCATTGTCATGCTGATTGATATTTTCAAAGGGTGGACCGCCACCTCGCTCGCCGGCTTCCTGATTATTTATGATGTTGTGGCACCAGAGAACCTGGTGATCTATCAGCTCATTATGGGAGCCCTGGGTGTAGTTGGGCATATTTTCCCGATCTACGAACGCTTTAAAGGCGGTAAGGGCGTAGCTACCTTGTTGGGTATGATGCTGGCGATAGAGCCTATAGTAGCGCTGATGTGTATCGCTATCTTCGTTATCGTGCTGTTCACCTCTAAGTATGTTTCCCTTGGATCTATGATCGCGGCACTGGCTTTTCCGATATTGCTGCTCTTACCACGGTTTCACCCCGAAAATCCAATCCTTATTGTGTTCGGGTTCATATTGTTTGCCGTTGTGGCGCTCACGCACCGTAAAAATATCAATCGCCTGATTGCAGGGGAGGAGAGTAAGGCAAACATCAAACTGGGACGCAAGCGCTAAACAGAGCTGTTAGCTATCAGAAAATAAATAAAACAAAAGCCATCCTGCCTCGCACGGATGGCTTTTTTGCAACTTGAATCAAATCAAAGTACCTTATAAACTATGAACAAATACATCAACGACAACAAAGACCGCTTTGTAAACGAACTGCTGGACATGCTGCGGATCCCATCGGTAAGTGCCGACCCGAAGTTTAAAGAGGATGTGCTGCGCACGGCAGAGTTTGTAAAACAGCGCCTGACAGAAGCCGGCGCGGATCATGTGGAACTATATGAAACTGCCGGTAACCCGGTTGTGTATGGCGAGAAAATAGTGGACCCGAACCTGCCAACAGTAGTAGTATATGGCCATTATGATGTGCAGCCGGCAGACCCTTATGAGTTGTGGAGTTCTCCGCCCTTTGAACCAGTCATAAAAGACGGAAAGATCTACGCCCGTGGCGCCTGCGACGATAAAGGGCAGATGTACATGCACGTGAAAGCCTTTGAGACAATGGTGCAAACTGGTAACTTGGCCTGCAACGTGAAGTTCATGATTGAAGGCGAAGAAGAAGTAGGCTCCACCAACCTGGCCACCTTTGTGAAAGAGAACAAAGACAGACTAACGGGGGATGTCATTCTTATTTCGGACACAGGCATGCTGGGTAACGACACGCCTTCCATTACCACCGGCCTGCGGGGCCTGAGCTATGTAGAGGTAGAGGTAACAGGCCCTAACCGCGACCTGCACTCTGGCCTTTATGGCGGGGCGGTAGCAAATCCCATCAATATCCTGTGCCAGATGATAGCTTCGCTGCACGACGAGAACAACCACATCACCATACCGGGCTTTTATGATAATGTGCAGGAGCTGAGCCAGGAGGAACGTGCAGAAATGGCGCGTGCTCCCTTTAGCCTGGAGAAGTATAAGCAGGCGTTGGAACTTAGCGATATTCACGGTGAGGCAGGATACGTGACCATGGAGCGTAACTCCATTCGCCCCGCCCTGGATGTGAATGGTATTTGGGGTGGCTATACCGGTGAGGGCGCTAAAACAGTAATTGCCTCTAAAGCCTATGCCAAAATATCAATGCGCCTCGTGCCCAACCAGTCATCTGAGGAAATTACGGAGAAGTTTAAGAGGCATTTCGAAAGCATCGCTCCTAAGAGTATAAAAGTGGTGGTGAAGCCGCACCATGGCGGAGAACCAGTAGTGACACCAACAGACTCTGTTGCGTATCAGGCTGCTTCAAGAGCCTACGAAGAGACGTTTGGCGTGAAGCCGATTCCGGTACGCAGCGGTGGTTCTATTCCGATCGTGGCAATGTTTAAATCCGAACTGGGTTTGGATTCTGTGTTGATGGGTTTTGGCCTTGACACAGATGCCATTCACTCCCCGAACGAGCACTTCGGCGTGTTTAACTTTATGAAAGGCATCGAAACAATTCCGCTGTTCTACAAACACTTTGCGGAGTTGAAGAAGTAAAAAACATAATGCGGGATGTTGGATAAGAGACTAAGGAAGCCTTCTGTAAAAGTCAGCCGAAAGCAGTTGGCTGCATGTTGGCTCTGTGTGAAAGTCCTTTGTCTTACGTTCTTTTTCGTATATATATAAAGAGGCCCGGCTGTTTTGCAGCCGGGCCTCTTTTGCTAACGCCGCATCATTTCTACGGCGCTGGGTGGTTGTATCAGGTAGCCGAAGCTAAGGTTAAAACCGAAGTTCTTCTGGTCTAAATCTTTGGAGAAGGACCGTAAGCCGCCTGTGTTCCGGAAGCTCATGAAAAACCCGTTATCCAGCATAATGCCTATGCCAGCTGTATAACCATAGTCGAAGCGGTTTATGTTGTCTGAATTATACGTAATAGGCTGCCCCACGTCAGGGTTTACGCCTGTTGTACTGAAGTTAATGTCAGAACTGGTGGCCACCAGGTAACCTGCGTATGGTCCGGCCTCTGCAAATAAGCCTCCTTTCTGGATCTTGAGCAGCAGGGGGAGTTTTACGTAATGCAGCCGCAAATCTCCGTTCGCCGTTACGCTGGGGTTAACGGTATAGGCATCATAAGTAAATCCTTTCTGGTCGTAAAGCAACTCTGCCTGCACGGCCAGCCGCGACACAAACTCATAGCTTACAACCGGACCCGCATGGAAACCGGTAAAATAGTTCATGTAATCATTTGAGCCGTCGTCGCCATAGGCTCGTGTAAAGCCGCCGCCCGCCTTTCCGCCATAGCGGACATACTGAGCCTGCGCCATCAAAATAGGAACAAGGGTGATACATATAAGAAGGATTAATTTTTTCATGTTAGGGCCTGTAAAGTTTGGGTATAGCTTAAGCTTGTTTACTATGGCTGATAGAAAAGGGTTTATAAGGACAGAAGATACCATAAAAAAAGCCAGCCTCACCCAATAGGTGAGGCTGGCGAAATACAGCAGAAAAGGTATGCTGCAGTTATCTGGTTAACGAGAGGCCGACAGTCAGCATGATCACTGAATTACGGGCGTTCCTGATATCTTCGTCAAAATAATTAGCAGGAGTATCGTCTACAAAATCGTTAAAGCTGCCATTGTAACGCAGGCCAATGGTGAAACGTTTGCCTGCTGCCAGCCCAACACCTGCAGCATACCCTAGCTCAAACTTTCTCATGTTGTCTCTGTCTATTACAGTAGTGTTAGAAGAGGCAAGTTCATTGTCGATGTATAAGCTGGTTTCATCTTTTACACTTAGCAGGTAAGATGCCTGCGGTCCAGCCTCAAAGTAAATGGGGCCTGCCTTAATCTTAGCGAATATTGGCAAGTCGATATAGTCATAATTCACTTTTCCTGTCCGGCGGAGTGTTTGGTTTAAGTTGTTTGTATACTCCTCATCGCTGTTCTTAAATCCTTTGTTAGAATAAAGGAGCTCCGGCTGAATCGAGAAAAAGTTGTCAAGTACAGGAATGTTCAACGTAACACCTGCATGAAAGCCGAATTTATTCTCGTAAAGTGATTCGTTTCTTAAATCGCCTTCAAGGTTAGAAAGGTTTGCTCCACCTCTGATACCAAAACCAGATTGAGCCTGAGCTGCCGTAAGTGACACCAGCGCAAAAACAAAAAGGGATAATAGCTTTTTCATAATCATAATTGGTTAGTTATATACGCTCAATGCGAGCAATATACGGGTTAATAAAAAAAGTAGTTTTTGTGAAATACTTACCAAACAGGCCACAACTGCTGAAGTTACATCATAGATGAACACCTCTGGTTATTGCCTGCAGGCCCTCGCATGCATGCTAACGGGAACATTACAACAAACAGGCCAGAGTATAGTCTGAGTATATATATTGATGAAGAATATGTAGGAGGGCTATTTAAGAGGGTAAACAGCCGTTAAGAGTAAGAATGAAAAAAGCCCGCGGTAAGGCGGGCTTTCGATTTCATAGTTTCATGTTGTACTAAGGCAAGTCTTATTCTATTTCTGTTTCCGTTTCGTATTCTGTTTCTGTCTCGTATTCTGTTTCGACTGGTGGTCGTTTTTTGGCCGGGAACAGGTAGCTTACTGTCAGCATGAATACGTTACTACGGATATTAGGTATGTCGTCGCTGTTGTTTATGTTGGAAACTTCACCGTTATACCGAACACCTATATCCAACCCGAGCCTGGTAGCTGCAAGGCCTACACCGGCAACGTAGCTAAAACTAGCGCGCCTTAGTAGTTGGTCAGGGTTGTAGAGGTGTACAGGATCATCTTTATCGGAATTCACTGTGTCATTTATTCTGACAGATACCTGCGGGCCACCCTCAAAGTAAATAGGACCAGCATCTATGCGGGCTAAAACAGGTACATCAATGTAATCCAGTTTTAGCTCAAAGCCTGTTTCTTCATACTCGGCTCCTTTTTGAGAATAAAGTATTTCCGGGTGTATCGTCAGGAAGCTGTCTGGCGTAACAATAAACCGCGATGTAAGGCCTGCGTGAAATCCATATGTTCTATCCAGGTTATCAACGTTACTACCTGAAATACCAGCGTAGTTAAGTCCTCCCCGGAATCCAAATCGCGGTGCCTGCGCCTGTGCAGCAATCACCGTGATTACCATAAAAGCAAAAAATGTAATAATCTTCTTCATTCACTTACTCGTTTAACTCGTTCGTGAAAAACACTAAAAACAAAAAATCCTGCCAGAGTACTAAAGCTCTTGCCTGATGTAAAGCTATTACGCAGCAAGTTTATAAAAGTCTGAACCTCACCTCTATTTTTGGTGATATACAATTGAAAACAAGGTAACCTTAGGAAAGCTTTAGTGAACAAAAAGCGCGGGTACGTAGTAACCTGTCGCTCCTGTTCAGTGCTATTCTGGAAGTGTGGAAGGTGTATAACCTAGCCAGCCCAGCCTTCCCGGTCGAGGCTGCGGTACTGGATTGCCTCCGCCAAATGTTCAATTTTAATGTTGTCGGTTCCGGCGAGGTCTGCGATGGTCCTGCTCACTTTCAGGATGCGGTCATAGGCGCGGGCGGAGAGACCAAGGCGCTCCATGGCTGTTTTGAGCAAGGTGCGGCCTGCCTCGTTTATCTGGCATACTTCCTTCACCATTTGGGAGGGCATCATGGAATTGGAGTGCACCTGCGGCATATCTTTGAAGCGCTCAATCTGCAGTTTACGTGCCTGCTCTACCCGCTCCCGCACAGAGGCGCTGTCCTCTGCTTTACGTGTGGCCGTCATCTCGTCGAAGGTTACGGGTGTTACCTCCACGTGCAGGTCGATACGGTCTAAGAGCGGGCCACTTACCTTGTTCAGGTAGCGCTGCACTACACCTGGTCCGCACACACATTCTTTGTCAGGGTGATTGTAATAGCCACAGGGGCAAGGATTCATGCTGGCCACCAGCATAAAGTTAGCTGGGAAATCCAGGGAAGTTTTAGCCCGTGCAATGGTAACACGGCGCTCCTCCAATGGCTGGCGCATTACTTCCAGCACCGTGCGCTTGAACTCGGGCAGCTCATCCAGAAAAAGTACGCCATTATGTGCCAGCGATATTTCTCCGGGCTGCGGATTACTGCCTCCGCCCACCAGGGCTACATCCGATATGGTATGGTGCGGCGAACGGTAAGGGCGTGTTGTCAGTAAAGAAGCTGCCTCGCCCAGCTTGCCCGCGACAGAATGTATCTTTGTTGTCTCCAGCGCCTCGTGCATCGAGAGGGGCGGTAGGATAGAGGGCAGGCGCTTGGCCAGCATCGTCTTACCGGCACCCGGCGGACCGATCATAATCACGTTATGGCCGCCCGCTGCGGCAATCTCCAGCGCGCGCTTAATATTCTCCTGCCCCTGCACATCGGCAAAATCAGCAGCGTATTGGTCTGCAACACTTTGGAAAATATCTCTTGTGTTGATGACCACCGGAGTTATCTCACGTTTCCCATCCAGGAATTCAACAGCCTCTTGTATGTTATTCACCCCGATGACATCAAGATTATTGACAATAGCGGCTTCTGTGGTGTTCTGGGCCGGGAGTATGATGCCTTTGAAGCCTTCTTTCCGGGCTTGTATGGCAATAGGCAGTACGCCCTTGATCGGGCGCAGCGAACCATCCAACGAAAGCTCTCCCATGATCATGTACTGCGATACTTTTTCGGAGGATATCTGACCGGAGGCAGCCATCATGCCCATGGCAATGGTCAGGTCATAGGCAGCGCCTTCTTTGCGGATATCAGCAGGGGCCATGTTAATCACCACCTTCTGCCGGGGAATTTTATAGTTAAACTGCTTGAGCGCGGACTCAATACGTTGCTCGCCTTCTTTTACTGCGTTATCAGGTAGCCCTACCAGAAAATATTTTGTGCCGGCGCTAACATTTACTTCTATGGTGATGGTATAGGCATTAACACCCTGAACGGCGCTTCCGAAGGTCTTGATGAGCATGTATTTCCGCTTTATTGTATATAACTTTATGAATACTACGGGGCGGAACATCAGGTAGGTTCAATAGATTCCGAATCAGCCTTAAAAGAGTGAAAACAGCACACTGCCTTCTCGCAGTCAGAAGATACTTTAAGCATAGTATATAACAGCACAAACAATAAAGGATGCAGGGGAATGTAAAAAGGCCACGGCTATAATTGCCTGTGGCCTTTGGTGCTTAAAACTGTATGTAGTTATAAAGCTGTTGAGCAGGTATAAACTATGTCAGTTTCTGCTCCAGCAGCAGTATCAGGATATGAATCACTTTAATATGGATTTCCTGCACCCGATCAGCATAGCCGGAATGCGGTACGCGCACCTCCACATCGCAGAGAGGTGCTAGCTTACCGCCGTCTTTGCCTGTCAGGCCAACTACCTTCATACCTTTTGCTTTGGCTACCTCTGCTGCCTTAATTATGTTGCCGGAGTTTCCGCTGGTGCTGATAGCCAGTAACACGTCTCCGGTGTTTCCTAATGCCTCAAGATAGCGGGAGAACACAGCATTATAGCCGTAGTCGTTACTTACGCAGCTCATGTGGCTCTGGTCTGCGATGGCGATGGCGGGCAAGGCACGGCGGTCGTTGCGGTAGCGGCCCGTGAGTTCCTCAGCAAAGTGCATGGCATCGCACATAGAACCGCCGTTGCCGCAGCTGAGTATTTTGCCGCCGTTGCTTATGCCTTCGGCCATAACATTTGCTGCCTGTTCAATGGAAGCAATGTTTTTGGTATCAGCCAGAAAAGCGGTGAGCACTTCCTGTGCCTGCGTCAACTCTGCCAGTATGGTATTGGATGTCATTTTCGTGTATCGGTTCTATAGTTAAGCCTTTTTTTTTCGCCTCAGACCTTTTGTTCCTGTTGGTGTTGAATTCCTTGCACCCTTCATAGGGGTGGAGCACAGCGCGGTTGTTTTAAAATTGCACGGAGGCGTTTCTCTTTCATATTGGTTAATGAAGGAGATTGGTAACCTTACGCTGTTAGCTGCATCTGTGTCAGTTTTGAGTATAACCCCCTGTGCTGCTGAAGCTCACTATGAGTCCCCCGCTCTACTATCCGACCTTGCTGCAGCACCAGTATTTCGTCTGCGTGCTGTATCGTGCTCAGGCGGTGCGCAATTACAATGGAGGTCCTGTTTCGCATCAGGTTCGTGAGCGCCTCCTGCACCAGCTTCTCCGATTCAGTGTCCAGGGCGGAGGTAGCCTCATCTAAGATTAGGATAGGCGGGTTTTTAAGAATAGCCCTTGCAATGCTCAGGCGCTGCCGCTGCCCGCCTGAAAGTTTGCCGCCACGGTCTCCGATCACAGTGTTGTAACCATGCTCCGCGTTGATGATAAACTCATGGGCATTGGCAATTTTAGCAGCGGCTATTACCTCTTCCTCTGTGGCATCTACTTTATTAAAAGCGATGTTGTTGAAAATGGTATCGTTAAAGAGAATAGACTCCTGTGTGACTACCCCGATTTTATCCCTTACCGATTCCATGGTATAGTCCCGGATGTCGTGGCCATCAATGTAAATGGCCCCTGCTGTGGGGTCGTAGAAGCGCGGTATGAGGTCGGCGAGAGTTGACTTGCCGCCACCTGAAGGACCTACCAGCGCCACTGTTTTCCCCTTTTCAATGGTGAAGCTAATATCCTGCAGCACGTGCTTGTCGCCATAGCCGAAGCTTACCCGTTCAAACTCAATCTGGTGCTCAAACTCTGGCAGTACCTTTGCATTGGGCTTGTTCACAATTTGCGGTTTGGTGTCTATCACCTGCAGCACCCGTTCACCTGAAACCAGGCCACGCTGTATGTTGCTGAATGCCGCTGACATAGCTTTTGCCGGCACCAGCACCTGCGAGAAAAGGATGATGTACGTGATAAACTCTGCCGGCTGTAGTTCAGATTGCTGGTTCAATACCAGGTTTCCGCCATAGTACAACAGCCCCGCCACCACCGTTACACCCAGGAACTCAGAAAGCGGCGAAGCAAGGTCGCGTTTATTAGCGATGGAGCGCTGAATGTGGGCATAGCGGTTGTTCTGGTCATGGAACTTGTCCAGTATAAACGGCTCTGCATTGAAGGCTTTTATTACGCGCATGCCGCTCAGCGTTTCGTCTATAATGGTCAGGATAAAGCTGAGGGAACTCTGGCCTTCCTGTGCTTTCCGCCTCAGCCGTTTAGAGATACCGGCAATCACGCCACCTGACAAAGGCAGCAGAATCAGCGTGAACAGCGTTAGTTCTACCGACATGGTAAAGAGCACGGCAAAGTAAGCGATGATAGAGATAGGCTCTCTGATGACGACTGTTAAGGTGTTCACTACTGAGTTTTCCACTTCCTGTATATCCACCGTCAGGCGGGTCATCAGGTCGCCTTTGCGCTCGTTTGAGAAATAACCAAGGTGCAGCTCTGTCACACGCTGGTATATCGCGTGGCGCATTTTCCTTACGACATGTGCCCGCAATGCTCCCACAATTCGGAAGGCGAGGTAGCGGAACAGGTTTGCCAGAAAGATGGAAATCACGACCACCACACACACGAACAGCAAGGCCCCCTCGCGCCCTTCCTCCAGAATCACCTGCCCGAAATAGTAGTTAAAGAATTCAGAAAAGAAGTCGATGTCTAACCTGAACTCCGGCCTTTGCGTCACCATAGTTGCCGCATCTTCAGTGCCTACCTGTGCAAACAAAACGTTCAGCAAGGGGATGATCAGCACAAAGTTGAAGATGCCGAAGATGATGCCTAAAATGGTATAAAGAGAGTAAAGCGGCACAAACCGGCTATAGGGTTTGGCGAACTCAAGTATGCGAAGGTAAGTCTTCATGCTGGTATGGGGTGTTGCCTGTCGCGGCTTCTGCGCAATGTCTTTCCTGCAGACGGGCAACCTCTGTAGCAACACCTGCTGGTGTTAAACTTTGGTTTTAAGATAACTATACATTGGCAAAAGGCTGTCGTATGCTTCCCTCGCCGCCGCAAAGATACTTATTAATAGATAGAAAGAGTATACATACAAAAGGCAGAAAGTCTCCTCTCTGCCTTTTGTATGTATATAGGTATCACTATGCTCCTAAAACTCATGCAGCCGTTGGGCAATATTCCAACGGAGAGCGAACGAGGTGAAGAAGGTATTCTGGTCCAAAGCATCTACTTCCGCATCAGAGCGGCGGATAACCTGTTTCAGGTCCAGAAATAAGTTGTGCTTTAGCTGATAGGTAGCCGTCATATCAAGATACAATTGGTCAGTCGTAATGCCCTGGCCAATCTCATTGCCGAAGCCGGAAACGCGGTCAAGGTAAGACAGGTTTACATTACCGCCATAGTTTAGCGTGTCAGAGGGTGTTACAATATCCTGCCCGTAGCGGGTGGCAATGGCCTTGCCCGTCAGGTTCAGGCGCGGAATAGGCTGGTAGCGTACAATTCCTATCAGCTCGTAAAGGTTAGCCCCGATCGGATGTGCCAGTGGCTGCTTGTAATGCTGGTAATTCCTGAACTCGTCCATGTGCTGATAAGTGTAGGGGCGGATGATATTTACCTCTCCCTGCAGGTCGAGGTTGCTCAGGCCGAAAGCATCAATGTATTTAGCGCCAATCTGGCCCGCCTGTTTGTTCGCCCACCAGCCATTTCCTGCCCTAACTTCACTTAGCAGGAACTCATCCAGCATTAACTGGCCGTACACCTGTACGCGGTTTCTGATATTCCAACGGAAGTCGGCACCGAGCATGGCATTGTCCTCGCTTCCGATGCTTTGTTCTACACTTCTGTAAAAGATGACAGGGTTCAGGTACTGTAGTTCAAACCTGCCTTTGCCGCGTGCAAATATGACCTGCTCAAACAGCCCGACATTAAAATTGTCGGTTACGTTAAGGCCCAGGCGGTGCAGTGCCATGTATTTTTTAGGAAAAAGTATATCTCCTCTCCCACGGGTGTAGTCTGCCGTGAGCTCCTGGAACAGGTTCATATAATGCAGCTTCCATACACTAGTGTTCAGCTTCAGGAAAAAGGCAGGAGGAGCGTAGTCAGAATATATCAAAGAGCGGTAGCCGTCTCCTATCACATGGCGGTCGTGCCCCAGTTGTATTTCCACATGCCTGGAAAGGGCGTAGTTCAGATAGCCTCTTGCCGTAATAAAGTCATACCCATCACCTTTGAATCTTTTCCACAACCCTTCATGCGGCACTACGCCGTCGCGTTGAATACGGTCCATGACGTAGCCGGGGAAGCGGGCCTGGTTTTCTCCGATAAAGGTGTAAAAGCCGAACTTCTCGTCTATAGTACCTTCTATTTGCACCCCACGCGTGTTAATATAGCGCATGCCGTCGGTTTGGTTGTCGAGGCCTGCCTCCAGGTGCAGTACAGGATTTACGCGCACCGTAAAATGCTCGTTCTGGAAATGGTACAAGTCCGTTTTGTTCTGGTAGAAGTATTTCAGGATTGGCCGCCTGCTGACATTGTCATCCTGATCCGTATAGTTCCAGTTGTCGTTCAGCAGGTATTGGGTGTTAAACTGGTCTACGGCTGTGGTGGCATTGCGGGCGCTAACCTCCGCCAGGGCAGCTACGTCCTGGCGACCGTATGGCCGCACGGCTGTTTGTAGCTGCGGTACCTGATCGCCGTACTTTATCTGGTAACGGTCTATCCAATGGTACACATCCTGATTATATGGCACATACACATCCTGCGCCTGTGCTGCAGACCCAGCGGCAAGTGTCAGGCCTAAAGCACAAAGTACACGTTTCATGAACATAAAGCTTATTCGGGAAATTTTTTAAATGAAAAGCGAATGTACTGTTTTGTACTCTAATTTGTTAGATAACAACTTGACTTTATGCCGTGGCGACTATATTCACCTCCAGGAATTGCCTTGTGCTGCTTTTCCTGTGCATTCGCAGGTAAAGAGGCAGCCCCAGTTTAGAGCACTGGCATAGCGAAACTTTACTGCAATATTGGTGGAATGCCCGTGCCTTCCGTATCTTTAAACAAACAACACACGCTCCGGTACCTCTTATGGAAGAAAGCAACATTCATATTCTGACGCAAACACCTTCGTTAGCAAATCATTTTATAGCCGAGTTGCGCGATGTAAAAGTGCATGGAGACAGCATGCGCTTTCGGCGCAACCTGGAACGTTTAGGAGAGTTGCTGGCTTATGAAATCTCCAAAAAGATGCTGTATAAACCTGCAACGCTTACCACACCGCTGGCGGATACCCAAACCATGCTGCTGGCGGAGCAACCCGTGCTGGCTACAATTCTCCGGGCTGGCCTGCCGCTGTATAACGGCATGCTGAACTACTTCGACAGGGCATACAGTACATTTGTAGGCGCTTACCGTGTAGAGGAAGAGAATACTGAATTGCAGATTATGATGGAGTACCTGGCCTCCACCAACCTGCACGATAAGATCCTGATTCTGGCAGACCCCATGCTGGCGACAGGCCGTTCTTTGGTGAAGGCTTATAAAGGAATGCTACGCCATGGCAAACCGAAGCAGGTGCATATTGCCGCAGCCATTGCCTCGCCGGAGGGAGTGGCTTATGTACAACAGGAAATGCCGGAGGCCATACTTTGGTTAGGCGCCCTGGACGATCACCTGAACGAACGTTCCTATATCGTACCCGGCCTCGGTGATGCGGGTGACCTGGCTTTCGGACCTAAAATATAACCTGAACCTTTGCCAGTACCCAGCTGTTATTTATAACCCGCATAAAACATTATGCTTTAGGAGATTATCTTAAAAATTCGATAGAATCGGTATGCGAATTTTATATGTAAAAAGCATGTAAACAATATTGTAGAGCGAGCGTTAATTCAGAAAACAATTTTAGTTTCAAAACGTGTTAGTGAACCTGTTAAAATACCTCTCTGTGTACCTGGTTAGTATGGTAAAGTTCCTTTGGGGGCCACTAACAGGCATATCCCTGGGGCTGTCTTACTTCGAGACGGTGCTATTGACTGTGGCAGGTATGATGACGAGTGTCGTGGTTTTCTCTGTTGTTGGCAAAGCAGTGTCTGAATGGTATTCCAGGCGCCAACGGGCAAAGCAGAAGCCCCGCTTCACTAAGAAGAACCGTCGCATTGTGCAGGTATGGACGCGTTTCGGAGTGTCTGGCGTTGCTTTTCTTACACCACTTCTGTTCACACCTATTTTCGGGACCATTGTGGCTGCTTTACTGGGGGCTCCACGAAAACTTATTTTCATTCATATGCTCTGGAGCGCTGTGTTCTGGAGTGCCACGCTAACTTTGATGGTTTTTGAATTCGGTGATGTGGTGGCCGAGTATCTTTGATGTTGATAAATTAGTTTAGAAAAAGAAAAGGAGGCTGTTATGCCTCCTTTATTGTTGACGTCTGGAGCAAATTCGTGCCCAATCTTTATGTACCGGGTCCAACCACCCCTAGCCCCTCCTTGTCCAAGGAGGGGGATTTTCTTCACTTCGTTCGCGAGCTAATGCTACTCTCATTACCGCTTCTTACTCCCTTTCTTCTTCGTCTTTTTCCAAAAAGAAGCCTTTGGATCTCCCTTGCTAGGTTTAGGCTTGCCCTTCGGAATGCCTTTTTTCTCATGGAAAGCACCTTTAAAGTCAGGGTTCTCCTGGCGCTTCAGGTGGTCAATGGATTTTGCTATTTCCTGCTGCTCTTCAAAAGGCGTTTCAAACACTTCTACTTTTTCTGGTACAGGAAGCTCTGGAATCTGCATCCGTATCAGTTTCTCAATCTTACGGATGTGGTACATCTCTGCTTCGTTGGCAAACGTAATCGCGGCGCCTGCATTTTCTGCGCGGCCCGTGCGGCCAATGCGGTGCACATAATCCTCGTACACAAACGGCACGTCGAAATTAATCACGTGGCTCACCATGGTCACATCAATGCCCCGGGCTGCCACATCGGTAGCTACTAAAAAGCGTACATCACCTCCTTTAAATGCCTCCATGGAGTTAATGCGGGTGTTCTGCCCCTTGTTACCGTGTATAGCCCGCACCTCGCCATAGTTCCGGTGCTCTATAAATCTGGATACGCTTTCTGCATTCTTCTTACTCCTGGTAAAAATGATGACGCGGTTCAGCTTTTCTGTGTCCTGAATCAGGTGCTCGAGCAAAGCGATTTTAGTACGCAGGTTCGGGACCTGGTACATCACCTGGGTCACTGTTTCTACCGGGGTAGCCTGCGGCGTCACCTCCACACGTGTCGGGTACTCCAGAAACTCTTCTGAGAGCTCTACTACTTTATCTGGCATGGTGGCCGAGAACAAAAGATTCTGGCGCTTGCGCGGGATCACCTCCAGTATCTGGCGGATCTGCGGCATAAAGCCCATGTCCATCATTTTGTCAGCCTCATCCAGTATCAGCGTCTTCATCTCTTTCAGAATCAGCTCTCCTCTCAGGTAAAGCTCCATCAGGCGCTTTGGTGTGGCTACAACAATGTCGAGTCCCTGATTGATGATCTCAATCTGCGTTTTAGGACCCAACCCACCATAGATGGCAGTGTAGCGCAGGTCAGTGTACTTGGCTAGTAACCCGATACTTTCTTCTATCTGCATGGCAAGTTCGCGGGTGGGGGCTATAATAACCGCCCTTGGGTTCATACCCTGCGCATATTTCACCTTCATGAGGAGGGGCAGGAGGTAGGCAGCGGTTTTACCTGTGCCTGTCTGGGCAATGCCCAGAATATCCTGACCCGCCATAATAAACGGAATTGCCTGTTGCTGTATGGGAGTTGGCTTTTCGTAACCAGCATCCTCAATGGCATTCAGCAGTTGTTTGTTTAGCTTAAAATCTTCAAATGTGGTTATTTCTTTTTCTGCTTCTTCTTCTGCCATGGTTGTGCTAATTACTTTCTATTTATCTACAAAGGTACGGTAATTAAATGGCTGAGAGGCAAGGAAGGTTCAGAATCGGTCAGCTGTGTTCCTCTTCTTCATCCTTTCCGAGCACAAAACCAAAAGGCCTTAGCCGGTTTATGTTGTCAAAAATAACTTTCGCAATGCCCAGGTAAGGGACAAACAAAATCATACCCACTATACCCCATATGGCACTTCCGAGCAGCAGGACCATGAGTGTTGCCATCGGGTTAAGCTTTACCTTAGCACCCGTTATGTTGGGTGTGAGAATATAACTTTCTATTTGCTGCACTACCAGAAAGAAAATGGCTACAACCAGCGGCGTCCAGAGCGAGTCTTTGGTTAGCAGTGCAAACAGAACAGGTATAAGGCTGCCCACAAGAGAGCCGAGGTACGGGATGATGTTCAGGAGACCAGCCACCAGCCCAAACAGCAGGGCGTGGTCTATGCCAATCACCATCAGCCCGGCTGTGTTGATGGCTGTTAGGATGAGAACGACAAGGAAAACCCCCGATATATAGGAGCTGGCGACAGTTGTGATTTTACTTACAATTTCACGTGCGTTTGCATCGTAGTTGGCGGTAAGGCGCGAGATAAAGCTTTTTAACCTTCCCCTATAAAGCAAAAACAGCAATGTATAACTCATCACAATGATAAAGCTTACCACCAGGGAACTTGCAAAAAGAAATAAGCTTCTGAGGTAGACGCCAGCGTACTGCAGTGTGCTCCTAAAGCTTTGCTGTATATATTCGTTTTGTTTTTCCCGCGAAACATCAAAGGTCTCTTTTATATATCTGTGCGCCTCGTCGAGTAATTCTGTGAGCTTGTAGTCAAGCCGTGGCAGGTCGTATGCCAGTGCAGTTAATTGGTCAATAAGCACGATTAGCAACAAGACGAGCAGGACAACTACGGCCAACACGCAGATGATGGCTGCCACTATACGGGGAATGCCCCACTGCTCAAGCTTCCGGCAGGCGGGGGCGAGCAGCATGGCGAACAATCCACCTATCGCAACCGGCACCATAAAATCCCTGGCTAAGTAGAGAATTCCAAAAAACAGTAGCAGCGCCAGTAGCACCTGGTTAAATTGCCGGAGGGAAAAGTGTCGGTCCATTTTTGATTTTATACAAATAAGCTTCCGCTTGTTTACTATAGCTTTGGCTTATCTGTTTCGGAGCGTATGTTGGTTGCGGCTGTTATAGCCCTCCAGTGGAGCTAGCGTTCTGTTTATTTGCTTTTATTTTGTTGATTAAGGGCAGCATCCCGTATCTTAGCTTCATGAAAAGTACGCTTATAAAGAACGCACAGCTTGTAAACGAGGGAAGTACAATCACTTCCGATGTATTAATTATAGACGGACGCATTGCGCAGATAGGCCAGAACATAACAGCCGAAGCCGATGAAACCATTGATGCCACCGGGCTACATTTGCTGCCAGGCATTATCGATGATCAGGTGCACTTCCGGGAACCAGGCCTGACCCATAAGGCAACTATAGGCTCTGAGGCAAGAGCGGCTGTGGCAGGCGGTGTTACCTCGTTTATGGAGATGCCCAATACTGTTCCCAATGCCGTAACGCAGGAACTGCTGGAGGATAAGTACAACATAGCCGCTGAAACCTCACTGGCGAATTACTCCTTCTTTATGGGTGCCACCAACGATAACCTGTCTGAGGTGCTGCTGACAAACCCGAACACGGTGTGCGGCATCAAGATATTTATGGGATCCTCTACAGGCAACATGCTGGTAGATAATGTGGAGACGCTGGAGCAGATTTTTTCTAAAGCCAAACTGCCTATAGCGGTACATTGCGAAGACGAGCAGATCATCCGCGATAACATGGCGCTTTATGAAGAGAAGTATGGGGACGATATACCTGTAAAGTGCCATCCCGAAATCAGAAATGAAGCGGCCTGCTTTAAATCTTCTTTTATGGCCGTGAAGCTTGCCGAGAAGCACAATACACGCCTGCACATCCTGCATATTTCCACCGAAGAAGAACTGAAGCTGTTCCGCAATGATATTCCGCTGGAGCAGAAGCGCATTACGGCAGAGCTATGCGTGCACCACATGTGGTTCGACAAAGAAGACTATGATACCTTAGGGGCACAGATAAAATGTAACCCCGCTATAAAAGAGGCACGGCACAAAAAAACGCTGCTCCAGGGGCTGCTGGACAATAAGCTGGACATTATTGCCACAGACCATGCACCGCATACCTGGGAGGAGAAGCAGGGCACCTACAAGAAAGCACCCTCAGGCGTGCCTTTGGTGCAGCACTCGCTGCAGATGATGCTGGAGTTTGTGCGGGAGGGCAAGCTGACGCTGGAGAAAGTAGTGGAGAAAATGTGCCATGCCCCGGCCATACTGTTTAATGTGCGGGAGCGCGGTTATATAAGAGAAGGCTACTGGGCCGACCTGGTGCTTGTCGGCTTAAACAAACCCTATACCGTTAGCAAAGACAACATACATTATCAGTGCAACTGGTCCCCATTCGAGAACCATACCTTCCATAGCACCATTACCCATACCTTTGTGTCAGGGCACCTGGCCTTTGCCAACGGTGCCTTTGATGAGAGCAGGAGAGGGGAGCGTTTGTTATTCGACAGGTAGAAATCGGAGCAGGTAAGCAGATAAATATTCATTTTAAATATATTTCTGATTTGTAGTGGCTTAGCTTTTTGTGCTGATTTTAGAGGTAAAAAAATGCGGCAGATTATTGCATAATGTCATTTCCTCTGTATATTTGCACACTCAAACGAGACACGGTGGTTGTAGCTCAGTCGGTTAGAGCACCAGATTGTGATTCTGGGGGTCGTGGGTTCGAGCCCCATCTTCCACCCCAAGCCCTTGAAGCCAGCTTCAAGGGCTTTTTTTATTTTAATGGTTAAATTGCTTTATGGTTAAATTGTTGGTTTCAAGTATGAATCAACAAGCCATTCAACAATTAGACAATTAGGCAATCAACAAATCAACAATTAAAAAATATGAGCTTAACAGTAGTCGGTTCGATGGCGTTTGATGCGCTGGAGACACCCTTCGGAAAAACAGATAAAATTGTAGGTGGTGCGGCCACGTATATCTCTTTGTCGGCTTCTTATTTCGTGGAGCCCGTGAATGTGGTATCCGTAGTGGGCGGTGACTTTGACCAGGACCACATCAAACTGATGCACCAGCGCAACATCAGCACCGAAGGGGTGCAGGTAAAGGAGAATGAGAAGTCTTTCTTCTGGTCTGGCCGCTATTTTAATGATATGAACAGCCGCGAAACACTGGTGACAGAGCTGAACGTGCTGGGCGACTTCGACCCGATTATTCCGGAGAGTTACCAGGGCTGCGAATACCTGATGCTGGGCAACCTGGCGCCGCAGGTGCAGCGCACTGTAATCGAGCGACTGAACGTGCGCCCGAAGCTGGTGGTGATGGACACTATGAACTTCTGGATGGACATTGCCCTGGATGCGCTGAAAGAGACAATAGCACTGGTGGACGTGCTTTCTATCAATGATGAAGAGGCGCGCCAGTTAAGCGGAGAGTACTCTTTAGTGAAAGCAGCTAAAGTAATCATGGCGATGGGGCCGAAGTTCCTTATCATCAAAAAAGGGGAGCACGGTGCGCTGTTGTTCAACGAGGACAAAGTGTTCTTTGCGCCAGCCCTGCCTTTAGAGGAAGTGTTTGACCCAACCGGCGCCGGTGATACCTTTGCAGGTGGCTTCATCGGTTATATTGCCAGCACCAACGACACCAGCTTCGAGAACATGAAGCGGGCTGTTATCTATGGTTCGGCACTGGCTTCGTTCTGTGTGGAAAAGTTTGGTACAGAGCGCCTGAAAAACCTGATACAGGAGGAGATTGATGCCCGTGTGCAACAGTTTGTGAACCTGGTGAAATTCACCACAATAGAGCAGTAGTTTAACGGTACATACAATCAAGTGAAAGGGAAGCTGAAGCTTCCCTTTTTGCATTTAGCAGTGGTTGGTAGAGCAGATCTGTTTTTGTTGAAATGTAACAAAATGTGGGAAGAAGGGGTAAAACTAACTAGAAAGCAAACATGGAGAACGGAAATTAACGAGGAGATAGAACTATGAGCGATAAAGATAAAAATAACAATAAAGAGAGATTACAGAAGCAGTCAGAAGAAAATGCTACTTCCAAAATTGAAAACAAACGACAGCAGGAAGGATATACCGAGGATGTATCGGTAGACCCTGCGAAGAGATTTCATCAAACAGATGATTCTAAAGTACAGAATCCAGACCGCAACTTAGCACAAGGCGGTAACAACATGCGTTACGATAAAAAGTAAGGCATTAAGCGCAAAGTAACAACTATGAAAATATAGAAGGAGGATGGCCCAAGTGGTTATCCTCTTTTTTTGTGCTTCCGGGTGTGCAGCTGAGGCCTTAAATCCCTATCTTTCGTTTTGTTCATACCTTATTGCATGTACCAAACCGATATCTGTATTCTGGGGGCAGGCCCGGGCGGCGCAACGGCAGCCCTGCACCTGGCTAACAAAGGCATCCCATCTCTACTGGTCGACAAGGCCACCTTCCCGCGAGATAAAATCTGCGGCGATGCCCTGAGTGGCAAAGTAGTAAACGAACTGCGACGCATTTCTCCGGAGCTGCCGGCTTTGTTCAGTCAGCAGCAGGAGCAGTTACCATCCTGGGGAATACATTTTATCTCACCGGGGGGGCAGCAACTGAGCGTGCCATTCAAGTATAACTATAATAAGGCGCAGGACTCTCCTGCAGGTTATATCTCCAAACGTATTCATTTCGATAATTTTCTGATAGAGCAGGTAAGGCAGCGCCCGGAGGTGCAACTCTGGGAGGGCGTGGAACTGACGCAATATGAACGGCAGCAGGATAGCAGCTTTATCCTTTCTGGCAAAGACGGGCAACCGCTGGTACAGGCAAAGCTGCTGATTGCTGCCAATGGGGCGCAGTCGGGGTTTGCGCGGCATGTGGCCCAACTGCAGCAGGAGCCGGAGCACTACTGCGCCGGTTTGCGTGCTTACTATCAAAATGTGGCGGCGCTGGACAAGGATAATTTTATTGAACTGCACTTTTTTAAAGACTTCCTGCCAGGTTACTTCTGGATTTTCCCGCTGCCAAACGGACACGCTAACGTAGGCGTGGGCATGCTGAGCAGTGCCGTGAGTAAGAAGAAAGTGAACCTGAAAAAAGAAATGCTCCGGATGATTGAGACGCACCCGGAGCTACAAAGGCGTTTTGCCAATGCCCAACTTATAGGCGATATCAAAGGATACGGCCTGCCGCTGGGGTCTAAGAAAAGAAGCATCTCCGGCGATAATTATATGCTGATAGGTGATGCAGGCGCTTTGATTGACCCGTTTACAGGCGAGGGCATCAGCAACGCCATGATCAGCGGGCGCTGGGCAGCTGAGCAGGCGGCACAATGCCTGCAGGAACAAAACTTCTCTGCCGCCTTCATGAAAGGGTATGACGCAGCCGTATATAACCGCCTCTGGAAAGAGCTGAAGCTAAGCCGGAAAATGCAGCAGTTGCTAAATTACCCCTGGCTCTTTAACCAGGTAGCGGCCAAAGCTTCCAAAAACAAAGCCTTAGCAGAAACCATCTCCTGCATGTTCAACGATCTGGACCTGCGCGAGCGCCTCAAGCAACCATCGTTTTACCTGAAGCTGCTGTTTAATTGATTGGACGGAGACGTTTTACTTCAATACTGTATCGCCTTACCGGTTTTTGAAATAAGGAGGCGGTCTGTCGTACCTGTCATCCTGGAAGGATCTTGTGGATTACCTGCAAGTAACTCACAAGATCCTTCCAGAATGACAGAATAAAATAGCCTGTCACAGCTTTATATTTAACATCAAAAAGAACACTCTATAATCCGGTATCCCAGCTCTCTCTTAAAATGCCTGCTTCAGCCATAGCTTAAAGTTCTGCTTCTGTTCTGCTGTGGCGTCTGAGCGCTTTTCAATAGTGAATTTGCTGAAGTAACTTTTGCCATCTTGTTGTAGTGTAACCGTACGTAGCTGCTTCTCCCGGAATAGCGTTAGCTCCACCACATCGGGTTGTAGCGAGAGCAGTTGCTGCAGGTTGTTTTCCAGTTTGCGACCGTTCAGTGCTATCAGTTCATCCTCTATACTAAGCAGTTGGCTGGCAGGAGCATCCGGGGCAATGGCAGTTACCTTCACCTCCTGGTCAGATGAAACTTTAAAGCCGTATCTGCCTTCGTGCAGCAGCGGGTTCTCCTTTTCCTTCAGCGTGCAACCAACCAACCGGAGCGCCTCATCTAAAGCAGGCTCAAGCGATTCGGTGCCATCTATATACTTGTCAAAGTAAGATTGGAGAGACTGCCCAGCCACCTCATTTACTAGTTGGGCATAATCCTTTTCTGTATAGCCTATGTTCCTCTTCCCGAAGTTATCCCACATTTTGCGCATCACCGTGTCGAGAGAGGCCGTGTTGCCTGTTACCTGCCGCAACTGCAGGTCAAGCAGCAGGGCGGTGAGGGCGCCTTTTATATAGATGGACACCTTGCGGTCAGGGATGCCGGGTTTATAGCCATCCAGCCACAGATCGAAGGAGGAGTCGGCGACGGAGAGGTTGTGGCGGCTGTAATCGGCGAAGTAGCGCTGCAGTGTGGTGTTCAGTTCCTCAAAATACTGTGCTGCCGTAAATACCCCCGACCTCGCCAGCATGTAGTCGCCGTAGTAGGTGGTGATGCCCTCCGCCACATAGCCAGTCCGGAAGTAGTTCTCCTGCGCAAAGTTATAAGGCAGCATTTCTTTCGGACGTATTTTCTTGATGTTCCAGGTATGAAACAGCTCATGTGAACTCACACCGATAAACTCTTTGTACAGGCTCGGCTGCATCAATAGCTCACCCGGGCCCAGCGTGATAACGGTGGAGTGGCTGTGCTCCACACCATGGTAGAAGCGGTACGGCATTATCTCGTTCAGGTAATGATATTCTGGCACCGGAAAATCGCCGAACACTTCCAGTTGCTCTTTTGTGAAGGCGGCAAAGTCCTGCTTTATCTTTTTCCAGTCCGGCTGGCAATCACCTTGTATCCAGATGTGGAACGGGATGCCATCTACCTCAAACGTTTCCTTCTGCAGGCTGCCGCTGGCGATAAAGGGGCTGTCAACAAGTGCGTCGAAGCTAGCTGCTTCTAACACATGCTTCTCTTTCTCCTGCAGGCCGCAGGCAATTTGCCACTCGCCGGGTATGTTGAGCTGCATCTGGCAAGGCTCCTGCTCGCGCCCCTCCACCGCCATCAGGCAGTTGATAGGGTTGAGGTACAGCTGCTCCTCGTCCAGCCACGAGCCGCCGGCGTCCATCTGGCGCGCAAAGAAGCTGTACTTTATTTCTACTGTTTCGGCTCCGGAAGTTTTTACCAGCCAGCGGTCTTTTGTTGTTTTACTGATAGGGACAGGTTCTCCGGTGGCGGTGGCGCTGATACCCTGTAGTTTTTGAGCAAAATGCTGTAGCTCATACCGGCCGGGGCGCCAGGCAGGCAGCTGCAGATACAGGTCCTGCTGCTGGTTTTGCGGTATGGTCAGGGTGATGTCGACGAAGTGAGTGAGCGGATTAGTGTACGAAATGTGGTAGTTTATCATACTTTAAAGTAGTCGTGCATTAAAAAAAACATCCTCTATTGCTGTTTTAGCGCATGTTTGGCGTTTTTTGATAGAGTTTTTAACGAATGTTGGCCAGTGACATTGCTAATTTACAAAAGGTTGCCTAATTTTGCAGGCCATAATAAAAACATTGGCATACGATGAAAAGAACATTCCAGCCTTCTCAGAGAAAAAGAAGAAACAAGCACGGTTTCAGATCAAGAATGGAAACCGCAAACGGTAGAAGAGTATTGGCCAGCAGAAGAGCCAAAGGCAGAAAGAGAATTTCTGTTTCTGACGAAAAAAGACATAAGGCGGCTTAATCCCTGACGGGATAGCTTCGCTTAGTCGTTTCCGCTGATGCACATAGAGCCAGCAGGCGAACATAAAGCAGAGCGGCCAACTCCCTATACATTTTCAAAAGAAGAACGCTTGTGTAGTAAGCGCCTCATCGCGCTGCTGTTTAGCAAGGGTTCTTCTTTTAATGTATACCCGCTGCGGTTTGTGTACTACTCTCCGCAAGATGCGCCTCCGGGCCAGCCGCAGGTGCTTATTTCCGTTTCTAAACGCTACTTCAAGCGCGCTACCGATCGCAACCGCCTGAAGCGGCAGATACGGGAGGCGTACCGCCTGAACAAGCATATCCTTTACCAGAACCCAGAGCAGGCTCCGCAGCTTCTGGGTATCCTCTATATTGGTAAAGAAAAAAAGTCCTTTGATTCTATTCAGAAAAAACTAATTTCAGGTTTGGAACGTTGTTTGATTAAGTAGTCTCTCCACGTCCTTAACATTGAAATTATGTACAAGAAATATATAACTGGCCTCCTTATCGGCACGCTGGGCCTTGGTCTGTTCTCTTTTAAATCCGAATCTGACCGTTATTTCGAGATCGCCAAAAATCTTGATGTCTTTGCTACCTTGTTCAAAGAGGTAAATACCTACTATGTAGACGATGTGCCCCCCGCACACATGATGCGTACCGGTATAGACGCGATGCTTAAGTCGTTGGACCCCTATACCAACTATATTCCCGAAGACGATATTGAAGATTTCCGCACTATGACCACTGGTCAGTATGGAGGCATTGGGGCTATTATTGGTAGCCGCGATGGAAAAGTGGTCGTGCAAATGCCTTACGAAAACTCCCCGGCTCATAAAGCAGGATTGGTTATCGGCGATGAAATCCTGAAAATCAATGGCGTATCTGTAACAGGTAAGTCTACTGGTGATGTGAGCAAAATGCTGAAGGGGCAGGCAAACACCACTATCAAACTGGAGGTGCGAAGCTACGGACAGACAAAGGGGAGAACAGTGGAACTTACCCGCTCTAACATTATGGTGGAGAATGTGTCGTACGCGGGCATGATCGACGAGGAAACAGGCTACTTCCAACTCTCTGGCTTCACCGTGGATGCTTCGAAAGAGGTGAGAATGGCGGTGCAGAAACTGAAAGAGCAGGGGGCGAAGAAGATTATCTTTGATTTGCGCGACAACCCGGGCGGCTTGCTGCACGAAGCGGTAAACATCTCGAACGTGTTTGTGGACAAAGGCCGGGATATTGTGAGCACCAAAGGCAAGGTGACAGATTGGAACAAGACCTATAAGTCGCTGGATGAGCCGTTGGATAAGGAAGTGCCGCTTGTAATATTGACCTCTTCCAGAAGTGCTTCAGCCTCTGAAATTGTGGCAGGCGTGATGCAGGATTACGATCGGGCTGTATTGGTGGGAGAGCGCACCTTTGGTAAAGGGCTGGTGCAGGCTACACGTCCGCTTTCTTACAATTCTCAATTGAAGGTAACAACAGCTAAGTACTATATTCCGAGCGGCCGCTGTATACAGGCAATTGACTATGCGCATCGCAACGAAGACGGCAGCGTTGGCAAAATTGCAGATTCGCTACGTGTTGCTTTTAAAACCGCGAACGGAAGAGTGGTATATGATGGAGGAGGAGTTAGCCCTGATGTGGAGGTAGAGCAGCAGGCATTTTCTGATATTACAAAAGCCATTGCTTCTAAAGGTCATTATTTTGAGTATGCCAACAAGTATAAAGCCGAGCATGCTACCATTCCGGCCGCTACTAAGTTTAAGCTGACTGATAAAGATTACGAGGATTTTGTAGCTTACTTAGCAGATAAAGACGTGTCGTATCGCACAGGTATCGAAAGCGAACTGGAAGACGTGGCAAAGGAAGCGAAAGAAGGCAAGCATTACGATGATATAAAAGCTGAGTTGGATGCTATCAAAAAGAAAGTATCGCACAACAAAGCGAACGATCTGATGCGTTTTAAATCAGAAATAAAGGAGGTGCTTGAGGCTGAGATTGCTTCTCGTTACTACCTGCAAAAAGGATACATTGAGTCAACTTTCGACGATGATCCTAATATTCTGATGGCGAAGCAAGTGCTGGATGATCAGCAGAAATACAACTCCTATCTGAAAGGAAAATAAGCTCAGCTATAAAGCAAAAGAGGGTGGTTCGTTATGTGCCACCCTCTTTTGCTTTATATATGGTCAGTGGGGCTTTTGTGTTCCTTGTTGCTTTCCGCTAATTTTGCAGCAAAACAATATTTTAAACATGCCACTATTACTAGCACTAGAAACCTCTACCACTGTATGTTCCATTGCCTTGTTCAAGGACCAGCAGTTGTTAGGCGCTTCAGAATTGCAGATAGAAAAATCGCATTCATCCCACATCACCGTTATGGTTTCGCAACTCGTAGAGAATTGCGGAGCGACCCTGAAGGAGTTAAGTGCAGTGGCTGTATCAGGTGGTCCTGGCTCTTATACAGGGCTTCGGATTGGCTCTTCCACGGCAAAGGGCTTATGTTATTCTCTGGATATTCCGCTGTTAGAGGTGTCAACACTCTATGGGCTGGCGGCGCAGGTAATGGCAGCCACTCCTGATCCGGAACGTTATCTGTTCTGCCCCATGCTGGATGCCCGGCGTATGGAAGTTTATACCTGTCTGCTGAACAGTGACCTACAGGAGCTAAGCCCAATCGAACCGGTGGTGCTGGATGAGCATACTTTTGAGGATAAGCTGAAGGCGCAACCCATTATCTTCTTAGGAAGTGGCGCTCAGAAGTTTAAAAATTTGGTAACCGATGCAGGGAATGCTTTATTTATAGATGGCGTACTGCCATCAGCTAAAACAATAGGGCAGCTGGCGCTAAAGAAGTATGAGCAAAAAGTATTTGAAGATGTGGCGTATTATGAACCCTTCTATCTAAAGGATGTTTATATAACAAGTGCAGGTAAAGGCACAAAATAAAACTGAACTATGTCAGAGTTAATAAATAAAGTAGCGCAAAGCGCACTGGTAACATTAAACCTTGAGGAGCTGTTGCACCCAGGGGAACGCGTGGTTTATGATATAAAAGATAACCTGTTCCATGGGCTTATTCTGAAGGAGAAAGATTTCCGGGCATTTGTAAAGGAAAATGACTGGTCTCAATATGCCGGGAAAAACGTGGCTATTATATGTAGTGCAGATGCCATCGTTCCAACCTGGGCATATATGCTGCTGGCTTCTAAGCTGCAGAACCACGCCAATTATTATGTATTCGGAGACCTGGAGGCGCTGGAGCAGGCCATGATGCAGGAGGCCATCGCCAAAATTGACCCGGAGGAATACAGAGATGCGAAAGTGGTGATAAAAGGCTGCGGAAGCATACCAGTACCTACATATGCTTATGTAGAGGTAATGAGAAAGCTGCTACCCGTAACCAGTAGCCTCATGTATGGAGAGCCGTGCAGCACAGTGCCGTTGTATAAAAAGCCAAAGAACGCTTAAAGTTAAATCTCAACAGGATAAGAGAGGCAGGGAGATTACTTCCTGCCTTTTTTTATGCCTCTTGCTGTCAAAGAGTTGAACCTACACTAAACGGTATTAGAAAACTTCGGATATATGGGAACTCCCAAGGCTTTTTATACTGTTATTATCCCGTGCCTGAGACGCAGGTAGCAAATGTAAGAAGACTGAAGAAAATTTATTTCCCCGGTGGAACTTCAGGCTACTTTGTGCATGTTAATCCCCAGCGACCGGCACTGAAAGGGGGCCGGGAACAGCAAAGCAGCGCAAGCTATAGGAAAGGGTACCAGTTCTGCCTTCTTGCGCTAATCAAAGGGGCCTCGGGCAGGCCGCAGCAAAAAAAAGAGCAAAGTTTTCCGGAAATCTTTCCCGCGCAGTACCAGTTACTTGCGTGGAATCAGGCAAGGGGCAGCAGGTAATTGCGCCCGGGACGCTTGCGGATGCGGATTGATTTCCTACCTTTGCATCCCCGTTCAGCAGGGACGGGAAAGAGAGATTGAGGGTGAAGGGGCAGTGAAAAAAAATGTTTCCTCACTGCTTGCAAAGCGGCAAAAGCTTCTTACCTTTGCATCCCGTTTCGGCAGGAGGCGGCAAGGTAGAGGCTGCTAACACAGGTTTTACGGACAGAGAAAAAGAAAGAAAAACTTCTCTTCGGGCATTGCGGAAAAGAAAGAATTTCGTACCTTTGCAACCCGCTTCGGAAGGAGGCCGGGAGACTGAAAGAAAAAAAGAGGCAGGGAAATAAATCTTCTTTTCCATTGCGGATTGGGAAAATATTCTTACCTTTGCATCCGCTTCCTCAAAACAAGGCGACAGGCCTTGCGGAAACAAGAGAAAAACACCGGCAGTTGTACTGCCACAAGGAAAAGAAAGATGTTCTTTTCACTACGTTCTTTGAGAGATTGATTGAGACAGAAATTTAAGGTAATCCGCGCGGGTGATTGAGAAATCAACTGCGTCAATTCCTTCCTCTTCATTGAGGGAGTGAGAAAAATTAGGGAAGCCGGGGTCGGACGAACACATGGGTAGCTTAGGCTGCCTGAAGTAACTATTACAATGGAGAGTTTGATCCTGGCTCAGGATGAACGCTAGCGGCAGGCCTAATACATGCAAGTCGAACGGACTGGAGACCTTCGGGTTTCCAGTTAGTGGCGCACGGGTGCGTAACGCGTATGCAACCTACCTTCTATTGGGGGATAGCCCACCGAAAGGTGGATTAATACCGCATAACACCATGACATGGCATCATGTTACGGTTAAAGTTTCGGCGA
>NZ_QRGR01000017.1 GCF_003367245.1 Pontibacter diazotrophicus | reverse complement strand
TGTCATAAAGCGCGGGCTTATAGAACCCATGTTAAGCAGGAATCTTATTCCCTACCCAGTCTTTTTGTCTAAAGCTTATATACTCATTTCTTATGTTTCAGATAACGTCTACAAAAGGGGAAAAAGAGTAGCTAAGTCACTGAGAACAAACATAGGATGTTAAACAGTATTACCAACGCTGAACTTAGTACTATTAGTTACCTGTTTTTCAATCTGATGTTATCGGCAGTCCTTTATCCTTTTTCTTTCAATTGTATCTTCATCATGATATCCGTCTGCTCGTCATCGCCTAGTTTGAAAATATGCTTGTCGAATATCACAAAGCCGTTTTTCTTGTAGAAACTAATGGCTCTCGGGTTTTCTTCCCACACGCCTAACCAAGCATAGTCGACCCCTTTCTGTGCTGCAATCTGTATGGCCTTCTCATAAAGCAATTGACCGACTTTCTTACCATGGTATTCCTTCAGCACATAAATCCGCTCAATTTCAAGTGCTTTCTCGTCCTGTATCTCTGTTTGTGACTGCCCTACATTCAGCTTCATATAACCGATTACCTGATCGCCGAGTACCGCAAAATAGAATTCCGATCCTTCATTGCTAAGTTCAGCCGCCAGCTTTTCTATTGAAAAGCCTTCTTCTAGGTACTTGGTCATGTTTTCATCGGTGTTTCCCGCTGAAAACGTTTCGGAAAAGGTCACTCTGCCTATTTTTTGCAGTTGTTCAAGGTTTCTGTTCGTTGCTCTTGTGATATATATTGCTTCCATTACTATTTGATTTATATGATCCTAGGAAGGATAAAAGGGGCAGTTCATGCTTCCTGGTTGATGATTCTGTCCGTGCCGCAAACTTACGTAACTGAAGGGGAAAATAGCGGTCTTTGCAAACTGTAAATAAAGCACTCTTGCTAAATTCCGCTCCCCGGCAGAGTACCAATACCTCACCCTGCGATTCCAGGAAATAGAGGCCGTTTCTCTTATTAACTACTGTTAAGATAATCAGGCAATCAATTGCTATGGCAGAAGAAAGTGTTTATTGCCCCTCTCCCACCTGCAGATACTTTTCCATAGCCTCATAATCTCTGTGGATATGGTTCGAAAATTTAATACTGAAGTCATAAGAATGTGTTGTAGTCATCGATTGTCTTAAATCGCCGTGGATTTTCCATATCTCTATCGTTTTAACTGAAGCAAAATTACCGCTTTATTCACCCTTGGAACGATGAGAACCTCTATATCAGTAATTCAACCTTTTTCTAAAGTATTAGAAACAACAGTGAGTTAAGCTTGATTCTCAACATTAATTGTTTTGACATATCGCTACATCGTAGACAAAATTTCATAGGAGCTAAGTAAATATACTTTACCTGAAAGCCACTACACTAACAAAGAGAGTTAAAGTTAACTGTGAGTAAGATGCTATATTTCTCTCCTTTGGTCTACTACAAATAATAAACCGCTCCACGTAAAATGGAGCGGCTTTTTGGCTTCTACAATTTTCCTTCGGCTTTTCAAATTGCCCTATAAATGGTGAGCTGTAAGTTCAAAGTAAATATCAATCGTTGGAACAATGTGGTGCTCCCCCAGTTCAGGATCCGCTGCGTAGTTCATTCCCCATTTTGTTCTGTCCAGTTCAAGAGAAGCTTCAAGAGTCATTTTTCTTCCATCTATATTGATGATGGCTGGGAAGGTGATGGAATGCGTCTGCCCTAACATAGTAAAATCACCAGTCATAGTATAGTTGGCACCCTGAACTGCACCCTCACAGGAGAAACCATTGGCTGTACATTTATGATTTTGAAAGTTGCATTTGGATGCAACGCCAGGTTAAAGAAATCCGGGCTTTTCAGGTGCTCCAGCAACACTGGCTTTACTTCTTCAGGGAGATCAAAGTTCTGAACAGTCGCAATAGGTATAGTAAAAGTGCCGCCCTTTACTTTGCCGTCCACTACTTCAATGTTCTGGCTGGTAACAGAAAAGGAGCCTTCATGATAAAGGTCAGGGCTGTACCCTTTCCATTCCACAACTGAGTTCTTTTCATCTAAAGCATAGTTCGCTTTGGTAATTTCGTTCTTTTCGCAGCTTGTGAAACACAAAGCAAAGGAGAAAGCAAACACGGGTAAAACTGCTTTTTTCATGGTTAAAACTTATTTAAATGTTTATAAATGATTTTTGTATTGATTCCTTTTATTGAATAATGACATGCTTACACTTGCTTTTGGTAGCAAGCAGCAGAGGTTGCAACTGTATCTTGACAGGCTTTAAGTAAAGCTATATCCAGCAGGGGTTCTTGCCTGGGTGCTTATTTTTACCCTGCCTTATCAGTGGAGACAGTTTTTTTTAGAGGCAATGACTAGTACAACAGCCACCACAAACAAAATCGATTCAGTTATCAGCCACTGATTACCGAAGTCACCGAGGGCTCCTTCTGAAAAAATGGTGATGGTACGGGACAGGGCATAAAAGCCCCAGAGCAGGCACAGAAAAGCCAGGCCTTTTCGGGTGTCACGCAGCATAAGGTAAATCAGACTCATAAATAGAGTGAGCCCAACTCCACCATATACGCCCCTGATCGAGCTGACGGCATCATTGTTACCGAGTTGCACGTTTACCAGGTCCATCACTGACTGCGGATCGGCAAAAGCCATGACACTCACGGACAGGAGGCTGAGTGCCGATAAGAGAATGAAGCCTTTAGAGGCTACGGATAGAATGTGTTGTACTTTCATAACGTTTTAAGTTTAAGTTAACGTTACAAAGGTGGGGTGTCCGGGAAGGATTATTCTTGGTAAATACCAAGATTTCAGATTCTCACTTTGTTGAGCAGCTTACTGAAGTTTGTAGGATCGATGCCCAGGTAATTGGCCAGGTATCTATGCGGTACCAGTTGCAGAATATGCGGGCTGCGTTGCAGGAGCTTCCTGAATCGCTCTTCTGAGGTATAGCACTGCAGCTCGACAAGGCGCTGCAGCAAACCTGACAGGCTGTGGGTTATTCCTTCCCTTATCATAGATTCAATGGCAGGCCTTGCGCATTAGCTGCTGCAGCTCGTTGAATGTAGCTCTTAGAAAAACTGAAGGCGTTAAGGTTTCATAGTAATAGCGCGCAGGCTGCTGCAGCATAAAAGAGTCGAGCACTCCCCCAAACGAAGGAGCATAAGTAAAGACAAGCGTCGCTTCACGGCCTTCATCATCGAAATAATATACCCGCTGCACCCCGTCAGCTACAAAATACAGGTACTGTTCCTTTTCACCCGCCACTGTGAGGGGTTCCTTTCTTTTTGCACTATACAGCACCCAGGCAGAAGAGAAGGCTTCCCAGTCTTCTTCAGGCAAAGGACGAATGGAATTAACCAGTTGTTTTAATTTATTATGCTCTTCCGCCATACAAGCGATTAGGTACTTATCGAGATAAATTGACTTGAAATATAATGCAAGTTCCTCAATATTCCATTCCTGAAGTAAGAACTTATTCTTAGCTTCCGGAACAGCATTTCAATTGAAATAAACTGATGTGCAGCATGCGTATTAAAAATAGAGCAGCAAGGAAATGGAATTATTTTACCTGCCGAAAAGCTTTGCGGCTGCACTTCCCTTCGCCTCTAAGCAAAGCCTTGAATTCCCTTGAGGTGTACCTAAATTCAGCGCATACAGAAAACAAGTATTTTCTGTGCAAGCCAACACACTGCCTCCTATATCTGTATCTATAACAGAGAATAATCTGTTCAACTTATGAAATGGCCAATTGACACAGATTATATTGAAGTTAATAAAATTTAACGCACAAATACTTATCATTCTAAGTACTTGTGCGTAGAACAATAAGTATTTACACCAGAGCATAAAAAGAACTGAGAAACAGGAAATTATGGCAAATCTCCAGGAGGTAGCTTTTGCCCCTTAGTCTCTGGTGTTACAGAAGAAAGTATAAGACATTAAACCGAAACAACATGAAACAGACTAAAGCGATAGTAGAAGAGATAACAAAAGTAAATGACCCTATAGTAGAAAACAATGTCCATAAAGAGCGCTATCTCGGGGCATTAAAGCAGAATAACGGCAAGCTTGATGAAGAGGAACTAGGCCAGAGTATAGGCTTCAGTAAGGAGTACACTGACAAAATTATTGATGAGTTGCTCTCTGATGGTAGAATTAAATCCCAAACTGCCGGGACCTGCCGCTATAAGCCAACGGAAGAGAAATCTGGCATATAACACCCCTCCTTCAGTCGTAAAGCAAGTAGCTTCGACAAGAACAACTAAGAAATTTCACGAAGCATGTGTGTGGTTCTATCATGAAACATACACATGCTTTGTAATTTATGCTTCGTTACTCAGTTAAGACACTGAGCAGATAGTCTCACATCTTCTTTAACTCATCTATGCAGCAGAAAAAAAAATGCCTGCACAGCCTGCATAAAGAGACAAATTGCGGCCTCACTTGTGCAGTAGGCGCTCCTACAGGTGAACACCTAGTGGGATTTCCTGACCTGAAATCTAAAACTGTCTAAATTCCAGATGAGGCTGATTGGTAAGAAGTATACTAGCAAGAGCTGCATTACAAAAAGATTAAGGCCTCTGGCTGCGATAGTTATGCATCGCGCAGCCAGAGGCCTCAATAAAACCAGGAGTTAATCAGAAAATATTAATTCGCTTTGAAAATCGCTTTTGCTTCGATTGCTTTTACCTGAGCACCCTGTGTACCAGTGGCCGTTACCGGATCGATCTCATAAATGTGGGCATCAGTAGGAGTGGTAACGTTCACATATACTTTTCCATTGTCAACCAGCACCGGTGTACTGTACTGGCCGCCATGTAAAGGTATATTAGCCACTTCTGTAACCGCTTTACCTTCTAAATCGATAATAACGAGTTTTGTGATGGGATTCTCTATGTTGTAAACACCCCATAATCCAGCATCATCCACAATCATTCTTCCTATGGCTTTACCATTGCCAATATAGTGGAAGAAGGCAAGTTTGTTTCCGCCTGTGGCTTCTTCAAAATCAAAGAAATAAGTATCGTCGAATTCTGTCTGACCTGCTTTAATGCGGATAATACCGCTGTTCTTCTGCTGCGTAGTAAAACCACTGGCGTAAGACGCGGCTGAGTAGCCATACATATCCCCGCTTTCTGTCTTAATCAATCCGTTTGCATTGCCATAGATTCCTAGCGGACCAAGGCGTGTATCCTTCATGTACTTTTCAAAAGTCATGTCAGGATAAGAGTATACGGCTACATAGGCAGTGTCTGTAGAAGGCGTGCTAAAGTCGCCGCGGGCATGCAGGGTATAAAAAGAAACAAAGGCTTTGTTGTCTCTGACAACAAGCGATGTTGGCCAGGCAACAAGCGAATCTTCCCTGTTCTCATAAATGCGGGAAGGAATCTTTGCCTGTATCGCTAAATTCTCCACATCAATTCTATGAAAAACCCTGTCAGCAAAACCTGCGCGGGGCACCTCAACTGCAAGCGCGGTATTTTCAGTTACTCCCTGGAACAGGTCAAGCGTGGTCTCGAAAACGAACCTTCCCTTCTCCACAAGTTCCCCCTGCTCATTCAGCTGATACCCGATGGTCTGGTTATCGTCAAAATAGCCAATACTTAAAAAGGTGTTCCCTACAGCGGTCATATAGCGCCAGCCGGTCTGCTCAACGCCTCTTCCTGTCGGGTCAATTTCGCCGCTCATCAGGTCATCCTCTGCCAGCAGATAATCCGAGAAGTCGCTCTCTGAGCCTTGCGACTGAACGCCTATGATATAATTGGTCCCGGATTGCGGAGTTGCGGTTTCAACTTCCGAGTCACAGGCCGTCATACAGAGAAGTAGCCCTAAAGAAGCGGCTGATAGTTTAAGTGAATTTTTCATTCCTGATATGGTGAAGTATTATGAATTGTTTGTTAAGAAATATCTGATTTTAAGGAAGAAAGACCTGCCCGGCTTTTGCAGACGGAATTGGTCGTAGGCTTTTGCATCTAAAATATTATGGGAACTGAAAGAGACATTGTATCGCTCATTCTTAGCAGAGTAGGTCACCTCTATATCCTGTATAAACTGGGAGGGGATAACGTGCTTATTGCTGGGGTCACCCAGGCTTGGCCACTTAAGAAAATAATCTTCTATAAACCGTCCCCTCCAGAACAAAGACAACCTATCTTGCTGTAGGACTGTGTTGCGAAAGTGGACTCCGGCCTGTGCATTGGCAAAAAAGTAAGGGATATTCGGTATCCTGTCGAGGTATACATGGCTTACCCTCCCCTTTTCATATTGTGTTGTGTTGATGATATCTTGGTAAGTGGCATTGAGACCCAAAGAGATAAACTGGTTATAATCCAGGTTTACACCACCTTCGATACCGGAGCTCCGGGCATCTGAAACATTGACAAATTGGCTCAATATACCTGTTCCTTCTATCCTAATCATGTTCTTAGAATCCCTGATAAACAAGTTGCTTTCCGCCTGCACCGCCAGCTTATCAATCTTCTTACTGAACAGCACGCCCAGATTTCCGTTGTAGCTTTGTTCCGGAAGCAGGAAAGGGTTGTTGAGGAGCAGCAGCCCATCGCCGAACATTTCATAACCGCTCGGTATGCGATAGGCCTTCTCAAAGGAACTCTTTACCTGAAACGCATCTGAAAAATGATAGGTGCTGGCTAACCCAAAGCCGGGCTTGCGGAAATCAGACGCAACCTCAGTTTCCACGTTGTTATAGTCAACATTTGCAACCCTTGCATCGAGGAGGTAGAACTTGCCAAATGTTGTGGTTACCCATTTTTGGTCAAACAACTTGAGGGTATGGGACAATCCAAAAGTTTTCTTGTCCAGGATGTTTGGGTCTTCAAAAGGACCCTTTGTGCGCCTGAGCGGGTCTTCCCCGGTTCTGTTCAGGTAATTCTGAGTGTAATTAAAGGAAAGCTGGTGATTCTCTCTCAGCTGATAATCTGCACTCACGCTGGCTAAATACGTTCTGTCGTCAAAACTGAAAAGTGACTTTTGCCAGCTGGCCTCCCCTATTTCTTTATTGTTTTTGATGGTGTAGTTCCCTAGCCAGTCGTACTGACGGGAACTGGTATCAGAGACTGCATTTTGATGCATGCCATAAGAGGCAAAAGCCTTTACGGCTAAACCCTTGGTAAGGAAATCATACTTGCGGTACTGCAGGGAGGGCATTACTGAACTGCTTTTGGTATAAACGGCACCAAACACACGGTCAAGGCTGATGGCATGCTGCACATCGTCCCGGTTACCCGACACCGTAACACCAAATAGAAGTTCGTCTGCCAGTTTCTTGTTCCGCCAGCCTGCTTGCAACTGCACCATTTTAGAGCTGTAAGCATCGTGAAATCTTCTTACGTCCTGCGGCTCACTATACTTCCCGGTATTCGGGTCGTGCAGGCTGACATTCGTCCAGTAGTTGTTATCTGAGTGATTATAAAAAGCGCTGGACTTTACCATAAAGCCAGTCTTCTGATTGATAATCTGGCTGTTAAAGGATGCACGGTGGGTGTTAAAAGAGCCAAATGAATAAGAGGCGTCTACGTAATTCTTATGCGATTGGCGGGTGATAATATTGATGGCTCCACCCAGTGCATCAGAACCTAAGTTAATGGGCACTACTCCTTTGTATACCTCTATCCGGTCAATAATATTCGCAGGAAAATTATTCAGTGACATCGATTGGCTAAAGAACTCCATAGGAACACCGTCTATGAAGAACTTAACCTGATTTCCGGACAGGCCGTTCAGGTTCAAATCGAAGCCCGAACCTAATCCGCCCTCTTCCCTGATTCTGATTCCCGCCGTCTGGTCCAGAATGGTATTGACGTCGCTGCTGGAATTATGGAAGCTTTTGGCATCAATAGAAGCCACTGCAAACGGGAGCTCTTTTACCTCAGCAACCTCCGATTTAGCCGTAATCACAACATCTTTTATCAGGATAGCCTTTTCCCGTAGTTGAACAGTTATATAGGTAAGGCTATCCGGCTTAATGGTAAGCTGACGTTCAACAGTGGTATAGCCCTGGCAGAAGAAGTTTACTTTATATGTGCCGGATGGAATGTTGTTAAGCACAAACCCGCCATTCTCATCGGCAGCAACTCCTTTTGCAATTTCTTTGATAAAAACAGTGCTGAAGGGCACGGCTGCTCCTAAAGAATCTCTCACCACGCCCTGCAGCTTTCCTGTTGCTTTCTGTCCGTAAGCCGCCGAAAAAAGAAAAAGAAAAAACAGGAGCAGTACCTGAACGCGAATAAAGACTTTCACCTGGTAATTATTTAGAATGATTTTAAATAATGATGCAATGTTAGCACCTATTTAGAATAGTTCCAAATAAAAATTATTTTTCTAGCTTGAGTTTCTCCCTCTGCTCCCACTATGTTTAAACATCTTTTTTTATGAAAAATAAACGGCAAATATGCTCTTACCCAAGAGGTAGTTTTACTGAGAAAAATCAGCACATCCTCTATTATTATTTTGCTTAGCCTGTGCATAAGCTTGTTTTAACTCTGCATTATTGTTTTATTTGCGCTGTTTAGAATTAGTCTTAATAAGAACACAGTAAAACGACTTTGTATCTTACGCTTCAAATGTTCATGAATACCATGATGAGGCAAGAGGGAAAAGTCATAAACTCGAATAGCATGCCCCTCAAAAAAATAATCGGCAAACTGCACCTCTGGCTCGGAGTCACTTCTGGCCTGATTGTGTTCATCATTGCTATCACAGGTTGTATTTATGCTTTTCAGGAGGAGATACAAAGTCTTACGCAGCCCTATCGCTATGTAGAGGCTCAGAACAAAGCATTTCTTCCCCCTTCCCGAATCCGCGAAATTACCGATGCTCAATTACCAGGAAAGCATATTCACGGAATCATGTACCAGGGGAAGGAGCAGTCGGCTAAGGCCATCTACTTCAGTTTTGAGGATAATTATTACGATTTTGTGTATGTGAACCCCTATATGGGGGAAGTGCTGAAAGTGAAGGATGAGTACCAGGACTTTTTCAGGATAGTACTGGATGGCCATTTCTACCTGTGGCTCCCGCCTGAGATTGGACAGCCGGTGATTGCCACAACCACCCTTATTTTTGTTGTGATGCTGATTAGTGGCCTGTTTCTATGGTGGCCACGAAATAAAAATGGCGCCAGGCAACGGTTTAGCATTAAGTGGAATGCCCGCTGGAGAAGAAAGAACTACGACCTGCACAATGTGCTGGGGTTTTATATCAGCGGTATAGCCCTTATCCTAGCACTAACCGGTTTAACCTGGGGGTTTGAGTGGTTTAAGGCGGCTGTTTACAAGACAGCAGGTGGTGAAAAATCGTTGGTCTATAGCGAGCCTCCCTCCGACACCACAGCGCTTGCGGCTACCGATACGCAAGCTGCTATGTCGGCTGGGGCAAACCCTGTCGATCTGCTCTGGAGAAAGATGCAGGTACGTTACCCTGAAGCCGAATCAATTGAAATGCACTTCCCTGAGAGTGAACTCTCCCCTATTCATGTGGCAGTAAACCCCGATGCTTCCACTTACTGGGAGATTGATTACCTTTATTTTGACCAGTACACCTTAGCGGAAATTCAGGGAGATAATATCTGGGACAGGTTTGATAATGCCTCCTCTGCAGACAAACTGATGCGCTTGAACTATGACATCCATACAGGCGCTATCATGGGCTTACCGGGAAAAATACTGGCTTTCTTTGCCAGTTTGCTTTGTGCCAGCCTGCCCGTTACAGGATTTGTTATGTGGTATGGACGAAGGAAAAAAGCACCTAAAATAACGAAGCAAGTACTGCCTTCCGCTGGAACACCAGCAGTTTTACTGAAGCGGCAAAAAATATAAATAAGCAGCTACGAAGGCGATGGCAATTTAAAGATCCAGCCATTGCTTAAAAGCAGCCGTTCTGTTGGTGCTCACCGTTTGTTCCATCTCAAGGGGAGGTTTGAGTTTTAATATCAGCCTCCCTTTAAAATAGCGCTGTACTTCCTGCACTGCTTCTATACCTACAATAAATTGCCTGTTCACCCTGAAGAATTTAGCTTTATCAAGCTGCTCTTCCAGCTGATCCAGTGTAGTGTTAACAATAAACCGCTTCCCCGGAAAAGTCATCAAAAAAGTGACTCCTTCTTCTGCCAGAAAACAGGCGACTTCCTCAGTAGGCACTGTCCTGATTGTTTGCCCCTGCTTTACCGAAAATCTTGTTCTGGCAGCAGGCTGCGGTGCCTGTGAGGTTTGAATTAAGCCCTGCAGGTTGCCAAAGCCTTGTTTTAAGTGGTGCCTCTGCAATGCCTCATACTTTTTAAGGGCTTTCGCTACATCTTCCTCCATTATCGGCTTCAGTAAGTAATCTATACTGTTCACTTTAAAAGCTTCGATAGCGTACTGGTTATAAGCCGTCGTGAAAATAACCGGACACTTTACATCTACTCTTCTGAATATCTCGAAGCTGTTCCCATCTGAAAGATGAATGTCGCAGAAAATCAAATCAGGCTCCGAATTTAGTTCAAGCCATTTTAAAGCTTCTTTGATGGAACCGGGCATGCTCAGGGCACGTATTTTGCTGAATATGATTAATTAAATTATTTGATTAAAAAATAATACTAAATTAATAAAACATCCTGTTTTTTCCTGCGTTTAGTTGAAACAAAAATCCTTTAACTAATTAGCTATGAGAAAATTAACCTCCCACCTACTAGCGTTATCGCTGATTTTCGTTTTTAGTTCCTGTGAGCACCTCAAAGATTACCTGGACGAGGTAGATCCCTCCAAGCCAGAAGTAAAAGACTTTGCAACAGGATTGGCTTCTCCCGTTGGGCTGGAGCTGGATAAATACCACAGACTTTGGGTCGCGGAAGCCGGAACAGGCATGAACGATGGCCAGGTATCTGTCATAACTCCCAGCGGGCAGATATACCCCGTAATTGAAGGATTTGTATCGGTAATAGACCCGGAAGGCAATCCATCTGGCTTAAACCATCTTTTATATGACAATGGGACACTATGGATTTTACATGGCGCAGAAGGAAGGCTCTATAAGGCGCAGGTGGCAAATTATGTACCTAGCGATGCCCCTATTCAGGCAAACGAACTGGAGTACCAGGAAATCGGGAGCTTTGTACTCGGTGAGGGCTTTGTTGAGTCTAACTTATACAAACTAACAAAAGGGCCTGAAGGTGATTTTTATATGGCCGATGCAGGAGCTAATGCTATTATCCGCCGCGATGCTCAAACAGCTGAGCTTAGTGTTTTTGCTCAGTTTCCTTCTATAGAAAACCCTACTCCTGTAGGTCCACCACATATTGATGCAGTACCCACAGGCATTGTGTTTGATGAGGACCGCTTTCTTGTCACCACGCTTACTGGTTTTCCTTTTTTGGAAGGGGCAGCAAAAGTTTACGAAGTTGACAAAGATGGGCAACTATCCGTTTACCAGGATGGGCTCACAACGCTGGTGGATATAGAACTGGGAATAGATGGACTTCCGCTTGTGTTGCAATTCAGTGAGTTTGGAGAAACAGGCTGGATACCTGGCACAGGAAAAATAATCAAGGTGTCAGAAGACGATACGAATGTTTTACGCTCCGGGCTTAGCTTTGCCTCTGATATGGAGTTGAGCGGGCTAAGAACAGCCTATGTTTCAAATCTGGCTGAAGGAAAAGTGCTGAGAGTAAAATACTAACAAGCTTTGGCAAGGGAATGTTCTTCCCCTTGCCAAAATTTTCCTTTGAGGGTTCAACTACCCAAAGGCTGAGGTTTAGGGTTCGTTCATGTGAAGCCCTTCATAGCTAATTTCCCCCCAAAGAAATAAATCCTTATCAGGTTGATTGACCGAGAATAGTACTGCCAGGCTCCTATATCTTCAGGTCCCGCAGGTCGATCATATCCAGGTAAGGTTCGAGGCAGTCGTTGCTTGTAAAGCCGCGAACTGAAACAATGTGGTTGTTTGCCGGCGAACACCACATTTCCGCAAAGAAACTACCCATATAGTACAATGTCTTGCTGTAACACCCCTGGCGCCCCCTGGTCAGGAGCCGCCCAGACTGCGAAACCAGTTCTGCTCTTCGCTCTATTGGGAGGCTGTTGAATCTGTGCAAGTCCATAGTTATAGCTACATCTTCTTTTAATCACACAAAAGTACTGCTGATTTATTATACCTAAAGCGTATTAACCCTTAATCTGTTAGGAACAAACACTTGTTTTCATCCAATGTTCATTCTTTGCATCAATGAGAGGATTTGGTTCTTAATTCATTTATCATAACTGAATTTGTTTTCTGCTTAACCGGCAAGCCTGGTGCTGCGCAGCCTGTACGGCAGGACGGGACTACTTTCTATCTCTCTTCTATATTGATATATAAACCAGGCTTCTATTCTGCTTTGCCTGCAAGCAAAGGCGCTGCGTGTCTGTCCCTTTCCGTTTTGGCCAATAGCAATCCATCCTACTCATACAAAGGAATTTAAGTATAAACACCTACACGAAACCCGTGTTGTTTCGCGCATTGTAAAAGATTGATTTTAGTTACTTTGCCAAACACAATAACCAATAAAAAACTTAAATGTCAGCAAGGGTTGACATTCACCCTTTGAAAGGTACCAAAATGAAAATTACTCACAAGAAATACGATGGGCACAGCCTTATTATAGTTCAGGGTATAGTGGATAAGAGCACAGACTCCGCTATCAATGAGATTATTCTAAATACTCCAGCACAGGAGAAAAGCCTCCTATGGATAGACTGCTCTGACATAAAGCAGATCATACGCGTAAACAAAAGCCTCAGCGACTTTATTAATTACCTGCTCCATTTAAAAAATGAAGGTGTGCAAGTTCTTCTTTATGGCTTAGACAATAATACAAAAAGAATGCTGAAGCTACTGAAATTGGATAAATCTTTTGGCCAGGCTGCCACACTCGATGATGCATACCTTACCTTAAGCCATACGTTAACCGATGCATCCCCGCGGCAAAACAGTGTTCAACAGGTTGAGGCCTTTCATATACCGGCGAAGGCAACCGCAGATGGCAACAAGGCAGTATCATAACTTGTCGTGCTGCACCCGGAAGAAATTTAGAAGCCAAACATTAGCCCTCGTCCCACACCTATCAGGGCGAGGGCTAATTTAAAATGAAGCCGCTCTGCATCGGGAATATTTTTAAAATTGCCAGCTAGCACTCTATCTATAGCTTGAGCTCTTTTTTTACAGCTGGGCACTGGCCGCTTTACTATGTTTCGTGTTATCAGAGGCTGTAATAACGGGCTGTACCGGGTACAAAAACCGCCGTACGTCTTTCAAATAATTTAAGCTGCCATTCGTCAGGTTGCTTAGTACAATAATGGCGCTGTGGTCCTTTGGGTTTCGCAACAGGTAGGTATTAAAGCCGTGCCATAAGCCGCCATGGTATACAGCCGTATCTCCGCTCTCTAGCTGGCGGATGCGCCAGCCAAACCCGTAATCTTCGTCTTTTTTCTTTTCCGGGCGGGAGCCTCTAAAGGCCTCTTCCAGGGTTTCTCTCTTCACCAGCTTTTGCGTGTACAGGGCCTGGTCCCATTTATACAAATCTTCTACTGTAGAGTACAGCCCTTTGTCGCCCAGCACAGTATCTAAATAGTCAGGTGTTCTTTTACGTCTGCCACTGGTGTAGCCGGTTGCCACACTTTCCGTTACAACAGCCATATCTTTACTAAAGGTGAAAGTGTTCTTCATCTCCAGGGGAGCGAATATCTGCTCTTGCAAAAATGTGGCGAAAGGCATACCAGAAGCTTTATCTACAATGGCAGCCAGCAAACTGTATCCTGTGTTACTGTAATCGAAGTGAGTATTGGGTTTGTAAAAGATTCGCGGCCGATGCACCGCCATCAGGTTCAGAACATCCCCGTTGGTGATTGGCACGCGGCGGTCGGGCCAGAGTTCATCGCTGAAGTAGGTATAGTTAGGCAAGCCAGACCGGTGGGTAAGCAGCTGCCGTATGGTAATGCCTTTGTAGGGAAAGTCCGGGATATACTGCTGTACACTATCCTCGTAGCTGAGCTTGCCCTGTTCTTTCAGTATCATGATGGCCATGGCCGTGAACTGTTTGGAAACGGAAGCCAGCTGAAAGGCTGTTTTCGTGGTCAGGGTATCTTTACGGTGAAAATCGGCATAGCCAAAAGCACCTTTGTAAATTACCTGGTCGTATTTTGTAACCAGCACCGTTCCGTTAAATCCCTTTCTTTTATGTAAATGTTTGAAAATGGAATCAACCTTAGTACCCAGCTGCCGGGCACTATCTGGGGTAAACGAAGCCGGAATAAGCACCTGCTGCCTGCTATCCTCTTCTTCAAATAAATCATCAAGCTGAATATCATTACCTGTTTCCTGACAGGAAATCAGGAACAAACAGCAAAAGGATGCGATAATGCATCGAAGCAATGCAAACTGTATTTTAAGAAAGGCCATACCTGATAAAACCAACACCAAAACTGAATTTAAATATAGGTCATCTTCCTGAGTAGTTAAAAGTAAATTCTCAAAAAATTCACTCTCTAAGTAATGTTCTGACCCCTTCCCCTCCTGCTAATATTTTCCATAGCCACTAATCCAGGGAAAAGGTATTTTGTATTCTCAGGTAATCCGCAGCATGTTTAGCAGAAGGCTTTGCCTCTGATAAGTCCTATGTAAAAGCAATAGTGAAAAGGAAAATGAACTATCCAGAGTAAGGGTAGCTGACAGTGTTTGTTTATTTCAATTCGTGAGTTTTATGTGATAAACACTTGCCAAATCAGACAGTGTTACAAGTTCAGAGTATAATGACATAGCAGTGAAGCTTTTACTTGCATTGCATATGAAGGATGCATAACTTCAATTTAGTTGCCAAAAGTTAAAGTATAATGGAATACCGTTTTGTACATCACTGGCAATATGAGCCGGGAGAAGAAGAAAACAGGATTTTAGAGGACGCCGTTACGCTGACGAACAAGAGCAGAGGTGCGTGCTTTCTTTTGGAGGCCGCCACATTCATAACCAGGCATACTGGCGTTGAGTATGTCATGATTGGAGCACTGACTGAAGACAAAAGCCACATCCGCACCTGCGCCTTCCTCAAGGGGGAAGAAGCACTGGACAATGTAATTTATACCCTCCAGGGGACGCCATGCGAAGCTGTGCAAACCCAGGGCTTCTGCTACTTTCCTTTTAACGTTACCAAAAGCTTCCCCGACGACAGAGAGCTACAGAATCTGAAAATTGAGAGTTACCTGGGCAGGTTTCTTCTTTCCGGAACTAATGAACCAATAGGCACAGTGGCCGTAATGGGTACCGGGCCAATTGAAAGGGCCGCTTTTGCCGAGCATTTAATCTTTGTGCTGAGCCCCGCAATCGAAGAAGAATTGGAAAAGGCTATATAAAAGCATAAACCAGCATCTTTTTTTTCATGAGAGCTTTTTAATTGTGTGGCTGAAGCAACTCAACATTTTTGCAAGAAGGCATACAGGAAACATCAGTTTGCTTTCACATTCGGACACTCCCCCTCGATGTCTACTTTAGCTGAAGCAATTCGTATGGTGATGCAGTCAGCCTTGCTCAAAAGGTGCCATCATCATGCTCCCCACCCTGTATAGATGTTAGTGACTATCCGAGGCACTGAATCTGATGAATTTATTGGATTAGAGATGCTTTGCAGAGGGTTTTTAAACCGACCTGTGCTCATTAAATGGAATCAGCGTTTAAGCGTAGCCTCATCTTATTTTATTAACAATAACCTGAGTATGTGGTTGTAGTTAAGAAACCAGGAAAATAAAATGTCATTTAAAAAAAATACTGATCCGGACAATGCAACGATCATTCTGGCCGGAGCCACCGGAGACCTCGGTGGGCGCATCGCCCGGTCACTACTTCATCGGGGAGCCAACGTGAGGGCAATTGTCCGGCCCGGAAGCGCCAGCGAGAAGTTAACAGCCCTACGGAGAGAGGGCGTTTCTATCGTGGAGGCTGATTTCAAGAGTGTCTCTGAGTTGAGCAAAGCATGTGCGGGTGGGGCCTGTGTCGTTTCAGCGCTTTCAGGCCTACAGGAGGTAATCTTAGAAGCGCAGCGGGTGCTGTTGCATGCTGCGATAGAAGCTGGAGTTCCCCGCTTTATCCCGTCCGACTTCGCCATTGATTTCACAAAAACTCCCCGCGGCTCTAACCGGAACCTTGACCTTCGCCAGGAATTTCATGAACGATTAGACAAGGCACCGATTGCGGCTACTTCCATTTTTAACGGCATGTTTACGCACCTGCTTGCGGGAGAGGCACCACTCATCCTTTTCCCGCTTAACCGGGTTATCTACTGGAGTGACGCCGACCAGCCGCTGGACTTCACGACCGTGGAAAACACCGCCGCGTTCACCGCCGCAGCAGCGCTTGACCCTTCCACCCCGCGGCACCTCCGCATCGCCGGCGATACCGTTAGTGCCCGTAAATTGAAAGAAATTGCGAGTGAGGTAACCGGACAGGAGTTCCGCCTATTCCACGTAGGGGGCCTGAGAACACTTGATAACATGATCAAAGTCACGCGCACAATTATGCCCAAGAGCGATGCGGTCTTTCCGCCCTGGCAGGGCATGCAGTACCTGCGCAATATGTTTAGCGGGAATGGGAAACTGGAGCCACTAGACAATAGCCGCTACCCTGACATAGAGTGGACACCCGTGCGTGTAGTGCTCGCAGCCCGCTAAACACTGCCGGGGCTGTGCTTGTTCATATAGCATTTAATCAACCCTCTGTTCGTTCAGTAGCACTTTTCCAGGGGCTTCTACAGCGGCATCATACCTACACTTCCGTTGTATAGCTCTTAACGCTCAGGCTCCTTCCGTAAGACCTCAGCTTTAGGCTTACAGAAGGAGCCTGACGTAAGCGGGATTATTTAAAATTTAATGTTGCGTTAAAAGGGCTGTTTTTGGGTTCGGCTGTGATACGCACGGTCAGGTGGTCATAAAAAGCAAAATCCTGATCTATATCGATGCTACTGTTCACCTCTCCTCCATCGGATAATTCCTGGCTAAAAACAGGGACGTCCTTCTCATCTAAAACTACCAGCTTTAAAGTGGCGCTTGCATCCGTTTCTTTTTCTACAGACACGCTGCTGATTTTAAGGCTTCTTCTTTCCTCGCTCCCGGAGATCCTGAAGGCGGAATTCAGGTGATTTAGGTGTATTATTTCCATTATCCTACTATTAAATTTGATTGTGCTGCAGCACTTGCTGGCTTTCGGGTACTGGTAACAGTACGTTGTTCCGGCGGCGAGAGGTGCCGGTTGCGGTGAGGAATTAGAGGATATTGCTGCCCTTTTACTGTTAGAAAGAACCAGGCAGGAAAACACCATAACAATTAGATAAAATCTATATAGGGCGAAGGTGTTTTTTGTAGGACATTATTGCATAACTTCGCGCACCGAACATCAAGGTATACTACAAAAACTGTTTGTCTGTTTACTGTCTTCAAATATGAAAACCCGCTTTATCTTCCTTCTTTTTGCGTTTGTGCTCTTCTCTTTGCAAGAGGCTGGGGCGCAGCATCACAATTTCGTTTCCAGGTATATCAACAAACTGCTGAATGACACGACAGATGCTTCGAAGCCACAGTTCCTCCTTTACCCTACCCTAGCTTACTCCCCGGAAACGAACCTGGAGTTTGGCCTCAGCAGCCTCTATGTGTATTATGCAAAGAATGATACCACCAACAGGCTCAGCGAAATAAACGGCTTTACCTTTTTCACGCTCGAAAACCAGTATGGCCTCCTGTTCGACCATTCTCTTTACTCCGATAAGAGCAGGTGGTTCTTTCTGGGCAAGCTGCGTTTCCAAAGTTTCCCGATGCTCTACCACGGCATAGGACCAGACTCGCCTGCCGAGCACTTGGCTCTTGTAGAGGCCACCCAGATTCAGGTGAAGGAACGGGTGCTGCGCCAGATTCGCCCCAACCTGTACATGGGTCCGCAAATCGATTATCAGCGAATGGCTTCTGTTGACTTTATTGCTCCCACAGACACTTACGTAGCAGAACCGGCTGGCAGCAAAGGGTCAGCTAACACGGGCCTGGGCCTGGGTATAATTTACGATAACCGGCACAACGTGCTCAATGTGCGGGACGGGTTATTTTCAGAACTGGCCCTGATCCGCTATGATCGGCTTTGGAACAGCGACTTTAAATTTACCTCCATCCTTTCAGATAACCGTATCTACAGGCCCATTGGCAGAAGCAACGTACTGGCAGCCCAACTGATTGGGCAGTTCAGCGTAGGCAATGCGCCTTTCAACCAGTTGGCCTTGCTGGGAGGCGAAAGCATCATGCGCGGCTATTACACGGGCCGTTTCCGTGACAAGAACCAACTGGCTGCGCAGGTAGAGTACCGTTTTCTGCCCCTGCCCCTGAGTTTTTCCAGCAGGATCGGCGCATCTGTATTTGCCAGCACAGGCACCGTTTTCTCCGATTTCAGCCACCTGAACGTAAAAAACCTAAAAGTGGCCGGTGGCGGTGGCCTGCGCTACCTGCTTTTCCCTAAAAAGGACATCTACACCCGCGCTGACATAGCTTTCACCAACGAGGGCACCGGCTTTTACATCCTGATTGGGGAAGCGTTTTGATGCTGGTTCCGCGCTGCTGAACGTAAACATTGAAATAGGCTACTCAAAATGCTACTGTGCTATACTGCCGGGGCGCTGTAATATATTCAGGAACGAAATTTCTTACAGGAGCAGGTGCCATCTGCTTTGCAGCGTATAGATAGCAGGATTTTTTCCTGTTAAACGATTTTGTACGCCATAAAAAATGAGAGGGAAAAAAGATGGACGAATTTCTAAGTCAATGGAAAATAGATCCGAAGGAGGCCAGGCAAAGTGAGAAAACGGCTACCATAACGATTGTTCTGAAATATGTAAACACAGACAATTTTATGGAGATACCTCCGGATGAAAGAAAAGCCATCATCAGACGCATTCTGCAGCAGCAATACGCCAGGCTGAAAAAAGACTTCTCACTGCGGAATATCAAATTAGAAAGGAAACGGACAGAGCCTCGCGTCTTAGAGGCTCAGATGAAACTGAAAGACTTGTTCGACCTACAGGCGAAAGAGTACGTGCTGAATATTATAGTGAAGGACATTGAGGGTATAGCGCGTGTAGAATCGAAAGAAGGCAAGGAAGAGAAGCCGGATGCATTTTACGCTGTCAAAGCCCGCTACGCCATTCTGATTGAGGGAATTACCAGCGGGTTACAAACCTATGAAGAAAGAATCGTCTTGCTGAAAGCAAAGAATGAAGAAGAGGCAGAGAAAAAGGCCTTGAAGATTTTGCCAGCGCAGGAACAACCTTACCTGGGCAGCGAAAAGAGGTATGTCTGGTATAAGTTTGAAGAAATCATCAATATCCAAGAAACACATGCCCGTGAACTCAGCGACTTCAATGAAGAAGGAATAGAGATATATTCTGAAAGAAAAGTTCGCCGGATGAGACCAGGAGACGAATGGATTCTGCCCTACCGCCCAAAACAATAAAGGCAAAAGACAGGTAGTGGTGGGCTATGAATTGCTTATAAACACCTTTAAAACATAAGCCAATTGCCCAAGTCACTTCACAACGATGTAGCTAAGCTTCTTTAACAATCAGCAGTACGAACTGCAAGATCGCACTAGCGGCAGATAACAAAACTCCCCACCGCTGTTGGTCAACACCAACAACGACGGGGAGTTTTGCATGAAGGCAGCAGGGTTTAAACCCTGCTAAAGCTTACCAGAGCACTACGGCAGAAACTTCGGGGCTTTACGATGCTTTGTTCCTTGCTCATAACCATAAGCGACTTCAAGTAAAATTGGCTCGCTCCAGGCTCTTCCGAAAAAAGAGATACCCACCGGCAACTCCCCTACGAAACCCATGGGAACGGTAATAGAGGGATACCCGGCCTGGGCTGCAGGAGAGGAACTTCCAACCTGGAAACTGTCGCCGTTCACCAGGTCCGTTTTCCAGGCTGGGCCTCCCGTTGGGGCTACGATAGCATCCAAATTGTGTTGGTTCATTACTTTGTCGATGCCTTCTTCCCTACTGCCTTTCATCAGGTTGGCTAAAGCCTCTTTGTATTCCTGTGTGTTCAGATCTCCTTTTTCCTGCGCCATTTCCAGGTAGCGCTGGTTGAAATGCTGCAACTCCACCGAATCCGCTTTATTGAAAGCGATCAACTCTTCCACACTCTTGATGGGAGCATCAGGTCCAAGCGACTCAAAGTATTCATTTAAGCCGTGTTTGTACTCAAACAACATAATTTCAAAAGAATTGGCGCCAACTCCTCTTCCTCCTATTTCATCGGTTTCTATAATCTCTGCTCCCTGGCTTTTCAGGAAATCCACCGCCTTCAACATCAGGGAGTCCACTTTATAGTTAGCGCCCAGCGGCGCTTTATAAAACCCGATACGCTTGCCCTTCAAGCCATCTGCTTTTAAGAACTGGGTATAGTCCTTGTGAAATTTACCCTGGCTGGCTGCTGTTTTCTCATCTCCAGCATCCACTCCCACCATGGCTCCTAAGCCAATGGCCGCATCCCGCACGGTACGGGCCATCGGCCCTGGTGTATCTTGTGTGGAGGAAATCGGGATAACTCCTGAACGGCTTACAAGGCCAACCGTCGGTTTGATACCCACTACGCCGCTGGCTTGCGCCGGGCAAACGATAGATCCGTTCGTTTCTGTACCTATAGCTAATACCGCCAGGTTAGCGGCCACCGCTACAGCTGATCCGGAACTGGACCCGCAAGGATTGCGGCTCAAAACATAAGGGTTCTTTGTTTGCCCACCCAGGCCACTCCAGCCACTGGTAGACATCTCGCCCCTGAAGTTCGCCCACTCACTTAAATTGGCTTTACCAATAATAATGGCTCCGGCCTCTCTTAACTGCCTGGCAACATAGCTGTCCTGCAAAGGGTATGAATTCGCTAATGCCCTGGAACCGGCAGTAGTAGGCATTTTATCGTGCGTGTCAATATTGTCTTTCAACACAACGGGTATACCATGCAGCGGACCTCTGATTTTCCCCTCCTTCATCTCTTTATCAAGCGCCTCTGCAATCTGGATAGCATCCGGGTTTACTGCTATAATGGAACCAAGTTCCGGCCCACTGTCATCTACCTCCTCAATTTTGTTCAGGTAAGCCTGCACAACTTCTCTGGCGGTCAGGGTGCCGTCTTTATACCCTTGCTGTAGCTCGGCTATTTCATATTCCACAATGCTGGAACTCTCAGCGCTCACAACCTCATTTTCAGGTGGAGAGGTCTGGCAGGAGACCTGAAAGAATAAGGAGGAAGTAATGGTCAAAAGAAACGCAGCCCTTTTTGGAAGGTGCCTCCAATTTGTAAGATTCATTTGTTTATATGTCTGGTTATACGGATGCTAAAGTATGTGTACGTGCTTTGTTATTAGCAGCAGAAAATTGCCTGTTAGCGCTGATCAAAAGTAAAGGTATAGTAGAATCAGGAAATTTGTATAACTGATAAAGCACGATCAACAAAATACTCATCACCCTGCAGCAAGTAGTAACACCTGAAACAGCAGGAGAAAGTTATTTAACGGCCCCTATACCTCTTTTATTGGCCTCGTACCGCTAACATGATCCTGAAGCTTGATTTTATATTTTATTTTCATTGAATAAAACCTCTGAGAAAACCCTCCCCTTCAGGTCTACCCCAGTCCAATTCTTGAAAGCCTTTGTTTGCGATACTTTCTTAAATTGTACTTATCATTAAAACTCTCCATCAACATATCTTGCTCATCAGCGTATTAATCTTGTTATGTTGCTCCCTTACTGGAATAACACTTTGCCCTTGTGTAAAACTTAATTGCCTGAATCTGTAAAAAAGACAGAAAGCTTATACCTGGTATTTGAAGTTTCAGAAGGACTTGCAAGAGCTTTGACTCTGATAGGATTAATTATGGAAAACAAACGACAAAAGAATGGCTGAAATAAGGATTGAACGCAAGAAAAACAATTCACTGTGGATATGGGTACTCGTACTTATTCTATTGGCTTTAGTAGCCTGGGCAGTGTACGAGTTTGCTTTCGATAGGAACGAAGTGGAGACGATAGAGGTAAACCCAAGCACCGGTATGGTGCTACCGGAAACGTTGCACTACCAGGTGGCTTAACCTCCCTGTCTCCTGTTACTAACTTTAAAAAATAAAACCATGAGAAATAACGATATAAGTCAGGATATGACAGATCGCTTGATGCCATTAAGCAGTCTGAAGGATTACCAAGTGGCCTCAGACAGCACAGACGTGCTGGGCTGGAAAGTGGCAGGTGCAGATGGCGACATGTTTGGAGTAGTAAAAGATTTGATTGTCGACCCGCAGACCCTGCGTGTACGCTATTTGTCTGTAGTAGCCGACCGCAAATTCTTTAACACAAAGGACGATCAGTATTTACTGATACCTATTGGAGCAGCGGCACTTGATAAAAGAGGGAAAAAGATATTTGTATCCTACATCGACACGCGCTCTGTTTCAAGTTACCCGGTATATGGTGGTGACTCTATTTCTGAAGATTATGAGTATGCGGTGCGGGATACATTTCAAAAGTCCCAGCATGATACGCTGCCAGATACCAACACCAATAGAAGGAGCGAGTTTGAAGAGGCGGCAATACAGCAACCGGTCACCAGCCGGCGCATATCAGATGACTTCTACAACGACGACAACTACAACGAGAACCGATTCTACTCCTCCAGCTGGCAGGAAGATCGCGCTGACAATGTAGATGATACCAGGCATGTAGCAACTGAAACAAATGTTTATAGTGAGGACGGTACTTCTAAAACAGTGGAGGACTCCATTGCTACCATCGAAAGAATGGAACAACTACGTAAAAGAGGTTCTATTACAGACGATGAGTATACCCTACTAAAGAAGAGAGCGCTGGATATATAAGCTTTCCTGTAAAAGAGTTTCCTTCACATTAGAGCCTCTCAAACACTTTTGAGAGGCTCTTTTATGCTCCTCTTGCGGCGCAATGCCTCTGTCCAGCTTGAATATCAACCCGAACTCAGAGAGAAATGACAACGCAGGTAACTTAGACTATGTTTATATGAAGCAAAAGATATGCCTCCTATCCAGAATGGTTACCTTCAAGTTAATTCTGCAAGTGTAAACGCAAAACCTTGCCGTTATCCTGGTCTGTTAGCACATAAACAGAGCCATCGGGAGCCTGCTCTACATCGCGTATGCGTGCATCCAACGGAACGCGCTCCACTTCCTCTGCCTGGTTTCCATTAATCTGCACCCGCACAATTCCCTGGCTGGTTAGTCCTCCAATAAGGGCCGTTCCCTGCCATTCATTAAACATGGAACCAGTATAGAATATCATACCTGATGGAGAGATAACTGGTGTCCAATGAAGTGCGGCATTGGCAAACTCAGTAGTGGTCGTCGGATCAGGTATATCAGTGCCATCGTAGTTTTCCCCCCAGCTCACTTCTGGCCAGCCGTAATTACGTCCTGCCTCTGGCTGGTTTAACTCATCTCCTCCCTGGGGTCCCATTTCTGCCACCCAAAGCCTGTTAGTATTCGGTTCAATTGCTGCAGCTTCAATGTTACGATGGCCATACGACCATATCTCGTCTTCCGCATTCGCCTGTCCTACAAAAGGATTATCGCTTGGCACAGATCCGTCGGGGTTGATGCGAACAATGGTGCCCATGTGATTGGAGGGGTCTTGGGCCGGGTCAAATTTAAACCTTTCGCCCATGGCAAGAAATAGGTGGCCATCCGGCGTGAACACGATGCGTCCGCCGAAGTGGTTAGGGCCATCTACTTTAGGCTCCTGCCGGAAAATAACCGTGAAGTCTTGTATCGCATTTCCCTCCAGCCTTCCCCGGCCCAATGCTGTGGAGGCTGTATTGTTCCCTCCTGGTTCGGAAAAGGAAAGGTATACCAAGTTATTTTCCTGGAAGTTCGGGTCCAGCACCACATCCAGCAAGCCCCCTTGCCCCTCTGCAAATACTTCCGGAGTGCCTGTTAGCGGTTCAGAAAGTTGGTTGTTGGTATCCAGTATTCTTAGTCTTCCGGGCCGCTCGGTTACCAGCAGCCTGTTGTCCGGAAGAAAAGCCATTCCCCAGGGATGTGTCAGATTTTCAGTCAGCGTTTCAACCTGCATTTCGCCAGTTTCATCTTCCGTAGCAACAGGTTCTCCGGCTTGTGCATCTGACTCCTGCGAGCAAGCCTGTCCGGCCAAAACCAGTATAGCTGTCAGAATTCCTATCGTACTACGCATTGCAAGCATATGTAATTTCTTTGCTGAAGTTTTCATAGTTAAAGTTTACGTTTTCTGAATAGTCCTTTGTTTGATAACGCAGGTTAACTACTGATGTTCTGGTTCTTAATTCAGACTCACCCACAGAAATACGAAACACAAACCTTACTATAACCTATTGCTGTTACCTTAAAGAAACATACATGAAGCTTATAAAAGTCGTTATTTCTCACAGCGCTAGAAATATCGACTCCCCTGATTAAATATAAACCCTGAAAATCGGCGCCTGCCAGCTTCATGCATATCGCACTACAGAAGTAACGAATTAAAGAACCTCTTTTGTGGCCAAATTAACTAAAGAAGAAAACTCGACTTTACCGGTCCTGCGATCGAAAAAAGCGGAACAAAGGCCTAGCTTGCCCTGGCTCACCTGATCGCTGATGTATGGATTTTGCCTTAAGATTCTTGTTTTAGATTCTTCCAGATTCCATAAGGTAATTTCATTTACCAAATCATCTAAATCTTCATTTTTTAATCTTTCCTGGCTGAATGTGCCGGAGGAAAGGGCAGGTTCCAGTAAAGGTTTTAGGTAGGAGTCATTCCCTTGTAGATAATTCTCAAGGGCTTCTTTGATGAAGGAGTTTCCAGAGTTTCCCATTAATAAAATCAACCTGGCGCCCTGTTTCCGGCAGGCAATTTCAAGGCTGTGTATAAGATGTTCCCCCACCAGATTACCTGCTGCCCGCAAAGGTATCAAGTCCCCTATTCCGGTATTCAGCAGCATGTTGAGTGGTTCACGCATATCTATGCAATTAAGGATTGCAGCCAATGGAGCGCCTTTGATGAAGTCCATCAGCTCTTTATTCCTTAACCTCCTTGAAACAAGGTTGCCATCAACGTAACGCTGGTTCCCATCTACCAGGTACTCCAATATCTCCTTCGGAGTGGATGGGTCTTTTATGAACTTGGGCTGGCTGTTAACCAGGGGGACCTGACTTTTAGGATTGTACTTTTCCTTTAGCCCCGTTATTTTAACATTGATGTTGTTTTCCCGGGCAAAGGTATCCTGGAAGTCATGCAGGATCTCTACTACATCAGGCTCCACATAAGTGGTAAAAGTAGCATCAATGATTATCTCCGAGTGTTTAGGCAGGTTCCATAAGGTTCTCTTTATGGCGGGTTTATTCAGAAAAGACACTTCATTGGATAGCTCAAGCCGGGTGGTTTTCCCCTTCTGCGACTTTGTGCTTTCCATATAAAAGGGATTATAGAAATTACCCCTAAGCAGAAAAAACAGGCTGGAAGCCGTTCCTATCAGCACTCCCAGCAACACATCTGTCAGCAGGATACCGATGGTAGTGACAACAAATGGAATAAACTGGTCCCACCCCTTCAGATACATGCTCCTGAAAATGGAAATGGAAGCAAGCTTGTAGCCCACCACCAGGAGGAGAACAGCCAGTGATGCCAGGGGAATCAAATTAATGATCGAACTGAGGAACAGCACACTAAGCAGCAATAAAATGCCATGCGTGATCGTGGAGAATTTAGTTTCTGCACCCGCCTGGATATTGACAGAGCTCCTTACAATAACAGAGGTGATGGGAATACCGCCAATTAGTCCTGCCAGTATATTGCCAATTCCCTGAGCCACCAGTTCCCGGTTAGGAGGGCTCCTTCTCTTGTGTGGATCCAAATTATCTGCTGCTTCAATGGCCAGCAGTGAAGCAATTGAAGCAATCAATGCGATGGTTAAACCATACGTCCATACCTGAATATTTGCTATAGCAGTAAAATCAGGAAAGGTAAGGAAAGAAGACAAGCTCTCAATTTTGGGAATATTAACCAGGTGGATACCTTCCAGGTAAAAAGAAGGTATAAAAAATTTAAAGAGTTGGTTCACTATTACTCCTAAAATAACCACCACCAGAAAAGAAGGCAGGTTTTTGATTTTACTGAGAAATGTCTTTTCCCAGAATATAAGTAGCAGTAAAGAAATAACAGATAAAATGATAGCGCCAGGCGACAGCGACCCAAGAAGTGACAAAAGCATTTCGGGCAACTCCATAAAATAATTCGGGGCATAGTCTAAATACAGACCATCCTGTTTGATTCCCAGGGCATATGGTATTTGTGATATAATAAGAATCAATCCTATGGCAGCCAATAAACCTTTGATGATGCTGGTCGGCATATAATCCGCAATCAATCCGGCCTTTAGGATTCCGAGCAGTAGTTGAAGCACACCTCCAATCAGCAGGGCCAACAGAAACACTTCAAAACTGCCCAACTGTTGAATAGCTACTAATACGACAGCGGATAAACTAGCAGCAGGCCCACTAACGCTTACATCAGATTGGCTAATACACCCTACTACAATACCACCTATAATTCCTGATATCAGGCCAGATATCAGGGGCGCACCACAGGCTAATGCAATGCCCAGACACAGAGGGAGTGCCACCAGAAAGACCACAATGCCTGCAGGAATATCTTTCCCTGGTCTGCTAAATATTGTTCTTCTTATATTGGCAACATTTCGCTTGTCAAAAACTTTATTGATTGGTCTCTTTTTATTCAAAATTTCGGGATTTAATTTACTTTCTCATCTAAAGATAAAAAAAGCTGCTCTATTTTGACATAGAGCCATGCTTTTTATTAGCACACACCGAAACACTATCTGCCTCAGACAGAATCTAACACTGCTGAATTGCTGCTGAAAAGGAAGACTTAGTTATAAAATATTTCGGTTTAGCCGGGAGGAATTTGCGGAAGGGACTGTTTCACTTTATGATATGGTGCGAATCTCCAGACCTGGAACTTAAGGTGAATATGGAGTCTTTGACATAACAGCGCCATAGCCCAAGGCATAATGACACGAGTGAGGACTTTGCAGAATGAAACAGCCTTTGCCTGAGGAGACAATCCTTCTACTCCTGGTGATAACCATTAATATAACACCGGTTCTGCAAAAGCTATGGGGCAGTATAAGTTTCTGAATATTGCCCCAGAAAATTTATAAGAACACAATCCAGCGTAAACTTATTTACTGTCTGTAAAGGAGAATTGAAGAACCTTCTTGTTCAACATCAAATAATCCAGCAAGGCGTAGTTGAAAATAATGATGCCAACCATTTCTAAAAACTCTTCAATCGGAAACAAGAATTTGTTCACCACATTATCGGGGCCATACAAGGTGTCGAAATGGGCTTCGCAAAACTCCAGGCCAAGTGCGGCGAAAACATATATACAGCCTGAAAGATAAAAGAGGCTTCTTGTTTTGACAGGCAGCTTTAAAGTAAACTTAAAAAAGTAAAGCCCAACCAGCAGCGTAAACACAGCATAAGGCACCATCCAAGCCCAGCTCAGAAATGGCGGAACTTCATCTAAATAAGAATTAAATTTACTTCCTGCTAAGCCCCCAAATGTTTCATGAAGCTGCGCCGACTCATCTATTGACAGAAATAAAAATAAGAGACTGAGGTATAACCAATGATAGGTAGCTTTTTTGCCGGTGCTGTAAACCACATAAGACAAAATAGAAGCCAATGCTAAATTAAAAGTTGAAAAATAGGTGGAAAGATTTCCTTCCAGGCCTAAATGAAATTGGTTGTACAGGGCGTAATGAATTTCTTTGAAGAAGGGCAGGCTTGAGGAGTTACTGAAAATTCCTAAGGCCTTAAGAGCAAGATGAACAACCACAACATGACCTACCAATAGGGCTAGCGCGATAAAAAGAAGTAATTTCGTTATTCGAATGGGAGAAAGTGTTCTGTCTTCTGTTACATACTCTTTTATATACTTCTCATCAACCCGCGCTTCACCAGCCACAACACTTTTATCCTTCCCTTCCTTTGTATCTTTTAAATGTAACCCCATATTGATTTTATATATTTAAATTGTTTATAAATTCATATATTTAAATATATAGTAAATATTATTCAATTACAATATTAGAGAAACAAAATATTTAAAGATATTGGTAAGCCCCGGAAACAAGAGCAAATAGGACACATAGTCGCTCCTATTGCTGGCACATCTGCTGTATGCTAGTGTAGAGTTTTCAGGGGGTATTGCGGGAACCGGTACGATGCCACCGGCTTTTTTGTATTTCTTTCAGGCCATGAATAACAGCATTCAACTCATGGTTTATTTCCTGAGAAATCCGCTTCATCAGGCGCTGGTCTTCTGCGTCACCTTCCATAAAGTGAATGCCTTTCGTGATGGCAAGTTGTAGTTTCGCAGCACGCAGGAGCTCAACAGTAGTCTTTATCTTATGACTGCTTGCCTTGTACTCCTTCAGATCATTAGAAACGAGCGCAGTCTGGAATTCTCTTTTATAGTTTTCAAAATTATGGATCGTCATCCTGGCTAGTTCTTCCAGATCTTCCTCGTCATCCGCGAGTAATTCCTCAAAATTCTCCAGGGTGAAGGTTGGCTCATCGGCAGTGTGGAGTTTGGGCTGCCATACTGTTGCTGCCTCATTTTTACTCTCGGCATCCTGCTTCGGTTTCTGAGAGGTACTGAGGGTATAATAGGCTATTTTACCTTGTAGTTTCGTTGGGTTGAAGGGCTTGCTCACGAAGTCGTCTATGCCTGCATCCTCCATGCGCTTTTCATAATCATGACCGGCAGAAGCAGATAATGCAATAACAGGCAACAGCCTGTACTTTTCTTCCCCAAGGTTTCTTATTCTGGAAGTAGCTTCATAGCCATCCATGTCCGGCATATGCAGGTCCATCAGCACCAGTTCATATTCCTGTTGCTTCACTTTCTCTATTGCCTCGGCTCCATTTTCCGCCACCTCCACATCCCCCCCACTTTTCCAGGTACCTGGAGACAACCATTACATTCACTGCATTGTCGTCCACTAACAAAAGCTTCACACCTTGCAGGGAAGTGGTGGGTTCCTGCCCTTCAGCAGTATTATTGGTTGAAGAAGCTGCAGCTTCGCCAAGTTTGAGGCCGAGATTAAATCCAAATTCTGTTCCCGTTCCTTCTTCACTCTTTACAGAGACCTACTTCCAATGGCGCTATCACGTCTTCAGAGCACTGCAGTATGAGTGTATTCGTTCTGATGTTTCTTAAATCTGTCCGATTATTAGAAAGAAAGGTTGTACGCGCAAAATGCCTGGCAATTTCGGGGTCCGTCTGGCAAAAGCTGTTGGTGAGTTCCTCCCCCAGTTCCGGTTTATCAGGATTCCCCATAATAACGGGTGCCATGGCAGCAGACCAACCCAGGTAGTTGTTTTCCAGAGACTCCAGCAATTCTTCTATGTCTTCTCCTGAGAAACACCCCTGTAGCCGTTGCTATTGATGTAGCAGGGAGAGGGACCCACCATCACCAACTTTTCGAAACGGTCAGGCTTTTTAATTGCGGCAAGCGCACCTATCATGGAGCTCACGGAGTGGCCCATAAAGATAACCTGCTGTAGGTTCAGCACCTCTCAAATTTCGAGCAAATCATCCGCATACCCCTGCAGTGTTTCATACTTCATCTTGCTATAGGCAGTGCTATCTGATTTACCGGCACCAACATGGTCAAAAAGCACAATCTTATAGTCATTTTTGAAAGCCGGTGTGACAAAACGCCACATGTTCTGATCACAACCAAAGCCATGCGAGAAGACGATTGTTTTTTTGCCAGCACCACTTACATTAACATTGTTTCTTTTGAGGACGCCCATTGCTCTTTGTCTTTACAAAGGAAGCACACTTGCTTATAGTATATTTGTTAGTAAACTTAAATATGATAGTTATAGCTGTCATTTCAGAGGCAGCGCAGGAAGCATATTTGCTGGCAAAGACTAGACGATTATACGATGAATACAAATCTATATTCCCTACCCTTTTTCACTTTGGCGCTCTACAGCACTGCGTAAGGGCTCTCTTAAGTTTCGTTCGGCGGCCTCGTCTCCCTGCCGAATCGCTGAAGCAAGTTTGTCAGAAAAACTAACGGCTACCTGAGGGCTGAAAGGCACTACTTCAGGATCTGTTATGGCTTCGATCACCACGGGCCTGTCAGCTTGCAGCGCTTTCTCCAGAGCTGCCTCTACCTGCTCTGGACTGTCAATACGGATGCCTGTCAAACCTAAGGACTCGGCATACTGCGCGTAATTAAAATCAGGTAATTCCTGAGAGGCCTCAAACCTTGGCTCCCCCTGCATCAGGCGCTGCTCCCAGGTTACAAAATTCAAATCATGGTTGTTCAGCACAAGCACGATCAGACGCGGATCGCTCCACTGCCGCCAGTATTTCTGTATTGTGATCAGCTCTTCATTTCCGCCCATCTGCATAGCGCCATCACCGGCAAAAGCAACAGCCAGCCTGTTTGGGTAAGCGAATTTGGCCGCGATGGCGTAAGGCACGGCACAGCCCATGGTAGCCAACGTTCCTGAAACAGAAAACTGCATCCCCTCCCGCATCCGGATATGCTGTGCGGTCCAGCTGGAGGTAGAACCTGAGTCCGCAGCAAGAATACAGTCCTCCGGCAGGCGCGGTGATAGTTTCTCGAATACCAGCCGCGGGTTGAGCGGTTTCGCTTCAGTGGCGGCCCACGCCTCGATTTGCTTCCACCAGTCCTGCATGTCCTGCTTTATCTTTTCCTGCCATGAGCGATCTTCTTTCCTGTGCAGCAGCGGCATTAAGGCTCGCAACGTTTCAGCACTGTCTCCTGCCAGGGGCACCTCCATTGGGTAGCGGATACTCAGCATCCTGCCGTCTATGTCAATCTGCACGCCCCGGGCCTGCCCTTCCTGTGGCAGAAACTCAGCATAGGGAAAGCTGGAGCCTATCATGAGCAGGGTGTCGCAGCCTTGCATCATTTTATGTGTCGCTTCGGTACCGAAAAAACCGATAGCACCTGTTACAAAGGGCAGGTTATCGGGCAAGGCAGCTTTACCCAAATAGGCTTTTGCCACACCTGCCCCTAGTATGTCAGCGACCTGTGTTACTTCACTGGCAGCGTTCATCGCTCCCGCTCCTATCAGTATGGCTACTTTCTTTCCTGCATTCAGCACCTCTGCCGCCTTTTGTAAATCCTCGTCCTGGGGAATAACACGGGGTACAGTATAGCCAATGCCGGAGTGAATGGTACCATGCTCGTGGGGCGGGTCCTGGTACTCCAGCTCCTGCACGTCGTTGGGCACGATAATGCATGTAACGGTACGTTGTGCTTTTGCAATGCGCATGGCCCTGTCTATCAGGTGCCGCACCTGCCTTGCGTCGGTAGCCATATGCACATACTCTCCAGCCACGTCTTTGAACAGAGACATTAAGTCTACCTCCTGTTGCGCGTGCCCGCCTAACGACATGCGGGATTTTTGCCCCACAATAGCGACAACCGGCTGATGATCTAATTTGGCATCATATAATCCGTTCAGCAAGTGTATAGCACCCGGCCCGGAAGTAGCCAGGCACACCCCTACTTCACCTGTGAATTTGGCGTGAGCGCAGGCCATTAAAGAAGCCATCTCCTCATGGCGCACCTGAACAAAATCCATCATACCGTTTGCTCTGTGCAAGGCACCCAGAATACCGTTTATCCCATCGCCCGGGTAACCGAAAATGCGCCTGACACCCCACTTAGATAATCGTTCAATTAAAAAATCGCTTACTTTCTGCTGCATAAATTTTCTTCTTCAGTGATAGATAAATTAAATCCGCCTTCCGTTTCAACCAGCATTGTATCAGCAGATAAGTTCTCAAAATGTACGGCGGAGGTAAGAGATAGTTAAGCCGTAAGAGCTTTATTCCAAGGCCTCTTTCATGGTTAAAGCTTTCAGATAAAGGTTTGTTATTATAACCTTTTGCGCCTAAAACAAAAAAGCCCCAACACATAGGCTGGGGCTTCTCAGGTTATGATTTTCAACTTTGCCTATTACTCAGCTTAGTGATTAGCTCATCCAGGATATCTTTGCTGAACCCAATCCGGCGTGTGTACTCCAGGCATAGGTTATACTCCCTTTCTTCCACTTCGCCATCCTGCAACACCATCATCACCAGCGCCTGCAACTCCAGCGTTTTCAGGAGTCCTTCCTCTGGAATGATAAATGTGAGCGAGGAGAGATTATCCGTGATGGGTAGTGTGTCCTCTTCCGATAAATCCAGTTGCTCACCTATCGACAGCAGGAAGTCACTTTCCGCATCATCTATGTATCTGTCCGCCATCGCTACTAAAACCATGTTCTGGAAAAATGCTAACTTCTTTTCCTTCGTATCTAAAAAACTCTCCAGTGTTATACCCGTTGCCATATATTGTAAAATCTAAGTTTGTCTAATTTTAACCCGCACCTTTAGGCCATAAAGGCCCCTCTTGCGCACGCGGGTTTTTTGCGCAATCCGCTCCGTTTCTAATGTGCGAATGATTTTATAGTGTTACGTAAAAAAGAACACGCAGCCTATACAATTTCGCTAAAGCCATCACAGAACTTTGCTGAAAGACTTCAGGCAATGGTTTGTGGAGCTTAAACCTTAGTTAGCAGCGGGCAAGTAAGAATCACTACAGGCAACGAGCGAGGAAAGAAAGAACACTGCACTTTTTACAAATCGCAATCCCGTGTTATTCATTTTGTACTATATACAGACACATCTCACAGCTTCAATCGTAAACCTATACAAGTAAAGTTTGTAACTGCATATTCAGGAACGGTTTTTGTCTTGGATATACTAAAAAACACAAGCCGATATAAAATATAAATTCAACAAGATATGAAGCCAATTAAATATAGATATTTCATATACATGGTGCCTCTTTTACTGCTGGCATCCATGGCATTTGTTAGTCCGCAGACGGACTTACTACAGAGGCTGCAGTCTTACCTGAACACTTACCGGGCGCAGTATGCACCTGAAAAAGTGTATGTGCAGACAGACAAGCCTTATTACACCCCAGGTCAGTCCATGTGGCTGAAAGGCTATATAGTGGATGCCGCTACGCTACACCCTTCAACAAAAAGCGATGTGCTTTACGTTGATTTGCTTAACACAGAAAGCAAGGCTGTTCATCGCCTGATGCTGAAAGCAGAAGATGGAAAAGCAGCAGGTGATATTGTTCTGCCCCGCGACTTACCGGAAGGAACATACAGTCTTTCTGCTTATACCCAGTGGATGCGCAATTTTGGTGAAAACACATTCTTTAACAAAACCATTCGCGTACTTGGGCCCGAAACCGCAGGTAAGCAGGAAGCTGCTGCAGTTTCACAGGAAATGGATTTCCAGTTTTTCCCGGAAGGGGGCGATCTGGTACAGGGACTTACGAACCGTGTAGCTTTTAAAGCGATAGGTCCTGGGGGAACAGGAGTAGCTGTTTCAGGTAGTGTGTTTGATGATCAGGGCCAGAAGCTTACAGATTTCACAGACACGCACCTGGGTATGGGGGCCTTTGAGCTGCTGCCCCGTGAAGGACGCCGTTATTTTGCCAGGGTAACAACCAGCGATGGCGAAAGCCTCGAGTATGCGTTACCATTGGCACAGGCAAGGGGTTATGTGTTGAGAGTAGATGAAGTATCCGACGAAAACGTAATCAGTGTGACGGTGTCGGGAAATGTAAACGAGCAGGAACCATTGGTGCTGACCGGTATTAGCCAGGATGCGCTACAGTATTCCCAAACCTTTACATTGCAGCCGGGCCAAACGTATCGTCAGGAAATATCAAAAGCTGACTTTCCTACTGGTATTGCCCGCTTTCACTTAGCCCGCACCAACGGAGAGGCACTGGCCGAACGACTGGTGTTCGTGGATCAGCAGGACAATCTTGATGTGACTGTTACTGCAAACAAGGAGACTTTTGCCGGAAGAGAACAAGTGACCTTGCAGTTAGAAGCAAAAGGCAGGGACGGAAAGCCTGTCGCCACTGATTTCTCACTGGCTGTAACAGATGATGAGCTGGTAAAGCATAATGAACACGGGCTGGGCATCAAGAGTTATTTACTCCTGACATCCGACTTGCGCGGCCATGTAGAACAGCCCGGTTACTATTTTGAGAGCAATGATGCCGAAAGGAAAGAAGCGCTGCAGCACCTGCTCATGACACAGGGCTGGCGCCGGTTCAGCTGGGAAGAGGCTGCATCAGGCAATTTCCCTGACATAAAGCATAGAGACGAAAAAGACCTGACCATCAGCGGAAAACTGTTAACCAACAAAGGCAAGCCTGTGGCAAAGGGCGAAGTGTTATTGTACGTGCAGGGGCAGCACCAGGCCTTTATCACCACTGAAACCAACAAAGAGGGCGAGTTCGCCTTCAGGGGCTTTGACTTTGTGGGCGATGTGGAGGTTGTGATACAGGGTACGGATGCCAGAGGAAGACGCAAGCACCTGCAGGTTGTAATGGATGAGGGCAGCTATAAACCTCAGATACCAGCTTCTCATGCACCGCAGTCTGATGCTCCTTCGGCTGATACAAAGCAGGCGTTTTTACAGGCGAGCAACCAGCTGATTGCCTCAGCAGCAGATACAAGCGAGACCTACACATTAAGAGGTATCCTTCTTCCGGAAGTTAGCATACAGGGAGAAGAAGATGTGTATAAGCCGTTCAAATTACACCAGGAAGCAGATGTTGTCTTAACACGTAGAGAACTGCCTATGGCGCCTTCCGGCAATATTTTGGAAAGCCTTCAGGGGCGGGTAGCAGGCCTGCAGGTGTATCGTTCGGGGCAGAATCAGTTCCGGGCCAGCATTCGGGGGCAACAGTCACCACCACTTTATTTAATAGATGGTGTTCCTGTTTCAGAGAGTGCCCTTACAAGCCTGAACCAACTCGACATCAGCCGGATTGAGGTATTGAAAAATGCCGCTAATGCCAGCATCTATGGCGGAAGGGCCTCCGGAGGAGTTATCGCCTTTTTTACCAACCGTGGTGGCGAGGAAGAAGTAGAAGTGGAACCCGGCACTTATATTATTGTACACGAGGCCAGGGGCTATAGCAAAGTCAGAGAATTTTACAGTCCGCGCCACGACCGGCAAAGTACAGACAGAAACGAACCCGACCTACGCAGCACTATCTACTGGAACCCTAGTGTAACAACGGATGCAAACGGAAAGGCAACGGTGACGTTCTATACCGCCGATCGCAACACCTCTTACAGGGTAATTGCCGAAGGTATTTCAGATGACGGAAAACCGGGCAGAGGAACTCTAACCTTTGATGTGGACAGTAAAATTCTGAATCGATAATTTACATCAGAAATAGTCATAATGCCAGCCGCAATTTTTAGCGGCTGGCATTTTTGTTTCTGCCCTATATACTCCCCTACGGCTGTCAGTTAACTGTGCGTATTGGTAGTTTGCTGTTTACAAGCATTCTTAGCTCAGGAGGAGGAACTGAAATTAGTTCTACTAACAGGTAGTGCCAATGGGGTGGCTATTCTGTACCTGGCGGAATTATGCTTCCGCTGGTCTTTTGTATTTTTTTCTGTTATCTTGATTCCTGTATCTGTTAGTTCTATAGCGGATCTCTTCCTGTTTTTTTTCGTGCTACTGTCATACCCCAACATCAAATGAAGAAAATTCTCCGACTACTGTTCATCATGACTATCAGTACAGCTACTACTGTAGTATATGCGCAGTCACCTGTTAAAGTAATATTTGATACAGATATAGATTCCGATGTAGACGATGTGGGTGCACTGGCGATGCTGCATACCTTTGCCGACCATAATGCTGTGGAAATTCTGGGGATAATCGTGACCAGCGAAGATAAATACGCACCGATGTGTACGGATGCCATCAATCATTATTTTGGCCGTCCTGACATTCCTATTGGTGCGCTAAAGGGTTTCCCCCTCCGGGACAACTCAAAATATACCCGGCAGCTAAGCCAGGAATTCCCCCACAGCCTTACCTCTTACGACGAGGCAGAAGATGCGACAGCTTTATACCGTAAGCTTCTATCCTCCCAGCCCGATTCCAGTGTTGTCATTATTACGGTTGGTCACTTAACAAATCTGCAGAACCTGATTGAATCTAAACCAGATCAGCATAGTAAGCTCTCAGGGCTGGACCTGATCAAAAAGAAGGTAAAGCTTTGGTCTTGTATGGGAGGTGTGTATCCTGAAGGCAAAGAAGCTAACTTTTACCGTCCTGACCCGGCATCCACCAAAACAAGTGTAGAAAAATGGCCTGGCCAGGTGGTGTTTGCCGGATGGGAAATTGGAGATAAAATCATAACCGGAGGGGAATATCTACAAAAGTCACTTCCAAAGGAAAGTCCGGTCTGGCGGGCTTACCAACTCTACAACAATTTTGAAGGAAGGCAGAGTTGGGATCAGGCGTCAGTTTTATATGCTATTTCTAATTCAAATGATTATTGGGACCTGAATAAAGACGGATACGTTGTAGTGGCTGCAGATGGCAGCAACAAGTGGATGCCCGGTAAAAATGACAAGCAGGCATACCTGGTAGAAAAAATGAATCCTGCTGAGGTGGCAAAAGTGATAGATGCTTTAATGACAGGAAAGTATAGCAGCAAGTTTTAAGAATGTACGACTCCTGGCGTGCAGTGGCTTATCAGAATCAGACAACAAAGAAGCTATAAATACCTGGTTACATGCTGCGCTTTTCTGATTGTTCTGAGCTTTAGCCAATCCTGCACACAAAAGCCAATTCATTATAGGGAGGGGCAAAAGATGCCACGTATTTTGCTTCAAGAGAAGCGGCATAGCTAACAACGGCGCAAAAAAAGCCGCTTGCTTTTTACAACAAACGGCTTCCTGATATATAGCTTATCCTTATAACTCTCCCTTTCACCACACCTTTATTAAATGCGGGAAAAAAAGGAGTAAGATTAGGTTAATCCTTAGTGTAGAACCACATGTATTATCTCACCCAGTTTCTGCGCTCGCTGAAGTGGTTGCAGCCAAATGTGGCGCCGGTTATCATTTCGAACTGCTTTGGCTTAGAGTCATTTGCAGGTCCTTCATGTACTAAAGGCAGTACATAAGCAGGATCCATGGCATGCTGGCCGGTAAGTTCATCACAAACGCCAAAGTCTTTGCTTTGCATCTCTATTTTATTCTGGTCTTGCTCCCAATGGGTGCAGTGATTGCAGGTTGCTTCCATAACTTTAAAATTAAGATTTCACATTCTTCTGTTTCCTATTATACTCCCATTCCCCGTCTTCTTGTTTCGCTAACTGGTTGTTTCGAAGTAATTTAGAATAAAGCAAAATAAGGAAATACTAGATAATGCCTGCATGCACTCCTCCTTTACTTATATTACCTTAAGGTGCGCAAAGGCAGTCCAGAGTTTGCAAATTTCAGAGAGCTACTGCTACTAACATACATGATCCTCACTAAGAAGCAAACACCTCCTCTTTATTTCGAAAGGTTTTAAACTCAATTGGGTTTCCGCTCAGGTCCAGGATAAACATCGTCTGCTGCTCTCCTTTCTGTCCTTCATACCGCGTTTGCGGCTTCACAATAAATTCTATATTGTGCTTAAGCAAACGTTCCTGTACTTCATGAAACTGCTCGTACTCCAGTATGCATCCGAAATGAGGAATCGGCACGCTTACGCCATCCACGGTGCCACAATAGTCCAGCGCTGGAATGTGTGTGCTGATGTGTGCCGAAAGCTGGTTGCCGAAAAAATCAAAATCAATCCAGCGTTCGGTGCTTCTTCCTTCTGCGCAACCCATGATGTCTACATAGAACCTGCGCGTGGATGCAATGTCTTTTACCTTAAAAGCATAATGGAATGCGCTCATATCAATATCCTTTTGTGAGTGAAACAGTACCGGTTAAAGGCTCGTCCTTTTTGAGCCTGTCATAGTTATCGAGAATTTGGGAAACGGCTGTTGCCGGATTCGTGATACTGGCAATGTGCGGTGTGATATTTATTTTAGGGTGCTCCCAGAAGGGGTGATTTTTTGGCAAAGGCTCTTCTCTGAACACATCCAGGCTTGCTCCCGCCAAATGCCCTTCATCAATCATTCCGATTAAATCCTGCTCTACAAGATGCTCGCCTCTTGCTACGTTGATGACAAAAGCACCCTCCGGTAATTTTCTGAAAGTGTCCTTGTTGAGTATATTGGCTGTCTCCTTTGTTAAAGGAAGCAGGCAGATGAGAATATCGGAGGCTGCCAGAAAGGCATCGAGCCCATCCTGGCCCACATACACCTCCACATGTTCGATCTCCTTCGCTGTCCTTGCCCAGCCATTCACTTTAAATCCGATTTCATTTAAATGCCTGGCAACATAAGTTCCTAATACACCCACCCCCATCACGCCAATTGTAACATCTTCAGTTCTCAGGTACCTCTTTGGCTCCCACGACTGCCTCTGTTCCGCAATTTTATAGGACGATAAGCCGCGTACATGGTTCATGACAAGCGCGACCGTAAATTCTGCCATGTCCTTTGCAAGGTTTGGGTCAGTTATTCTTGTGATAATGGCTGCTTCGGGCAGTTCAGGGTCTTTTAAAATATGATCCACTCCGGCCCCCATAGAAGAAATACACCTCAGGTTAGGGTACTCCTTAAACGCGCCTAAAGGGTGGTTCCAGGCCAACGCGAATTCGACATCCTCTCTGTGTGTGCCTTCCGGGTAAATCCGGAGGTCTAGTTCTGGTCTTCTCTCTTTTAGTGCATTAACCCAGGGAGTTAAATCTTTTCCCTGTGTTATGATGGTGATTGACATATAGATTAAGGGTATAAGCAGGTAATGCCTTTGACAGATTGTGACAAAGATAGTGCGTATAACAAAGGTAAGAACTGGATTCCTGTTACGTTTTAATTAACAGAAAATTTATAATGAAGTTCTGTACTTCTTCTGAATTAAGGCACCAGAAACTCTAACTCATCAGGTATAATACGAATACCTACGCTAATGGGAGCCTCACTTTCATGTACTTCGTCATCTACATGGTAACTCTTGCTGCTCCACTCTACCTGAAGTTCTTTTGCGCGCCGCACCTGCCATTCCTCTGTATTGCCTTTGCCCCGTAATCGATTGGCAATGTATGCCTCCAACTTATCACGCTCATCTTCCCGCACCAATACAACATCCAGCAGGCCATCACCGGGATCGGCCTCAGGTGCCAGATCCATGTTAGGGCCGGCTAGCCGGATGTTCATGATCTCCACTAATAAATAGTCGCCCGAAAGTTGCTCCTCCTCCATATGAAGTGTACAGAAATGCGCCTCGGTATTATGGAGGATTTCCTGCACATGCTGTAAGGCACTTTCCAGTTCTTCTTCCCGGCTTTTCTTTTCATCCCGATCCTTGCTGTGCTGGCTGATGAGCTGGGGGAAAATTCCAAATCCTGCAGATTCAAAAAAAATGCTCTCTCCATCTGGTCCGTTCACCAAGCCTACATCAAAAGGCTTCTTCTTTGACAAATCCCACCCCGCAATAATGTCTGCCGCCTCCCCTGCTATGCCCAGGCTATTGGCAATATTATTAGCCGTACCCAAAGGCAGAAGTCCTATCGGGATGTCCTTGTGAAGCAGGTGCTTCACAATTTTTGCCACAGTACCGTCTCCTCCCGCTATCACCACCAATTCGCCAGGCTCTTTTAGCATCTCAGCGTAATCGTCGCTCTTCGTGTCAACATAGGTAGTTTGATATCCCTTTTCATGAAGCGCCTGGAGCAGCTCTTCTTTTGAGTGATTTTCTAACCCCGCTGTAGGATTGTGAAACAAGGTAACACGTGTCGCCATAATCGAGTATGCTATAGGAGTTTAGTTGAAATTCCGGCAAACGCTACTTCAGCTTAGGTCGGAAATAAGGTTTACGTTCAAAAGGAATCTTGTATGCGTATTTTAATTGCAAATGATGACGGAATTTACAGCCCAGGCATTTTAGCGCTGGCTGAGGCGGCTTCTCAATTTGGCGAAGTAAGAATTGTGGCTCCGGATGTGGAGCAGTCTTCAATGGGGCATGCCATCACCGCTTCGCGCCCCTTAACGTACCGGCGCACTCCTATCGCGGACTTTGAGGCATACCGTGTAAATGGCACACCTGCTGATTGTGTTGCGCTTGGTCTTTTTCATTGGGACCAAAAGGTAGATGTGGTACTGTCTGGTATTAATTTGGGAACAAATCTGGGAAATTCAGCCTGGCACTCGGGTACATTGGCAGCTGCGAAGCAGGCAGTGTTGTTTGGTTGCCGGGGCATTGCCTTTAGCACGCCTGTCACCCGCGACGAGCCGGATTTTAGTACAATCAAACCTTTTGTCAAAAAGTCGCTGGAGCTGTTGCTGCCAGAAAAAGACCTTTCGTTGCTCAACGTTAACATACCTGTTGATGCAAAGGGGATTCGTTGGACGCGTCAGTCTTTGCGGCACTATGATGGTAAAGTTGTACCGGGCACCGACCCCATGGGGCGCGAGCACTACTGGTTTACGGTGAAACCGGTTGAAGAAACCGAGGAAGGTACTGATCGCTGGACTGTTGATCAGGGCTATGTGTCTGTCACTCCGCTCCGGCTTGATTTAACTAACGAGGAAGAATTAGACAAGGCAAAGAGTCGGGTGCCGCTGTAATACAGGCAATTATTAAATAGGTCGCAACGCTTCTAAAAAGGATTATACATGCATAGCAACCTTCATCTAATCATAAGCTATTTAGCAGGAATTTCTACTCTGTCTGGGTAGTCCGTAATGATACCATCCACTCCCATGCGCACCAGCTGGCGTATCCGGGTTTTATCATTCACTGTCCAGGGTATTATCCTGATGCCTTTTTCATGGCAGGCCTCGACTATTTTACTGTTCACTAGCTTGTGGTACGGGCTGTATACGGCAGGCTGGAAACTCAGGCGCTGCAGGTTAGCTTCCAACCCTTTCAGGTTACTAACCAGAAAAGCGATAGGTATGTCGGGGTGCTTACTGTGAGCCTGCTCCAGAACTCTTGGATCGAAAGACTGTAAAATCAGGCGCTCCTGTATTCCCTTCTCCTGCACCACCTGCATCACTAACGCAACAAACTCTTCCGGCTCTGGATGAAAGACCTTATCCCCTTCCGGAGATGCTTTGATCTCTATATTATAGTGTGGTGGCGGCATGTTCCTACTAGCCGCATAACGCTCCACACTGTCAATCAACTCTGCTAACAAGGGCTTGTAGGCTACCATCTTTTGCTGTTCCGGAAAGTCCGGGTGTGGTTTGCTGCCTACGTCATACTTCCTGATTTCATCGTAAGTCAGCTTATATAGATTGTAGTTCTTTTCTTCTGCCTCAGGAATAGCGTTACCTTCAGGCGTAAGGGAAATTGTAGCTGAGAAATAAGGCTCATGCGATACAAGCGGCAGTTTGTCTTTGCTTATACTTAAATCCAACTCTAGTGTGGTCACACCATAATCCAGCGCCTTTTTCATAGCCGGGATAGTGTTTTCAGGCATCAGTCCCCTAGCGCCCCGATGCCCCTGCACATCCAGTTTCTGTTGCGCTGGAGCAACAAAGGAGTACATTATAAACACAAGTATCAGTAGGTTCCTGTTGAGCATATTGTTATATACAGTATGGATATGTAATGGTTTCTGTCAGACAGTACGCTAGCCGCAGTATTTTAAAATCAAAGCACCTCTCGCATTTTAAAACTTTCATCCTGTACGCAGGCGCGCAGACTAAAGTATTCTTTATCCTGAGGATTCAGTCTGAAAAAACACGAAATACAGCATAACTTTTCTACACAAAATCCGTATGCCCATCAACAAGTCATGAATATACATATACGCCTATGTGTTATTATTATACTATCAAGGAATATGCTGCTATAAAAGGGCTTGACCTGTCGGCACAAGATGAAGCAGAGGCTGTAACTTCCGCTACCCTGCTCAGCAACGAACGTGGCGTACCCATAAACAAAATATACAGCGGTGACAGTGACATGAACTGCTACGCAACAAGGATTCTACGGGAAACTTTCAGGCCTTCTGCCAACACAGTTAACACCCATTCAGAGAAAACCCTAGCAGGCGCTTCTGCTTAAAAATTCAAGTGCGGTCAGACTTCATTCAACCTAATCTTTCAACGGCGCAAAGGCATGTTCGAACGTGTCTTTGCGCCGCTCCTTCTTTTTGCCAGATCCTCGAAACTCAGGCAGCGCGCCATCCTGCTTTAAAACTTGTTGTTGCTTTTTATTCAAAGTAAAGAACAGTACACATTTCTCTGTAGTGGTGGGCCGGCTCGCAGTCCGTAAAAGTGTGCAACTACTATGCTGCAAATCATAAGGGTAAGACTAGATAGTTATCTGCCGCTATCTTTATCAATACTCCTAAACTAGTTTCTACCGCTTTGTTGCGATTGAATTGATGGTACACCTCCCACGAAGTACCTTTTCTTTGTACATCAGAACTTAGCTATCACAAGAATAGTACTTGTTTGATACAAAGGCAAAATATAACTTGTTTTTATACCAAAACAACAATAAAAGGATTATGTTTTAACCACCAACACAAATCAGGAAGTAACTAACAGAACCACAATGTTTTAACAACAACCTCATTTTCCAGCCCCTGATTTGTAACCTTCACCCCATCATTCATAAATAATTGTAAATCAAATACTTCACATTTTACTTTTTTTTCTTTTTTCTTGCCATAGTTATTTAAATAATCGTATATTGATTTAAATTATTCAAACAGCCCAATTATCTAAACCAAAAGGATGAAGTTATGGGAACAGTCAGACATATTTTACAGCAAAAAGGACACGATATTCTTTCTGTAGATCCAAACGCCACTGTTTTCAGCGCCCTGGAGCTGATGGTTGAAAAAAACGTGGGAGCCCTGTTAGTAATGGACCAGGGTAATTTCGTTGGCATCTTCACGGAAAGAGATTATGCCCGAAAAGTCATCCTTAAGGGTAAAGCCTCCAAAGAAACCCTTGTCAAAGAAATCATGAGTGAACATCCTCTTACTGTAACGCCCAACGAAACAGTGGAAGATTGCATGAAACTCATGACCCAGAAGTTCATTCGCCATTTACCTGTCCTGGAAGAAACGAAACTAGTCGGCCTTATTTCTATCGGCGACATAGTGAAATATATAATAGAGGAGCAGAAATTCATTATAGACAACCTCGAGCATTATATAGCTGGCCAGGTATAACCAAGGGCCAGCAGCACGATTATTCTTTTTTAATTGGTATCAGAAACATCAACAAAATTTCCGCAAGGAGGCGGACAAGATGTGTATACCTCAAATGAAAACGCGACCATATTGTGGCCGCTGCTGGTTTATGGCGCCATTGTATTAAGCCTGGTAGCTATCATCCTCGGCCTTTCCTATGTGTTAGGCCAGCATCATAATGAGCGCGCCACGGGTGAGCCTTACGAAGGTGGAATCTTGAGTGCGGGAACGGCGCGTATGCGCTTCTCCTCGCAGTTTTACCTTGTAGCAATGCTTTTTGTCATCTTCGACGTCGAAACAATATTCATACTATCATGGGCTATTGCCTTTCGGGAGTTAGGCTGGTACGGCTACATTGGTGTGCTGGTATTTATAGGATTACTGGCCATTGTATTGGTATATGAATGGCGGAACGGCGCGTTGGATTTCGGGCCCGACGGCAAAAAGATTCTGGCTGCCTATAAGAAAATGAGCCATAAGCCGTCTTCCTAACACAGAATATACGTCACAAATTATCATAGATAAAATAAGACTGATGCAAAACACCTGACTTGGTGTGCACATACTTCTGTCTTAGTATTTGAACAAAAAAATGAACGCTTTTAAACAGGCCGCTACTGTTTACAGGTAAGTGATTTCAGCTATGCACCTTTAAAGGTAACTAGCTTGAATCACAGCCGGTTCCTTTTGATTTCAAAGACAACTAATAATACGCGCTGATAATCAAGAGAGTCAGCGCAACACCTTAACCGAAGTAATATGAAATGGTGGCTAACAAAACCCGATGCACCTGCCTCTACTGTAGAGGGCACAGGCTCGTTTGAAGACAGCATCAAACAGAGCATCATGCTCACGACGGTGCAGGACCTGGTAGCGTGGGGAAGAAAGAACTCGATGTGGCCTTTCCATTTCGGGCTTTCCTGCTGCTTTGTGGAAATGGCTACCAGCATGACGCCCAAATATGATGTAGCACGCTTCGGGGCAGAAGTAATCCGGGGTACGCCGCGTGAAGCGGATGTTATGATCATAGCAGGTACCGTTTTTATCAAAATGGCACCTATTATCAAACGGCTGCATGAGCAGATGATGGAGCCTAAATGGGTTATCTCCATGGGTTCCTGTGCAAATTCCGGCGGTATGTACGACATCTATAGTGTGGTGCAGGGAGTGGATAAGTTTTTACCCGTGGATGTATACATACCCGGCTGCCCTCCCCGACCCGATGCCTTTATGGAAGGCCTGATGCTGCTGGCAGAATCGGTTGGAAAAGAGAGGAGACCGCTCAGTTGGACCATAGGCGAACAGGGTGTCATTAAACCGGAGAAGGTAGACGTGAAAATAAGACGGCAGGAAACACGGGCTAATATGACGGAGTTCAGGTCGCCGGATGAAGTATAGATCGGACAAAGGACAATAGATAAAATACTAAAGCTCTGATGCTATTTCGTGTTATAAAATCCGAAAGCATTCTGAAGGGGATTTCTTAATTCCCAGAGCCAGTAATATACACGGATCAGGAAACTAGTAGCAGGGGTAGTTCCGGATTAAAATTCCAGAACAGCAATAGCCTTTATTTAACATAAATAATCAAATAGAGAAAATAGTAGCATGAGTTAACGTATTTCGGGCATTTATTACTTCCTACTATGGAATTCGAAAGTGGCATATTGCAGCATTTGCAGGACAAGTTTGGGGCTTCAACCTTCAAACCTCAAACGACAAAGGATGAGATACTCACCCTCTGGATGCCTGTAGATAAAATAAAAGAAGTGCTGGCTTTCCTGAAGCAGGAGGTCCCGAAACCGTATCGCATGCTCTTCGACCTGACAGCCATTGATGAACGGACCCGCAAGAAGGACAACGGCCATACACCGTACGCCTTCACTATGGTGTACCACCTTCTCTCCTTTGATCGCAACAGTTTTATCCGCTTAAAAGTAGGTTTAAAAGAAGACTTTCCGCTGGTGCCAAGCATCAGCAGCCTCTGGGCCAACGCCAACTGGTATGAGCGGGAGGTGTATGACATGTTCGGCATCCGCTTTGAAGGGCATCCTCACCTTTACCGCATCCTGATGCCCCGCACCTGGGTGGGGCATCCGCTACGTAAGGAACACCCTTCACGCGCAACCGAGATGGGTCCTTTCCAGCTCTACGACGATAAAATGGACCTGGAGCAGGCGGCCCTGCAGTTTAAACCGGAAGAGTGGGGCCTGGCGCGGCAAAGCGACGACAGCGACTTCATGTTCCTCAACATCGGGCCGCAGCACCCGGGCACACATGGCGTGCTGCGCATCGTACTGCAGCTGGACGGAGAAGACATTGTAGATGCCATCCCTGACATCGGCTTCCACCACCGCGGTGCCGAGAAAATGGGCGAGCGCCAGACCTGGCACACCTACCTCCCCTACACCGATAGGGTAGATTACCTGGGCGGCGTGATGAACAACATGGCTTACCTGCAGTCGGTGGAGAAATTGGCGGGCATAGAGGTGCCGGAGCGGGTGAAGGTAATCCGCATTATGATGTGCGAACTTTTCCGCATTGCCAGCCACTTGGTGTGGTACGGCACCTTTGCGCAGGATGTAGGACAGCTCTCCCCTGTCTTTTACATGTTCAGCGACCGGGAGAAGATATTTGATATAGTAGAGGCTGTCTGCGGCGGACGCATGCACCCCAACTGGTTCCGCATTGGCGGCGTGGCACAGGACCTGCCGAATGGGTGGGAAACGCTAGTGCAGAATTTCATCAACTACTTCCCTAAGAGGCTGAAGGAATATGATAACATGGTGATGAAAAACAGCATTTTCAAGGCCCGCACCAAAGGCATCGGAATTTTCACACTCGATGAGGCCATTGAATGGGGCGTAACAGGACCTAATCTACGCGCCTGCGGCTTTGCCTGGGACTTCCGCAAAAAGCAGCCTTACTCCGGCTACGAGATGTTTGACTTCGAGGTGCCCACTGCCGCCAACGGCGACTGCTATGATCGTGCCCTGGTGCGCGTGGCCGAGATGCGTCAGAGCCTGCGAATCATTGATCAGTGCCTGAAGAACATGCCCGCAGGCCCTTATAAAGCAGATCACCCGCTCACGACTCCTCCCATTAAAAAGCATACGATGCATGACATCGAAACCCTCATCACGCACTTTCTAGGCGTGAGTTGGGGCCCGGTGATACCATCCGGCGAAGCCATGAGTTGCATCGAAGCCACGAAAGGAGCAAACGGATACTACCTGACCAGCGACGGGAATACTTCACCCTACCGGGTACGCATCCGCACTCCCTCTTTCCCGCACATGCAGATGCTCCCTTACATTACCAAAGGCTATACGGTAGCCGATCTGCTGTCTATACTCGGAGCCATGGATTATGTACTGGCGGACATTGACAGGTGATTTGAGTTAGAGAGTTAGAGAGTTAGAGAGTTAGAGAGTTAGAGAGTTAGAGAGTTAGAGAGTTAGAGAGTTAGAGAGTTAAGGTGTACTACAGTCATGCTGTTGTTGTTTTCACCATTAACAGAAAGCTAAAACAAATCAGTTTTTGGTGAAACAACAACGGCAGAAAACATTGACACGAAGCGATAGCCGCTGAATTGAACAGCTATAAATTATGATGAAGCCACCCTTCAATCATAATCCATAAATTCTAATTCATAATTGAAAGCAAATGTTGACTTCAGAGGAAATACAGAAAATAGAACATGAAATAAGCCTCGTGCCGACACGGAAAAACGCTTGTATCGAAGCGCTTAAAATCGTGCAGCACAACCGTGGCTGGATTTCAGATGAAAGCCTGAAGGATGTAGCGGAAGTAGTGGACATGTCGCCGGCAGAACTGGACAGCGTGGCAACTTTCTACAACCTCATTTTCAGAAGGCCTGTCGGGAGGCATGTGATTTTGCTCTGCGACAGCATCAGCTGCTATGTCATGGGCTACGAAAGCATCCGCGACCACCTCTACAGCGCCCTTAACATACAGTACGGCCAGACTACAGCAGACGGCCGCTTTACCCTGCTACCAAACTGCTGCCTCGGCACCTGCGACTGTGCCCCCGCCCTTATGATTGACAACGATTTGTACCGGAATTTAACGGTGGAACAACTGGATGAGATCTTGACAAAGTATACCTAAACTGAATGTGGGCCTATGGAGTTGCCCCTTACCCAACACATTGTACCTGGCCGCAAACCGCTCAGCTTGAAAGAGTATGAAAAGGTAGGCGGGTACCAGTCCGTACGAAAGATATTGAAGGCCATGACACCCGTCGAAGTACAGACGCTGGTGAAAGACTCGAACCTGAAAGGGCGCGGCGGCGCCGGATTTAATACGGGCCTGAAATGGAGCTTCGTGCCGATGGGCCCGGAAGCAGCCACTCCCAAGTATCTGGTGGCGAACGCCGACGAGATGGAGCCTGGCACCTTCAAAGACCGCCTCCTACTGGAGGGCAACCCGCACCAGCTCATCGAAGGCATGATTGTGGCCGCTTATGCCATACAAGCTACCATCTCATACGTGTTCCTCCGCTGGGCCTACAAACTGGCCGCCCAGGAAATCACCCAGGCCATACAGGAGGCACAGGAAGCCGGTTATTTAGGCGAAAACATCCTCGGCTCCGGTTTTAGCCTCGAGATGCACCTGCACACCGGCGTGGGGCGTTACATGTGCGGCGAAGAAACCGCCTTGCTCAATGCTTTGGAGGGCAAGCGGGCCAACCCAAGAGCCAAGCCTCCTTTCCCGCAGGTGAGTGGCCTCTACGGCAAACCCACCATCGTTAACAACGTGGAGACGCTTTGTAACCTCCCCCATATTGTGAATAATGGGGCCGAATGGTTCAAAGGCCTCAGCCAAAGCCCTGACTCCGGCACTAAACTCTTTGGTGTAAGCGGCCGCGTGAAAAAGCCCGGTTGCTGGGAGCTCCCCATCGGCACCACCATACGTGAAATATTGGAAGAATACGCCGGCGGCATGCAGGACGGCTACCTGTTCAAAGGTCTTTTACCCGGTGGGGCTTCTACAGACTTTCTGGTGGAAGAACACCTCGACCTACCCATGGACTACGGCTCCATACAGTCAGCCGGGAGCCGCATGGGCACCGGGACGATGATTATCCTCGACGACCAGACCTGCCCGGTGGGTTTTGTACACAACCTGCAGCACTTTTTTGCGCAGGAGTCCTGCGGCTTCTGCACCCCTTGCCGCGAGGGGCTGCCCTGGGTAGAGAAAATATTGCTGGCCATCGACAGAGGCGAAGGCAAACCCGAACACCTGCTCACACTCGATTTTCATACCAAATACCTTGGCCCCGGCAACACCTTCTGTGCACTGGCACCCGGCGCCATGGAACCCCTGCAGAGCGCTCTGAAATATTTCAGAGAGGATTTTGAGCGACACATTCACGAACACCACTGTCCCTGGAGCAAAGTATGGCAACCATCTATATAGATAACAAACCTTATGACGTAACAGCAGGCAAAAACCTGCTGGAAGCCTGCCTCACCTTAGGCCTCGATGTACCCTACTTTTGCTACCACCCCGCCATGGGGTCGATAGGTGCCTGCCGACAGTGTGCCGTAAAAGTGTACCGCGACGAAAACGATACCAAAGGCAAGCTCTTCATGTCGTGCATGGAGCAGGTGCGGGATGGTATGCGCGTGTCTGTGGCCGATATGGAAGCGAAGGAATTTCGCGCCCACGTCATCGGCTGGCTCATGACGAACCACCCCCACGACTGTGCGGTGTGCGACGAAGGCGGCTCCTGCCATCTGCAGGACATGACCGTGATGACCGGCCACAACTACCGCCAGTATTCCTTCGAGAAGCGCACCTATCGCAACCAGTACCTCGGCCCCTTCCTCAACCACGAGATGAACCGCTGCATACAGTGCTATCGCTGCGTGCGCTACTACAAAGACTATGCAGGCGGAAAAGATTTAGATGTTTTCGCGGCGCACAACCACCTGTACTTTGGTCGCCACGAAGACGGTGTGCTGGAAAGTGAATTCAGCGGCAATTTAGCAGAAGTGTGTCCGACGGGTGTATTCACAGACAAAACCCTCAAGCAGCACTATACCCGTAAATGGGATCTGACCACGGCTCCATCCATTTGCCACCATTGCAGCCTCGGCTGTAATACCATTGCCGGGGAACGATACGGAACCCTCAGAAACATCACCAACCGCTATAACGGCGAAGTGAACGGTTATTTCCTGTGCGACCGCGGGCGCTTTGGCTATGAGCATGTAAACAGCCTCAGCCGCATACGCAAACCACTCGTGCGCAGCCAGCTACCGGAGGCAACCGATAAGTACCTGGCATTAAAGGCAGCGGCCTCAGCCGTGAAAGCAGGTAGAGTCATTGGCATCGGTTCGCCACGTGCCTCTTTAGAATCAAACTATGTACTGAGAACACTGGTTGGAGAGGACAACTTCCACCATGGGGTTTCTGATATGGATCATGACCTCACAGATTTGGCACTTCGGATTTTAAGAGAAGGGGCAGCACGCACACCTTCTCTGAGAGAGGTGGAAATGGCGGATGCGGTGTTCATACTCGGAGAAGACCTCACAAACACCGCCCCTATGCTGGCGCTGGCAGTACGACAGGCTGTAAGACAGAAGCCGCTGCTGGAGCAGGTTTCCGAAGCGAATATTCCAGTATGGCAGGATGCTGCGGTGCGGGAACTCGTACAGACCGAAAAAGGGCCTCTGTTTAGCGCTACTTTCACCGAGACCAAACTGGATGAACTGGCCACTCAAACCTACTTTGCCTCTCCCGAGGCGATTGCTCGTCTGGGTTATGCCGTGGCACATAACATCTGCCTTGATTGTCCGCCAGTAGAAGGGTTGAAAAAGGAAGAAAAGAAACTGGCCGGGCAGATTGCGGATGCGCTGCTGGCGGCTAAAAACCCGCTGATTATTTCAGGCACACACTGCGGAAACGAACGGGTACTAAAGGCCGCCGCCAACATTGCAGATGCCTTATGTGCGAGAGAAAGAGCTGCAGGAATCGTGCTCACTGTGCCGGAATGTAACAGTATGGGTTTAGCAATGCTGGGGGGCCATAAACTGGAATCAGGACTGGAGGCTGTGCTCAACGGCTATGCCGACACCGTTATCATCCTGGAAAATGATTTGTACAGGCGTGCCGGTGAGGCTACTGTCACCAATTTCTTCAAGGCCTGCAAGCAAGTTATTGTGCTGGACCACCTGCACAACCGCACGACCGAAACGGCAGGCATCTTGTTGCCGGCAGGTCCTTTTTCAGAATCTGATGGCACGCTCATCAATAACGAAGGGCGGGCACAGCGCTTTTACCAGGTACACCCTACCGCAGAAGACATTCAGGAAAGCTGGCGATGGCTGTCGGAACTGGGAACCATTGTGGCGCATGATGAAATCAGCCAGTGGCACGGCTACGACGATATCTTACGTGCCATTGTCATTGAACTTCCTGCATTCCGTGGTATTGAAGCCGTTGCACCTACCTCTGAGTTTCGCATTGCGGGCCAGAAGATTCCGCGGGCCTCACATCGTTTCAGTGGACGCACTTCTATACTGGCCAATGTCAATGTAAGCGAGCCTAAACCGCCCGAAGACCCTGACTCTCCTCTTTCCTATACCATGGAAGGATACCGGGGCCAGCCGCCTTCGTCCATGATTCCGTTCTTCTGGGCGCCAGGCTGGAATTCTAACCAGGCTACCAATAAATACCAGCAGGAAGTAGGCGGCCACCTGAAAGGCGGCGACCCGGGCGTGCGGCTTATTGAGCCATCCGGTACGGGAGAGTTTTCTACGGCTGTTCCTCAGAACTTTTTACCACTGGAGGACCACCTGTTTATGCTGCCGCTGTATCATACGTTCGGCTCCGAAGAGTTAAGCATTTACTCCCCTCCTATTATGGAGCGCGCCCCCGAACCTTATGTAGCGCTGAATGCCGCTGATGCCATGCGCCTGAAGTTGGAAGACGGGCAAACGCTACATTTCACCATAGCAGGCCAGAACTACGATTTACCCGTGAAAACAAGCCCGCACATACCCAGTGGCACAGCCGGCTTACCGATTGGCTTACCTCCTGTACCCTTTGCAGAATTACCTGCATGGGCCATCTTAAACCGTAATTTAAAATGGAAGAAGCAACCCCAAACTACTTTCTGATTATAGGCGGCGTGCTGTTCGTGATGCTCAACGTGGCAGCCGGACTCATCTGGGTGGAGCGCCGCATGCTGGCCCTCTGGCAGGACCGCTATGGCCCGAACCGGGCAGGTCCGCTCGGCCTCTTCATCGTGCTGGCCGACTCGCTGAAGCTCTTCTTTAAAGAAGACTGGATACCTCCTTTTGCTGACAAGCCTGTGTATGTAATTGCCCCTGCTGTGGTGGTGGTAACAGTACTGCTCAGCTTTGTAGTGGTGCCCTTTGCACCCGGCATTGTGGTGGCAGACCTCAACATCGGGCTGCTGTTTTTCCTGGCCATGTCTTCCATGGGTGCCTATAGCATCATTCTGGGCGGCTGGGCCTCCAACAACAAATACGCACTTCTGGGAGCTATGCGTGGTGCAGCTCAGATGATCTCTTATGAGGTTTTTATGGGCCTGGCCCTGATGGGTGTCGTGCTGCTAAGTGGCTCCTTCCGATTATCTGATATTGTTGTGGCGCAGGCGGGCATGTGGTTTGTCATCCCGCAGTTCTTGGGCTTCATCATCTTCTTTATAGCAGGCATAGCCGAAACGCACCGCCTGCCATTCGATATACCGGAGGCAGAAAGTGAAATTGTAGCAGGCTTCCACTCTGAGTATTCGGGCATGAAGTTCGGTATGTTCTTTATTGGGGAATACATGGGCATTACGCTCATCTCCTGTATGCTCGTCACCCTTTACTTTGGCGGCTGGCTGGGCCCAGACTTCTTACCGCCCATCGTGTGGTTTATCCTGAAAACAGCCTTCTTCCTTATGATCTTCGTCCTGCTACGCGCCTCGCTGCCCCGCCCCAGATATGATCAGTTGATGGAATTTGGCTGGAAGATTTTGCTGCCCCTAACGTTGGTGAATTTGCTGGTGACCGCTGCTATTGTGCTGTGGCAGGAAGGGTGAAATATCCAACCACCCCTAACCCCTCCTTGTCTAAGGAGGGGAATTGGAACTAGTGTTCGAGGCAGCATAGCAGTGTAGCATCAGCCGTTCTGGTAAATGTTTGAAATGATACAAAAGCACAAAACCTGAAAACGTGAGCTATAAAAAAAAACAGGAGAAACCGGAACAGCAGACTCCCCTCCTTGGACAAGGAGGGGCCAGGGGTGGTTTGACCCGGGACTAATATAACCACCATATCGACCAGCAGGAGAAGCTTAAAACAAGTGTAGCTTAAACAACTCTCTCCTGTCATCGAGATGACAAAGTCTTAAGAATAAAAGAAAAACTATAAAAGAAAGGAGCAGACATGTTTAGTATTTTACGCAGTATGTGGCTTACATTTCTGCATGCGTTTCACAAACGTGATACCGTACTGTACCCGGAAGAAAAGCCCTACCTCCCGCCGAGGTGGAAAGGCAGAATCGTTTTAACACGCGACCCGGACGGGGGCGAGCGCTGTGTGGCCTGCAACCTCTGTGCCGCTGCCTGCCCCGTAGATTGTATCTCTTTGCAGGCCACGGAAGACGAGACAGGCCGCCGCTATCCAGACTTTTTCCGCATCAATTTCTCCCGCTGTATTTTTTGTGGCTTCTGCGAGGAAGCCTGCCCGACTTATGCCATACAGCTGATACCAGATTTTGAAATGGGTGAATACAACCGCCAGAACCTGGTCTATGAGAAGAAGGATCTGCTTATTAACAGCGAAGGCAAGTATCCCGGCTACAATTATTATAAGGTGGCCGGTATGGCCATCGGTGGAAAAGATAAAGGTGAGGCGGAAAACGAAACGCCTCCTGTAGATATTAAAAGCTTAATGCCTTAATACCATGGAACTGACTTTTTACATAGCCGCAGCCGTTGCCGTACTGGCTACCCTGATGGTGATTACACGCTACAACATGATCCACGCGCTGCTCTACCTCGTGGTTTCCTTCCTGGCCATTGCCATCGTCTTCTTCACGCTGGGAGCTCCTTTTATGGCAGCCCTGGAGGTAATCGTTTATGCAGGTGCCATTGTGGTGCTCATCATCTTCGTGATTATGATGCTTAACCTGACTTACGAAGATGTGCAGAAGGAAAAAGAATGGCTAAAGCCTTCTGTCTGGGTGGGGCCTGCTATCCTGTCGCTGGTGTTGCTAGCCGAACTGGTTTATATGATAACCGCCGCTGAGACAGCTCCCGCCGCCGCTGTGGTGGCCGTGGATGCCCGCCTGGTGGGGCTGGCATTATTCGGACCTTATGTGCTGGCAGTGCAGTTAAGCGGTATTCTGCTGATGGCAGGTATTGTAGGAGCCTACCATTTGGGCAGACAGAAGAAAAAAGTTGTTCACAGATTCTTACAGGAAAGGAGCGCCGCCGCATGAATGCTGTATCTATGGAAGCCGGCCTGTTGCTGGCAGGAATCCTTTTCTTACTCGGGATGATCAGCGTCATGATTCGGCGCAACATCATCTTTATGCTCATCTCTGTGGAGATTATGCTGAATGCGGCTGGTCTGGCCTTTATCGTGGCTGGCTCGCGCTGGGTGCAGCCCGACGGGCAGATCATGTTCATCTTCATTCTCACCATGGCCGCAGCCGAGGTATCTGTTGGGCTGGCTTTAATCCTGCAGATTTACCACCAGCTGAAGACCCTGAACAGTGACACCGCAAACTTTATGAAAGGATAAAAGCTATGGCAGATTTACTTTGGTTAATTCCCGCTTTGCCCTTTGCCGGTGCCCTGCTGCTGGTCCTGTTCGGCAACAGGATCTCTCGTGGACTGGTAACCGCTATTGGGGCAGGCAGTGTCGGTATATCAGCAGCTATCACGTTGCTGCTGGGCATTGAATACCTCTCTTCCCAACCAGCCTATTACCACCAGGAGGTATGGAACTGGTTCAACGTGGCGGGCTTCAACCCGTCCATTGCCTTTCACCTGGATGCACTCTCGATGGTCTTCATCTTCGTGATCACTTTCGTCGGTTTCCTCATCCACGTCTACTCTACCGAGTACATGGCCGAAGATGCCGACTACTCCCGCTTTTTTGCCTGCATGAACCTTTTTGTGGGCTCTATGCTGGTACTCGTAATGGCAGATAACCTCCTGCTCTTATACCTGGGCTGGGAAGGAGTAGGTTTGTGCAGCTACCTGCTCATTGGCTTCTGGTACAAAGAACCCGCGAACGGCTATGCTGCCCGGAAAGCCTTCATCATCACGCGCGTCGGCGACACGGCCATGGCTATCGGGCTGTTCATGCTCTTCCAGGCTTTCGGCACTTTACATATCCAAACCATTTCCACGGAGGCAGTGCAACTATGGGATACAGGTGCACAGATGGCCGTGATCATTGCTTTTCTGCTGTTAGGTGGCGCTGTGGGTAAATCAGGTCAGCTGCCGCTGCAAACGTGGCTGCCGGATGCCATGGCGGGTCCAACACCTGTCAGCGCCCTCATACATGCGGCCACCATGGTTACGGCTGGTGTTTACCTCATTGCACGCATGCACGTCATTTTTGAACTGGCCCCTGTTGCTATGATGGCCGTGGCTGCTATCGGTGCTGTTACGCTTCTCATTGCAGGCTTTGCCGCCCTCACGCAGTATGACCTGAAACGGGTGCTGGCCTATTCCACCATCAGCCAGATCGGGTATATGTTTCTGGCTTTAGGTGTGGGCGCCTGGTCGGCGGGAGTCTTTCACTTCATGATACACGCTTTTTTCAAGGCGCTGCTTTTCCTGTGTGCAGGCGCTATTATCCTGGCGCTACACCACGAGCAGGACATGCGCAAAATGGGCGGGCTGCGGACATCGATGCCGGTCGTGTTCTGGACCTTCCTGATTGGCGCTGCCTCGCTGGCTGCTTTCCCCTTGGTGTCAGCTGGTTTTTATTCTAAAGACCAGATTCTGTGGCTCCAGCTGGCAGGCGAGAACGGGAGCGTCTGGCTCTATGCAGCAGGTTTGCTGGGAGCATTTGTCACCTCCATTTATACCTTCCGGATGGTCTTCATCACCTTCTATGGCAAAGCCAAAACGCATGTCGGGCACCAGCCCACGATGGCGATAAAGGTACCGCTGATCATACTGGCTGTGCTCTCGCTGGTGGGCGGCTTTATTGAGTTGCCGCATAATTTTGGGCATGTAGTACTGTTCTCTGATTTTCTTTCGCCCATACTTCCCACAATAAGCGTAGTGCCGGGCTTCGACCAGTACGAGTGGATGTTACAGTTATTAGCTGCGGTCGTGTCTCTGAGCGGAATCTACATTGCCTACCTCTTCTACATAAGCAAACCCGAGCTCCTCGCCTCTATCCACCGCTCCAGCACGGCGATGGCTGTACATCGTTTCTGGCACTCCGGCTGGGGTTTTGATAAGTTGTACGACATCTTGCTGGTGCGGCCTTACGTGTTCCTGGCCAACGTGAACAAACGCGACGTGATTGACGGCTTCTACACCGGTCTTGCCCGTGTGACAGAAGGCTTCCATATGATGTTGTCTGAGACACAGAGCGGGGTGCTACGCAACTATGTAGCGGGTGTCGTAGTCGGCGCCATCATGATTTTAACCATAAGCATCTTCCTATGATATTAGTCTGGCTTATCGTGATACTAATGGCTGGCGGGCTGCTGGCATGGCTAGCCCAAAAGTGGCACCGTGCCTCTCCCCGCTGGATAGCACTGGGCTCTGTGCTGGCAACGCTCGGCATAACCGTTTACCTGTGGCTGGCTATGCCTGCCGCCACCTTGGGTGCTTCGCCCTGGCTCCTGCAGTACGAACTGCCCTGGATTCCGCAATGGGGTGTTTCCTTTAGCCTGGCACTGGACGGGCTAAGCCTGCTCATGCTACTTCTTACTTTTTTTCTAGGGCTGGTGGCCATCCTGATTTCATGGAGAGAGATAAAAAACAAAGTCGGCTTCTTTCATTTTAACCTGCTGTGGGTGCTGGCAGGTATCACCGGTGTTTTCCTCACCATGGATCTTTTCCTGTTCTACTTTTTCTGGGAGGTGATGCTGATACCGATGTACTTCCTGATAGGCATCTGGGGCCATGAGAACCGCAATTATGCCGCCTACAAGTTCTTCATCTTCACCCAGGCCAGCGGACTCCTCATGCTGCTGGCCATACTGGGTTTATACTTTATCCATGGCAGCCAGACGGGCACCTACACCTTTAACTATTTTGCACTGCTGAACACGTCGCTTGCCCCTGAAGCAGCACGCCTGCTGATGTTTGGCTTTCTGGCGGCCTTCCTTGTGAAACTGCCCGTGGTGCCGTTCCATTCCTGGCTACCCGATGCCCACTCCGAAGCACCCACGGCAGGCAGTGTTATTCTGGCCGGGCTGCTGCTGAAAACAGGCGCTTATGGTTTGCTGCGCTTCGTGCTGCCGCTGTTCCCCACAGCCACCGTGGAATTCGCTCCCTGGGCCATGCTGCTGGGTGTCATCGGCATCATATACGGCGCCATACTGGCCTTCTCGCAAACTGATCTGAAACGGTTGGTGGCCTATACCAGTGTCAGCCACATGGGCTTTGTGATACTCGGTGTGTTTGCCTTTAATGAATGGGCGCTGCAGGGGGTGGTGATGCAGATGATTACGCACGGCCTCAGCACCGGGGCACTGTTCATTTTAGCTGGCTTCCTGTACGAGCGCCTGCATACCCGCGACATCCGGCTGATGGGCGGCTTCTGGTCCAGAGCCCCGAAGATGGGCGTGGTAGCGCTGATCTTTGTAATGGCTTCCCTGGGCTTACCGGGACTAGGTAACTTTATTGCAGAATTTCTCACCCTTGTAGGTTCCTGGCAGGCAAACAACTGGCTCACCGTTTTCGCCACCATTGGTCTGGTGATGGCCACTGCTTACTCGCTCCGCATCATGCAAAAAGTTTTCTATGAGCCATCCTTAGTGGAACAGCCTGCACTGCCTGACCTTACTTCCCGTGAGATGCTGATAGCTGCGCCCATGATAGTGGGTCTTCTCTGGCTGGGGCTTTACCCACAGCCTGTGCTTGACTTAGCACAGCCATCCGTGCAGGAGCAACTACAGGCTTATTCCGGGTCTAAAGTGGAGCCTAAAGTAGCGGCAGTAGAGGCGCCTTTGAGTATAGCAGAAATTGACAGTGTATACTTTGAGGCAGCTGTGAAAGATCTCAAGAAGTAATACATAAGTCCCCTTTGAAGGGGGTAAGGGGGATGACAAGCAGGCTGAGGCTTAGAAAGGCTCTGCTACTTTTCAAAAGCAGATGCAACAGGTCTCTCTTGATGTTCTGCAGGTATAACCATCCTCCTACCCCCTTTAAAGGGGAACGTTCGAAAGTGTAAATGAAAAATAAACCCAAAGCCCATGAGCGTAAATGACTTTATTCACCTGATGCCACTGCTCATTTTAACAGTAGGCGCGTTGGTCAGTATGCTGGTGATTTCAGCGTGGCGCAACCACAAAATTATCTACGTGATTACGGCGGTTTCTTTTGTAGCAGCCTTTGCCTCCCTTTTTGAGCAACATGTGGCAGCGCCTTATACCATTGAGCCGTTATTTGTGATGGACGGTTTTTCGGCGTTTTATATCGGGCTGATGCTGGTCACGGCGCTGCTTATCAGCATGCTTTCCTATGCATATTTTGAGCAGCGCGAAGAGCGGAAGGAAGAATATTATATCCTGCTGATACTGTCCACGCTGGGGGCCTGTGTCATGGTTATCAGTAAACACTTCGCTTCTTTTTTCCTGGGCCTCGAGATACTGAGCGTGGCACTATATTCCCTGATTGCGTACCTCCGTACCCGTGAGCGTTCCGATGAGGCAGGCATTAAATACCTCATCCTGGCTGCCTTCTCTTCTGCTTTTCTGCTGTTCGGAATGGCATTGGTGTATGCCGCCACCGGCACCATGACCTTTACGGGAATAGCCACCGCCATCGCTGCTTTCGATAGGCTTCCGCTGCTGCTCATCACTGGCTTTGGCATGATGATCATCGGCATCGGTTTTAAGCTGAGCGTGGTGCCGTTCCATATGTGGACCCCCGATGTATATGAAGGGGCACCTGCGCCTGTCACGGCTTTTATCGCCACTGTTTCCAAGGGTGGCGTGCTGGGCCTGCTGATTCGTTTTTTTATGGAAGTAGACGGTTTCCGCTACCCTACCCTGGTACTGATTTTCACTATTATTGCCATCGCCTCTATGTTTGCGGGCAACCTGCTGGCCCTGATGCAGCAAAACGTAAAACGTATCCTCGCCTATTCCTCCATTTCCCACCTGGGCTATTTGCTTGTGGCTTTTCTGGCAGGCAACCAGATGGGCGTTGAGGCGATTACCTTTTACCTCGTGGCTTACTTTATAACAACAGTCGGTGCATTTGGTGTTATCGCTATGCTCTCTGACAAGGACCGTGATGCTGAGCGTATGGAAGATTTCAAAGGCCTGCTCTGGCGTCGCCCGTGGACGGCGGCAATTTTCACGGCGATGCTGCTCTCGCTGGCAGGCATCCCGCTTACCGCTGGCTTTGTAGGCAAGTTCTATATCATTGCAACAGGCGTAAATACCCAACTCTGGCTACCAGTGGCTATCCTCGTGCTCAACAGTGTAATTGGCTTGTACTACTACATCAAGATCATTGCCGTGATGTTTCAGCAGCCTGAGGCAGCGATGGAACCACGCAGACAACTTCGCCCCTCCATCTATGTGGCCAGTATGGGTACTTTAACTGTGCTTGCACTGCTGCTGATAGGCATCGGTGTTTACCCCACAGCACTCATCAACCTCATCACAACGTTGCTGAACACGTTTACAACATTGACGCTTCGTTGAGTGAAGTGTGCCTCCGGCTTTATTGAATTACAAATAAAATTATTTTTAGGGTGATAAATACCCTGCGCTTCATCTCGTATAGTATGTTTATCACGAACTAGAAAAACATATGGGATCAACAGGATCTGGAGGGGAATTTGAAGACTTATGCCAGCAGTATGAAACTTGGATACACGCTTATGTCTCGGCCCATTTCGACTCTCCCTTGTACCACATCTGGCTATCCGACTCAACCGATGAAAGAGACCGGACTGATAAGTTTATACTTTCTAAAGACAATAAGATAGTAACAGCAACTACGCCTATGAGGCTGCTGAATGCTCTGAAGGACCTGGAGATACCGTTCCCTGATAACGAGAAAACAAAAGAGTGGTTGATCAGGGCATTTCTGTCGGATCCTGCTCCTTCTATAGTCTATGATATAAAACTTATAGAAGCATCTATCTTAGCCAAAGATATGAGCCAGGATTTTATTGAAGAAGCAGTTAACTTCATCAACCTTTTCGGAGACCTGGGCCACCAACTAGGGAATGAGGAACTTATAGATTTAACTTATGATAATTCAGTAAGAGACCTTTGGGATTTCTTTTATGATAATACTTTCTGGCCTCGCTGGGGCCATGAGGACACCTTTGATGAAAGTAAAGTTCCTGCGTTCGAGCCGGATTACGAGGAACTAAAAGAAGACTTTGATGTGCTGATACAGGAGTTTGAAAGTAGATTTGACATAAGATAAATGCCAAATAATAATCTCCCCATATTAAAGGCAAGGCATACAGAGGACGGACTATGGGAGATTATTATTTGGGTAAGACTACTTCTTATGTTCAGTAAGAAACCACTGTAGTCCTTCTTTAAAAAGCTCTATTTCCTCTGCTGTGTTATAAGGAGCCAACCCGATTCGAATCCAGCCGCCCCTGTCATATACTCCCAGTTTCTCCGCCATTGTGGAAGCGTAAAAATCTCCGTCGGCAATACACATATGATAGTTTTCGGCGAACCAGGCCGTTGCTTCCCTGGAGTTCACACCTACGATGGTAAAGGCAAAAGTTGGTGTTTTCCGGACGCCTTTTGGTGCGCGGTAAAGTTGAACCTGCGGAATATTTCCCAGGAAGCTTTCTATCTTTTCGGTCAGTTCATCTTCATAGGCAGCAATCCGCTGCATGCCCGAAAGCAACTTCTCCCTGCGTGTGCCGCCCTCACCAAGGCTTTGAATAAACGCTATCGCTCCAATTAAGCCTGCAATAGCCTCATGGTTCTGCGTTCCGGTTTCGAGTTTGTAAGGGATTTCCTGCGGAGCCGGCTTCAGTTTGTAAACTGGTAGCTTGTCGAAAAGCGAAGCCGAAATAACAGACATACCGATATGAGGACCGAAGAACTTATAAGCCGAGCACAGCAAAATATCAACGCCTAACTTTTTGAAATCAATAGGCAGGTGTGGCACAGCATGTACAGCGTCTACTATAAAAATGGCACCTACGGCCTTTGCTCTGAGCTTGATTCTTTCTATATCCGTTACTGTACCCGTCACATTCGACGACATACCAACCGCTATTAGCTTTGTTCTGTCGGTAATCACCTCGTCCAGTGTGTCCAGGTCCAGGGTGAATGTCTCCGGATTCAGCTGTATGAACTTTACCACAGCGCCCTTGTCTTTGGCAAGCGTCACCCAGGGATCCACGTTGGCGCGGTGGTCCAGTTCCGTCACTACAATTTCGTCCCCTTCTTCTATAAGAGAAGCCAGGCTTCTGGCAATGGAAAAAGCGAGAGTCGTCATGTTCTGACCGAAGGCTACTTCTGATGGCTCGCAGTTTAAGAGATCCGCAACGGCACTTCTTGCCTCTGCAATCATGTCGTCTGTTCGTATGCTTGTCGGGAAGGTGCCGTGTAGGTTGGCCATTCCGTCTGAAATATAAGCCATCATAGCTTCTGCAGCGCTTCCAGCCATTTGTGTTCCGCCAGGGCCGTCAAAGAAAATAAGAGGTTTTCTGTTTTCGTCTTCTCTTAATGCGGGAAACGCCGCACGTACCTGCTGTATCGGAAATGGCTGGTTCATTTAAATCTGCTGCTTATGCGTTGAGGGTGAGTAAAGATTTTACGCTTTTTATCCTATTCAATAGTATAGTGTGGCATAAGATAAAATTACCTTTCTTGTAAATCAAACAAATGCACATTTACCTCTGTCGTTTTATAGGTATCTATTTCTTCCCCTATAGTAGAAAAGGTTTTATGCAGGGTAGCTCTACTACTTTCCGGGGCATAGTACCAGGCAGGTTGCCCATCAAAATCCCCGATGTTGAACCAGGCCCAGTTGCTGTAGACCAGCCACACACGCTTATTCCCGCTAAGCTTTTCGAAATCAGCACTTAATCTTCTGTAGTAGTCAGCTTCATCTTTTGCCACATAGCGGTAATCTTTGCCTTCCACAGCTTCAAATCTGAAACCCCGCATCGCTTTATAGTAACGGTAGCCAACCAGGTCATTCCAATAGATGTAAACGGCGTCTCCCTCCTGGAATCTGTCGTCAATATAAGAGAGTGTTTCCCTCTGGTATGACTTCTTATAATCCCCGAAAACATCCCGGTTTATTATTTGATGGGATGAATTCGCCAGGGGCCCCAGAAGTAGTAGTGCAGGCAGAATGAAGCGCCCTCTAGCTGTTTTGAAGAAAAAGACTGACAGTTTCTCACAGCCCAGCGCCAGAATAAGAATCAGCACAGGAGCCAGAAAAACGACGAGCCGATCCATGAACGGGTACAGTTCCAATCCAGAGGCAATTAGCACCAGCAGGACAGGGAAAACCAGCACCATGAAATGCTTCCTGTCTTTCCTGTAGAAAACCGCAAACCCTACAGCCAATACTGCCAAAGGCAATAAAGACATTCTGGCGATAATCCGAACTATGGGGTTAGCAGATGGTGAAAGGTCTAACCATGACAAGCCCAGCGGGTAATGGAGGACAGAAAAAATTTTCTTAAAAAACCAACTCAATTCCGAGAGGGAAGTTGGCGGCAAAGGCATAAAACTATCGCGAGTCCTAAACCAGTGCAGCAGCCACTCTGAGTCTCCGTGCTTGTGAGTAAACAGAAAGTAGGTGGCGGCAAAGCTGACGAGCCACATAGAGAAAGGATTGATGGACCGGAACAGGTGCCGCCATTCCTTCTTTAACAGGTAGTGCAGGCAGACACCGAAAGCCATACCTGCCAGTATAAAGATAGACGAGAAGGAAAACCAGAGAATTACTGCCCCGCTAAGCCCCCACAGGAGAAGTGAGGGAAGGGCCATCTTTTTATGAAATCGGATATAGAGATACAAAGCGACTACCGTAGCAAACATCTCTGTGCTGTATTGCTTAACTTCCACAGCGTGATAAACCAATGGTGGTGCTGCCGCCAACACACCTATCGCAACCACCACGCCTACGGGCTTTAAGAAGTAGCGCGCTACAGGCAGAAACAGAAACAGGGATGCAACACCACATATCAGAGGGAAGAGCCTGAGTGCCATCTCTCCAGTCCCGAAGAGCAGCACCATCAGCCGCTCCATCCACAGAAAGCCGAGCGGTGCCTTCTGCTCGTATTCCAGCATGGGAGCTGTCAGTTCCCAGAAATTCATCTTCACCAGGCTGGTAGCCAGAAAGATCTCATCTACATATAAAGACCTGTTATCTAAAAAATGGAAGAGCCGAAAAAAAACTCCGGCTCCCATCAAAATCCAAACAACGGTAATCCACTCTTTATTTACTCGCCCGCCCGCTGAGGGTAATACAGGGCTCTTACTGACTTCAGGAAAAGTCGTATTAAAAGATGTCGGCATTCTGGATCACGATTAAGATTTCACTTCAGATCTTATCCTAAATTTTTTTATTGCTATTTGGTACTTCGATCACTTTCAGGTCGTAGTAATCAAAGCAAAAAAGCATTCATAGTTTGGTAGCCGGGCGCCTATCAGACTTTCTCTAACAACCGGTTGATTGTAAGTTAATGTATTAATCTGCCTTTAACGCAAAAAAGAAGTCAGCGTCTATTCAACCTTGTCAAAAAGTGATGCAAGGGAAAGTTAATAAAACCTGATACCGCTTTTTTCTTATTATGACTCTTCCTTTTATTTCTCTCGAATTAAACACATTACATATTAAACATCACCTATATTCACGATAAAATCAAATTATTAAAAACTAAATTAAAATAAGCAACAGCTTTTAACTATACCGCACATAACTCTCCTGTCTCAGCTTTCGGGAAAAGCAATAGCAAGATGCAGTGTGGCAGGAACCTTTATCATTTATCCACCACTCGCTAAGAACGGACACCACCGGCTGTTACTCCCATCCCAAGCGTAACAGCCGGAATAAGTATGTTAGCGTTTGTAAACACGGCAATCCAATAGCTTCATACATATCCTTGCCCTCTATTATAAATGCAGCCCTATTCCCCATTCCAGTACGTTGGCTGTGCGGGTGTGCACCATGAGCATGGCACTGGTAGAAAGATTCCTGGTGAAAGAATACTGCAGACCGTAGCGCTGATAATTGTTTGGAAACAACCTGTAAGGCTGATAGACATAGCGCCCGAACTGAAACATAAAGGAGAACCGGTTCAGGTGCAACTCATGGCCAACAGTAATTCCAGCCATTCTTGGTTCCAGTTCTTCATCAGGTGGCTGCAGGGACATGTTGATAAACTCATTCCGTAATGCTGTATCATGAAAAGCATCGACTCCAAACAAAAGGCTACTGGTTCTAGTGATGCGTTTACTAGCATAAGCTGAAAGAGTATAGACAGGATGCTTCTCGTCTATTAGCAACACCTCCTTTACACCGGCGGCAACCCTGAGGTTAAGCCTAATGCTTTTGTCAATAGTTGCTGCTACAGTATCGTTTTGCTCTATATACCGGACCTCCCCCTGCTGATACCTAACCCCCACCCCCAATAGCGGAAAGTTCATGCCATTGTTCGGCTTGTCCAGGCCACCGTTGGAAAAATGACGGAAAGCCAGGTTCAGGTTCATAAATGTATGTCTGCTCAGCGGAAACTCGTACCGGAGCGTACCACGGAGAGAGAAAGCAAGTGCGCTGCCGATGGCTTTATTCTGCTCGTTCGTAATAGGTACATAATGGCGTGTTGAATAAACCAATCCTGTGCCCACATTAAACCGCAAGCTGCCTTTCCGGCCTTCTATGATAGCATTATCCAGGTAGGTGGTAAGTGTTACAGCCTCTCCCAGTTCATCAGGAACACCATAATTATAATAAGCCAGGGCATAGCCGATCTGTGGGTAATTAAAATGTCTTTCCCACTCACGCTTCCCTACAGTATGCCGGTTGGCAAATACCTCTACTCCGAGGGGGTGTGTGAAGTTAAGCGCCGGAAGTCCGCTTCTGTAGCGGAATAGGGTACCATAGTAGCCATTTACTCCAAACGACCAGGGCATATTGCTATCTTGTTTAGAATCCTGTGCGTGTACTTCCGGAATAAGGCAAAATAAAATTAAAAGGCTGATTAAAAGATACCGGTAAAATCCGCACAAAGCAACACTCAAAAACTTCAACATTGAAAACAACGGTTTGCCCTCTTTTTAAGTGAGCGCCTGGAAATAACAAACGTAATTAACTACGCCCCGGCCACGTGTAAGTTTTAAAGGAGCTGCTTTAGAAGCAGCATTTTTTGGAATTTAACTTTTACCCAGATATCCGTATCCTTTTATCTATGCCCGTGACAGTATTCTTTTGCTCAATCTATATTTTGTATCTGCTTTGTAGAAGAGGTAACCTGCCAGCAAACAACTAAAGAGCCCCATCAGCACACTACTTTGCTTGGGAAACAGACCAAAGTACACTATCTGGATGAGGAAAATGTGGTAGGATGCTTTGCCCAGAGCAGCAAACAGGTGAAGAAATTTATTGTCAGAAAACACCGGTAAAGCTTTAAAAAGCCCCCATACGATAGCCGCAGCATAGGCAAAGGTCAAAACGCTCTGTGTCTGCCACTCCGCTGTCATATAGTTTACATTTAAATCGGCATACACCATCCGGTAGAGGTACAAACAACCCGCCGCCGCTATAGTCAGGAAAAGAAGAATGACATTTGCCCTGAGAGGCTGCAACATACTTTTGGAGAGCACCAGGCCAAAAGCAATGGCAGAGAAATAACGGGGCAGCGCCGCACTGTACAAATAGTCTTCTGCCTGGAATAAACGAACATGGCTACTCCAAACGAGAAACAGGATTTCCAAAGCAATCAGCAAAACAATAGTAGACGAAGGCTGCCGCTGAAACAAATAATCTATTATAGGAAAGAAGAAGATGGTCTGAAGTATCAGCGTCACAAAGTAGTTACCTGGCCCGGTGACGGGTAACAGCCCGATAAAATTGTAGGCATTAAACTCCAACTTATGCTGGTTGTAGAGCAAAAGCCAGGCAAGGCCCGCCAGTATAGAGAGCACGTACACCCACAGCAGGGGAAACAGGATGCGCTCTGCCTTCTTGCGAAAATACTTTCTCGTGTACAGGGAGGAGAGTTCCGGCTTACTGCCTGTAAAATCCATGCCTAAGTTAACTCCCATCAAAACCATAAACACCGGCACTGCCTGCCAGATGTGGTAAATGGCGTACGTTTCGTTTAAAATGTCTCTCTCAAAGGCATGTAGCAGGATGACCGAAACGATAGCAAGGCCTTTGGTAACATCTATCTGCTGAAAACGCTTCTTAGAGCCGGTGAGAGGCTGAACCGTAAAAGAATTGGCTGGAGGCATAGTAAAGGTATACAGGCACTCTTACTACGCGGGTTACATACATAATTCAAGAAAAGGCACTATTAATTGACATGAAGAAAAACAAAAGCAAGCCTGCTGCTACACCTGCACATCGCCATGGGTGTAGTGATGGTAATCTTTCACCACCGTTTGCAGGAAATCCCACTCCGCCATTTCCGTCTGGATACCCGTTACTTCTTTTACGCGCTGGGTGATTTTCTCCAGCAACTCATAGTTGTTATGCTGCCGCGCCTTGTAGAGCAGCTTGCGGATCAGGGCCACGTCTTTATCTGTGAGCAGGTTTACCTCCGGAAAGCGTATCTGGTACCCTTCTTCGGTGCTTACTGATATATGGTCTTTTCTCCGCACGGCCTGCTTCCGGATAACGGAGGTGCCTGCGGCCATGTCGCCGAGGCGCTGCCCTTTGTTGCTCACTGCTATTGTCACGATGGCTACCACTCCGCTCGAGCCTGCGGTATCTATTAAACGGAACACCCAACGCAACAGGTAATCACCGATGGAGGGTGCCTCGCCAGATAGTTTGATTACCCGGATGTCGCGGGCCATTTTGCCGATGCTCTGGCCATTCATGAATATCTCGCAAACCAGGTGGTAAAACAGGACAGGGAGTCCTACGACGACAGCACTTACTATATTATTGTTCAGGCCCAGCCCCTGTAAAATCAGGACGGTAATAACCATCCATAAAAAGTAAACCGCAAAATCTATTAAGTGGGCTAGTATGCGGTCACCAACGCTTGCAACAGCATACTCCACCTCCACATTCTGCGTCGTCCTGATTTTAATGGTATTCATCTTAAAATAAGTTTGCTTCCGTTTTTTTATACATCACAAGATACATATATTTGGTAGAGATCAAAATTGATTTACCGTGCGTGAGGCTGCCTTCATCCGAAAAAACAAACTTAAGTGGAAGTCCTTCGAAACTCAGAAAGCCTCCAGCCCGGACGATCTGGCTGACCGGTTTATTGAGCTGACAGACGACCTGGCGTATGCCCGCACCTTTTACCCGGAGTCAGACACCACGGCTTACCTCAATACCCTGGCCGGGCGCTCTCATCAGGCCATCTACAAAAACAAAAAAGAAAAGCAGAACCGGTTCTTCGCTTTCTGGAAGTATGAGTTGCCGTATTTGTTCCGCCAGCACCACCGGCAGCTACTTTATGCCTTTCTCATATTTGCAGTAGCCTGCGGCATCGGCGCCCTCTCCGCCGCCCTCGACGATACCTTTGTGCGCCTCATCCTCGGCGATTCTTATGTAAACATGACGCTGGAGAATATCCGCAAGGGAGACCCGATGGCGGTATACAAAGGGCATGGCGAGGCAGAGATGTTCCTGTTTATCACCTTCAACAACATCAAAGTGGCCTTTCTGGCTTTTGTGATGGGGGTGTTCTTCTCGGTTGGCACTTTCTGGGTGCTTTTCCAGAACGGGGTCATGCTGGGCGCCTTTCAATACTTTTTCTACAAGCAGGGGCTGCTGCTCACCTCCGTGCTGACCATCTGGATACACGGCACCCTTGAAATCTCGGCCATCGTGATTGCTGGTTGCGCTGGCTTTGTGATGGGCAACAGCCTGCTCTTTCCGAAAACCTACTCCCGCTCCTACTCTTTTAAAAAGGGTGCCCGGCAGGGCCTGAAGATTGTGGTGGGGCTGGTGCCGGTTTTTATAACGGCGGGTTTTCTCGAGGGCTTCGTCACGCGGCACACCGAAATGCCGATGGCCCTGAGCCTGTTCATCATTCTTTCGTCTGCAGCCTTCATTCTTTACTACTTTATTATCTATCCACGTTCACTGCACAAACCAGATGTTACAGACAAAACAGAAAATTAACTTAAGAGAAGAAAGGGACTTCGGAGATAAGCTGAACGCCACTTTTTATTTTATCAAAACAAACTTCAGGCCGCTGCTAAGGGCTTTGCTGCTTTACGTGACACCTGTAGCGCTGGCAGCAGGCATTTTCTCCGGGCTGTTTCAGGCGCGCACGTTCCAGCGCATGACAGGTGAAGCCACTTATAGCACCTTTGGCGATAACGTTTTTATGAACCAGGTCACATCGCTCAATTATATCCTGAGCATGATATTCACCTTACTGAGCATTTTTATCCTCTCCCTTACAGTGTACAGTTTCATGGTGGTGTACCAGGATGAGGAGGGCGAGGTGCAACCGGCAGCTGTGTGGGAGCACATTAAAGCTAACCTTGTGCCGGTCATTTACAGTGGCATCGCCATCTCCGTTGTCACCTTCTTAAGCATTTTCTTCTTTGGCCTTGGGATTTACCTTGGTATTGTGCTGTCGCTCTTCATTATTGTGATGGTGCGCGAGGAACTTGGTTTTATAGAAACAGTGGAACGCTGCTTCTATCTTATAAAAGGCAACTGGTGGGCAACCTTTGGCTTTTTGCTAATAGTGGGCATTATTCAGGGCTTAATCGGTGTTCTGGCAGCTTTGCCCCTAGGTGCTGTTACCATGTTGCGCGCGTTTGAAGTTCCGGGCATGGACAGTGACATTCTGCTTGTCGTGGTAAATGCGTCTGCTTCGGTGCTGAGCATTTTCCTTTACTGTATCTACGCCGTCGCAATAGGTTTCCAGTACTACAATCTGGTGGAGCAAAAAGACGGCATTGGACTGATGGAGCAGGTCGACCTAATTGGCCGCTCCGAAACAAACCTAACCGCAAATGAGGGTGAGTTTTAAGCACCTTTTTATATTCCTGTTCTCTTTTTGCCTGCTATGCGGCTTTGGCACAATAGCGTACGCCCAGGCACCCGACAGCGTGCCTGCTGCCACTGCACCTGTACAAGTGCGCCTGCCCGACCAGGAGAAGTTGGAGAACATGCGTGCCAGTGAAGATTTCCAGTATTACGAAGAGGTGCGCCCGGCCAATACCTTCTGGGAGCGCCTTAGTCGCAGGACAAAAACGTGGCTACGCGAGGTATTATACCAGGGCCAGGCAAGGGGTTTCTGGGAGTTCCTCATTTATGTTGTTATAGCAACTGCCATTGTGTACATAGTGGTAAAGATGCAGCATGTGGATGTGGGTAGTCTGTTCGGCAAAAAGAGCGCGAACAATGAAACCCCTTATAATGTGTTTGAAGAAAACATACATGAGCTCGACCTGAAGGCCCTGACGGATGAAGCTGTAACACAGCGCGACTTCCGGAAAGCCATCCGCTTGCACTACCTCCAGAGCCTGAAAACACTCACCGACCGCGGCCTGATTCACTGGAGCCCAAGCAAGACAAACCGCAGCTACATTGCAGAGATACAACAGCCTGACATACGCCATGAGTTTGAGCAGCTCACAGGTATGTTTGAGTACGTATGGTACGGCGGTGCCGCCCTCGGCGACGAGCTTTTCAACTCCGCGAGGGCAGAGTTTACTCAGTTTGACACCCTTCTAAAGCAGCAGGCATGAAAGGCTACCGTCGCTATATCGCGTTGATTGTGGTGCTTTTCGGGGCGCTGGTGATGCTGGATTATTTTAGACCAAAGCCCGTGGACTGGTCGCAGACCTTCTCCCGAAAAGACAAGATACCGTACGGCACCTATGCATTGTATGAGTTGCTGCCTGAAATGTTTGAGGGCGAGCCGGTGCAGTCGGTGCGGGAGCCTATTTATAACCATCTGCAGGATAGCACGCTTGGGGGGAATTACATTTTTGTGAACAAGTTCTTTGCAGTGGACAGCCTCGACACAAACCTCCTGCTTGATTTTGTGCAGCGAGGCAATGATGTCTTTATTGCGTCGGAAAACTTCTCTTTTGACCTGTCGGACACGCTCCATTTTGAGACGGACATGCTGGATAATACAGACCCGGATTCCACCGGTTTGCTGTTCACCACCCAGCCGCAGCAGAAAGTTTATACTTACCCGGCTAACAACAACCAGTTTTACCTGGAAGTAACACAGCAGGAAGGGCACGAGGCCTTGGGCCGAAACAAGGCGGGTAAGCTTGTGTTTATGAAAGTGCCCTTTGGCGAGGGCCACTTCTATATCAGCACAGTACCACTCGCTTTCACCAATTACCAGCTGCTCACCCTGAACCAAAGCGCCTATGCCGCCACAGCCCTCTCCCACCTCCCCGTGCAGCCCGTGTACTGGGACGAGTATCAGAAGCAGGGGCGGCTGGATGAGCAGTCCATTTTCCGGGTGCTGATGCGCCACGAGCCGCTGGCGTGGGCGTATTATATTGCCCTGTTCACCATGGTGCTTTTCCTGCTGTTCAAGAGCAAGCGCACCCAGCGCATTATTCCGGTACTGGACCCGCCGCGCAACACCACCCTCGACTTTGTGAAAGTGATTGGCAGTTTATACTTCAACCAGGGCAACCCCAAAAATATCGCCGAAAAAAATATTACTTACTTTCTGGAGTATCTGCGCCTGCACTATCATATGTCCACCAGCATACCAGATGAAGAACTGCGCGAGCGCGTCATCGCCAGGTCCGGGGCAGATGCGGAGGTCGTGACAAATATTTTTAACCTGATCCATAGTATCCGGCAAAGCGACGGTATCGGAGAACAGACGCTGATGCTGCTGAACAATAACCTCGAAGATTTTTACAGACAAACCTCAACAAGGCCTTTGGCCAACGTATAGTTATGCAAGAAGAAGTACTAACCACCACACAGGAAAACAAAACAGACTACAGCGCCTTACGGGAAACAGCACAACGGATAAAGCAGGAACTCCGGCAGATAGTTGTAGGCCAGGAACAACTGGTGGAGCTGCTATTGGTAGCCATGCTTGCTGAGGGCCATGTGCTGATTGAGGGAGTGCCGGGCATTGCCAAAACACTCACCGCCAAATTGCTTGCCCGCACCGTGCAGGCTGATTTCAGCCGCATCCAGTTCACGCCAGACCTGATGCCCTCTGATGTGCTCGGCACCTCTGTGTTCCATCCCGGCACCGCCACCTTCGACTATAAAAAAGGCCCTATTTTCGCCAACATTGTACTGATAGACGAGATAAACCGGGCACCTGCCAAAACGCAGTCTTCGCTTTTTGAGGTGATGGAGGAACAGCATATCACCCACGACGGACAGGTATATCGATTGGCTGCGCCCTTCATCGTGCTGGCCACCCAGAACCCCATAGAGCAGGAAGGCACCTACCGCCTGCCGGAGGCGCAGCTCGACCGCTTCATGTTTAAAGTGCTCGTTGACTACCCTACCCTGGCAGAGGAAATAGCCATACTGGAGCTTCAGCACAAAGGCGCTCATTTGAAACGTGACCTGGAGCGGGTGCAACCGGTCGTATCAGCAGACCAATTGCTGGAACTGCGCCAGGCGGTGCAGGCCGTGCACCTTGATAAAAAGCTGATTGAATATATTGCCCAGGTGGTAGGCGAAACCAGAGTGAGCAAAGCCTTGTACCTGGGTGCTTCGCCGCGTGCCTCCATCGCCTTAATGAACAGTTCCAAGGCATTGGCTGCCTTGCGTGGCCGCGGTTTCGTAACACCCGAGGATGTACAGGAACTGGCGCCGGTGGTGTTGCGCCACCGCATTCTCCTGACGCCGGAGCGCGAGATGGAAGGCCTTACGCCTGATGAAGTGATAAAGCAGATAATTCAGAAAATAGAGGTACCCCGCTAGTGCAGTTTATCCGCAGCTTATACTTTACGAACCGTTTGTACCTGTGCCTAACAGGACTGGTGTGCCTCTTTGTACTCGCTTTTTTCCTGCCGGTACTGCTGGTTGTCGCCAAAATAGCCTTTGGGGTGCTGCTGCTGCTCACCCTGCTCGATCTGCTCCTGCTCTACCGTAATGGGCAGGGTATGTTTGCCAGCCGCAGCATGCAACAAAAGCTCTCCAACGGCAGCGACAATGATATATACCTGTACATCGAGAACAAGTATTCCTTTGCGGTGCACACCGAAGTTATTGATGAGTTGCCGTTCCAGTTCCAGAAGCGCGACAGCCTGTTCCGGGCGCACATTCCCAAAGGACGCACCCACATCATTCAATATACTTTGCGGCCAACCAAGCGCGGCAGCTATAGCTTCGGAGCCATCAATGTATTTGCGATGGGAACGCTGCAGCTTATCAAGCGCCGCTACCGCTTTGCCCAGGACCAGGAAGTGCCGGTTTACCCGTCCTTTATCCAGATGCAGCAGTATGAACTGATGGCTGTTTCGAACAGGTTGCAGGAGATAGGTGTAAAACGGGTGCGCCGTATCGGGCACAGCTCCGAGTTTGAGCAGATACGGCCTTATGTAGCGGGCGATGACCAACGCACCGTCAACTGGAAAGCCTCGGCCCGGAAAGCAGAACTGATGGTGAACAGTTACCAGGATGAAAAGTCACAGCAGGTATACTGCCTCATCGACAAAGGCCGGGTGATGCAGATGCCTTTTGAAGGTCTTAGTTTGCTAGACTATGCCATCAACGCTTCGCTGGTTATCTCCAACATTGCCCTTAAAAAGCAGGATAAGGCGGGCCTGATCACGTTCTCCGACAAGATCAGTAATATGCTGCCGGCACAGCGCAAATCAGACCAGATACGCCGCATCATGGAGCTGCTGTACAACCAGAAGACCATGTATCAGGAAACAGATTATGAGCGCCTTTATACTACGGTACGCCATAGTATAAAACAGCGCAGCCTGCTCCTGCTGTTTACAAACTTTGAAACACTGAACGGGGCGCAGCGCCAACTACCCTACCTCCGGGCCCTTGCCAGGCACCACCTGCTGGTCGTCATCTTCTTCGAAAATACTGAGCTGCATGCTTTGCTGCACCAGCGCGCTAAGAGCACCGAGGAAATATACACCAAAGCCATCGCCCAGAAGTTCGACTACGACAAGCGCCAGATTGTAAAAGAACTGCAGCAACACGGCATCCACGCCATCCTCACACCACCGGAGCAACTGACCATCAACACCATCAACAAATACCTAGAGCTGAAGGCACGCGGGCTTATTTGATTTTTTGTATCCACCTTCCCCTCCTGATTCGTTAGACGTAAGAAACAGAAGAAAAAGAATGGAAAATAAAGCAAACAAGAAAAAACTGACAGATATCCCGCTCTCCATACTGGATTTGGTGCCTATCCTATCCGGGAAAACAGCTGCCGACTCCTTTAAAACCACCGTTGACCTGGCGCAACATGCAGAGCGCTGGGGATTTAAACGGTATTGGATGGCAGAACACCACAACATGGCTGGCATTGCCAGCTCCGCCACGTCTATTCTGATTGGCCATGTAGCAGGCAACACTACCACGATCAGGGTTGGCTCCGGTGGTGTGATGCTGCCAAACCACGCACCACTCGTGGTTGCAGAGCAATTTGGCACCTTAGAATCGCTGTATCCTGGCCGCATCGATTTAGGCATAGGCCGGGCACCCGGAACTGATCAGCTGACGTCGATGGCTTTGCGGCGGGACTTGCACGGCTCTGTGGAAGATTTCCCGAACAACGTGCAGGAGATAAGAAACTACTTTGCTATTGACCCTACCGCAAGAGTTCGGGCGGTTCCGGGCGAGGGTCTTGAGGTGCCGGTCTGGCTGCTGGGCTCCAGTACCTATGGCGCCCAACTAGCCGGGATGCTTGGTTTACCTTATGCTTTTGCCAGCCATTTTGCCCCGGCAAGCCTGCACGCTGCTTTAAAAGTATACCGGGAGAGCTTCCAGCCGTCTGATGTACTGCAGGAGCTTTATGCCATGGCGTGTGTAAATGTAGTGGTCGCAGACACAGATGAGGAAGCAAACCACCTCGCCACCACACTGTACGCCTCCTTTCTAAACGTTATCAGGGGAACTGCCAAACAAATGCAGCCACCTGTTGACAGCATGGACGGACTATGGGACGCGTCAGAGAAATACAATGTGCTGCAGATGCTCCGTTATTCTTTTACCGGCTCCCCTAAAACGGTGAAAGAAGAGATGCAGGCGTTTCTGGATGAAACACAAGTAGATGAAATCATGGTCGCTGCGCACATCTACGATCACGCAGCAAGGCTTCATTCCTATAAAATTCTCTCCGACTTACAGAAAGGCACGGCTGGTTGAGTTGCCCCTGCTACTGCTTAACCTTAAAGGAGATACTATAGTAAGAAAGCTGAGGAGTATCACCTGGCCAACTGACAAATAACATTCTGATGGCTTGGCTGATAGCTTAAATTGCATTGTAAATAACTTAACCCTACACGGCATGAACCATACCAGCGAAGCAGCGAGAATACATAAAATATTAGTTCCTACTGATTTGTCGAAAGAGGCAGATAATGCCTTGCTTTATGCCATAGAGATGGCTTGAACCACAAAAGCTGACATTGTGCTGTTTCATGCTTTTCACCATCCTGTTTTTTCACCGTCTCCCTATGATGAAGAGGTTAAGAAAGTAGAGATGGAAGAGGAAAGGTTAAAGAAACTGCAGGACCATACCAGCAAAACTGTTCGTAGCGTTTGTAAAGACTTCTCTATGGATTATAGCAGTGGTGCCAGCACTTCTACCGCTCTATCGAGTGGTTCCTGTACATTCAGCCTAACAGAAGATGGAGCTGAAAAAAGCTCCGTTTGTATTACCTGTGTCTGTGTATTCGGACTCACTTCCGAGGAAATCATTAAAGCCAGCAGGCAGTATGCGCAGATGTTTTAGTGATGGGCATGCGGGGCACAGGGGCCATAAGCCAGGCATTGCTAGGAAGCACCACCATGGCCATCATAGCGCAAAGCAAGGTGCCGGTAATGGCTGTGCCGGCTAAGAGAGAATTCAATGGACTGAACACAGTTGTGGCGGCCATGGATCTGACTCAATTACCTGACCTGCATACACTTGATCCGCTTAAAACCATAGCCTCCACCTTCAATAGTCACCTGCATGTGCTCCATCTGTACAAGAAAGACACAGAACAAGCCGAGCGGAATAAAGCTACCGGTTCCCTGGATGCACTGGACGCTTGCATGCAGGAGATAAACCATGACATTCATTTCAAGCAAACAGAAGATATACCAAAGGGAATTCATGATTATGTAGAGGCGCTGCAGGCTGATTTATTAGCCCTGCTTCCATCGCAGCATACATTTCTGAGCAGGCTGCTGAACAAAAGCATTACCGGGTAAATGACAGCTAAAGCGACCATACCACTGCTGGCTTTACCGACCACAGCTTCCGACGCACAGCCTGCACAGAAGGGAGTAGCCAAAGAGCAATAGTAACAGCTAAGATTGGTCATTTAGCGATGTAGCAGTACATCGTAAATAAGGCTATTCTACCTGTTTATGCCGCTGTTATGTCTTTCCTCAAATAACTTGCAGGTAAGAAGACATAACAGCGGCAATTTATCTAAGTTTTCATTTACAGCAGCTTATCCAGCGTTATCGGCAATTCCCGTACACGTTTTCCTGTGGCGTGAAAGACAGCATTGGCAATAGCCGGTGCTACACTCACGATGCCTATCTCACCCAGCCCTTTTGCCCCGAGCGGGTTTACTATTTCATCTTTTTCTTCCACGAAAATCACCTCCACCTCATGCACATCGGCATTAACCGGAATATGGTACTTGTCGAGGTCGTGGTTCATGAAGCGCCCCAGGTTGTTGTCCATCACCGTATCTTCTTCCATCGCTACACCGATACCCCATACCACACCTCCTAATATTTGGCTTTTGGCTGTTTTCGGGTTGATGATGCGGCCACCTGCAATCGCGCTCACCACACGGGTTACTCTGATGGTACCCAAATCTTCATCCACTTTCACTTCCACAAAGGTCGCGGAGTGGGCATAACGGGCATAGTCGCTTTGGCCGTCGGCAGGCTTGCTCGACACCTCTTCCTCAATAGCCTTACCCTGGTTGTGACTCATAGCCGCCGTGATCGAAACACCTTTAGAAGGCTCCTTTCTCAGGCTTATCTGCCCACCTTCAAAAACCACATCTTCTAAGCTTGCCTCCGCCAGGGGAGAACCTTCTACCTGTTGCGCTAACTCAAAGAGCCGTTCCCGTACCTTATCACAAGCAGATTTCACGGCAGTACCGACTGTAGATACTGTCTTCGAACCGCCTTCCAGGGGTGCGTCCGGCAGAGAGGAATCGCCGAGTTTGAACGTCACATCATCTAACTGAAGTCCAAGTGTTTCAGCGGCAATCTGCGTCATGACGGTATAGGTACCTGTTCCGATATCAGCGGTGGCACTGCTGACGGTTAGCTTACCGTCTGAAGTCAAAACGGCTTTGGCACTTGCCTGGGCCTGGTTCGCCTCCCAGGCACCGTGGGCCATTCCCCACCCTATCAGGTTATGCCCTTCGCGCATGGAACGTGGCGCTGGATTTCGTTTCTTCCAGCCGAATTTTTCAGCACCTTGTCTGTAACACTCCCGCAGCTCTTTACTCGAGAAAGGCTTGTCCTCGTTCTGGTCTTTCTCAGAATAATTCTTAAGCCGGAATTCTATGGGGTCCATCCCAAGTTTATGGGCGAGTTCATCCATGGAACATTCAAGAGCAAAAGTACCTGTAGTACCGCCTGGTGCGCGCATATCGAGGGGGGTGTACACATCAAGATCCACCAGTTTATGGCTTAGCTTTACATTTTCACATTTATAAAGCACACCTGCCCAGATGACCACGTCCTCGCTATAATCTTCAAACCTAGAAGTCTCTGCAAAAACATCCTGCTGCAGGGCTTCCAGCTTGCCTTCTTTTGATGCGCCTAAGGCAAACCGCTGCATTGTTTTAGGGCGATGGCCAAAGGAAAACATCTGCTGGCGCGTGAGGGTGACTCTAACAGAACGCTTTAGCTCCCGTGCCGCCAGCACTGCCAGGAACAGCTGATACTGCGGCCGCAGGCCGGAACCGAATGCCCCACCTACAAAAGGAGAGATCACCTGTACCTCTTCCGGCTGCATGCCGAAGGCGTGGGTGATGTACTGATGCGTATTCATGACCCCCTGGATCTTATCATAGACCGTCAGCTTACCATCGGCTTCATAAACCACTGTAGAAGCATGCATCTCCATGGGGTTGTGGTGCTGACTGGAATGGGTATACTCTTCTTCTATCTGTACTGGTGCATTGGCCAAGGCTTCGTCAGGCTGCCCCCATGGCTTAGGCGGCTCACCAGAGTTATATTCCTCCGGCACGTATGCTCTTTCTATGTTTGCCTCGAAGTCTGTATCGTGGGGCGAAGTTTCATATTCTACCTCTACAAGCGATGCCGCATATCTTGCCAGCTCAAATGTTTCGGCTACAGCAAGCGCGATAGGCTGCATGCTAAACTTCACCTCGTTGTCGTAAAGCGGGCGGAAGGGTGAGCCGGGAGGCGCATCCATATCCTTGTAGTTTTTATCAAACCAGACATAGCCCGGGCGGTTTTCGTGGGTAAAAACCTCCAGCACGCCCTCCACCTGAAGCGCTTTGCTGGTATCGATTTTTTTTATTTTTCCTTTGGCAATAGCGCTGTTCACAGCAAAGCCATAGGCCAGGTTCGGCACATTAAACTCACCTGCGTATTTTGCCTCGCCTGTTACTTTGTGGCGGCCGTCTACACGGTTCGTTGGTTTTCCTATTTCGTTTGTCTTCATAGTTTCGCCTCCATTTCTTTAGCCTGCAGTAGCGCACGCACAATAGCGCGCTTCGCCAACTCTATTTTAAAATCATTATGCCCGTATCCCTTCGCACCCTGTACATAGGCTTCAGCTACTTTCTGAAAGTTCTCTCTTGTAGCAGGTTTGCCCTTCAACAAGGCTTCGGCTTCAGGTATGCGCCAGGGTTTGTGCGCTACGCCTCCGAGTGCAACACGCGCTTCTTTCACAGTGTCGCCATCTAAATCAAGGGCAGCGGCAACCGATACAAGAGCAAAGGCATAGGAAGCGCGGTCACGCAGTTTCAGGTAGGTATAGTGGTCTGCAAAGCCCTTGGCAGGCAAGTCTATGGCAGTGATAATCTCGTCCGGCTTCAGGTTTGTATCTATGTGCGGCGTGTCGCCGGGCAGCCGATGGAATTCAGAAAACGGGATTACACGTTCACCAGCTTTACCGGTCACACGCACGTTTGCTTCGAGAGCGGCCAGTGCCACCGCCATATCCGAAGGATGTGTAGCGATGCAGTGTTCACTGGTGCCTAAAATGGCCAGATCGCGGTTATACCCATTGATAGCCGAACAGCCCGATCCGGGCTCCCGCTTGTTGCAGGGCGTGTCGGTGTCGTAGAAATAGTAGCAGCGGGTACGTTGCATCAGGTTGCCGCCATCCGTTGCCATGTTGCGTAACTGGGCGGTAGCGCCGGCCAGTATAGCATGCGACAACAGCGGATAGCGTTTTTCTACCTGCTCGTGATAGGCCGTGTCTGCATTGGTAACCAATGCGCCGAGGCGCAGGCCTCCCTCCGCTGTCTCTTCGATAGTGTCCAAGGCAAGGCGCGTGATATCCACTAAATGGCTTGGGCGCTCTACCTGTATCTTCATCAGGTCGAGCAGGTTCGTGCCTCCGGCAATGAACTTCGACTCTTTTTCTGCCGAAACTTCGTCTACTGCGTTGGCTACATCGTTTGCTCTGGTATAGGTAAAGCTTCTCATCTTTGCTGGCTCCTTTCTAATGCTTCCTGCACTACTTTCACAATATTGGTATAAGCTCCGCAACGGCAGACATTGCCACTCATTAGGTCCCGGATGTCGTCCAAAGTCTTGGCTTTGCCTTCGTTTATCAAACCGATAGTAGAGCAAATTTGCCCTGGTGTGCAGTATCCGCACTGGAAGGCATCGTGATCAATAAAAGCCTGTTGCACCGGGTGTAATTCTCCGTCTTTGGCCAGGCCTTCAATGGTCGTAATCTTGGTGCCATCTTTCATCACCGCTAAGGTCAGGCAGGAATTAATGCGTTTCCCGTCTACCAGCACCGTGCAGGCACCGCACTGGCCGTGGTCGCAGCCTTTCTTTGTTCCGGTCAGGTTCAGGTGGTCGCGCAGCAGGTCGAGCAGCGAGGTCCATGGTTCAACTTCCAGTTGCTTTGCCTCTCCATTAATGTGAAGCGTAACGGTTTCTTTAGGAGGAGATGAGAGAGAGGCTGTCTCAGTATTTTCGTGTTCTGGTTTGTTTTTCATAAGCAGTAAGAAGAGAAGACGTGTAAAATATTATATCGAGTTTCGTATCTACCTGATCTATGACGGCAGGATGAATGCTACCTAATGTACGCCCTCACCTGCCGGATGTTCCTGTAAAACACGTTCTTCAGCAAGATGCTTTCGTTCCTGAGTTTGGCAAGCGAACCGTAGACTATATTACCAGTATATGCTATTAGCAAACTGATAAGACTATAAAACCCCTGATAGATAATTTAAACGGTTATAAATGATATCATCTCTATTTCACAACTTCCGTCACCGTACCCCCTGGTTTGTCGCTAACTTTGATTCGTGTTCTGCTATGGCAAAGGCTTTGGGAAATTGTCTGCACGGGCAGGGCTTTATGGGAGTGGGTGAAGTCCCTAACAGCGACTTACTGGCACAGGTGGTTAATGCCCTGCCATGGAAGTTGCAAAAGACTACTTACATTAAGGGGAGCTCGCACGAAGCCGTTGATCCCGGCAAACTAAAAGAAGTACAGAGCGAGGAGTTTTCAAAGTGGGCTACAAATCTTTATCCCAGCCGCAAATACTCCACTATTCTCATAGGTTCTTCCAGCGGCGCTGCCGTGCATTTGGGTGCAGCCATGGGAGCCCCCTGGCTACCTCAAACCTTTTTAATTCCCGTAAAAACACCCGAGCACTTCTCTGTAGATACCCCTGTACAACGCATGGAATGGGCCCGGGAGCCAGCACATCAACTGCTGGCCAGCAATCCTGATCTGCAACTCCACCACATGATGGACCCAAACCAGGACAGGCCCATGCTGGATGCCATCTCCTATTTCAGGGTTAAGCGCCTGCAATTAGGAGAAGCATATAAACAGTTTATCTCGGAGAATTTGGAAGAGAACGGGACACTTCTTCTGGTGGAATGTCAGAAGAGCTGGCCGGGCAAAAAGGTAGACGAACGGCATTTCTTTCAGTTCGGAGGATTGGGGGGCATTACGCCCGAGGGATATTTGCATGGAAGTGAAGAAGTTAAGAACTTCCTGAAACAGAATAAGTCGCCTGTAGAAAAGTGGGATGCGCCAGACCCTGACGGAGATATTCCTGAAGCTGAATGGGGCTTTGAAGCGGCACTCCGGGATGATGTATACAGGTTTGCCCGCGAGAATGGCTTTCAGGTGCAGCGTATTGTCTACCAGGAACCGGAAGACCTGAGTCCGTTCGTGGCTGATTTATACCGCTGGTGGTATCGGCAGCGTAATATAAAACCGAACACCCTGATCGCCGACATGTTCTTTTTGATGGAGCCTTACTGGACAATACGAACAGGCTCTGTGCCTTTTTGGCTCGCTTTTAACGCGAAGCCCTCTACTGATTTCTTAAACCAGTACCTGCAGCACGCCGATTCCTATGACAACATCTACATACTTCCCTTTTCGCATGGGGTGAAAGGCGTTGGCCTGGCTACTAAAGAGGATTTAGAAACTGTGCTGGCGCATGCAAAGAAGAAAGGAGACTTTCTGGGATCGGATCCTGATCTGTACCCTTACGATTTTGGCACTTACGCCAAGTACCAGAAGGAAATACAGGAGAAAATAACATCACGCTACCCTCTGGATGTTGCGCTTACACTGCCCCAACTACATGATTTTTCATCATTTGCGAAAGGTAGGCATACGGTAACGATTCAGAAAGAGCCATAGCTGCCCAACACTATTGTGCGTTCGGCACAAACTATTCTTTATCAACATTTTGCAGTTTACTCCGTTTTTAAAAAATAAAAACCTAACAGCTATGGCACAAACAGCAACAATGAAAGTAACCAGTTTCGCATTTGACAACAATGCTCCTATTCCGGCACTCTATACCTGTGACGACAAAAACATCAACCCACCACTGAGGATTGATGATATACCGGAAAGTACAAAATGCTTTGCGATTCTCTTAGAAGACCCGGATGCGCCTAACGGCAATTTTACGCACTGGATGGTATGGGACATGCCTCCAAGAGCGAACATAGAAGAGAATAGCACACCGGATGGCGTGACAGGTCGGAACGACTTTGGGGAGCATAATTACATGGGCCCCTGCCCCCCTTCCGGAGAAGACCACAGGTATTTTTTTAAGGTATACGCCCTGGATTCCAAAGCGAATCTTGACCCTAACAGCACGAAAGAGGCACTGTACGTATTGCTGGATGAAAAAACGATTGGCTATGGAGAACTGATAGGCACCTACAAAAAGCCCTGAGTCTAAATTGGCTGCGGCTGCTTCTCCCATACATCATCCTGCTAAACAAAAGTCTGCAACCATACCGGCTGCAGACTTTTTGCTTTTACTGGATTACGCACATCCACCTGAAAAACACCAGATTACGGATAAATACGTATTTACCGCTCAATTTTATGGTATAGTGGAAAGCAAACGCAGGATATGGCTATAGATCTGAAACCAAACTGTTTCCGCCCGGTAAAAAAGAGAAACAAACCATGAAGTTATGAGAACGACGAAAGAAGAAATGATTGACAGACAGCTTGAAGGAAGGGATATTATGGACCCCGACGTAATCAGAGCAATGAGGGAAGTGGACCGTTCCATATTTGTGCCGGATGATATAAAAGAACTTACCTATGAAGACCGGGCTTTGCCCATTGGCAAAGAGCAAACCATCAGTCAGCCTTATATTGTAGCCTATATGGCACAGATGCTGGGCCTGAAACCCGATGATGTTGTACTGGAGGTAGGAACAGGGTGCGGCTACAATGCAGCTGTTTTGTCCCGTATCGCTGCACATGTTTACAGCGTGGAAGTAATAGAATGGCTGGCCGATCTGGCTAAAGAAAACCTGGAAGAAGCAGGTATCGAAAATGTAACTTCCCGCCATGGAGACGGTTTCAGAGGTTGGCCCGAAAAAGCCCCTTTTGATGCCATTATCCTTACGGCCGCCCCTCCTGCAATACCTGAACCTCTGAAACTGCAGCTTAAAATTGGTGGAAAACTATTAGCACCTGTCGGGAAAGGCATTCAAAAGCTGGTGCTGCTGGAAAGAACAAGTGACGACTTATTTGATGAAAAGCACCTCATACCTGTGCAATTTGTACCGATGACCGGAGAGGCTCAAGAGAGATTCTAGATGCTAACCTGTAGCTGATATGATGGCAATCGGAAAAAGCGAAAGCCTCGGGAAAGCCCGGGGATTAATGGATGATTTTGTCCGCAGAACGGGCCTGGAAGGTAACAAAGGGGATTTAGCGCAACGCTATCTCTGGACTGATGCTTTTGCTGTGCAAACCCTTTTTGGGCTGGCACATGCCCTTGAAGATGATGCGTATAGCAAATACGCTGTGAAGCTGGTCGACGTGGTGCACGAAAACCTGGGAAGGTACCGCCCGGATGATGTGCGGAAAGGCTGGATAAGCGGTTTGCCTGAAGCCGAAGGTTGGAAACACCCCACAGCAGGCGGTTTGCGCATCGGCAAAAGGCTGCCGGAGCGGAAAGCAGATGAGCCCTTCGATGAACAACTGGAGTGGGAGCGTGACGGGCAGTATTTCCATTACATCACGCGCTGGGTAAATGCGCTCCTGCAGGTGCAGCAGGAAACCGGCGAACAACGTTATGCCGACTGGGCTGCTGAACTGACGCAGGCAGGCGGCAGGTTTATAGACAAGAGCGGTAGCCGGCTCAGGATGTACTGGAAAATGAGCATAGACCTCTCCAGACCCCTTGTTCCTAGCATGGGAGCACACGACCCGCTGGAGGGGTTGATTTGCGCTGAAAGTGCCCTTGAAACCGCTCCACATAAAGCGCCGGAACTGAAGCCCCTGATAAGCGATTTTGAGGAGATCTGCTCCGGTCAGGACTGGTCTACCGCCGATGCCCTCGGCATTGGCGGACTGCTGCTCAATACGCTTCGGGCCTCAGAACTGAGTACAACAAAAAACACAATGCCTGAGGCAATCAGACCGGAAAAGCTTTGGGCAGACAGCTTCAACGGGTTAAAAGTATATGCGCGGATGCACAAAGCAGAAGGTCCTGCAAGCCAACGGTTGGCTTTCAGGGAGTGCGGCTTGTCTCTTGGCCTGCGCGCCCTGTCCGGACTGAAAGAGCAGTTAGCTGCCTTAGGGTTAAACCTGGAAGAGCTGGAAAAATTTATACCACTGGCAGAATCCATAGAAGGCTTCTGGAGTAAACCTGAAAATCAGCGTGCCGCCACCTGGACAGAACACCTGGATATCAACGCCGTCACACTCGCCGCCAGCATGGTTGCCAATCACTACCCTTTTGCTTTTTGCGCTATTCAGAAAACAAGATAACCCGCATACAGGAGAAGGTTACCATCTCCTGTATGCGGGTTACGCATTATGTATTTGTAAGGATGTTTGTGAAAGCACGTCCAACTTCAGGCGCAAAGCCCGAGTTTACTATACATGCGCCCCACTAAGACACTGTTAACAGGAGAACACAATTTCTATTTACTGCAACTGACAGCGGAGCGGCAGTACTTGCTTCTCCTTGCCAGTGCGGGCTACAGCGCACATAAAATCCGACTACATGTCAGTGTCCATAAAATCCTGCACATCGATATCATCTATATAAGGATCTAAAACAGCAACAGCGTTAGCCGTTTTTTTAAAAGTACTGATAACCTGTGCTTCCTTCCCTGCCCAAAGCTCAACAAATAAACCGTTCAACGAATAGAGGGTCACCTGCCACTCCTTGTATGTGCGCTGGGCTAGAATGGTACCATCTTTCGCTAAAGATTCTGCCTGGCTCCTGAACGGAAGCCTTTCAAACATAGAATATTCCAACATACTAAATCTTTATAGTCAGCTATACTTAAGTGCTTCAGCACGTAAATAGTTTCATTTGCACCGGTTCAGATAAAGAAGAAAGCAATCTTAGTATATATGCATATAGTCCTCAAATCCGCTAAATAATTACACAAAGTACGAACAAAACAGTGAAAAAAGCGTGATAGATATAGCCTCGGGCATAATCAGGATAAATAACGAAATGGAGCGTAGCGAAGGAGAAATAAAAGTTGCAGTTTTTGATCTGAATGGCACTTTTTATAATAAAAGTTCTAAAGATGAATTTTATAAATTCATTCTCACCAAAAGCCCACAGAGGCTTCACTACTACTTTCAAATGCTTTATTATAAAGCGTTAAAAGAACTTCATCAGATCAGAAAGACAGAATTCAAAGAGAATTTCTTCAATTACCTGGATAACCTTTCGCCGGAGCAGGTAGAGGCATATGCAAAGGAATTCTGGGAAGAAGAGTATCCTGTGAATTTCAATAAAGAACTGAAAAGCCGTTTCGACCAGTTAAAAAAAGAGGGCGTGCATATATACTGTGCTACAGGAGGCCTCGAACTATATGTGAAACCCTTGTTTGAGAAATATGCTATCGACGGCTTTGCCGGAACAAGAGTACACTATGAAAACAGCACCTATAAAGTTATAGGCGAAGCATGCAAAGATGATGAAAAAATAAAACGGCTGGATGCTCACTTTAAAGGAAAGCCCTATAGGGTTGTTGAAGCGTACTCCGATAGCAAGGAACCTATACTGGACAAAGCTGATAAGGCATACCTGATCAAGGATGATAAAATTGTTCCTTATACCGGCCAGCAGACTTAAACTGGACTTGCTACATTTGGCTATAGGCTTTTAGTAGGCAGTTTTTTTAAAATTTTGCTATTATGGATACCAGTGTATTTGACGCCTCCTTCAAGCGGATAGCCATCTACCTCTCCTATTGTAGGTGAATCAGTAAAAGAGGTAGTTGATGTGCTGATCATAGACCCTGGCCGACGAAGCAAATAGTACCAATAGGAAGTTTTGTGGCAGGCTAAAACTTCTCCTCTATCCCCAGCCCAAAGAGCGCAAAATCATACTTTACAGGATCAGTCGGATCGAAGGCCTTCAGATGTTCGGTTAACTCAGCGGCAGTTTCCCAGTCCATGCCTTTTCGCGTGATGAGACCGAGGCGGCGGGCCACCCGCTCCACATGCACATCACAAGGGCAGATCAGGTCACTCATTTGCATGGTGTCCCACAAGCCAAAGTCCACGCCTGCATTATCTCTCCGCACCATCCAGCGCAGGTACATGTTCAGGCGCTTACAGGCAGACTTACGGGCTGGGGTAGCAATATGCTTTTTTGTTCGCTGTGGCGCATCCTCTAAACTGAACACCAGGTTATGAAAATGCTCCAGCCTCTCCTTCTGGGTTACATACACATTCTGTTCACCCGTAAAGGCAGTCTCCAGGGTATCGTGCTGCTGGTAGTACTGCTGAAAGAAATAGACCAGGTACAGCAGGTCCGTATCGTTAAAGGTACGGTGCTTGAAATCCAGCAAGCGCTGCAGGTCCTGGTCCTGGTGGTGCAGGATAAAATCATGTGGTGCGTTGTCCATAAAATCCATCAGTTTCAGGCAATTGTTGATGATGGTTTTGCGCTGCCCCCACGCGAGTATGGCTGCAAAGAAACCGCTGATTTCAATATCCTGTTTCTTAGTGAAGCGGTGCGGAATGGAAACAGGGTCATTTGGAATAAAATCAGGCTGGTTATATTTCTCAACCCGATCGTCAAGCAGGTCTTTGATAGATGGCAAGTCTTTGTACATCATAAAAAAATAGCAGCATGTTTGCACAGGCTGCTATGGAATAAAGTTGTTTTGACAAATATAGGTACATAACTGAAAAGGATATCAGCTATACCGGTGCCGTTTTTACAGATAATGTTTCTACTAGTAATTCGCCTCGGCAGCGGGCACATCAATAAGTAAAAAGGTGGCATCGCCTGTACCGTGCAAGCTTACCACATCTAAAAACTCCAGCCGCGCCTGATCATACTTGCCTACCTCCATGTTGTTGATAAGCAAACTTCCTTCTATGACATAAACAAGCGTTTTCCTTATTTTAAAGGTCTTAAAGTCATAGTTCTCACCCTGCCCCAGATTACCGTAGTATACAGTTGAATTAGAGTTCATGTAAGTAACATTCTCTAATACTTTCTGGCCTGTTACCAAAGGCTTCAGCGTGTTTTTGGTATCAAGAAAATCGAGGGTCATGCTTTCATAAGAAGGAGCTAAACCGCGCTTGTTTGGCAGGAACCACAGTTGGAAGACATGAAGCGGGTTGTCTGTTTCATTTGTCTCCGTCAAGTTGATACCTTTACCGGCCGTTATGCGTTGCACATTTCCCGCTTTCACGGTTACCTCATGCCCCAGGTCATCTTTATGCGTCAGTTCGCCGTCCAGCACAATATGAACAATTTCCATTTCCGCATGCGGATGTGAAGGGAATCCTGAATGGGGCTGTATGATATCTTCGTTAAACACGCGCAAAGGCCCGAATTCAACATTGCTTGGGTCGTAATAATCGGCAAATGAGAGATGGTAGTGTGACTTTAACCAGTCTCCTACTTCGGCATTGTGGCGCTTGTCGGCGGTTATCAGTGTGATCATAGTTTTGTATCTGAGTAATACGTTGTATTTAAAATAAGCGCTATTCGCTTTAGGCTCTGCTATGGCTTTACGCATATTGTTATTTCTTGTTAGCAAATAGGCTAACAGAGCAGCAACAGGCATAAAAAAAGCCTGATACTGCACATAAATGCAGTATCAGGCGAAAGAGCTTGTCTAATTAACTTTAGAGGCTTTAATCTACCTTCTTAAGCTTTTGCACTTCTTTCTGAAGGTCGAGCACGATAGATGAAAGCTTGTCCAACGAGAGGTCAGCTATAGGGAAAGTAGAGCTGATGTAGGATTTCGCTTCCCAAATCTCCACCACATCCTCCACATGCACCTCGTAGGGCGAGTATACGGGGTTGTCGGAGTGCAGGTGAAGCACAGCCGTGTCTTTGATTTTATTGAACACCCGCTTGAAAACAACTCCTTCTTTCTGACTTACAATAATACATGGTGTACCATCCTTTATCTGATTCCAATCTTCTACGTAGCGCCCAACAATGACGGTGCCTGAGGCAATCGGCAGCATAGAATCGCCGCTTATTTCAAAAGCGCGGAAGGTGCCTGTATTGCCGAGCATCGGTAAACGGAAGCGAGGCAGTTCTTCTATAAACTCAGCATCAGCATACCCATTCAGGTAACCGGCACTAGCCTTATAAGGCACCAACTCTATGTTTTCTTTTTCCTCGTTGTTTACGGTGATGGCCAACACACGCATACTGCCGCCAGAAGTTTTGCCCTGGCCGTCAGCAGCCCCTGCTCTGGTTCCTTCTTTCGTTAAGTCTGCCCTTATCAATTCGTCAAGTGAAACATCGAAAAGCTTCGCAACATTTACCAGTGTGCTCAGTTTCGGTTCCGCTCTACCCTCCTCGTAAGCACCCACCAAAGAGCGCTTTATATCTAATTTCTCTGCCAACTGCGCCTGGGTATATCCAGCGCCTTTGCGCAAATGCCTGATGTTTGAAGTTACCAGTTGCATAATAGCCTAAGCTTTAGTTCATAAACTTTGTGGCTACTTCACCACACATCCGTAAAAATACTAAACGCATAGCAATAATACTAATCATTTTAGCAGTTTTTGCTAAAAATATTCAATTTGCACTTCCCCTTGCTAACTCCTAAACCAATCAATCTCCAGACCTCACGAAAATAGTTTTAAAAGTGCAATTTTATATTGTAACCTCACCAGCTATATATTAGGTTTAAAGCTTTTAAATCAACTACATTTACAATATTAAAGAACGCTACTATTTGAGATATGCAATAAGTCTATAAAATAAACTTTTCCTAATATACCACATTTAAATCCTATCGTTAGCGGTGTTTTTCTTCTATTCAAAGAAGCATCACTTCTATAGCAGGAGTGGTATGTCCATAAGTTTTTGAAAAAAGACAATTGAATTCATCGCAAAAGCAGGAGAAAAGCAATTTAGAGCACGATGCCCTGCCTTGTTAAGGATAGCTATCTGGATTTTAGCACACAGCCTGAATACACACCCCTTATACTATTGAATGCTATGTTATTAACATGCGCCCTTAGAAAATCTCTGTCCTGTTTTGCTCTGGCAGCTGTGCTGGGCCTCAGTACTGGCTGCCAGAAAGAGGAGCTCCTGGAAAATCAGTTTGCATCACCTGTCGCTATTGAAGGCCTTACCCATGGCCAGCCTATCGAAGGGCAATATATTATCGTGTTTAAAAACAATGATACTGTTGTTTCTGAAGGCAAGGCAGGAGAGCTTTCTGCTGTGCGTACCTCAGCGCTTAAGATACGCCAAAAGTTATACGATGCCTCCGGGATTGAGCCGGCCGATGTAAGCCAAGTGTATGAGGGGGTTATAAAAGGTTTTGCAGCCCGCCTCACAGAAGAGCAGCTGGCAGCAATCCGCAAACGCCCGGAAATAGCCTATGTGGAACAGGACCGCTATGTATATCTTAGCAAAGCTTCTAAAGCTATTTTCACAAAGTTTGGCAATACGAAGGATAATGGCAATGGCAAGAACAAACCTGCTGCACCTGAGGAGCCAACTCCTACGCCAACTGAGCCTGCTCCGGCAGAACCAGAGCCTACCGAGCCTGCACCATCAGAACCAACTCCTGCTGAGCCTACAACTCCAAAAGAATCTGCTCCGGCAGCGCCAGCCTATACTACTATCACGCCTGTAGCGGGTGAGCAGGTTCCCTGGAACATTGAGCTTGTTGGCTACGGCGATGGCACCGGTAAAACTGTCTGGGTAATAGACTCAGGCATCGATACCGACCACCCGGACCTGAACGTAGACCTGAACAGAAGCCTATCTCTTATCTATCAGAACCCCTCGGTGGAGGATGGTTATGGCCACGGCACCTCTGTTGCCGGTATCATCGCAGCTAAGAACAATGGTTCCGGGATAATTGGGGTAGCAGCCAATGCTACTATTGTGGCCCTTCGCGTGTTTGATGATGCGGGCGCAGGCACACTGTCCAGGGCTATCAACGCCGTAAACCATGTGGGCAACAATGGGAAGCCGGGTGATGTGGTAAACTTAAGCTTGGGAAGCGGCATGTCTACAACCCTTGACAATGCAGTGAAAACAGCGGCAGCCAAAGGCATTCTGTTTGCCATAGCAGCCGGCAACAGTGCCGTGGATTGTTATGAGAGTTCTCCTGCCCGTGTAGATGCGCCAGGAGTCTATACAGTTTCTGCCATGGATAACTACCTACGTCTGTGGGAACGTTCCAACTACGGTGCCGCTGTTGACTTCGCGGCCCCTGGCGTGAACGTGACGGTCACTACAAAAGGCGGGGGTATTGGCGGTGGGGCCTTCGGTACTTCTATGGCTGCTCCTCATGTGGCGGGTGTGCTCCTGCTGAGGGGCACTGTTTTCTCACAAGGCACCATCACTGGCGATAAAGACAATACACCAGATCCTATTGCCTCGGTGAAGTAAGATATGTTTCATTCTAAACAGGAAAGGCTGCCAGTATTGAGCAGCCTTTCCTGTTTTTGCGGGTGTATAAAAAAATAGCTTTTATGCCCAACTGTTCTGTTTCTTGTAAATTGATACAGACAGCCGGATTTTATAATACTCATACTTTTCTCCGAGCGCCTCATACAAATCCTTTAGCTTCGCCTCTGTGCCGTGCTTGGCGATGGCGATGGCAATGGCACTGTATTCCGGCTTCGTCACATACTTAGACACATCCACATGATACCCCTGCTCATAAAGCGTGGCCAGATGAGAATAGATGGTCACCGGGTTGAGGTTGCGTTCCTTCGAAATTTGCTCTATTGTTTTCCCCTGCTGCAACAGTTCAAACGTGGCGAGGTGGGTGGCGCCTTTCATTTTCGTGCCCTTTGCCTGCTCCTCGTTTATGAAGTCGATTATCTCCGTGATAAAATTGTCTCCGAACCGGTCGTACTTTTGCGCCCCTACCCCAGAAATGGCTAGCATCGAAATTCTGTTGGTTGGTCTTTCCGCTGCCATCTCCTGCAGCGTATTATCGGTAAAGACAACATAAGGCGGAACACCCATTTCATCTGCCAGGCGCTTCCGGAGCGCACGCAGGCGTTCGAAAAGGGCATCTTTTATCAGCTCCCGCTTCGGACGCGGTTTGGCAGCAGCTTCCTCTGCCTGCTTCACCTCCTCGAATTTCACCAGCTTTACCTGCTTTCCGTCGAAGAGCACTTCACGGCTTTGCTCTGTCAGCTTCAGGGTATAGCCCTGGTCATAGGCCATTTCCACTAAACCACTATTCAGCATCTGGTGCAGGTAACGGTGCCAGTCCAGGGTGTTTACATCGCGGCCGGCGCCATATGTCTTAATTTTGTCGAAGCCGGATTGTATTACCTGGCTGTTACGGGCACCCCGGAGCACATCTACCAGCAGGCCCATGTTGGCGCGCTCCTGTGTGCGGGCAATGGCCGAGAGCGCTTTCTGCACCAGCTGCGTCCCATCAAACGTGGTAGGCGGGTTACGGCAGATATCGCAGTTGCCGCAGTCTTTCTGCATCGTCTCCCCGAAATACTGCAACAGGATACGGCGGCGGCAAGCGGCAGCTTCGGCAAACTGCTGCATACGCTCCAGCTTCACCAACTGCAGCTCTGTCTGCTTCTTATCGGTCTCGTTTTCCTGTAGCATGTTGCGCATGTTCATCACATCCGCGAAAGAGTAAAACAGCAGCGCATCCGCTTTGGCACCATCACGCCCTGCACGGCCAATCTCCTGGTAATACCCTTCTATGTTCTTGGGCAGGTTATAGTGAATCACCCACCGCACATTCGATTTGTCGATGCCCATACCAAACGCTACGGTGGCACATACAATCTGCACGTCATCTTTCAGGAAAGCCTCCTGTGCCTTCGCCCGCAGTGGTGCCGACAAACCGGCATGGTAAAACGTGGCGTTAAAGCCATTCTGCTTCAGCTTTTTTGCCATCGACTCCGTTCCCTTGCGGCTGAGACAATAGATGATGCCCGGTTGCTTGGGTCTGTTACTGATGAATTCTGTTATCTTATTAAAGCGATCCCGTCCCGGTTTCACCATCAGGTTAATGTTCGGCCTGTCGAAAGAGGCGACAAACACTTCCGGGTTTTGCAGGTACAGCTGCTCCTGAATGTCTTTCTGGGTGAGCCTGTCGGCTGTGGCTGTCAGAGCCACAACGGGAATATTAGGAAACTGCTGCTTCAGGGCTTTGAGTTGGGTATACTCCGGTCTGAAGTCATGGCCCCAGGAGGAGATACAGTGCGCCTCGTCTACGGCAAACAGCGATACTTTTACCCTGCTAAGGAATGACAGGAAGCCGGAAGAAAGGAGTTTTTCCGGGGACACATACAACAGCTTCAGCTTTCCTTCGAGGCAGTCGTTCTCAATCTGATACTGCTGCTCTGCGTTTTGGGAACTGTTGATATATGCCGCAGGAATGCCGTTTGCCAGCAGCGCCTCCACCTGGTCTTTCATCAGGGCTATCAGCGGCGATATAACCACACACAAGCCCGGCTGCACCACGGCAGGCACCTGGTAACAGACAGACTTACCTCCACCGGTAGGCATCAGCACGACTACGTCCTTTTTCTGCAGTAAGCCGTTGATAATCTGCTCCTGCATCGGCCGGAACTGCTCGTAGCCAAAATATAGTTTCAGGGCTTCCCTCGCCTCTCGTATCGTTACCATGTGTTTATCTCCTAAAGCCTTCCTTCAGCTTCCCTCTATATTACAAAGATAACCATAATTTTCTGCATCTGCAGGTTCAGCGGCTCAGCAGGAAGCGCCAAAACAACTATGCATTCCTGCACCCGTATCTTAGAGCAACAATTCACATAAAAATAAAACTATAGCTATGAAATCAGAAATAACGAACAACCTGGAGCACGTACTGGTAAAATGCATGACAGCTTGTGAAACCTGCGCCACTTTGTGCCTGCAGGAAGACAATGTAAAAATGATGGCCCGCTGCATCATGATAGACCGCGACTGTGCTGACATCTGTCTTTTAACTGCCCGCTTTGTGGCTCGTAATTCCGAACATGCCAAGCACGTGATGCGGGAGTGTGTAGAGATTTGCCGCCAGTGCGAAGCAGAATGTCGGAAACATGAGCATGACCACTGCCAGAAGTGCGCGGACGCCTGTAAAGAATGCGCGGATGCCTGTGAGGAGTGGATGCAAAAGAAGTAATTTCATTCTGGAGTTATATAAAAGAGGCGGGGCCAGCATACTATGCTGGCCCCCCCACTGTTTTTTTGGTTTTGTGTGGACAAAGTTTTTGAGGGGCAAAAAAAAAAAAA
>NZ_QRGR01000016.1 GCF_003367245.1 Pontibacter diazotrophicus | reverse complement strand
TGAGGTGTGGTTCAAAATTATTTAATTTCATTCTGTTTTTATAAAAACGCGGCGGGGCCAGCATAGTATGCTGGCCCCGCCTCTTTTATAGTGTGATAGTGTGCTACGTGTTTGAGCGGGCAAAAATCATATCCAGTACGGCGGCTGTGATAGACATAACGAGGCTAAACAACAGCGCCCACCAGAACCCGTCGACGGTAAATCCCGGCACAATAACACCGGCCAATAAAATAATCAGTGCATTGATGACCAGCAGGAATAAGCCAAGGGTTAAAATAGTAACTGGAATGGTCAGGAAAACCAGTATTGGCTTCACAATCGTGTTCAGCACAGCAAGCACAACGGCTAGCAGCACTGCCGATAAGAAGCCTGTTATATGAACGCCAGGCAGCAGATAGGATGAAAACAAGGCTGCAGCCACAACAATCAAAAGTTTTATAATTAATGCCATAGTTCTTTAGTAAGTATGTTTATTTCTTATTCTTGTGTCTTGCTTACGGTGCAATCCATATAAAGATAGCTTCTTTATGATTCTTTCGTTTATGTACAAAAAGCAAACCCTCACAGGCATGGTGCCTGTGAGGGTTTGCAGCTATTACTTCTGATTGGGCTCGCCATGCAATAACCACAGCTTTAGCCACTACAGCTCTGAGATTCCAATTGCTAAAACTGCGCTTCCAGGCGCTTCTGCGAAGCAGCCATCAGGTTACACAACTTAAGCAGCACGCGGGCACCCACATTGCCGTTCCACTCGCTATCGCCGGGCGCTACTTCACAAAGGTCAAACCCGATGATCTCGCGCCCTGACTTCACCAGCTGCTTTATGAGAAACATGGCCTGCTCAAACTCCAGCCCACCTGGCACCGGCGTACCGGTTCCGGGGCATAGTTTGGGGTCCAGTCCGTCGATATCAAAACTGATGTATACTTTCTGCGGCAGCTGTGCGATGATCTTCTTGCACTCTTTCTTCCAGCTGTCGCCTTCAAACATTTTTTCCTTCATCTTGGCATCGTAGAAAATGGTTACGCGGCCATTCGACTGCTCGGCCATCTCCGCCTCAGACTGCGCCAGATCCCGGATACCTACCTGCACCAGCTTCTTTACCTGCGGCAGTTTCAGGGCGTTGAACATGATGGAAGCATGCGAATACTCAAATCCTTCGTAAGCATCCCGCAGGTCTGCATGTGCATCTATTTGCAGGATACCATATTCTTCGTGCTTCTCTGCCAGCGCATGCATCAGGCCCAGCGGAGTACTGTGGTCGCCGCCCAATACACCAACCAGTTTGCCTTGCTCCAGGTAATCCAGGGACTTCTGTTTCAGCCACTGCAAAAACTCTTCTCCCTTTTGTGTTACTTCAGCTGGCAGATTTTCAAACTGCTCTTTCCCTTCTTCAGGACTTCCGGCCTCCAGCCAGTTAATATAAGCCTCTGCTTTATCACGCAGCACCTCACTGGTGGCGGCCCATTCCTCAGAGATTTCCTCCATCGCGATGCCCAGTTTCCAGGCATCTTTGATGTGCGGCTCATACAAATCCAACTGCGGAGAGGCATCTTTAACTGCCTGCGGCCCCTGTGCGGTACCGGCACTATAAGAAACGGTTACCTCCCAGGGTGTGGGAATAATCACTACTTCGGACTCCTCTATCGTGAAGGGCAGGCCAAAAAGACCTCCGCTAATATCACCAACGCCGTTCGGATCGAAGTTGGCTATTTTTTGCTCTTTACTATTCATCTGTTGGTTCTGCAGAATATTCTTGAATTGTATTGTCTGATTTGTTTGCCAGTAGTTCCTTTACAAAGTTAGGAAGCGCAAAGGCTGCGGTGTGGATTGCCTCATTGTAGTATTTCAGGCCTTGCTCCTGAGAGAACCTGCCAGCCGCCTCCTGGTCGAAACGCAACGGGTGTGCTTCTCCTTTTGAAGAATAGGAGAAGCTCCAGGTGCCTGTAGGGTAAGTAGGAATGGCTGCCAGGTAGCAATGCACTTTGTCCTGCCCGAAAATCTGCTTATAGGTATCGTATATTTCTACAAACACGCCGCTGTTAAAGCGCGGAGACTCCGACTGCGTCACCATCACGCCGTCCGGGGTAAGGCAGCGATGCACCTGGCTGTAGAACTCGGCGGTAAACAAGCCCTCTCCCGGCCCAACCGGGTCTGCAGAGTCCACGATGATAAGGTCGTAGCGGCCGTCGTCGCAATTGTTGATATACCTGATGCCGTCTTCCACCAGCAGGTTCAGCCGCGGATTATCAAAGGCAATGGCGGTTTCCGGCAGGTGCTGCTTGCAGGCCTCAATCACCAGTTCGTCAATTTCTACCAGCGTCACCTCTTCCAGCTGCTCGTGGCGCAGCAGTTCGCGGACCGTACCACCGTCGCCACCGCCTATTACCAGTGCGCGTTTTGCCTTAGTGTGGCTGAACATCGGCACGTGCGTGATCATCTCATGGTACACGTACTCGTCTTTCTGGGTGCACATCACCATGCCGTCCAGCGTCAGCATGTTACCATAGGCTAGTGTTTCGTACACTTCTACGCGCTGGTAAGGCGATTCTTTCTTGTACAGCTGCTTTCCAGAGTGCTTCAGCGACAGCGCAATGTTTTCGTCGCGCTCCGTAAACCACACATCGCGGGTGATGGTGCCATCTGCCTCGATGGATTTTGGCGCCACATCGCGCAGGGCATCCAGGTTAAACTCGTTTCGCTTCAGCAGGCTCAGCTGGCCACGGCGCAACTCCATAGAGGAACCATGGCCTGCCTCAAAGGCATCTTTCAGGAATTTATAGGATACCCACGGGTCAACGGAGTCGCCGCAGGTGAACAGGTCTACAGCGGCATACCCATACTCCGGCCAGGTATGAATGGCCAGATGACTCTCCTGTATCACCACCACCCCGGAAACGCCATAGGGCGAGAAGTGGTGGAACGTACTGTTGATGACAGTGGCTCCGGCTGTTTCGGCAGCGGCTACCATGCTATTCTCAATATGAATAACGTCGTTCATCAGCTCAGGAGAGCAATCGTAAAACTCAACTAAAATGTGTCTGCCTAAAGCGTTCATCAATGGGTATGAAAGGTTAAAAATTAATATCAGGGTAAAAAAACAAAATCTGCCGCTAGTATCAAAAGTGAAACATCAGTACCACCGTATACTACATTGCCCCCCAATGTGTTAAATATTTAAACCGATTATTCACAGCCGTCATGCAACAGCCCCGTCGGGACTGAAACCAAAAAGTGATTTGATGATGCATGGAGCAACCCACAGTTGCTGCTCATACAGACACGGCTATGCCGTATGCAGCTCTTGCTGTATGATAGCCTCTACCTTGTACTCCTCCACCAGGTCCTCAAAAACATCAAAGGCATCATCAAAGGCATTAAACTCCTTTAGCAGGTTAAACTGTGCCACGTGGTAAATCAGGAACAGTTCGGATTGTGTAAAGCTCGCTTTCGTGATAAAACTGTAGTACTCGCCCTTGTCATGGGTTTCGGAACGGTAGCGCTGAATCAGCTTGAACAGCACACTCAGGTTTTTGAGGTAAGGGTCCAGGCTGTTCTGGTAAAAGGAGAAATGGTAAGTGAAATAATCGCGGAAAATGCTGAACAGCGCTTCCTCGGTTCTGTCCTGTGGCTGCAGGTCCCGTACTTTTTGTATAAAGGAGGACTGCACTTTCTCCTGAAAGAAGACGAAAAAGTTGGTTCCTTTCCGCTCACTCTGGTTTATGTCATAAGCGGTAAGGGAGTCGATGATGTCGTTGTGCTTATTAATGAAGCTGATGTAGAGCGTAGAGAAATTCTGCTGCTGGAATATCTTCTGGGTCTTGTGCAGCTCGAAGCGCTGCAGCTCAAACTCCCGCTTCTGATAGGTGAGGGTGGCAAAGAAAAGGAATACACCAGCCAGCGCCCAAAGCGAGCCTACTATACCACCTATAAACTCGCCATACTCGCCAAACGTGCCCCCTTCCCTTTCGCCGGTTTCGGTATACAGCTCATGTACAAGGTTAAATTTAATGGTTCCCCATATCAGCACGATGGCACCAGCTGCTATAAGGATGTAACCGATAATCTCATAGCGGCTCAGATTCTGCTTTTTTTCTGGCATGCAAAGGGTAAGGTATAGCTTAATTTTAGCTACACTTACTGTTAATCCCCTTAATCGGTTTCCGTTAAATTGTTTTTGCCCAGCTCGAAGGCGCGGATAGTATCCAGCATTTTAAGCAGTGTGTTGGTATCGAAGAACAAGAGCAGCGGTAACTCTACGCTTTTGGAGTTATGGGTAAATTGTGTGACCACTGTGAAAACAAGTGGCTGAAACAGCGGGTGCTGCACCAGTATGCCTTTCAGCGAGTCGGCGATGTGGCTTTTGGGGGCTTTGGGCGGCGACCCATAGATATTGGCTTTTAGAATGTTGGCCAGTTGCGTGACAAGGGCGCCCGTAATGATGTTGCTTATTTCCAGCAGCAGCGACTCCTGCATCACGGTGAGTTCCCCTTTCTGCACCTCCAGCATGCTCAGGCAAATCTCAGAGAGCCGGACAATGTGATCATCAGAGAAGAGCATCAGGGTGGCTCCGTTAAACTCCCCCTTTACATCAGACTGTATGATAACGTGCGTATCCTCATACGTTGCCACCAGGTTCAGGAGTTCCTTTACTTCTATCAGCGTGATGTCAGGCACCTTCAGCAGCACCTTGTCTTTGGCGATGGCAGCAAAAGAATCTGCAGCACGGGCAAGCCCGATATTCAGGATCTCCTTGATTATGTCTCTCTCTAACTCTGTTATATGAGGTTCCGTCATCATGTTGTCGCCTTAGTATTTTTAGCTTCCCTGCCTTTTGAGCATGCTCAAATTTTAATTTTTGTAGCCCGGAAAATAACTTCAAGCATGCTCCTGTGCTTGTCGTTTGTTCATGAAATAGCGTGTGGTGGCGGGCACATCCAGCACCAGGCACACTTTACCTGTCCCCAGCAGGGTAACCCCACCATACAGGTCAATCCGGTCGAGTGGCTTACTCATGGGTTTTACCACAATATCCTGCTGCCTGTATAACTTATCTACAATTAAACCCAGCTTTCTATTGTTGTAAGATACAACCACAATATTCTGCACCTGTCCTTTCAGCCGGTTTTTATCTCCTAAACGCATCTCTGCCTCATCGGTGTTCAGCAGCTCGTGCAGGTACACGACCGTAATGGCCTCTCCTTTCAGGTCGGCAATCATCACATCGCCCACCTCATGCAGCTCATCTTTATCCAGGGCGATTACCTGTTCTGTGTGTATGAGCGGAATGGCATAGAAAATCTCATCAACCTCAAACAGGAGCGCTCCCTTCACCGCAATGGATGTTGGCAGCTGCATGGTAAAAGTAGTGCCTTTTCCTTTTTCCGATTTTACCATCAGCCGGCCACCAATGGAGTCTATCGCATTTTTCACTACATCCAGCCCCACACCGCGTCCTGAGAACTCTGTTACTTCTTTGGCTGTAGAAAACCCCGGCTCAAAGAGGAAAGACAGCACTTCTGTTTCCGTTAGCGCCTCGGCTGCATCTGCCGTAACAAGGTGCCGCTCCACAGCAGTACGCTTAATCAGCTTAAAGTCCATCCCTTTACCATCGTCAGCGAGTTCGATCAGCACGTTTTCGCGGTCACTCTTTGCGCTCAAAGTCAGCTGCCCTATACGTGGTTTCCCTTTCTTCTCGCGCTCCGCCGGCGTCTCCAGCCCGTGCGTTACCGCATTCCGGACCAGGTGCAGCAGCGAATCTGTCATTATCTGCAGGATATTACGGTCAATCTGTATATTCTGGCCAATTAAGGCCAGATCCACCTCTTTTTTCTCTGCTGCTGCAATGTCGCGCACAATGCGCGGAAACTTGTTAAAAAGCGACCCGATGTTTACCAGCCGCGCATCCATCACACTGTACTGCAGGTCTTCTGTGATGCGGTACAGGTGCGAACTGACTGTCTTCAGTTCCTCATTGCCCATGTCTTTGCTGATGGAGAGGATGCGGTCACGGTCAATCATCAGCTCTCCCACCAGGTTCATCAGGTGGTCCAGTTTCTTTATCTGGATGTACACCAGGTCCGACAGCGACAGGTTCTTGGACGTGTTGTACTTCTGTACTTTTGCCAGTTCAATGGCACTGTCAGACAGATTTTCGACAATGATGTCGAGGTTGCGCAGCAGCACAGGATCCGGCTCTGCCTCCTGGTTGCTGTCGATGTTTGTGATGAGCTCGCCTAAAAGGTCAATCCCATCGAACAGTACGGTAACCACTTCATCACTAAACGCCAGTTCTTTGTTTCGGATCAGGCTGAAAGCCGTCTCCAGCTTATGCGACACATCAGAGATCTGAAGATAGCCGATCGCCTTGGAATTGGCTTTCATGTTATGCAGCAAACGGAATATCTCGGCCAGCGTCTGTTCGTCGTCCGGCTGTTTTTCCAGCGTGCTGATATGCCTGTTCAGAGCATCGAAATACTCCAGCGCCTCGGCAATAAATATCTCTTTATACTCTTGTTCTCTTGATTTCATTTTAAGCTGTCAGTTGCGCTGACCTGATACTGTCTGCCGCACACCTCCCCGGGCATACGCTCAGATAGGTGGCCTTGTGCCCTTTACCGCCTGCTTTACCAGCGAACCGGCAAAAAGCGAAATGCAAGGTGTGTTTTCCAATGCATGGCTATCCCCTGCAAGGTTTTCTCAGACCTGAGGGTGATGTCAGGCTGTTAGTCTTCCGCCAGAACCTTGCTCACCACTTCCAGCACTTTTTCTTCTGAAAACGGCTTCACGATATAAGATTTTGCCCCATACTCCATCGCCTCATTCACGATTACCTCCTGCCCTACAGCACTCACAATGATTACCTTCATGTCAGGCTGTTCTGCTTTTATTCCTTTCAGCACATCCAGGCCAGTGTTGTCTGGCAGAATAACATCCAGCGTGATCAGGTCAGGCTTTGTTTCCTTCGCCAGTTCCAGCGCTGTCTGTCCGTTGGGAGCTTCCCCTACTACCTCGTAACCCGCATCCGACAGCATGTTTTTCAACAAGGTGCGCATATAGAAGGAGTCATCTACTATCAATATTCTTTTCATACTTAATCCAAGTATAGGTTATTTAAATTATGCTTCCCTTATCCGGGAAGTTCCCTGACCTCGTCCTGTGTCAGTATTTTATGCATGTCCAGTACAATGATCAGGCGATCGCCTGTTCTGGCTAGTCCTTCTATAAAGTTTTCGCTGATATTTACATCCTGCAGAAAAGAAGGCGCCTTGTCAATTTTCGACATCGGCAGGTTCAACGACTGTGGCATTTCTTTTACTACCACGCCAATACTATAATCCTTCGCCTCTATCACGAGGGTATACGTCAGGTCAGGGTTCAGCCCGTCCGGTAATGGCGCAGGCCTGATGTTGAAGCGATCCTCCAGGTCAATAATAGCGATAATATCCCCGCGAATGTTCGCTACTCCTTTCACAAAGTGCGGTGTTCGGGGCATGCGGGTGGTGGCAGGCGTAATGGTTACCTCTTTCACCTGCTCAATCTTAATAGCGTAATATTCCGCGCCAAGCTTGAACACGATAAGATGCACCATTTCCTCCTTCACGGGCTGTGGCTCAGCTGCTTTCTTGCTTTCTGCAGCAGGCGTATCCGTTGCAGCGGCTCTGCCGTTTTCTGCCGGCTTATCAGCGGTTTCAGTTTGCTTGGCCATTACTTCGTTCTTTTTTCTCCTGAATTACCAAGCCCACTTTTTCTGGAACCTATTGCCAGCCTGTTATTGCCGGTAGTAGCTTTCTCAATTTTTTGCGGCACAGGTATAGAAGTCAGGCGGCGGACCTTGCCACTGTTGAACACTAGGTTGCCATCTACTAGCTTGAAGGCAGAAATACTAATCTGAAGATCCGCGGCAATGTCGTTCAGGTTCTGAGATGAGGAGGTAAGTTCCTGCATGGAGCCTGACAGTTGTTTAGCTGTGCTAGCTACCTGCTGCGTACCGGAGGCTGTCTGTTCGGCAATGGCTACCACTTCCTCCACATACTTCACCACGTCCCCGATAGAAGACTTCTGTATTTCCGTTGCCGTTAAGATATCCTGGGCAGTGCGCAGTGTTTCGCCACTGGAGGCGGCAATGTTTTTAAAAGCGCCGGACGCCTCAAAAGTGGCATTCTTTCCTTTCGACACCCTGCCCTCCATGGTAGAGATGGCGGTAGCAGCCGAGGCTGTATCTTTTTTTACATCTTCTACCAAGGTTGCAATTTCGCTGGCAGATTTGCGTGAGCCTTCGGCCAGCTTCCTTATTTCTTCGGCAACCACGGCAAAACCACGGCCTGCATCGCCAGCCCGTGCCGCCTCTATGGCAGCATTCAGGGCAAGCAGGTTTGTCTGCGCTGCAATGTCCGTAATTACTCCGAGTGATTTGGATATTTCCTGAGAACGGGTGCTCAATACTTCAATTGTTTTAGCTGTCAGGGCAGCAGAGCTGGAGATTTCTTCCATGTTCTTCACCACTTCGGCCACCGTCTTCAAACCTATCTGAGAGCTTTCTTCACCAAGTAAAGCCGACTTGTTTACAACCTCTGCTCTGTTGGCGGTGTCTTTTGTCGTCTTCATGATCTCTTCGATCAGTTTGAAGGCCTGGTCGGTTTTGAGGGCCTGGTTCTGGGCACCTTCCGCCATTTGTTGCATGGCAAGGGCCACATCCAATGTCACCTTGTTCATTTCCAGCCCTTTGCCTGCCATCTCCTCAGAAGAGCTTCCTACTACCAGCGACGAATCATTGATTTCGCCCAGCAGGGTATTCAGGTTGTCTACCGCTAAGTTCAGGGCATTGGCTGTATCCAGGATATCACCGGCTGTCTGTACCTCCACTTTCTGCGTCAGGTCTCCTTCGGAGATAGCGCGTACCACGCGAGACACATCCAGCATAGGCGTTACAATGGACTCCAGCAGGTCGTTCACCGTGTCTACGAGTTCTTTCCAACTACCGCCCACACCTTGCAGGGTGGCGCGTTCTGTCAGTTTTCCTTCCACACCGGCTACCCTGGCCACACGGCTTACCTCACCTGCCAGGCGGTTCAGGTCCACCACCATGGTGTTAATCGTTTCTGCCAGATCGGCCACCTCTCCTTTGGCTTCCAGTGTCAGCTTTCTGGTCAGGTCACCTTTTGATACGGCCGTTACTACCTGCACAATGCCACGCACCTGTATTGTCAGGTTGCTGGCCATGGTGTTTACATTATCGGTCAGGTCCTTCCAGACGCCGGCCACGTTCGGCACGTTGGCCTGGCCGCCCAGTTTACCTTCGGTACCCACTTCAAGGGCTACGCGGGTTACCTCACCGGCAAATATGTTCAGGGAATCCACCATACGGTTGATGTTCTCCTTCAGCTCAGCCATCTCTCCCTTCACATCCACCGACACTTTCTGCGTCAGGTCACCTTTCGCTACGGCGGTGGATACTTTGGCGATGTCGCGCACCTGAGAAGTCAGGTTCGAGGCCATGGTGTTTACATTGTCTGTTAGCTCTTTCCAGGTGCCCCGTACCTTCGGCACGTTGGCCTGGCCGCCCAGCTTACCTTCGGTACCCACTTCACGGGCCACTCGGGTTACCTCATCAGCAAACACGTTGAGCGAGTCCACCATCTGGTTCAGGTTCTCCTTCAGGTCCAGAATCTCGCCACGGGCTTCTACTGATACCTTCTGGGTTAAGTCACCTTTCGCTACGGCAGTTGCTACTTTGGCAATATCCCGCACCTGAGAGGTCAGGTTGCTGGCCATCGAGTTCACGTTGTCTGTCAGGTCTTTCCAGGTTCCGCCTACGTTCGGCACATTGGCCTGGCCACCCAGTTTACCCTCTGTACCCACCTCACGGGCCACGCGGGTTACCTCGTCACCGAATATGTTGAGTGAGTCCACCATCTGATTGATGTTCTCTTTCAATTCTCCCAGTTCCCCTTTCACATCCACTGACACCTTCTGGGTCAGGTCGCCTTTGGCCACCGCAGTCGCCACGTTGGCAATGTCGCGTACCTGGGAGGTCAGGTTACTGGCCATGGTGTTTACATTCTCTGTCAGGTCTTTCCAGGTACCGCCTACTTTCGGCACATTGGCCTGGCCGCCTAGCTTGCCCTCCGTACCCACCTCACGGGCCACTCTGGTTACCTCATCGGCAAATACGTTCAGGGAATCCACCATCTGGTTCACATTCACCTTCAGCTCCGCCATCTCGCCCTTCACGTTTACCGTGATTTTCTGGCTCAAATCACCTTTGGCCACCGCAGTCGCCACGTTGGCGATGTCCCGCACCTGAGAGGTCAGGTTGCTGGCCATGGTGTTTACATTGTCAGCCAGGTCTTTCCAGATACCCGCTACGCGAGGCACATTTGCCTGGCCTCCTAATATACCTTCGGTTCCCACCTCACGCGCCACACGGGTTACTTCCGCGCCAAACACGTTCAGCTGGTCTACCATTTCATTTAAGATGTCTTTTAGCTGCGCAATCTCGCCTTTCACATCCACAGTGATCTTCTGGCTCAGATCGCCTTTCGCCACCGCAGTTGCTACGTTCGCAATATCGCGCATCTGGAAGGTAAGGTTGCTGGTCATGGTGTTCACGTTGTCCGTCAACTCCTTCCATACCCCGCCGACACGCGGCACGTTGGCCTGACCGCCCAGTTTACCTTCGGTACCTACTTCACGCGTCACGCGGGTTACCTCACCGGCAAACACGTTCAGCGACTCCACCATCTGGTTGATGATGTCCTTCAGGTCGGCTATCTCGCCCTTTACATTCACCGTTACCTTCTGGGTCAAATCGCCTTTGGCCACGGCAGTGGCTACATTGGCAATATCCCGTACCTGCGAGGTCAGGTTGCTGGCCATGGTGTTTACATTGTCGGTCAGGTCTTTCCAGGTTCCGCCTACGTTCGGCACTTTCGCCTGGCCGCCCAGCTTACCTTCGGTACCCACTTCACGGGCCACACGGGTTACCTCGTCAGCAAACACGTTGAGCGAGTCCACCATCTGGTTCACGTTGTCCTTCAGCTGGGCAAACTCCCCGCGCACATCCACCGACACCTTTTGCGTCAGGTTACCTTTTGCAACGGCGGTGGCCACGTTGGCTATATCCCGTACCTGTGCTGTCAGGTTCGAGGCCATTACATTTACATTATCAGTCAGATCTTTCCAGATACCCGCCACGTTCGGCACAGAAGCCTGGCCACCCAGCTTGCCCTCGGTACCCACTTCGAGCGCTACACGGGTTACTTCCCCTGCAAACAGGTTCAGGTTGTCGATGGTGCGGTTGATGGTTTCGGCCATCACCTTAAAGTCACCGGAAACCGGGATTTGGAATGTCTCGTCGAGGTTACCTCTGGAGATGTTTTTCAATACCTTGCCTACCTCCAGTACCGGCACCGCAATGGAATCTACCAGACCGTTGATGTTGTTAATCATGTCTTTCCAGAAACCGGAGGCGTTCTCGGCGGAGGCACGGGCCTTTAGGTTTCCTTCCACACCCGCAACCTTCGAGATACGCGACACTTCACCACCTACCCCACCTATCATCTCCACCATGGAGTTGTAGGCTTCGGCGATTTCGGCGAACAGGTCGTCGTTCTGCTTTGTCAGGCGAACAGAAATATCTCCTTTCTTAAATGCATCGAGGGCATAGAGCACATTGTTCAGCTGCTCGCTGATGTACTCCGGGTTATTCGCCAGTTTTGCCAGCTTAGCCTGCTGAGAACTATCTCCTTTTGCTTTTGCGCCGTTTTTATCGCCTTTGGTTCCATTAGGACTTGCACTGCCCGGCACTGTAGCCGTGGCAGGCTTGCCAGCTGCCTGTGCTTTGGCAGGGGCAGCGGCAGGTTTAGCCGGCGCATCTGGCGCTGGTTTGGCCAGTTTGCCGTTTTCTCCGCTTGCTTTTGGAGCAGGGTTCTTCTCTTCTCTGGCTTCCACATCACTGATGAGCTTTTCTTTGCTCAACTTCAAGTTTTTACCTAAGGCCATATTCGTTTGATTGGAATGGGTATCGTTTCACTCGTTCTGCATTAAGCCGGCCTCAGGCCTGTAGCTTGTGTTCTTCTAACGCAGAGGAATTTTGAATTGAAGTGCAATTTAACGAAAAAAGATGACGAATAAAATCAGGCATTTTTATTGATTCATGCATTATTCTTCCATGAATTCTGCTGCCAGTGCCTGATAGTCTTTTGCCCCGTTAGAGGATGCGTCATAACTCAGCACGCTCTTCCCGAAGGAGGGTGCCTCTGCCAGCTTCACATTTAACCGGATATGATTTTTGAAGATCTTCTCCTTTACATTCTCCTGCAGGTACTCCAGCACCTCCTGGCTTAGCTTGCGGCGCACATCAAACATCACCACTACGATGCCTCTTATGCTTAGTTTGGGGTTCAGCGTTTTTCTCACTTTCTCCACCGTATTCATTATCTGGTCGAGGCCCTGCAGCGTGAGCACCTCCATTTGCAAAGGAATGAGCACCTCCTGAGCCGCTGTGAGTGCGTTCAGTGTCAGCACGGAAAGTGACGGCGGGCAGTCTATCAGCACGTAATCAAAGCCCTTCACTTCTGCCAGTATGTTCTTCAGAAACTTCTCCCGCTCCGGCTGCGTCACAAGTGAGATCTCAATATCCACGAGTTCGTTAGAGCCCGGCACTATCCAGAGACCGTCCTTCTCCACGATAACTTCATTCACACTTTTGTTGCCAAGGAAAACTTCTGCGAGGGTAGCATCGGGGCTGGCAACCGCCAGTGAATAAGACAGGTTACTTTGCGGGTCGAGGTCAAGCAACAGCACTTTTTTGCCTGATTTGCTCAGCGCGCTGCCCAGGTTGATGGTTGTCGTTGTTTTGCCAGTGCCGCCTTTCTGGTTGATAACGGCCACTACCTTTGTTTTTGCCATAGTTATTTTCTTAGGGTATATGCAGCTATCGCAGCACATGCCATGCCCCTAAACTATCAAATTTCTCTATCACTCTGAAATAATAAAGGAAAAGCACAACTACAGCACCTGCTCCATGTTGTGGTTCAGCACTACGCCGGTGTGGAGGTGAACGTCCTCCCATTTCGCAAGAGGCAGGGCGACTGCCACTACATTAGAAGGCTCCAGGTAACTAACCTGCTGATTGGTAAGGTCACGAATCAGTTTTGTGATGCCAGGGTTGTGGCCCACCAGCAACACCTGCTTCACATGACCAGGCAGCTCACCTATACTTTTCAGCAGCTGTGACTCCCGCGCATTGTACAAATCCGGATTATAAGTGATATCTTCCTCGTCGAAGTATAAACGGGCGGCAATAGTACGTGCCGTAAGGCCGGCACGCGGGGCGGGGCTGGACAGCAGGCAGTCAATTTTCACGAAATTTTCGCGCAGCCATTTACCTGTCTGGTTCGCCTGGTGCAGGCCGTGCTGCGTAAGCTCCCGCTCAAAGTCTGGCTGCAGCGGATAAGGGTCATACGCCTCTGCATGGCGGCAAATGAGTAATGTTCGTTGCATATAAAATTGAAGTGACCGTATAGGCTAAAGATAACTGAATATAAATAAAATCGGGCTTTTTAGCTCCTTGTTAAACCTATGTTCTACGGATGAGGTTGTAATTGTTAAAAAAAAAGACTGAACTTTGGGCAAATCTGGATTTGCCCGCCTGTAAATATAAAGCATGACAAAAAACTTAGTTATAGTAGAGTCGCCTGCAAAGGCAAAGACAATCGAAGGATACCTGGGGAAGGATTTCACTGTAAAGTCGAGCTTCGGCCACGTACGGGACCTGCCAAAAGGAAATAATGCCATCGACATCGAGCACGGCTTTAAGCCGACCTATGTCGTATCCAGTGACAAAAAAGAGGTGGTGGCACAGCTGCGTAAGCTGGCAAAAGAAGCGGATATGGTTTGGCTGGCATCGGATGATGACCGCGAGGGGGAGGCTATTTCGTGGCACCTGACCGAGGCGCTGAACCTGAACGACGCCAAAACGCGCCGCATTGTGTTCCGCGAGATCACTAAAAGCGCTATCCTCAACGCTATCAGCACACCGCGTGGCATCGACATGGACCTGGTGAACGCGCAACAGGCACGCCGCATACTGGACCGCCTGGTAGGCTTTGAGCTCTCTCCTGTGCTTTGGAAGAAGATAAAAACAGGTCTTTCTGCTGGACGTGTGCAGTCGGTGGCAGTGCGTTTGGTGGTAGAGCGGGAGCGTGAGATTGAGCGCCACCAGGCGGAGGCATCTTTCCGTATCACCGCGAGCTTTGATGTGCAGGGCAAAACGCTGGAGGCGGAGCTTCCTACTAAGTTTAAAACAGAACAAGAAGCACAGGCCTTTCTGCAGCAATGCGTTGGAGCCGATTATACCATTGAGAACCTGGAGAAAAAGCCACTCAAGCGCAGCCCGGCTCCTCCATTTACCACCTCTACCCTGCAGCAGGAAGCCAGCCGCAAGCTGTACTTTTCGGTAGCGCAAACCATGACGGTGGCGCAGCGCCTCTACGAGGCCGGTAAAATCTCTTACATGCGTACTGACTCGCTGAACCTTTCGGAGGAGGCCATACAAGGCGCAACAAAGGAAATAAACCGTTCCTTCGGAGAGCAGTTTGTGAAAGTACGCCATTTTAAAACAAAATCTGCCGGGGCACAGGAGGCGCACGAAGCCATCCGCCCTACCGATTTCTCGCAGATGATAGCCAGCAGCGACCGCAACGAGCAGCGCCTGTACGAACTGATATGGAAGCGGGCCATTGCCTCTCAGATGGCGGATGCACAGATAGAGAAGACTACGGTAACAATTGGTGTTTCTACGCAGCCAAACCAGAAACTGCAGGCTACTGGCGAGGTGATCAAGTTTGAAGGCTTCCTGAAAGTATATATTGAATCGAAAGACGACGATGAGGAAGGTGCTGACGAGGATGTGAAAGGTATGCTGCCTCCGCTGAACATCGGGCAGGAAATAAGCCTGCGCCAGATGCTGGGCACACAGCGCTTCACCCGCCCTGCCGCACGTTATACAGAAGCCAGCCTTGTGAAGAAGCTGGAGGAAATGGGCATTGGCCGTCCGTCTACCTATGCACCTACCATTTCTACCATACAGAAGCGCGGCTATGTGGAAAAAGATACCCGTGAAGGCAAAGAGCGCAAATACCAGGTACTGACACTGAAAAGCGACAACATTACCACACAGACCAAAACGGAGATTACGGGCGCTGAGAAAGCAAAACTCTTCCCAACGGATACGGCCATGGTGGTGAATGACTTCCTGGTGGAGCACTTCCCGAACGTTATTGATTACTCGTTTACCGCACGTGTGGAGGCTGAGTTTGATGAAATTGCTCAGGGCCAGCAGCAGTGGGAAACCATGCTGGACCAGTTCTACCAGAAGTTCCACCAGCGCATTGAATCGAGTGAGAGCATCAACAGGGCAGATGTGTCCGGGGCAAGAGAACTGGGCACAGACCCTGCGACAGGCAAAACCATCCTGGCGAAGCTTGGTCGCTACGGCCCTTATGTGCAGTTAGGGGAGGAAAACGAAGAGACTGGTGAAAAACCGGTGTATGCCAGCCTGCGCAAAGGCCAGTTTGTAGAAAGCCTGACGCTGGAAGACGCGCTGGACCTATTCAAACTACCGCGCATTGTGGGCACCTTCGAGGACAAGGAAATGACAGCCGCCATTGGCCGCTTCGGACCGTACATTCGCCACGAGGGCAAATTCTACTCCTTGCCAAAAACGCTCGACCCGATGCTTGTGACGGCGGATGAAGCAATTGATCTGATACAGGCCAAACGCAAAGCCGATGCCGAAAAACTCATCAAGTCTTTTGACGAGAACCCGGATATTCAGGTGCTCAATGGCCGTTACGGCCCTTACATTGTAGCGGGCAAGAAGAACGTAAAAATCCCGAAAGGCAAAGAACCGAGCGAGCTGACCCTGCAGGAGTGCCTAGACTTAGCAGAAGCTACACCGGAGAAAAAAGGGCGCGGCGGCTTCAAGAAAAAAGCGGACTCGGAGGCACCAGCCAAAAAACCGGCTGCCAAAGCGAAAGCTGCCACTGCAAAAAAAGCTCCGGCGAAAAAAGCATCTACTAAAACAACGGCAGCCAAAGCAGCGGCAAAAAAGAAGCCAGTTAAGTAAGAGGTAACCACCATACAGAAAGCCACTCCCAGTCAGGAGTGGCTTTTTAGAGCATGTTTAAATTTCGTTTTTGCAAGCGAAAATTGTTCAGAAAGGGTTCTGGCGAAGTGTTTTTTGAGCAGCATAGCAGCGCTATGGTGCGAGAAAAAGGAGAAGCCAGGTTCCTTTATGGGCAATTTGCAGCGCAAAGTATGAATTTTAAACATGCTCTCATGTTTTGATGCGCAGCAAACCTTTCAAGGACGTGGTATATGGGCTGGATAAGAACTTCTTTTGCAGCATCCAGGGAGCTCTTTTCTCTTCCTCTACGTCTTTTTCGTTTTTATTTCCCTGTACCGCATATTTCAGCGCATGATGGCCAAAACGCTGGCGCAGGGTATCCAGGGTGCTCATCAGCTTTTTGTGCTTCTCCCCATCCTGGTTGCTAAACAAATCCAGCTGCACCTCCGATGCCGGCACAAGGTCATTTAAGATGATGCCTACCTTCACATAACGCTTGCCGGGCCGGAACATGTTTTTCAGCAGGTGCATGGCCCGCGACAGCAATTCGAGTTCACTGTTAGTGGGTCTGGGTAGCTGTATGGTGCGGCTGTTGCAGTATACATTTTCCGTAACGGCAAAGCGGTTGGTCATTAGAAATACTGTGACGCCGGTGGCGCAGCTGTTCTGCCTGCGCAGCTTGGTGGCGCACCTCACAGTGTGGGTGGAGAGCGCCTCTGCTATATCCTCCAGTTCGGTGAGCGGCCTTCCGAAAGAGCGCGAGGTGCAGATGTTTTTCCTGTCCGGCGTCTCGGGCTCCAGGTCCTGGCAAGGCTGGCCGCGCAGCTCCAGCAGCGTGCGCAGCCCAGTCACGGCCATGTTTTTCTTCACCCAGCCCTCCGGCATCCGGCTCAGGTCCCAGGCGGTCACCACGTTCAGTTGCTCCAGCCGCTTCGCATGTTGCCGTCCTATTCCCCATACGTCTTTTACAGAGCTTTCGCGTAGCGCCTCCTCTATCTCGGCCGGCGTATGCAGCGCCAGCACCTCCTTTGCCTTCGCACGTTTTTTTGCCAGCCGGTTGGCCAGCTTTGCCAGCGTTTTGGTGCACGCCACGCCCACCGATACTGGTATGCCCGTCCAGCGCTCCACGGTATGTCGTATCCTGTGCCCATATGCCTCCACCTCCTCTGGCCTCAGGTGGCTCAGGTCCAGAAAGCACTCGTCGATAGAGTAAATTTCCAGGTTGGGCGTAAACTGCGACAGCGTACTCACTACGCGCCGCGACATGTCGCCGTAAAGCTCATAGTTGGAGCTGAACACCTCCACCCGCTCCCGCTCCATCATGTCTTTCACCTGAAAATACGGCGTGCCCATTTTAATGCCCAGAGCTTTGGCCTCTTTAGAGCGGGCGATGACGCAGCCGTCGTTGTTGGAGAGCACCACCACGGGCACATCCTCCAGCTCCGGCCGGAAAACCCGCTCGCACGACACGTAAAAGCTGTTGCAGTCCACTAGGGCGAAGCGCGATGTTGTGGCCATATCCTATACTTTTTTAACGATGCCCACCACAACGCCCCAGATGCGGCCCATGTCGGCCTGTGTAATTCTGATGCTTTCGTACTTTGGGTTCTCCGGCTCCAGGTAGGCACCGTCCGGTTTCTGCATCAGGCGCTTAATGGTGAACTCCCCGGCTACAAAAGCCAGTACGATGCGGCCGCTCGTTGCCTGCAGCGAACGGTCAATGACCACCAGGTCGCCGGGCTCTATATGCGCCCCAATCATGGAGTCACCCTCCACACGCGCCAGAAAAGTGGCCGTTGGATTCTGCGTAATGTACGCGTTCAGGTCAATCGGCTCCGCATCATAATCTGCTGCGGGGCTTGGAAAACCCGCCTGCACGGCCGATGAAAATAATTCTAAACGATGCGCTGTCATATCATGTAACTGCATCACATCCGGTCTGTCTATGAGTATAACTTCTGCTTTCATACCGCTATTTTACGAATTAAATTAGTATTAGCTATATTTTATGCTAAATATTTTAGTATTTTGTTTTAAAAATTTGCCTCCCTATCATCGCAATAACCTGGTTATTACCTCTTAATGCCTGCAAAACTCCTAGGTGGAACAGCACTGGCAGGAGGTAACGCAAGCAGAATAGTTAGGGTATAGAGGTATAAGTGTAAATTAAATGTAGTATAAGATGAAAAAACGACTGGTGGTATTAACAGGAGCCGGAATCAGTGCCGAAAGCGGCATTGCCACGTTCCGGGATGCAAACGGGCTGTGGGAAGGGCATGATGTGATGGAGGTGGCCTCTCCGCAGGGCTGGCGCAAAAATCCTGACCTGGTGCTCGACTTTTATAACCAGCGTCGGAAAAATGCCCATAGCGTAGCACCCAACGCCGGCCACTTGGCGCTTGCTGACCTGGAGAAGGATTTTGATGTGCGTATTATCACCCAAAACGTAGATAATTTGCACGAGCGCGCAGGCAGCAGCAACGTTATTCACCTGCACGGCAAACTGTTTGAAAGCCGCAGCACTCTGGACCCCTCGCTTGTATACCCCATGGAAGGCTGGGAACTGAAGAAAGGCGACAAGTGCGAGCGCGGTTCACAACTACGGCCCAACATTGTGTGGTTCGGAGAGCCGGTGCCCCTGATGGAGCAGGCGATGCAGGAGACCATGCAAGCCGATATCTTTTTAGTAGTCGGAACCTCGCTGGTAGTATACCCCGCCGCCGGCCTCGTGGACTTTGTGCCCGACAACGTCCCGATTTTCGTAGTAGACCCAAACCTGCCCGAAATGCGCCGGCGCCCCAACCTGCACCGCTACGAAGAGAAAGCCAGCACCGGCATGGTGAAAGTAGCGCAGTTGCTGCGGGAGAAGTATTTGTAAGGCTGGTGCTAAAGCTTTGCTGTCGCTAAGTAATATTCGATTTAGGAGTTAGACGTTGCTGGTATTTGTGCATTCCATGCATTATTGTAAACTATTAAGTTGCTTCATCTGAATTTGTCTAAGCTGCCGTGGACGCTGTTCATCCAGCGACCCATAAGCAGCCTTTTGCATGGGTGTAACTTAGCGCTCCACTCCCGCGAGGGCGCGTTTTCCCGTTCGGCGCTGTGTACATTTCCTGCCTATCGGCTGCCACTAGCGTGGCACCGGAAATCTACAAGGCGCCTCTCAGAAAAACTGGAAATACTTTTCCTTCGAGCTGGCAAAATGGTCTTGTAAGCAAATTCTTTCTGCGTAACTATGTTCTTCTGCACAATCTCATTTATCCTTCAGCATGAAGTGAGGGTGTTTCCAGTCTTTGGATTGAGCGCCTTTGGAGATTTTTGGTGCCGCTCGCGCGGCAGCGCCTTGGCGCAAAAAACTCCCAGCGCGATGCCCGAAGACGAGGCCTCTCGGCCTTGAGAGCTCAGAGAGAAACAATGCAACTGTAGGTGAGATGCCTCTGGATGAACAGTCACGACAGCAGCTTAGATATATTTCTACACTATAATAAGCAGCAGTATAAATCTAACTTATACTGAAACCTAAAACAATAGCAGAACAAAAGACAACCAAGCTGGCAATATACTGACTGACCTGCAACTCCAGGCAACACTGATTCGATACAATTGATTTATGTATATTTACGTTCTCCCCTTATAGCAGCAAGCATATCAAGTATGGCAGCTTTCCGTAACTTACTCTACCTGGCAATCATTCCGCTTACCTTTGCCTGTTCTCCGGACAAGGAAACGGAGCCTAAGGTAGAGCCTTACACCCCCACGCCTTACCAACTGACCATCCCAAGTCATTTTCCGCAGAACATTACTGTGCCGCCAGACAATGCCTTAACCGAAGAGGGCGTGGAACTAGGTCGTCACCTGTTTTATGAAAAGAAGCTTTCCGGCAACAACACCATGTCGTGCGGCAGCTGCCATCAGCAGGACAAAGCCTTTACCGATGGCAAGGCGCTGGCGGTAGGCATAGACGGTATAGCGCACCGGCGAGGTGCTATGTCGCTGACCAACATGCAGTGGTTTACCCAGTTTAACTGGGATGGCGGCACCTACAGCCTGGAAGAGCAGGCCCGTGGCCCGATAGAAAACCACGATGAGCTGCACCAGGATTTAGAAGAGGCCGTACACGAACTGCAGGCTACCACGCTGTACCCGCCCCTATTCGAAAAGGCCTTTGGCTCCGGTACCATTACCGAAGAAAACATACTAAAGGCGCTGGCACAGTTCCAGCGCACCCTCATCTCCGCCGACTCCCGCTACGACAAGCACCTGCAGGGAGAAGAAGCGCTTACACCGGAAGAAGTGGAAGGCATGCAGCTGTTCATGACGCACCCGGAACCTGGCATTGGCCTGCGCGGGGGCAACTGCGGCGACTGCCACGGAGGCACACTTCTCTCGATGCGCACCTTCCACAACAACGGGTTAGACGATACTTTCACGGATAATGGACTGGGCGAAGTGACCGGCAACGCACGGCATAACGGACTGTTCAAAGCGCCCTCGCTCCGCAACATCGCTTTAACCGCCCCATATATGCACGACGGCCGCTTCCAGACGCTGGAAGAGGTGCTGGATCATTATAACGACCACCTCAAGTACAATAGCCCCAACCTGGATCCGCTCATTATAGAGGCTTCCAACGAAGTAGATGGAAAAACGCTGCTCCTAACGGAGGAGGAAAAACGCAAAATTATCGCTTTCCTGCATGCTCTCACCGACGATAACTTTGTGAAAGACGAACGTTTTTCTGATCCACATAATTAACACCCTATGAAAAATACGCTTATCTGGCTTCTGTTCCTTGTGCTGGCACTGCCGCTCCTGCTAACCGCCTGCTCCGACGAAGACGACACCCCAGCCACAGGCAACTTGCAGGTGAACATCCAGAACATGGTGGGTACAGCGCCGCTGCAGTTGGACGAAGGCACCTATACCAGCCCGGCTGGCGACACCTACTCCGTCAGCAACTTCAAATACTACATCAGCAATGTAAAGCTCATCAGCAGCAATGGGCAGGCTACTTTTGCGGAACCTGAAAGCTACCACCTGATAGCGCAGGGCGGTAAAACAGCCTTTGAATTAAAAGACATTCCGGTGGGCACCTACGACAAAATAGAGTTGGCCATCGGCGTGGATGAGGCGCACAACCACTCCACCGACCAGCCCGGTGACCTCGACCCAAGCAACGAGATGGTATGGGACTGGGATACAGGCTATAAGTTCCTGTCGCTGGTGGGAGCCTATACTGGCGACACAGAAAGCGGTGCGTTGGTCTTTCACGTAGGCGGCGATGCCAACTATAAAATCCTTACGCTGAATCTGCCAAAGGCCATTAACCTGCGCGAGCAGGCAACTTTTGAACTAAGCTTGCAAGCAGATGTCAATGAACTGTTCCAGGGACCTCATACGATTGATTTTGATGAGATGAACTCCGGCGGACACGGAGCAGGCCCGAGTATGGTGGCAGAAAACTACAGTAATGGCTTTCTGAAAGTGGTGGAAGTAAAATAAGAAAGAACAGGATGCTACGCCGCCAGCTATACGCCCTACTCCTTTGCTTTTGCCTGCTGCAAACAGCTGGCTGTAATGCACCAGAGCAGGAGGACGTTAGCCCGGCAACAGAAACGTATCTACCTGCTCTGCCCTCCAACCTGGCTACCGGTATTCCCGGCCCTGAGCGCAACCCGCTCACGCGGGAAGGCGTGGCGCTGGGCCGCATGCTATTTTATGACCCGATGCTCTCCGGAAACGAAAAAATATCCTGTGCCACCTGCCACCAGCAGGAGAAAGCCTTTTCAGACGGCAAAGTACTCACCACGGCTGGCGTAACAGGCAAGCCACTGCTCCGGCACGTGCCTTCGCTTGTAAACCTGGCCTGGATGCCGGGACTTTTCTGGGACGGGGGCTCCAAAAACCTGGAATCGGTGAGCTTCGGCCCGCTTACGCACCCCGACGAGATGGGCCAGAGCCTGAAGGAACTCACAGCCAAATTGCAGCAGCACGAGAAGTATCCACAATTATTCAGGAAAGCGTTTGGTTCAGATTCTGTCACGACGGCGGCAATCGGGCGGGCACTGGCGCAGTTTCAGCGAACACTCATTTCAACGAACTCCCGCTACGACAGGTATTTGCGGAAAGAGGCAGGCGGAGAATTGAGTGAGGTGGAACTGCAGGGGCTGGCACTTTTCCGGCAGCACTGCAGCAACTGCCACGCCACCGACTTCTTCACCGATAACAGCTACCACAACAATGGCCTCGACAACACCTTCTCCCCTGACAACGAGGAACAGGCTTTCGGCCGCGGCCGCATCACGCAAACAGCAGCAGACAGAGGCAAGTATAAAACGCCGACGCTCCGCAACATCGCCCTCACCGCCCCTTATATGCACGACGGTCGTTTTGCCACGTTGGAGGAGGTGCTGGAGCATTACAGAACGGGTATAGTCGTGTCTCCTACCTTAGCTCCGGAGCTACAGCAGCAAGATCAGCCCGGAATACCTATTTCGGAAACAGACAAGCAAAAACTTATTGCTTTCCTCCACACGCTAACAGACAAGAGCTTTATACATGATAAAGCCTTTTCTAGGCCAGAGTAACCTGGATAAAAATCAAATGAGGTAACCAGGGCAAATGCCCGTTGTGAATATGACGTTAGCTTGGCGTTGGCTTTACTTACCCCAGATGAGCGCAATGCTGTAATTCACAAACACATCATCTTTTGACACCAGTGTAAGGCCTTCGGTTTTAGCCTGAGCGATGATTAATCTGTCAAAGGGGTCTCTGTGATGAAAATCTAAAGCTGTGTTCGCTAAGATATGAGCCGTTGTGATAGGCAATAATGTCAATCCACTTTGCTCAATAAGCTCAAATATCTCCTTTAGCTCTGCTTTCAGATCAAGTTTACCTAATGAATGTTTGATGCCCATTTCCCATAATGAGGCGATGCTGACAAAGCATGTATGGGCAGTATCTTCTATTAGTTCTTTTACACTGGCAGGCAAGTGTTCATCTTCTGTAATAAACCAAATGACAGCATGTGTGTCTAGTAGTAGGTTCATTACAGATACTCTTCAAAGTCGTTTAAAGGCTCATCAAAATCTTCCTTCATTTTTATGAGCCCCTTTGCTAAACCGGCTTTCCTCTGTACTTCAACCTTCCTTTTAGCTTTTGCCTTTGACTTGAGAAAATCAACAAAGTCACCTACCTCTTTTTTCATATCATCTGGCAGGGTTGCCAGTTTCATGTAAATATCAATATCAGCCATACTACAAGATAATGATTTATAACCAATTAAGTATACGGCACTTTCAATAACCGAAGTTGTTTTCTATCTGCTGAAAAGTGTATCCCATTGTGAATAAATCCGCTGTTGCCTTTTATCCTCTATACCACAACTGCCCCTGCTCTATCTGCAGCGCCGACGGAATATTGTTGTGGTAAAGCTGACCGGTGCCCAGGCCCTGCGGCATGGTGATGTCGTAGTTGGCAGTGAACTGGCTGATGGCATTGAGACCAATGTTGGACTCCAGCGCCGAAGTCACCCACCAGCCGATGTCACGCGCTTCTGCCAGCTCAATCCACTCAGCGCTGGCGGCGAGGCCGCCCACCAGCGTTGGTTTCAGGATGATGTACTGCGGGTTTATATTCTCCAGCAAAGCAACTTTTTCCTCCGGCTGCTGCACGCCTATCAGTTCTTCGTCGAGGGCAATGGGCACAGGGGTATAGGCGCAGAGTTGGGCCATGGCTTCGTGCTGCCCCTGCCTGATGGGCTGCTCAATGGAATGAAGCTCGTAGCGGGCCAGTCGCTCCAGCTTTTTATAAGCCTCCTGCGGCGAAAAGGCACCGTTGGCATCTACGCGCACCGTCAGTTCCTGTGCGTTGGCCACCTCGCGTATACTTTGAAGTATTTCCAATTCCTGCACAAAATCCAGCCCGCCTATTTTTAATTTCAGGCAACTGTAGCCTTCCTTCAGCTTCTTCTCTATCTGCTCCTGCATAAAGCGGCTGTCGCCCATCCAGATGAGGCCATTGATGGGTATACCGGCTTCCCCCCGGCTGAAAGCGTTGTCATACAAAAGCCGCCGACCGCCGTGCTGTAAGTCAAGCAGCGCTGTTTCTAAAGCGAAACGCAGCGCCGGCCACTCCTGCAGCTGCAGTTCCTCCGGCAGCGGCTTTTCTGCCTGCAGCTGTACCTGCTGCCCGTTTACCAGTTGCACCACCTCCTGTAGTTTCTGCTCCAGGTCAGGGCGGTCATCTATGCTCAGTCCTGCCAGAGGCGCGCACTCTCCCACTCCTATTGTCTCTGGTGCACGCTCCTGCCATAGGTTGACAAAATAGACCTTGTGCTCTGAAATAGCACCGCGCGAGGTGCGGGCATTGAACTTAAACTGCAGAGTGTGGGGGGTATAGCTAATGTTCATACTCATATGTTGCTGCTGTTGTTTTTGTGGCAAGATAAATCATAAACGGCATTTCTGACGTAGATGAAGATTCAAGTACAAGTATATGGCGGTTCATTATCTTAAGTTCTACTCGTATGCTTTAACCGAACACCTGTAGCTGCTGCCGGACAGTACGGCAACTTTCACCATGATACGGTGAAATTTCTAAACCTGCGGCCTTTACACTTGTTCAAACATGAGCCCTTCACATTGAGGGACAAAACCAACCCAACCAGCTGAGACAATATGAGCACCATTTTTACAGCACCTGCCACACAGGAAACAACACAACAATACCAGCATATTCGTGCCCGCACTGAATCTATTTGCCAGCCGCTGGAGCCGGAGGACACCGTAGTACAACCCATTATAGATGTAAGTCCTCCCAAGTGGCACATGGCGCATACCAGTTGGTTCTTCGAAACCTTCCTGTTGCAGCCACACCTGCCGGGCTATAAGCTTTTTCATAAGCAGTACAGCTACCTTTTCAACTCCTACTACAACAGCGTGGGCAGCCGTGTGCAGCGCGACCAGCGCAGCACCCTCACACGCCCGCCACTGCGCGACATCTATGCTTACCGCCAACACGTGGACGAGCATATGCAGCGGCTTTTCAAGCAACTGGATGAAGAGAAGTTAGCTGAACTTTTGCCAGTGTTGCAACTGGGCCTGCAGCACGAGCAGCAGCACCAGGAACTACTCATCACCGACATCAAGTATATTCTCAGCACCAACCCGCTGCTGCCAGTTTATAAGCCACAGCAACAGCAGCCAGGCAACTATCAGGCAACCAAAGCTACTTTTTTAGAAATTCCGGGCGGCACGTACACCATCGGCTTCCAGGGCGAGGGCTTTAGTTTTGATAATGAACTGGGCGTGCATGAGGTGCTTTTGGAGGACTTCCGGATCATGAACAGGCTTGTGACCAATGGAGAGTATTTGGAGTTTATGCAGGATGGCGGGTATAGGGATTTCAGGCATTGGCTGGATGAGGGGTTTGCGCTGGTAAATACCCAGAACCTGGAAGCACCGCTGTACTGGGTAAAACAGGAGGATGCCTGGCACCGCTTCACGATGCACGGGCTGGAAAAGGTGAACCTGAATGACCCGGTGTGCCACCTGAGTTTTTACGAAGCAGACGCCTATGCCAACTGGGCCGGAAAGCGCCTGCTCACAGAGTTTGAGTGGGAGGCGGCCTCGCAGGTATATCAACCTACAGGAGGAAACTTTGTGGAAAGCGGGCTACTGGAGCCTACCGCCGCAGACCCTGCTGCCGAGGGACTGCAACAGCTATTTGGTAATGTTTGGGAATGGACCTACAGCGCCTATCACCCCTACCCGGGTTTCACGAAAGCGCCCGGTGCCATTGGCGAGTACAACGGTAAGTTTATGCTAAACCAGATGGTGCTGCGTGGTGGCTCCTGCGCCACCTCCGAAAGCCACATCCGGACAACCTATCGCAATTTCTTTCACCCCGATAAGCGCTGGCAGTACAACGGCATCCGGCTTGCACAAAAATAAACAGATGGAATTGACCCGAACAGTAGCACCCATGATAGATTTGAGCCGCCAAGAGGACGGCACCAACAGTACAGAGACCTTTGCTAAGGTTGTGGCCGAGGGGCTCAGCCAAGAGCCAAAATCCCTGCCTTCGCGCTACTTCTATGATGCCGCTGGCAGCAAGCTTTTCCAGGACATTATGGCGCTGCCAGAATACTACCTGACCCGCTGCGAGTTTAAAGTGCTAACGGAAAACCGGCAGGAAATGGCAAAGCAGTTTGCTGAAAACAGCTTTTTCCATTTGATTGACTTAGGTGCCGGCGACGCCATGAAAACTAAAATTCTGCTGCGGGAGCTGAATGAGCAAAAAAGCGCTTTTGATTATGTGCCCGTGGATATATCCGGAGACGCCATGCGCCAGCTCAACGATAGCCTGCAACAGGAAATGCCTTCCGTGGACGTACAGGCTGTAGTGGGCGAGTACTTTCCGGCGCTGGAATGGCTGCAGGAGAATAAATCAGAGCGCAAGGTCGTGCTGTTTCTGGGCTCCAACATCGGCAACTTTAAGGCAGACGAAAGCAAACACTTCCTGCAGCGCATCTGCAGCAACCTTAGCCCCGGGGATAAACTCCTGATGGGCATCGACCTGCGCAAAGACCCGGACACTATCTTAAGCGCTTACAACGATGCGTCCGGTGTAACAGCCGAGTTTAACCTGAACCTGCTGCGCCGCATTAACAGCGAACTGGGCGGTAATTTTGACATAGACCAGTTCCGCCACTACCCTATCTACAACCCGCACGAAGGGGTGATGCGCAGCTTCCTTGTCAGCAAAAAGGACCAGGACGTGTATATCCGGGACACCGGCCAAACCTTTCATTTTGATGCCTGGGAGGCCATTCATACAGAGAACTCGCACAAATACTCGCTGCAGCAGGTGTCGGAGTTGGGAAAAGCCTGCGGCTTCAGCGTTGAAACTGTTTTCCAGGATGATGCCTGCGGCTTCGCAGACGTACTTTTCACTGTGGGTTAAGCTGTATAGCCTTTGTAGCTCCAAAGCTTGTTTCTATTTCATCCGTGCTTAAGCACGGATGAAAAGAGATAAATACATAGTTCGCTAATATTATGAAAACTCATGTACGAGCTAATTCCAGTCCCAGCGGGACGACCTGTTGATAGATATAATTTCTAATGCTCTTTAGCTCCAGAGGAGCGATCTGTAGCTTTGTTAAACAGGTCGCTCCTCTGGAGCTAAAGGTTTATGTAGGCTATCAGGCTATCAACAGGTCGTCCCGCTGAGACTCTTTACATGATGCGAGTGAATAAAACGTAAGCTTATTTCTTTTGAAAAACTGAAATTCTATCATCCTGCCATGGAATACATCTCCCTTGCCTCCGGCTCCAGCTATTTCCGTAGCCCGGGAGCGGCCACTGCAGCCGCTATTTCCGCTTTGCAAGCCGGTAAAACATTTTATGGCCCCACAGAAGGCACGCTGGAACTGCGACAGGCGATTTGCAACACATATAATAAGGACGGACTTAACGTAAGGCCGGAGCAGGTACTCATCACGCCAGGCAGTAAGCAGGCGCTGTTCAATTTGTTCACTATACTGCTGTGCCAGGGAGACGAGGTGGTAGTGCCGACACCGGCCTGGTTCGGGTTTCATGAGCTGATGAAATACAGTAAAGGTATGCTGGTGCCCCTCCCGACGCAGCTATCCGAAGGCTATGCCCTAACTCCTGAAGCGCTCCGCAAGACCCTGAACAGCCGTAGCCGTATACTTTTATTAACGAACCCCGGCAACCCTACCGGCCGCATTTATACAAAATCCGAGCTGGAGGCATTGCTGGAGGTGACAAATGAATTTCCGAACTTATATATCCTGTCAGATGAAATATATGACCGTGTTACTTACAGCAGGCCTTTTACTTCTCTCCTTTCCTGCAAGGGGGCGAAAGAAGAAAGAATCTTCCTCATAAACGGCTTCTCCAAGTCTTTTGCCATGTCTGGTTGGCGCTTGGGTTACATGCTAGGCCCGGAAGAGGTAATCAAGAAGTGTATTGATTTCCAGGGAAGTACTTTAGCAGGTGTGAGTGTGTTTCTACAGGACGCCGCACTGGCTACCCTCGAAAAGCAAGACCAGGCGCTACCTCCTATGCTGGAGGTGCTGGCGCAAAACAGGCAGTTGATGCAGGAAGGGCTGGACGCGATACCGGAAGTGAAGTACTATACACCCGACGGCGCCTACTACTTCTTCCCTGATTTTAGCCATTACCTCAACAGGGAAACACCGTCCGGTGAAACTATAACCACCTCCGTCGACCTCTGCCGATACCTTCGCGAAAGCCACAGCTTAGAACTCGTACCCGGAGACTACTTCGGTGCCCCCGGCCACGCCCGTATGTCCTTTGCGATAGAAATGCCAAAGCTTCAGGAGGCTATGCAGCGGCTGAAGCAGGGGCTGCTTGTTATTCGTTGTTCGTTTTAATTTTTTAATGTGCATTGTGCGAAAGTATAACAATCAAGCTCTTTTAGCGAGAAGAAGCACAGGGGAATCAGGACCTTTTAATGTCATTCATCATAAGCATGGGTTAATTCAAAAAGTCCCAGCGGAGCGACCTGTTGATAGCATATGGACTACAAAAACCTTTAGCTCCAGCGGAGCGACCTGTCTGACACAAAGTTACAGGTCGCTCCGCTGGAGCTAAAAACATTAGAATTTATATCTATCAACAGGTCGTCCAGCTGAGACTTAAAAACAATGAACGTAGTATCTTCCCCATCATCGAAAAACGAATAACTAACAACGAAAATCAAGCTGCAGACTTCTTAAGCTTGCAACACTTCTTATATTTCTCGCCGCTGCCGCAGGGGCAGGGTTCGTTGCGGCCCACGCGTTTGCCATAGGGATTCAGTAGTTCCTTAAAGTTGATCCGGAATCGGCGCTTGATGTTCTTCTGATGAAAAATCTCTGTCAGCAACTTGTATAGCTCGGGGTGCTTCTCGGCCAATTGGTCTGGCTTCTCGAAAAAATATTCTGTAACGACGGCAAAGAACTCCGCCTCGCTGGTAGCGCCATAATTGTTGATATCGGATTCACCCTGCTTGATTTTCTTTATTTTCCGGTACATCAGCTCCTGCCAGGGCCTTATTAGATCATCTGGCAAATAGGCTTCCGGTGTACCGTCTATCTCGCCGTCTGCCTGGTCCAGCATGTGGGCGAACTCATGGATGCCCACATTCTTCCGGTCGGCCATATCATTGAAGCCGCGCTCCAGGGCAGGCTTGGAAAGGGTTACGTAGTGGTCGTTCTGGAAAGGATTCACACGCCCCAGCACTTCTGAAACCGCCTCATTGTTTTCGTTCTTGTAGCGCTTGATACTTCCCGGAAACACCAGTACCTCTCCCAGGTTCTGGTACTCCCAGTCCCGGAAACCGAAGATAGGGATGATGGCACTCGCGCCAACCAATATCTTCGTCAGGTCGTCCACCACCACATCTATGCCAGTAATTCGCTTCTCTGACAGGAAGAGCTGCAGCATCTTCTCAAAGCGCCGCTTGTCTTCGTCGGTTTTCAGGGTATGGTAAAAGCCAACCCGATCCATCAGAATTTTGCGCCACTCTGCCGGAAACTCCTGCGCCAGCACTTTTTTGCGCCTGCGCGTTTTGCGGGTGGCCCATCTATAAAAAAGCAGGCATACGCCTGCTACCAATGCAAAAAAAACAATGTAACCCATGCCTCTCTTAAACGCGCCCTAAGCAGGAAAGATGCTCAGACAACAAGTAAATTACATCCTCTTATATCTGAGTTGTCGAAACGCCCAAGTACTTCAAAGCTGCCATCCGCGTGAACCCGTCCAATATCTTTGGTCTCAATAAAAGCACAGGAGTCAACATTAGCCAGATCTATCACGTTGATGCCGCCGGAGCGATGGTCAGGACTAATATCGAAAGGGTCGTTAAGGTCGCGGAGGAGAATGCGCATGGTATAGCCGGGCCAGAAAATGCCTTCGCCTTTGGAATATCCCTGCGAGAGCAGCTCCGTCATGCCGTACTCCGAGTGAATGGTGTCTACGCCAAAGCCCCTTTTTAGCTGTGCGTGTAACTCTTCCCGAATCATCTCGCGGCGGCGGCCTTTCATCCCTCCTGTCTCCATTACAATGACGCCGCTAAAGTCCTCCTTCCCTTTCAATTTGTCTGCCAGGTCCAGCAGGGCGTATGAAACTCCTATCAGCAAGACCTTCTTTCCACGTTGTCTTGCCTGCCGTAGGGCCTGCAACAGTTTGTCGTGCTCGCGCAGGTAAAAACCTTCCTCCTGCTGCCCCGTCTTTCTGATAAAATGGTCAACCATGGCTACCAGCGAAGAACCTCCCTGCTCAAGGTAAGACGGAAGCAGAGCCAGCACGACATAACTTTGCAGGGGCCCGTAGAACTTCTCAAAGGTATGCTCTGTTATGTGGTCATACAACGCAAGGTCAGATACAAAATGGCGGCTTCGGGTTTGTTGGGTCGTGCCGCTGCTGTAAAAAATAGCCTCAGCCTCGAAAGCATCTGTTTTTACTTCATGTTCCTTGAAGAACTCTATCGGCAAAAACGGAATCTGCTCCGGCACCTGTACTCCGCCTGGTTCTATACCCAGATACTGGATGTATGACCTGTAAACAGCATTGTGCTGCGCCTGGTAACGGAACAGATCCAAGGCAGCAGTCTTAAAGTCTGCAAGCTCCTGTTGCTGCAGCAGGCTGATATGATGTTTTTTATAGTCCATTGAATACAACAAATCCTATATTTCCTGCGTTAGTTTTAGTAAATTTAGCTTCATTTTCTGATATCCTATATGAAATACCTCCTAAAGTATAGCGCAGCCTTGCTGCTGCTGGCCTTGTTGGTTAGTGGTTGCCGCGAGGAACCGAACTACCCCAATGAACCTACTATCGCGTTCGATCGCGTAGACCAGTACACCTATACTAAGAACAGAATTACGTTTGACTCCCTGGTAGTGGTTGTGGATTTTACGGATGGTGACGGTAATTTAGGGCTCCGAAGGACTCCTACAGGCAATTCAGATCCTGATTTCCAGCCACCCTTCGATCAAAGCTCTCCTTATTTCAACAACTTTTTTGCAAATCTACAGATCAAAAGGGGAAGTATTTATGTCCCTTACCCTTTTCCGGTAGCAAGCCTGAACCTGAACGGCCGTTTTCCACGCCTCTCTACCGATGATCAGGATGAAACCCTTGAAGGGGAGATAAGATACACACTCACCAACTTCTCTAATGACATTTTTGACCCAAGGGATACTGTTCGCTTTGAAATATACATTTATGACAGAGCACTGAACAAGAGCAATGTTGTTTATTCAGATGACGTTGTGCTTTTCCAGGGAGAATAAAGAAAATTAACCATAAAAAAACCCGGCAGTTAAACTGCCGGGTTTTTTTATGGTTAATTTTCTTTAAAGGCTCTTTAATAGATGGCAGGATAGGCCTCTGGGTCAGCTTCGTGCATCATATCATATACTGTTTCGAATACATCCTCCACGTTTGGCTTTGAAAAGTAGTCACCATCAGAAGAGTATGGAGGACGGTGCGCGTGTGCTGACAGACACTGAGGCTTGGAATCCAGCCAACGGTATGCACCCTGCTCATCCACTACCTGTTGCATCATATAGCCGGTGGCTCCACCAGGCACGTCCTCATCAGTAAACAGCACCCGGTTTGTTTTCCGGATTGAATCTGTAATCATATGGTCAGTATCGAACGGTAACAGCGTCTGCACGTCTATTACTTCAGCCGAGATACCGTATTCTTCCAGTTGTTTGGCTGCCTCTACCACAATGCGGCACATAGAGCCATAGGTTACAATGGTAATATCGGTACCAACCTTCAGAATTTCAGGCTTGCCAAGCGGCAAGGTAAACTCCGCGATATTATTCGGTATACGTTCCTTCAGGCGGTAGCCATTCAGGCACTCGATTATTAATGCAGGCTCATCTGACTTTAACAGCGTGTTGTAGAATCCTGCTGCCTGTGTCATACTGCGTGGCACGAGCACGTGCATTCCGCGAAGGCTGTTGAGTACCATGCCGATTGGTGAACCGGAGTGCCAGATGCCCTCCAGGCGGTGACCCCGCGTACGCACAATGAGCGGTGCCTTCTGCCCTCCTTTGGTGCGGTACTGTAAAGTAGCCAGGTCATCAGACAGTATCTGGATAGCATATAGCAGATAGTCGAGGTACTGTATTTCAGCAATAGGGCGCAGGCCGCGAAGCGCAGCACCTATCCCCTGCCCAATGATGGTACACTCCCGGATGCCGGTATCTGTAACGCGTAATTCGCCATACTTCTCCTGCAGACCGGCAAAGGCCTGGTTCACATCTCCTATATAGCCTACGTCTTCTCCAATGGCGAACACACGCGGGTCACGGGCCAGCATAGCATCAAAGCACGCCTGCAGTACCTCCCGGCCATCCACCGAAGGAGAGTTCTCATCAAACTCCGGTTTTACCTCCTCTACCAGCAGCGCTGATTTTTCTGACTGGCTGAAAAGGTAGGAGTTATAGCGATCTGCGTTTTCGCCCATGGCTTGCTCTAACCAGCCAACCAATTCACGCTTGGCCTGGCTGCGCTCATCACGCACAAAGCGCAGCGCTTTACGCACGGCCTTCACAGCGTCGCTTCTGATGGGAGGAGCTATTTTACGCAACTCTTTGGTGATAGTGGCAATCTGTGTCGTATGGTCGCTGACAGCAGCAAGGTTATCCAGCAGTTTCAGCGCTTCGTCGTGGTCTTCTTTTATAGCGCCGGCAAAGTCACTCCAGGCCTTGCCACGGGCAGCACGAACGGCATCTTTTGCCTCTGCTTCAATTTTATCTACCTGCTCTGTAGTGGCAATACCATTCTCCAGCATCCACTCACGCATTTTTTTCAGGCAATCATACTCCTCTTCCCACTTCAGGCGCTCCACAGGCTTGTAACGCTCATGCGAGCCGGAAGTAGAATGGCCCTGCGGCTGTGTCATCTCCTCTACGTGCACCAGTACCGGCACGTGCTGCTCGCGGCAAACACGTACAGCAGCCTCATACGTTTCGCAAAGGGCCATGTAATCCCAGCCTTTTACTTTAAAGATTTCGTATCCCTGCTCCTCCTCGCTGTTGCGCTGGAAGCCGGCCAGAATCTCAGAAATGCTGCCTTTTGTGGTCTGGTATTCGGCTGGCACCGAAATGCCGTAGCCATCGTCCCAGACAGAGACCAGCATCGGAATCTGCAATACACCCGCCGCATTGATAGCCTCAAAGAAGGGTCCCTCGGAGGTAGACGCGTTGCCAATTGTGCCGAAGGCTACTTCATTTCCGTTCGCGGAGAACTGCTTCAGGTGCTTCAGATGCGGATTTTGGCGGTATAATTTCGAGGCATAAGCCAACCCGACGAGGCGCGGCATCTGCCCTGCTGTCGGGGATATATCTGCGCTGGAGTTCTTTATCTCCATCAGGTTCTTCCAGTTTCCCTCATCATCCAGAGACCGTGTGCCGAAGTGGCCATTCATGGCACGGCCTGCCGTGGAGGGGTCTGCCTCTATATCTGTGTGGGCATATAGTTGCGCAAAGTACTGCTGTAGCGTCAACTCACCTATTGCAAACATCAGGGTCTGGTCGCGGTAGTAACCGGAGCGGAAATCGCCGGGCATAAAAAACTTGGCCATCGCCAACTGTGCCAGTTCCTTTCCATCGCCGAAGATGCCGAACTTCGCTTTGCCCATGAACACCTCCTTGCGTCCGGCAAGGCTGGCCTGCCGGCTCTCCCACCCAATACGGTAGTCGTTCAGGATCTCTTCAGCTGTTAGTTTTTGAGTGATAGACGCTTCAGCAGTTTGCATGTTTTATCAGTTAGACTACAGTTAGACTAATAGTGTGTTTTAACTCATCAAAAGTACGGAAGAATCCCCTAAATTCAAATTCAGGGACATTTGGCACAGGCAGCCACTTTGGGGAATTTCCAGTTTTTGAAAAAGAATTTTGTATATTTGTTTTGCTCTGAACATTACAAAACTTTATTTGCTTAAAATTTGCTCTTCAGCTTATGACCAGAAAGCTTTACTTCTTAACTCTGCTCTGTTTTGTGTTTGCTGCCTGTGCAGCAAGGGCACAAGGCAAGCTGAGCTTTGAGAAAGAAACCCACGACTTCGGTACTATTGCAGAGGGCACACAAGCTACTTACGAGTTTAGAGTGAAAAATGTGGGGGATCAGCCGGTAATAATCTCCACTGTTCAGCCCGCCTGCGGTTGCACCACGCCTACCTGGACAAAAGAACCTTTATTACCGGGAAAAGTTGGCGTGATTACTGCAGTATACAATAGCACGGGCCGACCGGGCCCGTTCCATAAAGCCATTACAGTTACCTCTACGGCTGAAGAGCCGACACAGGTATTGTACATAAAAGGTGACGTTGGGCCGAAAGATTTAAAATCTGTACCTACACAGGAACAAAAAATAATGTCTCCGCGTTTGGCAGTTGGCAGCACAAATTATAACTTCGGGAAACTTGAAAAAGGCCAAAAAGCCATTGCCAGGTTTCAAATAAAAAATACGGGCCGCCAGCCACTTGTTGTACAGGGAATAAAGGCTGCCTGCAACTGTGTTCAGTACCGTGTTTCAGAGTCTTCTTTAAAACCAGGACAAACAGCACTTTTGGAACTAAGGTACAGTGCCAATGTGTTAGAAGAGCAAAACGAGGTAGTAACAGTTCTTTCAAATGATATAATAGTGCCCACGCTCAGGCTAACGCTTAAAGCGACAGTAATAGAGCCGCAGGCACGTCAAGATATGTTAAGGGAAGGCAAATAAGCCGGCACCTTAGAGATAGTTTTTTTCATAGTTTTATTTTGTACTAATGGCAGTGATTTTATCGCTGCCTTTTTTCATTTAAGGGGCTTCGGCTTTTCCTTCGCTGCCTTTTTATTTTATACCGATCCCCGGCATCTTTTCTCCCGTTATACCCTTCTAAAATGTAGTAGACTGCGGGTATTTTATTTCAGGATACTTATGGTATCTTTGCGCAGCTTTTCAAAACCACTTTAAATAGAACCACATGATTATTGGTGTTCCGAAGGAAATCAAGAATAACGAAAACCGTGTAGGGGTTACACCTGCCGGCGTGATTGAACTGGTGCGCAATGGCCACACTGTTTACGTACAATCTACTGCCGGCGACGGCAGTGGTTTTGCTGATGACGATTATATAAGAGCGGGTGCTTCTATGCTTCCTGGGATTGAGGAGGTATATGGCATAGCCGAGATGATTATCAAAGTAAAAGAGCCGATTGAGTCTGAGTATTCCCTGATCAAGGAAGACCAGTTGCTGTTTACTTATTTCCATTTCGCCTCTTACGAGCCTCTTACGCACGCCATGATAGAGCGCAAGGCGGTGTGTCTTGCTTATGAAACAGTAGAAAAAGCTGACAGAACCCTTCCTTTGCTGATTCCAATGTCTGAGGTGGCAGGCCGTATGGCCATTCAGGAAGGCGCTAAATACCTGGAGAAGCCAATGCAGGGCCGTGGTATTCTGTTAGGCGGCGTACCGGGTGTGCGTCCGGCTAAAGTAATGATTCTGGGTGGTGGTGTGGTAGGCACAAACGCTGCTAAAATGGCGGCTGGTATGGGTGCCGATGTAACCATTATGGACAACAACCTGCAGCGCCTGCGCTACCTGGATGATATCATGCCTGCGAACGTGAACACCTTCATGTCCAACGAATATAACATCCGTGAGCTGCTGACAACCCACGACCTTATCATTGGTGCAGTATTGATACCGGGTGCCAAGGCACCTCACCTGATAACACGCGACATGCTGAAGCAGATGCGTCCGGGAACGGTGGTAGTAGACGTAGCAGTAGACCAGGGTGGTTGCATTGAAACATGCAAGCCTACTACGCACGAGAACCCAACTTATATTATTGATGATGTAGTACATTACTGCGTAGCGAATATGCCGGGTGCCGTGCCTTATACATCTACACTGGCACTTACCAACGCCACGCTGCCATACGCGCTCCAACTGGCTAATAAAGGCTGGAAGAAAGCCTGCGCCGACAACGTAGAACTGTTGAAAGGCCTGAACGTGGTACAAGGCAATGTTGTTTATGAGGGTGTTGCACAAGCCTTTGGCTTGGAATTTGTACCGGCTGAGAACGTGCTGTAACAAAGACAATCAGATAAACGGGGCGCCTTTTTGACATTGTCAGAAAGGCGTTCTTATTTTTGCACAGAGTTTGTAAAGCAAGAGCCAGGGTAGCGGCTATAAAAGCACCTCGTGCTCCCTACAGCACCTTTACAGATAACAGCTTCATGTTCGACACCTCTTTTAAACTACTGCTGCGCCGCCTCGGCCTTATATTAGGGCTTTATATGCTGTTGCGCGTAGTTTTCTTCTGCTTTCATTACAGCACATTTGCGGAGGCTGATGCAATGGAAACGCTGCTGGCTTTCCTGCACGGCCTGCGATTTGATGTGGCAGCCATCATCATCACGAACAGCCTGTTTATTGTGCTCTCCCTTTTGCCAGCCGGCAACACGCTGCACCCACGGTACCAGCGCCTGCTCAAGTGGGTGTTTGTGCTGTCTAATGCGCCTTTTATCGCCCTGGCTTTGGTGGATGTGGAGTTCTTCAGTTTCATTGGAAGGCGCTCCAGCAACGAGCTTTTCACCATCACAAATGATATTACAAATCAACTCGGGCAGCTGCTGAGTAACTACTGGTATCTCGGCCTTGCTTTCCTGTTGCTGGTGCTGTGCCTCGTAAAGCTGTACCCCAAAGCACCTGCTGCACCTGCTGTTACGGCTTCCGTCTGGAAACGCAGCCTGTGCCTGTTATTGGTAGCGGCCTTCGCCGTGTTTGGCATCCGGGGTGGTTGGCAACTGAAACCGCTGCGCCCAAGCCACGCCTTTGTGCTGGAGCCTCCTTCCCTTGGTCACCTCACACTGAATACTCCCTTTACTTTTATTAAAAGTGTAGGAAAGGCACAGCTAGAAGAGAAACATTATTACAGTACTGAGGAGGAATTGCTGGCAGCACTGCCTTTTAATCCTGACCAATATAAGCAGCAGGATGTGGAGCAGAAGCGGGAAAACATAGTCATTATCATTTTAGAGGGCTTTGCTGCGGAGTATGTAGGAGCCTTAAACAATGGAAAAGGCTACACCCCTTTTCTCGACTCGCTGGCTACGCAGGGTGTGCTGTTCGAAAATGCTTTTGCCAATGGCCGGAAATCCATAGAGGCATTGCCATCTATTCTGGCGAGTATTCCCTCTCTGATGCAGGAGCCATTCATTACCTCTCCTTATCAGGCAAATGAATTATATGGATTAGGTCATGCCCTGCAACAGGAAGGCTATCGAACCGCCATGTTTCATGGGGCAGCCAACGGCACAATGGGCTTTAACGATTTCGCACGGGCAGCCGGCATACAGGAATACTACGGCTTAGACGAGTACCCGTCAACCCTTCGTGCCAGCGACTTCGACGGGCAGTGGGGTATATTCGATGAACCTTACCTCCGGTATGTATCCAAAGAGCTCACCACTTTTCAGGAGCCTTTTATGGCTACTCTTTTTACATTGAGTTCTCATCAGCCCTACACGATACCATACAAGTATAAAGGCCGTTTCCCGAAGGGAAAGCTGAACATACACGAGTCTATTGGGTACGCTGACTTTGCGCTGCGGGAGTTTTTTGCCGCCGCCTCCAGGGAGCCATGGTATAAGAATACACTATTTATACTTACTGCTGATCATACGCAGGAAAGCATCTCCCCGGCTTACCAAAACGAGTTAGGCCACTACCGGGTGCCCTTGCTCCTGTTTCATCCTTCCAAGGATTTGGGCGACGTAAATGAAACGCAGGTCATCCAGCATACCGATATAATGCCGACAGTAACAGACTACCTGAACATTTCTGTAGATAAGGTACTGCCATTCGGGCGTTCTGTCTTTGATGACAATAGCTCCGGCCGCGCCTTGTTATATAATGGGAATGCCTGGTTTATGGTGCAGCAGGATGAGGTGACCGAACTGACACAGGATAACCAGGTGCGGTTTTACACACTCGCGGACATGGCTCCTGCCCCCTCAGCCGAACAGCAGTTAAAGGCGTATGTGCAGTATTTCATAAACGGGATGATCGGGAACAAGCTGTACTTTTACAATGAATGAATTTTGAATAACTGAATTTTGAATAATTGAATATGCAAGGTGTCAGTATCGTTCAACCATTCAGTTATTCAAAATTCAGTTATTCAGAATTGAAGACAGGTATCTCCTGCAGGGGCTTAAATTGCCTTGTATCGAAATCCACCTGCCAGCAAAAATGCTCCAGCCCGTTGGTAATCGCCACAAACTGCGCCTGCAGCGTTTGGTTGTATACCGAGACCTGCTTCACGACTTCCTGCGTAATGGGTACATGCGTTGCTTTGCACTCTACCAGCAGATGGGGCTTCCCCTCCTGGTTATACACACATAAATCTGAGCGCTTCTGCAACTTGTTATAGTTGGTGCCCCGCTCAATGCTAATCAGACTTTTAGGGTAAGAAAGCGTATTGATAAGGTAATGTACAAAATGCTGCCGCACCCACTCTTCAGGTGTTAGCACTACGTATTTTCGGCGTATTGCATCAAAAATCAGGTAATTTGCGCCGGATTTTGTAATTTTGTGTTCAAATGGTGGCAAATTCAAAGCATCCATGCCTGCAATTTAGCCATTTTCTGATGCTCCGCCTCAGTAGTCACGGCTGCCAGGGCGGATTTTTTATATCACCTTAAGTTGTAAAAGAAGATTATGAAGACGAAAGAAGAAATTGTAATGGACTGGCTACCCCGATACACCGGTGTGCCCTTGGATGAGTTTGGGGAGTATATCCTGCTGACGAACTTTATCAATTACGTCCGCATGTTTGCCGACCGCTTCGGAGTAGAACTGAAGGGCCTGGACAAGCCCATGCAATCGGCTACCGCCAATAACATCACCATCATTAACTTTGGTATGGGCAGTGCCATGGCTGCCACTGTGATGGATCTGCTGTCTGCCATAAAACCGAAGGCGGCCCTGTTTTTAGGAAAGTGCGGCGGCCTGAAGAGGAAAACACAGATAGGCGACCTCATCCTGCCCATCGCAGCTATCCGCGGTGAGGGTACGTCTGATGACTATCTTCCCTCTGAGATTCCTGCCCTGCCATCGTTCCGCCTGCAGCGTTCTGTATCATCCATGATCAAAAAGCATGAGCTTGACTACTGGACCGGTACGGTATATACCACCAACCGCCGCGTGTGGGAGCACGATGAAGATTTCAAGGAATACCTGCGTCAGATTCGGGCCATAGGTATTGATATGGAAACAGCCACCATTTTTACGGTTGGTTTTGTGAACGAGATACCACACGGCGCCCTGCTGCTAGTATCAGACAACCCGATGATTCCAGAGGGTGTGAAGACATCTGAAAGTGACCAGCACGTAACGGTAAACTATGCAGAAAAGCACCTGAGTATCGGCATCGATTCTCTTTTAGAACTTATAAATACAGGTGATTCTGTAAAACACATGCGCTTCGAATAAAACCCATTACATGAACAAAACCCTACGCACCCTTGCCGCTGCCCTGCTTCTGGGCAGCTCCTTCCTCAGCAGTTGCGCCAGCACCAACGAAAGCATGGAGCAAGCTGACCTGATCGTGTTTAATGGCACGGTCTATACCGTGAACGACAACTTTGACAAAGCAGAGGCCTTTGCTGTAAAAGACGGTAAAATCATAGCGGTGGGCACCACTGCCGCTATACGAGAGCAATATACTGCCGCAGAAGAGCTGGATGCAGAAGGCAAAACCATCTATCCAGGTCTCATAGATGCCCATACCCATTTCTATCGTTATGGCCTTGGCCTTCAGTCTGCGGAACTGGTGGGTACAGAGTCATTTGAAGAAGTAGTGCAGCAGTTAGTGGCGCAGCGCGAAAAATATCCGGAAGCCGATTGGATAACGGGCCGCGGCTGGGACCAGAATGATTGGCCTGAGAAGGAATTTCCTACGAAAGACACGCTGGATCTGCTTTTCCCGGAGACTCCTGTTATCATTACCCGCATAGACGGGCATGCTGCGCTGGCCAACCAGAAAGCGTTAGAGCTAGCAGGCGTAAAGCCGCAAACTAAAATGGTGGGCGGCCTGGTAGAAGTAAAAGATGGTCGCATGACGGGAATCCTGATCGATAACGCTGTGGACATGGTGACCGATAAAATACCGGAGGCGGATGAGGACGAAAAGCGACAGGCACTGAAGAACGCCGAGGCGAATGTTTTTGCCGTAGGACTTACTTCCGTGGATGATGCCGGACTGGACAAGTCGACTGTAGACCTGATAGACGCCATGCAGCAGCAGGGGGAACTACAGATACGGGTTTACGCCATGCTGAATCCTAACAAAGAGAACCAGGACTATTACTTCAAGAACGGCCCTTACAAAACTGACAGGCTGAACGTCCGCTCGTTTAAGGTATATGCTGACGGTGCGCTTGGCTCCAGGGGTGCAAACCTGTTAAAGCCCTACGCGGACCAAGACAACCACTATGGTTTCCTGCTGGCTTCTGAGCAGGAGTTCAGGGACATTGCCAAACTTTTAAACGAGCACGGCTTCCAGATGAACTCACATGCCATCGGTGACTCCGCTAACCGCCTGCTCCTCGACATTTATGGAAACGTGCTGGGTGGCAAGAATGATAAGCGCTGGCGCATTGAGCATTCCCAGATTGTAAACCCGGAGGACATGAATAAGTTCGGCCAGTACAGCATCATTCCATCTGTGCAGCCGACGCATGCCACCTCCGACTTGTACTGGGCCGGTGACAGACTGGGCAGTGAGCGCATCAGACACGCCTATCCATTCAAAGAATTGATGCAGCAGAACGGTTATATTCCCCTCGGAAGTGATTTCCCGGTAGAAGATATTAATCCTTTTTATACCTTTCATGCCGCTGTAGCCCGTCAGGATGCAAAGAACTACCCTGAAGGAGGCTTCCAGATGGAGAACGCCCTCAGCAGGGAGGATGCCTTACGCGGAATGACGGTATGGGCTGCCAGATCTAATTTCGAGGAAGGTGAAAAAGGCAGTATCGAAGCTGGCAAATTCGCTGATTTCATCCTCGTAGACAAGGACCTGATGACCATTGCCCCTGCCGAAATGCGCGGTGTGCAAGTGCTTAGCACCTATGTGAACGGAAAGCAGGTGTACAAGAAGTAATTGATTTTGACTCACTAACATAAGAAAGGCCGCTGCATAAGTTTCTGCAGCGGCCTTTCTTATGTTAGTGAGTCCGGAGGTGTGAAGCAGCCTAAAATTTTACGTGCTCGCTACCTGCACATTCTCAGCCTGCGGCTCCAGCGACTTTTTGCCCCGAACCAAAAACAGGAAGAGCAGCCCTAGGACAAAGAATGTGATAAGCGCCAGGATACTGTTTCGCATAGAGCCTGTATAATAAGCAATCATACCGTACGCCAGTGTGCCCAGCACAATAGATACTTTTTCTGTTACATCATAAAAGCTGAAGAAAGCGGCATGGTCTATTGTGGCAGTAGGTATCAGTTTAGAGTATGTGGAGCGTGAGAGCGATTGTATTCCTCCCATAACCGAACCCACCACGGCCGCAAGGGCATAAAACTGGAATTCACTGTAAGTGAAATAAGCCCCTATACAGATGCCGATCCAGATGACTACAGCAATGATAAGCGCCTGTATATTGCCGTACTTTGCAGATAGCTTCGAGAAAGTATAGGCACCGGCAACAGCCAGTAATTGTATAATTAGTATCGTCAGAATCAGCACCTCGCTTGGCAACCTTAACTCCACCTCCCCGAAAATAGCGGCAAGGTACATCACCGTCTGCACGCCCATGTTATAGAAAAAGTAAGCGAGCAGGAAGCGCTTCAGCATTGGCAACCCTTTCACCTGGTCCAGCACATGCTTCAGCTCCTTAAAGCCATTCAGTATCCAACTACCTTTCGGCTTGCGTTCATACACGTTGCCCGGCAGATGGTAAAAGGAGTATTGGGCAAAGCCAAACCACCAGATGCCTGTGGTCAGAAAGGCAATGCGGGGCGGAAGTGAGGTGTTATCCGCAGCAATCCCAAACCACTGCGGCATCATAATCATAGCCAGGTTAAACACCAGCAACAGCACACTGCCCACATACCCCATGGAAAAGCCGCGTGCACTTAACCTGTCGTACTGATCTTCGGTGGCAATTTCTGGTAGATAGGCGTTATAGAACACGATACTACCGCTAAACCCTATGGTAGCCAGCACAAAAAGTATAACCGAAAAAGTAAATGTTTCGCGGGTAAAAAAGTACAGACCGGCGCAGGAAGCAGCACCAAGGTAGCAGAACAACTGCATAAACAGCTTCTTTTTGCCACTGTAGTCGGCGATAGCAGTCAAGAAAGGGCTGAGTGCCGCAATAATGAGAAAGGCAGCTGAAATGGCATAAGTAAACAACACTGAACTGCCCAGCTCAAACCCGAGAAAGCTGATTACATCTGTTCCGTCCGGATTCCTGGCCACAGCGCTAAAGTAAATAGGAAAGATGGTGGACGTAATGACCAACGAGTAAACGGAGTTGGCCCAGTCGTAAAAGCACCAGGCTCTTGTAACGGTTGGGTTGTTCTTTTGCATCCGGTAAAATAGTAAAAATTACTATTTATTAAGCTTATCACCGGTTAAGAAAAGATAGGCCTTGCTCTTTCATGCATACATTCCCAATGTATTACACCAGGGTAAAGAAAAGGAACCGCTTACCATTATTATGAAACCCGCTTCTCCAGAACCTTTAGCACTAACTCCCACAGGTGCTCGTACGGTATAATTTCTACCTCTGCGAATGCGTCACCCGGAGGTGCCATCTGGCTTAATTTATCGTATAGCTTTTGCCCCTTTTCTTTTGACCTTATGGGATGCAAACCTTCTTTAATCACTAACAGTAGCAGCCTTAACAACAATCGTGGCCGTTCTGATTTCTCCCCACGCAGATACTTAGATATATACTTCCTCATCCTTTCTGCCTGTGATTCATAATCGTCAATACTCTGAATCGAAAAGCTTTTGATCGTATCCAAAACGAGCAGCGATAAGTTGAAACCAGCCTTGTCCTTGGGCAGCATTACAAGTTCAGTCAGCACTCCCTGAGGCAAATTTTTTACATTAATAGAGGGCATGATAGTATGCATCATTAGCAAATACTTCCTATATAACTCCCACCTTTCCTTTGCGGCATTCTGGATTGTGTGGATATGCTGGTTCCCCAAACTCTGCTGCATCAATTCACTGGCCAACTCATAGTTCTTTGAATGCAGCGCCAAGAGCAGGTAGTTCTCCATATATGCGAACCAGTTTACTGTATGGGGTTCGAATAGCAGAAGATACTCTTGTGCAAGCGAAATTCCTGTTTCATATTGCCTTGTTCTGAGCAAAGCATAAATGCGAATAAAAGCGTTGTACCTGTGGTTAAACCAATTAGAGTGTATACGTCCCTCATTTAACAGTTTCTCAGCTTTCTCAACAGCGTCAGAAATAGCCTTGTAATTACCACACAACTCCAGATACTGAATACTTAAAATGTGATAAAGATCAAAAATACGGGAGGATTGTGATTTCTCCCACAGAACATTTAATTCGCTGATAACCTCTAGTAACTCAGGCAAAAATTTGTTTCTGTTGCTTACACCTGACTTCAATTCAAGAGAAGTAAGTTGGAACAACTTTGTTGCTTCGCGTTCACATGCCAATAGTTCGTAGTACTTCAGAAGTTCATTCTCCGCTTCCTTATATGCTCTTTTGCTATATATAGCTGAGTTTACAACTTGCTTTTGCTCTAATGCTCTGACCATGACAGAAGTTAGCCCGTCAGCCTTTGCCATAGCTATAACCTGGTTGATTAGCTTATCTGCAATCTGAAATTCATCTGCAATAAGTAGGCATTGCACCTCTAGCATTGATACATTACACTGGTAGTTTTCTACACTGTGGGCTTTAAATTTGCTCGTTGGAAAATCTAAAAAATGTAATTGATTGAAAAGCTTTTTCCGCAACCTTGATTTCAGCATGCGGTATGTAGCAGATAAACTTTCCTTTCCATAAAGAGCTAAAGCAGCATCCTCATCACGTTCAACTTCACCCTGCTTAATCAACTTAAATAACTTAGTCTCTAAGCTGCTTTCATCTTGTTGATTAATGAGAGGTGATGATTTATTGCTTCGTTCTACAACTAGCCTTACCAGTCTTTTTAATTCATCCATTTATTCAGGTGCTTCCGGATTAAGATTTGCTTTCTAATATAGAAAGGATGTGTTCCCAAAGATGCTCATAGGGTACTATTTCAATTTCAGCGTAAGCATCACCGGGAGGAGGCGTTTCGATGAGCCTTTGATACAGCTTCTGCCCTTTCTTCTTACAGGCATCCGCTTCGAAGTCCTCTGTGACTGTTAAAATGAGAAGCTTTAGAAATGTTTTACTCCTTAAACTAAAGGTATCTTTCAGGTGAGTTAAAATATACTTTTTTAAGCTTTCAATGCGATACAAGAGTGCCTCTGAATCTTCTTTTTGCAAGAAGTATATGAACTGAAGAATCAGAATAGCCACATTGAATCCTAACTTGTCTTTGCTGTATTCTGGCAAAGATAAGCCATACGGATTCTTTTGAAGAGATATTTCTGCAGTGGTAATCGGAGCTATAAATCCGTAGTATGCTTGATAAAGGCTCCACCTTTCTTTGGCAGATTTAGCAATTATTTTGTAGGAGGGGTTTTCAAATACTCTTCGAAGAAGAATCCAAGCCAGTTCGTATTGACGGCAGTGCAAAGCAAGCAGAAAGTAATTTTCCATGAATGAAAACCAATTCACAGAAGAATACCTGAAATCATTACAGTACAATTCAGCATATTTTAATCCATCCTCATACTTCTTACTCCGTAAATGTGCATAGACCAAAATAAACTTGTTGTAATTTGTATTAAAAAGCAACTTGTTTACTAAGCCTTCTTCAACCCATTTAAAGGAGGCTACAGTCATTTCAACTATTTTGTCAAAATCGCCTTCTAATTCGTAATAAGAAATAGATGTCTTATAGTATGCTTCAAAGGCATTGAAAGATCTTGTCTGCTGCCAAATTAATTCCAATTTTGCCACTATTGAAGGGACTTTAGGAATGAGGTTTTTACGTGTAGTAATAGACTTCTTAAGGTAAAGCTTAACTGTTTGATACATTCTTACAGCTTCCATTTCCTTGTTAAGCTTTTCTGTTTTTGCTTCAAGTTCTTTTATAGTTTTATCAAACATCTTAACGTTACCATTTTCTGTGTAACAAAAAGACTTTAATTCAAGAGCAGAGACTAAGTGATTAGTAAAGTCAAATTCTTCAGCAATAGCTATAACTTTGTTAGAAAGATTGATTACAAGATCAAGTTCATACTCTCTCTTCAATATATGTGCCTGATGAAGTAGTGTTATACATTCATGTTCCTTTTGATAATGATTATTGAAACCTAGCTTATTGAAATCAATGAGTATTAGCTTGTTATAAAGCTTCTTCTTCATTCGGTGTTTTAGCATTTTATACCGAACATCGTTTGGAGTTGTGCCATAAATATCTAGAGCAGCAGCTTCATCTGAGTTATAATTTTTACTTTTTAAATTTTCAATGAACTTCTTTTCTTTACTATTGCGCCCATTTTCTAAAGGTAAAGATTGGTTTAAGTTTGCACCATTTGTTACTATATCTGTTAACTTCAATAATTCATTCATAACAAATAGGTCATAAAGTAATAAAATTTTGACAATAGTTAATATAGCTTAATATAGTATAATAAAAGTCCTTGTTACTAAATTGTTAACATTTGGCTTTATTTTAAACCATAAATTTGAGATTTTTGATCACGTCATCACTATCAACGTTGTTACTTTCGTCTAATTTCCATGTATAAAATTTGCTTATTTTATTGGATTAACCAACTCTCCTGTAAAATATATAAAAAAGATTATACTTAAAATTATTTTTGCATAAATTACTTATCAAACAAAACATTCCTTTTTACTCGTGCTTCAAAACTTAACCTTTGTTAGGTAAATCATTAACAACTTTAACTCTTATAGAAATGGTAGAATTACTAATCTCACTACTTATAACACTCACTACTCCAATTAGTGATGCAACTACTACCTCAAAGAAAGATGGTGGTAAGACTAGCCCAACTATTACGACTACTGTACCAGGTCCAACTACACATGGTGGAACAGGAACTTGGGCAGATGGCACACATTAAGCCCTAACATTTCCTAAATTTAATATTCTTTTTCCCTAACTTGCCCTTAACAATATCTTTAGCCAAAGGGTAGTTAAATGAGAAATTTCAGGTTATTTTTAGTAAGCCTTTTAGTAGTTCTTTCATGCTGTAATCAGCCCGCACGTGCCCCTGAGGAGGTGCGGGTGCGACTGGCGGTGGATCCGGAAACATTGAACCCGGTAAACTATAGTGATGCGGGAGCGCTACAAATAGTAAACCTGCTGTTTCAGAGCATGCTGAGTGCAGACCTCGCGGATGACAAGATCAAGCCTTTCCTGGCGGCAGAAATGCCACAGGTAGAGCGCCAGGATTCCGTGACGCTGTTCACCTACCAAATCAGGGAGGAGGCAACCTGGACGGATGGCTCGCCTGTAACAGCAGCAGATGTTGCCTTTACCCTGAAAGTGCTGAAAGCTCCGTTGCTCAACAACGAGTTTTTAAAACCACAGGTACAGTTCATTCGGGATATCAGGATAGATGCCTCCAACTCAAAGCGCTTTGCGCTTGTGTGTGCAGGGTACAGCCCTGAGATGGAGTTGCTGACAGGAGATTTTTTCATACTCCCGGCATATCTGTTTGATCCGGAAGCACTGCTGCAACCGATTGAGGTGGCAGCACTAAGCGGAGGCCTTTCCGAGCTAGAAAACAACGAGAATCTAAAGGCATTTGCAGCGAAATTCAACTCTCAGGAGTATGGGCACAGCACTGCCATGCTGCAAGGCAGCGGTGGCTACCTGCTTGAAGAGTGGGCAAACGGGCAATACCTTGCATTGAAGCGCAAAAGCGACTGGTGGGGAAATGACATACCCGATGCACCACACCTGACCGCAAATCCGGAGCGAATCAGCTTCCAGGTAATTCCTGACAACACCACTGCTTTACTGGCTCTTAAGAACAGGCAGCTTGATGTTTTAGAAAATATTGAGGCCGCTGAGTTCGACAAAATCAGGAACGACGAGAGTTTCAAGGAAGACTATTCGCTTTACTCCCCAGATGCCTACGAATTTGTTTATGCCGGTCTTAATACGCGCTCCCCTAAGCTTTCCGACAAACGTACCCGACAGGCCATTGCCCATCTGCTGGATGTAACCAGTATTATACAGGTCTCTCAGCGAAATTATGCCACTCCTACTGTTGGCCCTATCCCTCCCTCTGTACAAGAGTACTACAACAGCAGTCTGGAACTCCGCAGCTATAACGCAGACAAAGTAACCAGCTTACTCAGCGCCTCAGGATGGCAAAAAGAACAGGATGGGTGGTATAAAACTATTAATGGCCAAAGAGAGCAGCTGACTATTGAAGTCAACTATAAAGCTGGCAGCACCGCGTTTGAGACAGCCGCTATAATTTTCCAGCAAAGGGCCGCAGAGGTGGGTATACCGGTACAGGTGCAGGGTATGGAGAATAGTTTATTGAGCACCAACCTAAGGCGGCATGAATATGAGATGTTTTTCCGGTCACTGTCTGGCAATCCGTTTGTGTACGATTTTCAGCCCTTGCTCCATACTACTTTCGCTTCTGAAGGTGGTATGAACGTTACCGGGTTCGGTACGCCTGAAAGCGACAGCGTGTTAGATGCCATCAATAGGACCGAATCACCACAGGAAAAAGCGAAGCTCTTAAAGCGCCTCCAGGAAATCCTGCATGAGGAGGCGGCTTTCATCTCTATGTATTACCGTCAAGATCGCCTTGCTGTGCACCGCCGGTTCGACAATATAAAAGTATCCGGACTGAAGCCAAACTATGATGTGAGCGCGTTCACGTTACAGGAATAAGTAGCGCTCAATGTTACCCTACCTTCTCAAGCGATTACTCCTGGCTATACCTGCCTTGTGGTTAATGGCGACTGTTGTATTCCTGCTCAGCAGGCTATTGCCAGGTTCTTTTGCCTCGGAACGAATCCTGGAGAGCAGCGCCGGGTATTATAGCAAAGGCACTGAAAGCGACAGGCAGGCCGCTTATCAGAGTTACGTCCGGAGAACCGGACTAGATCTGCCTTTGTTCTATTTCTCGGTGGCCCCGGCAACTCAGCCACCAGACTCCCTGAACCAGATTTATAATGAACCCAGGCAGGAGCAACTCAGGAAGCTTGCCTGGCACTATGGCAGCAAGCATCATGCAGTGGCATATCTATCAAGCACAGAGCTACTAGAAAGGCAACTGCAAACTTATCCTGATGCTTCCCTCAAGCACCACCTTCAGATACTGCGAGCGGAAGTAAAGTATGAACATTTGCAGAAAACTGCTAAAAGCGCTGTAGCGGTCGCCAGCAATCCGCAGGTAAAGCAGGCGGCGGAGCAGGTGCTTGAAAGGCTACAGATTATGCAGCAAGAGCGGGCATCTTTCGCTTTTCTGGTTCCGCAACTAAGCTGGAACGGCCGCCAGAATCAATACCACCAATGGCTCATACGACTCCTCCAAGGCGATCTGGGCACATCCTACAGAAGCAGCCGCCCTGTGCTGGCACTCCTAATAGAGGCGATTGGCAATACGTGGTGGCTCCTGATCTGCAGCATGGCAATTACACTGGCGCTGGCACTGGAGTTGAGCATCCTGATGGTGAAGAAAAAAAGCCGGTTCCTTCATAAGCTGCTGCTGCCTTTTCTATTCATCACCGACAGTATTCCCGTTTTTGTGCTGGCGCTGCTGCTGCTGGTGCTGCTGGCAAACCCGGACTTTATACAGCTCTTTCCGGTTTATGGCATGGGCTATTATTCTCCCCAGCAACTAAGCTTTTGGCAACAGTTAAGCCAATGGTGGCAATATATGACACTGCCCATGCTTTGCCTCGTGCTTTCCAGCCTGCCCTACATCACAAACCAGGTCTACGCCTCCATCCATTCGGCAATGCGGGCAGACTATACCCGTACTGCCAGGGCGAAGGGGCTGGCAGAAGGCGCTATCATAAGGCGGCACGTTCTCCGGAATTCGCTGTTGCCCATTATCACCATTGCTTCTGATATACTTCCTGCCCTGGTGGCTGGCACCCTGATCATCGAAACGATATTTGCAGTACCGGGCATTGGGCGTCTGTTGATAGATTCGGTGATGGCCCGGGACTACCCGGTGCTCATCGGCATTGTGCTGGTTATAGCAGCTTTCAGAATTATAGCTTTCCTGCTGGCCGATTTGGGCTATGCCTGGACTGATCCGCGCATCAAGCAGCAATTGGCATGAAGCAGGTCTGGCAAAATATCGTTGACCTCTGGCGCCGCAAAACAGCTTTTCAAATGGCGGCCGGTTATCTCATACTGCTCCTTCTGCTGGTGCTGGTGTTGCCCTGGCTCCCCCTCCCTTATGGTCCGGACAAACTTGATTATGCCCATACATTTCAGCCACCGTTTGAGCCTGCCACTGCACCTGATGAGGCGCGGCACCTGCTGGGTACAGACGGTTTGGGAAGAGACGTATTTTCCAACATGCTGTATGGTGCCCGCACTGCGCTTCTCATCAGCGTACCTGTGATGCTGCTCGCTACGCTCTTAGGTCTGATTTTAGGCGCAGGAGCAGGATTTTACGCAGACCGTGGCTTCACCATGCACAGGAGCAGCTTGCTGGTGCTAGTGCTGGGAATCATCTGTTTTTGTTACTACGGCCTCTATCTCCCTATTCAAATTACGCGTCTAGGTCTGGGGGCAACTGCACTTGCTGCAAGCCTTATAACCGGTATCCTGCTACTCATGTTACTTTCTGGCTTTTTCGTGTTGCTACATAAAAGAGTAACTTTTTTTCGGAAACGGTTAGCCGTTCCCGTGGACCAAATAGTGCTGCGATTGATTGAAGGCCTTTCCACCATACCACGTTTTGTGCTGATACTGGTACTGGCCTCTTTCCTGCCTCCCTCTGTTGTTTTACTTTCATTGATTCTTGTACTCACCATCTGGACAAACGTGGCACGCCTGGCGCGCGCAGAAATGCTTCGGATAAAGCAGCTGCCATACTTTGAGGCGGCAAAAAGCATCGGTCTGCGTGCCAACCAACTCCTTCTGCGGCATGCGCTGCCCAACCTTGCAGGGCCTGTATTGGTAGCCTTTACCTTTGGACTTGGGGGATTACTCGCTCTCGAATCAACATTATCTTTTCTTAGTATTGGTGTGCCGACCACACTGGTTAGCTGGGGAAGAATGATAGCAAATATTCGTTCAAATACTTCTGCCTGGTGGCTGGTAGTCTTTCCCGGAGGCTTTCTTTCGTTAACAGTACTGGCATTTTACACCTGTAGCCATTACTTAACACAAAGTTTTTCTAAAAATAGCAAGGGTTAAAATGTTACTTTTTGCGATTTTAAACCTCATTCTCACACTACTCTCATCACCACTAGCGGCAAAAAGCATCCTTCATACTAAAACAATAAAGCGTTTCAAGGCTCAAAGTATAGTGCTGATTGCCTGAACATTCATGTTACCTGCAGTGCTTAATATTCCTGTTTCCTGAAGGCTGGTATGCGTAAAATTGTAACGTATTAAAACCCCAAGCTCCCGATTAACATGAATACCACCGTTCACCAATCATCTCAGAAACAGGCAGAAAGCTGCTACAAAAGTACATGTTTGTCTGCCATTGCTTTATTAAAAGCAGGCACCCATGAAGAAGAACATGTAGGATACGCCACCATAGATGGCAACATGATCCACCATGTAGAAGTAGCAAGCGCTGTAAATAATGGTGCCGGAATATTTATAGGAGATTACTTTGTGGGCTTCGCTGATAACTATCATTCCATCAGCCTTTCTGCTCCCTTTATTCGCTATTGATACGTTGGCTCTCCCCGGAGCCAAAGCATTAAATATATTTTTGGTTAGTAATAAATTTGTTGGTTGTTTGTGTTTAGATTAGCATTAGCCCTGTAGTCCCCCCTACAGGGCTTTTGTTTTGCCAAGCTGTTGCGTTTGCCACTGTTAGGTAAGCTCAAATAACTGAATATTATCACTTAGCACCCCCTTTTTAGCATCCTATTTTATCACCAGGTATTGGCGTTTATGCGTACAAGTACTAAAGGAGTTGTGCTTAAAAACGTGATATAAACACTCCTATAGCGCATACACTGCCAAACCAAGCCCACTATTGGCTATATTAACAAAAAGTTAAGTATTTACAACAAAAGAGATTACGTATTTCCGCTGCCTGTGAGAAAAATTTGTAGCCGTACCTTTATCAAAAGTAAACCCCTCCTTTTAAAGAGGGATTTGTAAACATAACCTAAACAAACAAACGGAGAAAATAATGGCAGTTTTTGTACAGCATATGAAGTACTGCAGCCTGGTGATGGCAAAGGGATGTGTAAATACAGAAGATTGTACTATGTTGGAGCAGGTAATGCGGTGCGCTGCCTTATCAAAAAATAAAACTGTATGGGTGGACTGCGAGTCCATTTCTTCACTCCCAACACAGTCGCTGCGCATGCTCCTGTCTCTATGTAGTAAAGCGGAATCCAGTGGCGTTGAACTGCTCTTCTACCAGTTTAATCCTAAAATCCACAGGGTAATAGAAAAGGCAGGCCTAAACAGCGTACTGAACATTCTACCAACCATGGCTGATGCTTATGCTTACTGCAGAAAGAAAGGACCTTCTAAAACAAAATAGCTGTTAATCAAAAACAAAAGCCTCCTGTACTGCCAGATGAATTACTTCTGCCAGTACAGGAGGTTTTCTGTTTCCCATACATATACTGTTTCTAATGAGCCGTACTTTTCCGGCTTCCAATTAACTTTTCGCCTCCGTATGCTTCACAAAGGAAGATGAAACTGAGCAGCACGGCTGCAATAGAACAGAAAAGCGGTGCAGAGAGACCTCCACACCGCTTTAATTTGTTACTATGAATTACATTTTATTTAACTTGCGAAGCAAAATGCAGCGCCTCATCAACAATAGCTCCTGCTTCTATTGGTTTGGCTGTTCAGCTTCTTTCTCCCAACCTTCCGGACGGTGCCATCTGTTCGGGGCGGCAGGCTCTGGCTTTAATATCACCTCCTGCGTTTTAAGAAGCTCCATTGCTTCTGCCACAGCACGCTCTAACTGCGGGTCTCTGCCAGCAATCACATCTGCGGGTTTGTTCATTACTTCAATGTCCGGCGCAACACCTTCGCCTTCCACAGCCCACTCGCCATTGGCATCTACAAAACCGCCACGGGGAGCTACCATGCGGCCACCATCAATGAAAGGAGGCGTGTCCCAGGTACCTACCAGGCCACCCCAGGTGCGGGTTCCCACAATAGGACCAATCTCCATCTTACGGAACAGGTAAGGCAGTAAATCGCCGCCGGAGCCAGCCATTTCGTTTACAATCATCACTTTTGGCCCCCAGATACCAGACATCGGCGTGGTGAACGGACGATGCTCCCCAACTTTGCTGTTGAAGTAACCATGCAGTTCCCTACCCATAATGTCGACCATGTAATCGGCTGCAGAACCTCCTCCGTTGTTACGCTCATCAATAACAGCTCCTTTTTTGTCCTGCTGGCCAAAGTAATACCTGTTAAAGTAGGTATAGCCGCCCTGCCCGGTGTTTGGAACATACACATAGGCCAGTTTGCCACCGGATAACTCGTCTACCTTTCTGCGGTTACCTTCAATCCAGGCCATGCGCCGCAGACCGTTCTCATTCGCGATGGGCACAACTGTTACTAAGCGGGAGCCTTCCCTGGTTGGCTTGCTGTTGATGCGAAGCACGGTCTGCCGATCTGCGGTGGCCTCGAAAAACTTATATATGTTCTCCGGTGCCTTTACTTCCACACCATTCACCTCCAGGATATAATCTCCTTTGTTTATATTCAATCCGGGGGCACGCAGCGGAGCACGCAGATCCGGGTTCCAGGCTTCGCCGTTATAGATGTTGCTGATGCGGTAGTAGCCTTTGTCTACCTCATAATCTGCACCCAGTAAACCGATCGGCACGCGTTTCACATCCGGGAAATCACCCCCCGAGGTATAGGAATGGCCTACAGACACTTCACCACCCAGGATATCGATCATGTAGTGCAACTCTGAACGGTGGCGCACGTGCTCCAGCCATGGGCTGTACCACTCGTAGAGTTTATCCCAAGGTGCCCCGTGCACATTGTCCACGTAGAGGAAGTCGCGTTGATACCGCCAGCCCTCCCGGAAAATCTGCTTCCATTCGGCCTCTGGCTCCACTTTCACTTTTATATCTGCCACCTTCAGTTTCCCGTCACCCGCCTTTGGCGCACTACCCGTGGCGCTCACAATACTCCAGTTACTTCCGCTGCGGTACAGCAGGCTTTTGCGGTCGAAGGATACAGCAGCATCATTCACCTTGGTCAGGTACTCTGTAGATTTGGCATCCTTCAGGCTGTAACGGTGCAGGTTGTCTCCCTGCTGGTTCTGGATGGCTTCAAGGTAAAACACCTGTTCTTCCGGCCCTGGCAGGAGCCCGGTGTAGTTGCGTTCGGGTATATCTACCGGGATAATGCGCTGGCTCAGCCCTTCCATATCAATCTTCACCTGCACGGCAGGTTTCACCACCTTTTCTTCGCCCTTTTGGCCGCTCTTGGTTCTGACTTCTTTTTCCTTTTTCTTAGAATTTCCATCCTGCAACTCCTGGTCCTCCTCGTCTTCTTCGTTATTTTGAGCCAGTTCTTCATCGCTGCGCGGCAGCAAAGGAGACGGCGTGTCTTTGGAAAGCACGATCATGTAGAGGCTTCTTGTTACCGGATGGTCATAGCTGCTCATGTCCAGCCAGCCGGTATTCAGACCAAAGTTGGTGCTGGCCAGAAAGTACAGGTATTTGCCACTTTCATCCCAGACCGGGGAAAGGGCATCGGCCATTTTATCCGTTAGCTGCAGCGTCTGGTTTGTCTCTACGTTGTGCACCTTTACCGCCTTAAACTGGTTTTCCAGCAGGCGCGTGTAAGCAATCCATTTGCTGTCCGGAGACCAGACCGGGTTTAGGGTTCTGTCGGGGTGGGCGTAGCCTTCGGTGTCGGCTTTATTTATTTTGCCATTGGCTACTTCCACATACCAGAGGTTATAGTCTGTGTCTGTGAAGGCTATGTATTTGTTGTTAGGAGACCACTCCGGGCGGAAGAAAAAGGTAGGATTCGGAATGGCGATGCTGCGCGGCTTGGTCAGCCCTTCCTGGTCCCCTATCATCAGTTGATATTCGCCGGTGGCATCGGAGAACCAGGCAATCTTTTTACCATCCGGTGACCAGGTCGGGTAACGGTCGGCGGCGCCCGGTGTTCGGGTGATGTTACGCCAATCTCCCTCCTCCTTCGGCACAGTAAACACTTCTCCGCGCGACTCAAACAATGCCCGCTTGCCACCAGGGCTCAGGGAAGCATGCGTCAACTGCGTAGGAGACACATCGGCCCAGCGCGGGCGTGCCCAGTCAAAGTCGCCTCTTACCTCTATCGTTAGCTGCTTTGTCTCGTTTGTTTTTGGGTTCAGCAGGTGCAGGTAGCCACCCTGCTCATACACCAACATGCCGGCACCAGCATCCAGGTTCTTCGTATCGAACTGCTTGTGAAACGTGTGCTGCTTCACCTCTTCCGTTTGCGGGTTATAAGACCAGATGTTGTTGGCATAGTCTCTTTCAGATAGGAAGTACACGATGCCGTCCATCCAGACCGGGCTTGTGTGCCGCTCCTTATTTGCCTGCGGTGTTTGCTTTAGGGAATAGTCTTTCAGGTCAACAATCCAGATAGGCTGAGCCTGCCCTCCCCTGTAGTTGCGCCATTCGGGGTCCCAGAAAGAGATAGGCTGATAAGCGGCAAACAGACCATCTTCTGACAACTCTCCATTAGCTGCCTGAGGGATTTTCAGCGCCTGCGGCATCCCCTGATCGACCGAAACCTGGTAAAATCTGGCGTTTGCCGTAGGATGACCATGCCTTGCCGAAATAAAAAGCACGGATTTGCCATCGGGTGTCCAGCCGGTTACATCGTCGCTGCCCGGGTGCCAGGTAAGTCTTTTGGGCTGGCCGCCCTCTACCGGAATCAGGTATACATCTGTGTTACCATCATATTGGCCGGTAAAGGCAATCCATTTACCATCGGGTGAGAAATGAGGATTGGTTTCAGCTCCCTCGTTGGAAGTAAGCCTGCGGGCGTAGCCAAGGTCGGCACTGCCCCCTTTGCGGTCAGCTATCCATAAGTCATTGGCATATACAAAGGCAACATGGCCTTCGCTGACAGTAGGCTGCCGCAGCAGGCGGGTACCCTGTGCCTGTACCGTTGCTGGCAGCGAAAACAAGGCGCTTCCCAGCAGGGTAACCTGTAAAAGCTTTTTAAGTATCATGTGTTATAATTTAGAACAGAATCTAAATATATAACAAGATAGCTTAAAAAGCATGTTTCAGCGGCAGTCCCTGTTGTTTAGGTGTTTGGGGTTAACAGCCTTAAGCCAGCTGCTCATCCACATCATCCACAATCAAGGTCAGGAAGCCACCCAGTATCATAGAACACCCTCCCAGCACCAGCGCAAAGATTGCCTCTCCTCCAAACAGCTCATCGGTCATAAATCCAAGAATAGCTCCGGCTATAATCTGAGGAATCACAATAAAGAAGTTGAACACTCCCATGAAGTATCCCATCCGGTTGGCTGGCAAGGCCCCCGCCAGTATAGCGTAGGGCATAGACAGGATGCTGGCCCAGGCTATGCCCACGCCCACCATAGATACCAGCAGCATCATCGGGTTCTCTATAAAGTAGATGGATATCAGGCCCAGCCCTCCCAGCACAAGGCAAATCAGGTGAGTGAGCTTACGGCTTGTAGCTTTGGCAAGGTAAGGCAGCAGCAGGGCGAATATGGCAGATACGCCATTGTAAACGGCAAAACAAACACCTACCCAATCGGCTCCTTCGTTATAAAGGAAGGAAGTTGTATCAGAAGTCCCATACACGTGGCTGGTCAGGGCTTTGGTGGTGTAAATCCACATAGAGAACAGGGCAAACCAGGTAAAGAACTGCACAACCGCCAGCTGCAGCATCGTTTTTGGCATGTTAAAAATACCCATTACTGTTTCCCTGACACCATCGCTGAAGCTGGTGTTCTTTTTCTCAGCCTCAAACGCCTCCATATCTTCAGGCGGATACTCTTTGGTTTTGAACACCGTCCACAGCACAGCAGACAGGAAAACAACGCCTCCTACGTAGAAAGACCACTTCACGGAAGAAGGAATCATGCCCTCAGGGGCAGTATTGGGAACACCAATCCAGTTAGTGAATATGTAGGGAAGCAATGAGGCCACTACGGCACCAATACCTATGAAAAAGGTTTGCATGGCAAAGCCCATGGTTCGCTGGCTCGAAGGCAGCAAATCGCCTACAAGCGCACGAAAAGGCTCCATCGAAACATTGATGGACGTATCCAGAATCCAGAGCATGCCCACCGCCATCCAGAGCACAGAAGCATTCGGCATCACAAACAAAGCGGCTGAAGCCAGAATGGCACCAATCAGGAAGAACGGCCGGCGCCGGCCTAGCACCGGATGCCAGGTGCGGTCACTGAGATAACCTATGATTGGCTGCACCACTAATCCGGTAACAGGTGCCGCCAGCCAGTAAAGGGCGATTTCGGTTCCACCAAGTGTTTCAAAAATCCGGCTGACGTTGGCGTTCTGGAGCGCAAAGCCAAACTGAATCCCTAAAAACCCGAAACTCATGTTCCAGATTTGCCAGAAGCTGAGCCTCTTTTTCTCCGCGGCCTGAACCGTTTGTGTCATATATGTTTTCCTATGAAGTGAAGGTGGTTTATATAGGCCTTTTACTTTAATTAAGCTATCATCCGTTACAGGCAATGCGTTGCCTAAGCAGGTGCTCACTCGAAATCAGACATTTAAAATTGCAAAAAGTTTCCATCAGCACATAATTTAGTTTAGGAGCCTTGCAGGTAAGAAATGTATACATGTGGTGCTATGTTCGTGCCTTCTTTTTCCATCATAAAACAGGTACTCTATAATTCTTACACCCCTATCATTTCCCATGTCCATCTCTTACCTTAGCAGGTATGGAAATACAGGGAAAATGGACAAGAGACGAAGAGGGCTTCATGGAGTTTGAAACCCCGGAACTGCAGCGCCACTATGAGGCCATAACAGACAAATACCACCAGGTGTACAACCGCTATGCAGCAGAACTTGATGATGATGAAGCTTATTATAAAGCGCTGGAAGATGGATACGAAATGGTGACAGACTACAAGACCATTGATGGGAACCAGGAATTTGCTACTACTTACATCACGCCAGCTTATGTGGCAGATGTCTGGTACGAGACAGATGAATTCACCCAGAAAAGAGTCTATGACAGGGGCTTTATCAGAATCAGCAGCAAGTAGAGCTTATACCTCCCCTGAATGCTTCCATACATGCTCTCCACTTGACTCACTGTTGACGGGAACATCAGCCGCTACGCGCAAGGCATGGCGTGAAGCAATTTAGCACATCAAGTATTTACTAGTTCAATTTATATTTGTACCTGTCTAACAAATTGAAAGTCATACCAAAGGAATCAGAACACTCTTGCTGCATCAGTCTCTCATGCAGGTAACATTCTGCTATATAGAAAGGCCTTTTGGTGAGATTATGATAAAAATTTCTTTACTTTAGGCTGAGAAAGACAATTTCACCTACAAATACAGGGCATGTAACAGTCTCAGACTGCTACATGCCCTGCCGAAAAAACCACATGGAGAACATCATTAACTCAATCAACGACATTGTCTGGAGCAATGCCCTTATCATACTTTGCCTTGGTGCGGGAATCTACTTTTCAATAGTCACCCGCTTTTTGCAGGTCCGTTACCTGCGGGAAATGCTTCGACTGCTTTTTAATGGGCAATCGTCTGAAAAAGGCGTAAGTTCCTTCCAGGCTTTCTCTATCGCTATTGCCGGCCGGGTTGGAACAGGTAACATAGCCGGTGTGGCAACAGCCATTGCCATGGGCGGTCCGGGAGCCGTGTTCTGGATGTGGGTGATTGCCTTTCTGGGAAGCTCTTCTGCTTTTATTGAGGCAACACTGGGGCAGATATACAAGCAGGTAAAAGACGGACAATACCGTGGTGGTCCCGCTTACTATATTGAAAAAGGCCTGGGTGTGAAATGGTATGCCGTTGTTTTTGCCGTAGCCACCATCATCAGTATGGCTATGTTTTTACCGGGCGTGCAAAGCAACAGCATCGCTTCCAGTATAAAAACGGCCTTCGATATACCTGTGGCTGTAACCGGGGCTGCTGTCACAGCCTTGCTAGCGCTTATTATTTTCGGCGGAGTAAAGCGTATCGGAAAGGTAGCAGAAATTGCTGTTCCGTTTATGGCGGGCGCTTATATCCTGATGACCGTGATTATCATCGCCATGAATATCACAGAGGTGCCTGCAGTCATCAGCCTTATTTTCCGGTCTGCTTTCGACATTGAACCTGCCTTTGCCGGTGTGTTTGGTATGGCTATTTCCTGGGGAGTTAAAAGAGGCATTTATTCAAACGAGGCTGGACAGGGAACAGCACCGCACGCTGCAGCTGCAGCCGAGGTAAGCCACCCGGCAAAGCAAGGGCTGGTGCAGGCGTTTTCGGTTTACGTGGATACGCTGTTTGTCTGTACTGCCACCGCCTTTATGATACTTTTCACAGGACAGTATAATGTCGTCAATCCGGAGGGAGGCTTTATAGTAGAAAACCTGCCAGGAGTGGCTTTTGGGCCGGAGTATACGCAGCAGGCGGTGAACACCTACTTCCCTTCGCTCGGCAGTGGCTTTGTGGCGATTTCCCTGTTACTTTTTGCCTTCACTACCATCATGGCTTATTATTACATAGCAGAAACTAACCTGACGTACCTGAATGCCAAGGGTAGCAAATGGCTGCTGTGGATGTTGCGGGCCCTTATTCTGGCGGCCACCTTCTACGGCTCTATCAAAACAGCTGAATCGGCCTGGGTATTAGGCGACATTGGCGTGGGCATTATGGCATGGCTGAACGTGGTGGCCATTATTTTATTAAGAAAACCAGCGCTTCGTGCACTCAAAGATTACCAGGCCCAGCGCAAAGCTGGCCTTGATCCTGTTTTCAGTGCAAAGAAGCTCGATATCAAAAATGCAGAAGAATGGGATAAGCCGGAACAGGTACAAAAGGAAGCTGTTGCGAGTTAGGTAAAGAGAACGCATTTTAAGCCTGGCCTGCCATACCGCATAGCCAGATTCTTAGGAGGTCGTTGAAAAGGAGATAGCTAAGGCTGTCTCCTTTTCAACGACCTCTTTTTATGTTACCCCTTTTCTCAGCCTGGTAGGTATAAGCTGGTGTTTTCTAACTATATGGGTAAAAGTTAAATGAATGTTAAAATTTTTCAAGTAAAGCAACCATTTATTAAATTCCTGCATCTTTCATTCTAATAAGCTGTTACTGGTCCCTTATATATCAACAGGCACATGCAATGAACTAGTTATGAAACAAACAAAGCCCTGCATTTGCTTCACTTTTCGACATCTTCCTTTTACGCCGCCAACACAACAACCCTCAGTGACTACCCTTCTATAAAAAGTCAAAGCACGATCATAACCATTCTAATCACTATCAATCCTAAACTATGAAAAATGTCTTTACCTTATTACTGCTACTACTATGCGCTGGCAGTGCAATGGCCCAGTCCGCTAATCCAGGAAAACTGAGTGGCACCATGACGGATTCTCTGACCTCACAACCGGTTCCGTACGCGAACGCAGTACTCAAAAGCGGGGAAAAACTAATCAGCGGTGCCGCCGCAGATGATAAGGGAACATTTGAACTTTCTAACCTGCCACTGGGAGATTTTACACTGGTACTGACATACATCGGGTACAAAACCAAAACCATACCCGTGAAGCTTACCGCCGCTCAACCCACTTTAACTTTAGGTACCATACAGTTGGGCACTGACAGTAAAATGCTCGCAGCAGTGGAAGTAACCGGCATGAAAGCTTTAGTAGAAGACAAAGGCGACCGCCTGGTATACAATGCCGAAAAAGATGCCTCCAACGCAGGTGGTACCGCTGCAGATGTGCTGCGCAAAGTTCCGACATTGAACGTAGACCTGGACGGTAATGTGCAGATGCGGGGAAACAGCAATATCAGGGTGCTGATAAATGGCAAACCATCGGCTATGATGGCACGCAACTTGGCCGACGCCTTGCGGCAAATGCCCGCCAACGTGATCAAATCCATTGAAGTGATTACGAGCCCCGGAGCGAAGTATGATGCGGAAGGTTCGGCCGGCGTGATCAACATCATCACCAAGAAAGGACTGCAGGGACTAAACGGTTCTACGAACGCTACCCTGGGCAACTTTAACCGGGGACTTGGTACCAGCCTGAACTACAGGAAAAACAAAATCGGCATATCACTATCGGCCAATGGGTACCAGTACCGGAATGTATGGGAGAACAACCTGGTGCGAACTACACTTGTAGACAGGGTACCGGTTAGCATCTTAACACAACAAGACAACGGTGATAATACCGGTACAGGCGGTTATGGCGAGATGAGTATTGACTATGATCCCGACTCTACAAGCCGCATCAACTTTTCAGCCAATGTGTGGGGAGGTAACTTCCCGAACAACAGCACCGTGAGGAATCGGCTGACGGATGCAGGAGGAAATGAATTGCTGGCCTTCCGGAACGAACGTGACTTCCGGAACCCTTATGGCAATGGCCAGCTTGACTTAGGCTATACCAAGACCTTTAAGAAACCGGAGCAGGAGTTTTCGCTGCTCACGCAGTTCAGCCGGATGCCGGACAATTATTTCTATGATACTGAAACCTACTCTGGTGCCGATGAAATCACTTTCAGGCAGCACAGCGCCAATTATAGCCGAAACAAAGAATATACTGTGCAAACCGACTATGTTCACCCTTTGGAAATACTCAGCCGCCGCGATACCACCAGCATAAAGCTGGAAGTTGGTGTGAAGGCTATTCTGCGCGATATTGGCAGCGAGTTCCGCGTAGAGCAGTCCCTGGACGGCAACAGCCCCCTGGTTCCTGACCCGGCCCAGTCAAATGATTTTGATTACATGCAGCGGGTTTACTCGGGCTATGCCTCTATGCGCCTGAACAATAAGCGCAAATGGGGCCTGAACGCAGGCGTGCGGCTCGAACAAACAGACATTGAGGGAGATTTCATCACAACCAAAACCAAACTATCGAACCAGTATACGAACCTGATTCCGAGCATCACTCTTTCGAAAGGCTTTAAAAACCAGACCTATAAGCTGAGCTATACACAGCGGATCCAGCGCCCGCTCATCTGGTACCTGAACCCCTGGGTAAATGCCAGCGACACGCTAAATCTTAGTACAGGTAATCCTTACCTGGACCCTGAGCTGAACCATGCGGTTGAACTGGCCCATAACCTGAATACTGACAAAGGCCTTTCAGTAAACACAGCGCTGTACTGGCGCTATACCGACAATGCGATTGAATACCTCTCCACAGTGAATGCATATGGCGTATCGCTCAGTATGCCACAGAACATTGCAAAGCGAAAGAACTATGGTGTAAATGTAAACGTGTCTGGCCAACTGTTAAAAAACTGGAACCTGAACAGCGGTGCAGACCTGCGTTATGTGGACCTGAGCAGCCCCGGCCTGAATATGCAAAATGATGGATTTGTCCTGAATTTTAATATGAACAGCACCTATAAGTTGCCTAAGAACTATTCGCTGCAAGCCTTCGGCAGTGTTGGTACCGGCTGGATTAGTTTGCAAGGTACCAGCACCGGCTACTACTGGCATGGTGTTTCTGCCAAGAAAGAGTTCTGGGATAACAAAGCCAGCGTAACTTTGGCCGTAAACAATCCTTTAACCCGTGGTATTACCCAAACATCAGAACGTTCCGGTCCTAATTTTGAGTCAGAAGCGCGCTCCTTCTACGTGAACCGCTCTGCAAGACTATCATTTGAGTGGCGATTTGGGCAAATGAGCGAAGGTGGCGGCAGGAGAAGCAAAAAGATAAGCAACGACGATAAGGCCGGGCGATAAGAACTTTTCTTTCAGGTACGATTCAGAGAGTTAGACCACCCACTTGGTTTCAGTATGAAAACTATTCCTGCGCTCCCACGTTTTGTAGAAAATTCAGCAATAACGCATCATGCTACGATGGATAGACGTCATAAAATTTGCCAAATACAGCAATCCTGAGCCCAATAGAAGAGTAGAGAAAACAGAGGAAGAATGGCAGCAGCAGCTTACGCCGGAGCAGTATCAGGTAGCAAGGCAAAAGGGAACGGAACGGCCTTACAAAAATGCCTATTGCCGCAACTACGAACCAGGAGTTTACGCCTGTATTGGCTGTGGAAGCCTCTTATTCGATTCAAATGAAAAGTACCATGCCATTTCCGGGTGGCCCAGCTTTACACAGCCCATAACCAAAGGCGCCATAAAGTACGCATTTGACAACAGCCATGGGATGAATAGAATGGAGGTGATGTGCAATGTATGTGACTGTCATCTGGGCCATGTCTTTCATGACGGTCCGGAGCCAACGGGATTGAGGTATTGCATCAATTCGGTGAGTTTGCAGAAGCTGGATAAGACATCATGAGCAGGTTCACAAAAATTTAATAATAACAGAGGCTTCTAGCATTAGCAAGCTCAGCTACACTTAGTCATTCATTTACAATTTACCATTACAAGTAAGGGAAGTACTGATTTATAGACAATTGACTTTTTATCATTTATTGGGTTACCTATTTTTATTATTCGCATTAAAGCATATATTTGGTTTCCCATATAAAATTTAAAAGATGATACAGAAGACATACCTTAAAACAAAAGGCCTTTGCAAGGTCAAATTCACGGTAACCCCTGAGAATGCCGAAATGGTAGAAATCTTAGGTTTGAATAATGACTGGGAAAACCCGGCGGTCATGAGCAAGAAAAAAGGAGGCACTTTCACCTATGATGCTTCCCTTCCAAAAAATACCCAGCATGAATTCAGATATCGGGTGAACCAGAGTGAGTGGATGAATGAGCCTGAGGCAGACGAACAGAAGCCCAACGAATTCGGTAGCAGTAACAGCGTCATTGTTCTTTAAGAAGCTTTTTGTTTTAGAAATAACTGGATAAAAACTTCTACTTCTGAACAGCTGCCTAAGTAATTTTCAGGATTTAAGTAGCTTTTAATATTTTTCAAACCAATGGAGGCTCTCCGTCTTGAGGTTCCTCCATTGGTTTATCTCTTTGTGCAAATACAAAGGCATGTATTCTTTTGCTCTAAAAAACCAGCAGCCTCAACTAAAATGTTGCTAAGGGGCACACCTAGGTAGTACGCAAATGAATATGTAACTATCTAAAAGATGAGTATGTCCTGCGTATAAGTACCATCCTCCCGTGTCAGCATTAATAAGGCTGGTAATGCAGCTTGCAGCAATAGTAGCCATCTATACTGAGATTCCTCCCCTACCTGCATGCGCGCCGTTAGCGAATACAGTCTTGTCGCAGAACGTGATAGTTAGTTCTATTTTCACTTTTCAACAGTAAAAGCATACCCGCTGCACCATTGATGTTTAGCCAATACTGAAGCAATTTACACTTCAGATTGGGAAGAGTATGTCAGCGTCTGTTGCGGTTCAGCCTCTTTACAATCCTCCCCTTCATAACCCCTCCTCACCTACTTGCCATCAGCGTTGGTAGAATAAAAACAGCTATTCGTCTAAAAGTCACAAAACAAAACTAACAGTACCTTGCTATACAAAGTACTATGTACCATCTTTGTGACATCAATACAACAACGCGAAACAAAATAAACCTATGAAAAATCTCTTCACATTACTCTCCATGCTACTACTCTTCTGTAGTAGCCCTCTTCTTGCCCAGTCAGATGGCACTTTGTCCGGCACCGTATTAGACGAAAAAGAGCAGCCTGTTGGTTTTGTAAATGTAGCTGTACTGGATGCCTCCACCGCCAAAGTAGTAACAGGCGCCATTGCCGACATGGAAGGCCGTTTCCAGATTAATACTCCGGCTGCCGGTAAATACCAGCTCAAAATAAGTGCACTGGGTTATGCAGAGACACAAACGGAACCTTTTGAAGTGACGGGCACAGGATTTTCCAAAGACTTTGGTAAACTTCAGGTAAAAAGTGATGCTCAGACGCTGACCGAAGTGCAGGTGCAAACTATGCGCCCTACCGTAACAACACATCCGGATAAAATGGTGGTGAGCGTGGAAGGCACCGCTATGGCAAGCGGCAGCACCGCCTACGAAGTGCTGGCCCAGTCTCCGGGGGTATGGATAGACCAGGACGGTAACCTGCAGCTGAACGGCAAGGCAGGTGTGCAGGTGATGCTGAACGGCAAGCGCTCCTTTTTATCAGGAAAAGAACTCCAGAACCTGCTGCAAGGCATGAGCGCCGAGAACATCAAAGACCTGGAGCTTATTACAAATCCTTCTTCTAAATATGATGCAGAAGGTGCATCAGGCATTATTAACATTAACCTGAAAAAACCCCAGCAGGCAGCTATGAACGGCAGTGTTTACGGCGGCTACCAGTACAACAACCTGAGCTCTTATACTGCCGGTACTGAACTGAGCCATAAAAGCGGTAAGTGGAATTCATTCGGAAGCCTGGATTTTGCCAAAAGCATGCGCTACCGCGACGCGAAAATGGACCGTGTATTCATGAGCGAGGATGGCAGCAAAAGCACTTTCGACCAGACAGGCTATGAAGAGGTAGCGCGTCTGCAGCCTTCCCTGCGTATAGGCACTGATTATGACCTAAACGCGCAGCACAGTATCGGGGCTATGGCAAACCTAAACTTTAACAGTACCGAAAATCTCTTCCGGACAGACTCTTACCTACGGAACGCCAATGCAGCAGACGACCTGTTCATTCATTCTCTCAACAGCTCCGATGAGACCTACGGAAACGGAACATTAAACCTGCACTACCTCGGCAAACTAGACACCCTTGGCACTACCCTCTCCGCCGACCTGGATTATGTACACATCACCAGCCGGGACGATGCTTCGTTCCGAAACAACTACATGCCCCTGAGCACTCCAACAGAGCAAACGCTGGAGCTGTTATTGAGCGAGAACCCTACCAGCTACGACATCTACTCCGCCAAAGTGGACTTTGCAAAATTGTTAGGCAAAACGACAAAGCTGGAGTTAGGTGCAAAGGCCAGCCACGTAACCTCCAACAATGAATTGCGCTTCTACGAAACATCAGACGGAAGGCAGGTTCCGGACCCTAACCGCAGCAACCACTTTATCTATAAAGAAGACATCTACGCGGCTTATGCTAATGTGTCGGCCTCGTTGGGCAAGAAATGGACGGTACAGGGTGGTCTGCGGGCAGAGCAAACGGAGTCAAGCGGCAACTCACTCACAAAAAACCAGAAAACAGACCGCAGTTATTTAGACCTGTTCCCGAGCCTGTTTGTGCAGCAAAAAGTAAGCGACAACTACCAGATTGGCTATAAGTACAGCCGCCGCATTAATAGACCTAATTATCAGCACCTGAACCCGTTCATCTTTTTCCTGGACCCTTTCACCTCGGCACAAGGCAACCCTGAACTGAAGCCGCAGTACGTGAATTCTTATGAGGTAACACAGACCCTGAAGCAGACTTATAACCTTGTTCTGGGATATGCTGAAACGCAGAACTTTATAGCAGAAGTGCCAACCCAGAACCCGGAAGACAATACGACCGTGTTTAAGCAGCAAAATGTAAAGAACCTGAAGAGCGCAACAGCTACACTGGTGGTTCCGGTGCGTGTCTCAAACAAATGGGAATTCAGCAACAACCTTATGACCATGTACCGGGAGTTCACAAACTTAAATGGTGACCAGATCATTGTGAATGACAAGGTAACGGTGATTGCACAGACAAACCACAACGTGATGCTACCCTACGGCCTGCGCCTCGAAATAAATGGCGGCTACCAAAGCCCGGCAGTATACGGCCTCTACAGCATAGAAGACCAGATGTGGGTAGATGCCGGCCTGAAGCGCGACTTCCTGAACGACAAACTAACCATGACCCTGAACGTGACAGACATTTTCAAAGGCCGGGTAATGAACGTGGAAGCAAACCTGAATGGCAACATCAACGCCATAGAGCAATACCATGGCGCGCGTAGCGTACGCCTTAACCTGCGCTACCGCTTCAACAAAGGCACTGCTTTCCAGTCTAAGAAGCGTAATGTAAACCTGGATGAACTGAACAGAACAGGCGGGAATTAACAAGCGCTATTTACAAATAAAGCTAGCTCCTAAAGGATTTCGCCAGTCAGATTTTAAAATTTGCCTGGCGAAAGCCTTTAATTTAAAAAACCAACTCAATTGATTCTGTGTATCAAATACTATAGTAAAGAATTAAAACAGAATAAGATATGGATTTTAAAAACAAAATAGCAATAGTAACAGGTGGTGCAACGGGCATAGGCGAGGCCGTTGCTAAAAAACTTGCTTCCCAGGGGGCTACAGTAGTAGTGGTAGGCTTAGCAGATGACCCGGTAGCCGAAGTGGTGAAAGAAATACAGGAAGATTACGGCACTGAGGCTTTTGGACTGACCAAAAATATAGGGCACAAGAATGAAGCGGAAGAAACTATAAAGGCTACTATTGAAAAATATGGCAAGCTTGATATTCTTATTTCCAATGCGGGCATTATGCCGGAGTTTAATCCGGTAGCTGATTTTTCAGATGAAAAGTTTGATTTCCTTCTGGAAGCCAACATCCGTAGTATGTTTTATATTACGCGGGCTGCTATTCCTGAACTCAGAAAGACACAAGGTTGTATTGTTGCATCAGGTTCAGTAGCCGGTCTGAAGGGCTTGCCGGAATCAGCTTCCTATGCTGGCTCCAAAGCCTGGATTCACGGGTTTATGAAATCACTGGCAGTAGAGGAAGGCCCTAATGGTGTTCGGGTAAATGTGGTATGCCCAGGGCCTATCAACACGGAGATGACACAAGCGGAGGTAGGTGCTGTTCCTGAAGACGCAGAAACCATGATGCGCACGACGACTGTCTTTGGCCGCCGTGGTACAACAGAGGAAGCGGCAAACTTCTATGCTTTCCTGGCATCTGATGAAGCCTCTTTTATAACAGGAGGTTTACATGTTGTAGACGGGGCAAACCTGTTGCTAAGTGGTCCGACAGGAAAACAAGCCAAAGAAAACCTAAAGCAGTATCCTAAAGTTAAACTGAATCTGAAACACGAAGTGGAACCAGAAAGAACCTATGGTGTTTCTTGATCCTATACCTTTCAATGTACAGAGGTAATACCAAATAGTCTAAAGAACCTTCCATAGCTGTTTTCTGTTTTTTTTTTGTATGGGAAGAGCAGTTAAGACATACATCAGAGAAAGCGCAGGGGATTTGCTGAGGCGTGGCAGAAAAGAGTCTCACCCGCTGGCGCAGGCAAGGCTGCGGGCCTTCTACCTTTACAGGAGCGGGCAGGCAGTGGAGTACGGGCAGATAGCCAGAGAAGTGGGCTACGAGCGGCACGCGGTCGGGCAGTGGTTCCGGTGCTACAGGGAAAAGGGGCTGGAGGCCTGCCTGCGCGTGGACC
>NZ_QRGR01000015.1 GCF_003367245.1 Pontibacter diazotrophicus | reverse complement strand
TCGAGCAGACCTTCCTTGCCTTCTAATAATCCTTCTACACTTACCTCCATCCTGCAAAGCTACAGCTACTTTTAGTTTCGCACAACTCCTTAGCCTGACGGCTATGGTGAAAACACACAGCAAGGGCGGAAGGCATCAGTTTAGAGCAAGCCACTGCACTAAGTAACGTCTCTAATTTAATTTAGAATCTGAGATTTCTCCTTCACTTAAACAAAGTCAGAGACAATTGCCAGCGTTAAACCAAACAAGGTTGCAACGAGCTTGCTGCGGTTAAAGTGGTGGTCAGGGCTTGTCTCGAATAGTATGGTAGTGGAAATGTGCAGGAAGTTACCTGCCACCAAACCCGTCAGGGCAGTATAGATTAGCCCATCCGGCGCCTCCTGCGATAAAACCACATTGCTAAAGAAAATACCCAGGGGCGAGCCAACAGCAAAAATCAGCAGCCACAGAAAGGCTTTCCGGAAGTTCTCCAGCCGCGACAGCAGCACCGACATCAGCGCGAAAGCAGCCGGCACGTGGTGCAGTGCCACCCCCAGCAACACCACATAAAAGCTGCCCCCTCCATGTGTGTGGCCTGCATAGTACTGCCTTTGCTCTACCAGAATGCTACCCTCCAGAAAGGCATGCACGAACAGCGAGCCCAGCAGCAGAAAGGGCATAGAACCGATACGGCCGTGGTCGTGGTGATGAATATGGCCGTGCTCCACCCCATGCGAAAACAGCTCCAGCACCAGTTGCAGAAAGAAGCCTGCCAACACCCAGTAACCAACACCATTAGAGCTGGCGCTGCCGTTCCGGAGCACGTCGGGCAGCAGGTGTATGATGGTAATGGTAAAAAGGTAAGCGCCACTAAAAGCAAGGGCTATTTTCAACCACCTTGAGTTGTGAGGCGGAAACACCTTCACTAAAAAGGCCGAAAACACTACTGTAAAAAACAGTACAAGTATAGCTACAATCATGTAGAGCTGTTATTTCTTAAGCACAAAGATCGCCCGGTCACTTTTCTCCAGGTCAAATGGGTTAAGATGGTAGTCACCGAACACCTCTACAAGGCGCAGCTGTATCATCTTAAAATACTCCTCAAAATCTTCCTCCCGTAATGCCCTCACCCGCTCCACAAATTCATACTCCTTTCCCTCATCACTAAAGTGGATGGTTTTAACGATAAAGCCATTCTCTACGCCGCGTGTGATTCTGAAGTTTATCCCATGCACTCTTTTTTCCTCCTCCGCCACCAGGTTATTGATTACCTTATCCGTGTTCATGAAGTCTATCACCAATTTCCCGCCGGGCTTCAGGCTTTTAGCGGTTGCAGCAAGCGCCACCACATTCTCTGTTTCAGTATCAAAATAACCGAAGCTGGTGAACAGATTCAGGATAAAGTCGAAATACTCCGGCTTGTACACCTTGCGCATGTCGTGCACATCAAAGTGCAGGTGCTCTTTCCCGAACTGTTTTGCGTGGGCTATACTTTTCCCGGACAAGTCAATGCCCGTCACATCAAAACCTTTCTGGTGGAGGTATACCGAATAGCGGCCTTTGCCACAGGCCAGGTCCAGTATCTTATTGTGCGGTTTAGGGTGGAGGTAAGCCAGCAACCGATCCATGAATGCCTGCGCCTCCTGCGTGTTGCGGTTGTTGTAGAGTATGTGATAATATGGAGAGTCGAACCAGGTACTGAACCACTCGTCTTCCTGTTGCGTCATGAAGGTCTAAAAGCAATTATGTTGCAAATATAGGCGTTTTATCTGAACCAGTTCGAAAGCAGCAGATTGAAGACACCGGTTTCAGTTGTAAAGTAAGCCCATAAAAAAGCCTGCCGTTGCTGCAAGGTACAGCAACGGCAGGCCTGTTTTATAAATGAAATTACTGTTCTTTTGTAGCGCCTACCTCTGTATTAGTTTCAGTAGTCTCACGAATACTATCTCCCGGCTGAATCGTATTGCCCCCCAGATCACGGTCCGGCATTACTTCCCCATCGTGCGACTCGGGATATACTTCGTTTACTTTACCGATATTATAAGTGTTGCGTGTGCCTGGCTCTACAAAATCCACTGATACTTTATCTTCTGGTCTTAAATCCTTGGGTGTTTCGCAGGAAGCCATAGACAAACCGGCTACGGCAGCAAATATTGCTATTATGTTTTTATTCATTTTTATATGTTTTTATACTTTCTTTATACATGCCTTGCTTTATGCTCTGCCAGCAAAGCATTATCTATTAAATATTTACGTTGATACCCTGCCGTTAGGTTGTGGTACTGGTTGTGGTATTGCTCGCCAGCAGGTTCTTGCGACGCAGTATGCTTTCAAACAGCTTGATATCGTTAGTGCTGTTAAAAATGCGGAAAGGCAGGTGTATAAAGATGGGAGTCTGAAAGTTACGGGCCACCCAGCCTTTCCATCCTCCTGGCAGTTGCGCATCAGCGGCAGGCTGCAGATACAGCAGGTAAGCTTCGGTCTGCACCTCAGCCTTCTGGATCATATCCCAGTTCAGCGCCATGCCTTCACGCTCATTGCGCTTCATCAGTATCTGGCGGTTGTCGATCTCGTAGTTCAGTTTCTCGAACAGCGGGTTACCCTGTTCTACCTGCGTTACCCCCATTACCTGCGCCGAACGGAGCAGCACAAACAGCAACGTAACAATAATAGCAGCTGTCACCCACCACCACGAAAAGCTGAACAGAGCTGGCAACAACAACAGCACCAATGGTATTAAAGCATACCACCAGTCATGGCGCCACACTTTTACCAGGGCCATGCGGGTATACTTTTCTTTATCGAGCTGATACTTCTTTGTGCGGATTCCTTGCGGAGAAGGTCCTTGTGCGGTCCGAAAACCTTTTTGATTTGGTCGCTGCATATAAATTTAATGTCGAAATTCTGTTCTCTGCCTACTCTCTCCTGGCATCACGCGCAGAGCGAAATTCTGTAAAAAAAGCCCTTGCTTCCGCAAAGGTAACCTGTTTTTATTTATAAGCCTTCAGGCTGATATCTAAACTCTTCATGGAGTGCGTTAGCGCCCCCACCGAGATATAGTCTACGCCACATGCTGCCACGGCGCGTATCGTTTTCTCTGTGATACCTCCCGAGGCTTCTACCTCATACCTGCCGGCAATCATTTTCACCGCCTCCCGCATCATGTCGGGTGCCATGTTATCCAGCATGATACGCTGTATACCGCCTGTCTCCAGGACCTCTCTCACTTCCTGCAGGTTGCGTGTTTCCACCTCGATATGCAGGTTTTTCCCTTTTTCCTGCAGGTAGCGCTGTGTGGCCGTGATGGCTTCGCGGATACCGCCGGCATAGTCCACATGATTGTCCTTCAGCATCACCATATCATATAAGCCGAACCGGTGGTTATGGCCGCCTCCTATTACAACTGCCCATTTCTCCATCATCCGGAAGTTGGGGGTAGTCTTGCGGGTATCGAGCAGTTTGGCTCCGGTGCCGGCAATCAGCTGCTGCAGCGAATTTGTGTAGGTGGCAATGCCGCTCATGCGCTGCATGCAGTTCAGCACCAGTCGTTCTGCTGTTAAGATAGATTGCGCCTTCCCTTTTACCGTCAGGCCGATGTCGCCATACTTTACCTGTGCACCATCCTGCAGCAGTATCTCTACCTGCAGCTCCGGGTCTACGGCTTTAAAGATATAGGTCGCCAGCTCAACGCCCGCTAGTATACCGTCGCCTTTTATCAGCAGCCGCGCCTGGTTTTGGGCATCGGCGGGTATAGCCGCAAGAGAAGAGTGGTCACCGTCGCCGATGTCCTCAGCCAGTGCCCTGGCGATAAACTCGCCTATGCTATTTTCGGTCAGGTATGTCGGTCTCACGTTTTTCACGGTGCAAAAATAAAAAAAAGGCCCGGTATAAACGCCGGGCCTTCTTAAAAATCTCATTATTATTTGCTTAATCCTTGATAAAGTTCATCGAGTGGATAAGGTATTTGCCGTTTGCCGACTTCATCCGTATCAATACCGTGTAAGAATCACCTTTAGCAGCGTAGGTACCAATAGCATACAACTGGCCTTTATCGGAGGTGCCGTTGTGGTTTACGCTAAAGTCTACAGGAGCATTTTTGGCAAAAAAATTCTTCATCACGAACTCCGCCTGCGTATTGCTGTAGCTGGTGGCCTCGTTTCCGTCGAGGGTAATTTCTACCATACTGCTAAAGTTCTTAGACAGTTCTTTGGCCGAGCCTGTTTTCATCGCTGATTTCACGCTGCTCATGGCATCTCCCTGCGCCATTACCTGCCCTGCCGAGAAAAATGCGGCTACCATTAACAAAGAAAATGCTACTGCAATGTGTTTAAAGTTTTTCATATGACCGTTTGTGTTCTTGCCCTCACATCAGCTAAAACTATGCCAACAAAGGCCTTTTGAATCGTGTCTCTAATTTAATAGTATATTTTAAATATACGAAAAAGCACATCCACTACCTTTGATTTGTTTTTATGGAGGATGCTAAAACCTTCCCGCCACAAAGGCAGTAGCCGCTATAAAGTATGCTGATGTCTGTACCAGCTGGCACTGCTCAGGCATAGGCAGCTATTACTAGACAGCATTGAAAGATTATAGTTATATTTGCGCTATGGATAATAAGGTACTTTTAATGATATTGGATGGGTGGGGTATTGCCACTAATCCGGAAGTTTCAGCAATTGAGAAGGCCAATACGCCTTTCGTTGATTCTATCCTTGCTAAATATCCGACCACCAGACTACAGGCCTCAGGTGAGGCTGTTGGCTTACCGGAGGGGCAGATGGGCAATTCGGAGGTAGGGCACATGAACATTGGCGCCGGCCGTGTGGTGTACCAGGATCTCGTGCGCATTAACAAAGCCATTGCGGAACGCAAACTAGCCACCATGCCTGTACTTGCCGACGCCCTCGCATATGCCAAAGAAAACAAAAAGCCAGTGCACCTGATTGGTTTGCTCTCTGATGGCGGTGTGCACTCGCATATCAACCACCTGAAAGCACTCTGTTCTGTAGCTGCCGATCAGGAGCTGCGCGAGGTATACATCCATGCTTTTACAGATGGCCGCGACACAGACCCCAAGGGTGGTGTGAAATACATCAATGAGCTGGAGCAGCACCTGGAGCAGACAACAGGCACCATTGCCTCTATCGTGGGCCGCTACTATGCGATGGACCGCGATAACCGTTGGGAACGCGTAAAGCTGGCCTATGACCTGATGGTGCATGGCACAGGAGCACCATCTCAGAACCTCATAAAGTCGATGCTGGACTCTTACAATGCAGGTGTGTCGGATGAGTTTATTCAGCCGATTGTGAAAGTAAACGATATGCAGCAGCCTATTGCCACTATCAAAGATGGTGATGTGGTTATCTGCTTCAACTTCCGCACCGACAGGGGCCGTGAAATTACGCAGGCGCTCACGCAGCGCGATTATCCTGAGTACAACATGTTCAAGCTGAACCTGCGCTATATCATGATGACCAACTACGACGAGAGCTTCTTAGACGTAGCGGCCATTTTTGATAAAGACAACCTGAATAATACGCTCGGGGAGGTATTGGCGAACGCCGGCAAAAAGCAGATCCGCATTGCGGAAACAGAAAAGTACCCGCACGTCACCTTCTTCTTTTCCGGAGGCCGCGAAACTGTATTCGAAGGCGAAAGCCGCATTATGTGCCAATCGCCAAAGGTAGCCACCTACGACCTGATGCCTGAAATGAGCGCCTTCGATATTCGGGATGCCATTGTGCCTGAGTTGGAGAAAAAGAGCGCTGACTTTATCTGTCTGAACTTTGCTAATCCTGACATGGTAGGCCATACCGGCGTGTTTGAAGCTGCGGTAAGAGCCTGCGAGGTAGTAGACCTGTGTGCGGAGAAAGTGATTACCACTGCCCTGGCAAACGGCTATACTACCATTGTGATTGCAGACCACGGCAACGCCGATTGCATGATCAACGAAGACGGCACACCAAACACAGCCCATACTACCAACCTGGTGCCTTGTGTGCTGGTAAGCGACACGCTGAATGTAGCACTACACGAAGGCAAGCTTGGCGACCTCGCGCCAACCATACTAGAGTTAATGAACATTTCAGCGCCAGCGGAAATGGACGGAATATCACTTATAAAAAAATAATACGGGTGGCCAGGCATATACCTATCTTCTTTTTGGTCCTGCTATTGGCCACTACTGCTTGTGAGAGGCCCACTCCGCCTACATCTGCCGAGGCGGAGGCTTCTTACAATCTAACCACCTACCTGGAACAACAAATAGAGCGCCTGCAGGCGGAGCAGCCTATGGTACTAAAATCTGTCACCACAGAAGGCACTCCAACAGAAACCATTGAAACCGCTGCAGTAGACTGGAAAGATGAATTAGCTGTGTTTGAGCAGGCGGACCTTAACCGCCCGGCGCTGGAGGAGTACTATACAAAGCAGGAGCAAGTGCTCGGTAATGGAAGTATAATTGTAGAGTATAACAGGGTGGAGGATGCCGAGCCGCTCGTGCACTACCTGCGCCTGGAACTAAGCCCTGACAGAAAGCTAAAACAACTCAACGCCCTGCTACAGGACCAGAATGTACTCTTTTACTCGCGCCGTAACGTGCAGCTCAGTGCAGACCCTGCAAGTGGCAATATCTCGGGCTATAGAGTGGAGGGGGTTCAAAAATTGGTTCTCTCCGACTCGCTGCATTACAGGGTAGACGCCAATCTATAACTGCATCTACCTAAAAGCCAGCGCATAGCAGCGGTAAATCCTATATAATTTATTATCTTGCAAAGATAACGTGGCACAGCAAGTGCTACAGTTTCTTTTACCATACTCTTGCCGCATGCGCACGTTTATTCTGACGGCCTTGATGTGCTTAGGCTTTGCCTTGCATACTTTTGCCCAAAACCTTAGTTCTGCTGTTAGCAGTGGCCGCACTTGTGCCACTGATGCGTATACAGCGTTACTACAGGCAGAGGACCCGGAATTGAAAGAGCGCCAGCAGGTACTAAAACAAAAAATTCAGCAGTCGTTGACACAACAAGGAGTAGGGCAGAAGCGGAGCACCGATGTTGTGGTTACTGTTCCGGTTGTGTTTCATGTGTTGTATAATGCTGAGGAAGAGAACGTGTCGGAGGCCGCTTTGCTGTCGCAGTTAGCGGTACTGAATGAGGATTTCAGAAGGATGAATGCGGATACCGCTAGCACACCAGAGCATTTCCGACCCTATGCCGCTGATACCAGAATTGAGTTCTGCCTGGCTTCTATAGACCCTAATGGAAATCTAACCAATGGCATCACCCGCACCCGCACAACCAACAGTTCCTTCAGCTATGTTAGTGATAATGTGAAGTATGCTGCAAAAGGTGGTACTGATATATGGGACAGAGACCAATACCTGAATATCTGGATCTGCAACCTGGGTGGTGACATCCAAAGTAATATCTTAGGCTATGCTACCCCACCTGGTTCCCGCGCTGTGAATGATGGCGTTGTGCTGCATTATGCTTCTGTAGGCGCACCGCCTGCCAACGATTTTAAATGGAATTACAACCAGGGCCGTACCGCAACGCATGAAGTGGGTCACTGGCTCGGACTGGGCCATATATGGGGCAGCGGCTCCTCCTGCACTGACTCTGACGGAATTGACGACACCCCAAATCAGCGGGAAGAAAATGGCGGGTGCCACACCGGAATAAAGAACTCCTGCGACGACAGCCCCTTCGGAGATATGTATCAGAACTACATGGACTACAGCGATGATGCCTGCATGAACCTGTTTACAAAGGGCCAGGCAGACTTTATGCAAGCTATACTTGCCACGTCGCGCAGCAGCATCCTGAATTCTCTTGCCTGTACCCGCACCCTGCGCTCCGACTTTGAAACCACTTCACCAAATGACACGCTGGTTATAGCAGGGAATACTGTCCTCTTTTCGGATGCCTCTGCGGGACTTCGCCCGGAAGCGTGGTACTGGGAATTTGAAGGAGGTGTTCCTGCTGTTTCTACACAGCAAAACCCATCGGTTACCTACCCAAGGCCAGGCAGGTACGGTGCTAAGCTCACAATAACAAACGGAGACCTGAGCAGCACAGAAGTAAAAGAGAAGTTAGTACACGTAACGGTAAGTGACCTGGTGGTGTATCCGAACCCAACAACAGACTTTCTCACTATAGAGCAGCCTGCCCGTATTCTGGTGCGCCAGGTAGAGTTGGTAAATAAGTTGGGGCAGGTAATTATTAACGAGCAAATCAGTAGCCGTGTGCTACGCCTCGACGTGCGCGACCTGCCACAAGGCCTTTATATCCTCCGCATAAAGAGCTCCAATGGCACAGAGGTGAAGCGAATTAGTGTGTTAAGGTAGTTTGCTAAAAGCATCAGGATGAAAGGCATCAGCGCTTTTTAGTCCCAGCGGGACGACCTGCTAGTAGCCTGATGGCTTTAAAATACCTTTAGCTCCGGAGGAGCGGCCTGTTTAAAATACATTTACAGGCCGCTCCTCCGGAGCTAGAGAAGGAATGATTTTCTTTCTATCAACAGTTCGCCCCGCTGGGGCTGTAGCATAACGCGTCAGTTTATGCCAGGATTTACTCTCCCTGTAACGTTACGACCACGGTGCGCTTAGAGGCGTGGTTGCGGTGCTCGCAGAGGTAAATGCCCTGCCAGGTGCCGAGGTTTAGTTTCCCTTTTGTTATAGGTACAGTTACAGAATTGCCGAGCAGGGCGGCTTTCAGGTGCGCCGGCATATCGTCTGAGCCTTCTAAGGTATGGCGGTAATAGGATTGGTTTTCCGGCACCATATGGTTGAAGTGGCTCTCAAAATCCTGACGAACCGTAGGATCTGCGTCTTCATTAATGGTTAAGCTGGCAGAAGTATGCTTGATGAAGACATGCGCCAGCCCCACGTTTATATCTTCCAACTCAGGCAGCTGCGCCTCCAGCAAATCGGTAATTAAATGAAAACCTCTTTTCACGGCTGGTAACCTTACTTCTTTCTGAAACCACTTCATAGCTTATTTTGATTTTGAATAAATAACTCTGAACGAGTTTATGTTATCGAGTACAGTTTGACTACACCAGATGCTACTTATATTACCTTAATCAACAGCTCGCTCAAAAGCGCCTGCGTCCGGAAGGCTTGTACTGCGGGTGGTGCCTTTCAGGTCTGATAGTACCTCTGGGAGAAACCTGGCAGCACTACTGGCAGGGGACAAAGTATCCAGGGTAAAATCGGCTTTGGCTGGCGCCTTGAATTTTGGCGCTTCATTCAGCTTGTTGCCATTTTGCGCAAAAGCTTCTTTGTATACCTCCGTCAGGAGCAGGTTGTTGCTTACCTCTGTAGCAGCATCCAAAGGTGATAGCAGCACTTCATCTTTTAAGCTGTAGCTGTCAGAGTATACAATAGAGTTCACCAGGCGCAGCGAAGTCGGCTGCTTCTCTATTTCTGTGCCCGGTATAAAATCTGTGACAACAAACAGCGGGGTTTCGCGCACCATCCTGTTGTTGTAGCTCACGATGGTAGAGTAAAGCACTTCATAATTACCGCCTCCCAGGCCTCCAAAGCCGTACTGCCCGCAGTTATAAATCAGGGTGTTCACCATCTTTACATCCGAGGTAAAGGCAACGATGCCATCCACATAGGCATGAGCTACTACGCATCCTTCCACCAGCGTTCCTGCATTGCCCGGGTTCCCGATGCGCAGGCCGTACAGGGTGTTTCGGATGTCGGCATACTTTATAATATTGTCGCTGCTCTTGGTCAGTATCCGGATGCCTTCCCACTGGCCAGGTGCTGTTTGGTAGGCTTCTTCCTGCCTGTAGCCCCCAAATACCACGCGCTCTTCCGGAGTACCCTCCACCAGCAGACGTCCGTTTACCAACAGCACCGATTTATCTGTTCCGTAAATGCGGGTTCCTTTTCTGATGGTCAGTGTAGCGTTTTCCTGCACCAGCACTGAATCCAGCAGGATATGCGGTTTATCATTTTCCCAAACGGTTTCCCCAATGGCCTCTTTGCGGTGGAAGTAAGCATTTTGCCCGTATGCCACCAGCTTTACATTTTGCTGTTGTCCATTCGTCCGGAAGAGGACAGAATCAGCAATCAGGAAAGGTAGGTTCTCATCTGATGGGTTGATATTAACCTTCACCAGCACATATAGGCTATCGCCGCCACGCAGCTCCACATCATTTGCCAGCGGGCTTTGCACTCCATTGATGGTAAGCTGATAAGGAGACGCAGCAGCACCCGCCAGCGTAATCTCGCTGATGCGGACAGCCTTCTCGTTGCGGTTGTATACCTTTAAGCGCTTGGTGATGCTGCCCCAGCTCACGAAAACTGTGTCGAACAATACAGTATCCGCCGAGAACTCCAGCACTGCAGCAGGATCTGTGGTAATCACCTCATCCCTTGGCTCACAGGAGAACAGGCAAAGCAGCAGGAGCAAGGGTAGTATGGCGAGGGTGTATTTCAATTTAATGGTATGTGAGTATGAAGTTGAAAGGGATATTAGCTCTAAGCAATGGCTGACTTATCAAACCACCCCTAACCCCTCCTTGTCCAAGGAGGGGAACTTTAGAAGAATTGTAAAACAGCAATTTAATCCATCAACAATATAGTAATAAGCAACAAAAAAGGGTGCAGCTTCAGCTATTCCTGCTTTACTGCACCCTTGCTATCGATAACTAAATTCTGTCGTTGTTATTACTCTGCAGCGGCACCTTCTTTCAGTCTCTCGGCATTCTCCGCAATACGCAGCTCTTCCACGAAGTCTTCGATACCGCCATCCATCACGTTTGGCAGGTTGTAAACGGTATAGCCAATACGGTGATCGGTTACGCGGCCTTGCGGGTAGTTATAGGTACGGATTTTATCGGAACGGTCACCGCCGCCTACCATGCTCTTGCGCTGCGCGCCTTCTGCTTCATTCTTCTTGGCCAGCTCAATCTCATAAATACGGGAACGAAGTACAGCCAATGCCTTGTCAAAGTTTTTCAGCTGCGATTTCTGATCCTGGCACTGCGCCACTATACCCGTTGGAATGTGCGTTAAGCGCACGGCAGAGTAAGTCGTGTTAACCGACTGCCCGCCAGGTCCTGAAGACATGAACAGGTCTTTACGGATGTCGTTCATGTCCAGATCAATGTCCAGTTCCTCCACCTCTGGCAGCACAACTACAGAGGCAACTGAGGTATGAATACGGCCCTGCGTCTCGGTAGCTGGCACGCGCTGCACGCGGTGCACACCGGACTCAAACTTGAGCTTGCCATATACGTCTTCGCCAGACATGCCCACGATTATTTCTTTATATCCCCCGGAAGTTCCTTCTGTGGCATCGATGAGCTCTGTGCGCCAGCCCTGCTTTTCAGCGAATCGGCTGTACATGCGGTACAAGTCACCGGCAAAGATAGAGGCTTCGTCGCCACCCGCACCTGCACGAATTTCCATGATGATGTCTTTGCTGTCATCCGGGTCTTTCGGGATCAGCATCTCTTTCAGATGCTCCTCCATCTCATCGCGCTGCGGAATCAGCTCGTCCAGCTCCTCTTTGGCCATTTCCCTGAAATCCTCATCCTTTTCTGTAGCAATTACCTGCTTGGCATTGTCGATGTTGCTCAGGATGTTCAGGTACTTTTTATATTCAACTACTATTTTGTCAAGGTCTTTATACTCTTTGTTCAGCGACTTATATTTCTTCATGTCGCTGGCCACATCAGGCTGGGTAAGCAACTGGCCTACCTCCTCAAATCGGTGATTGATGGCTTCTAACTTATCTAACATTGTTCTTCTCGGGTTTTATCTCTGCAAAGATATAAAATTGCAGTGTAGTTTCTTTAATACAATTCAGGCTAAAAAGTTGTTCAATGGCCGTAAAGTATTCATTTCTATAACCTTGCTACCTGCAATTATAGTTTCCGGGAGAGTGGTTAAAAACGGCTGTAAAACAATTCATACGTAGGGCTGTTGGCATTTTCAATAGCAAAAGCTGCATGTTTCACCTGAAACATTTAATTTTGTACCCAGTATCTTAAAGAGTACAATAACCTGATTTTTCAAACTGTAATAAAACGATAAACATATGGCCGTTATAAAAGCAACAGACAACGATTTTAGCGAAATACTTAATGGAAACCCAAAAGTGGTGGTGAAGTACTATGCCGACTGGTGTGGTAACTGCCGTCTGTTCTCTCCTAAGTTCAAGCGTATGTCTGATGATGAGCAATTTACAAATGTTGCCTTCGTGGATGTGAACGCTGAAAACAGCCCAGAGGCACGTAAGTTTGCCGGTGTTACAAACCTGCCTTTCTTCGCCACTTTCAAAAACGGAAAACTGGTTGACACTGTAGCCGCCAGCAAAGAAGAAGCCGTTCGTGACCTGATACACAAATTAGACGTTTAATAAACACATGAAGATACCTGCAATAAAGAAGCTTGTTGAAAATAACAATTTAAACGAACTGATGGCCGCTGAGGCAGCCATTGTAGATGAACAGCCAACTACCATTGAAGTAGAGGGAGAAGATGAAGGCGAGCAGCTAACGCACGTGCTGGCTGCTGTTTGGATTCTGAACGAGATGGAAGACAATGGCACTGATTTCAAAACTGCCCTGCGCATGTATACGCAAAAGGTGCGTGTTTCCATCAGCTAACAAAGCTTCTGTAAATCTTAATAAAAAGCGGAGGCCCCGAGTTTAAGTAACTCGGGGCCTCCGCTTTTATGTGCGTTCCTTTGAAAACTGTAACAAGGCTAGAAGTCTCATGTCGCTTTACTTAGATTACCTGGCTTACAGATTAATGTAACGCAAAACCATGTTTATTCATTTTAAGTCCTAGCGGGACGACCTGTTGATAGAAACTAACTTCGAGACTTCTTTAGCTCCGTAGGAGCGGCCTGTTTGGAATGCATAAGTGAACAGGCCGCTCCTACGGAGCTAAAAATTCCTGATATCTGATTTCTATCAACAGGACGTCCCGCTGGGACTGTTGCGTAACGTCAGTAACAGATTGTTCTTTGTGAAATACTCTTACGCCTTTTCTGTGCAATTAATCTCCAGAAAGGCTACAGCATAGTGAAAAGACAAATAAAGAACACCAGCTGCACCAGGTACACGTAAGGCGCCAGCTTATTTTTTTTAAAGAAGTGGGCTTTCTGAAAGTATAGCTGCAGCAAAAAAGCCACAGCAAACCAGCCAATGAAGTTAGATACAGGAATAGAGTCGCCTTGCCAGCTCCAGAAATCGTACTGAATGGCAACGGGTTCTATAAAATAATCCAGCAGCACCATAAGCAGTGCACCTGTGAGCGCCTTTGCCAGCCAGTGCAGTTTTAAGTAGTTGCTGATATGGCCGGTTGTGTATACCAGCATCAGCCAGTTCAGGCCAATGAGCAGGGGCACTTCCCAAAGCTTCAGACCCAGTGCAGCACCGTAACTATAGTCCCCAAACAGTAGACCAGTATGCACACCCAGGACTTCAGACAAAAAGCCCACCCCAAACACTACCACCGCAAAAAGCACAAAAGCCATGTTCCATCGCCGGTGAAAGCTAAAGAGTAGCACATTCGTCAGCAGCAGGTTCATTGGCGTCAGCTGCTGAAAATACTCCGGCTCGCCACTGAACAGCAGCCCCCATAAGCCTACGCCATGGAAGATGACCAACACAGCCACTGCAGCAGGCAACGCATACTTTTTGTACCTCTCAACGGTACCTTTTATAGCAGGAGCTTTATGTGTGGTTTCAGGCATACTTTATACTCTCTCAGCTGGTTCTACGGCTGGCACCAGTTCCCCGATAATTTTAGCAGAAAGCAGGCACAACGGAACACCGCCACCCGGATGCACGCTGCCGCCACAAAAATACAGTCCTTCAATCTGCGAGCTAAAGTTCGGGTGACGCAGGAAGGCGGCCATCATATTATTGGAGCTACTGCCGTACAAAGCGCCTGCAAAAGACGAAGTACGGCTTTCAATCAGAAGTGGGTCCAGCACCTGCTCCTGCTCTATAAGTTCTTCTATATTCGTGTGCAGCATGCCGCTGAGTTTCTTCAGCACTGTTTCACGGGTAGCAGCTATTAGTTGTTGCCAGTCCTGTCCCTGGTGGTGCGGCACATTTACCATCACAAACCAGTTTTCACACCCGGCAGGTGCATCTGCTGCCTCCAGTTTAGAAGTAATGTTCACATAAACGGTAGGATCAGGGCTGATGGTTTTACGCTGGAAGATATGCTCGAACTCCTTCCTATAATCTGCACTGAAGAAGATATTGTGCAGGTGCAGCTCCGGGAACTGTTTTCTGATGCCCCAGTAGTAGATAAGCGCAGAGCTGGAGCGTGGCTGCTTCAGCGTTTTCTCCGGGGCCGGGTGGTCGGGGAGGAGCCGGCGGTAAGTGGGCACTACATCCATGTTGCTCACCACGACATCCGCATTATAGTTTCCTTTTGCTGTTTTCACGCTCATTACTTTCCCGGCAAGCGTCACTATCTGCTCCACAGGCTCGTTATACCTGAATTCAACGCCCAACTCCTCCGCCAGCTTTACCAAGCTGGCCGCAATGGCAAACATACCGCCCTTTGGATAAAAAGCCCCTATGTTATGCTCTAGGTGCGGAATAATGTTCAGTGTGCCCGGTGCCTGGTAAGGGTCAGAACCGTTGTAGGTGGCAAAGCGATCCAGCAGCTGTACAAAGCGCGGGTCCTTAAATTTGTTTGCATTTGCCTGGTGCATCGTTGTAGTCAGTCCTAAGTCGGTAAGGCAACCCAGCGCCTTCAATATATCCGGGCTCAGGTAAGTACCCGCCTTGTGCAGCGACTTGTTCAGAAACGTGTCGGCAGTTCCTTTGTACAGCCGCCTGCTGCGGGCCAATACCTCCCGCACATCCTGCTCCGGCACCCCTAACTGTTGCGCTGCCTCCCGGGCAAACCGCTCCGGGTCAGCATAGGCTTTTAAATGGCTGCCGTCGGGCCAGAAGTAATGGGTGATAGGGTTAAGGCGGGTGTAGGTAAAGTAATTCGCAGGTTTTCGTCCGGCCAACTCAAAAAGCTCGTCCACGAGGCGCGGCAACGTAAACAGCGAGGGGCCGGCATCAAAGCGGTAGCCGCCCAGCCAGAACTCATGCATTTTGCCGCCAAAGCTGTCATTGGCTTCATATACTGTTACCTGATACCCTTTCAGGGCCAACCGGACAGATGCGGCAATTCCTCCTATGCCTGCTCCAACTATGGCTGCTTTCTTCATACCTATAATGTACGCAGTTTTGATCTTTTGTGCTCTTAACTAACAGAGCGGAAAAAGGTTTTATTTCAGCTGCAGGAGGCGATTTAAAATGAATGTATTCGTGTGTTTTGCTGAGCCAGGAGAGGCATGTTTCTTCTTTAGCTAATGCGTTCTCCTGAACACTTTCTGATAGACAGGCTTTCGCATACGAAACTGCGCCAGCATGAGCGGGTAAAGCAGCAGGTCCAGCAGTCTTATGCCAGTGCTGTAGGTGATAATGTCATGGATAATGGCACCGCTGCCGTTTTTAGTAACAAGGTGTTTGTGCTGCCAGTAGCGCAGGGGAGGGGGCAGTTCCTGGCCCTGGTCTATAAAATAAGCCTCTGCCCCGGTTATTTCCCTCTCGGTGATGAGGCTGGTCCAGCGAAAGGATTTTATCCCCGTCTGCAGTTCTATTTCCACTACATCGCCGGGCGCACTGCCATCAAAGCGCAGCAGTTTCAGGCGCGGGTAAGGCGGCGACAGCTTTCGGAACAGCTGCTCATCGAAGGCGTTAAACACAGCCATATAATCTTGCTGTACAGGTGTTTTCAGATGTAGCTGCATGTTTGACTGTTGTTTGTTGATTGTTAATTGTTGATTGTTTGAAACTGGCGCCGGTATCCAACCGGTGACGTATAGTGTGCGTGAGTCTCCAGACTCACTTGTATGGTTTCTCCAGTTCCGGGTCAAACCACCCCTGCCCCTCCTTGTCCAAGGAGGGGAGTAAAATACTACTGCTTTAACCCTCTTCCGGAACGAAAGTTTTATCTTCTCAAGAAGGAAAAGCCGCTGCAATGGTTCTTGCAGCGGCTTTTCCTTTAAATTTTCAACAACAATCAATAATTGACTATCACCCTAACTCAACAAGTTTTCAATATCATCCTTTGTCAGGTTCTTGATGATGGTTTCGTCGGTGCTGATGAGGTCGGTGACCAGTTGTATTTTGCGGTTCTGAAGCGCCAATATCTTTTCTTCTACAGTGTCTTTCGTGATGAACTTGTAGGTAAACACCGTGTTCTGCTGCCCGATGCGGTGTGCCCGGTCAACAGCCTGCGCTTCTACAGCAGGATTCCACCAGGGGTCCAGGATAAACACATAATCCGCAGCGGTCAGGTTCAGGCCCACACCACCCGCTTTCAGGGAGATAAGGAACACCTGTATGCTTTTATCGTTCTGGAAGCGCTCTACCTGCTCCTGCCGGTTTTTTGTGTTGCCGTCTAAATAAGCATAGGTTACCTTCCGTTCATCCAGCACCTTCCGGATAATCTCCAGGTGCTTCACGAATTGGCTGAAAATAAGCACTTTGTGCCCTTCACCAACTACACTCTTTGTCATGCGCAGCACCTCCTTCAGCTTGCCTGACTCCCCTTCGTAGCCGGGGTCCGTCATCAGCGGGTGGTTTGCAATCTGGCGCAGCTTTGTTAAGCCCTGCAAGAGCATGAATTGCGTATTGCCTGGCCCATGCTCTTCCAGGTTCGTCAGTATCTTATTACGGTAGAAGGATTTTGTTTCTTCGTAGGCATGCTCCTGTTCCTCCGTCATTTTGCAGAGGGTGGTATGCTCAATCTTCTCCGGGAGCTCCTTCGCCACCTGCGATTTATGCCTGCGCAGGATAAACGGTTTGATGAGCGCGTGCAGCCTACGTGTCTTGTGCTCATCCTTCTCCTTCTCAATTGGCTTCAAAAACTCTTTCCGGAAGAAATGCTGATTACCCAACAGGCCGGGATTTATGAACGACATCTGCGCCCACAAGTCCATCGTGCTGTTTTCTACAGGCGTACCCGTTAAGATGAGCCTGTGCCGCGACTTCAGCGAACGCACCGCTTTGGAGGTACTCGAGTCCGGGTTCTTTATAGCCTGCGACTCATCCAGTATGATATAGTCGAAGTAGTAGGTCTTCAGCAGTTCGGCATCGAGACGCACAATACCATAAGAGGTTAGTATCACATCGTAGTCCTGGAACTGCTCTACATTTTTACCGCGGTAGGTGCCTGTATAGGTCAGGATACGGAGGTCTGGCGTGAATTTTTGTGCCTCGTTTAGCCAATTGTATACCAGCGAGGTAGGCATGGCCAGCAACGAGGCAGACCCGGCGCCGCTTTCTTTTCGTTGCTGCAGCATCGCCAGCGTCTGCACGGTTTTACCCAAGCCCATGTCATCGGCCAGGCAGCCCCCGAATTTATAGTTCTGCACAAAGTGCAGCCAGTTATACCCTGCTTTCTGGTAAGGCCGCAGCTCTCCCACAAAGCCTGCCGGCATCGGTTGGTCTTCTATCGTCTCAAACTCACGCAGCTTCTCCAGCTTACGCGTCATGGTTACGGTGGCGAGGTTGCCCTGCTGCAGGTCGTTGACCAGCGACATGTGGTGCTTTTTTAGCGTCAGGTGGTCTTCTCCCTCCGAAAAGGCAAACAGTTCGATGTACTGCGTAAACCACTCTTCCGGTATAACAGCAATCTGGCCATTAGGCAGTAGAAACTCGTTGTTTTTGGTCAGGATGTGGTTCTTAAGCCGGATGAACGGGATTTCAAATTCTCCGAAGCGCACGGTTCCGTAAATATCAAACCAATCGTTTTTCTCGGTGATACCTACATCCAGCGTAATCTCGCCTATAAAATAGTTCTTTCCGCTCTTCTCTGACTGCTGCACCGTAAAGCCGAGTTCTTCTAACTCTGCCAGGTTACTGCTCAGCCAGGAAAAGGCATCGCTCTTGTCGAGCACCGCCTGTCCGTTCTTCACCTCCAGGGCACGCTTATTCAGCTCTTTTACAAAGGCTTTCTCATGGTTCAGGTCACGAATAAGCTTGTGAAAGACATATGAATCGGGAGTCTTCTCCATGTTCACGCTGATGCGCTTAGCCTCCTGCGTCTGCACCATATAGCCGCCGTACTGAAAGGCCAGGTTGAAAACGATCTTCGTGTTCTGGCCTGCACCGCGCTCTGTTCTGCCGTCGCCGTTACTGCCGTTCACTTTAACAGCAGGCGCTTCAGCGGCAGCTATCTCAGAGAACGTGAGATAGGGGCTTGGGGCATACTTCTCAGCCCGTATATCGAAGCCTTTGGCATGCACATCGAAAGACTCTACCAGCGGCGCCACAAACTTTTTGTAGTAGTTTTCCTCAACCGAACGCGGCACTACAATGAACTTCTTATTCAGAAATGGCTGCAGCTTTTTGCCATCCACATCCTTTTCAAAGCTGTATACCACATTATTGAGCATCAGCCAGGCGGGTTCGTAGCAAATCAGCTCCGCATTCCGGTACTGGAAGTCTAACTTTTGGCCGGCATACTTTATCGTTGGGAAATAATGGGTATTGTCGGCGTTTCGCATGAAATGGAACAGCACCGTGGCTCGCTCCGGGGCAATTTCAATGCGCTTCCAGGTGGGCTCGCCATCCTTGCCCATGATAAAGGTCATTTTGTTGCGGAGCAACTCCAGAATTTTGCCCATGCGCCCCTGAATGTAGTGGCTGATGGTTTCCTGCAGCGCCTTGTCTCCCTTCTCCGGGTCATAGGTCTTCAGGAAGAAATCAACAGGCGTCATTCTTTTAGAGGAAAAGCGCTTCAGAACGGCATCCTGCTGCACCTGATCCATGAGTGCGATAAGCTTGAAATCATCGACATCGAGCCGGGAAGCAAACTCATCCGCATTCTTAGCGGAGATATTCTGGTGTTGTAAGGTAAGCTGGCCTTTGGAGTTTACCTGCACCACGAAAGATTCAAACAAATACCCCAGGTATTCATGCTCAAAGAGCGAATAAATAACCTGAAAAGGCTGAGTGGTGTAGACTTTCATGCCAAAAACAGTTTTAGGGCTCCGAATTTAGCCTTTCTACTATTTATTTCCTATCAAAAACATTGTTTTTAGCCTATAACAGGAACATGAAGGATTTGGAAAATATAAATAGCGAGTCAGCTTGCCCAAAGTTTGCACCTTTTAGCCTTACGCATGTTTACACTTTATTTTTTTGAGTTGAAAATGCGCGCTTTCAGAACCTGCCAACAGCTATTTTTTGCTGTTAAATATTCTCCGTTACTGACATAGCAGCGGCTTTACGGGCGGGCCGCACAGATACTAGCAGGGTGATAACAACGATGGCTAAACCTGTCAGTATAAAGTCTCTTACCTCCATTTTCACCGGATAAGCCTCTACCACCGAGGTAGACATGCCCATACTCACCAAGCCAAAGGTCTGTTGCAGGTTGCAGATGAGCATGCCGATAGATAGCCCATATGCTGCCCCGATAAAGGCCACCAAGGCACCTTCCATTAAGAAGATATTACGGATGGTGTTAGCCGTAGCACCCATAGAGGCAAGAATGGCAATGTCTTTCTTCTTATCAATCACAAGCATAGAAAGGGAGAAGAAAATGTTGAGGGAGGCAATGCCCAGTATAAAAGCGAAGGTGATGAACACAAACAGCTTCTCTACCTTCACCGCGCGCAGCAGGCTGGTGTGTTGCTCATCACTGTCCTGTATCCTGAAGCTGTCTCCTAATTCCTGCTGTAAAGCAGCTTTTACCTGGTCCACCCGTGCCCCGTCCGCTACTTTTATCTCGATAGCGGTGCGGCGACGGCCATACTCCAGCAGCTCCGCAGCAAAATTCAACGGCACAAATACATAGGAATCGTCGTACTGCCGCTCTATGGCAAAAATACCCCCAGGGGCTATGTCCAGCACGTTGAAGGCTCCTTCCGGGTTAAGCGGGTTAAACCTGGTGTTGCGGGGATACAGAAACTGCAGCGGCACAAACTTATTGTTTGTCCTGATAGAAAGTTGGTACTGCACACCCCGGCCGACTAAGGCGTAGTAGGTATCGTTGCGAATTAACTCGCTATGGCCTTCCACCACCGACGAGTCTATTTCATTCTGCTCAAAGAAGTTCTCACTCACGCCCTTCACCTTTACCACCATCTGGCGGTCGTTGTAGCGCAGCAGGGCATTGTCTTCTATCACCTCCGACACCACCGCTACGCCCGGCATTTGGCGGATGCGATTCATGAACTCTGTATCGGTCTCAAAAGACTTTCCCTCTACAGCCGTAATCTTTAGATCAGGGTCAAAGCTGGAGTAGATTTCACGAATAAGGTCTTCCAAACCATTGAATACGGAAAGCACGATAATAAGCGCAGCCGAACCAACCGCAACCCCAATCATAGCGATGTTGGAGATAATGCTGATGATGTTTCTCTTCTTTCTGGAGAAAAAATACCGCTTCGCTATCAGAAAAGGAACATTCATCTTTTATTGCTGATTGTTTATTGCTGATTGTTTAATAGTTAAACGTTTATTGTTACACGTGCTGAGACAACAATTAAGCCATTTAACAATTCAACAATTAATTATTTCCAGGCTTTCACAATCAGGCCGGTACCTGATTTGTGGTTGCCGTTCACGTCCATCCAGTTCAGCACGAGGCATACCGGGAAGGTAATGAGGTAATAGAACGGCAAAACCAGGAAGAAAACTTTAGAGACGTTCAACAGCAGCAGCGGATACTTCATGGACAGGCGCCACGATATCTGCCCTGGCTTTCCGTATGAGTAGCGTGCTTTTATTTTGCTGAACCCGGCCAGCTTTAGTTTATCCTGTATCTCCTGGATGTTATAGCCATCGCGCACATGCTCTTCTATAAAAGAAGCTTCATCATCGCCATGCACATCGGAGCCGCCCTGGTCGGATGGTGTGGAGATAACAAGCATCCCGCCATGGCGCAGCGAGGCCTGGAAGTTTCGGAATACCTCCACATCCTCTAAGATATGTTCCATCACATCTACCGATAAAATAAGGTCGTAGCTTTTAGGCTCCCGGTACTTCACCAGGTCTGCAATCCGGAATAATACATTGTGGCGGCCAATGGCACGGATAAAGCAATTACTGTCGGAAATCTGCTCCTCCTTCACGTCCACTGCCAATATGCTCCACTTGCGGCTCATGCCAGACAGGTAGTACGTATACTGGCCAAAGCCGGAGCCTGCATCTAAAATGTGTTGCTCTTTGTCGCGGCGGCCTTTTGCCCACTCGCGCAGCTCTTTGTGCACGTGCCAGGTACGCAGCAAAAGCAGGTCCAGGAGCTTGTAAAACACGCGGCGCAGGAAAGGCGTTTTGTTAAACGCGTCACCAAGCACCCGCTTTATCGGGTCGTATTGCATAAAGGTGATGAGATACTATAAGCCTGGGTATGTTTCCTCGTCATCCTCGGTGGCAGGCGGTATTTCGATGTTGTCGAACAATTTATCAATGCGGGCAGCATATTCTGCGCTGTCATCCAAAAAGAATGCCAGTTCCGGCACAATTCTTACCTGCTTTCCGATACGCTGAGCCAGCAGATGGCGGATAGTTTTGGTATTGGCGCGTACTTCTAAAAGCAGTGCTTCTGCACTCTGCGCCATCATCACGCTTATAAATACCTTGGCCAGGCCCAGGTCCGGCGAAACCCGCACTACACTCACGGATATGAATGCGCCTCCAAAAAGGTGCGGCACCTCCCGTTGGAAGATGTCTGCTAATTCTTTCTGAATCAGGCGCGAAAACTTCTGTTGTCTTTTACTTTCCATATGAAGCTGCAAATATCATATTAATTTCGCATTTTTACCCCAAAAGCGCCTTACTCATTTCAGGTTTAGGGCTTTTGCATTGTTTTGGGACGAAAGCAATAGCCGGTTAGGCTTTAGGGCAGATAAGCATCCGCTTCTATCTTCTCTAAAGCTTAACCGGTCTCTCTTGTCCTTTATTGTAGTTCCTTCTAACTGTGTCTTTACTTGATTAGTTACTTCCGAAGCATACTGCCTTCCCGACTGATCCTGTTGGTTTTGCTTTTTCTTGCTATTCAGCTTCCGCTCATTTTATGGAACATATCTGCCACGGCACCCGAGCTGCTACACATGCTGGTAGGGGAGCGATTGTCGGATGGCTTTGGTATGTACCGCGACATATACGACAACACGGCCCCGGTCTCGGCGCTGGTGTTCTGGGCTTTGGATGCGCTGGCGGGGCGGTCTTTTCTGGCTTACCGGCTTACGGCGATGGGTTTGCTGCTGCTGCAGGCGCTGCTGCTGAACGTTACCCTTAACCGCCACAACGTATATGCCAGCAAAAATTACCTGCCTGCGCTGCTGTACCTGATTTTAGGGAGCCTTTCCTTTGAGTTCAACATGCTCACGCCGCTGCTCATCGGCAATACTTTCATTATCCTGTCGCTGCCATATATTATCACCCTTTCGCGGGAGGGATTTGACAATAACCGCCTGTTTGTGGGTGGGTTTATGCTGGGGCTGGCTGCCATGAGCTACCTGCCTCTGGCTATGTTCCTGCTGATAGGCGTGTTTGCTGTAATCTTCTTTGCCTCCAGCACCTTTAGGAGTATGCTGCTGATGTTGTGCGGTTTTGTTTTTCCGTATGCTGTCCTGCTCACCTACTACCTTTATACCAACACCACGCAGGAGTTTATTGAACTGCACCTGCTGCGCCCCTGGCAACTGCAGGTTAACTTTTTGCGTCCGCCAGCCGATGTGGCGAAGCTGATGGCCATACCAGCTATAGTGCTTTTACTCTCGCTGTTGAGCTCAGCTTCTCTGCCACAGCGCCTCGTTTTTCAGGACAAGTTTAAGCAGCTGATGTGGGTGTGGCTGTTCACCAGCTTCGTGGTCATTTTCACTAGAGACGAGATTTCGGTGGCTACCTTTATCCTTTTGCTGCCGCCAATAGCCTACTTCAGTGAATTCTTCTTTACCTCAAACCGCAAAATGTGGCAGCTGAACCTGGTTATCCTGTTGGTGATTGGCTGTATGCTGGTGTTGCGCTACAGGCACATGCTCCACATCAACAGGTTTCTAATGCTGGACGAGTCGCCGCTGCTGTTGCCAGAAGAGATCGACCTGCCGATGCAACAGGCTACCGTGCTGGTGCTGGGCAAAGATGTCAGCTACTACACACAAAACAAGCCTGTAACACCTTACCTGAACTGGAACCTGGCCCAGCGCCACTTCGGAAGACTGAATGAATACCAGGCGGTTTTTGAGATACACCAGAACTTCAGCAGGGAAATGCCCGCTTATATTGTAGATAAAGTGAACCTGATGCCTGAACTGAGTTATAAGCTGCCAGGCATTTTTGGAAAGTACAGCGCCACCAGCGCTGCAGGGGTTTATGAGTTGTCGGAGTAAGACTGCTTCCAAATTTCAATATCAAATGAGTCCTGCGCACAAAGTTGTTCTACAGAACCCACCCCTGCCCCTCCGAGGAGGGGAATTTGCAGATAGGAAAATATAATGCGTATTAATTAATTGATACTGGGATACCTGTAAAACAGAAGGGCGCTGCAACTTTTCATAAGTGCAGCGCCCTTTTAGTTATACTACAGGCAGCCTTAGCAGGCCGTGATTTTGTCTACGCGGGTTTGGTGGCGGCCACCTTCGAAACCAGTTGAGAGGAAAACTTTCACCATTTCGCGTGCCACATCCTCCGACACAAAACGGGCTGGTATACAAAGCACGTTGGCGTTGTTATGCTCCCGCGCCAGTTTAGCCAGCTCAGGTTTCCAGCATAATGCCGCACGTATATCGTGATGCTTGTTCGCCGTTATGGCTACACCGTTGCCACTCCCACAGATCAGGATGCCAAAATCAGCCTCCTCGTCTGCCACCGCTTTTGCAAGCGGGTGCACATGGTCCGGATAGTCCACAGAAGCGTCAGACTGAGGGCCAAAATCCTGTATCTGGTGGCCAAGCGCCTCGAGTACAGCTTTTACCATACTTTTGTAGGTATAGCCGGCATGGTCTCCTCCAATTGCAATGTTCAGTGCCATTATATCGTATTGTTTTCGTTCAGGTTCTTCAAATCTCTTTTACGTATTGACTTCGAGATGTTTATGCTTACCTCATATAATAGCATCAGTGGCATAGAGATCAGCAGCTGGCTGATAACATCCGGAGGCGTAATGATAGCCCCCACAACCAATATTATTACAAAAGCGTGGCGGCGGTACAGCTTCATCGTCTCGGCCGTTATCAATCCTGCCTTTGTCAGGAAGAACACAATCACGGGCATCTCAAACATAAAAGCACAGGCCAGGCACAGCGTGGTGAGGGTAGAGATATAAGACGAGAGGTCAAACTCATTTATAATCGTTGGGTCTACCTGGTAACCTGCCAAAAAGTTAATGGAAATGGGCGACACCACATAATAACCAAACAGCAAGCCCATCACGAACAGGATAGATACAAAGAATACTGCTCCCTGCGAGTTTTTCTGTTCCTGCGGATAAAGGCCTGGTTTTACAAAACGCCATATCTCCCAGAAGGCATAGGGGAAGGCACATGCCAGACCCAACAAGACAGACACAAGTAAGTGCATCGTGAACTGCCCGCTCATCTGCCGGCTTTGGATGGTAAAGCCCATCTCGGTTACACAAAGCACATCAGAGCCTATATAATTTCCAATATCGCACATTACCCGGTAACTCAGGAAATCTGTGCGGGAGGGAGCCAGAATGATATCATGAAAAACAAAGCTCTTTGCTAAAAAAGCAATGGTTGCGAATACAAGGATAGAGGCCAGCGCCCGTATGAGATGCCACCTCAGCTCCTCAAGATGATCCACAAAAGACATCTCTTGCGGCTGCTCTTCTCCTAGCTGCTCTTCTCCTATCTGTGGTTGATCCATCATCACGATTGTGGCCCCTGTTCTATAGTGTTAGTAAGCAAAAAGCGGATACTCCTGCATCCAGCTGTTAATGTCTTTGCGTGCTGCACTGATCTTGCTGTCGTTCTCATGGTTTGTCAGCACATCATCGATCAGCTCTACAATACGCGCCATGTCGTTTTCTTTCAGACCACGGGTAGTCACAGCGGCTGTGCCTACGCGCATTCCTGAAGTCACGAATGGTGATTTATCGTCAAAAGGCACCATGTTCTTATTGATGGTGATATCGGCTTTCACCAGCGTGTTCTCTGCCAGCTTGCCTGTCAACCCTTTCGAGCGCAGGTCGATCAGCATCATGTGGTTGTCTGTACCTCCTGATATGATGTCGTAGCCTCTTTCTACAAAAGCTTTGGCCATCGCCTGCGCATTTTCCTGCACTTGCTTTACATAACTCAAATAGTCATCAGAAAGTGCCTCGTAGTACGCCACTGCTTTCGCAGCAATCACGTGCTCCAGCGGTCCGCCCTGCGTGCCCGGGAAAACAGCGCCATCCAGCAGCGACGACATCATGCGTGTTTCGCCCTTTGGTGTCTTCAGACCATACGGGTTCTCGAAATCTTTCCCCAGCATGATCATACCGCCTCTTGGGCCGCGCAGTGTCTTGTGCGTAGTGGTGGTTACAATATGGCAATGCTCAAACGGGTTGTTCAGCAAGCCGCGTGCAATCAGGCCGGAAGGGTGGGAGATGTCTGCCAGCAGCAGGGCACCTACCTCATCGGCAGCGGCACGCAGTTTTTTATAGTCCCAGTCGCGGCTGTAGGCAGAGGCACCACAGATTATCAGCTTCGGACGCTCCTTACGGGCTGTCTCCACTACTTTATCAAAATCGATAAGGCCTGTCTCCTGCTCTACACCATAAAAAGACGGGCTGTACAGCTTACCAGAGAAGTTCACCGGTGAGCCATGCGTTAAGTGCCCGCCATGCGAGAGGTCAAAGCCAAGAATCTTGTCACCAGGCTGCAACAACGCCAGCATAACTGCAGCATTTGCCTGCGCACCGGAGTGTGGCTGCACGTTTACCCACTCTACACCGAACAGCTCTTTGGCACGGTCAATGGCCAACTGCTCCGACTGGTCTACTATTTCGCAGCCGCCATAATAGCGTTTGCCCGGCAAGCCTTCCGCATATTTGTTGGTCATCACGCTGCCCATGGCCTGCATCACCTGCTCTGAAACAAAGTTCTCAGAGGCAATCAGTTCGATGCCGTGCGTCTGGCGGGCTTTCTCTTTCGCTATAAGGTCAAATATGGCTGTATCTTTTTGCATTGCTTCGGTTGGTTTATAGCTTTCAAAATTAAAGTATGCTACGGAATAAACCAATGTTTCAGAAGTTTATATACAGCGAGGCATTAGTTAGCAGATTTAAGAGGTGCAGAAATCAGCAGTAGAAAGTTCTTTAAAAGCAAAAGCCCGGTACCATATGGCACCGGGCTTTTATACTACTAAGGTTTAAGCTGTTACTGCTTCACTACTTTTACCTGGCGGCGCAGGCCATTCATCTCAACTGTTAGCATAAACAGGCCGCTAGGCAGTTGGTCGTAAAGTGGCAGCTGTATTTCTGTCTGTCCTTCTCTAACGTCCACTGTTTTCTGATAAAGCTGCTTGCCAGTTAAATCGTGCAGGGTTACAGCTGCTTTGCCGCTTGCATCTACTGTAATGTATACTTTCGAGTTGTAGTTGATTGGGTTCGGCGCTACCAATACTTGCAATGCAGCACCCTGAGCTCTTCCTGTTACGGCTACCACTTTGCTGTAAGCAAAAGTTCCGTCCAGGTCCACCTGCTTCAGGCGATAGTAGCGCGTACCGCTGGCATTGCCCATGTTGTGCGTAAACGCATAAGAAGTGCGGATGCTGCTGTTTGTTGTCTTGCTATCTACACGTCCTACTTTCTCAAAACTTACACCGCTCAGCGATGTCTCTACCTCGAAGTGAGAGTTATCCTGTTCCGAAGCCGTTTCCCAGGTCAGCAGCGCCTTGTTTCCTTGAACGGCTGCTTTGAAGAAGATAAGTTCTACCGGGAGTGGGGTGACAGAACCAGTTATATACAACTCTTCTGCATCTGCGTCTTCCGTAACATGAACGATTGTTGCAGTAGTACTACTGGTTTCATCAACAGGAGAAAACTTAACATAGATGGTTGTTAGCTCAAGTGTATTATTAACAATACCCTCTGTAATGTTAATTGTATTACCAAATCCTTCTGTTGGAGACAGAGAAATTGTATACGGACCTGGCACACCACTTACGTCTAAGGTTACTCCAGCACCATCATTAAGGTATTCTGCTGATACCTCGTACTGCTGTATTGCGCTACTTCCTTCTTCTACATTGCTAAAGGTCATTTCAGTGGTGGACAGTGTTATTTTAGGCACTAGTACAGTATAAGTCGGCGTAGAGCCAGAACCGTTGACGTTAGACACGGTGATAGCACCAGTCTCGGCGCCCACCGGCACTTGCGCCTGCAGTGAAACGGAACCGTCGCTGTTGGTGATAGCGGCAAAGGCAGCCGCCGCCCCGCCGGTGAACACCACCGACGTCACGTCCGACAGGTTGTCTCCGGAAATAATCACGTAGTCGCCAACTCTGCCGGAGGTCGGGCTGATGGTCAGGTTAGAAGGAACGGGCTTGAGCACTGTGAACTCTATAGAGGCCGTACCATCAGCGGTTGTCACTGTCAGAGGGCCTGTCGTGGCACCTAGCGGCACCTCAGCGTATACGATGGTACCATTGCTGGCAGGATCCTCCTCAAAAGCTGCGCCCACGCCGTTGAAGATTACTGCCGTTACACCACTTAAATAAGTGCCCGTGATAGTCACTATCTCCAGCTCATAGGCTGCTGGTGGGTCTACCGAAGTAATGGTTGGTTTGATTACTGTATAAGTCGGGGTAGTGGCCGAGCCATTGGCGTTGGACACGGTGATAGCACCTGTCTCGGCACCTGCCGGCACCTGAGCCTGCAGTGAAACGGATCCGTCGCTGTTGGTGATAGCTGCAAAGGTAGCCGCCGCCCCGCCGGTGAACACCACCGACGTCACATCAGCTAGGTTATCACCGGAAATAATCACGTAGTCGCCAACTCTGCCGGAGGTCGGGCTGATGGTCAGGTTAGAAGGAACGGGCTTGAGCACTGTGAACTCTATAGAGGCCGTACCATCAGCGGTTGTCACTGTCAGAGGGCCTGTCGTGGCACCTAGCGGCACCTCAGCGTATACGATGGTACCATTGCTGGCAGGATCCTCCTCAAAAGCTGCGCCCACGCCGTTGAAGATTACTGCCGTTACACCACTTAAATAAGTGCCCGTGATAGTCACTATCTCCAGCTCATAGGCTGCTGGTGGGTCTACCGAAGTAATGGTTGGTTTGATTACTGTATAAGTCGGGGTAGTGGCCGAGCCATTGGCGTTGGACACGGTGATAGCACCTGTCTCGGCACCTGCCGGCACCTGAGCCTGCAGTGAAACGGATCCGTCGCTGTTGGTGATAGCTGCAAAGGTAGCCGCCGCCCCGCCGGTGAACACCACCGACGTCACATCAGCTAGGTTATCACCGGAAATAATCACGTAGTCGCCAACTCTGCCGGAGGTCGGGTTGATGGTCAGGTTGGCTGGAATAGGCTTGAGCACTGTAAACTCGATGGAGGCCGTGCCTCCGAGAGTTGTCACTGTCAGAGGGCCTGTCGTGGCACCTAGTGGCACTTCGGCGTAGATGATAGTATTACCATTTGGATCTACACTCTCCTCAAAAGCCGCGCCCACGCCGTTGAAGGTTACTGCCGTTACACCACGAAGATTTGTACCCGAAATAGTCACTACTGCTAGTTCATAGGCTGCTGATGGGTCTACCGCAGTTATAATGGGAGTTTTATATAGTACAGTAAAGTTAATAGTGTCTGTACCGCCAGGTGTTGTCACCGTTAAAGGACCTGTTGTCGCACCAACAGGCACGGTAGCATCTATCACTGTATTGCCATTGCTGTCTTGGCGTACCGTAAAAGTTGCGCGCACTCCATTAAAAGAAACTACTGTTTCAAGATCCAAATAGGTTAAATAGGAACCAGAAATAGTTACTACATCCAGTTCGTATGCCTCTGCCGGATTTACAGACGAGATTTCCGGTGTCGGAACAACATCAAAAGACTCACTATTTGTATTCAATGCACCTGCCGATACAGTTATAGGTCCATCTACCGCTCCTGCTGGCACAAATGTACGTATTTGTGTATCGCTTATAATGGTAAAGGAGGCAGTTACTCCATTGCTAAACTGTACCTTGTCAACATTAATAAACTCTGAACCCTCAATAATTATTTCTTTGTCAACACCACCAAGATAGGATGACAAGCTGGTAATTACGGGTTGTAGAATGGCACCTGTACCTTGAAGCAGAATTTTGTATGGGTTTTCATCACTGTCATTATTCGCCACCTGTACTTCTGCATTCAATGTACCCACAACGGTTGGGCTAAAGGTTACCTGAAAGGTGGCGGTCTGAGAAGGTTCTAAGGAAGCTGCATAACCCACAGTTGTAATGGAATAATGTTGAGGATTTACACCTGTTAAAACTGGAGGATCAAGGCTTAATGTACTTGTACCGATGTTTTCTATTGTAACCTCGACTGTCTTAGACTTTTTCAGGTTAACAGTACCAAAGTTATGTGTACTACCACTCAGGAAATTGGCACCTGCTATTTTCATGTTCACTTCTGGCCCTGCAGGAACAGCGGTGATCTGTGCATTATCCAAGTAAAGAGTCTTAACCCCTTTCGTCTGCATATATAGCCTGACAGATTTAGTTGTAGAACTTAGCGCTCTTTCGACAGGGTAGCTATTACTACTTCCTGCTAATACACCACTGTTTGAATCAATGTTGTCTCCTACCGCCGTGTAGCCGCTTCCTACTGTACTCGATTCGAGCACCTGAAATACACCGTCAAATTTTCCGCTTAATCCCGAAGCTCTCAGGTTAAAAGAAACTTTATCAGGCACACCTGTGAAGTCTATTTGTACATAAGTAGCACTAGCCGTGTAGCTGGCAGAGCTGTTTTCTCCTGCATTTGTCGTAGGTACGTTCGTAGCATATTCGCCCACACCAGAACTAGTCCAGCCCTGAGGCAATATAGACCAGCTTGTATTGCTTGTTGGCAAAGTCGCTTGCGCAAAACTTTGCGTCACAAAACCAATCATGAATAAACACTGCAGAAGCAGCGAAAGAAGAAGCCTGTTCTTACGAGGGGGTGGGTAGACCTGTGCCATAAATTGTACTTTAAGTTTTAAAAATATAATTAGGTATATTCCTATATTAATGGTTTTATATCCACACAAATAACTATATTTTATTTTATAGTTAAGCAAATATTTAGAACTATTTTTTTATCATTTCTTTTAAAATATAGGAAAAACTTAATACATATAAGGAATAATGAAACTCAAACTAATTGCCTATAACAAGCTTCTCGTAGGCATTATGAGTTGCTTTACCCCTTGTTAATAACCTAAACCTTTATCATTGCTACTCATATTTTATGAGAAGTAAACTGTACTTTATATTAAACTACTATTGCTTATAAGATTTATTCAACTACACTATATATAAATACCGATATATCCTTTTCCCCCAGTAAAATCCCAACACTGATTGCACAATTCTATTTCACAGGCAGTGTATCAAAAGATTAGTTAATGCTATGGTTTAGGCTCCAGATTTAAAGGAAGCTTTTTGCGAAGAGTTTCCGATACTGTGGTTCAGGAAGAGGAATATAGGAGATCAGCACCTACACATTGCAAGGCTCACAATAACAAAGGGCGCACAGTTTATAAAGACAATGCAGGAAAAACAACCTCACCAATGCAAATAAAGGCAGTTTTCCCCTCTTTATTCGAGCTATTAATGAAGGCTTCTAGCTCTTCCGGGCCACAGGGTAAGGCCGATCCAGATTGGGCTGTATGTACAGTTCCTGTGTGTCTAAATCCAGTGCGATGAGGTTGCCGTAAGCGGCGTTTCGGTAGTAGACGCAGCCGGCGTCCAGGTTCAGTTGCTGGTCTTTATGGGAAACTGATTTTTTAATGCTATGCAGGGCGGTGGGGGTATGGCCGTGGAGCAGGCCTTTGTTATCTATTCTTTGCCAGTCTACATCATAGCCCCGGATGTTCAGCATGGCGTCTTTATCCGCGAAAATATCTTCCTGCGTAAAGTTAAACCCGGCGTGCACGAGGTAGTAGTCCGGCAGTTCGAGGTGGTAGGGAAGGCTTTTGAGGAATTCTCTGTATTTTTTTGGCAGGTCTTCAAAGGACTCTATTTGGAAACTCTCCAGTACAAGCTTCTTCTCGGTGTCTGTTAAGCTTAAGACTTTGGGGCCTTTTTTAGCGGCTTTGAGCAGCATCTGGTCGTGGTTGCCACGCAGGCAATAAACTTGGTACTGTTGCTCCTGTAGTTCCAGTATAAAATCGATGACACCTTTGCTGTCGGGCCCTTTGTTTACCAGGTCGCCCAGCACGTACAGTTCGTCTGTTTTCTGGAGGTTTAGCTGCTCATGTACGAGCGCTCTGAAAGTACGGGCACAGCCGTGTATGTCGGTCAGGGCGTAGCGGGCCATGTGGTTTGGAGAATTGCGAGTTGGTGAGGCAAAGGTAGTACAAAGAGAAATAGCACCCGTTGCAGCAGGTGCTATTTCTCTTTGTACTTAAGGTAAGGTTAATTAATTATACTTGTTGTTGTCAATACCAGGCTTGTTGGTGTTACGGTTCGGGTTGTTGCTTAATATATTCGTCCCCGTCTCATCTACATCTGGCGCAACATCATCCGGTCCATCCGTATACCTGTCTTTTAGTTCTTCATGCTCTGCGCGCGTTTGGCTTCCAGGATCCACTGGCTTTCCGCCGGCTGCTTTGTCCTGGCCTCTTCCTGTTGGTTTTCCTTCGTTTTCTGCGCTTCCTTGTGTGTGCTTATATGATGGCATAATTTCCTCCTTCTAATTTTAATGAAACATAAGGCACTGCACATAAAACATACTACAGCACCTGTACTTAAACTTTTTGATTGGCTTATGAGCCGCGTCCTTCTTCTTCGGTCCGCATGTTATCCGCTGGCGGAACACCGTCATCGGAATAATCATTTACACCAGTAGCGCTTGGTCCGTTGCCAGCGGTGTCGCTGCCATAGCCTTCTTTTCCGTCGCGGTTACCGAAGCCTCCGCGCTGGTGCTCGTTCTTTGGCGGATCTGCACCCGGTATAATATGCCCGGCCTGCATCTCCTCCATACTGGTGTCGTCTTCTATTACCTGGAAGCCCCTTTTGTTGGGCTCCTGGTTCTTCAGTTTATTTTTATCTTCTTTATCTTCAGCCATAATCGTAGTTTTTAATAAACAGGCTCCTTTTATGTAATTATGAAAGGCTCCCTTAATAGGTTTTACTCCTTTAAGGCCTGTTGGGTTCCGGGTTTGGCTTAGGTAGTCACCATTTCGCCGCCGTTGATATGCACTATTTCGCCAATCGTAAATGCTGAATCCTCTGATGCCAGATACACATAAGCCGGTCCTACTTCTGATGGCTGGCCTGCCCGCTTCAGCAGCGTGTTAGAGCCGAATTCATGTACTTTTTCTCCGCTGAAAGATGCCGGAATAAGGGGAGTCCAGATAGGGCCTGGTGCTACACCGTTTACGCGTATTCCCTTGTCTGCCACCATTTGCGCCAGTGTACGGGTAAAGGTGAGGATAGCTCCTTTTGTGGAAGAATAGTCGAGGAGCAGTTTATTGCCGTGGTATGCTGTCACGGATGTGGTGTTGATGATGGTGCTGCCCTCTTTCATGTGGTCTAAGGCTGCCTGCACAAAGTAGAACATCGCGAAGATGTTGGTCGCAAAGGTGCGGTGCAACTGTTCTGTAGATATATCACGGATGTCTTCTTTTGCATGCTGCTCTCCTGCGTTGTTTACCAGAATGTCCAATTTGCCGAGTTCATCTACTGTTTTCTGAACAGCATTGCGGCAGAACTTTTCTTCGCCCACGTCGCCGGCTATCAGCAGGCACTTTCTCCCTTCTTTTTCGACCATTTTCCTGGTGTCCTCGGCGTCTTGGTCTTCATTCAGGTATACAATGGCCACATCAGCTCCCTCACGGGCAAAGTGTACCGCCACAGAGCGGCCGATACCGCTATCGCCACCTGTTATCAGGGCTACTTTATCTTTCAGCTTTTCGCTGCCTTTGTAGTTTTCCCGGATAACTTCCGGTTCCGGGTTCATCTTATGCTCTTTCCCTGGTTGTTCCATCTCCTGAGGCGGAAATGATTTTGGTTTGTTTTCCATAGCTTTTATAGGTTATAGTTCGTTACAAACTAAACTATACGCCTGTACCTCCGGCTTGTTTCTGTAACAGGCACAGAACTGCGGCAGCGGAAGGTGCGGCGAATCAGAAAACAACTTAACATAAAAACTATGTGGCAGGAAGAAGACAACAAATTAAAGAGTAGCCTTACGTTCAAAGACTTTGAACAGGCGATGGCTTTCATGAATGAAGTAGCAGCAGTGGCTCATGAAATGGACCACCACCCGTGGTGGAGCAACGTGTACAACAAAGTGAACATAGAACTCACCACTCACGATGCCGGCAACACCGTCACCATCCGCGACCACAAACTGGCAAAGCGGATTGAGGAAATTTATGAAAAGTTTAGGAGTTAGAGAGTTTTTCGAAGTTAAAAAGTTAGAGGGTTAGAAAGTTAAAAATTTGTAGCGGAGGGGTATACCTTCAGTGTAGAGACGAAATTACCCGCTTTATATAGCGCTTCTAATACTGCCAAGCCTTGCCGACCTACCTATAAATTTATAATCGATTTTTTTCAACTCTCTAACTTTCTAACTCCCAAACTCTCTAACTCCTGACAACTTTCTAACCCTCTAACTTTTTAACTTTCTAACTTACATAAGTTATCTTTACCCCATGCAGGAACAAGAAAAGACGAACCTATACCTGGTGCCGACGCCCATCGGCAATTTAGAGGATATAACGCTGCGTGCCATACGGATACTGAAGGAGGTGGATGTGATTCTGGCGGAGGACACCCGCACCAGCGGAAAACTGCTGCAGCACCTGGGCATAGACAAGCGCATGCACAGCCACCACCTGCACAATGAGCACAAGGCCACGGCCCACCTGGTAGACCGCCTGAAGGCAGGGGAGGTGATGGCGCTGATTTCGGATGCAGGCACGCCGGGCATTTCTGACCCGGGCTTTTACCTGGTGCGCGAGTGCCTGAAACACGACATCAAAATAGAGTGCCTGCCCGGCGCCACTGCCTTTGTGCCTGCCATCGTTAAGTCTGGCTTCAGCACCGATAGGTTTACCTTTGAGGGTTTCCTGCCCGTAAAGAAAGGCCGCCAGACACGCCTGCAGAGCCTGGCAGAGGAGGAGCGCACCATGATTTTCTACGAATCGCCGCACCGCCTGCTGAAGACGCTGACACAGTTTGGGGAGTATTTTGGGGGAGAGCGCCTGGCTTCTGTTTCACGTGAAATCACGAAAATGTTTGAGGAGACCATTAACGGAACTTTGGACGAGCTCATTCAGGTTTTCACTACTAAAGCCATTAAAGGAGAGTTTGTGATAGTGGTATCAGGTGCCACAAAAGGCAGCAAATCCGACAAAGAATAACATGAGAAAATACATCAAGCAATTAGGACTGGTCCTGGCCTTCTGCCTGCTCTCTTTTCAGGGATGGGCGCAGTTTGAGGATATCCAGCTTTCGCCACAGGCTAAAATCAGCCTGATTACCTGCTCCAGCGGCCCGGAACTCTACGCTATTTTTGGCCACAGCGCGGTGCGGGTGAACGACCCCGTGAACGGGTTCGACATTGTTTTTAACTACGGCACCTTCGATTTCAATGAGCCGAACTTCTACCTCAAGTTTGCCAGGGGCAAGCTGAATTATAAGCTCTCCATTGCTTACTTCCGGGATTTCGTGTACAGCTACACCATGGACAACCGCTCGGTGTATGAGCAGGAAATGAACTTTACGGAAGAGCAGAAGCAGCAGTATTGGGGTTTTCTAACGAACAACTACCTGCCTGCTAACCGCTTTTACCTTTACGACTTCTTTTTCGATAACTGCGCCACCCGCATCCGCGATGGTGTAGAGGCTACCTTCCCGAACCAAATCAGGTTCAACATCAGCCATTTTGATGAGGACATGAGCTTCCGGAACCTGATTGACCTGTACCTGCCACCGCAGCCCTGGGGAGACCTTGGGATTGACTTTTCTCTGGGCGCCAGGATAGATAGAGAAGCAACGCCATATGAGTATATGTTCCTGCCAGATTATCTGGCCAAGGGTTTTGCTAACGCTACGATAACAGAAAACGGACAGACACAGCCGCTGGTAGGGGAGATGCAGGTACTTTTTGAGCGGGAGCCCATTCCTATGTCCCGTGGTATATTTACACCTACGCTGGTCTTTTGGCTGTTCTTTGCCGTTGTGCTGGCCCTTACGGTAGTAGACTGGATGAAGCGCCGCCGCAGCCGTGTGTTCGATATGGTATTTTTCTTTATAATCGGTTTAATGGGCATTATAATGCTCCTGCTCTGGTTTGCAACAGATCATCAGGCAACAGCTTACAACTTTAACCTGCTTTGGGCTATCCCCACACATATAGTGGTGGCTTTCTTCCTTGGCCACAACAAGCTGCAGGACTGGGTAAGCAAATATATGCTGGCTACGGCCATTGTGGCGGGTGTGCTGCTGCTGTTCTGGCCCTGGTGGCCACAAATGCTTCATACAGCCTTTATACCGGTCACCCTGGCCCTCGGCCTGAGAGCTGCGTATACCGTATGGTTCTCTAATAAGATTAAAAAGGAAACCTTTACTCCAAAAGTAGAAAAAGCAATATGAACCTGAGCCAACTATCACAGAACCTGAATATCATTGCCCGCAGCGTAGGTGCTTTTATCCGGCAGGAAGCCGAGACTTTCGACACCTCCACCATTGAGATGAAAGGCTTCAACGACCTGGTGTCTTACGTGGATAAGCAGGCGGAAGTGCAATTGGTGGAGGGGCTTCGGGAACTGTTGCCGGAGGCGGGTTTTATTACCGAAGAAGGCACCGACAGCACAAAAGGTGAACGTTACAATTGGGTGATTGACCCCTTGGACGGCACCACCAACTTTACCCACAGCCTCCCGATATACTGCGTGAGCGTGGGCCTGCTGGACGGAGACGAAGTGGTAGTAGGCGTAGTGTATGATCCAAGCCGCGATGAGTGCTTTTCAGCCTATAAAGGCGGCGGCGCTTTCTGCAACGCTAATCCCATAAAAGTGTCTGAGGCTCCTGCTTTAGGAAATGCCCTTATCGCTACAGGCTTCCCTTATTATGATTTTGGTCTGATGCAACAGTACCTGCAGGTGCTGGGGGGCTTTATGGCTAAATCGCATGGCATACGCAGGTTAGGCTCTGCCGCCCTGGACCTGGCCTATGTAGCGGCTGGCCGCTGCGAGGGTTTCTTTGAATACAACCTGAATGCATGGGATGTAGCAGGCGGTAGCATTATTGTGCAGGAGGCAGGTGGCAGGCTAAGCAAGTTTACTTCTGATGGCGATTATGTATTTGGCCGGGAGATTGTGGCAAGCAATGGCAACATTCACTCTGAGATGCAGGAAATCATTCAAGAGCACTGGAAGCAAACCGCAGAGTAAACTTTTTATACCAACAAATAGTTATTAGGGCATGGTACAGGAACTGATCATACTCCTCGTTTTTATAGCAGCCGCTTTTTATATGGGCCGCCTGGTGTATCAAAGCTTTGTTGCTAAAAGCGGCTGCGCCAAAGGTTGTGGTAGCGCCTGCTCCTCCATTGACTTTAAAAAGATTCAGCAGGATCTGGATAGGAAAGCTGCAACCGCCAAACATTAAGAGCTGCTCATATATCAATAAATAAGTATTATAGCCGCTCCCTCACGACATTTTTCTCTCTTTATCTGTATCCTATGTTCTTTTTTGCGTATAGTTTATATACGAACTCAGAACAATATTAAAGCGAAATACTATGTCAGATAAAGTAGAAGAAAGGTCCATGGTAAATGTTACGAACCGTTTGTTCAAAGACGGTTACAAAACAGATTTTAAGGTAACCGATGAAGGAAAGCTTACTACCATGGATAGTAAGGAAACATTCGGACCAGACCAGGTGCGTATAGTAGACCATTACCGTTTTGAGGGACAAAGTAACCCGGACGATATGTCTATTCTTTACGCACTGGAAACGACCAGCGGCCTGAAAGGCACTATTTCTAACTCTTACGGCCCTTATGCCGATGAAAATGTAGACACGTTTCTGAAGCAGGTAGAGGATTTAGGTAAGAACCTCGATAAAGACGACAAATAACCAGGATTAACAGCTAAACAGAAAGGGCCGGTATTGTGATACCGGCCCTTTCTGTTTAGCTGTTAATTTTTATATAAAGCAGCAGCCAAGGTTACTGCCCATTGTTACCTAAGCGCTTTCCTTCTTTGATAGAGGCAGTTATAGCGTCCAGCTGCTCGTTCAGTTTTTCGCCACCTTTTATACCAAAGTCCAGCGTACGGATTGGGAATGGAATCAGGATGTCGTTTTCGTCAAAGGCTTTCTTGATGCGGATAATGGCATCACTCTTGGCTCCAACATAGTCTACCTGGCGGCTGTATGTTACCCAAAAGCGGGCCTTGAAGTTGATAGAGCTATCTCCGAACTCATCATACATTACTTCGATATTGCGTGTTTTTACACGGTTTTTCACGTCCTCCAGCGCTTCTATTACTACCTGCTGCACGCGCTCCAGGTCTTCGGCATAGGAAATACCCACTTCCAGGTCTATACGGCGGGTACCATAAACAGAGAAGTTTGTAAGCGGGTTCTCGAATACCATTTTGTTCGGAAGCCTTACCAACTCTCCCGTCACCTGCCGGATATCGATGGTGCGGAGGGAGATGCGCTCAATGGTGCCAAAGTAGTCGTTCGTTTCGATGTTATCGCCTACGCCAAACGGTTTTTGCACGGCTATAATTACACCAGAAATAAAGTTAGCCGCAATATCCTGAAAGGCGAAACCGAGGGCCAAACCGATGATACCGACACCCGCCAGCAGGGAAATAACGACCTTATCGAGGTTCAGCACGGTAAGCACAAAGAAGAACCCTATCAGCAACATGCCGATGTACAGGAGTGTTAAAACAAGGTTGTTAAGGGCTGCGCTATGTGAAAACCTTCTGATAACCCTCTCAAGCGACCTTCTTACAAAGCCAGCTAGATAAAAAGTAAGGATCAGCAGCACGAGCGCCACAAACAGGTTCGGAAGCATTAGTACAATGTCCGCACCCCAACCCTCAAGCTTCCCCCAAAGCAGTTCCACTGCTTCATTCAGGTCATTCATATAGTTATTCAAGTTGATTCCTATTTAAGTTCGATGGTTATGCCCATACTTTGGTGCCTTCTGTACAGTTGCGGCACATTTCTATGTTGGCCCTGGAGCCCAACAGTTGTTGCCTGAATTGGCTGTATGCCGGCCCGCGCCACACTGTATCAAAATTGTCTTTTTTTAAATCTCCCATTCTGTACTCGGCATCTTTATCAAAACAACAGGGCACTGTTAAACCGTCCCAGGTAATAACGCAGGAGTGCCACATTTTCCAGCAGTGGTTCAGCAGCTTGTTCTTGATAGTAAAGCTGCCGTCGCCGTTATTCTTGTACCTCGAGTAATAGTCAATGGTCGGGATGAGCGGGGAGCCTTGCTGATAGTCATAAATCTGCGCTGTTTTAAACGCCACCTCATTTACCTCCAATTCCCGTGCCAGTTGTTTTACGTCTTCCAACTGATGCTCGTTTGGCCGCACAACTAAAAACTGAAACATGATGTGCGGTGTTTTCGATTTCAACGCTTTTTTCCATTTCACCACATTTCGCGTTCCTTGCAGCACCTTCTCCAGTTTACCGCCAACACGGTAGGCGGCGTAGGTCTCCTGGGTAGTACCGTCTATTGACACAATGAGACGGTCTAAGCCCGACGCCACTGTTTCACGGGCCGTCTCATCGTCCAGGAAATGTGCGTTGGTGGAGGTAGCAGTATAGATGCCTCTGTCTGAGGCATACTTTACCAGGCCCAGAAAGTTCTTATGCAGATAAGGCTCTCCCTGAAAGTAGAAAATGAGGTAGAGCAGGCGTTGGTGCAGTTGGTCTATGGTTTGTTTAAAGAGCTCGTCCTGCAGCATGCCGGTAGGGCGGGAGAAGGAGCGCAGGCCGCTGGGGCATTCCGGGCAGCGCAGGTTGCAGGAGGTGGTAGGCTCCAGCGAAATACTCAGCGGATAGCCCCAATGCCTTGCTTTGCCTGTTACTTTAGACAAGATATAGCTGCTCACCACCTGCAGGGCATTCACAGCCCGCAGCAGCGTTAGTTTTGATAAAAAATTTAACCCGTCGGTCAGGTGCAGCGTCATGCAAAGTAGGCTAAGGGAGCAAAAGAAAGTATCAGCTCCTTTTGCTGAATAAAAAAGGGCAGCCACACTGGCTGCCCTCTAAGTTATGGTTTCTGGCGCGAATGGCCAAAAATATGACTTCTTAGTATCGGAACAGGGCTTTTACGTTTACACGTCCGTCTGTTGCTTCCTGCAAGCCATTGTAGCTGCTAACGTACACTGTACCTCCCTGTGCTATTGTCTTGATAGCCGCCAGATTAACAAGGTCGTCATCTCCACGCTGGTACTCCTCATGCACCTCAGCTGTTGCTTTTACGGAATCGTAAGTACCCCATACAGGCTCACTTGGCGCAATAAACAAGGTATCTATGCGGCCATGTACTGCCTCAGCAGCCACGGTGGCAATGTCTTCAGACGTAGAACCTGTCCCTGCCACGTTCTGGTAGCGTGTAAGTGCTTCTGAATGACCCTTCTGCATCAGTGGTTTCATTACAGCCAGTGCTCTTTCGTGTATCGAGTGCATATCACCGCCGCCCTCGTTCACGTTGATGTTCTGCTCCACAATGTGCTTATACTTGCTGATATTGCGGTAAATACTGCAATAGTGGTCTACTCCGGCCAACACCAGCGGCTCTGTGGCATCGTGCAGAATCTCCTGCAGGTTGTTATCTATATCCAGCATAAACTCACGTACGCGGTCATGCTGCTGGTCAGATTGTGAAAAACCCTGTGCATTAACCAGAATATTTGATCCGTTGGTGGTGGTTCTGCTGTGGTTAAAGTCCTGGTCGTTTCCTTTCACGTCGAATTTCAATGATTCGTTCATAGACTCCGGCACAAACGAACTGATATCAATCTGCCTGATATTGTCTATCGTCGCCTCATAGAAAGCAACTTTCTCGCGGTATAGCCACAGGATAAAGAAGCGGCCGTTCTGGCTCAGGACAGGCAGCATGGGTGTAAAGTAAAACTGATCAAGTACAAACACCTCATTTGGCATAGATACCGGCAACTCATAATGTGTTGAAAAGCCTTTCGTGATAAACACAGCCAAGCCTTCGCCCTGGTGACGCCAGAAACCATTCTCGTTCAAAAGAGCTTCTGCAGGCTTTATATACTCTGCTATCTCTGCGTCTGGTACATCATGTTTTTCCAAAAGCTCTTTTGCCTTCCGTATCTGGTTTTTAAAGGCAAGGCTGTCCTGTCCATTCAGTGTTTCTTTGCCGGCGCGGTGAGTGGGTAAGTAGAAGGAGAGGCACAGAGCATTCCCATTGTTGCTTTGCACATTTATCAACTTCTCAATATCTTTTTTATTTATTAATGCCATATGCTTTGTTGTTATAGTTGTTTTTCATAGTTCAAAACTGTCTCCGGTATACACCGGTAGGTAGGTTTTAAGTACGCAGCAAAACAAACAACGGTTATTGCCCTCTTTACTATTGACATAGCACCCACACTGCTCTGGAGTATAAAAAAAGCCCGATACCAGGAAGATATCGGGCTTGAGTACAGGTACAACAGTATGGAGGAACAACCAATGAGGCAGCTGACACAACTCATTGCAGTATCCTGCTCTTCTTTACCTCTGTGGAAAGATGGGATATAAAAATCTGCTTACCCGAACAAGTTGCTGAACACCTCCTCTAACCTGCCAAAGGCATGTATGTTGATAGAGAACTTGCTGAAGTCAAGCCCTTTCTTGTTGTATTTAGAGATATAGATATCTGTAAACCCAAGCTTTTCAGCCTCACTGATGCGGTTCTCGACCCGGTTTACGGCACGCACCTCGCCACCAAGGCCCACTTCGGCGGCAAAGGCCGCTGTGCTCGGAATGGCCATATCTTCGAAAGAGGAAAGGATGGAGGCGCACACGGCCAGGTCAAGGGCAGGGTCTTCTACTTTTAAGCCCCCGGCAATATTCAGGAACACGTCCTGCGCCCCTAAACGGTAGCCACCGCGCTTCTCCAGCACCGCCAGCAGCATGTTCAGGCGCTTGGCATCGTAACCGGTGCTGGTGCGCTGTGGGGTACCGTAGGTAGCTGGCGTTACCAGGCTTTGCACCTCTATCAGCAGCGGGCGGTTGCCCTCCAAGGTAGCTCCGATGGCAATGCCACTAAAGGCATCCTCGCGCTGCGAGATCAGGATTTCGGACGGGTTGCTTACCTCCCGCAGGCCTGTGCCCAGCATTTCATAAATACCCAGCTCAGAGGTAGAGCCGAAGCGGTTTTTAGTGGTGCGCAGGATGCGGTAGGTCATATGGCGGTCGCCTTCAAACTGCAGCACTGTGTCTACCATGTGCTCCAGTATCTTCGGGCCGGCCAGGTTGCCCTCTTTGGTAATGTGGCCGATCAGGAAAACAGGGGTGCCGCTCTCTTTGGCAAACTTCAGCAGTTCGGCTGTGCACTCGCGCACCTGGCTCACGCTACCCGCGCCTGATTCTATGAAAGAGGAGTGGAGGGTCTGGATGGAGTCGATGATAAGCACCTGCGGCCGCACCATTTCTATCTGCTTAAAGATGTTCTGCGTACCTGTTTCCGTAAGGATAAAGCAATCGGAGGTTTGGGCAGTGAGGCGCTCGGCGCGCATCTTAATCTGCTGCTCGCTTTCCTCTCCACTCACATACAGCACTTTCATACCGCGCAGGCTCAGGGCAATCTGCAGCATCAGCGTACTTTTACCAATGCCGGGTTCGCCCCCGATCAGCACCATGGAGCCCGGCACAATGCCGCCTCCCAATACACGGTTCAGTTCCTGGTCCTGCGTAACCACGCGCTGCTGCTCCTGAAAGCTTATATCCGCAATGGGTTTCGGTTTATTGGAGACTTGGGCGGTGCTGCTGCCTACTTTCCAGGCTGTAGTCGGGGTTACCTCCTCGCGCTGCACCACTTCTTCTACATAGGTATTCCATTCGCCACAGGCCGGGCACTTTCCAATCCACTTGGCGGACTGGGCGCCACAGCTCTGGCAGAAATAGGATGTTTTTATTTTAGCCATTAAATGTCGTTAGTTGTGTTTCGTTGCTCGTTATTTGGATAGGTTCATCCATCAATCAGAACAAAATAAGAGGCAGAAGGATTACTTGTTTCCGCCAAAGTTCAGATTAAAAACGGCTTTTAATGTGTAATATCAGCTCTTTTGACTCTTATACTACTTCAGCTACAGATGCCTGCTTAAAATACACTTTAAAGGTAGTGCCCTTGCCTACCTCACTCTCTACTTTAATGAAGCCGCCATTATTTTCTATGATGCGCTTCACGATGTACAGACCAATACCGGTACCCTCCACATGGCTGTGCAGGCGCTTGAACATAGTGAAGAGCTTATGCTGCTGCTCCTTCTTTATACCCAGCCCGTTATCCTTCACCTCCAGCACAATATACCCGGCCTGCTGGTAGGTAGTAATGCGCACCTCAGGTGCCCGCTCAGGCGACTTATACTTGATGGCGTTAGAAACTAAGTTGTAGATAATGCTGCGTAGGTTTTTCCGGGCGTATAGGATGTTCTTCACCTCCAGGTCGGTGCTGATGGTGGCGTCAGCCTCTTTGATCAGTTTATCTATATCAGTGGTAATGTCCTGCAACATGTTCTCAAAAGAAAGTGGCTCCACCTCCGACTGTAGCTCTTTCTGCACTTTTGTAATTTCTGTCAGGTCAGCAATGGTGCCTTTCAGTTTGTTTACAGCCTGCTGCAGCATGTCCAGCACCTGCATGTCTTCGTGCTTGAGGTTGCCCTGCAGGATGTCGCGCAGCAGCGTGGCCAGGCCTTCCATGTTGGCGATAGGCGATTTCAGGTCGTGAGAGGCGGTGTACACAAAGTTATCGAGGTCGTTGTTAATGCGCTGCAGTTCTGTGTTCTTCTCGCTCAGCTCCTCATTGGTAATGATGAGTTCTTTGCGGGCCTTCACCAGTTCCGTTACCTCTACTGCAAATACCAGCACGGCCTCCACCTGTCCGTTGCCATCTATCAATGGCTGATACACTAGATTAAAGTAGCCGCGCTCCAACTGCCCGTTGTTATAGCGGTCGAAGGTGGCAACTGTTTCATTTCCCACAAAAGGCTCACCTGTTTCCACCACCCGCTCGAGGCGTTGGAAAAACCCGTGTCCTTCTTCTTTGGTGTGGGCATCGTAAATAGTTTTACCTACAAGCGGGCGGTTGCCATACAAGCGGCGGTATTGTGGATTGGCCAGCACATATTTAAAGTCTTGGGCCCGCACCAGGCCCACCACCGCTGGCACCTCTAAGAACAGCTTCTGCAACAGTTCCGCATTCTGCTTCACCTTGCGCTCTGCTTCCTTTATCTCTGTGATATCGATAATAGAGCCAATGTGACCCAAAAACTCCCCGTTCACCCCGAAGCGAGGCATAGCTGTATTTATTACCCAACGCAGCTTTCCGTCGTGGCGGCGCATGCGCATTTCCATTTTAAATGAACCTGACGCTGCAGCGGCCTTTTCAAACACTTCAGCATACTCCGGCATATGCTCCGGCTCCAGCACCTCGCGCCAGCCCATGCTAATGCTTTCTTCAAACGAGAACCCTGTAAAGTCAATCCACTGTTTGTTTACATACACGTACTCTCCCCGGGGGTTACCTACCCATATCATCACAGGCGCGTTATCGGCCATGGTTCTGAATCGCGCCTCGCTCTCTATGATCGCCTCCTTTGCGCGTTTCTCTTCTGTTATGTCACGTACTTCGATAATAGCATAGGTTCCGGAGCCTCTTTCTTTAATAGGTTGCACCGCACACGACACGTTAATAAAGCTCCCGTCTCTATGGATAAATACGTCTTCGTAAGCGCGCATTGGCTCTGTTATAGCCAATGCTGTGCGGACCCTGCATTCCTCTACAGCAAAAGCAGAACCATCCGGATGCAAGTAGTGCACCATTTCGTGCAGGGTTTTTCCCTCCATCTCCTCTAAAGTATACCCTGTCATCTCTTCAGCAGCCGGGTTCATAAAGGTACAATAACCTTTGGCATCGATGATAAAGAGGGCTGCCGTGGCGTTGTCCGTAATGGTCTGTTTCAGGCGGTTGGACCGTCGGGTGTTGGAGAGGGACCAGATGATAAAGCCCATCAGCAAGCTGATAATTACGCCTCCCGCCAGAATGTAATACGGCAGTTCTGATTCAGCAGTCCTTTCGGGCTCTGCTGTAATGAAGAGGCGCCAGGTATGGTTCCCGATACTGATGGTGCCTGGATAAGTGAGGGTTCTGTTGTTGGTGTGATAGTACAAAGTGGAATCTGTGCTGTAAAGCAGCGACTCCTTTGCAAAGCTGGTGCCATCGTACACCTCGACATCGATGTCGTCAAATTGCTGCCCCAGAATGGAAGTTATCAGGTCTTTGGCCCGGAAAGGACTGTATACAAACCCTCTAATCAGGTTCTGGCGGTCTTTAATGGAGGTAGGGTCGGCGTTATTCCTGTACAAGGGCAGGTAGATCAGGAAACCTGCCTGCTCATCTTCTCCGTCTTCCTGCACCAGGCGCACCTTCCCCGACAAGGCCGGTTGCTTTGTGTCGCGGGCAATACGCATGGCTGACTGCCGCGTAGGCTCGCTGGACATATCAAACCCAAAGGCACGCAGATTCCGGCCGGTAAAGGGCTCTATATAAGTGATGGGAGTGTATTCCGTCCGCTTTCCCTCAGGATGAACGCTGAACCCGCTGAAGCCTTCAGCGCGAATGCGCTGCTCATAAGCGGCCAGTTCTGAAGGCCTGACAGCGTGGGTGTAGCCGAGCGCCTGAAAACCCGGGTAGTTCTCCTCCAGGTTCAGTGAGTTATAGTATTTACGCCAGGCACTGCGCTCTATTGTATCAGAAGCAACAAGGAGCGCTTTCGCTCCAGTCAGTACCTGAATGTAGTCGTTCATGCGCTTCTCAACAGCTGCAATAGCCTGATCTGCATGCAGCTCAAACAGCCTCTTACTTCGTTCGTCTGCTTTATCCTTCGTTTCTGAATAGACAAAAAGCGTGAGCAGGAATATGAGCAGAAAAGAGAATACAGCTATATAATGATGTTTTAAAAATCGGGCCAGTCTGGCTAATTCCATGTGTTATGGCTTAATGCTACATCTTGCCGGCAAAAGCGAAAGGTGCTTTTGCGCTGTTCATTTCCCCCGCAAGCAGTTCTACCTTTCTCAAATGTACAAAAAAAGTCATCAATACCTCATAGATGCGGAGGCGCAGAAAATTCATACTCAAGCAGCGTTGTCTTATTGTAAAAACAAGGTAAAATAAGTACATTCCATCTATGGATAAACCTCTACAAAAACAACTCTAAACCTTTCAATATCACATATATGAGAACAATGCAGCAATGGTTTGATGAATATGGCCAGAGCCATCAGAACCACACCAACAAACTCATCCACTGGATCTGCGTTCCGCTGATATTTTTCAGTGTTATTGGCTTACTGGCCAGTATCCCAAGCGGAGCCTTAAAGGAGCTATTCCCGCCCCAGGTGCAACCTTTTGTGCATTTTGGCACTGTTGTCGTGTTGCTGGGCCTGCTGTTTTACCTGCGCCTGTCTTTTTCGATGTTTCTGGGGATGGGCCTGGTATGCGCCGTGGTGCTGTGGGCAGTACATGCGGTGGAGGCGGCATTTGAGACACCGCTCTGGCTCATTTGCCTGGTGGTGTTCATCCTTGCCTGGATTGGGCAGTTCTACGGGCACAAGGTAGAGGGCAAAAAACCTTCTTTCCTGAAAGACCTGCAGTTCCTGTTGATAGGCCCGGCCTGGTTACTTGGCTTTATTTATCGGAAATTGGGGATACCGTATTAACTTTGCGGGACTAACCCTTTCCCTATGCTGGAAATTATCAAGAGTTTACTGATTGCCTTTTTTGCAGTGGCAGTGCTGCTGCCCGTTGTCCGCTATGCTTTACGCAGGCTGTCGCCGGCACAGCATACTGCTGCCATGCCAGCAGACGATCTGAAGTACATCCAAAAGCAGGAGCTGAAGCTGACAGTTGCCTATTTCTTTTTTGCCGCCATCTTAACGGTATTCAGTGCCGGTGTTCTGGCACTCCTTTCCAGCATCATCCATGCTTCTGAGGAACACCTGTTTGTAATGACGCCAAACTTCAGGGCGTTTTTTGCACCAGGTTTGCTGCTTGGCCTCACGCTGGCGGTGCTGCCACTGCGTATTGTGCAAAGTGCGGTATTAGGCAATGATTATGAGCTTTATCAATCCTACACCCAACAGGTAGAAGGGCAGCACTCTACTCGTGTATATAGCATCCTGCTACTTGTGCTGCTGGTTGTCTCAGGCATCGTCACGTTTTATGCGCTGCGCTGGCATGTAACTATAGACCAGAACGAGGTTCAGGCTACCAACCTGCTGCTGGAGCAGCGCGCTTACGACATGCAGGAAATTGAGAGTATCCAGTATTTGGGAGCTGAGGGCGAATACCTTGTTTCCTTCACCGACCAAACAAACATCAACACCACTTACCTCAAACCTGTGCAGTTGGAAATGATTGCTTTGCTGGCAGAGCGATCAGGTAAAAGGGTGATTCGGTAAAGAATTTTCTACAACAGGCATGTTTATTCTAATTGGTGTCAGCCATTTTTGCTGCATCCTTTTAAGCCATTCCTGCTCCTATGCGTAAGGAATAAAGCAGCCAATGGCTTGCCCGCATCTTATGGAATAATTTCATAGTTTTGCCACAGACACATGTTCCTTTAATCTAATAGATAAAACTATATGCAAGTTCGTGTAGAAAAAGACACCATGGGGCCTATAGAGGTACCTGCAGAAAAATACTGGGGCGCGCAGACACAGCGCTCAAAAGAGAACTTCACCATCGGCGGACAGACGATGCCGAAAGAGGTGATTCAGGCTTTCGCTATCCTTAAAAAATCTGCTGCACAGGCGAATGCCCAGTTAGGTGTGTTGGCGCAGGACAAAGCCGACATCATTAGCGAAGTTTGTGATGAAATACTGGCCGGGAATCTTGACGATGAGTTTCCGCTGGTAGTATGGCAGACAGGTTCTGGCACACAGTCGAACATGAACGTGAACGAGGTGGTGGCCAATCGTGCGCACGTATTGCTGGGCGGCGACCTGATGGACGAGAAGAAGAAGATTCACCCGAATGACGACGTGAACAAATCGCAGTCTTCGAACGACACCTTCCCGACGGCCATGCACATTGCAGGCTACAAGAAGGTGGTGGAGCACACGCTGCCCATGATTCAGAAGCTGCGCGACACGCTGCACGGCAAGTCGGAGGAGTTTATGGATGTGGTGAAGATTGGCCGCACGCACCTGATGGATGCAACGCCGCTGACGCTGGGCCAAGAGCTATCCGGCTATGTAGCGCAGCTGGAATATGGCATGAAGGCACTTCGCAACACCCTGGAGCACCTGAGCACGCTGGCATTGGGCGGTTCCGCTGTAGGTACAGGCCTTAACACGCCGGAAGGCTATGCCGAACTGGTAGCCCAGAAAATATCTGAGTTTGCCGGCCATGAATTTATTACGGCACCTAACAAGTTCGAGGCGCTTGCTGCCCATGATGCCATTGTAGAAACTTCCGGTGCTTTAAAGCAACTGGCCGTAAGCCTGATGAAGATCGCCAATGACATCCGTTTGCTGGCGTCAGGCCCACGTTCTGGTATTGCCGAGATCCTGATTCCAGAAAATGAGCCAGGTTCTTCTATTATGCCGGGTAAAGTAAACCCAACACAGGCGGAGGCCATGACCATGGTTTGCGCCCAGGTAATCGGAAATGATGTGGCTATCTCTGTAGGCGGCATGAACGGCCACTTTGAGTTGAACGTGTTTAAGCCGGTGATGATCTACAACCTGCTGATGAGCGCCCAATTGATCGGCGACGCCTGCGACTCCTTCGACAAGCACTGTGCTGTAGGTATTGAGCCAAACAGAGAGAAGATCAAAGACAACCTGGAGAACTCGCTGATGCTGGTAACCGCCCTGAACCCACACATCGGCTACGACAACGCTGCCAAAATCGCGAAGAAAGCTCACAAAGAAGGTACTACGCTTCGCAAAGCCGCCATCGACCTTGGCTTGCTTACAAACGAGCAGTACGATGAGTGGGTGAAGCCGGAGGATATGATTGGTAGTTTGAAGAAGTAGAATTTACGTATTACGATACACGTAGCACGACACACGACAATTAGTGAAAACTTAAATTATGCGTTCTGCTATATAAACAGAAGAGCAGCTCTGCTTTAGAGCTGCTCTTCTGTTTATATTTTGTAATAGAAGAAAACCTGCCGCCATGCCCCCTCAAAAAAAGAAAACCCATCCAAAAGAAAAACCGGGTTTACACCCGCGTAACAGGCACCGGGCGCGCTATGATTTTAAGCAGCTTGTGGCGAGTTGCCCTGCATTAGGGCCCTTTGTGAAGTTGAATGCCTATCAGGATGCCTCCGTGGATTTCTTTGATCCCAAAGCCGTCAAAATGCTGAACAAGGCACTGCTGGCGCACTTCTACGGCATAAATAATTGGGACATCCCACCCAATTATTTATGCCCGCCCATACCTGGCAGAGCTGATTATATACATCATGCCGCCGATTTGCTGGCCGCTGCCAACCAGGGGCAAATTCCTACGGGCAGCAAAATCACGTGCCTGGATGTTGGCGTGGGGGCAAGCTGCGTGTACCCCATCATCGGCAACAAAGAATATGGCTGGTCCTTTATAGGGGCCGATATTGACCCTGTTTCCATTGCTTCGGCAAACACAATAGTCGAATCAAATCCTGCTTTGAAAGGTAAAGTGGAACTGCGGCTACAAAAGAATCCGCGGGATATTTTCCAGGGAATCATCAAAAAGGAGGAGCGAATCGATCTGACAGTATGTAACCCTCCGTTTCATGCCTCCCTGGCAGAGGCACAGGCGGGAACAGTGCGCAAGTTATCGAACCTGAAGCAACAGAAAATTGCGAAGCCAACGCTTAACTTTGGTGGTCAGAAAGCAGAATTGTGGTGCGAAGGAGGGGAGAGGCGATTTGTGACGGATATGGCTTACCAGAGCAGGCAGTTCGCCGCTTCATGCTTTTGGTTTACGACATTGGTTTCAAAGCAAATTAACCTTAAAAGTTTGTACCAGGCACTAAAGCAGGTGGAGGCGCTGGAGGTGAAAACAGTACCCATGAGCCAGGGAAATAAGACAAGCCGACTCGTCGCCTGGACCTTCCTTAGCCAGGAGCAACAGCAGATATGGATTAAGGCCAGGTGGTGATAAAGTAGTATTCAGCAAACGCTGTCCATTCTTACTGGCTATTGCAGCAAAGTTCATAAATACATCCCGAGGCTATAGTAGTATCTGCTTTAATAAATAAATGTTTGCCTAATATTTATACTAGCGATGTTGCTAATAAATTTTTACTTTTCTGCCGTTCTTGGGTCTGGGTAACAACAATCGAAATAAATCTTAAAAGCCTTCATGCCATACATAAGGCACACAAAATGAAACAACACTACCGCTACAACTATATTCTATATCTTCTGGTAATGTCTTTCGCATTTTCATGCAAGCAAAAAGAGACGCAGCCCGATCTGGACGCGATTGAAACTGCCATGGGCAAGGAGGAAGCTCCCGCAGCAGTGGACAGCAGTATACAAACAGCGGCTGAAGAGGCTAATGAAGCGCTGATACGGGAGTGCACCACTTATCTGGAAGAGTGGGAGAAGCTGAATGCTACCAAGGCAGCATTCTATACCACGGTTGTTTTGCCAAAGGCTTTGGCCAACCCGGAGCTTCCGGAGCAGAACAGAGTTTTTTTGCTGGCCCTGGAAACATACCTGAACCAGTCGGTAGAAGAAGCGCGCGCGGTACCCACCACAGAGCAGCTCCTGTTTCCCATTTTTAAGTTGGAGGAGAAGGAGCTTGGCATTTTCGGTTTCCCGGCTTATGACCACACAAACGAATCTTTTATAGACATCTCCGCTGAAAACAAGATACTAACCAGCAGCAGGCTGACAGCTACAATAGATAGTACAGCTATAGACAAGGTGGTTTTTCACACGGAGCTGGCAGATTCTCTGTTCAGGAACACAGACCAAACGTTTACCGCTTTCACTACCGGAAGAAAAGTGCAGACAAAAGTGGTCAACTTTGGTTCCTACGCTGGTGAGTGCTTAGAATACTACAACTACCTGATAGACAGCCAGCCCTTTAAAGCCACGGATAAAGTGCTCTTCGGAAGCAGGTACAACCTGGACCTGACCTACAAGCATTACCCGGCAATTGATGCGCAGCTGCAGCGTCAGGTTAAAAAGGAGTGTGAAGATTGCCCGAACAGCAGAGAACAGGAGAAAACCTTTGCTGCACTTAAAGGAGTAGATGACATTTACTTTACCTATGCAGATACTTTCCCATTAAACAATGAGTTAGAGACTCCTCTAAGAGGCTTAGTGATGAAAATGGGCAGTAAGATAGTTTACTTATGGTATGCAGAAGTAGATCTGTTTGGCTGTAGTTGTTTGTAACGGATGCGCCTCTAGCCAATAAAGCATACCTGCTGGAGAAATCCCGGCCAAAGCGATAAATAGAAAGCAGCTAAGCTATAGTTTATCAGTGCATCAAACTATGGCTTAGCTGCTTCTTATTTACAACCTAAAACAATACATACCTAAACAGGAAGGGGTAAGGTACCTGCTTCTGGTCTTGCTATTCTATGCTTCGTGGCCACTTCTTGAATCGCCTATGAGCATGTTTAAATTTTGTTTTAAAAGCGAAACTGGGTGATTCCAGGTTCTGACAAGGCTCGTTTTGATATAACTCCATCGCTATAGCGCGAAAATGGAACATCCCGATTCAATCGGTAAAGCTGCCGTCAGGTTCTAAGAGCACACAATTTCAGCTTAAAGTATATAGTTTAAACATGCGCTTACTATAGATTCAGGTAATACTCAAAACCTGCAGTTTCCCATTTGGTTTTGTCTGTTGCTTTCACCTGCATCGTTCCATTGGAGGTTAGGGTAACATTTTTCAGTTTGTAGAACCCCTCTTTCAGGTTTTCTGGTATAGTTAACCCCTCCACTTTCGCCTGGTCCGGCAGGCTGCCTCCATCACCGGTAGTAACTGTTTCAAGAACCTCAATGGATTTCATTGGGCAGAAGTACAGCACCATCTTACCCTGTCTCTTCTCTAACCGAACAGGAGATAAGTTGGCTGTCACTGTTTCACCGTGAGACAGTTTTTCTTCCCGCATTCTCTTCTGCAAAACTTCTGGCTGCGACGAAGAAGTAACGATTACCTGCCTTGGCTCTCTGGCACCTGAAGGTTGATCCTTGGCACCAAACAAATTTCTAAAGAAAGTTGTGTACATGTTCATAGTGCTTAAGCTTTAAAATATTGAAAAAAAAATTCTGAAGGATCTTCGTCTCAGACAGTCATCAGGTCCAGGTATTTACCTATTAGTTCCAGGAAAATGTCTCTTTCAATTGAGAACGAAGATGCCTCTGCTCTTGTTCTTTCCTGCGCCTCATAAGTGACTAGCTATGAGATTTTTGGGGTGAACGAAGCGAAATTAAAAGTAAAGAGTATCTTATGTTATAGCTGACAATGAAGACCTTACGTGGTGCTGCGAAAAAACAAGAAAATTTAGTTTGAGAGGTCGGTCATTTACCTCCCGGAAAGGCCTGATCCGCTGACATTCAAAGTGAATACTTTTTTATGTGAAACCTGCCACCGGATGCAACGAGCATTGCTTCTCCTCTTCTGCAATAAAATATCCCATTCTCAGAGAATTGCTACCTTTGGCGCTAAACAAGTAAAGTAATGGAAGCAAAAGACAGCAACGGCAACATCCTCAACGACGGTGATGCTGTACACGTTATCAAAGATTTGAAGGTAAAAGGCATGCCGACCACCCTTAAGAGAGGGAATGTGATCAAGAACATTCGTTTGACGAATAGCTCTGATGAGGTAGAGTGCCGCATTGGCAAAAGCCAGGTAGTGCTAAAAACCATGTACCTGAAGAAAGCCTAGGTATAAACTGGCTGGTTCCGCCATGCTGTCAGCTCAAACCCTTTTGGTCGTTTATATGTTTATATTTTAAATGTAGTACCGCATAAAAACAGAAATCTATGAAAGTAGCGAAAGACCCATCAGAATATAGTAAGCTTACACCAGAAGAAGCACGCATCATTGTAAACAAAGGCACCGAATACCCGGGAACAGGGGAGTATGAGCACAACAAAGCAGAAGGTGTATACTTGTGCAAGCGCTGCAACAATCCGCTTTATACCTCAGAGTATAAATTTGATTCTCACTGCGGCTGGCCAAGCTTCGACGATGAGATAACCGGAGCCGTGAAGCGCGTGCCGGATGCCGACGGCCGCCGCACCGAGATTGTGTGCGCTAACTGCGAGGCACATCTGGGCCACGTATTCGCCGGCGAATACCTGACGCCAAAGAACATACGCCACTGCGTAAACTCACTATCCATGAAGTTTGTGCCGGTAGAGGAACTGGAGAAGCAATAAAACAGCAGGGCAAAAGGCAGATGGGAAAACTCATCTGCCTTTTGTTTTTACAGAAAGCAGTATGCTTCACTGGCTTCATAAAGAGGAGACGGTAACTTTATACTTCCTGTACAAGTAGAATCCTAGCATACGTATTTAGCACCATCCAAACCGATAAAATGCGCCGACCTTCCTTTTTTAGCACCCGCTACAACAGTTTTAAGTTTGCGTTCAAAGGTATGACTGCCGTTTTCCGGACCGAACCGAACATGCACCTCCATGTGCTGGCAAGCATCATTGTGTTTGTAATGGCCTATCGCTTTGAGGTAACGCGCACGGAGTGGTGCCTGCTCATCTTCTGTGTTGGCTTAGTATGGATGGCAGAAATCTTTAATACCTCTATTGAAACACTCGTTAACCTCGTTTCGCCGGAGTACGATATTCTGGCTGGCAAAACCAAGGATTTAGCGGCAGGAGCCGTGCTAATGGCAGCAATAACAGCGGCCATTATTGGCTTGGTTGTGTTTGTACCCTATTGGGAAGCCTACATAAATGGTTAATTCAGCAGGTTTTCATATAAGGACAGGTTTATTACCTTTGCTATGCTAAAAGAAAAGGCACTATGGCAAAAGCAGGCACTATGGTTTGGGCATTTACATTAGCTGCAGTTGTAACAATGGCTGCCTGCAAACCGGGCGTGTCGCCGATAATATCAGAGGCTGCTACCGCCAATGCACAGGGAGCCCCATGGCTGAACCGGATGATTCAGCAGATGCAGGAGGAAGCTACTGCGAATCCACCTGCCAAAGTCTACCGCTATACTTACAATGACCAGGAGGTATACTATGTCACGGGCCGCTGCTGCGATGTGCCGGGTAAGGTATACGACATGTACGGAAACGTGATCTGTGAACCGGATGGCGGTATAACGGGTAGGGGAGACGGCCGCTGCCCCGACTTTTTTGAGCAGCGAAAAGACGAAACTTTAATTTGGGAAGATAAACGAGAACAAAACTAAAATGACTGGAAACGACGTACTGAAGAACCTATCAGAATACAATATCTGGGCAAACAAGACAATGCTGGACGTATTTAGCAGCCTGCCGGAAGTACCGGAGAATGCGGCACGCCTGTTTAGCCACGCCCTGAACGCACAGGCCATCTGGATTGCCCGCATCACCGGCACTGAGAGCCCTGTAAAAGTATGGCAGGAGCATAACCTGGAAGAGCTGAAGAAGCTGCACGAGTACTCTTCTTATAAAATAGCAGAACTGGCGCAGAATGCCGATGAGGCAGAATTCAACCGCCTGATTGACTACAGCAACAGCCTCGGCAACAAATACAGTACCCGCGTGCTGGATATTCTGACGCATGCCTTCAACCACGCCACCTACCACCGTGCCCAAACGGCCACCGACCTGCGCAAGAACGGCCATACGCCACCAAACACAGACTACGTAACCTATGTGCGTGAGCTGATGGGGCAGGTTTTTTAGTTTTTAGACGAAGGACTGTTGGACAAAGGATAAAAGATGAAGTAGGCCATTTCTGATAACCTGGTTTCTTCATAGACATTATATAAGACATATAACATAAAAGGAGCTCTTCTGCCTGAAGAGCTCCTTTTATGTTATCGGATTAAACCTTTGTCTATTAGTCCTTCATCCTTTGTCAAATAATCCTTTATCAGGCGTCAGCTTAATGCACCAGTTCTACTGTACCTAGATCTTTGATCTGGTCCTGCGTTACGCTTACGTTTTCAACCGTCTTGTCGTGTGCTTCGTCTTCTGTATAGAATTTAACAGTATAGGTACCCGCACGCACGCCTTTGATGATGAAGTCGCCGTTTTCGTTGGCAAAGCCTCCAATAGTATCGTTTGCCGCTGAAATTACATAAATGCCCGGCATGTAATCGGCTGGTGTTACCTTGCCTTTTATACCACCCGCAATGGCCTGTGTAATCGTCCGCACCACCGGCTTCAGGTTGTAAGCCCCGTTTCCTCTGGCCACAACCGATTTGGCTGCATCAAAATCCAGGAGCACCATATAGGTTACGTCGCTCTCCAGGTCTGCATTCAACTGTAGTTTTAAACCGGATGTCTGGCCGCTGGGGGTTTTCAAGTCTACCGCTGTACCATCCTTTAGCCTCAGCGAGTTGTTATCGCCAAGAACAAGCCTGATCTGTGAGATTCTGCCAGCCGGCAGGTTAGAGCTGGCCAGTAAGGTATCACGGCCATTGGCAAAGTCCAGCAGGTTATAGATGCCGGGATTTATCTCGTTCAGCGTTATCCAACCGGCTTCGTCGCCTGCGGCATCCTTGTGCACTTGCACCGATTGGATGTCCACGTTCACCTCTGCGTAGTCGCCGGGGGAGTCGGTTAAGCGAACTTCCATCCTGGCAGTGCCTGTGTCGCTGTCACTGTCGCATGAGCTGAAGCCAATCAGGCCGCTCAACAGAAAAGGAATGATGTACTTTCTTTTCATAAGAATTGGATTAAAATAAATCGCTTTAGTGTTAAATCGCATCCAGTATACGTGAATACAATAAATAGTTGCACTAATATATATAAATTTAAAAATAAAAGCCAGCGGTACAAGTGTACCGCTGGCTTTTATTTTTAAATCCTTCTTCTGGTAAGTCATGCCTTACCCTGTGGCAAAGGCTGCTAGTTACCTGTCTTAGTTGTATCTGTTGGTGTGGCCGCCGGTTTTGTGATTTGCTTCAGAAATCCGCCTACTCTATCAGTGGCTTGTTTCTTGATTTGCTGCTCTGCTTCGTTGCGCTTCTTCTCCAGTTCCTGTTGTGCCTGGCGCTCCACCTCCTGTTTTCTGCGGTTCAGCTCGGCCTGCACAGTATCCTGTAACTGCTGCTTGCGCTCATCCACTTCCTGCTTGGCCTGCTCCAACTTGTTCTGCACCGCATCCTGCACTACGTTGGCCGCTTGCTCTTTTACAGAGCCGCCTGCCAGCGCAACCTTCGGGTCAGACACCGTACCACCAATGTTCAGGTTCAGGGTGATGCGCTCTGAGGCAGACAGACTCTCATTCCCTATCATGTTGGCAAGGCGCGTATTCAATTCACGGCCTACTTTGCCTGTTGGCACGTTCAGGGTTGTTACATAATCAATGTTCCCGCTTGCATCGTTTGAACCGCCTACTTTCATGTCTACGTTTCCTACATTCAGCTCAAATGGCTTCACTACCAGCTTACCATCCACAATCTGAGCGTCAATCACCTTGTTCTCGATAACAAAGTTTTTTAACTCCTGTATATTCGTCAGGTTACTAATCTTGTCTACAATGGCTACATCACCCACAGCGGCTCTAAGCACGCGAATCACTCCTTCACCATCCAGTGTGTTAAATACCGGTATCATGTCCTGCCCAAGCTCTCCGGCAAAAGCGAAGTTAGTGGAGAACTTACCCTCCAGCACAGCTGCAATCGGTGCCAGTGCCTGTATGGTGTTAAAGGAGTTGAAGGCATCCTTAAAGCTCAGATTCTGAATGTCCAGGTTCATGTCGAACAGTGGCTGCTGCAGGCTTTGTGTGTTATAGCTACCGTTGGTGGCAAAAGTCGCTCCCAGTGTATTGAAAGTTACTTTGTTCAGCCTGGCTATTTTATCCTTTACCTGTACCTGCCCACTTACATTGTTCAGCTTCAGGTTATCGTAAAGCACCTGCTTGGCATCAATGTTCAGCGCCACATCCAGGTTGGCTGGCACTTCTACTACACCCTCTGAGGCAGTATCTTCAACTGGCTCTCCGGTATTCTCATCCACCATCCACTCGTTTACATCAAACAGATTGGAGCTGATGTTAAACGTGCCACGCAACGGCTGATCTTCTGCCAGTGCATAACCTATGTAGTTCGAAAGGCTGCCATTGGCCTGTATATCGCTCTTGCCAAGGTTACCAGTCATATTCTGGAGGTTGATGCGCTCGTTGTTGAACGTGGCATTGGCCTGGTTAATTTTGATGCCCTGTGGCAAATCAGTGCTCACAAAGCTGAGGTCGTTAACTGCCATTGTACCGTTGGCGGTGATGTTGTTATACTTTTCAGCCTCTATGTCGCTCATTTTGCCTTTGGCGGCTACATCCGCATTGATACGGCCGGAAAGGGTCATATCCTCCAGCGGGAAGATCGTTGTAAGCTTCGTAAGGTCCAGTATACCTTTGATGCGGCCATCAAAAGCAGGCTGATCAATGCCTTGTACCAGCATATTACCCTCCAACGGCTCGCCATCCAGATTCATGTTAAAGCGTTCGATGTTGATGCGGGTATCGTCGGTATTACCGGTGGTGTTCCGGATGTTCGTTACCATGTTCAGGTCTTGGATCGGCGCCGGAAACTCTTCTGACTTCACATAGCCGTTAGTTAGGTTCATGTCGGCGTCTATTACCGGCATACTTGTTTCAGAGTAAGTACCCTTGGCATCGGCATCTACTTTCAGCAGGCCGCGCAGGGTCATACCTTCCACGGGGAACACCTTGGTCATTTCTGCCAGGTCGATGTTCGCTTTCACGTTTCCATCTACCTGCATCACACTGTCCAGGCCTGCTATCACTACTTTCGCATCCACCGGATTCTTACCGAGGTCGAGGTGGAACTGGCGCACTTCTACATTGGTGTTGGCCAATTCTCCGTCTTTGCTGTCCACGCTCATGTCCACGTTGATGTTGCGGGCAGCCTCCGGCAGGTCCGGGTACTTAAACATACCGTCAATCACCTTCAGGTCCACACCATAACCAGGCATCAATGTATCGTTCATGCGGCCTTTCATATAGCCGTCAAAGCTTAGCTTGCCTTCTGTATTGATGTCATCGAACTGCTCGCTGTACATACCGGGTACCACCGACAGCACATTGCGGAAATCTGTTTCTGTGGCTGTAAAGGTCAGGTCCATGTCAATGTTCTCTTCCGGCATCAGGATGGTACCGTCAAACTTAAACGGAAACTCGTTGATGCGAATGTTGTTGTCCTTGAAAGTGTAGAGGTACTGATTCAGATCCATCGCCATGGTGACATCGGCATTCAGCCTGGCGTTCTGTATATAGTTGGTGCCATCATACGTCATCACAAAGCGGTCTGCCGTGGTGTGCGACTCCATATCGAACACATCCTGCTCAAAGTCGCCGCTACCGGTGTGGTTCACGTTATAGGCTGCCATACCAAACGGTATGCTCAGGTCATCGTAATAGAGCGTGCCGTTGTTCACTTCCCAGCCTTTAATGGCCATCCTGAAATCGCTGGCAGCCGTATCAGACGGAGTTTCAACTGCAATACTGTCCTCTAACATAATGTCCCAGTTCGCTTTTCCGCTCTTCAGCACAATAAGCCGTATAACGGGTTCGTCTAAGGTAATAGAGTTCACCTTCAGCTCGTCCCCTGAAACGACGCTCATCAGGTTGAGTCCCATCCGGAAGGAGGGGATACGAGCCAGCGTATCGGTGGCGAAGGAGTCTTTACCGATAACAGACAGGTTGTCTACGCCCAGCGACAGGTTCGGGAAGTCGCGGAAAAGCGAAAGGCTTACGTCATCTGTTTCGTAGAGCACACGAGCGTCAATATTCTTGGCTATTTCTTTGTCGAGGGCTTGCTTGATTTTATCTTTGAACAGAACAGGCACTATCGCCGCTGTGATAAGAAGCAGGGCCAGAAAGATAAAAAAGCCGATTACTACTTTTTTCATATAGTTGGTTGGTTAATTCAGTCGTTCTTCAAATATAGAAGCTATTCTATTCACTTTAATAGCTAAAACCGTGCTAATTATGTGTAGCTCCTTAAGGAATGATTTCTTTATAATAGCGTTGCGGTTAGATTGTTTGGTATAGGCATGGGTTTAAAAAAGATATTTCTGCTATATGGGTGCTGCCTGTGGACTTTTATTGCCGGGGCACAGGATGTACAGCTTACACAACAGTATGCTAACCGAATTTACCTGAATCCTGCTTTTGCGGGCATTAACAGCGACTGGAGCATTAGGCTGGCGCACCGTAACCAGTGGCCTGCCCTCAATGGCTCCTTCATCACGAACCAACTTGCCGCCGATTACAGGCTACCAGATACAAAGAGCGCCGTAAGCCTGCTGGTGCTGCAGGACCGTGCCGGGGTAGGAGGCTTGCAGAAATGGCAGCTCACAGGTGGCTATGCCTACCACACTAACCTCACAGAAAATTGGGCTATGTCGGCAGGCCTGCAGGCAAGTGTGGCTTCGCTACGCGTAAATTTTGATAACCTGGTGTTCGGTGATCAGTTATCGGACAATGGGCAGGTAGCTGTGACCTCGGCAGAGGCCAACAGCTTTGAGCCAAGCTATTATATTGATTTCACCGTAGGCGGCCTGGTATACTCTGATCAGTTTTGGGCAGGCCTTACGGCGGCACACCTGAACAGGCCCGGCTACGGATTTAACCAGGAAACGGAATTACCAGTCCAATTCACGGCCATAATGGGATATAAATTTTATGCAAAATCTTACGAAGAGCGGGGCCAGTTGTTTGAACTTAGCTTCTCACCCACGGCCACATTCATCCATCAACAAAATTTAAACCGCTTAGATTTAGGCATATATACTAATTACACACCTCTGACGTTAGGGTTTATATATCGAGGAATTCCGGTAACTGGCGGAACTAACCAGGACCAAACCTTGTCCATCATAGCAGGCCTGCAGCTGAAGAACTTCAGGATTGGCTATAGCCACGATGTTGGCATACAGGGATTTAGTGAAGAAGCTGGCGGTGCGAACGAAATTTCACTTGTTTTTGAACCTGCTGATTTAAATAATCTGTTCAAAGGCCGCTCAAGGCGTAAATTAAACAGAAACATTGTTTGTCCAGCATTCTGATTTTAGTTATAATTGCACATTAAACTACGTTACAAGAACCTTATCTTAATTGGGTACTAATTTATGAAGTTGATTAAGTATTTATCAGTAGCAGTTGTAGGAGGCTTTCTCCTCGGATCCTGCTCTAAGGGAGGCCAACCAACCAGCACGAATCCCGGCGCCTACAGTAGCGCAACAGGTATCGAGTATGGCGAGGATGAAGAAGCTTTCGATGTTCCTGAGTATGCTGAGTTCCCACAAGGACCAGGCCTCGTATTCATCGAAGGTGGCCGTACGGTGCTTGGCTCTATGGAGGAAGATATCGCCATGACACGTGACAACGTGGAGCGTACTGTAACGGTGGCTTCATTCTATATGGATGAAACTGAAGTAGCAAACATCCACTGGCTGGAGTACCTGCATTACCTGAAGAAGGACTCTCTGCCGGAAGTATACCAGGCGGCCTTGCCAGACACAACTGTTTGGTCGCGCCAGCTGTCTTTCAACGACCCTTACGTAACGTATTACCTGCGCTACCCAGGCTTCCGTTTCTTCCCGGTCGTAGGCGTAAGCTGGTTACAGGCAAATGACTTCTGTATCTGGCGCACAGCGAAGGTGAACGAAAACTTTGCCGCCCAGGAATCTGGCGGTGGCCGCAGGGGCTTGTTTGGCCGTGGCGGTGGAAATGAAGAGCCAGCAGAGGGCACAGCACCGTCCATCGAGTCTGGTCTTGTGTTGCCGAACTACCGTCTCCCAACAGAGGCTGAGTGGGAATATGCTGCACAGGCCATGATTGGTACACAATACACAGAAGACGAAAACCAGAACAACCGTCGCCTTTACCCTTGGGACGGACACCAGGTGCGTAACCCGTATGGCAAGGAAATGGGTAAGTTCATGGCTAACTTCAAGCGTGGCCGCGGTGACTATGCCGGTATCGCCGGTTCTTTAAACGACGGTGCCATGATCACAGACTATATCTACAGCTACCCGCCAAACGACTTCGGTCTGTATAACATGGCCGGTAACGTAAACGAGTGGGTGCAGGACATCTACCGTCCGCTGTCTTACCAGGATGTAGAGGATCTGAACCCATTCCGTAGAGACGGATACCTGGATGATGCTGAGAACTACGACTCAAGCGAAGGTTTCCACTCGCTGGTAAACGATGAGGTTCGCGTATTCAAAGGCGGTTCATGGAAAGACGTAGCATACTGGTTATCTCCTGGTACACGCCGCTTCATGGCACAGGATTCTGCCACTGCTACTATCGGTTTCCGTTGCGCTATGATAAACGCTGGCTCAAACAGATAAGCATTCGCAAATCAAATATTGATAAGCAAAAAGCCCGGAAGCAGTTCCGGGCTTTTTGCTTTATAAAAAACTTACTTACTATATATGAGCGAACAGGAAAAACCGCATAAAATTCTCTTCCGGTTTAACAGCAGCCTCTTCGGAAGAGAAATGGTCGAAGCGCTGTGGGCGCTGGAAGTAGATGCCAACCAGGGACTATACAAGATAGATAGTATCCCGTACTACGTGCCGCTCATCGCCACAGAAGACATTGTGCGGGCAACCTATAATAAGATGGAGGAGGGTCTGCTTTACCAGGAAACCGTTACGCCCTCCGGTAACTCTACCATCCAGGTGATTCGGCAAAACGAGGATACGCCGCTGCTGGACCTGCGGAAGCAATTCGCGGAGGTAGGGTGCGTATCAGTGGAAGTGAACGAAGATTTCTTTGTGCTGGAGGTGCCAGCCAATGTAAATTATGCTGTGGTAAAAGATAAACTGGATGAACTGGAGCAGCAGGAGGAGATAGAGTACGCAGAACCGAGCCTGTCGGATATACATCGGGAGCAGACAAGTTTGTAAAGCCTGAACTGTTTCCTGCTTTAGTATGATAAGTCAAGGTGCATTTAAAACAACCACAAGCTATAGTCCCAGCGGGACGATATGTTTATAGAAAAACCAGTACCTCATTTTTAGCTCCAGCGGAGCGGCCTGTTTGATTATTGTAAACAGGCCGCTCCGCTGGAGCTAGTTTGCTTTAAGGTTTTCTGGCTATCAACAGGTCGTCCCGCCAGGACTTTAAACGTGCTCTAATCTGATTACGCTTAGCAGCAGTCATTTAAAGTCTCTACATAAGAAACACCCTGATAGTCCTTCTTTTTTCGAAGCCTGCTACTTCTCTTTCGACAGGAGCAGCTCAGCCAAAGTACAAACAACCTTGTTCTGCTGATTAGCGTGAAATACCTTAAAAACCGCTACTGCTGTTTAATCATAACATAGAGAACAAATGAGACTAAACAAGAAGCTCTTCCTGATAACTGTACCTATTGTATCCTCTATCGCGCTTTATAAATGGGAAACCTGGAAAACAGGATTACTGAAAGCACTTATAAAAAGGGAGAAGAACAAAGGCAGCATTACAAAGTTTGCCAAAAGATATCCTGATCCGCCTAAAAGTCTCCTCAGAAAGTATCCGTTTGATAAAATAGATATAAATGGTGCGCTAGGTTATTGGATAAACAAGGAAAAAGCTCCTAATGGTGTGCTGGTGTATTTGCATGGCGGAGGCTACGTATTTGGCCCTATAGAAGTACAGTGGAAATACATTGCCAATATGAGCAGGGCAGCAGACATGGCTGCTATTGTGGTAGATTATAAAATGGCGCCTGACTTTCCTTATCCGAAGGGCTTACATGATGTGGAGAACATTATATCCACGCTGCAGGCAGAGGGTGCCCTTCCTGAAAACTACTACCTGCTAGGCGACAGTGCAGGAGGAGGCATGGCAGTGTCTGTTACTAACCGGTTAATAGATAAAAAAGCGCCGCTTCCTAGAAAGCTTATCCTGATGTCTCCGTGGCTGGACCTTTCTATGAGCAACCCTGCCATAAAATTGACAGCCGATGAAGAGATCATGCTGCCTCTGGAGGAAGTGAAGCGTTCTGCAAGTAAGTATGCGCAACAAAATAACCTAAAGGATCCGATGATTTCACCAATCTATGGGAATGTAAAAGGACTGCCTCCTGTACTTATTCAAATTGGCACCGCTGAACTGTTTTTATGGGACAACCGAAAATTTGTTCAAAAACTTACAGAGGCAAACGTGGAAGTGAAGTATGAAGAATACAATGAGATGTTCCACGTATTTGCGCTGGTACACATCCTCAAGGAAGGTAAAAAAGCCATGAAGTCGCAGTTAGATTTCATTAGAGCATAAATGGCAGCAACAATGTTCCTCTGCTGAATGCTTCATAACAGGGAGTTCCTGGCGAGCATAAGCAATAGCAGCGAACGTGAGCAGTGCAGCAACAGGCTGTCTTGTTAAGCCTGACACAGGCTTCTTCAAATCTTATGCCGCGGCAATGGTAACCACGCTCACTTCTGCAGCGCCTGCTTCCAACAAAGCCACTGCACAGGCTTCCAGCGTCGCACCTGTCGTCATCACATCATCTACCAAAAGCACACGCTTGCCTTGCACCACTTGTGGCTGCTGCACCTGAAATACCTGTTCCACATTTTGCCAGCGGTCCAGCCTGTTCTTACGAGTCTGGGTGGAGGTGTCGATGGTTCTTAATAAGGCCCTGGCATTATGAGGAAGTTGCATGGCCTGAGCCAAACCCGTTGAGAAGCTCTCGGCCTGATTATAGCCACGGCGGCGCAGTTTATATTTATGCAGCGGTACCGGCACCACCACATCAAACTGCTCCGGATAGTAATGGTCGGAGAGGAGGGAGCCATACCGCTGCCCCAGGTGCTCACCCAGTTCCTTTGCTCCCCTATACTTTAGCTTGTGCAAGAGCCGCTGCACCCTGCCCTTCGGCATAAAGTGCAGGTAGGAGAAAGCGAACCGCACCGGCACCTTGCCCCAAAACCTGCGCTGCAGCGGGTTCAGTTCTGTTGCCCCATACACATGCGAGTCTGTGTAAGGTAGCTTCACGCTGCATTTGGTGCAGATGTACTTCTCCCCGCGTGCCATAGCACCGTCGCAGGCGTAGCAACTCTTCGGGAACAACAGCGAAACCAGGTCATCGAACATTGGCAGGGAACTACGGTTTAAGGTATTATGGTTAACTTTGCGTAAATAATCATATACTTTTTGAAAGCTTAACAAGCAATAACAAACATCAAAATGGGCTTAGTAGAAGAATTCAACGACTACCGCACGCGCATGAACGAGCGCATTATGTCTTACGACAATAAAGTAATAAAACGTTTTTTCAACCTCGACACCAACACCTACATGGAAGGTGCCCTGGATGTGAAAACAAAGGAAATGCTGGGCCTTGTGGCTTCTATGGTACTGCGCTGCGACGACTGCATTAAGTACCACGTGGGCAAATGCCACGAAGAGGGCGTAACCGACGAACAGATAATGGAGGTGTTCTCCATCGCCAACCTCGTGGGCGGTTCCATTGTGATTCCACATTTCAGAAGAGCCGTGGAATATTGGGAAGAGCTGAAAGAGCGGGGGAGCGCAGAGTAAAATAATTGCTGATTGTTTGTTGTTGATTGTTTGTGTGATAAGTAAACAATTTTACAAGACTAACAATCAGCAACTAACAATTAACTATCAACATGAAATTTGACTCCGACAATTTAGAACATAACTGGACGCAGCTGCGGGCTTCGCTGATGAAGCAGTTCGGTAAAAAGCCGGATATGAACGCTATCCTTTTTCTGATAGGAATACAGGAACTGGGAATCGGCATCCGGGAGTTTACAAAAGAAGAAAAGCAGGACCTGATGCACATCGCCACCTGCAAAGTATTCAGCCTGTCCGGTTACTACGAATACACCGGCACCGACGAGGAAGGCTGGCCACATTATAAAGCTGTAAAAACAATTCCATTCGCCAACTTAAGAGAGCAGGAAAATATGCTCAAATGGCACGTAATTGAGTATTTTAACCAATCTGAAGAATTTTAAATTGAATCACGTAGCACGTATTTTGTAGCACGATTAAATAATACTTTACTCTTAGCTTGTTTACATGAGTTTTAAAACATTGTCTCTTGTTCTTATTTCGTCACTTCTGCTTTTAACAAAAGACACAGGCAAAAGAGTAAAATCGTGATACGAGATACGTGCTACCTGATACGCATTTCGTGATTCAAAAAAAAACATGAAAATCATTACCTATAATGTGAACGGCATTCGTGCCGCGCTTACCAAAGGCTTTGGCGACTGGCTTAAGGCTGCAAACCCGGATGTGCTGTGCCTGCAGGAGATTAAAGCCGACGAGTCTAAATTCGACAAGGAGTTTTTTGAGCAGATGGGTTACCACGTGTACCTGCACCCGGCAGTAAAGAAAGGCTACAGCGGTGTGGCTATTTTGTCTAAAGAAAAACCGAAGCACGTGGAAGTGGGCTGCGGCATGGAGTGTTATGATGTAGAGGGCCGGGTACTGCGCGCTGATTTCGAAGATGTGTCGGTGATGAGCGTGTATATGCCTTCCGGCTCCAGCGGTGACGAGCGCCAGGGATTCAAGTTCAAATGGCTCGATGATTTTAACGGGTATATAAATGAACTGAAGCACCAACTGCCCGGTTTGATTATTAGCGGCGACTATAACATTTGCCATCAGGCGATTGATATTCATAATCCAAAGTCGAATGCAAACAGCTCAGGCTTTTTGCCGGAGGAGCGTACTTGGATAGGTCAGTTTATCGACAGCGGCTTTATTGACTCGTTCCGGCACTTCAATCCGGAGCCACACAACTACACATGGTGGAGTTATCGTGCCGGCGCACGCAACAAAAATCTTGGTTGGCGTATTGATTATAACATGGTTACTGAAAACCTGCGTGATAGGCTGAAGCGCGCCGCTATCCTGACCGAAGCGAAGCATTCAGACCATTGCCCGGTACTACTGGAACTGCACTAAGAAAAACATACTAAAGTAGAGGCAATCAGAGTTTATACTTTAGTGGCTTATTGCAATACATTTCGTACTTAACAGCAATACTTTAGCAGTATTTAGTTAACTTACCACTATAGCCGCCATGTGATAAAACCATAAGGAGAAACGACATGAAAGAAAAAGATGCACTCGATCAGTTGCTGCATCAGCTGCAGGAGTTCAAGCAGAAATTCTACCTTAACATGCTTTTGCGGGGTAGCATTTTCGCGGTTGGGCTCCTGTTGTCTATATATATAGTATATAGCCTGCTGGAGTATATGTTTTACTTCCCGCAGCTGGTACGCGGTTTTCTGCTATTCTCTTTTGTAGCCTTTGTTATCTATGTGTTTGTGCGGTGGATCGCACTACCCATGTCGGCACTGGCCAAACTTAAGAAAGTACTCACCGACGAACAGGCCGCGCAGCAGGTAGGTACCCATTACCCGGAGATAAAGGATAAACTTCTAAACGCCATCCAGCTACAGAACCTGGACCGCACCAACGAACTGATAGCAGCCAGTATCGCGCAGCGCACCGGCCAGATGGGCTCTTTCCGTTTCAAAGATGCCGTTACATACCGCGAAAACAGGCCATTGCTGAAGTATGTGGCCTTACCCGCACTTATTGCCTTGCTCATCGCAATGGTATATCCTACTATTTTTGTGCAGGGCACAGAGCGCATCATCAACTACAAAAGGCATTACGAGCCCCTGGCACCTTTTAGATTTGTAGTACAGAACGATCAGCTGCAAACTTTCCGGGGGGAGGACTTTGAGCTGAAGGTGGATGTAGAGGGCAAAGCCGTACCGAGTGAAGTCTTCATCAATTACAACGGCCGCCGCCAAAAGCTGAATACCAAAGCTGACGGCACCTACACCTACACTTTTAAGCAGATGCAGAAGCCGGTGGAGTTTCAACTGGAAGGCTCCGGCTTTATGTCGAATGACTATACCTTACAACTGCTCTCCAGGCCAAATCTGAAAGACTTCAGAATGGTGGTGCAGTACCCGGACTACCTGAAGCGGAAGCCGGAGGAGGTACAGAACACCGGCAATGCCAACGTACCCGAAGGCAGCACCGTTACATGGAACTTCTCTGCCACCGAAACTGATAACATCAATTTAGCCTTTGAAGCTCCTGAAGAAACCCTGACCGCCGGGAAAGATGGCAGCAGCTTTAGCACCAGCAAGCAGTTCAACCAAAGCCAGAACTACAGCATTAAGCTGAAGAACAAGCACAGCAGCAACAAGGAACAGATCAATTACCAGATCACCACCATTCCGGACCGCAACCCGCAAATAAGCATAGAGCAGTACCAGGACACGGCGCTGTATACTTACACTATTTTGGGCGGCGATGTGTCGGATGACTATGGCCTGACGCGCCTTGCCTTGTTCTACCGCGTTAACAACGATAAAAACTCAGAGGCAAAGTATAAGAGCCAGGCACTGCCGCTCAGTACGCAGCAGCTCAGCCAGACGTATTATCACCAGTGGAACACAGCTGCGCTCAACCTGCAGCCGGGTGACAAGCTGGAGTACTTTGTGCAGGTATGGGACAATGATGGCATCCATGGCCCTAAGAGCGCCCGCACCCGCACCTTTGAACTGAGAATGCCGGATAAGCGCGAACTCCAGAAGGAACTTGATAACAACTCACAGTCGGTGGCCAGCCAGATGAGCAAAACATTGAACAAGGCAACCCAGCTAAAGCAGGAGCTAGCAAAGTCGGAGGAGAAGATGAAGACCAAGCGTGACCTGAACTGGCAGGATAAAAAGCAGCTGGAGGAACTGATGGAGAAGAAAAAGCAACTGGAGCAGGATATCTCCTCTATGAAAGAACTGTTCGACCAGCTCAACAAAAAGCAGAACATGCTCAACGAGCCGGATAAGCAACTAGCGGAGAAAGCACAGGAACTGCAGAAGCTCATGAACGACCTGCTGGACCCTGAAACGAAGAAGCTCTACGAAGAACTGGAAAAGCTGCTGCAACAACAACAGCCAAACGACACCGAATTGCAGAAGCTCCTCAGCAAGATGGATAACAAGGAACGCAACCTCGAGCGCGAGTTGGAGCGGGCGTTAGAGCTGTTCAAACAACTTCAGTTTGAGCAGAAGCTTGACAACATCACGGATAAGTTGGAGGAGATGGCCAAAGAGCAGGAGCAATTAGCTGACAAAACGGAACAGCAGCAGGAAGACAACCAACAGCTGCAGGAAGAGCAAAAAGAGCTGCAGGAAGAGTTTGAGGATGTGAAGGAGCAAATGAAGGACCTGAAAGAGCTTAATGATAAGATGGAGCACCCCAACCAGATGAACGAGGAGCAGCAGGAACAGGATCAGGAAAGCATTGAGCAGGACATGCAGCAGGGACAGGAGCAACTACAGAAGCAGGAGAACAAAAAAGCCTCTGAGTCACAGAAGAAAGCAGGGGAGAAGATGGAGCAGATGGCCAAGCAGATGGAGCAGATGAGCAACAGCATGAGCATGGAAGGCATGGAGCAGAACCTGGACAACCTCCGCGACATCCTCGAGAACCTGATAAAACTGTCCTTCGACCAGGAGGACCTGATGAAGCAGTTCCGGGGCGTGAACCAGTCTGACCCGCGCTTTATTACCCTCTCACAGCAGCAGCTCAGCCTCCGCGACAATGCACAGGTAATAGAGGACAGCCTTTATGCCTTAGCCAAGAAAGTATTTCAAATTGAGTCTTTCGTAACGCGTGAAGTAACCGCCATGAACGAGAGCATGGACAACAGCATGAAGGAGCTTCGCGACCGAAATGTGGGCAAGGGCAATGTGCAACAGCAGTTGGCTATGACGAGCATGAACAACCTGGCGCTGATGCTGAACGATGCCATGAAGCAGATGCAACAGGCCATGCAGCAGATGGGCAATATGGCTGGCCAGCAAAAAGGAAATAAGCCCAAGCCAGGTGATATGGGAGAAATGCAGCAGCAATTGAACAAAAAAATGGAAGATCTGAAAAAAGGAGGCAAATCGGGTAAGGCACTTTCTGAAGAATTAGCTAAATTGGCTGCTGAGCAGGAGGCTCTCCGTAATGCGCTGAAAGAATTAGAGAAGCAAGGCCAAAAACCCGGTGAAAAGGGCCAAAACGGCGACCTGGGAAATATAAGTAAGATGATGGAACAAAGCGAGACTGATCTCGTTAATAAACGTTTGACCGAACAAACCATCATGCGACAGCGGGAAATACTGACCCGTTTACTGGAAGCAGAGAAGTCGGCAAAGGAGCGGGAATTGGACAATAAACGCGAGGCAAAAACGGCACAGGAAACTGACCGAAAAGTGCCGCCATCATTTGAGAAGTATTTCAAGGCAAAAGAGAAGCAGACAGAACTGCTAAAAACAATACCACCTGCACTTTCACCTTATTATAAGCAGAAGGTTAACGAGTATTTTCAAAGCATTAGTAAATAAACGCACCTAATTTACACTTAACGATTAATATGAATCAGGTTAAAATTCAGATTCCTTCCCTAATCGAGAACATCAGAGTAATTGAAAGCTTTATTGACAACTCAAGAGATGAATTTGAGTTTGAAGATGACATCTATGGCAACATCATGGTTGCTGTTACGGAATCTGTAAATAACGCTATCCGGCACGGGAACAAGTTTGACAAAGACAAAAACGTATACCTGACGTTACAGGTAGAGGATAATAAACTGTTTTTTGAGGTGGAGGATGAAGGTCCTGGCTTCGATTACGAGAACCTGCCGGATCCTACAGCTCCCGAGAACCTTGAAAGTCCTGGAGGCCGCGGTATCTTCTTAATGCGCAACCTCTGCGATGAGGTAAACTTTGCTGATAATGGCAAAAAGGTACAGCTGATATTTAATGTAATACCATCAGAGAATGGAACATCCAATTGAGTTTTTTAGCGAGGATATTGATTTTGAGCTAAAAAACCCAGACCAGGTTTCGGAATGGATCGCAACAGTAATAGAGCAACACGGACAAGAGCTAAGTAGCCTCACCTACGTTTTCTGCTCCGATGATTACCTCCACCAGATTAACGTGGAGTACCTTGATCACGATACCCTCACAGACATCATCACCTTCAATAATGCCGACGAAGAGGGCATTATTGAAGGTGATATTTTTATAAGCGTAGACCGGGTGCGCGACAACTCCGTTGAGTTAGGCATTTCTTTTGATGATGAACTTCACCGGGTCATCATTCACGGCGTACTTCACCTGCTTGGCTTCAGAGATAAGACTGAAGAGGAAGAAGGACTTATGCGCAAACAAGAAGATTCTTCCTTATCTTTGCGTAAATTTTAATCGCAAAAAGGAATTACCAACCTCCTGCAGATGTTTCACGTGAAACATCCCTAAAAATCAGAATACATGTTTCCAGAATACGATATCATTGTTGTTGGCGCTGGGCACGCAGGCTGCGAAGCCGCTGCCGCTGCAGCCAAGATGGGTTCAAAGGTGCTGTTAGCAACTATGAACATGAACACCATTGCACAAATGTCTTGTAACCCTGCCATGGGCGGTGTGGCCAAAGGCCAGATTGTTCGCGAGGTGGATGCACTGGGTGGTATGAGCGGTATCATCACCGACCAGACCATGATCCAGTTTCGCATGCTTAACAAATCAAAAGGCCCGGCCATGTGGAGCCCGCGCGCGCAAAGTGACCGCATGCGTTTTGCAGAAGCCTGGCGTTTGTCTCTGGAGCAAACAGAGAACATCGACTTCTGGCAAGAGATGATAACAGGCATAGAAGTAGAAGATGGTAGAGCAGCCGGTGTGCGCACAAGCCTGGGGATAACTATACGTGGAAAGGCCGTTGTATTAACCAATGGCACGTTTTTGAATGGTATTATCCACATCGGAGAAAAGCAACTAGGAGGGGGGCGTGCCGCTGAAAAATCGGCCAAAGGCATTACCGAGCAACTCGTTGAACTTGGCTTTGAAGCTGGCCGCATGAAGACCGGTACACCTCCGCGTGTAGATGGCCGCTCACTAGACTACAGCAGAATGGAAGAGCAGTTCGGAGACGAGAAGCCATCAAAGTTTTCTTATACCAACACAGAGCCACTGCCACAACAACGCAGCTGCTATATCACCTACACCAATCCAGAGGTACACGAAATTCTGAAAACGGGATTTGAGAAATCGCCAATGTTCCAGGGCCGTATCCAGGGATTGGGACCGCGCTATTGCCCATCCATTGAAGATAAAATCAATCGCTTTGCAGACCGCGACCGTCACCAGATTTTTGTTGAACCAGAGGGATGGAGCACAGTGGAAGTATACGTGAATGGATTCTCCAGTTCCCTGCCGGAAGATGTGCAGCTAAAAGCTCTGCGCAAAATTGAAGGATTTGAGAACGCTAAAATGTTCCGCCCTGGCTATGCCATCGAGTACGATTTTTTCCCGCCAACGCAGCTTAACCTGACGCTGGAAACAAAGCTGGTAGAGAACCTGTACTTTGCCGGCCAGATAAATGGAACCACCGGTTACGAAGAGGCCGCATGCCAGGGATTAATGGCGGGTATAAATGCCCATAACAAGATAAACGAAAAAGCGCCATTCGTGCTGAAACGTTCAGAAGCTTATATCGGAGTGTTGATTGATGACCTGGTAAACAAAGGCACCAATGAGCCTTACCGCATGTTCACCTCACGTGCTGAGCACCGCATCCTGCTGCGCCAGGATAACGCTGATATCCGTTTAACGAAGCTTGGCTATGAGCTAGGCTTAGCGGATGAATCTCGTAAAAAAGCTGTGGATAAGAAGATCGAGGAAACAGGTGAAATCATCGCTTACTTAAATAATAAGCCGATCGAGCCGGGAGATATCAACATGATGCTGGAAAGTTTAGGCTCGGCTCCCATCACAGAAAAGCAGCGAGCCGGTCAGCTCATTAAGCGTCCGAATGTAGAGATAGAGCACATCGCAGCGGCAGTACCATCGGTGGCAGAATACTTGAGCAAGTTCAGAGAAGACAGCGTGGAGCAGGCAGGCATACAGGTAAAGTATGAGAGCTATATTGAGAAAGAGTATAGCATGGCCGCCAAAATGAGCGAACTTGAAAACTACATCATCAAAGAGAGAATAGATTACCGTAACATACCTGCCTTATCAGCTGAGGCAAAAGAAAAACTGCTGAAGGTAAACCCGGAGACAATCGGGCAAGCCTCCAGAATCAGTGGCGTTACGCCAGCTGACATTTCAGTACTAATGGTATACCTGGGTAAATAAATGAGCTACGAAAGACTGGAACAATGCCCGATCTGCGGCAAGGAAGAATTTAAAAATTTTTTAGTAGTAACAGACAACGCTGTATCAAAGGAGAGCTTCGTTATTGTGGAATGTGAGAACTGTTCTTTCAAATTCACAAATCCAAGACCCGATACTGAAAGCATAGGCCAGTACTATGAATCAGAGGAATATATCTCCCACAGCAACACAAAAAGTGGAATTATCAACAGAGCGTACCATGTGGTGCGCTCTATTACCACCAAGCAAAAGGTAGAGCTTATCAACAGGCATTCGCCTGCAAAAGGAAGCGTTCTGGATTATGGCTGCGGTACAGGAGTGTTCCTGAGCGCCTGCAAAAAAGACGGCTGGGAAGTAAGAGGAGTAGAGCCGAACGACAGGGCAAGAGAGGCGGCAGCAACAGAAACAGGTGAACTGATTGCAAAGAGCCTGCAGGATATACAAGGGGAAAAGTTCGAGGTAATAACGCTCTGGCACGTGCTGGAGCATATCCATACCCTCAACGAAACCATCAGCCAGCTGCTGGAAAGCCTGCAGGAAGACGGCACCTTAATTATAGCCGTACCCAACGCCGACTCACATGATGCAAAGGAGTACAAGGCCGATTGGGCAGCCTATGACGTGCCGCGCCACCTGTACCATTTCACGCAGCCCACGATGAAGCGCTTCCTGAAAAAGCATAAGATGGTACTGGCGGAAGTGCTGCCGATGAAGTTTGACGCCTACTACGTGAGCATGCTCAGCGAAAAGCACAAGGAAGGCAAAAATAAAATGATCAGCAGCGTGCTGAATGGCTACAAATCGAACAGCTATGCTGAAAAGAACGGAAACGATTATTCAAGCTTAATTTTTGTAGCTAAAAGAAAATAAAACACATTATATAACGTGTGATATCTGGATAGGCAAGCGAGAGTTTGCCTATTTTGATTTGAGACAAAACACCCAAATGAAATTAAAGACAGCACTTATTTTATCAGGCATGGTAGCAGGTTTGGCCTCCTGCGCCACCATGAGCGCACCCGAAGGAGGCCCGAAAGATCTTGAATCGCCAACACTAATTGAAAGTAACCCGAGAGACCAGCAGCTGAATGTAAATACAAAAACAATTGAATTGGTTTTTGATGAAGAAGTGCAGCAAAAAAACCTGACGAAGGAATTGCTGGTAACGCCAAACATCAACAACAAATACCAGGTTAAAAGCAACCGCAATGTAATGACGCTGGAGTTTGAGAACCAGCTACAGGATAGCACCACCTTTACCTTCAACTTCAGAGAAGGCATTGTGGATATAACAGAGCAAAACAAGGCTCAGAACCTTAAATTAGCTTTTAGCACCGGCTCATTTATTGACTCCAGCAGTGTAAGTGGTAAAGTAGTGGACCTGCTTAAGCAGACGCCGGAGAAGGGCGCTGTAGTGGCTTTGTACCAGGCAGAGGATACGCTGAGTATCCGGAAGAACAGGCCCTACTATTTAACCACAACAGATGATGCAGGCAATTATGAGATTGAAAATATAAAGGAAGGCAATTATCGGGTGTATGCTTTAGTAGATAAAAACAACAACACTTTTTACGATACAGAAGAAGAGAAGATCGCTTACCTGCCTGCCCCCCTCCGGATAATGCCCGGCACAGATTCTATCAACCTGCAGACTGTTCGCTTTGATACAAAGAAGCCGATTCTACTTCAGCGGGAAAGATACACTGACCGTTTTATAGCCAACTATAACGAAGGTATCCAAAGCTTCACCGCAAGTCCGGTTGCAGCTGGTACAGACAGCCTGGTGCATAGAATTGGCGCCGATGGAAAAGCAGTAGAAGTGTTTAAAACTCCAGAATTTGATGGTGGACAAACAGTGCTGACGGCTGTTGATTCTTCCGGTAATATAGCCATAGATACAATTGTAATAGCTTTTGAAGGCAGAAGAGCACAGCGTGTAAGAGGCGCACAATTAAAAGTTATCAACGGCAAACCAAAAAGTAGCTTCAGAGTTGGCCAACAGGTAACACTGGAAGTAGAGACCCCTGTACGCATTACCGGCGACACCCCTATCACGTTGATGGCAGACACAACGGTGCTGCACCAACTGACACGGGAGCAGGTGAGTCTTGACAGAACAAACACTGAAGTCAGCTTTACTTTACCAGAAATTAATGAACGCATCAAACAGGTAGCCGTGGTGTTAGACAGTACTGCTATCATACCCTTAACAGGAGATTCTTTAAGCTTCCAGCCTCTAAACATTACCATCGCAGAGGCGCGTGGTACAGGTATATTAAGTGGAACAGCCGTTACTGATTATTCTTCCTTTATCATACAGCTGCTTAACAGCGAGTATAAAGTTGTGGAGGAAATCCGGGATAGTAAGAGCTTCCGATTTCGAAATCTCGAACCAGGCGCTTACAGACTAAGGGTACTGGTAGACGAGAATAACAACGGAATTTGGGAAAAGGGAGATCCTAATTTTGAAAGGGAACCGGAAAAAGTATATGTCTTACCTGATGCCGTAGATATCCGCGCCAATTGGGAAAGAGAAGACATACTATTAGAATTTTAAAAAACTTAAATTTGATAAGAAAGGGAGGCCAAACGGTCTCCCTTTTTTTTATGGCACCGGATGATAATGAAATAAAAAGAAGCTACAATAGCACAATTACTTTCAACTCTTCCCTCCTTTCATTCCTTCAGCGACGGGCTTAAATTACTTTTGACTCCTGAGGCTACAGTCATTCTACCGCAAATTTTCTGTAGCCATTTTACTCTGACTATACCAACTGCAGCAACACTTACCGGTAAGCAAATCGAAACATAAAAGTTGCCAGTTGCATCACCATTGTTCGTATTGGCATACCCCATCTGCAACTGCACCTCCGTCATCATCTGCTATCAAATTCTGAACTTAACCACTTAATGGCAGGAGGCAAAAACAAGATTTCAGGTTGCTCCTGGATATGTTTTGAATGCGGCTACTGCTATACCATTCTAACAACTCATCTACTCCTGCTTCCTCTATAACTGACACCCCGCAGATCAACTAACCCATAGTTCAGCCTTATCTAAGTTTAGAAATAAAAAGTGTAAGTGTACGAAGTCTGCTACTTACACAGCACGATGATCTGAAGTGCAGGTGTAATCTCTCCGATAATTTACACCTGTATAATAATAGTACACACGCACAGTTTCAAAAATAGGCGTACAATAATGAGCCTTCCTGACAAGAGAAAACTAGAAGAAGAAACAAAAAAGAGTAATCCACAGAAGGGGTGGAATATGTGTGGATAAACGTGGGTAAACCGCAGGACAACTTACACACCCCAAAGTGTAAGGGTGAAAACACAGGTGTGTAAGGACCAAAAAGTGGATTAAGGTGTACAAGTCACTGTGTAATCGTACACTTTCCACGTATTTGTTTAGTGTGTAAAAAGAAATACACAAAAAAGAGGAGAAAGTGGATAAGCAGGCTAAACAACTGAAACAGAAAAATATAAAATCCACAGATCTGAACAGGTGCTGGTGAAAAGGAAGAGAACTGTAAACAAGTTATAGGCAGTAAACATAATTGAGTAAAGTTGTCCACTTATAAACACACCTTATAATGAAAGAAAGATATTTAAGATAAAACATTTTATAAAAGTTATTAGGTGTTAAGAGTTGTGGAAAGGTGAAAAAAGACTCTGTGTAAGGGAGCTGAAGCGTAACACGAAAACTATACAAGAGAAAAAAACGGTATATTTAAGGCAGATACGCCAAAGAAAGAAAAACAAGTATGCTTCTTAATATAGATCTCACATTACCCTTCAAAGACCCAGTACTCATATTCACGCTGGTGCTGCTAATCATATTAGTAGCACCAATTATCCTGAACAGGATAAAAGTGCCGGGCATAGTAGGGATGATTCTGGCGGGTGTGATAGTAGGCCCGAACGGATTGAACATACTACAGCGGGATGCCAGCATTGTCTTGTTTGGAACTGTAGGCATACTGTACATCATGTTTCTGGCAGGGCTCGAAATAGACATGATAGACTTCAAGAAGAGCAGGAAGAGAAGTGTGATATTCGGCATGTTCACGTTCTTTATACCGATAACCGTGGGTACGCTGGTATTCCATTATATAATGGAGTATAATTTCTTGTCGGCTGTGCTGCTGTCGAGTATGTTCTCCTCCCATACGCTCATCGCATACCCCATAGCCAGCAGGCTGGGGTTAAGTAAAAATGAAGCAGTAACCATAACGATAGGAGGTACAATAGTAACAGATACTGCCGTGTTACTGGTACTGGCTATCGTTTCCGGATCGACGCAGGGAGACCTTGATGCGATGTACTGGATTCAGCTGGCCGTGTCGATGAGCATCTTTGTAGCCATCGTAGCTTTTGTGTTTCCGCGCATAGCTAAATGGTTTTTCAAGCAGGTTGAGAGCGAGAAGGGGGCACAGTTTATATTTGTGCTGACCGTAGTGTTTGCAGCGGCAGTATTGGCAGAGCTGGCAGGAGTAGAAGCCATTATAGGGGCGTTTCTGGCGGGCCTGGCACTAAACCAGTTAATCCCGCACACTTCAGCCTTGATGAACAGGATAGAGTTTGTGGGGAACAATATCTTTATCCCGTTTTTCCTGATAAGCGTGGGCATGCTCGTTGACCTGAGTGTTTTGTTTAGGGGGCCGGAGGCGCTCATCATTGCCGGAACCATCGTAGTGATTGCCATTGTCACAAAATACATCGCAGCGTTTGTCACTCAGAAGGTATTCAACTACTCCATATTGCAGCGCAACCTGATCTTTGGTTTGAGTAGTGCACACGCGGCTGCCACACTGGCTGTAGTGCTGGTAGGCTTTGATCTTGGTATCATTAACGAGGACGCCCTCAATGGCACCATAGTACTGATACTGGTAACTTGCCTAGTAAGCTCGTTTATAACAGAGAAAGCAGGAAGGAAGCTGGCTATTATGGAAAGCAGGAGAAAGCCGGACCTGAGTGACAAGCCAGACCGGATACTGGTGCCGATTGCCAACCCCACAAATATCGAGAAGCTGATAGACCTTTCTATCATGCTGAAAAACCCGGAATACCATGAGCCTATTTATCCGCTGGCTGTGGTAATAGACAACGAGCATGCCGGGGAGGAAATCTACCGCAAAAACAAAATGCTGCAGGAAGCCATTAAACATGCCGCCGCCACAGACAACGACGTGCAGCTGGTTTCGAAAATAGACATCAACATAGCAAGTGGTATACTAAGGGCCATAAAGGAGCTCATGATCACAGAGGTTGTGTTAGGGTGGAACGGGAAGATAACAACCAGGGACAGGATATTCGGAACCATACTAGACAACCTGCTTCAGAATACCGAAGAAATGATTCTGGTGTGTAAAATCATTCAGCCGCTGAACACAATAGAGCGCATTGTGGTGATTGTCCCGAACAATGCAGAAGTAGAGCGGGGCTTTTATAGATGGATACGCGCAGTCAAGCTTCTGTCGCAGCAGTTAGGGGCAAAGCTGGTGTTCAGGTCAAGGAAGAGGGCGCAGAACAAGATTAAGGAGGCAGTAACAAGCTCCAAGCCCTCAGTAGACGCCACGTATGCACCTTACACAAGCTTCAAGGAGTTCACAGACATGACATACGAGCTGAACGCCGATGATATGGTGGTGGTGGTATCAGCCCGTAAGGAAACCATATCCTATAACAACGATTTAGACGTGGTGCCAAGGGTGCTGTCTAAAAACTACAAGGAGAACAGTTTCATCATCATATACCCGGAACAGTACCCGATACACCAAACGGTACCATTGCAGGCAACATCCTATGTCGACAGCAGCAGCGAAAACGAGAAAAGGTTTTAATTACGACCTTGATTTTGCCAGTATCAACTTTAGGGAAAGGCCGGAGCTGTACCGCATTGGCAAAGGAGAGCAGGGCGTGCTGTTGGTAGAGCCTTACAAGTCGGAAATTCTCCCGCACTGGCGCTTCAGAACACCTGAGATAGCAAAGGAATCATCTGAAAAGATATATCAATTGTTTGAAGCGTATCTGCAGCAGGATGATTTTGTAGGGGCCGACATGGCACGAAAGTTTCTGCAAATGGGCTATACGCGCAGCCGGCGCTACGCCAACCATAAGTCGGGCAAGAAGTACGACGGGCCTGTTCCAGAAGATAAAAAAGGACAGAGCGGAGCACACGGCAGACAGCAATTGCCGCAGGAGCCGGATCCGGTAAAAGCGGCATCAGCGGCAGTATTCAAAGAGAAATGGGACCAGGCAAAGCAGAACGAAAGGTATCAGCTAATGAGCCAGCACTTTAGAACTACGTATGAAGAGCCACCACAGGAAAATTCTGTAAAAAAAGATAAACCTTTAAAAAAGTAATTCGCGTATCTTTGCACATATAAACTTAAATTGACAATGATCAACAAAGACATCAGGTTAGGCAAAGGGCTTGGCAAGATCAAGTTTGGCCTGACAATGGAAGAAGTAGAAGAGCTGATTGGCGAGCCGGAAGAAGTAGAAGAGTCTGATGAAGAAGATGAGTTCGAGCATCAGGCCTGGAACTACTGGGAAGAAGGCTACTCCTTGTACTTCGACAAAGAAGACGACTACCGCTTAAGCTGTATCGAGACGGCAAACCGTGAAGTGCAGATTTGGGGCGAGCGCGTGTTTGAGATGAGCAAAGAACAGGTTATGCAACTCTTTGCAGATAACGACATCACCGGTCCTGAAGAGGAAGAAGCAGAGACAGGCGAAACCCGTATTTCTTTTGAAAAAGAAATGATAGACCTGTACTTCGACGAAGACCAATTAATAGCCATCAACTTTGGGGTATTCATCAATGACAACCTGGAAGTAGTCTGGCCAGAAAAATAGCCTGATATAAGCATATTCAGAAAGCCCCGGCAGCACATCCTGCCGGGGCTTTTTTTATGGACAACCCTACAGCCACGGCAGGAGGACGAAAATAGCAGGAGGTGGAACGGGTGGAAAACAAGCTAAGCCTACAGTGGAAAAGTAATCAAAAAGTGGCTCAAGCAGGTACAGTAAGCCATATCCTGAACTTCAGCCGGGGATGAGAAGGCGAAGTACTCCACAGGAGAGACACTGCAAAAGGAAGGGCAAAAGAAAAGGCCTGGCGTGAACCAGGCCTTTTCTTTTGCTACAGAGAATACCGCCTATTCAAAGAAGAAATTCACGAGCTCCTGCTGAATAACAGGGTTGATAGCTATGGCTAGTATAACGGAGATAACTAAACCAATGGTAACAGAGAGAATATCTTTACCAATCAGGCTAAAGGTCCTTCCCAGCTTCGCGGAACTGTCCTGGTTGCGCAGGCGCATCCCCAATTCGCGTCCGGCCAGCAGCCCCACGAAGACCCAGGTTGTACTCATCGGGATATTATTTACTTCTTTGAAATAGTACAGGATAATAGAATAAATCAGATCGATGATGGTCGCACTGCGCACGTCGCGCACATCAGATTTCTCGTTGATGATATTCTGAATGCGCTCACCACGCCTGAAGAACATAAATCCCAGGCCCAGGAAAATAAAACCAGCAAAAGCGGCAAACTCCCAAACACTTAACTGACGGGGCAGGTAAACAGCTACGTTGGCCAGATCCTGCGCGAGCCACGTGTGCCACAGGAAACCACTGATGACCCATTGCGCAATGACCCAGGAGCCATGGGCCTCACCCTTCACCATTTTTTTGATGACATTCGTCATCACGATGTAAATGATAAACGCCGCTACAAAGGCCGCTACATAGCCCATCAAACTCTTACTAACCATACTGATGATGGCGCCGGAACTCACGGTAAACACACTTAACAGCATGAAAGTGGTAGACACCGGAATACGGAAGCGGGTAAGTAGCAACAGCACAATCGGAGCAGCCAACTGCAGGTAAACAAAGTTGTCGATGGTCTGGTCAAAGCCCTTCGAAGAGAGGCGTTGGTACGTCACATCCCCATTAAAGACATACCAGCTGTAGAAAACGGTGCCTAAGAAGATAGTGCCCATAAACAGCCACTGCCAGTACCATTTCTTGTCTTCGTTTGATACGATGAACGTTCCGATGGTCTGGATACTGTCGTTGGCGATGGCAGAGTAGCCGGCAAAGGCAAAGCCCACCCACATGGCAATAGAGGCGTACGGATAAACTAAACCGGCCAGGATAAGCGAAAAAGCAATAAAGTAAAGGAAGTTCTTCTCCTTGCGGATGTAGATGTCGAGTTGGCTATACCGCCTTCTGAATTTGTACGGCTTAATAGGAGCAACATGCTTTTTCCCTTTTTTTGTTTTAGCCATCTTTTAAAAACTTGGTGAGAATTATTAAACGCCGCAAGTTACTTCAAAATGAAGAGAGGGAGGGAAGGCCTATGTTAAGAAATTGTTAACACAAGGCTTAAACAGGCCCTGAAAGCCTCTGAGGCACAAAGCAAAAGCAGGTGCAGGGGCAAGATCTGCACAGATAAGGCATCATCATGAAAAAGTGTAAACCATCTGTGGCATTATCAAAAGCTAAAAAGCTATCTTTGCGCCATGGCAACACAAGAGAAAAACCCAGTAGAAAACGCACAGTTAAAAGATATTATCTCACACGCGAAGGAGTATGGCTTTATATTCCCTTCGAGCGAGATTTATGATGGCCTGCAAGCCGTGTATGACTACGGCCAGATGGGCGTGGAGCTGAAAAACAACATCAAGAGCTTGTGGTGGAAATGCATGACGCAACTGAACCAGAATGTGGTTGGTCTGGATGCGGCCATTTTCATGCACCCCCTTACCTGGAAAGCCTCCGGCCACATCGACAGCTTCAACGACCCGATGATCGACAACAAAGACTCGAAGAAGCGTTACCGTGCCGATGTGCTGATAGAGGAGAAGGCAGCGGAGTACGAAAACGCCGGTGATCCGGAAAGAGGCAAAGTGCTGACAGCCGAAATGGGCAAGCTGCTGGAGGCGGAAGATCTGGATGGCGTGCGTGAACTGATTATCCGTGAAGATATCAAGTGCCCGGTTTCCGGCACGGCCAACTGGACAGAAGTACGCCAGTTTAACCTGATGTTCTCGACACAGGTTGGTTCTGTGGCGGAAGAGTCAAGTACGATTTACCTGCGTCCTGAAACAGCGCAGGGTATTTTCGTAAACTTCCTAAACGTGCAGAAGACAGGCCGTATGAAGATACCTTTCGGTATTGCACAAATCGGTAAAGCCTTCCGTAACGAGATTGTGGCCCGCCAGTTCATCTTCCGTATGCGCGAGTTTGAGCAGATGGAGATGCAGTTCTTTGTGCGCCCTGGCACTGAGATGGAATGGTACGAGCAGTGGAAAGAGACGCGTAAGAAGTGGCACGAGGCCATCGGCATACCAGCAGAGAACCTGCGCTACCACGACCACGACAAACTGGCCCACTACGCGAACGCTGCCGTGGACATCGAGTTCAAATTCCCGTTCGGCTTCAAAGAGATAGAGGGTATCCACTCGCGCACCGACTTTGACCTGACGCAGCACCAGGAACTGAGCCGCAAGAAAATGCAGTACTTCGACAACGATTTGAATGAGGAAGGCAAGCCGTACGGCAATTACGTGCCCTACGTGATCGAAACATCTGCCGGTGCAGACCGCCTGTTCCTGATGACGCTGTGCAATGCGTACCAGGAAGAGGATATTACCGAAGGCGATAGCACCAAGTCCCGCACGTTCCTGAAACTGCACCCGGCACTGGCTCCTGTAAAAGCAGCTATCCTGCCACTTACAAAGAAAGACGGTTTGCCGGAGAAAGCATCCGAGGTATTTGATGCGTTGAAGTATGACTTCAACATGATATACGAAGAGCGCGACAGCATTGGTAAGCGCTATACCCGCCAGGACCTGATAGGTACGCCGTTCTGTATCGCCATCGACCACCAGACGCTGGAGGACGACACCGTGACTGTTCGTGACCGCGACAGCCGCGAGCAGGTGCGTATGCCAATCAGTGAGCTGCGAAACTACATTGACAAAGCCGTTAACTTCAAAAGCATTTTAGAGAAGTTAGCTTAAGCATAAGAACATTTATACATAAATAAAGAGCCTGTGGCACCTTGTCACGGGCTTTTTATTTATAACAGCATATTCTTTGAAAAAACCTACAAGTGGCCAGGCTGTAAAGGAACCTGGCAAAGCCTTAAGTAAAAATTACGTATCTTAGGGGTTTGGCAAATTTTCAGCAAACCCAAAACATGGATATAAACTTACAAAACTTCTTTCCGCAATATTTTCCTGTTCATGACCCGGTACTGATTTTCTCCCTGGTGCTTTTCATTATTCTACTGGCACCCGTCATCCTAAACCGGATCAAGATCCCAAGTATCATCGGATTAATATTAGCTGGTGTTGCTGTAGGCCCCAATGGCTTCAACATCCTATTGCGCGACCAGGGCATCATCTTGTTCGGTACAGTAGGGCTGCTCTATATCATGTTCCTGGCAGGGCTTGAGATCGACATGAACGATTTTAAGAAGAACAGGAACAAGAGCATGATTTTCGGGGCCCTTACCTTTTCTATACCCATGGTACTGGGTACCGCTGTATCTTATTACTTGCTGGAATTTGGCCTGATGTCGTCTATACTGCTGGCCAGTATGTTTGCCTCGCACACGCTCCTGGCATACCCCATCGCCAGCCGCCTGGGCATCACCAAAAACAAGGCTGTCAACATAACGGTAGGGGGTACTATTATCACCGATACAGCCGCTCTCTTGGTATTAGCCGTTATAACAGGCGCAAGTTCAGGTGAGTTGAACAGCCAGTTCTGGATAAGGCTAGGTATTTCGCTTGCCATTTTCTCTTTTATCGTGCTCTGGGTATTCCCGCGCATAACGCGTTGGTTCTTTAAGAACTATGAAACAGATGGCGTAGCGCATTATATTTTCGTGCTGGCCATGGTGTTTTTGTCAGCCTTCCTTGCCGAGATAGCAGGCGTAGAACCTATCATCGGGGCCTTCCTTGCAGGGCTTGCGCTGAACCCGCTTATTCCGCACACTTCACCGCTCATGAACCGTATTGAGTTTGTGGGCAATGCCCTGTTTATCCCTTTCTTTCTGATTGGAGTGGGTATGCTCGTGGATCTGCGGGTGTTGTTTCGGGGGCCTGAGGCGCTTATAGTGGCAGGTGCCATGATTGTGGTGGCAACTTCTTCTAAATGGATGGCCGCTTTTATTTCGCAGAAAGCCTTCCGGTTTACTAAAACAGAGGGGCAGCTGATGTTCGGCCTCAGCAATGCACAGGCTGCCGCTACTTTGGCTGCCGTGCTCATCGGTTACCGGATAGAGCTCCTGAACGAGAACGTGCTGAACGGGACTATCCTGATGATACTGGTCACCTGCATCATCAGTTCTGTGGTAACAGAGAAGGCTGCTGTAAAGCAGGCGATTGTAGACAACGAGCAGGCCCCGGACCTGTCAGAAATACCGGAGCGCATTTTGGTGCCTATTGCCAATGCCGACACGCTGGAGCAGCTTATTGACCTGGCGGTGCTGTTGAAGAATCCAAAATCAGTAGAGCCTATTTATCCGCTCATGGTTATCAAAGACGATCAGCAAAGCAAGGAAAAGCTGATTGAGAGCAATAAGCTGCTGGAGAAAGCGAAGCACCATGCCGCCGCCACCGCCACAGACGTAGCAGTGCTCACGCGCGTGGACCTGAGCGTGACAAACGGCATCATCAGGGCTATAAAAGACCGCATGATCACGGAAGTGGTAATTGGATGGAACGCCAAGATAACGGCTAAAGACAAAATTTTTGGGGGAGTACTGGATAACCTGCTACGCCGGACAGGCGAAATGATCTTTGTGGCAAAGCTCATACAGCCTGTAAATACCATAAAAAATATGAAGGTAGTGGTGCCGCCAAGAGCAGAGTTTGAAATGGGCTTTGTGCATTGGGTACACTCCGTTAAAACAATTGCCAAGCAAACCAGCGCACCCATCACCTTCTATGCCACAGACCATACCAGCAAGCGTATTGAGCAGGTGTTTATAGAGGCAAAGGCAAGTGTGCCGGTAAAGTTTAACCTCTTCGAAGACTGGGAGGATTTTCTCATTTTAGGGCGCGAAATCGTGGTGGACGACCTGCTGGTTATAGTCAGTGCCCGTCAGGGCAGTGTTTCCTACGATTCGTACTTACCGAATGTGCCGAAGCAACTGTCAAAGCACTTTGATAGGTATAACTTCGTGATAATTTACCCGGAGCAGCGCGGTATAGATAATTCAATAGACCCACGCATATCGGCAGCACCTGCCTATTGATCTCTTAGTCTTTATGAAAAGCCGGGGCAGGAGCAATCTCTTTTCATAAGCTAAATAAATTGTATAATAAAACTATTTAATTTATGGCATACTTTAAGGGCTTTAACGGACAGCCTATACGTATTAATACTTAAAAAAAGCCTGTAGCACCTAGCTACAGGCTTTTTTTGGTTTATAATCTTCTTTTCCAGAAACTTAAATCAGGCTAGGTGGTAAGAGAATTAGCGCCAAAAAATTGTATTGGTTCCATTAGAATATAAATATTATAAAATATGAATACCAATCTTGAGCAGCTTTTTCCAGGATACTTTCCAATCCATGACCCGGTACTGATTTTCTCCCTGGTGCTCTTTATCATCCTGCTTGCACCCGTTGTGCTGCAAAGGATTAAGATCCCGAGCATCATCGGACTGATATTAGCCGGTGTTGCCGTAGGTCCTAATGGCTTTAATATACTTATGCGCGATGAGGGCATTGTGCTTTTTGGCACCGTAGGGCTGCTATACATCATGTTCCTGGCAGGCCTTGAGATCGACATGAACGACTTTAAGAAGAACAGGAACAAGAGCATGGCCTTTGGTGCCATCACTTTTGTGGTTCCGATGCTACTGGGGACAGTCATGTCTTATTACCTGCTGGGTTTCGGCCTGATGTCTTCTATCCTGCTGGCCAGTATGTTTGCTTCCCATACGCTGCTGGCTTACCCCATTGCCAGCCGCCTGGGCATCACCAAAAACAAGGCTGTCAACATAACGGTAGGGGGTACTATTATCACCGATACAGCCGCTCTCTTGGTATTAGCCGTTATAACAGGCGCAAGTTCAGGTGAGTTGAACAGCCAGTTCTGGATAAGGCTGGGTATTTCGCTTGCCATTTTCTCTTTTATCGTGCTCTGGGTATTCCCGCGCATAACGCGTTGGTTCTTTAAAAACTATGAAACAGATGGCGTGGCGCATTACATTTTCGTGCTGGCCATGGTGTTCCTGGCTGCCTTCCTTGCCGAGATAGCAGGTGTAGAGCCTATCATCGGGGCCTTCCTTGCAGGGCTTGCGCTGAACCCGCTTATTCCGCACACTTCACCGCTCATGAACCGCATTGAGTTTGTGGGCAATGCCCTGTTTATCCCTTTCTTCCTGATTGGGGTGGGCATGCTCGTGGATCTGCGTGTGCTGTTCGAGGGGCCTGAAGCGCTCATTGTGGCTGGAGCCATGATTGTAGCAGCCATCGTTTCTAAGTGGCTGGCGGCATTTGCAACCGAAAAGGCTTTCGGGTTCACAAAAACGGAAGGGCAACTGATTTTTGGGCTTAGCAGTGCACAGGCTGCCGCTACTTTGGCTGCCGTGCTCATCGGTTACCGGATAGAACTCCTGAACGAGAACGTGCTGAACGGGACCATCCTGATGATACTGGTCACCTGCATCATCAGTTCTTTTGTAACAGAGAAGGCTGCTGTAAAGCAGGCCATGTTTGAAAATGAGCAGGCGCCGGATCTGTCGTTGTTGCCGCAACGCATCTTGGTTCCCATCGCAAGTTCCGACGCCGATACCATCGAACAGCTGATTGACCTCGCTGTGCTCTTAAAGAAGCCTGGTACCGCGGCCCCTATTTACCCGCTTATTGTAGTGAAGGACAATTACCAGAGCAAGGAGAAGCTAATTGAAAGCAATAAGCACCTGGAGAAGGCAGAGCTTCATGCTGCTGCCACTGAGACAGCTGTTGATGTGCTCACGCGTGTAGACCTGAATGTTACGAACGGCATACTGCGCGCTATCAAAGACCAAATGATTACAGAGGTGGTTCTGAGCTGGAATGCCAAAATCACAGCAACAGATAAGATTTTCGGCAGTGTACTCGACAATGTACTTAAGAAGACAGGGGAGATGATATTCGTGGCGAAGCTCGTGCAGCCGGTAAGCACCATCGCCAGTATTAAGGTGGTGGTACCACCCCGGGCTGAGTACGAGCCCGGCTTCCCGTGCTGGATAGATAGCATCCATACCCTGGTGAAACAGACAAGTGGCCCACTTACTTTTTACGGCAGGGAAAATACCCACCGCCGGATCGAAAAAGCCCTGCGTGAAGCAAAAGCAAGTGCCGAAGTGGTGTATGAGGTGTTTGACGACTGGAGAAACCTGAACACCCTGAAGTTAGATCTCGTGAAAAATGATTTGCTGGTTATCATCAGCGCCCGCCTTGGCAGCATCTCCTATCATTCTTATCTGCCAGACGTGCCGAAGCAGCTTTCAAAGCACTTCCGTGTCCACAATTTTCTGGTAATCTACCCGGAGCAGCACGGCCTCAGAGTAGCACCTGACCCTAAAGTAACAGCCATCCCGGCATACTGATCTATTGTAAAAAACAATCCCATGGCATAGTCTTTCTAGCTATAAATTCAGCTGAAGCTATAGCCTTTTCTCTTCCAGTTACAATACATCTTTAGCAGGCATTATCCCTGCTTTCTTCTTACTTGTTCTTCCTCACTGGTAAATCTTTTATAAAAGTAAAGTAGTGCAATAGTTATGTTAAGTTAAAAACACTTGTATGGATGTACATATTCTTGTGGTGTTATAACAAAATTGATTAATTTGTGAGTATTGGCTTTGCCCTTCCAGAGGCAAATTCCCCTCTGAGGGCAGGCTAAGGGATGGGTTTTTAAGCAACATAATCAACTGTAAAAAAGCTTCGGCGCAGTATCCTAGTGAGAAGGGTGTGATGGTTTACCTGAATATACCAGCCTATGGTGAAAACATGGACCTAAGGATGCAGCAACAAAATAGGAGTGAATTTGAAATCAGCATGCCAATTTTTATGACTTTTGCTCTAACTTCAACAATTAAGATGCTGCTCAGCCTGGAGTAAGGGTAGCTTTGGGTAAGTTGTGTAGCTGGTGTGAGGGTGGCAAGTTTGTGGATATGTAACAGGTGAAGGATACAATAAAATGTGTGGATAAATAAGAAGTGATCTGATACACAGCCTTGTGTAATGTGTAAAACTAAAAGTTATACACATTACAGTATAAGTCAGTAATGCAATTTTACTCATACAGAAGTAGCCTTCACTAACTAGCAATATATACAAAGGGGCAATGTCCGTATACATAGGTGAACCAAAACCAAAAGCTATGAGCAACTCGAAATCAGATAAAGACAACAACAGTTTAAAAGAGAACAACCCATGCTGGAAAGGCTATGAACCTGTAGGCATGAAAGAGAAGGACGGGAAGGAGGTACCGAACTGTGTGCCGAAAAACGATTCGTCTAAATCGTCCTCTTCAAAAAAGATAAGTTAACAAAACTATATAACGCGAAAAAATAGCCTCAGCCCAGCTGGGGCTATTTTTTTGGCCGTTCCAGTGAATGCTTTATTCAGCAGACAGTAAAACAGCTTAAGGAGAGCTCCTGAAACCTTACCTACACGTTTGGTGAATGTTAGCCGCAGAAATGGGCAAAATTACCTACCTTTGCGAATTATAGTGAGCTAACATGGAATAAGATAGCCATTTAATATGTTTACCATAGCGGCGCAAGCTACAAAACAATAATTTTCACGACTGCTTGATGCCATTTTTATAACACTGATGACCATGGATGTGCTGTGATGGCGATGAGTATATACAAAATGCTGCTAACAGGATGATTTAAACCTTTGTATGTTCAGCTGTTCCTTCCTTCAGAGATGCTGGAACCGTGAATTGAAAAAGAGCCTGCAAAGCAGTGGGGAATTTAACTAGTAACTCAAGTTACGATAATTTTTTTGTATCTGAATGAATCCACCCCTAACCCTTCCGGGGAGGGGAATCTTCCTTCTAGGCCAAAATTCCCCTCCTCGGAGGGGTAGGGGTGGGTATTCAACGGTAGCGAAACAGTGAAATGTTAAAATTGCAACTTGAGTTAGCTGCTTTAATGTAGCTCTCAATGCGCTCGAAAGGGCATAACAATAAAATCTGTAAGCTGACGGCATTGGTGAACTTATGGGTGGCGTGATTTATAAACCTAATAATCTTGCCTACCTTGCTAATAAGTTTCAACAGCGGCAAGTATGAGCGGAACGCTTACGCCTGCCTTGATGGAGCAGATTGATGAGGCGTATTTAAAACAAGATGATGAAGAGCTGGATTTAGCTCAACTAAGATTAAAGTTAGAAGAAGAACCTGAAAATGGTAAAGTACAACGAGTATAAACAACTGAACTACGCCAAAGTAGGCGAGGACGTACTGGCGTTCTGGAAGCAGAACAACATCTTTGAGAAGTCAGTGGCGACCCGCGAAGGCAACGAGAACTTCGTGTTTTATGAAGGACCGCCATCTGCCAACGGCAAGCCGGGCATTCACCACGTAATGGCGCGTGCGGTAAAAGACATCTTCTGCCGCTATAAAACCCTGAAAGGATTCCAGGTAAACCGCAAAGGCGGCTGGGATACCCATGGCCTGCCAATTGAGCTGCAGGTAGAGAAAGAGCTGGGCATTACAAAAGAGGATATCGGCAAAACGATTTCGGTAGAAGAGTATAACCAGCGTTGTCGTGAAACAGTGATGCGTTTCAAGCACCAGTGGGACGACCTGACTGAGAAGATGGGTTATTGGGTAGACCTGAACAACCCCTACATCACCTTCGAGAACGAGTACATCGAGTCTTGCTGGGCGCTGCTGAAGCGCCTTTACGACAAAGGCTACTTATATAAAGGCTATACCATCCAGCCCTATTCTCCGGGAGCAGGTACCGGCCTAAGCTCGCACGAGCTGAACCAGCCGGGTTGCTACCAGATGGTGAAGGATACCACGGTTGTGGCGCAGTTTGAGGTGAAGCAAATCACCCGTAACATGTTCCTGTTCGAGAACGAGGACGAAAAGGTATACTTCCTTGCCTGGACGACGACGCCCTGGACGCTTCCGGCCAACACGGCACTGGCGGTGGGCAAAGGTATCAAGTATGTGAAGGTGAAATCCTTCAACCCTTATACCTTCGAGCCAATCTCTGTTATACTGGGTAAAGACCTTATCGGCCGCTACTTTAATCCGAAAGCCGCTGACCTGGCGCTGGAAGATTACAAGCCGGGCGACAAGCTGATTCCTTATAAAGTAATAGAGGAGTACAAAGGCAGCGATTTGACAGGTGTAGAGTATCACCAGCTGATGCCGTACGTGCAACCTGACAAGCCTGCCTTCCGGGTAGTAATAGGTGATTTCGTGACGACAGAGGATGGTACCGGTATCGTGCACATCTCCCCAACCTTTGGTGCGGACGACTTTAAAGTGGCGATGCAGAACGATATACCGGCCTTGTTGGTAACCGACGAAAACGGCAAACCCATGCCGCTGGTAGACAAGCAGGGCCGCTTCGTGAAAGAAGTAACGGACTTCGCCGGCATGTACGTGAAGAACTACACCGGCGAAGACGAAACCGGAGCAGACTATAAGCCAACGGATGTTAAGATTGCCATCAAACTAAAAGAAGAGAACAAAGCCTTTAAAGTAGAGAAGTACGAGCACACCTACCCGCACTGCTGGCGTACGGATAAGCCGGTGCTTTACTACCCGCTGGATAGCTGGTTCATCAAAACCACAGCGGTAAAAGACAGGTTGATTGAGCTGAACAAGACCATCAACTGGAAGCCGGAGTCTACCGGTACAGGCCGTTTTGGTAACTGGCTCGAGAACCTCGTTGACTGGAACCTGTCGCGCTCCCGCTACTGGGGAACGCCACTGCCTATCTGGAGAACAGAAGACGGGGATGAGGAAATCTGCATCGGCTCTATTGCGCAGCTGCACGAGGAGATGGCTAAAGCAGTGGATGCTGGTGTGATGGATGCTTCTGTAGAGATAAACGACCTGCACCGCCCTTACGTGGATAATATCATTTTGGTGAGCAAGTCTGGTAAGCCAATGCACAGAGAGACAGACCTTATCGACGTATGGTTCGACTCTGGCGCCATGCCTTATGCACAGTGGCACTACCCGCTGGAGAACAAGGAAACGTTTGAGCAGAACTTCCCGGCAGACTACATCGCAGAAGGTGTGGACCAGACACGCGGCTGGTTCTTTACACTGCACGCCCTGGCGGTGATGCTGGAAGACAGCGTGGCTTACAAAAACGTGATTGCAAACGGACTGGTGCTCGATAAGAACGGCAACAAGATGAGCAAGCGCCTTGGCAATGCCATCGACCCGTTTGAGATGATAAACCAGTACGGCCCGGATGCAGTGCGCTGGTACATGATTGCGAATGCACCGCCTTGGGACAACCTGAAGTTCAACCCGGAAGGGGTGGTAGAGACGCAGCGTCGTTTCTTCGGAACGTTGCAAAACACCTACTCCTTCTTCGCCCTGTACGCCAACCTCGACAATTTTACCTATGCCGAGAACGATGTGCCGCTGAAAAGAAGAACAGAGAGTGACCGCTGGATTATTTCCAAGCTGAACACGCTGGTGCAGGAAGTAGACGGCTACCTGGCCGACTACGACCCAACCAAAGCAGCCCGTGCCATTCAGGATTTCGTGATTGATGACCTGAGCAACTGGTATGTGCGCCTGAACCGCAAGCGTTTCTGGAAAGGCGAGTACAACGAAGACAAGATGGCGGCTTACCAGACGTTGTATACCTGTCTGGAGACCATCGCCAAGCTGATATCCCCAATCGCGCCATTCTACGCTGAACAACTGTTCCGCGACCTGAACAGCGTGAGTGGCAAAAACAAGGTAGAGTCGGTGCATCTGGCTGATTTCCCTGTGGTAGCAGAAGGTGCGATTGACAAAGACCTGGAGGAGCGTATGCAACTGGCCCAGACTGTATCGTCTCTGGTGCACTCGCTGCGCAAGAAGGAGATGATAAAAGTACGCCAGCCGCTGCAGCGCATCCTGATACCGGTGTTGAACGAGCATACGAAACAGCAGATTCAGGCCGTTGAAGATCTGATCATGAGTGAGGTGAACGTGAAGGCTGTGGAGTACATCGATGATACGTCCGGTATTCTCGTGAAGAAGATCAAGCCGAACTTCAAGAAGCTAGGTCAGGTATTTGGGCCGAAGATGAAGCTGGTGGCTGCCGCTGTACAGCAAATGGATCAGGCAGACATCGCTACGTTAGAGCGTGAAGGCGGCTTTGAAATCATGCTGAACGATGACGAAACAGCTGTGCTAACGCCGGACGATGTAGAGATTTCTTCTGAGGACATACCGGGCTGGCTGGTGGCCAATGAAGGCAAGCTGACCGTGGCACTGGATATCACACTCACAGAGGAACTGAAGCAGGAGGGTATTGCCCGTGACCTGGTGAACCGCATCCAGAACCTGCGCAAGGACAGTAACCTGGAGGTGCAGGATAAAATCCAAATCACGATGCAGCGTGCAGAGCCAGAGGTAAACGCCGCCGTAACAAACTACAGCGACTATATCTGTGCCGAAACGCAGGCCCTGAAGCTGGACTTAGTAGACGAGATAGAAGATGCGACACTTTTAGATATTGACGACTATAAAGTGAACATCAACATTCAAACAGTAGAGAACACTGTTATCTAAATTAAAGAAAAGCACCGGAGGGAATTTTTCTTTCCGGTGCTTTTACACTTTAAGAAGTACATTTGCAGCGGTTCTCACCCTTACAAAATCCGTCTGCTTAACACATGCATATGAAATACCTGAAATATTATCTTGCCGCACTTGCCGTTATCATGGTTGATCAGGCTGTGAAGCTGATTGTACACTATAATATGGAAATGGGCTTGCCAGGCGAGATATACCTGATAGGCGATTGGCTGAAGCTGCACTACACGCTGAATCCAGGTATGGCCTTTGGGGTGGAGTTAGGCTCTGACTACGGGAAGCTTATCCTGACCCTCTTCCGCCTGGTAGCCATGTTCGGAATTGGCTACTACCTCTACTACCTGGTAAAGCACCGGGCACCAAAAGGCCTTATCTGGTGTATTTCCCTTATTCTGGGCGGTGCCATTGGCAATCTGATTGACAGTACCTTTTACGGTGTTTGGTTTGACAATGCCCCGTATGGTGCCGTAACCCCGTGGTTTCATGGGCAGGTAATAGATATGTTCTACGTGGATATATGGGAGGGAATTGTCCCGCATTGGGTGCCGATTATGGGAGGCCGTCCGATGTCGCTGTGGCCAATCTTCAATGTAGCGGATTCCGCTATTTTTGTAGGCGTACTGCTGATTCTGTTTAACCAGAAGCGCTTCTTCGGAGAAAACCCGGAACCGGAGCATAAAAGTCTGATGGAGCGGGAGCAGGGGCTGTAGTCTGTCCTAATCATTCAACAATAAAAAAAGCGGGGCTGCTCTATACCATTAGAGCAGCCCCGCTTTTATGTTGGTCGAAGACCTCGCAGCGTGCGCAGCTCCTGCGAGCGTCTGGCGTTGGCTACGAGGCAAAGGCACTGGCACAGACGCTCACAGGTTTTGCAAACACTGTGAGGTCTTTTGAGCAACAGTATTGCTATAGAATTTCTCTTTTTTCCAGCTCTTCCCGCAAAGCCTCAGGAGATGTAAAATGGATGGAATCGATGCCTAATTTTTCTGCTGCTTTTACATTCCGAAGGTTATCATCTATGAAGACAGCCTCCGAAGGATGCACATCAAACCGGGTCAGCAGTGTATGGTAAAAGCTATCGAAAGGCTTTCTGTCTTTTTCTGTACCAGAAACTACAATTCCATCAAACCAATTTAAAAACTCATACCGTTCCTGCGCAATCGGAAAGGTTTCTGCAGACCAGTTGGTCAAAGCGTACAGGTTATACTTGCCGCTCTCTTTCAATTCTCTGAACACATCTACAGTTCCCTCTATGGCGCCGCCAAGCATTTCGTCCCAACGGCCATAGAAAGCTCTGATGTACTCCTCCTGCTCCGAATGCCTGTCTACCAGCAGTTGCGTTGCCTCCTCCAAAGATCGCCCGGCATCCTGTTCTTCGTTCCAGTCCGGAGTGCAGATATTTTCCAGGAAGTGAAGCATTTTCGCTTCTTCGTCAAATATTTTCCGGTACAGGTAATGCGGATTCCAGTCAATCAGCACAGCGCCGAGGTCGAAGATGATAGTTTTAGTCATAGTTTATGATGATAGGAAGTAAAAATTAAAAGTAGCACCTGCTGTTTAGCTTAGCAAATGGCAACACAAGCCTGTCTATACGAATGCCGGCCAGTATGGCTTCGGACTTTCTGTTCTTTGGCTCTGTCAGCACAAATCAATCGCCTCACCAGGTCATAAATTCCGCATGAGGCAAAGTTTAAAAGCTTATTATTATGCTAAAAGACTTATTTTTACCTAAAGCATATACTCCGTTTACTTTGGCCACACCCACTCCCATACTTCAAATTAAAGATTTAGAAACTGTTTTCTCTACGCGCAGCGGTACCACCAGGGCCGTAGATAAAATATCATTCGAAGTATTTCCGGGAGAGACGGTGGCCATAGTAGGAGAGTCAGGCTCCGGGAAGTCGGTAACGGCGTTGTCGGTGATGCGGCTGATTGATTCACCGGGCAGCATAGCAGGAGGAGAGGCTGTTTTTCAGTCAGAGAAGTTTGGACAGGTTGATTTGCTCCAGCTACCTGAGAAGCAGATGCAACGGTTGCGCGGCAGAGAGATCAGCATGATTTTTCAGGAGCCAACGTCCTCGCTGAACCCAGTTTACACCTGTGGAAAACAAGTGGACGAAGTGCTGCTGTTGCATACCAACTTAACAAAAAAAGAGGCCAGGGAGCGTACTGTTGAGCTTTTTGAGAAGGCAAAGCTGCCACGACCGGAGCAGGTATATGATGCTTATCCACATGAGATTTCAGGTGGGCAGAAGCAGCGCGTGATGATAGCCATGGCCATGGCCTGCGAGCCTGCTATACTCATTGCCGATGAACCCACCACCGCCCTCGACGTGACGGTGCAGGCACGCATGCTCCAGCTGATTGACGAGCTGCGTGTGAAAGAGAACACAGCCGTGCTGTTCATTACGCACGATTTGGGTGTGGTAGCCGAAATAGCCGACCGCATCCTGGTCATGTATAAAGGCAAGTTGGTGGAGCAGGGCAGAACGCTCGAAATTTTTACTCATCCGCAGCACCCATACACTAAAGGCCTGTTGGCCTGCCGCCCGAAGCTGTCAGATAAACCGCAGTCTGTTCTGCCCACTGTGTCTGATTTTATGGAGGAGGATGCTTTCGGGAACATCATCGAAAAGAAAAAGCAGGTATACGAACCGTCACTGGAGGATGTGGTGAACAGACACACACTAACAGTGATCGACCTGAAGCAACAGCAGGCAAACGGACAGAAGCCGCTGCTGCAGGTAAAGGACCTGAAAGTATACTTCCCGATAAAGAAAGGTTTCTTTGGCCGCACCACTGATTATGTAAAAGCCGTGGATGGTGTGAGCTTTAATGTGCAGCCGGGCGAAACAATTGGATTGGTTGGTGAATCAGGCTGCGGCAAGACAACGCTTGGCCGCGCACTGTTACGCCTGGTAAATTCAACGGAGGGAAGCATTCATTTTGAAGGATATGATATTGCCCGACTCAGCGCAGAAGAACTGCGCAAAAGCCGCCGCAACTTTCAGATGATTTTCCAGGACCCTTACGCTTCGCTTAACCCAATGCATAACGTGGGCGAGGCGATAATGGAACCGATGCGTGTGCATAAACTTTACGCCAATGATAAAGAACGCCGTGGAAAAGCGCTGGAACTGCTTAATAAGGTGGGGCTTGTGCCGGAGCATTTTCAGCGTTATCCACATGAGTTTTCCGGGGGGCAACGGCAGCGCATCAGCATTGCGCGGGCACTGGCACTGCAGCCAAAATGCATCATCTGCGATGAGTCGGTATCTGCTTTGGACGTATCGGTGCAGGCGCAGGTACTGAATCTGCTCAACAAACTGAAGCGAGAGTTTGGGATAACCTATATCTTCATCACCCACGATCTCTCCGTGGCCAAATACATGTCGGACCGCATTTTGGTCATGAGCAAAGGCCGGATTGTAGAGAGCGGTACCCCCGATCAACTTTTTAGCAACCCGCAGCAGGAGTATACCCGCAGCCTCCTCAGCGCTATTCCGAAAGGCGAGCCGGAAGACATTATGGCCGCGCAGCAGAGGCGGGAGGCTATAAAGGCGCTGGGTTAGAACCGAAGCCCCGGCAGGTGTAGTAGCTGCCTAATTTACCAGCTGTGCAATCAGCTCCCTTTTCTTCTCTTCGCTTTGTTTAGCCTCCCGCAGCACAGGCTCCATCTCCTTCGCAAGGGCCACATTTATCTTTAAGAACAATATTATGTTCATCGGCATGTTATCAGGTATTTCAATCTGGTCTAACAGCTTCACGTACAGATTGGCCATATATAAATCACCTGTTTCATAGTAGTAGTCAGCCATAACAGTATTGAAAGCCACCAGCTCGGATATGTGAAATGTGTCGCGTTCCGGGGCAATGCCCTTCAGGTGGTACTGTTTATTGAATACAGCCGGCACCTCGTCTGCCTTTCCCTGGTCCAGAAGCATTTCTGCATATACAATTCTGCCATGGAGGTAGTCGGGGAATTTGCTGCGGAGTTGCTGTATCGTCTTCCAGGCGTTTTCATCATCGTTCAACTTCCGGTATACCATCGTCAGGTGATTCAAGAATATATGATTTTCGGGCCATTTAACTATATTTTCCTGCAGCTTCTTTTTAAGCTTCCTTAAATTCTCTTTAGAAGCATCTATAGTATTTATGAGATGTCTGGCTTGTTCTATTTCATTTAGTTCTTCGGCAGAATAAGAGTTCGGCAAGGCTTCATATGTAATGGCCATTCCCACGTGCTCTGTCTCTTTCGTCAGCAGGTTTGCGGCCTGAGTGGGTGCGGCTACCGTTTTGTCATACATGAAGGCAGCCGCTTCTATATAGTCAATTAGCTCCTCCGGCTCTGTTTCATCTATGAACTCTTCCCAATCGCCCTTGTTCCAGTCCTCAGGAAAAGCATAATGATCTTCTAAATCATCATAAGCATCATTAAAATCATCTTCTAAACGACCGTCCACTACATCATAGTTACCCGGGCCAGCGTACTTCTCCAACTGGCGCAGGTAGTAGTCGGCTCTGGGGTCTCCGGCAGGGTTTATAAGCAAAGCCGGTTTTCCGTTCCGGCCAAACTCCAACTCAATCAGCTCCACGTCTTCGGTATCTTCTTCCAGTATCATCTGTGTCAGTTGGAACTCAGGGTGGGGGTCAATGCCATAATCCTGTGCATAGGCGATGGCACCGTAAATGATATTGTGTGCCAGCTCGTACGGAATCTCTTCCAGGTCCAGCGGAATACCGGAAATAAGGTCTTCAAAATCATCTTCTGGCGTGTTGAAGTAGTAGAAAGTTTTTTTAAGGCCGGTGCAATATGTATCCACCAGATAGACGCCTACCGTCACATGACCGTTTACGTGCTTCCTGGCAACAAAAATTTCGGCCATACCTTCTTCATCCCAGCCTTCGTTAATAAAGCACTTGTAGATGGGCAGGCTTCTGGCCCGGCCACTGGAGAGGTATTTTTCGTCGTTAAGAGTTGCTGGTGAAGTTTTACTCTTGGCAGGTGCACTCTTCTTCTTCTTTGCCATTGCGATAAAGGTTTTGGCGGTATGTTAACTACTATGCTGTTTCCTCATTTACGTCTCTGCAGGCTTGTTTGATAACAAGTATGTAAGATTCTTTCGCTAAGGTGCATCCGTCCTCACTGCGCTACCCCTGCACAATACCTGACACAGTGCTGCTAATTCCTAACTTATAGGTTATATATGGATTATTATATATAAATTCACCCTAAAAATTCCCCGTCACCTTAGCCATACAGCCACATCCGGCGTATAGTAAATAAACTATTTAAGTAAAAGATTGTAAATAGAAGCGGCGGCTACATAAGCGGCTGCCAGATGCATAAACAGATACATGAGAAGTAAAGACAGTAACAGAGGCGGCAAAGACAACGAAGGCCGCAACGAACGCAACAGCTCCAGAGGACGGGGCGATTCATCATCAAAAGGCAAATCATCGAAAGGGGGAGGCTCCTCCTCCAGGCGCGGCGGATCTTCCTCCGGCCGCAAAGATACTCCAAAGTCAGCCAAATCACGTGTGCTGGAAGTTTTCTCCGACAGCCCGGACACTGTATTTACGCAGCGCCAGCTGTGCCGCCGCCTGGGAGTAACGGACAAGAAAGGCCGTGAGCAGGTAAACGACCTGTTACAGACCCTGGTGAAGGAGAACAAGCTGCTGCCGATTGACGACGACAAGTTCATGATGAACCTGAAAGTGGACATCATTACAGGCCGCGTGGATCTGGCGAACAGCAAGTATGCCTACATCGTGTCGGAAGGACGCGAGGAGGATGTGCGCGTGTTCCGGGAGCACCTGAAGTATGCCATGGATGGCGACACTGTAAAAGTAGAAGTATCGCCGACCGTGCATGGCGGCCGCCAGGAGGGTGTGGTAATTGAGGTGCTCGAGCGCTCCCGCACAGAGCTGGTAGGAATTATGGAGCTGTCGAAGAACTTCGGCTTTGTAGTGCCTGACTTTAAGAAGCTGTACTTTGATGTGTTTGTGGGAGAGCGGGGACTGAACGGTGCGCAATCCGGCGACAAGGTGCTGGTGAAGATAGTGGAGTGGCCGAAAAGCCCTGGCAAGAATCCAACCGGGGAAGTAATCCGCGTGTTTGGTCCGGCAGGTGAAAACGAGGCAGAAATACACTCCATTATGGCAGAATTTGGTTTGCCGTTTGAGTTTGATGAGTCGGTGGAGGAAGAGGCAGAAAGCATTTCAGACAAGATAACGGACGCTGAAATAGCCAAGCGCCGCGACTTCCGCGACGTGACGACCTTCACCATTGACCCGGCTGATGCCAAAGACTTTGATGATGCCCTGTCGATACAGAAGCTGGAGAATGGCCACTACGAAATAGGCGTGCACATTGCGGACGTAACGCACTACGTGCAACCTAAAACTATACTCGAAAAAGAAGCCTTCCACAGGGCTACCTCGGTTTACCTCGTAGATAGAACCATACCGATGCTGCCGGAGCGCCTTTCTAACGGCCTCTGTTCGCTCAGGCCGGAAGAGGAGAAACTCACTTTTTCAGCGGTTTTTGAGCTGGACGAGAACGGCAAACTATACGATTCATGGTTTGGCCGTACTGTTATCTACTCAGACCGCCGCTTTGCTTACGAGGAGGCGCAGGAGCGCATCGAGTCAGGCGAAGGTGACTTTGCAGAAGAAATCAATATCCTAAACGGTATCGCCAAAAAGCTCAAAGACAAACGCTTTAAGAACGGCGCCATCAGTTTTGAGACAACAGAGGTAAAATTTAAGCTGGACGAGAACGGGAAGCCCCTTTATGTCTATGTAAAAGAGCGCAAGGATGCACACAAGCTGATAGAGGAGTTTATGCTATTGGCTAACAGGAAAGTGGCCGAGTATGTCTACAATCTGGGCAAAGGCAAGCGCCGACCTACCATGGTGTACCGTACCCACGGCCAGCCTGACCCGGATAAGCTAAGTACTTTCTCCTTGTTTGCCCGCAAATTCGGTTACAAAGTTGACCCGGACGGCGACATTTCGGAAGAACTGAACAACCTGACAGAAGAGATAGAAGGCAAGCCGGAGCAGAGCGTACTGCAGAACCTGGCTATCCGGACCATGGCAAAAGCCAAGTACAGCACAGAGCCGGAAGGCCACTTCGGCCTGGCCTTTGATCACTACTCGCACTTCACGTCGCCCATACGCCGCTATCCGGATATGATGGCGCACCGCCTCCTGCAGCACTACCTCGACGGAGGCAAGTCAGAAGATAAGGAGGAGTATGAAGAGCGTTGCCGCCATTCTTCTGAGATGGAGAAACGTGCCGCAGACGCAGAGCGTGCCTCTATCAAGTACAAGCAGGTAGAGTTTATGAAAGATACTATTGGCAATCAATACAAAGGGATTGTGTCTGGTGTCACAGAATGGGGTATATTTGTGGAGATCGAAGAAAACAAGTGCGAAGGCATGGTTCGTTTGTCTGACCTGAACGACGACTACTACGAACTGGACGCAAGCAACTACCGCATCATCGGCCGCCAGAACAAACGCATTATTTCGTTTGGTGATGAAGTGATGGTAGAGGTAAAAAGTGCCAACCTTGCCGACCGCACCATTGATCTGACGTTAATCGAAACCCTGAAAAAATAGTAAGTATCCTGTGGATATCAGCACCCTTTCTGAAAAGATAAATCATACATTGTCCACGCTCCGATACGGCGAGCACCCGGTTGAGCTGTATGAGCCCATCCGGTACATTATGGCCCTGAGCGGGAAGCGCATACGGCCTTTGCTGGTGCTGCTGGCTGCAAAAATGTACCACGACGATGTGGACAAGGCACTTTTGCCGGCGGCGGCGGTTGAGGTTTTCCACAACTTCACGCTCATGCACGACGACATTATGGACAAGGCGCCACTGCGGCGAGGCGAGCAAACCGTGCACGAAAAATGGAACGCCAACACGGCCATACTCAGTGGCGATGTGATGGTGGTGCGGGCATACCAGTTGCTTTTGGGCGTGGAGCAGGACAAGCTGGCGCAGGTGCTGGAGTTGTTCAGCGAAACAGCCGCGCAGGTATGCGAGGGCCAGCAGCTGGACATGAACTTTGAGCAGCGCGAGCAGGTAAGCATACAGGAGTATATCCGCATGATTACGCTGAAGACAGCCGTGCTCCTGGGCTTTAGTCTGGAGTTGGGTGCTATTCTTCAGAACGCGCCGCTTTCCGATGCGGAGCACCTGAAGGCTTTCGGTGATAACGTGGGCATCGCCTTCCAACTACGCGATGATTTGCTGGACGTGTATGGTGACAAAGCCAAGTTCGGGAAGCAGGTAGGTGGCGACATCTTGTCAGATAAAAAAACTTATCTGATGCTGACGGCGCTGGAGCAGGCTAACGAACAGCAGCGGCAGACCATCATCAGCTGGCGCGACAAAACGGATGATAGTATAGCCGAAGAAAAAGTGGAAGCCATTACGGCGGTTTACAATCAGCTGAACATCCGACACCAGACAGAGCAGCAGATTGACCGTTACTTTCAGAAGGCCCTTCACCACTTAGATGCCATTCAGTTACCCGAAGAGCGTAAGTCCACCATCCGTGGCCTGGCGCTGCAGCTGATGGAGCGGGACTCTTAAATTGTTAAATGGTTGAATTGTTAAATAGTTGGTTCGAAGGTGTAATCAATCCAGCCATTTAGCAGTTCAACCATTAACCATCAAAATTTTTTTATTCAAAACTCCCATACATGGATTTAAGCGTCACCCTTATACTCATTATCATCACGGTCGGTACCTCGATTTACGCCTGGAAAAACGAAGGCGTGATGCACGCCTGGATCTTTCAGCCTTATGCGGTGCAGCGCGACAATTCCTGGTATCGTTTCGTAACCTCTGGTTTTATACATGCTGATCTCACGCACCTGTTTTTTAACATGTTCACCTTCTTCTTCTTTGGGGGAGCAGTGGAACAGACGCTCAGTGTTATTTTCGGACCAGTAACAGGCATTCTGTTATACCTGCTTATTTATATTGGAGGCATCATTGTATCAGATATTTCTACTTATTTCAAACATCGCAACAATCCGACCTATCGGGCCTTAGGTGCATCAGGTGGGGTAGCGGCCGTGGTTTTCTCCAGCATCCTGTTTTATCCAACAAATGACATATGCCTCTACGGGCTGCTTTGTATTCCTGGGTTTATACTTGGGGTGTTGTATGTGATGTACTCTTACTACTCTGGTAGGCGAATGGAAGGCAACATTAACCACGATGCCCACCTCTATGGCGCTGTTTATGGTTTTGTGCTTAGCATTGCGCTGGTGCCGCAGGCATTGCCAAACTTCTTCTCCGAGATTAGCAACTGGAGCCTGTTCTAAAGCGGGTTAAATTGCACTTCTATTGTAATATCTTATGTGAGAGTTTCCTGGCTGTCGTAGTAATTGTTACGTATACTACTAAGTATGCTGTTTAACATCATGAAGCTATTGTATCAGAAGTTATATGCTAATATTGCTATAATTGTACTGTTGCTGGTTTACCTCCAGCCTGTACAGGCGCAGGAAATGGCTTTAGTCCCGAAGGAGCGGATGACCCTGATGCAATACGTGATGCAGGAAAGACCGGTGCTGGCAGGCCTTATAACAAAAGCAGGTCTAACACCTATGCTCTCTGATAAGGAACTCTACACAGTGCTGGCTCCGCCGGAGGCGGAACTTACAGCGTTGCAACAATTAGCCCCCGCACGGCTGAGAGCTGTTATTTCCAATCATATTTTAAAAGGCGCTTACCTCGAGAAGGATCTGAAAGATGGATCTACCGTGGAGACCGTTGCCCAAACTAAGCTGAACATCTTCCGAAAAAAGGATCATACACTTGTAGACGGTGTCCGCATTGAAAGTGCCAACACCCAAGTAGAAAATGGCGTTTTACACGGTCTTTCGGGTAAACTAACACTAGAGTAAATCTGCTTGCCAACATATTTTAGTGCAAAATATTTGATGCTGTAGAGTCACATTCTTGTCCTGCTCCTGATAGTAGATAAGTGTTCCTACATTTTTATTCCTCTTATTATTTAACATAAACTGTACATTGTTAAAAGCAGCGGCGGCGGAAGCACGTAGAATGTAGTAGACTTTATGTACAGCACCGACCAAAATACCGCCTCAAATGAGTACAAAATAGTAGTGGCCCAAAACCAGTGCTATGAGTTGCTATATGACAGCGTAAAGAATAGAATATATTTTATAGTAAAAGGCTTTTGGAAAAATAAAGAGGCTGTTCCACACTATTTAAAAGACATTGAGAAAGCACTGAAATTAGCGAAGCCAGGCTTTAGCTTGCTATCAGACCTGCGCACCATGATTACGCACCCGCAACGGCTGTGTAGTATGCATATAGAGGCGCAAACCCTGTTAAGGAAAGCCGGTTTAAACCGGGTTGCCAGTGTAGAGCCTTTAGATCGCATTGCTACTTTACAACTAAAGGAGATCATGGCGAAAAGCGAATTGCCACTAAAGCGCTTTACATCCTGCCAGGAGGCCGAGACGTGGCTTAGCAATAATTCATAGCTTTTTATAAGATAACTGTCATATAACCAGTAAAATATATAGCCTTTTGGCTCTTTAATCGTATGCAGGCATAAACAATATCCATACAAATGGCCTTGCCTGCTGCTAACCTTCAGGAAACTTCGCGGACGCGCTATACATGCGAGAGTATGCAGGCTACTAAAGCTTTGATACCGCGCCTATGACCTTCGAGATTGGCTTAGTATTAGGGATAATTGCGCTGGCGGTCGTTCTATTTGTATCAGAGCGACTCTCTATGGATACTGTTGCCATTCTGATAATGGCACTGTTCATGGTGACTGGTGTTTTAACGCCTGCAGAGGGGCTGGCAGGTTTCAGTAACCCCGCTACCATTACAGTAGCATCTATGTTTGTCATTAGCTCTGCAATTTTTAAATCCGGTGCTCTTAACAGCGTTGGCATAGGTTTGACGCGCATTGGGCGAAAAAACTACCTGCTCTGCCTGCTCTCACTGATGCTTATCTCAGGCGCCCTTTCTGCTTTTATTAACGATACAGCCGTGGTGGCGCTCCTAATGCCTGTTGTCATACAGGTTAGCCATGACATTGAGGTTAGTCCTTCCAAATTGCTTATTCCCCTTTCTTTCGGTGCGCTTTTGGGCGGCGTCTGCACGCTGATCGGAACATCCACTAATATATTGGTCAGCGGCATTGCGCAGGCACAGGGCCTGGAGCCACTGCAGATGTTTGAATTTGCGCCGGCAGGTATTCTGTTTCTGCTGGCGGGGGTAATCTACATGTTTTTCATTGGCAGGCATCTGTTGCCCACCCGCAAGCACTCTAAAGACCTGTCAGAGGAGTTTAACCTGGGGGAATACATGACGGAGGTAGTGCTGCTGCCTGACTCTCCTTCGGTGGGGGAGCCCCTTAAAAAGCTGGGCCTGGTAAAGAACCTGGATATGAAAGTAATGCAGGTGACACGCCAGAAAACAAAGCTCAGTGCTACTCCTTCATTGATTTTGCAGGCCAACGATGTGCTTAAGGTGCGTTGCGGAGTGGAAAAGCTTAAAATGCTTAAGGAAGAAAAAGGCATCAAGCTGAAATCGGAGCGGAAATTCCTGGACGAGGACCTGCTCACCAGCGACAGCAAGCTGTATGAAGCTATTGTTACCCCAAATTCCTACATGGAAGGGAAATCCCTGAAGGAGTTGAATTTCAGATCGTATAATCACGGTGCTGCCGTACTTGCCATCCGCCACCGCGATGAGATTGTAAATGAGAAGCCCACCCACGTAAAGCTATCAGCCGGAGACGTGCTCCTGATTTCTGCTAATGCGCAACAAGCGGATAAACTTCGGGAAAACGAGGACTTGCTGATTATTTCCCAAACAGAGCGTAGCCACTTTAACTACAGCAAAATTATCCCGGTCATGATCATCAGCGTAGGTGTGGTGATGGCCGCCGCCACAGGTTTGGTGCCCATTGTACTAAGCGCCTTAGTGGGAGTAGTGCTGCTCATCCTCTTCCGCTGTATCCGGATGGACGAAGTTTATAAAGCCATCGACTGGAAAGTGATTTTTATGCTGGCGGGAGTGCTCTCCATGGGGGCCGCACTCGAAAAAACAGGAGCAGCCAAACTCCTGGCCGATTACCTGATTTACGGTTTAGGAGACTTTGGGCCTCATGCGCTCCTGTCGGTGTTCTTCTTTATCACCTTCATGACCACCAACTTCATGTCGAACAACGCAACGGCTGCCTTGCTGGCCCCCATTGCCATTGTAACCGCACAGGAACTGGGTGTAAGTGTGAAGCCTTTTCTGATGGCTGTAGCATACGGCGCATCCCTCAGCTTTATGACACCGGTTGGTTACCAAACCAACACTATGATTTACGGCCCCGGCAATTACCGCTTCTCCGATTATCTTAAAGTAGGCACTCCACTCAATATGCTCCTCTGGCTGCTCGCTTCGCTAATACTGCCATACTTCTTTCCTTTTTAAGTATTTGTGTTCCACGTGGAGACAGGTGGGGAGAGTTGAGGAGTTAAAGGGTTAGAGAGTTTAGGAGTTAGAAATTTAGAGGGTTAAAAAGTTACAAAGTAGAGGCTATAGCTGCTATACAGGCCATGTGTTGATTATAAACATATGGCGTAAAAATGAGGGAGCAACATTTTGTGCTACTGCATAACTGTACCGCAAACTCCAGAACAAGCCTGTCAAAACTTAACTTTCTAACCCTCTAACTTTTTAAATTTCTAACTTTCTAAAGGTATCCCTTCGCCTGCAACAGGAACAGCTCTGCATACTTTCCATTCTTAGCCAGCAGTTCTTCATGGGAGCCTAGCTCTTTCAGCTGACCTTGCTCCAGAAATAGGATGCGGTCGGCCATGCGTACCGTGGAGAAGCGGTGGGAGATAAGGACGGCGGTGCGGCCTTCTATCAGTTCTGAGAAACGCAGGAACACTTCATTCTCGGCACGTGCATCTAGGGCAGAGGTAGGTTCGTCTAGTATGAGCAGCTGCGCGTCGCGCATATAGGCGCGGGCCAGAGCCACTTTCTGCCACTCGCCCCCCGACAGTTCTACGCCTTTGTTAAAGCGCTTGCCCAGCACCTGCTCATACTTGTCCGGCAGGCGCTGAATCACGAGGTCGGCCAGGCTTTTCTGGGCAGAACCTTGTATCCGCTCTTTATCCAGAATATTGCTGATTTGGCCGATGGCAATGTTATCAGAGGCTGTCATCTGGAAGCGCACATAATCCTGGAAGATGATACCCACCTGGTGGCGCAGGTCGTTTAGGTCATAATCTCGGAGGTCTATGCCATCTAAAAGAATCCGTCCTTCAGTGGGTTCGTACAGCCTTGCCAGCAACTTGACAAGCGTTGTTTTGCCTGCTCCGTTTTCGCCTACCAGCGCCAGCTTTTCTCCTGCCTTCAAATGAAAGGAAAGATAGCGTACTGCCCAACGTACGCTGTTGTGATACTTAAAGCCTACGTTCTCGAACGTAAAGCCCTGCTGGATTGGGCGTGGCAACGGCAGCGGGTTAGCAGGCGGTGTAATCTGCGGTCTCAGCTCCAGGAAGTCGAAGAGGTCCTGCAGGTACAAAGCGCTCTCCGCAATCTGCGAGAAGCGCGTCATGATGCCTTGCAAAAGGCTGCGCATGCTGCTGAAGGAGCCTGCCAGAAACGTAAGGCTACCCACTGTGATCACGCCCATCACCGTTTCGAACAGGATAAAAATGTAGGCGCCGTAGTAGGCGAGGGTACCGATAGCGGAAAGGGCACTGCCCCAGACAGCCCGCTTCACGGTGATGCTCTTGTTCAGGTTGTAGTATCTGTCTGACAGTTCCCTGAACCGATCTGCCAGGAAGCCGGAGAGGTTAAAAGTTTTGATTTCTTTGGCTGTTTCGTCGGAGGCACCTATGTAGCGCAGGTAGTCCAGTTCGCGGCGCTCGGGCGTCCAGGAGCGGGAGAGGGAGTAGGAGCGCTCGTTAAAGTGGCTCTCCCCTAAAAAGGACGGTACCACCGCAATCAGCAGAATCAGGAGGAGCCAGGGGTTAAACGCAATCAGACCAGCCGCCAGGAAGGCAATGGTGACAATATCCTGCAACTGCGACAGCACCTGCGACATCAGCACCACCCGTGATACCGTTTGCCGCCGGGCCCGCTCCAGCTTATCGTAAAAGGTGGCATCCTCGAACTGCGCCAGGTCCAGCGTGGCGGCATGCTCTATCAGCGCCACAGAGATGCGGTTGGAGAACAGGTCGCCCAGGAGGCTGTCCATCAGTGTAATGCCCCGGTTTATCAAATCTGATGCTACGGCCAGCCCCAGCTCCAGCGCCACCAGCAGCCACAGGTAACTCAGGTCACGCTCGCCGGCCACGTCTATCAGCCTGATGACCTCATCAATAATCAGCTTACCGATATACAGCATTGTGATAGGCAGCGCCGACTTGATCAATCGCAGTGCCATGTTGGCAATGGTCATGCGCTTGCTCGTATCCCAGATAAGACGGAAAAATTTAGGCAGGTTCTTCAGCGCCCCCAATTGCTCCCGGAAGCTTTTCTTTTCGGTATCGGTTTTGCCGGCAGCAGCTCTTGTTCCTTTCGTCGTCTTGCTCATTTAATCTCCTTTGATGCCCTCGCAGCCTCTGTTGTTCCTATACAGGCATCAGCTTATTATGTTTGAGTGCAGGTGCCTGTGGGGTATAAAATTAAAGATATTTTACCAGAGCAGTTTCATCTTCTGATACCACAAATTCTCCTATATTCAAGAACACAAATAACTATCTGTTAAAAGGCGTAAAGGATGAGAGTTTTTAAGGTGACGGCACTTCTAGTTATCATGTTTTTAACGGGAGTTTCTGTAGAGGCACAAGAGCATAAGGTGAGATACTTTAGCAGAAGTGGTGTTAAAGAGGTAACGGCCCCGGAAGCGCATTTTTTCGAAATTCAGGAAGAAAACGAGACTGGAGGAGGCATGCGAACACGCTTCCTGGTTGAGGATAGTACGAAGGTACGGCAGTTCACATACAGCGATTTAGACGGGGGCGAGTACAAAACGGGAATCATGGATGGGCCTTATTATGAGTGGCATAAAAACGGGAATGTAAAGGTACAGGCAACCTATAGCAATGATAGACTTATAGGAGAGTACAAAAGCTGGTATGAGAGTGGGAAGCTTCATTATAAAAGAAAGTACAGAGATAATTTACCACAGGATACGCTTATAGCCTATTATGAAACAGGCGATGTGCGCAGAGTGGAAGTGTACGACGGCGGGAAAATGGTCTCTGGAAAATTGTTTGACGAAGCAGGCGGGGAAATGGAATTTTTCCCGATGGAGCAGATGCCAGAATTTCCGGGTGGTGAGCAGAAGATGCTGAACTGGCTTAGCAGAAACATCAAATATCCGAAGAGCATGCGCAAGGAGAAAGTGCAGGGCTTGGTTGTTCTTTCTTATGTAGTAGAAGAGAATGGAAGCATAGGTGAAGTAGAAGTGGTAAAAGAGCTTCATCCGGCTGCGGATGCAGAGGCAGTGCGAATGCTCAACAGCATGCCTGCCTGGAAACCGGGCCTGCAGGAGGGGAAGCCTATAGACGTGCGATATACTTTGCCAATAAACTATGCCTTTGACTAATAGTATTCTCTCCATATGATGAAAACGCTTCTTCTCGCTCTGATACTTACCAGCAACATAGCTTTCTCTGCTATGGCCCAGCAAGCCGCTGTGCCCAAAGAAGATGTGGCAAGCATAGAGGCCATTACGGCGGCTGGTTTAAAGATTATCTCCGGCCCAAAAGGGCAGCAGCGGGACATGGAGGCTTTTAAGGCCTTGTTCCTGCCAGGTGCGCAAATGGGCGGTGTATTCTACAAAGCGACAGCAGCTTTGTGCGCCTCACTACGGTAGAAAATTTTGCAGAGCGCAACGGGCCGGCCTACGTGGAACTCGGTTTTTATGAAAACCAGCTGGCGCTGCGCATCGATCGCTTCGGCAACCTGGCTACCGCCTTTCAGACCTACGAAACCCGTACCGGCAGCCCCACGGGTAAGGTAGAGGACCGCGGTGTGAATACGTATCAGCTGGTGTACGACCAGGGGCGCTGGTGGATTGCCAGCCTGCTCTTTACGCCGGAGACAGCGGAAACTCCTCTCCCTAAAAAATATCTGAAATAGCCTTTTTACAGTATGGTATCAGTATGACAAGATACCTGCTGTACTTCCTGACTGGTTTTGCCGTTGCCACGGTTATCCTTTTCTTTAGAGGCTATGCATCTGTACCGCAATCTGCCTTCTCCAATGCTGCGCTGGTAGGTGCCATGGCCTTGTTTGGAGTAGCTTCGTGGCTAACGCTTTTTAGGGTAAAGATAGGAACACTGCTGGCGCTGCTGAGCCTGCTGGCAATGCTGCCCTGGGTGGTGAGCGCCTGGATGAGAATTGCCGAACTCGAGGTCACCATCACCCAAATTTTAATAATAGTGCTTGCCGTACTATCAGGGCTGGTGCTGATTTCTTTGATTGTGAGCCTGCGCTATACTTTTGGCAGAGGCTCCTGGGGCTCGGGTACAACAGCACCCGGCATAATTCTGAAGATTCTGCTTACCCTGATACCGCTTGCGGTGCTGGTCGCTTGGTTTATAGTAGAGCCGAAACTGTAGGTGTATCTATATTCAAAGCAGAAGCCCCGACAAATGCCGGGGCTTCTGCTTTTTTATTCCTATACTGTTTACTTCACCTCAGCCTCTATCGCTGATACAGCCGAAGCACCGAAGAAGCCGATAGCTCCGTTGCTGATGTTGCCGGGCGCGTTGTTTGGTGTGACGTCAAAAGGCTCACCACCTTCATTCCGCTGTCTTACCAAATGCTAAATGAAACCGGCTAAACACAGGATAAATTATATTCAGATGATTCGATTCTGCGGCTTCTGAAAAGCGAAGTAACGTGGCTTGTACTGAATGAGATATTGCTATAGCTTGATATTGCTATAGCTTGGGGCTATGTAAAGGTATGATGTAAGATAGGAGAGGTATAAATGAGAAAAGCCCCGGCTATATAGCCGGGGCTTTCTCTCACCTTAAAACAAACTAATCTAAACTTTAACTAACCTTATCTTTTGTCTTTAAACGTCTTTTCTGGGGCAGGGGAGGGATTTCTTCATTTTCCAACTATGTAATATTTGGAAGCATAATTGAGAAAAATCGAAAATAACACGGGAAGAACTTGCTTGTTCCGCAATCACTATCTATATTAGCCTTCCGGAATTATCTCCCCCTTAAATCGGGTGCAAAATTAGCTTTTTGTTTTTGATTTAGAAAGTGAAAAGCTCAAATATTTTTTGCTGCACGCCACTTTTTATTCTAACTAATTTACTATTAATGGATTAGCCTGTAAAATATTTCTAGCGGCTTTTAATCAGCTTAAAAAAAAGACTTTTGCCTTAAAGGCTACTTTTGTTTAAAAGTTGGTTTAGAAATAGAGAGTGAATGGCTCATAAAGATGGCTAAGTCACACCAGTATGCACTCCTGGTAAACTTAGCCATCTAAAAACTTATTGTGCTGCTGCACTCTGTACTAAATCATCGCGACGGTTTTATTGTCGATCTGTACACCATACGTCTTCTTGTAATGCACCTTTCGCTCCAGCGCAGCCATCAGAGGTTCTGAGAAATCCACGCCCTCCATTTCGGACGCGTCGTAGAGGCCTCCGGGGCTGAACACATTTATCTCCATCAGCTTATTGCCCACAATGTCCAGCCCTACCAGGAACATACCGTCCTGTATGAGTTTAGGCCTTACGAGCTCCACCAGGTCAAGCATAGTCTGCGTTACTTTTGCCGCTTTCGTGGAGCCGCCGGCGTGTAGGTTGCTTCGGATATCGTCTTTGCTTCCTACCCGATGAATGGCGCAGTATTTTCCTTTATGCTGCAGTGCTTCTCCATTCATGACCAGCAGGCGCACGTCGCCCTCTGTGGCCTCCGGCAGGTATTCCTGCGCAATCACATAGCCGTCGCGGCTGATGGCCTCCACAATCTGATTCAGGTTGGTGGCGTCCTCTTTCTTTACCATGAATACGCCGGAACCACCGGAGCCCTGCAGTGGCTTTAGGATGATATTATTTTTTTGCTCATTAAAAAACTCCTTTATCTCGTCTTTATCGCGCGTAATCAGCGTGCGTGGCCTTACGGCTTCCGGAAAATGCTGGAAGTACATTTTGTTCACAGCATCGGAAAGCGAAGTCGGGTCGTTGAGCACGATAACGCCGTGGCGCATGGCCAGCTGCCCGAAAATAATACCTGCGTTCTGTGCCCAGGTACGTCCTTCCGCTTCGGCGGAAGGATCATTGCGGAGCATGAGCACGTCCAGGTCCCGGGCTGTAACGCGCACTTTATTTGCCTTGTCACCTTGAATGGCCTCTAAATAAGTAGCGCCGGATTTGTACTTGTGCTTGGGGTCAGCCTGCGTGGCCGTGGCACCCATATAGCCATCCGGATAATAAGCTAAATCCCCGACGCCCATCAGGTAAACGGTGTGCCCCTGGTTGTGCATGCGCTGTGCCAGGAAGATGGTGGAGTAGTTCGCCTTTTCAGTGTTTACTTCGTTTACTACAAATCCTATATTCATTTTATTCAGATGCGTTTTGTACTTATTTAACAGGTACCGTGAAAATCGTTCACAGTAGGTTAAATACTGATATGCCCGCTTTTAGTTGTTCCAGTTTCGGTTTGATAGCCGGGTCGAGCAGGTAGCGGGGCTTGATAGGTACCGGTTGCAGCACATTGCGGTAAATCAGCTCCTGCACAATCGGAATGTAATCCTGCCGGATTTTACCGATGAGCAGTGGCTCCAGTTCGTGGCCCTGTTTCAGGTAGTCGAGCAGGTGCACGAGGCCGCGCAGGTACACGGCATCTTTGGTGAGGCCGCCCCCGCGGTGCACGCGCATGGTAATATCAAAGGCCGTATCTTCGTCAAAGTGATAGTCGTCTCTCAGGCGCATAAAGGTATCGGGGAAGGTGCAGCCTTTGGTCATGTGGTAAACGGCCACCACACGTGCCGCCAGCATGCGCATCCGGTCCTGGTCGAGGCCACCTACGAGGTACTCGCTCAGCACTGCCAGCCCCTCCTGCAGCTCCTCATAGCCCGGGCTGCCCACGTACAGCTGCTTCAACGGCTGCGCCTTTCCGTTAAAGTAGGTCAGGATGTGGGTGCCTACCTCATGCTGTATCAGCGCCTGTGCGCGGTGGCGGGGTATGATGTAGTCTGAGCCTATATTCAGCTTTCCTTTAGACACCAGCAGGCCTACGATGTCATCCCGCACATGTACACCTGAATCCACGCCGGGATACTGTTCTTTGAGGAAGGCAATTTCCTGTTCGGCCAGCGCGGCAAACTCTGCAACAGGTATGATGTCAGCGTTCGTGTCGCGGGTTGGCTCGGGGATGGCCGCCAGGATGCCTTCAGCAATTTTCAGCAGCTGGTCGTCTACGCCGCCAAACACCTGCATGCTGCTGTACATAAAGTCAGGCGTGTTGCGGTCTGCCAGCATGGTCAGCATCTTGTCCAGTTCATGGCGCTTGTCGCGGAACAGGTAAGCCAGGGTAGGGTCGTCTACTTTCTCGATGGAGATGTTGTAAAGCTTGCGCTTCAGCTGGTCAGCGTCTACGGGCATCAGGCGGTAGTGGAGGTGCGGGGCTTTTTTGAACTTCGCTTTCCTGAATTCTGCCCAGGCCTCGTTATGGTTTACCGGCGATACGAGCATCAGAAACTGGAACTGGTCGCTGATGCCGGTGAGCTGCTTGTCGATGCGCCACACCACCCGGTTTACGGCCTGTCGCCCCAGCGCCTGAAAATGGATAGGCTTGTGTGATGTCTGCACCGACACAAAGTCATATACTGTTTTCTTGATGGCCTCGGAGAGCTTCTCGCGGATAGTCCGCAACAGCAAGGGGTAAGCCTTTCCTGTCTCGCTGTCGCAGTAAACGGATTTCAGCTGTAGCCCGAGCATCAGGTAGCCGTGCTTTTTCAGTTCTTCTTCCGGCATCAGGCGCTGGGGCCCCTCCAGCAGTGGCTTGTTAGAGGCTGTCTCTACGTCTGTGCGGAGACCACTGACTTTAATGTTTTCGAGTTCATTGGTAAGGGTGCGGGTGGTGGCGGGTAGCAGTTTCTCCGGCCCCAGCACTTTAAACATAGGGGTTGCCGGATCATCTGAAGGAGCCGCCATCAGTTCCAGTATCATAAAAGCACCAAACTCGTCTGCCATGGCACTGGCGATTGCCCGGACCAGCTCCTGCAGCCGTGGTGTCTGCTCTTCATGCGAGATGATGTAAGAGGCGGTTGCCTTCACAAAATCGGCGGTGGCATGGTCGGGTTTACCGGCAGGGTGGCGGAACAGCACCAGGAAGGGCAGGGGCCTGTCGATGTAGACCAGCCCGCCTTTTGGCAGCCGCCGGTGCACTTGCTTGCCGCGCTCCAGGCTACGGCTTATTTTCTTTATAAACTTGTCGGTTATTTCTTCAATCATTCTGTTAGTTTGTAGTAAATAGAAGCAGAAGGCGGTATGGGCTTGCCTGTTACAGGGTACTCCCGGCACTTGTCCACTTCCTTTATGGCTGGCACACTTTGGCGAGCGCCTCCAGCACGGGCTCAGTGGTTTGCTCCAGCGCCTTGCGAATCTCCTGCACCTGTGCCTCATCGGGCTCTCCTGTCCACTCATCCATAAAGAACTTTTTGAACTCGATGCTCATCACACAGGCCTTGTCGCCGAAGGTGTCGTGAATCCAGCGCATAAAATAGCCTCCTTTAAACTTCACGTTCTCGCGCACGTCCAGGTGGCGGCCCTGGTAGTCGTAGGCACTCAGGCTGTGCGTGAAGGCATCTATGACCGGTGCCCATTTTTCGCGGTTCATGTTTCCGGTGCCGATGTTCACTTCCGGGTTTTCTTCGGGGTTAGCGGCGGGGCCATTAGCTCCCTCGCGCTTATGGTTATAGGTATGCAGGTCGTATACTACAAAGCAGCCGTGCTGCTCCTGAATTTGAGTCAGCATCTGTTTCACATCAGCATAAAACTGGTCATAGCGGCCCATCGACTCCCTGGCCAGATCTTCAGGAAAATCTTCTTTCCAGACGTGCAGGCCCCAGGCATCTTCGGGTTTACGGTAGATAGCTTGCTCGGGCGGGCGGTTCAGGTCCAGCTCAAAGCGGGAGTTATGCCCTATAATTTGATTATCGGTTATCACGACCCATGCGTCTGTATAGGGGTCTTCTTCGCGGAGGCGTTCTTCTGCCGCCAGTGCAAAAAGGTTGCTGATGTTCTGGCGCACATCGTGTCCGCTGTGGATGGCAGTGGCCACCAGAGGGCTATTGCCACGTTTTATTGTATAGCATGCGTTGCTTTCTGTTGGTTTATTCATGGTGTTGCGTTTGCTAAGAATGTACCCCCTAAAGTGGCTGAAGGTTATACCAAGCCGCTTATTGCTGTTGCTGCCAAACCTGAGATACGCAAGACAGTATAGTAAGCATAGGATTTGTATAAACTTTAACACCATACTTTGCTGCCATGGTTGCTCCAGAAGAAAAGAAGATGAAAACCTGCCCAAACTGTGGCGAAATAGTGCCTGTCAAAACAAAAGTTTGCCCTAACTGCGGCCAAATACTGGGTGGCAGAAACAAGTATAAGCAGAACTGGTTTAAGGAACTCACGCCCACAGAAATCTTTCTTATCATCCTGGGAAGTATCATGTTAGGGGTATTCTTAGTGGCCCTGTAAGTACTATGAAAAGCCTGCAGCATCCCCTGTTTATTATCTGCATACTGCTGTTTTGCCTGAACCGGGCACTGGAGCAGGCGCAGCTTTATGTATGGCCGCTGTACGCCTACCTCGACGACCTGCTGTGTCTGCCGCTGACTCTCGGCCTGATACTAACCGTGCAGCGGGTGTACTTTCAGAACCAGACCATTGTAATTCCTGTCAGACACATTGTGTTTGCGGTGGCAGCTTTTAGTGTTTGCTTTGAACTGCTCCTACCGCTTTATAAGCCACTGTACACGGCAGATGTGCTGGATGTAATGGCTTACACGTTGGGCGCTTTTATTTTCCATCAGCTTATGAACAAACCGCTTCGGATACCTGCTGCTGTGGAATAATAGCTTATTTCCTCTTTTGCTGAAGTTTTGATTTCTGATAAATTTTTTCTCACCCGCAAGCAACCTTCTGCAGAATTTTGCATCTTTTAGTCAGAGTATTACTTCAGAGGCTGTGCAGGCAGCCTTTGCACCGGAAAAGATCATTCACTATACTAATAAAACTATGAAAGGTATTAATTCTTACACCACCTCTCTCTTTGTGTTTCTCATAGCACTCATGTTCACAACTACTCCCCTGATGGCGCAGCAGTTGCGAGGCAACGGCAACATCCAAACCCAGGACAGGAACGTGTCTGACTTCAGGGGTATTAATGTGAGCGGTGGTTTTGCTGTAGAGATTACACAAGGCAACCAGGAGAGCCTGAGGCTGGAGGCAGAGGAAAACCTGCTGAGCAACATCAGGACGGAAGTACGCAATGGTGTACTCCACATCTACAATGAAGGTAACGTAACAACCAATAAAGGGATGAAGGCCTACATCACCATAAGAGAGTTGAACAGTGTGGACATCAGCGGAGGTGTAAAAGTAACAGGCAATTCTACATTTAGAACAGATGCGCTGGAGTTAGATATGAGCGGGGCTTCTAAAGTTAATCTGGACATCAACACAAACAGACTGGAAGCCGATATGAGTGGTGCCAGCAAAATAGAGTTGACCGGAAGAGCCGATGAAGTAGATATGGACATGTCGGGTGCCTCCAAAGTAGAGGCTGCTGACTTGCAGGCCAAGCGTGTGAAAGTGGAAGCCAGTGGCGCAAGCAAGGTGAGGGTGTATGCCACAGAGGCCCTGGATATTAACGCCTCAGGTGCCACTTCAATTTCTTATAGAGGCAGCCCGAGCATTACCTCTGAAACATCTTCTGCAGCCAGGATATCTAAAATTTAAAATTTCATACTATATAACCAGAAAAGCAGCTTTAACTTAAGGCTGCTTTTTTTGTGGCTTGGTGAGTGCTTATCCTTTGGTGGTGGCTGTTCGTATAGCTAAACTCAACAGAACAACAAAACCTAAAGAACTATGAGCGAAGCTAAGAAAACAACGAACCATAACGAGATACAGAAATGGGCGGAGCAGCATGGCGGCAAGCCGTCCATTATAAAAGGCACAGAGAATGATGGCGGAGGAGAGGGCCTGCTCCGTATTCACTTCCCCGGTAAAAGCGACAGCAACGACAGTTTTGAGGAAGTAAGCTGGGAGGAGTTTTTCAAAGAGTTTGAGAACAGCAAACTGGCCCTGCTGCACGATCCGAATGGGAACTTCAATAAGCTGGTGAGTAGAGATTAAAAAACCTGCTATCAGCATATACTTTAACAGAGAGCTCTAAATAACAAAGGCCGGCGCAAGTAGCGCCAGCCTTTGTTGTTTGATCAGGTATTCTTTCCTGCTTTTACTTCTTTGCGTGCTGTTGCAGCAAGTATAAGGTATGGGTAAGGGCAACCTGGTCGCTCCACTGGCCGTGCCCCGGCACCACCAGCTTTGCCTTCGGAAACTCCTTTTGCACCTGTTGTATAGCATTTGGCCAGTTGCTTAAATCCGCATCAGCAGTATTACCAAGGTCAATTGCCTTCGCATCTTTCACCAGGCACCCACCGAACAGCACCTTCTGCTGTGGCAGGTATACTACCAGGTTATCAACTGTATGGCCTGCTCCAGGATAAAATGCCACTAACTTTTGTTCCCCTACACTGAATGGCTGGTTAAGCTGCAGTATACTATCCGGCTTGCCTAAGTTCTGCGCTGCCGCTAATTGGGCTGTTTGAGCAGAACTGAGCACCGCTATATTCTGCTTTTGCAGCACCGTAATGCCGCCCATACGGTCATCATGGGCGTGGGTGACGATGCACATTCTCACAGGTTGTTTCAGGTTATCTTTTACCCATGCCAGCAGTTGCTCCGTTTGCTCGTCGCCCCAGGCCTTGTCTATCAAAAACACCCCATCCGAAGTTGAAATAATAAGGCCGTTGGATGGGTATGTGGTGCCCTTGAACGTGTTGTAGGAAGTATGCACCCACACGTTCTTCGCTAGCTTCTTTACTTCCAGTTGTTGCGCATAGGCAAGAGTATGAGCTGTTATGAAGAACAGTATCAGCAGAAGCGGCCTCAATGTTTTCATTGGATGTAGGATTACGAATCCTTAGCGCACCGGCACTGGCAGCACCGGAAGGCTGGCGTGGCCTTCGTCATCCACTGACTGTACTGCAAAGAAGTAGTTGTCTTTGGAGTAGTTTAGCGTAGTCTTTGTGTCTTTCACGTAAAACTTCTTCTCCCAGGTTGGGCTGTTGGTCTCACGCATCAGCACGTAGTAACCTGCCGGCTTTTTGCCTTTGCTCGGGGCTTCCCACTGCAGATCTGTTTTATTTGTGAGGTTAGACGTAATCACACCAACTTTTTCAGGGGCGGCAGGAGCCCAACCAAGGCTGGCCATGGTCGCCAGGTTCACTCCGGTGTTCTTGCGCAGGTATTCAAAGTCCATATACTCTATCAGGTCACCATACTGCTTGCCGTCTTCTTTGCGTACGTTCTGGTGCTGGTGGTCAAAGTCTTCGTTAGTTTCGCTCATGCGCACAGCTGCAAAGCCACTGCGGTTAAACGGAGTGTGGTCGCCGCCACGCAGAAAGCGGTCGGTGCGGTTCACCAGCACGACATCTATCTGGTCTACATACTTCTCTCCAGTGTTCTCCATGTAGCGGGCCAGGTTGCGGCTTGGGCTGTCGTTTTCAGCTCCCAGTGTTCTGCGCATACGCGCCTGCTCTTCTGTTTCGTTGGCAGGTACACCTTCGCTGAACACGCGCACGCTGGTATTGTCGTGCAGGCCTGTCTCGGCTGAGAAAGAGTTACCTACAATGTCGTTGTTCAGCATCGCCACCAGGTTCCAGTTCTCTTTTTTAGCACGTTCTGCCAGGTGCGTGGAACCGTAAAGTCCCTGCTCCTCGCCCTGGAAGGCTACAAAGATCAATGTTGCCGGAAATTGCTTTGATGCCATCACACGGGCCATTTCCATTACAATGGCTACGCCGGAGGCATCGTCGTTTGCACCTGGCGCCTTACTTTTAGCGTCCATCACATCCGTGGCACGCGAGTCGAGGTGCCCGCCTACAATAATCACGCGGTCGTCGTTCGGGTCAGTACCTTTCAGAATTGCCATTACGTTGGCCATCTCCACATCCTGCGGAATACGGCGGCCGTCGGCTTTCACAATAAAGCGGTCCATCTCCACCGTCATGCGGCCGTTAGAGGCCTTGGCATATTGCTCGAATTCAGATTTTACCCACTCGCGGGCAGCACCAATGCCTTCTTTTTTGCTGGTGGTGGTGCTAAGCGTGTGGCGGGTGCCGAAGTCAACCATTCTCTGTACCAACTGCTCCAGGTTCTGGGCCGATAGCTGGTTCACCATCTGCTTTATCTCATCGTCCTGGCGTACGGGCTCCTGGGCTATGCTAAGGGTGGGGGAGGTAAGGCAAAAGCCAGCCACCAGTATAGGCGCCAGCGCTCGTGTTAGGTTATGTTTAAAGGTCATGTTTGTTTGAATGTAAAAATGATAGACCTTAAAGATACAAAGGGAATCTCTAAAATCATTAACGTGGTTTTTTCTGATACTTCAACATGGTGATGAATGGAAGAGTTTCTAAGCTACAACAGCAGCTTAAATTAACCTGTACCACCAAGACAGATCAAATAGTATCAGAACATAATCTTGCAGCGCTCGTCCTGTAGCAGGTGCAGGTCATCCTCTACCTGCAGGATGGTTTTGGTATTGGCGAGTTCTGTCTGGTAGCGGCGGGAGAGTTCGCGGCGTTTGATGGCTTCCAGAAAACGGCGGGCGTCTTCGCGTGACTCCAGCTTGAGCCCGGGCACCTGGGCAGGTTTGTCGTCATCGCCTTTGGCCACCATGGTAAAGTAGGAGGTATTGGTGTGCTTCACGAATCCTGATTTCACATTCTCCGAAATCACCTTTATGCCCACCATCAGCGAGGTGTTACCGACATAGTTGACAGAGGCTAATAGCGACACCAGTTCTCCTACCTCCACAGGCTGGAGGAAGTTCACACCATCCACTGATACCGTGACGCAGTAGTTGCCGGCGTGCTTGGCAGCACAGGCATAGGCTACTTTGTCCATGAGCGAGAGCAGGATGCCTCCGTGAATTTTGCCGCCAAAGTTGGCATAGCTCGGAATCATCAGTTCCGTCAGAACGGTTTGGGAATAGGATACGGCGCGATAAGCAGGTGCAGTCATGAAGAAATAAGTATAGTATAGTTGTAATCGGATATACAAAAGCTATACTCTGTTATGGCCGCAGCTGTTGCGCTTAAAGAAACACCACGTCTTTTACGGCATCGCCGCCCACCTCGCGGTTCAGGAGTTCTATTACCTTGCTCTTCGACATGTTCAGCTCGTGCTTGAGCGGGGCAGAGGTAAGGCGTACGAACAGCTTCTGATCTTTAAAAAACAGCTGCTGCGTTTTCATGGCAATGGGCTTGCCCATGATCTTCTCCCAGCTCTCAACGATCTGTACTTCGTTGAGCTTGCCCTGCAGCCGGTACGCCTGCATCAGCGCCTTAATGCTGTCGCCGATAGGCTGTATATCAGCCCTTCGTTTATCAATCTCCTCTTTCTTCTTGTAGTAGCGCACGGCGGTTTAATTTTGGATAACTGAGTTTTGAATAATTGAATAAGACCAACACTGTGACTGTCCTATTTTAGCATTTGTTCTACTTGTGCTTTGAGCTTGGGCAGGTGGTTAATAACAATAGACAAGATTAAGTCATCAGATATTGTATCATAACCATGGATGATTCTGTTTCTTGTACCTATAATCTGCTTTGCATTTGACAAGGGGAAGTTTGGGTGTTTTTTCAAAATCCTATTGGCGGCTTCACCAATAATTTCCAGATCTCTTTCTACTGCCCGCTTTGTCCTTATGTCTTGCCGATAGGCCTCCAGTTCTTTCGGCCTGTCATCAAAATAACTTTCAATTTCATTGATGGAGCGAAGAATATCATATAGCCAGACTTGTAGCTCCTCATCCATAAATCAACTTCTTTTTTTCGTCAATAGATTTCCTGAAGTAAGGGTTTGAAATTGCTTTTTCTTCCAGCAAGTCTACCTCCCGTTTGAATAAGTCCTCTAAGGAAAATTTCAAATTAAAATAGTTGTCGGCATAGTCATAAAGATCAACATCTTCAAAATCAACGACTAAATCAATATCGCTGTCTTTGTTGAACTTGTCTGATACGATAGAGCCAAAAGCAAACAGTTTTGCCACCTTATGCTTTTTACATAGGTCTACAAGCTTGTCGAAATTAGAATCGATCAGGTTCATGATTCGAAGGTAAGTATTAATTAGGAACGATAGCTTATACGTAAACTATGTTCATAATACAGTTGTGCTTGTATGAGCGCAATAAGATCAAAGTAAGGATATAGCCTGACAAAAAACAGCAATTTAACAACCAACAATCAGGCAATCAACTTCACCGTTCCCTCCTTCACCTCAAATCTACGGATACTTTCTGAGAGGCCGGAGAGTATTTTGTCGGTGCGCTCGAGGTGTGTGTCTGTGAGAAAAATCTGGCCGAAGGTGTGGGCGGCTACCATTTGCATGAGCTGCGTGATGCGTTTTTCGTCGAGGCGGTCAAAGATATCATCCAACAGCAGGAGGGGCTTGTGGTGCTGTCGCTCGGCAATGACTTCGAAGTGCGCCAGCTTCAGGGCGATGACGAAGCTTTTCTGTTGCCCCTGCGAACCAAAGCTCTTCACCGGGTTACCATCCATCAGGAAAACGAAGTCATCTTTGTGTGGCCCCACGGTGGTGCGCTGTAGCGCCAGGTCCTTGCGCTCGGCCTGCTGCAGCAGTTGTGCAAAATCAGCATCCGGTAGCTGGCTTTTGTAGGTCAGGCTCACTTCTTCGCTGCTTTCGGAGATATGGCGGTAGTGCTTCTGGAAAATAGGGACGAATTCTTCTAAGAACTTCTGCCGTTCCTGTGCCAGCAGCTCTCCAGGAGCTACCAGCTGCTCGTTGAGGATGTTCAGGTAGTCGCGGTCGAAGTAATGGCGCTCGGCAAACTGCTTTAGCAGCGAGTTGCGCTGTTTCAGCACATAATTATACTGTATGAGCTGCTCGAGGTAAGGGTGGTGCAACTGCGAGATGAGGCTATCGAAGTACTTTCGCCGCTCTTCGCTGCCTTCGCGTATCAGGTCGGTGTCGTAAGGGGAGATGAGCACCACCGGAAAACGCCCGATGTGGTCGCTCATTTTCTCATACAGCGCCTTGTTGTGCGTCACCGTCTTCTTCTGCCCCTGCTTCAGGCTCACCTGCACGGTGTGCTTGTTGCCTTCTACCTCAAAGCGGCCTTTCACCATAAAAAAGTCCTCGCCCTGCTTAATGCTCTGTAGCTCAGTGCCCGGGAAGGCGCTCTTGGTAATAGAGAGATAGTAAATGGCATCCAAGAGATTGGTTTTGCCACTGCCGTTGTCGCCTATAAAGCAGTTGATATGCTCCGAAAAGCTGAGAGCGGCTTCCTCGTAGTTCTTGAAATACAGCAAACTTAGATTTTCGAGGAGCATTCGTTTCTAATTGATATCTTTTTCCTTAATTTCGCAAGCTAAATTCCGTTAGCGGCTTATATTTGTCGTAGTTTAATAAAGATAAACCTGCTCAAGGGCAGCTAATGGATATTCAAGATAACGCATAGACTAACACTTATGGCTGATACGAAAGAAAAGGCAAAAGGAAAAGCACCGAAAGCAAAGGTACAGGCTGAGCCAAAGTTTTCAAAGGAAACATACATGACATGGTATGAGCAGATGAAGCTCATGCGCCGTTTTGAGGAAAAAGCGGGTCAGTTATACGGCCAACAGAAAATTAAAGGCTTCTGCCACTTATACATCGGCCAGGAAGCATGTGCTGCCGGCGCGATAAGTGCGCTTACAAAAGACGACAAGTGGATTACAGCTTACCGCGACCACGCTCACCCGCTAGGGTTAGGCACTGACCCGGGTGCTGTGATGGCGGAGCTGTTTGCAAAGGCAACAGGCTGCTCTAAAGGGAAAGGCGGCTCTATGCACATCTTCGACAAAGAAGTAAACTTTATAGGTGGTCATGGTATTGTGGGTGCGCAGATCCCAATGGGAGCTGGTATCGCCTTTGCTGAGAAGTACAACAAGACCGGTAACCTGTGCATCACCTATATGGGTGACGGTGCTGTGCGCCAGGGTGCTTTCCACGAGGCCCTGAACATGGCCATGACCTGGAAGCTGCCGGTGATTTTCGTGATAGAGAACAACGGGTATGCCATGGGTACTTCGGTACAGCGTACCTCCAACGTAACAGAGCTTTATACCCTTGGCGAGGCTTATGACATGCCTTCTGAGCCTGTAAATGCCATGAACGTAGAAGATGTGCACGAGGCTGTAGCAAGAGCTGCTGAGCGTGCGCGTGCCGGTGAAGGCCCAACTCTGCTGGAGTTCAGAACTTACCGCTACAAAGGCCACTCTATGTCTGACCCTGCCAAGTACAGAACAAAAGAGGAACTGGAAGACTACAAAGGCAAAGACCCGGTTGAGGCTGTAAGAGCGACTATCCTGCTACAGGAATGGGCAACAGAAGAAGAACTGGATGCGATTGACGATAAAATCAAAGAGCGTGTGGCAGATGCCGTGCAGTTTGCCGAAGACTCTCCTTATCCGGATCCTTCTGAACTCTACACCGACATCTATGTAGAGAAGGATTATCCTTATATAATGGACTAAGGGATAAATATTTCAGAGTTAGGAATTAAAATTTATTATTTTGATGTTCAGGCATTAGGAATGTTGTCTAAAGCAAATTTTAATTCCTAATTTTGAATTTATTATTTCATTACTACTAATGGCAAAAGAAACAGTTAAGAAGCACAACGAGAAGCACAGCGATTTTGAGGAGCTGGTTGAGAGTCCGGATGCATTGGCAGGTCGCCTGACGCAGTCAGAGGACTACGTAAAGAGAAACAAGTCGAAGTTACTCGGAGTGTTCGCCCTGATTGCTGCTATTGTTGTCGGTGGCTTTCTGTACTATAACTACCGTAGCACACAAAACCAGGAGGCGCAGCAGGCAATGTTCCAGGCTGTCTACTATTTTGAGGCTGACTCACTGAACAAAGCCCTGAACGGCGACGGACAGTATGAGGGCTTGCTGCAGATAGCAGACGAGTACAGTGGCACAGATGCAGGCAACCTGGCTAATTTTTACGCTGGTGTTGCCTTGTTAAAGCAAGGTCAATATGCCGAGGCGGCAGAGCGTTTGCGTGAGTTTGAGTCAGATGATTACCTGATGCAGGCACGTGCCTACAGCTTAACTGGTGATGCGCTATTAGAGCAGGGGCAGAACGCTGAAGCGGCTGACATGTATGCACAGGCAGCTAACTACAACGAAAACCCTTTCTTTTCGCCACAGTACCTGATGAAGGCTGGTATCGCTTATGAGGCAGCCAATAACTTTACTTCAGCAACAGAGGTGTACGACAGAGTTATCTCTGAATTTGCTGCATCTGCTGAGGTAACAGACGCAAAGAAGTATAAAGCCCGTGCCGAAATGCTGGCAGGAGGCAACCAATAAGTATATACAGGCTTAGGCCTATTTTAAAAGCGCTTTTGTGCTGGTGAGCCAGGCAAAAGCGCTTTTTTGTTGTATGGCATACTCACTGCTTTCCGTTTACATTCCGGAATCCTCTAGCAGTCCGGGAGAAGCAGCGAGTGGATGCCCTACTTCGCGAATAACGATAAACGATCAACGAAAAACGAAACGAGCATGGCAACATCACTAAAAAACCTGAGCGAGTATAACAAAGAAAACTTAAAGGATATCTCTGACAAAATGTTTGGGATAGTTGTATCAGAGTGGCACGATGACATTACTGGTACCCTGTGCCAGGGTGCTGTCGATACTCTGCTGGAGCATGGCGCCAAAAAAGAGAATATCTTTATTAACACAGTTCCCGGTAGTTTTGAGCTAACCCTGGGGGCGCAGTTTCTGGCGCAGCAGGAAGAGATGGATGCCGTGATCTGTATTGGAGTGGTCATCAAAGGCGATACAAAGCATGATGACTACATTAATTATGCTGTGGCGCAGGGCATTACGCATGTATCCATGAAGTACAACAAGCCAGTTTCCTTTGGGCTTGTTACCACAAACACGTTGGAGCAGGCGCTGGACAGAGCAGGAGGCAAGCACGGCAACAAAGGCGTGGAGGCAGCAGCGGCAGCTATCAGAATGCTGAGCTTTTAGAAGAGCTGCCAGAAAAGGAAGAGCCCCATCTCAGTGCTGAGGTGGGGCTCTTGTTATTTGTACGTATCAGATAAGCTTAGAAGGCATAACCAACGGTTAAGCCTGGCCTGAATCTCACGCCGCTGCCTAAGATGTTCAGGTAATCCAGCACACCCCGGTCAAAGTCTTCATTTGTGCCCGAAGCAACATTCAAACTACCGCCGTTAACGCCTATACCAAAAAACAGATCCAGGGAAATGCCGTTGTTAAAAATAAACTGATTACCGGCAGCCACACCAGCTCCTATCGGTTTATAGGTCGCCTCATAGGTCTCTCCTCTTTCCGTGTCCTCTACTGTTAGCTTATAATTCAGCACGCGGCCATAGCCTGCTACGTAGAAGCCGTCCGGCGCCTGCTCCGCAAAATAGTAACGCACCTCCGGCGTAAAACCATAGCCTTTAAAGTCAACATCCTTCACACTGGCACCTGTTACAAAAGCACCCAATTGGGCACTTATCTTAGGGCTGAACGCATGCTCCACAAAACCCGAGGCTGTGAGCACAAAGGGGCTGAGCACATTTATTTTCACTACGGTGCTGCGGTTATTGGCAGGTGCTGCTGCCCTGCGTTGGGCATTTACAGGAGCTATTGCCACAAAAGCGAGCAGAAGCGACAAGGCTGATAAAAAGGTAAATTTTTTCATATAGGTAAATTTCATAAAATGGGAAACGGCCTGCAATGGCTAATGCTCCTGAAAGCAACATTCGTTCCAATAACAGCAAAACCGGCACGGTTATTATACTGCAGAAGGTGAGGCGATTATAAAGAAGATAAAAATCCTTTATTTATGCTTACCCATAGTAAAGTACGGATATTACTCTTATTTTTGCACGAAATTTAGGTTTAGTGCGACTCATCGGAGCAGCTTTGGTAAAGGATTTGAAGCAATATATATAGCAGATTAAACTTAAATTCTCTTGTGGCTGTTATGCCACTACACTAGTTAAAGAATCGATTTTTAGTTTACCAATAAGTAAAATTAGGCTAAAACTATAACAAGTTCTAATAAAGTAGAATGAATACAAACGAAGAAAAACAGCGTTATTCCAGAGAGGAGCTAGCAGAGTTTGAGGCTATTATTCAAGAGAAGCTGGTAAACGCCCGTAAAGAGGTGGCCTTTATAAAAGAAACCCTTAGCCGCCGCAACGACTCTGGTACCGATAACACCGCCTCGCCTACCAAGGTGCTGGAAGATGGTGCTGACACAGCTGAAAAAGAAAGTTTGAACCAGTTGGCTTCCCGCCAGATGAAGTTCATCCAGCAGTTGGAGAATGCCCTGATCCGCATTAAGAACGGCACTTACGGTGTTTGCATTGTCACAGGCAAGCTTATCCCGAAAGAAAGACTGCGTGCTGTACCGCACACACAGCATTCTATTGAGGCTAAGCTTCAGCGTAACGATTAGTACCAGTACCTTTACTTTTACCACTTGAATATTCTGCAAAACCATATTCAGGCACTTGTTTTCTGTGCCCAATCGCCCATAAGCATTGAAGAAATCCAGCGCTGCTTACAGGAGTCGCTGGGGATGGAGGAGATATTGGTGAGCGATGTGTTGGAGGCCGTGGAAGGTATAAACGAGCAGCTTATGGAAGCGGGCTTCGCCTTTCAGATCTACGCCATCGGAGGGGGCTACCAGTTCCTCACCAAGCCGGAGTACCAGGAGACGGTAAGCACATACCTGAAGCACAAGTCAAAGAAAAAACTGTCAGCGTCTTCTCTGGAGACGCTGGCAATTATCGCCTATAAGCAGCCTGTCACCAGGTCGGCCATAGAGCAAATACGGGGTGTGGGTTGCGATTATGCCGTTCATAAACTCCTGGAGAAAGAACTGATAGAGATCAGAGGCAAAGCCGATACAATTGGCAGACCCGTTTTGTACGGTACATCTCAGAAGTTTATGGACTACTTCGGCATCAACCACATCAAAGACCTTCCGCAGCTAAGAGATTTCGCCACCGAAGAGAACGCGATAGGCGAAACAGCCGATTAAATGGTTCAAGATCCCTTTTGAACTATAACACATCATTATTCCTTAATACTGCACACAAAAGAGGTACAGTAGCGATACTGCATCCATAACTATATTACCATGGCAAGAGATAACGAAAGACCTGACCGCGACAACGCAGGGGCAGGCAGAAGAGGCGCTGACAGAAATTCTTCTGGCAGGCCGGCAAACAACGACCGGGAAGGCAAGAAAATATTTAACAGAAGAGACAAATCCGACCGGCCAGATGACAGGGGAGATCGCGGCAACAGCCGTTCCTTCGGTTCTGGCAGGAGAGACAACGAAAGAAGAGACTCCGGAGAACGCCGCTCTTTTAATTCAGATCGCCCTAACCGGGAAGGTGGCGAACGCCGCTCATTTAACTCAGACCGTCCTGACAGACGCGAAGGAGGCGAAAGACGCTTCTTTGGTGATAGAAAGGAAGGCGGGGAGCGCAGATCATTCAACGGCGACAGACCAGAAAGAAGAGAAGGTGGTGAAAAACGCTCTTACGGCAACGACAGAAGAGAAGGTGGCGAACGCCGCTCATTCAATTCTGACCGTCCGGAGAGACGCAGCAACGACAGAGGCGGCTATAACTCCGACAGGAGAGATGAATCCCGTGGCGGCGAGAGAACTGAGCGACGCTCTTTTGGCACTGATAGACCAGACAGACGCGAAGGCGGCGAAAGACGTTCCTTCGGCGATAGAAGAGAAGGCGGCGAAAGACGTTCTTTGGGAGGCGATCGCCCTGACAGACGCGAAGGCGGTGAAAGGGGCGCTTTCGGCAACGACAGACCGCGTCGCGACGAAGGGGAAAGAAGAAGCTTTGGTGCTGGAAGAAATGAAGGTGGCGAAAGACGCAAGTTTGAGCCGAAGCGCGAAGGCGGCGATAGAAAGCCATACGGTGTTGATCGCAGAGAAGGCGGTGACCGCCCGTTTAACCGCGAAGGCAAATCATTTTATAGTGAGAAGCGCAGCTTTGGCGGTGACAGAGGCGCTAAAGGCAAGAGCTTTGGCGACCGTGACCGCAGCAGCAGCTTTGGTGAAAGCAAGGGCGAAGCGCCGCAGACACCAAACTATAACCTGAGCCGCTATAAGGATAATCCACGCATCAAGAAAACAAACCGCAAGGAAGAAGGCGAAGAAGATGGAACAATCCGTCTGAATCGTTTTATTGCGAATGCTGGTATTTGCTCCCGCCGCGAAGCTGACCTGCTGATTGAAGCTGGTGAGATTAAAGTGAACGGCGAAGTGATTACGGAGATGGGCTATAAAGTACAGCCAACTGACAATGTGCAGTACGGCAAAAAGATCCTGAACCGCGAGAAACTGGTATATGTGCTGCTGAACAAGCCTAAAGACTTTCTGACTACCACCGATGATCCGGAGGGAAGAAAGACAGTGATGGACTTAGTAGCCAATGCTTCTACAGAGCGTATCTTTCCGGTAGGTAGGCTGGACCGTAACACCACTGGTCTATTACTATTTACGAATGATGGAGAGCTGGCACAAAAGCTGACGCATCCTTCCAACGGCATCAAGAAAATTTACCAGGTAGAACTCGACAAGCCGCTTACAAAAGAAGACTTCAAGACAATCGCCGAAGGGGTAGAACTGGAAGACGGCAAAGCAGAAGTGGATGATGTAGCCATTTTGGGTGAGTCTAACAAATTTGTAGGCATAGAGATTCATATTGGCCGTAACCGCATTGTGCGCCGTATTTTCGAGCACCTGGGGTATGATGTAGTAACGCTGGACCGTGTGCAGTACGCAAGCCTCACAAAAAAAGACCTGCCACGCAGCAACTGGCGCTACCTTTCAGAAAAAGAAGTAGTCCGGCTGAAGTACTTTATGTAATTGTATGCGCAGCGTCGCCATCGACATAGGAAACACGGGCACAAAGTACGGCATCTTTGAAGGAGATGCCCTGGTGGAGCAAGGTTATTTTCAGGGGCAGGAACAGCTGCCGGAAATATTGCAAAGCCAGCAATTTGACCATGCCATAGTTGCCTCGGTGGTCGCCAACGCACAAGATATACAGCAAAGGCTGTCTGTAACCGGTAAGTTTTTAGAGCTTACCGCACAGACAGCCTTGCCTGTTTCTAACCTTTACAAAACGCCCCAGACGCTGGGTGCTGATAGAATAGCAGGAGCGGCCGGTGCCCATTATTTTTTTCCGGGCCGCAATTGCCTGGTGTTTGATGCCGGCACCTGCATTACGCACGACTTTATCGACAGCGGGGGCAACTACCAAGGCGGAGGCATTTCGCCGGGGCTAACCATGAAATTCAGAGCCCTGCATACTTTTACAGGGAGGTTGCCGTTAGTACAGCGGGTTGAAAAAGACTTTCCGCTAACGGGGCAAAGCACTGAGGAGTCTATCCTGAGCGGGGTGCTGACAGGTACCGTGGCGGAATTAAATGGCTTTATCCAGGCTTACACCGAAAAAGCTGCCGATCTGGTGGTTATACTTTGCGGAGGCGATGCGGGATTTTTTGAAAGTAAGTTAAAAGGACGCATCTTTGTAATTCCTGAATTGGTCTTAATCGGACTTCACAGAATATTGACACATAATGTATAAGACATTCCGAGTACTGATAGGTTTTGCGGCGCTATGCTTAGCGCACACTGCCCAGGCACAGCTTATCAGCAGCACTCCCTACTCCCGCTACGGGCTGGGGGAGATAAACGAAAATCTTGGCAGCATACGGAACGCCGGTATGGCGGGCACCGGTATTAGTGCGGCCAATAGCTATCAGCCGAATCTGGCCAACCCGGCCCTGCTTTATTACAACAGCATTACCAACTTTACGATGGGCATTGCGGGGCAGGCAAAGCAAGTGAGCAATGAGGGCAATTCACAGACAAATGGTAACGGCAACCTGAATAACGTGTCGCTTTCAGTGCCGGTTACGAAGCGCTGGAGCTCGGCTGTAGGTTTACGCCCGTTCTCTACCGTAAATTACCAGGTAAATGTATCGGATGTGGTAGAAGGCAATCCGGAAGCTACCATCTTTCGGGAGTATGTGGGCAGTGGCGGCTTGTCAGAAGCTTTTTTTGCCCATGGTGTACGAATTACCGGAGGCCTTACAGTGGGTGGTAGTGCCTCCTACATCTTCGGCAATATAGCAAACGAGTCCTCCAGTACCATCAGCGATCCGGAGCAGGAAGGTTTAGGCCAGGAGCGCGTTACCATAGTGGATCGCACCAGCTACAGCGACTTTATTTTCAGAGCCGGTGCCAATTACAGGCAGAAGCTGGCAGATAAGCTTTTCATAAGTGCCGGTGGCGTGTACAGCTTTGAGGCAGAGTTAGATGCCGAGCGCATGGTGACGTATGAGCGTACCACACAGGCAGCCTCTCCGGCGGACAGTGCAGAAAGCAGCATTACGATACCAGCCAGTATGAGAGCGGGTATCAGCATCGACAATGGCTCCAACCTGACGGTGGCAGCTGATTTTGCCAGCTACCAGTGGTCTAAGTACAGAGACTTTGAAGGAAATAACGGTGGCCTGGAAGACAGCTACCGTGCGGCGTTAGGTGCGGAATATACGCCCGAGGCCAATTCCATAGACAGCTACTTTAAGCGGATCACATACCGTGGGGGCCTTTACTACAGCGAAACACCTTACGTCCTGAATGGCCAGCGCATCACCGACAAGGGAGTAACGGCAGGAGCTACTTTGCCTATCGGGCGCTCCACCCTTTATGACCTTTACCAGTTGAACATTTCCGTAGGCTACGGACAGCGCGGCACCACCGACTACGGCCTGGTGAAGGAAGACTACCTGCAGTTTGGCCTGGAGTTTACGGTAAACAGCCGGTGGTTTATCAAGCGCAGAATCGAATAATACCAGCTTTTTATTTCCTGATACAAAAAAGGCCGTTCATGAAGCGGCCTTTTTTGCATGATAAATTTGCAGGTTTAAAGGTGTAACTATTTCAGCACAGATTTTGCTACCTTACCATAAATCAGATTAACCAAAACAATGCGGAAAGCATACATGGTCGGGCTGATGGCTGTAATGGCTATCTTAAGCTTCGGCTGTAAAGAGGATTTAAAAGACCCTGATAAGGAGCAAAAGTACACAGGGCCAACAATAGAGAACCACGACGTGGTTACGCTCTATAGCGACTCTGCCCGGCTGCTGGTGAAGCTACAGGCACCCGTGCAGCAGGAGTTTGAGAGCGGCGACGGTATTTTCCCGGAAGGCCTATTCGTGGAGTTTTATGAGCAGGGAGAGAAGATAACCTCTACCCTGAAGGCAAACTACGGCAAGCAGGACCGCAACCAGAATCTTTTCGAAGCGCGGGGCAATGTAGTTGTAAACAACCTGAAAAAGCAGGAGACGCTGGAGACAGAAGAACTGTTTTGGGACAGGCGCAAGGCCCGGATCTATACCGACAAATTAGTGAAAATAACATCACCGGAAGAAGTGGTGATAGGACAGGGGCTTGAAGCAGACCAGGATTTCTCAAACTATAGAATCCGGAAAGTAACCGGACAATTCAATCTGAAGGAATAATGAACCAAAGGCTTGTAAATATTATTTTACTATCATTGTCATTTGTAGTTATGGTTATCGGGGTACACCGCAGCATGGTGGAAGATGATGTGCTCGGTAATTATTGGCTCTTTATGATTGGCCTGGTGCTGTATATGCTATATTACTACCGTAAAAGGAAAAACGGCGCCTGATTGATTTTGGATCAAACGCATTTATGATAGACCCCAGTCAGATCATTGTATTGTTTATCGCGCTTCTGTTCTCTGCCTTTTTCTCGGGTATTGAGATGGCTTTTATGGCTGCCAACAAAATCCAGATTGAGCTGAACGAGAAAAACGGAGTGCTCTCGGGGCGCATCCTGGGCTTTCTGCTAAAGCGGCCTGCCCGCCTGATGGGCACTACGCTCATCGGTAATACGCTGGCACTGGTGCTATACGGCCTGGCCATTGCCAGTGTGCTGCATCAGTTGTTCTCCATGTACCTGCCTGATTCGCTGCAGTTCAGCTTACTTGTGCTCTTCCTGCAGATAATTGTGGCTTCGGTGGTGGTGTTGCTCACTGCTGAGTTTCTGCCCCGCAGCCTTTTCGCTATCAACCCGAACCGTATGCTGCAGGTACTGGCCGTGCCCATTCTGGTGGTGTACTATCTGCTGTACCCGGTGGTGTTCCTGATTGTGGGCTTGAGCAAATGGGTGGCAGAGAAGTTTTTCAGGATTGAGTTTTCAGAGGAAAAGCCGGTGTTCGGGTTCACAGATTTGAATGCCTTTATTAAAAACCACCTGTACCACCCGGAGCAGGAAGGTGCGCCCGAAGTAGACCCGCTCATCTTCCACAATGCCCTGAATTTTAAAACCGTGAAGGTGCGGGAGTGTATGGTGCCCCGCACCGAAATAAAGGCGGTAGATGTGGAAAGTACAGTAGAGGAGTTGGGGCAGGCATTTGTGAAAACAGGCCATTCCAAGATTCTTATCTACGAAGACTCTATCGACAACATCATCGGCTACTGCCATCAGCTTGCTATGTTTAAGCAACCCCGACGCATTTCTGAGATTCTGGGGCCGGTAAGCATGGTGCCGGAGAGTATGATGGCCAGTGAGCTGTTCGTGAAGTTTGTTTCCGAGCACCGCAGCGTGGCGGTGGTGGTAGACGAGTTTGGCGGCACCTCTGGCATAGTTACTGTAGAAGATGTGATAGAGGAAATATTCGGAGAGATAGAGGACGAGTACGATGTGAACCAGCGGTTGCTGGAGCAGGTTTTGCCTGAGAAAGGAATCTACTTCCTGAGTGGCCGCCACGAAATTGATTACCTGAACGAGAAGTATAATCTGGCTTTGCCAGAGGGTGATTATGAAACGTTAGGCGGATTAATTTTGTCTGTATTCGGAGAGATACCTCTTCCGGGTGACGAGGTGACAGTGCCACCTTTCACTATCAGGGTCCTCACAATGGATGAGAACCGCATCGATGCTGTGAAGCTTATTAAAAACACAGATTCTCAGGCAGATGCTGCGGACCAAACAGGAAGATAAAAATTTTGAATTTTAGCACGATTAACCTTATTTTGCACAATCCTTTTTATATTTAAATAAAGAATGGCATTAATTAACAAGATTAGAGAAAAGTCTGGTTGGGCTGTAGGCGCCATTGCGATAGGGCTTGGCGTTTTTGTTGTGGGCGGCGACCTGCTTGGGCCTAACTCAAGGCTTCTGGGAAACAATGCAAATACCGTTGGCGAAATAGCCGGTGAAGAAATCGAATTCCAGGAATTTGACCAGGTGCTGCAGCAGGTAAAAGCTGATTACGAGAACCGAACCGGCCGTGCTGCGAACGAAGGAGAGTTAGCAATGCTGCGTGAGCAGGCCTGGAACCAGCTAATCTTTAAAATTGCGCTACAAAAAGAATATGACCGCCTTGGTATAGAGGTAACGGAAGAAGAACTGGCAGACATGGTGCAGGGTAACAACATTCACCCGGCTGTGCAGCAAGCTTTCACTAATCCGCAAACAGGTGAATTCGATCGCAACCAGGTAGTGCAGTACCTGCAGAACCTGGACCAGATGGGCCCGGAAGCACGCCCGATGTGGGTGAACTTTGAGCAGAGCATTTATGCTGATCGTCTGCAGTCGAAGTACATGAACCTGCTGACCAAAACAGTATACATTACAGACACAGAGGCGAAGAATTATTACCAGGCGCAAAATGCTTCTGCTAATATCAGAGCGTTATTTGTGCCTTTCGTTAGCGTGTCTGACTCAGCAGTGCAGGTAACAGACGCACAGCTGCAGGATTACTATGACCGCAACAAAGAACTCTATAAAGTTGATGAAGGTCGCTCAGTTGAGTTTGTAACCATTCCGGTGAATGCATCCCCTGAAGATAGCAGCTACATCAACCAGGAGATCGGTACGCTATCGCAGCAGTTTGCCGCGGCCACCAACGACTCAGCTTTTGTAAACGCGAACTCTGACGTTCCTTTTGATGGCACTTACCGTAACCCGGGCCAGCTGCCAGAGCCGCTGCGCAACCAATTGCCTTTAGAAGAAGGTAAAGTTTACGGACCGTACACTGAGAACGGCACTTTAGCGCTTTTCAAAATAACGGATGTCAGAGAAGCAGATGCAAGTGCTGTAAGAGCAAGCCATATCCTGATCAGACCAGAAAACGATACGCCAGAGGCTAAAGCTGCTGCACAGGCAAAAGCACAGGATGTGCTGACACAAATCAGGAACGGTGCTGACTTTGCACAGATGGCTGCGCAGCATGGCACAGACGGTACTGCCTCTACAGGTGGTGATTTAGGCTGGTTCCCGCAAGGGCAGATGGTATCGGAGTTTGACGAGGCGGTGTTCAACTATTCAGGCACTGGCTTGTTACCTAATCTTGTGGAGACTGAGTACGGCTACCATATTGTGAAAGTAACTGCTCCTAAGTCAAACCAGGAGTATCAGATTGCTGGTGTGCAACGCGCCATCGAGCCAAGCGAATCTACGCGTGATGCTGCTTATGCTGTAGCGGATGAGTTATCCGGTACAAGCGAGAGCGCTGAAGAACTCAGAGAGAATGTTGCCCGGAATCCATCCCTGGTGAAAGAAGAAGCAACAGCCATTGGTAAAAACAACATCGTTGTAAATAATCTTAACAACGCGCGTGAGCTTGTGCGTTGGGCTTATGCCAAAGACACTGACGTAGGTGATGTGTCGCCTGTGTTCGAAATAGATGATCAGTTTGTGGTGGCAACGCTTACAAACAAGCGTGAAAAAGGCTATGCAAAACTAGAGGATGTGCGTGAGGAATTAACTGCTGCAGTACGTAACGAGTTAAAGGCGCAGCAAATCATCGCGAAGCTGGAGGGCCAGCAAGGCTCTTTGGATGAGATTGCCGCTAGCTATGGGCCGGATGCAAGCGTTAGAACCGCTGACAACGTAACGTTTGCTTCTACCGCTATACCTGGTTTAGGTGTAGAGCCTGTGGCTGTTGGTAAGGCTTTTGGTTTAAAGCCAGGTGCCCGCACAGCTCCGTTTGAGGGCCAGAGCGGTGTTCTGATGGTAGAACTGACGCAAATGAACCCTGCTCCGGAAATAAACGATTTCTCTAACGTGAAAGAGCAATTGAGTGGCACGCGCACCAACAGTGTGCAGAGCAACGCTTTCGAGGCTATCAGAGAGAAAGCTGATGTAAAAGATAACCGTGTTAGATTCTTCTAATCGGAAATAGCTAAAAAAGCAGAAAGCCACTCCCTCAAGAGTGGCTTTCTGCTTTTTTAGCTATTTCGCTTTGTATTAAGTAAAGCAAACGGGGCAGGTTGTCAATCTGGATCAAACAATTATGTCCCCAAAAACTAAACTGATTCAGTATATTCATAGTTAAGAAGAAAGTACCAGGAAGAAACTGAATAACCTCCTGTATTTCCTTTTCAGGAATTTTATTAAAATGTTATAGATCAAGTGCATATCAACAGGCGCTACCTCATCGTTTTAAGGAAACTATGCTAACAAAACTATACCATATCCTCCTGCTCTCGCTGCTGATGCTGGCAGCGGTTCCAGCGGCACAGGCACAGCACCAGGACCTGGAACTGGCCCGCCAGTACTTAAGCCAGGGCGATTACGAAAAAGCCGAATCGCTATACAGTAAGTTGATAAATGAGCAGCGGCTGTTTAATGTCGTGTACCCGGACTATCTGAAGGTCCTGCTGGCGCAGCAGAACTATAAAGAAGCTGAAAAGCTGGTGAAGAAGACCAGCAAGCGTTTCCCGGACAACCCTGGCTATGAAGTGGACTTAGGAGTGGTGTACCAGGCTGCCGGAAACAAAGCCGCAGCCGAAAAGCAATTTAACAACCTGGTAGCCGGGCTCAAACCAGAGGCGGTGGTTACGATGGCCAGTGCTTTTATACAAAACGAACTTTACGATTATGCCGAAAAGGCTTACCTGCGCGGCCGTGAGCTAAACGACGACCCTATGGCGTACAACCGCTCGCTGATTTCGCTGTACATGTACCGTCAGAAGACGGAGCCGTTGATTTCCGAAGCATTGAATCTGGTGCAGGCAGATGAAAAAGAGCTAGGCTATACGCAGAACATGCTGCAGAACAGCATGCGGGAAGAAGAGCACTTCGATGCGCTGGAGAAAGAGCTTATTCTGAAGGTGCAGCAGAACCCCGATAAGCTGGCCTTTAACGAGCTGCTTATCTGGCTGTATGTGCAGCGCCGCGACTTTTACAGTGCATTGCTGCAGGCACGTGCCGTAGACAAGCGTACCCGCAGTGGCGGTACCCGTGTGATGGAACTGGGGGCCATCAGCCTCAAGAACAACGACTACCAGGGCGCCATTGAGGCCTATGACTATATTGTGCAGGAGTACCCGGAGGGCCCCTACTACCTGGTGGCACGGCAGCGCCTGATAAATGCCCGCGAAGAGCAGGTACAGAATACGTTTCCGGTTAGTGAGGAGAAAATACAGGCGCTGTTAGCAGACTATGATGCGCTTCTGAGTGAGGTGGGGCGCACTTCCGAAACTGTGGAGGTGCTGCAGCATATGGCGTCATTATACGCCTTCCATCTGGATGATAAGGAAAAAGCAATCGCCCTGTTGCAGGAGGCCATCAGTATGCCCCGGGCAAACTCCAGCCTGGTGGCAGACAGTAAGCTCACTCTGGGGGATATTTACCTGCTGAAGGGGGAGCCATGGGAAAGCACCCTGCTGTACTCGCAGGTGGAGAAATCGCATAAGGAGACGCCGGTAGGGCACGAGGCAAAGCTGCGCAACGCCCGCCTCAACTACTACAAAGGAGACTTTGAACTGGCACAGGCCCACCTCGATATCCTGAAGCTGGCCACCAGCCGCGAGATAGCCAACGATGCCATGGACCTGAGCCTGCTGATCACAGACAACACCGGCCTCGACACGTCTACGGTTGCCATGGAAACCTATGCCGCCATCGAGCTGCTGGTGTTCCAGAACAAGCTGCAGGAGGCGCAGGAGGCGCTGGATGTTATGCTGCAGCAGTTCCCGGGGCATAGCCTCACTGATGAAATATACTTCCAGAAAGCCAACATCTATGAGCGCACCGGGGACTTTGAGAAGGCTGTTGAAAACCTGCAGAAAATTGTGGACGACCCCAAAGTTGATATTCTGAGCGATGATGCTTTGTATCGACTGGCTTTTATATACGAGGAGAGCCTGCAGGACAAGGAGAAGGCACAGCAGCTGTATAACGACCTGTTAGTAAAACACCAGGGAAGCATTTATGCCGCAGAAGCCCGTAAGCGTTTCCGCAAGCTGCGTGGGGATGCGGTAAATTAATAGAAAGGTAAACCTGCTCAGTGCGTAGTCTTTTATGCTTCATGTATCATGCCGAAGAATCTTGTAAAGTGATATGTCAATCGTGCTACATGATACGTGCATCGTGATACGCTAAATCAGCCGAAGAAGATAATGAGAACCAGAATGAAAAGAAGAAAGAACCCATACATAATCAGGTCGAGTGAATAATTCTTATACTTTTCAAAAAGCTCCTTGAGTCGTTTCACGTTTTTTCCTGTTATACCGCACAAAAATACGAAATTTAAGACGAAGGTGAGGGCAGCAAGCCGGCACCTTCACTCAAAAATCCCTGAAAAAAGCTACCTTTGCAACCAAACGATTGTAGTGTAGCAGAAGCATATGGAGAAAAGGTGGGTATATAGCCAGGAGGCATCAGCAGAGGTAGTAGAGCGTTTATCAGAAAGCCTCAAAATCAGCCCCACCTTAGCCAGCATTCTTTGCCAGCGCGGCATCTGCACCTTCGAAGAAGCAAAGCATTTCTTCCGCCCCTCCCTCTCAGACCTGCATGATCCCTTCCTGATGAAGGGTATGGACAAGGCCGTGGATCGCCTGAACAAAGCCCTGCACAAAAGCGAGAAGATACTGGTATACGGCGACTATGACGTGGATGGCACCACCTCTGTGGCGCTGATGTATGGCTTCCTGCGCAACTACACCCACCAGATAGACTTTTACATTCCGGACAGATACAAAGAAGGCTACGGCGTATCGCAGCAAGGCATAGATTGGGCGGCAGAAAATAACTTTAAGCTCATCATCAGCCTCGACTGCGGCATTAAGTCTGCTGATAAAGTAGCCAGTGCCAAAGAAAAAGGTATTGACTTCATCATCTGCGACCATCACTTACCAGACGATGACGTTCCGCAGGCTGTCGCGGTGCTCGATCCAAAACAGGTAGATTGCCCTTACCCTTACAAAGAGCTGTCGGGTTGTGGCGTGGGCTTTAAGCTGGCGCAAGCGTTCTGCATCCAAAACGATATTGACCAGGAAGAGGCGTTTAAGATGCTCGACCTGCTGGTGGTGAGCATAGCGGCGGATATAGTGCCCATAACAGGTGAGAATCGCATTCTGGCGCATTTCGGCCTTCGTCACCTGAACGGGCCGCAGCCGATGCGCCCGGGGCTGGAGGCGCTGAAGGAGCTGGCTGCCATCAACTATGAGATGGACATCACCAGCATCGTATTTGGCTTTGCGCCACGCATTAATGCCGCAGGACGTATGGGAGACGCCAAGAACTCTGTGCGCATGTTGCTGGCTCAGACAAAGGATGAGGCTTTCAAGATGGCCGCCATCATCAATGAATCTAACAAGGAGCGCCGCACCAAAGACTCGAACATCACCAAAGAAGCGCTGCAGATGATTGAAGAGGATGATTTCCTGCGGTCAGCCAATTCTACAGTGCTGTTCAAGGAAACGTGGCACAAAGGCGTGATTGGTATTGTCGCCTCCCGTTGCATCGAGAAGTATTACCGCCCTACTATCATCCTGACCCAATCGAATGGCGTGGCGTCAGGCTCAGCGCGGTCGGTACACGGGTTTAATGTGCATGATGCTATTGAGAGCTGCGCTGACTTGCTGGACCAGTTTGGGGGGCACATGTATGCGGCAGGTCTCACACTGCCTGTAGAGAATGTGCAGGCCTTCCGGGAGCGTTTTGAGGAAATAGTGGCCAGTACCATTACGGCAGAGCAGAAAATTCCACAGATACAAATAGACGGTAAAATAGAACTGAAGCAGATAACCCGGAACTTCTATAACATTATCAGGCAGATGGAGCCTTTCGGGCCCGGTAACATGGGGCCGGTGTTTGAGTCGGAGTGCGTGTATGATACAGGCAGCGTGCGCATTGTAGGCGATACACACCTGAAGCTGCGCCTGACGCAGGATGGCTTCCATACCATTGATGCCATTGGCTTCGGCCTCAGCGATTACTACAAGGCCATTTCCAAAGGCATTCCGTTCAATGTATGCTATACGGTGGAGGAAAACATATACCGTGGCGTTATCTCGCTGCAACTCCGCATCAAAGACATACGGGTGAAATAACATAGGTTAAACCAAAGAGCTCACAGGTCGGGAACCTTTCTGTTTACAATTGAAAAGTGACAGGAGCTGTACTGGCATTGGCAAGCAGCTCTTCCTGGGTTACATGCCGGAAAGAAATTTTGTACCCCTGGTATAGGGCGATGCCGTAGAAAACCACATCCATAGGAGAGAAAGCCTCCACCATTAGCTCCGGCATATAACTGTATTCGAGCGTCTGCAGCACTTCCAGGTAACCTAATGTGTTCTCTTCGGCTAGAAAGCCGCAGATGCCCAGGAAATTACCCAGCACACAGCCTAACAGCGCCAGCAGCGCACCCACCACACCAAAGACTTTGTCTATTCCCCGCCCCATGGTCCGCATCACGTACCCCACCGCAAAACTAATGGCAACAGCCATATACCCGATCTGGTAACCTGTTACAACCGTAATAGCAGCCCATACCAGAGCTCCTGCCACGGCCGCCAGCAATCCGGAAAGGATACCCTTCAGCAGGTTCTGCTCCATGCTTAGCCTCTGCATATAAAGCTCCAGCTTGTGCTGGTCGAGCGTGAGGGCATTTAGAGCTCCTGTTTCTGATTCCGCTGTTGCTACGCTGTGTAAAGGTGTGTCCATTCGCAGTTTTTTATAGTCATAGACTGGTAAGCATATGCATAAGCCAATGGTTGCTAACAGCAGCAGCGGCATCAGGATATAATTAGCAGAGAAGCAGCTATACCTACGGCAGCGGGTACATATGCTTCAGCTGCTTCAGAGGGCTTGTATGATCTTCTGAGGCCACTAAATCAGGAATACACAGTTGCGACAGGGTTTCCACGTCTCCGAGGAAGAAGTTCATGTCTACGGCTGTTTTGATACCGGTTATCCGGCCTTTATCGGTATGTTGCCAGAACATCCAGCTGTCGGTATGGTGCACCTCCGGTTGTATAGGGCTGTAGCGGGCAATCCAGAAATGATAGCCTTTAAAATGCCCCTGCAAATAGCGGCGGTAGTAGTTCTGGCTGGTATAGATGATAGGCTTTACGCCATAGTGCGCTGTTACCGCCTCTAACCAGGTATTGATGCTTTCGCGCAATTGTGTGGGACTTACTTCAGGGTCTGATACTTCTACGTCCAGCACAGGTGGCAGGTCGCCGGGCTCCAGCACTACAGAGTTGGTGAAAAGCTCGATTTGGCACTGAACGGGAGCCAGTGGCTTAAAGAAATGATAGGCCCCCCGCCTGATGCCGTTGCGCTTTGATTCGCTCCAGTTGCGCGTAAAATATGGATCTTGTCTGAAATCGCCTTCCGTTGCCTTGATGAAGGAAAAGGCAATTTCCTCCTCTTTTACCAGTTCCCAGTTAATATCTTTTTGCCACCTCGACACATCGATACCCTTCACTGTGGCATTAGCCGGGCTGCTGCTGGCGGTGCCGGGTTTGGTAGGGTCGTTATTTGTGACTTCTGTAGGAGCAGACGCCATACCGGTATATCCTGCAAAAAGTAGCAGGCTTGAAAAAGCCAGTTTCTGGCACACCGATAAAATTGAAAACAGCGGCATAATTAATGTTAAGATAAGCGAGTTATAAGTTATATATTAATCCGCGCTTATACAATATATAATGACAAGGATTATAGAGAATATTAGTTCCATATTAATAGCAGATTTAAAATATAAGGCGTTATAGGAGTGGCAGGTAACCCCACACCTACCCGTTGCAGGATGCAGCCTTTATGCGTAATTTAGCCACGATGATACTGAGAGCAGATAACCTGATAAAAAAGTACAAATCCCGCACCGTTGTGAATGACGTAAGCGTGGAGGTAAACCAAGGAGAAATAGTAGGGTTGCTGGGCCCCAACGGTGCCGGTAAAACCACCTCATTCTATATGATTGTGGGCCTGGTGAAGCCTAACAGCGGTAAAATATTCCTGGACAAGGAAGATATTACCAACCTGCCAATGTACAAGCGCGCCAAACGCGGCGTGGGGTACTTGGCGCAGGAGGCATCTGTTTTCCGGCAGCTAACGGTAGAGGAGAATATTCTGGCTGTGCTGGAAATGACGAACCTGCCCAAGAAGGCGCAGCACGAAAAGGTGGAGGATCTGCTGGAGGAATTTTCTTTAACACACGTGCGTAACAACAAAGGCATCGTGTTATCAGGGGGGGAGCGCCGCCGCACCGAGATTGCCCGCGCCCTTGCCGTAGACCCGAAGTTTGTGCTGCTGGATGAGCCCTTTGCCGGCGTAGACCCTATTGCCGTAGAAGAGATTCAAAGCATTGTAGCGAAGCTGAAAAGCAAGAATATTGGTATCCTCATCACCGACCACAACGTAAACGAAACCCTTTCTATCACCGATCGCGCCTATCTGCTCTTTGAAGGAAAGATCCTGAAATCAGGAACCGCAGAAGAACTGGCCGCCGACGAGCAGGTACGCCGCGTATACTTAGGAAAGCACTTTGAACTGAAGCGGAAAGTTTAATTGCCTGAAGCAATTAGCAGCTTCATTAAGTAGACGAACAACCATTTAACAATTTAACCTCCAGCAGTTGGAATTAATAAACTCAATAGTGACGTGGGTAATGAAGAAGCGGATTCATGATATTGATCTGTTTCGGAAGTACCCGCATGAGGTGCAGGCAGAATTGTTCCAGAACCTGATTAGCGTGGCTAAAAATACAGAGTGGGGCAAGAAGCATGGCTACAAGGACAATTTGTCGATCCGGGAGTTTCAGGAGCGGGTGCCGGTCACTAATTACGAAGGCCTATACCCATACATTGAGCGGGTGATGAAGGGGGAGCAGAACCTGCTGTGGCCAAGCAAGATTGAGTGGTTTGCCAAGTCATCCGGCACCACCAATGCCCGCAGTAAATTTATTCCGGTAAGCCCTGAGTCGCTGGAAGACTGCCACTACAAAGGGGGCAAGGACATGCTCTCTATCTACGTGAACCTGTACCCGGAAACAAAGCTTTTTTCGGGTAAGGCCCTCTCCATCGGCGGCAGCCACAGACCCAGCGAGATCAATTCAAAAGTATCCTGCGGCGATGTGTCGGCGGTAATCATGCAGAACCTGCCGATGTGGGCCGAGGCCATGCGCACACCGCCACTCAAGGTGGCCTTGATGGATAAGTGGGAGGAGAAGATAGAGAAAATGGTAGAGGTGACGGTAGAGGAGAACGTCACCAGCATGAGTGGCGTGCCTACCTGGACCTATGTGTTGCTGAAGCGTATTCTCGAAGTGACTGGTAAAAGCAACATCCTGGAGGTGTGGCCTAACCTGGAGTTGTTCACGCACGGCGCAGTGGCTTTTGGCCCTTATCGCAAGCTTTTCCGCGATATCATCCCATCAAATAAAATGAATTACCTGGAGGTATATAATGCCTCCGAAGGCTTCTTTGGTATACAGGACCAGGCCGGCACAGAAGATGAGATGCTGCTGATGCTGGACTATGGCGTATACTACGAATTTATTCCGATGGACCAGTATGAGGAAGAGCAGCCTAAAACCCTGACGCTGGACCAGGTGGAACTGGGGAAGAACTATGCGATTGTGATTTCGACAAATGCCGGTTTGTGGCGGTACAAGATTGGCGACACCATCCGATTTACCAGTCTCAGCCCTTACCGGATCAAGATTTCCGGTCGTACCAAACATTTTATCAACGCGTTTGGGGAAGAGGTGATTGTGGAGAATGCGGAGGTGGCTATTACCAAAGCCTGCCAGGCTACTGGTGCCATCATCACTAACTTTACAGCGGCACCTATATATATGGAGAGCGGCAAGCGCGGCAGGCATGAGTGGCTGATTGAGTTTGAAAAGCAGCCAGATAATTTGGATCGTTTTACGCAGGTGCTGGACGAAACACTACGGGACGTAAACTCCGATTACGATGCCAAACGTCAAAACGATATTGCGCTGCAGGAGCCTCTTGTACACGCTGCCCCGCAAGGTGTTTTCATGAACTGGCTGCGCCACAAGGGCAAGCTAGGAGGTCAGAACAAAGTGCCCCGCCTCAGCAACTCCCGTGAGTACCTGGAAGAGATTATGCAGGTGAACGGGATGTAGACTTGAAATTGTTTCAAAGAGGTGAGGGTTAACTGTTTATGTATATATTTGCTACATAGAATACTGACCTAAACAGCTTTAAGACATGGACATAATTATAGGGCTACTGGCCATTGTTTTTGCGCTACCTCTGCTTACCGGATACCTGGCCTACAAATATAAACGCTCTTTTTGGCTTTGGTTTGTATTAGCCATGGTCCTTCCGTTCATTTCATGGTTCCTGCTTGTTATCTTAACCTGGAGAGATGAGCGAAAACAACTAAGGCAACAAAAGCAGCAGGACATTGCTCCCGCTATTATTAAAACGAATTAGAAGTAAAAGCAAAGTAGCCCCGGTAAGTTTAAACTTACCGGGGCTACTTTGCTTTTAGAAGGACTCCTACGTCTAAACCCCATTAATAATTCGTAATTCAAAATTCATAATTGGGAGCGCAGCGACCGCGCCTATTCCATGAAGCTACTGAACATGCCACCTTCCTTTTTGGCATTTTCACCACGTGGCATGAGTGCCTCAATCAGTTTCTTCACTGGCATAGACTGTAGCCATACCCGGCCAGTGCCACGCAAGGTAGCCAGGAAAATGCCCTCACCACCAAATATCATTGACTTTAACCCGCCGGCACGCTGCACACTAAAATCGATGCCTTCTTCAAAGGCTACCACGCAGCCGGTGTCTACGCGCAGTGTCTGGTTGTTCAGTTGCTTTTCTACCACCGTGCCGCCGGCATGGACAAAGGTCAGGCCATCGCCCTGCATCCGCTGCAGTATAAAGCCTTCGCCGCCAAAGAAACCAGAGCCTAAGCGCTGGTTAAAATGGATGCTGAGCTTTGTGCCCAGGGCAGCAGCCAAAAAAGCATCTTTCTGAGCAATCAGGCTGCTGTTGCGCATCTGGCGGAGGTCAATGGGTAAGATGGTGCCCGGGTAAGGCGCGGAGAAAGCAACACGGCTTTTGCCAGAGCCACGGTGCGTAAAGTGCGTCATAAACAACGATTCACCGGTTATCATGCGGCTGCCTGCTGAAACCAGTTTTCCTAAGAAGCCCTGACTTGGGTTAGAACCGTCGCCCATCTTTGTCTGGAAATCAATGCCTTCTTCCATGTATACCATGGCACCGGCCTCGGCGATTACAGTTTCGTTTGAGTCAAGTTCAACTTCCAGCACCTGAATGTCATGACCGAAAATTTTGTAATCTACTTCGTGTGAGTTCATCATAGTTATGTGTAAGGTTGGTTAAAAGATACAATGCGCATAGCAGTTATAAAACGCATTTGCCGTTGTTTCTATATAACCTGATGCATGAGATTCAGATGAATATTTTATTTTCCTATATACAATGCATCAACACTGGCTGCACGTGATGCAGTATCAATCCTCATCGTCCTCACCCTCATCTTCACCCCCTTTCCTGCGGCGGGCTTTGGGCAGGTCAGGGTCATCCTCTGCATCAGATGTCGAAGTGGTGGTGCGCACGAAGTCCTCGTCTGTTTCTTCCACTTCATCGCCTTCTTCAATATGATACTCCTCTTCCTCGCGCTTGGCCTTTTCGGCGGCATCGCGCTTCACCAGCTTTTTGTCTTCCACGTTCTGGTTCAGGAAATCATTTATCTTGTCGATGCTATAGTTGGATATAATTTCGCCGTGTTCATTCACCTTTATCTCGAAACCCTCCAGGTCTTTATGCACTTTCGACTTTTTCTTGCTGCTCTTATCGTCTTTTTTATTTTTAGCCATGGTTATACAAGTTTATACTTTTGTTGTATAAGCTAAGCAGCCGCAATTTGTTGCAAAGAAGGTCTAAAGCAGGAAATAAAAAAGGCTAACCGCAATGGTTAGCCTTTCTCTTTATCTAAAGTATGCCGCTTACGCTGCCGCGTAAGGGCTCAGTTTATCAATAGCGGTTTCGATGCGGGAGGCTGTCTCTTCGCGTCCGATTACCTCTATAATATGCATTAGGTCCGGGCCCGCTTCTGCGCCTGTTACCGCTAAGCGCAGTGCCTGCATCACCTGCCCCAGCTTCATGTTGTGGCGTTCCAGAATGCTATTCAGCAGATCTTTCACGGTATCGGCATTAAAGTCCTCCAGTGTAGCAAGCTCATTTTTAAAGTCTTCGAACACGGCAACAGACTGGCTGTTCCACTTTTTAGAAGCTACCCTCTCACTGTATTCTGTCGGGGCGATAAAGAAATACTTCGCCTCCTGCCAGAAATCCTGCGGAAAGCTTACACGCTCCTTCATCAGGCCGGCTATTTTTTCTGCCTTCTCATGCGAGGTGGTGATATTATGCTCTTTCAGCGCTTTCAGCAGGTAGTTCGCCAACTCGCTGTCTGGCTTGGCGCGCAGGTACTGCTCGTTAAACCAGCGGGCCTTCTGAATATCGAAACGGGTGCCTGACTTGCCGATACGCTCTACTGAGAATTCTTCTATCAGCTCGTCCATAGAGAAGAGTTCCTGCTGCGTGCCCGGGTTCCAGCCCAGGAAAGCCAGGAAGTTTGTAAACGCCTCCGGCAGATAACCACTCTCGCGGTAACCTGATGAAACTTCTCCTGTATTCGGGTCTTGCCAGCGCAGCGGGAACACCGGGAAGCCCAGCTTATCGCCGTCGCGCTTGCTTAGCTTACCATTGCCGTCCGGCTTCAGGAGAAGGGGCAGGTGAGCAAACTCCGGCATGGTGTCTTCCCAGCCCAGGTAACGGTACAGCAACACGTGCAGTGGTGCAGACGGCAACCACTCCTCACCGCGGATTACGTGCGTAATCTTCATGAGGTGGTCGTCTACGATGTTGGCCAGGTGGTACGTTGGCATACCGTCCGACTTCATCAGTACTTTATCATCAATGGCAGAAGAGTGTACCATCACCCAACCACGAATCATGTCTTTCAGGCGCACTTCCTCTTTACGGGGCACCTTCAGACGGATAACATAAGGCTCACCAGACTCCAGGCGCTGCTTCACCTCGTCCTCCGGCAGGGTGAGCGAGTTCTTCATGGTGGCGCGGGTGATGGCGTTGTACTGTGGCGTGGCCACTTTCGCCGCCTTCAGGCGCTCACGCATTTCGTCCAGTTCCTCAGCTGTATCGAAGGCATAGTAGGCATGGCCGCTTTCGATGAGCTGCAGCGCATACTGCATGTACATCGGCTTGCGCTCCGACTGGCGGTACGGCGCATAAGGGCCTCCGTTCCATGGGCTCTCGTCCAGCTCGATGCCGCTCCACTCCAGCGACTCCCGGATGTAGTCTTCAGCGCCCGGCACAAAGCGGGTCTGATCTGTATCTTCGATGCGCAGAATCATTTTGCCGCCCGTTTTGCGGGCCAGCAGGTAATTATATAAGGCAGTGCGAACACCACCGATATGGAGAGGCCCGGTCGGGCTTGGGGCAAAGCGTACTCTAACTTCTCTTTCCATGTATTTTATCTGGTTCAGATCGTTCTAATTCGGCACAAAGGTACAAAATAAAGTTCGTTTAGGTAAGTGCTGCGGCAGCAAAGGCAGCGGAGCCAAAAGCAAGCAAGGGTGCTGATAATTAATCGATTATAAACATAATCAGATATTTCCGTATTTGCTTAGTAAAGAATCCTAAATTGTGCCATGGTAAAAAACCGGCTTAATATAGTATGGGGGCTGTTAAAGGAGACTTCGTCAGAGTTTATTGATAACAACTCCTGGCAGAAGGGTGCTGCGTTGGCCTACTATACTATTTTCGCATTGCCGCCCATGCTCATCATCATCATCAGCGCAGGAGGGTACTTCTTTGGGGAACAGGCAGTATCCGGAGAGATATACTATCAAATCAAGGAAGTTATCGGTGCAGAGGGGGCTTACTCGGTGCAGAAGATGGTGGAAAACGTAAATGAGTTTTCGAACATAACCCTGGCTGCAATAGCAGGTGTTGTTGCACTCTTTATTGCGGCCACGGGTGTTTTTATCTCGCTCCAGGACTCATTGAATGAGATATGGTACGTGAAGCCTAAGCCCAAGCGGGGCTATGTGAAGCTGATCCTCGATAGGTTTCTTTCCTTCGGTATGATTCTGATCATTGCCGTAATTCTGCTGCTCTCGCTGTTGGTAAACGCGGTATTGGTAGCCATAGGCGACTTCCTGACGGCGCGCTTCTCCAGTTGGGTTATATATGTGCTGCATTTTGCAAACTTCGCCTCTGTACTGCTGCTCATGTCTTTCCTGTTTGCCTGTATCTATAAGTTCTTGCCCGATGCTAAAATAAAATGGCGCGATGTATGGGTAGGGGCGCTGGTGACAGCGTTACTGTTTGTTGCTTTCCGGGGGTTGATCGGGTTTTACCTGGGCACAAACGACGTAGGCTCAGTATATGGAGCTGCAGGTTCTGTGGTTGTTATACTTACCTGGGTATTCTTTAATTCCCAGATTATCTTTTTTGGTGCAGTGTTTACGTTTGTGTACTCCCGAAAGTATGGCTTTAATATTTATCCTGCAGATTATGCGGTGCGTGTCATCCGGCGGCAGGTAGAGGTAGGGAACTCAGCCGTTAATGCCGATCCAAGTGTGGCTGAAGAAGATATATATGGGGAGCAGGAGAGGAAAGCTGCTGAAGAAAGAGACGAAGGAGCAGCCTCTCAGGGAGCGAATATCTGAGGGAAAGGCAGAACCTTACAAAAGACGGAGGACAAAGGAAGAAAGACAAATAAAGGTTCTGATGTTTTCCTTTGTCCTGTATCCTTTGTCCTTCGTCAAAGCATTTGTGTAGCGTTTGTCGAAGATTAAATTTTGGTGCCTGCAAACACGCTATTTGGCTGCGATGCAGGAAATCTCTACGTTAACATCTTTTGGGAGGCGGCTTACTTCCACGGTCTCGCGGGCGGGCGGGTTGCTGGTGAAATAGCTGCCGTAGGTTTCGTTGATGCGGCCAAAGTTGTTCAGGTCCTTTACAAAAATGGAGCACTTTAATACATTCTCAAAGCCCATGCCCGCTTGCTGTAGGATAGCGCTCAGGTTTTTCATAACCTGGTGTGTTTCATTTTCAATACTGTCGTTGATCAGGTTCCCGCTAGCCTGGTCAAGCGCTATCTGGCCTGATACGTATAGTGTGCCATTTGCCATGGTTGCCTGGCTGTAAGGGCCAATAGGAGCAGGTGCCTGAGGAGAGGTGATGATGCTGTGTGCCATAGACGGATTCGTTTTATATTGTATCTTTACTATCAAAAGTACTGAAATTTTATGCACATAGTTGTTTTATCGGGTCCGGAAGTGGCCGAAGAGTTTAAGCAGAAGTTCCCGGAGGGGAATAAAGAAATAAGCTTTTCCTTTTTGCACCACCATAACCAGCAGGGTGAGCAACTGCGGCCAACAGATATAATATTTGACTTTCTGCTGCACAGGCAGCCAAAGCGCCTGAGCCACTATGCGCCGGAGCAGGTGGTTTTCTGTAATGCCGCCACAGTGCAACTGGCGGCGCTGGTAAAGGAGGCTGAATTAGAAGAACCCTGTACTTTGATAGGTATGAACGGCCTGCCAACTTTACTCAACCGGCCTGTGCTGGAAGTAAGCCTGTTGAAACCGGAGCATGAAGAAAAGTTAAAATACATTTGTGCTGCATTAGGTACCGAGTACCTGCTGGTGGATGACAGGGTAGGCATGGTGACGCCGCGCATGATCTGCATGATCATCAACGAGGCCTGCTTTACCCTGCAGGAGGAGACAGCCAGCATAGCAGATATAAATCAGGGTATGAAATTGGGCACAAATTATCCGAAGGGTCCTTTTGAATGGGCAAATGAGATGGGTATAGCAAACGTATATGAGGTGCTGCAGGCAGTATACGAAGACACGAAAGACGACCGCTACAAAATCTGTCCGCTGCTGAGGACGAAGTACCTGAAAGGAGAGCAGTTTTAGGTTGATATAAAACAAAAGAGGAAGCCAGTGCTGGCTCCCTCTTTTGTTTATTGGAAAGGCAGGTATTATTCTACTGTTACAGACTTAGCTAAGTTACGGGGCTGATCTACATTGCAGCCGCGCATTACCGCAATGTGGTAGGAGAGTAACTGTAATGGAATAACAGACAGCAATGGCATCAGGTGCTCGCTGGTCTCTGGTATTTCAATCACATAATCCGCCATAGACGGTATAGTAGTGTCTCCCTCTGTTACCACAGCTATTACTTTGCCTTTACGTGCGCGCACCTCCTGCACGTTCGACACTACTTTCTCATACGAACTGTCCTTTGTGGCGATAACTACCACTGGCATCTGCTCATCTATGAGGGCGATTGGGCCGTGCTTCATCTCTGCTGCCGGATAACCCTCTGCATGGATATAAGAAATCTCTTTCAGCTTCAGCGCACCTTCCAGTGCTACAGGATAGTTATAGCCACGGCCAAGATAGATGAAGTTCGTTGCATCTTTATATTTGGCGGAGATTTCCTTGATTTGATCATCCAACAGCAGGCATTTCTCTACTTTTGCCGGAATGGTCTCCAGCTCTACCATTAGCTGGCGAAGTTTGGTTTCCTCCAGTGTTCCGCGCTTGCTGCCGATAATCATCGCGATGAGTGCCAGTACCGTTACCTGAGCGGTAAAGGCCTTTGTACTGGCAACACCAATTTCAGGGCCTGCGTGTGTATAAGCACCGGCATCTGTGGCACGGGCAATAGACGAGCCCACCACATTACAGATACCGAATATGGTAGCTCCCTTGGATTTTGCCAACTCAATGGCAGCCAGTGTATCCGCAGTCTCACCAGACTGAGAAATGGCAACAACAATATCATCTTCTGTGATGATTGGATTTCTGTAACGGAATTCTGAAGCATACTCTACCTCCACAGGAATGCGGGCAAAGTCTTCAATCAGGTATTCTGCTACCAGTCCGGCGTGCCATGATGTACCACAGGCTACAATGATGATACGCTTTGCATTCACGAACTTATTCTCATACTCACGGATACCGCTCATCATGAGGTGGTCGCTCTCTGCAATCATACGGCCACGCATGCTGTCCAGGATAGAGCGCGGCTGCTCAAAAATCTCCTTCAGCATGAAGTGCTCATAGCCGCCCTTCTCGATAGACTCCAAAGCCATCTCCAGGGTCTGTACATAAGGGGTTTGCTTCACGTCCTCTTTTGTCCGAATATCCAGCTCACCGTCTTTTATAACAGCCAATTCGTAGTCGTTCAGGTATACCACCTCGTTAGTATACTCAATGATAGGGGTGGCATCAGAAGCAAGGAAATATTCTCCCTTGCCAACACCTACAACCAGTGGGCTACCCTTACGGGCGGCAATCAGCTGGTTAGGGCTTTCTTTGGAAAGCACAACAATGGCATAAGCGCCTACTACTTCGTGCATGGCCAGTCGGACTGCTTCCGGTAGAGAGCAATCGTTGTTCTGGAAGATATCCTCAATCAGGTTAATGAATACCTCTGAGTCTGTTTCAGAGTGGAACGTATGGCCTTTCTGGATCAGGAGTTGCTTCAGCGAAGCATAGTTTTCTATAATACCATTATGGATAATGGCAATGCCCTTGGATGTGGAATAGTGCGGGTGGGCATTTTCATCGTTTGGCTCTCCGTGGGTAGCCCAACGGGTATGGCCCATGCCAATGTGTCCGTGTGTATCTTCTTCTGAGATAGCAGCCTCAAGGTCAGCTACCTTTCCTTTTTTCTTATATATATTCAGGGCGCCGTTCATCAACGCAACACCTGCGCTGTCATAGCCCCTGTACTCCAGCCGCTTCAGCCCTTTTATAATAATCGGGCAAGCTTCTCTATGCCCAACGTATGCTACAATTCCACACATAATTTAAGTTTGGTATAAAATATAATAGGTACCACAAAGGTACCTATTTATTAGAATTTTTATATATGTATTTAGGTCAACTTTAATAAAAAGTACGAACCATTAATTTATAAAGTTACTGGCCTAGCTGGTTGTAAAGTTCATAGTATGAGTCCAGGAGTGTGTCATCGGGCTTAACCGTGCTGATACTTTTTGTTTTCTTGAACTCAGTAAATATGGCATTAATGCTGTCACCAAAGTCTTCGTTGGTTTTAATAACAGCATCAGCGTACTTCATGCCACACTTCACAAAGCCATCACAATCAGCTGATTGTAGTTCTGTAAGCATACTGTCGTCAATATCCATCATCTTCACCTTATCCAGAAAGCCCTCGTCAAACTTCTGTGTATAGTTATGGTTATACACGGTGAACATCGACTTGGCATCTTTGAAAATAGGATCCTTCTTGTAAGTCGTTTTCAGGTACATCGGGATCAAACCTGTCATCCAGTCGTTGCAATGTACGATGTCTGGTGCCCAACCCAGTTTCTTTACAGTTTCTAATACACCTTTGCAGAAGAAGATAGCACGCTCATCGTTGTCAGCGTGGAATTTGTTGTTTTTGTCAACAAACACAGACTTTCTGTGGAAATAATCTTCGTTGTCGATAAAATAAACCTGTAGCTTTGCATTGGGGATAGAAGCTACCTTAATAACCAGCGGTTTCTCATCATCGCCGACAGCGATGTTGATGCCGGAAAGACGTACCACTTCATGTAACCGATTCTTGCGCTCATTGATCAGGCCAAACCGTGGCACAAAAATGCGTATCTCCATTCCTCGTTCCTGCATTCCCTGTGGTAGCGTCTGAAGAAATTCAGCTACTTTAGTGGTTTGTAAGAAGGGATTCATTTCGGTGGCGGCGTATAAGATTCGCAATTTAGACATGGATATGGGGTTAAAATTTAAAAAGCAACAGTAATGGGACGTGCAAAATTAGTAAATTTTATTCTAATTTTCAATTTTAAACGTTATAACTTACTTTTGCCGGCTTTTACCAATCCCAAATATGAATAGGACCGACATGGAAGTTATAAAGCAGGTTAGTACCATCCGGCAGCGGGTGCAGGCATTTCGCTGTGGCGGCAAAAGCATTGGCTTTGTACCTACCATGGGTGCCCTGCACGAGGGGCACCTGCAGCTGCTTCAAGCCTCCGCTCAGGAAAACGATGTCACGATCTGCAGTATTTTTGTTAATCCTACACAATTCAATAACCCGGACGATTATAAACTATACCCCCGTACCCTGGACCAGGACACCGAACTGCTGAAAACAGTTGGCTGCGATGTTCTTTTCGCCCCGAGCCCGGAGGAGGTATATCCACAACAACAGCCGCTGCTGCAGTTTAGTTTCGGAGCGCTTGAGGATGTGATGGAAGGAGAGCGCCGGCCGGGGCATTTCAATGGGGTGGCCACTATTGTAAGCAAGCTGTTTCACCTGGTGCAGCCGCACCGCGCCTACTTCGGGCAGAAAGACCTGCAGCAGGTGGCGATTGTGCGGCAGTTGGTACACACGCTTAGTTTTGACCTTGAACTGGTCTGCTACCCCACCGTGCGTGAAGAGGACGGTTTGGCCATGTCATCCAGAAACACCCGCCTGAACGAGGAGCAGCGGCAGATTGCTCCGAGCTTATATAAAGGCCTTAAACTAGCCGAAGCGCAGCTTCGAAAGCAGCCCGTGGCAGTTATAAAAGCAACGGTGGCTGCGTACCTCGAAAGCGTGGAGGGAGTAGAGCTGGAATATTTCGAAATCGCTGATCCCTCCACGCTGCAACCTGTGGAGGATGTGACTAATGTGCAGGAAGTGGCGCTCTGTATTGCGGCTGTTGTAGGACCTGTGCGCCTTATAGATAACATTCTGGTGAATTTAAACGAAGTACAGGTTGTTTAACCATGGAGGCGCAACGGGCACTTAGGGCTTTGATAGTTAATCTGAGGCCAATTATCTAACTTTGCGGCTCATTACAGAAAAACACCATGTATATTGAGGTTTTAAAATCTAAAATTCACCGTTGCAAGGTAACTCAGGCCGAGCTGCATTATGTAGGAAGCATCACCATTGATGAAGACCTGATGGATGCGGCCAATGTGGTGGAGAATGAGAAAGTGCAGATAGTTAACATTAACAACGGCGAGCGTTTTGAAACTTACGTGATAAAGGGAGAGCGTAGTACCGGCACCGTTTGCCTGAATGGCCCTGCGGCGCGTAAAGTGCAGGTAGGCGATATTGTTATCATTATCTCTTACTGCAGCATTAAGTTTGAAGACGCGAAAAGCCATACCCCGACCCTCGTGTTCCCGGACCAGCACAACCGCCTGGTATAAAAAACATTCTTTTATGAAGAAACTGCTCTCTGTTCTGAAGCCAGTGTTACTGCTGAGCGTATCCGCCTTTTTAATGTGGTATGCGCTCAAAGAACTGGACTTTGAGAAAATGTGGGAGGAGTTCCTCAACGCTGACTATGGCTGGGTGCTGCTGTCGCTGGTAATGGGCGTGCTGGCCTATCTGAGCCGCGCCATCCGCTGGCAGATGCAAATTAAACCTACCGGTTATCACCCATCGGTGCGCAATACCTACAGCGCCATGATGATTGGCTATATTGCGAACCTCGTGCTGCCCCGCATGGGGGAGGTAGTGCGCTGCAGCGTGCTCAGGCGCACAGACGGAGTGCCCGTGAACACAGGTTTCGGTACCGTTATAGCGGAGCGTATTATTGATATGGTCATGCTGCTGATGGCCATAGGGTTGACCTTTCTGATAGAGTTTGGCCGCATCCAGGCTTTTTTCCTGAGTCTTGTTTCGGATAAGTACAGTAACATGGAGCAAAGCATGAGCTCCCTGTACTGGCTGTTCTGGGTGCTGCTGGGCTTAGCGGTGATGCTGCTGGTTATCGGGCTGCGCTACCTGAACCGCCTGCGTAAAAATACCTACTTCCGGAAGGCAGTTGACTTTGTAAAAGGCATGTTGAAGGGCGTTTTCAGTATAACGAAGCTGGAAAACCAAGCCGCCTTCTGGATGCATACTGTTTTTGTGTGGGTGCTGTATTATGGTATGAGCTTAGTAGTCTTCTATGCTCTGCCTGCTACCTCCGGGTTATCATGGGGGGCTGGCCTTTCAGTGCTGGTGGTAGGTAGCCTGGGTATGGCAGCGCCGGTGCAGGGCGGCATAGGGGTGTATCATTTGCTGGTGCAGGCTACGCTGCTGCTGTACGGAGTGCCTAAAGAAGCGGGTATGGCCTATGCCTTGCTGGCGCACACATCGCAAACACTTTTGGTTGTTTTAATGGGAGTGCTTAGTTTTATGGGGAGCATGTTACGTAAGCGAAGAAGCGCGCGTATGCATCCTGTCAGAACAAAAGCAGAACCCCATGAACTCAACAGATAAGATCTTCACACTTCCGCAACTGCAGGAGCAGGTAAATGCCTGGCGCAGGCAGGGCCAAAAAATTGTTTTCACGAACGGCTGCTTTGACCTGCTCCACCTCGGCCACGTCGACTACCTCGAGAAAGCCAGCCAACTTGGCGACAAACTGGTGCTGGGCTTAAATACCGATGCCTCTATCAGCCGTATAAAAGGTCCAAACCGGCCCTTGCAGGACGAAATGTCACGGGCCAGAATTATGGCATCCCTTTTGTTTATAGATGCTGTAGTGCTGTTCGATGAAAACACGCCTCAGGAGCTAATAGAGGCGGTACAGCCGGATATATTAGTAAAAGGAGATGACTATACCATAGAAAATATTGTAGGCCATGAGGTAGTGCTGGCCCGGGGTGGCGAAGTGAAAACAGTGCCACTTGTAAAAGGCTACTCTACCACAAATATCGTTAAGAAAATAGAGAAGCAGTTAAATCAATCATAAGGTTAAAATAAAAACATGATAGGTATATATTTTATTGGTATCGTTTTCATGCTCGTGAGCATGGGGGTGAGCTATAGATTAAAAAGCAAGTTTAAGGAATATTCCCAGACGCCTCTTAGCTCTGGCCTGAGTGGCCGCGAGATAGCAGAAATGATGCTGGCGGACAATGGTATTACGGATGTACGCGTGATATCTGTAGCGGGCCGCCTGACGGACCATTATAACCCTCAGGACAAGACGGTAAACCTGAGCGAGTATGTGTTTGAGGCACGCAGTGCAGCGGCAGCGGCGGTAGCGGCGCACGAGTGCGGCCACGCTGTGCAGCATGCCAAGGCATATACCTTCCTGAAGTTCCGCTCGGCTATGGTGCCGGCACTTAGCATCGCTTCCCGCTATATGCAGTGGATTATCCTGATCGGTATCCTGATGTTGCAGACAACGCCCGTGCCTTTGGCCATTGGTGTAGCGCTGTTCGGTTTAACAACCATATTCAGTTTTGTAACGCTGCCGGTTGAATTTGACGCCAGTAAGCGCGCCCTTGCCTGGATTGACAGGAGAGGTGTAGTAACTGCGCAGGAGCATGGCATGGCAAAAGATGCGCTGAAATGGGCTGCCCTTACTTACGTGGTAGCGGCGCTGGGTTCTTTGGCTACCTTGCTATACTACGTGTCGCTGTTGATGGGCCGCCGCGACTAAATATTTTTCAATCTGCCTGATTGTGAAGCGCTACTTGTACTTTATGTATAGGTGGCGCTTTGTTTTTAGGAAAAAACAGAACCTGAATGGCTAAAATAAGTAACAGACACAGGGTATTGCATAATAATAAGTAGAATTTAGAGTTTAATAAATGCCACCGAATTCTTAGTTTTGTACCAGATAAGGTTTCATAGAAAAATTTTATAGATAAATCAAGAATGAATTTTCAATTTACGGAAGAACAATTGGCAGTACAGGCTGCCGCCCGGGATTTCGCCCAAACGGAACTTCTGCCTGGCGTAATCGAGCGCGATGAGCATCAGAAGTTTCCTACTGAGCAGGTTAAGAAAATGGGTGAGCTTGGTTTCTTGGGAATGATGGTGGACCCGAAATACGGCGGTGGCGGTATGGATGCTGTGTCTTATATACTGGCCATGGAGGAGATTTCGAAAATAGATGCTTCTGCCTCTGTTGTCATGTCAGTAAATAATTCGCTTGTTTGCTGGGGCCTCGAAACGTATGGCACTGAAGAACAAAAGCAGAAGTACCTGACAAAGCTCGCCACTGGTGAAGTAATAGGTGCTTTTTGCCTGTCAGAGCCAGAAGCCGGTTCCGATGCCACTTCACAGCGCACCACTGCCGAAGACAAAGGAGATTATTACCTGCTGAATGGCACCAAAAACTGGATCACTAACGGCAGCACTGCTTCTGTGTATGTTGTGATGGCGCAGACTAATCCAGAGAAGAAACACCGTGGCATCAACGCTTTGATAGTGGAGCGTGACATGGAAGGTTTTGTGGTTGGCCCGAAAGAAAACAAGCTAGGTATACGAGGCTCTGATACGCATTCGTTAATGTTTACAGATGTGAAGGTGCCAAAGGAAAACCGCATTGGTGAAGACGGCTTCGGGTTTAAGTTTGCAATGGCAACATTGGCTGGTGGCCGCATTGGTATTGCCGCGCAGGCGCTGGGCATTGCGTCAGGAGCCTACGAACTGGCTGTTAAATATGCGCAGGAGCGCAAAGCCTTTGGAGTGGAGATCGCAAAGCACCAGGCAATTCAGTTTAAGCTGGCGGAGATGGCGACGAATATTGAAGCTGCCCGTCTGCTATGCCTGCAGGCAGCTTACGACAAAGACACCCATCAGGATTATACTAAATCCGGTGCTATGGCGAAGCTGTTTGCCTCAAAAGTGGCCATGGAAACTACAGTGGAGGCAGTGCAGGTGCATGGCGGTTACGGCTTCGTAAAAGAGTACCATGTGGAGCGTTTAATGCGCGATGCTAAAATCACACAAATTTACGAGGGTACCTCGGAGATACAAAAAATAGTAATTTCGAGAGAATTACTGAAGCAATAAATGTCTTAAATAGCTGTTTATCTGCTGTTTGTGCTTTAGATATAGTTTTTCTAATTAAAATTTAATTTTTAATTTTTTTTGAATTTTATAAAGAATAATCTTAGCTTTAGGCCAAAATAAAGGGATAACAGTATAAAAGCTAGTTGGTAAACATACATGGAAGATTACAATAAGATTATTGAGTCGCTTGGGGTGCGATTCATTAAAGCTAAGAATCTGGTGTTGCAGCAGCCGTTCACGGTGCGCAATTACTATGATGTAGGTAACAATTTGATTCTGCTCCATAAGGGCAGCATCTTTTTTGGCAACGAGGAGCAGTTAGTAGAAGAAGGGGAACTTCTATTTATTCCGGGCGGCCGAAGCACAAAAGTTACTTATGGCCCATCGGGTGAAGGAAAGTCCATCACAAACGATGACCTGATCACAAACAGGGAAAAGTTCTTTAAAAGCAACAACGATCTTGATTTGATAGGTGATGCAGAAGAGAGCCACAGTTATGTGAGTTTTGAAGCGAAAGTATTCGACTCTGTTAACTTCTTTGCTTCTCTGGATCTGCCAGCGTTCCTAATCTCTAACAACAGCAAGCTGGCCAACTTGGTCATCAAAGTGGTGGAGGAGAGCATGCAGGAATTGCCGGGTAAAGAGCGCCTGATCAATCTGTATACAGAGCAGATAGTGGTGGAGATTGTGCGCCACATCCTGCGTAACAGAATGTTCGTGGAGCAACTGGCTACAAACAGCACCTACTTTAAAGATCCACGCCTCATCGACCTGTTCAACTACATTAAGGAGAACATTGGTGGCGACTTGTCAAACAAGGTGCTTTCTAACGTAGCAAATGTATCGGAGGACTATGTAGGCCAGTATTTCAAGATGCTGACGGGCATTAACCCACAAGATTACATTGAGTACCAGCGTATGGAGCGTGCCGTATTCTTACTACGCACAACCAAGAAAAGCATCCGTGAGATTGGTAAGGAAGTGGGCTACAAAGATACCGCTTACTTCTGCCGTCGCTTTAAGATGATGTTCGGTATACCTGCCGGTAAGATGCGCCGCCGCGAATCAGCGGTGAACATCTAAGGTAACGTTGTACGAAGAGACAAGATTAGAAACCTCGGCCAGAAAGCCGGGGTTTTTTTCTATGTGGTTTCCTATCACAATCACATCGGCACCTGCCTCCAGCGCAGTTGTTGCCCTGGTTGTCGTGTTGATGCCGCCACCCACAATAATAGGAATATCAACCGCCTCACGCACGGCCATAATCATATCAGGGGCAACAGGGGTAAGGGCGCCGCTGCCGCCATCTAAATAAATGTAACGCAGGCCCAGCAGTTCGCCGGCCATGGCAGTGCAGGCGGCAATAGCGGGCTTATCATGAGGGATAGGTGTAGTGCCGCTCATATAAGAGGCAGTGGTCTGGCGGCCGGAATCCACTAATATATAACCTGTAGGGTAAACCTGCAGCCCGCTGGCCTTAAGAGTAGGGGCGGCAAGTACATGCTGCCCTATAAGGAAGTCAGGGTTACGGCCAGAGATAAGCGAGAGCAGCAAAATGCCGTCTGCCTGTTGGTCTATATGCTGGCTGTTGCTCGGGAAAAGAATAACGGGCGTAGCCGTATTCTTTTTCAGGAGCCGGATAATGCCTGCCTGGTTATCTGTTGTAATCAGGCTGCCGCCAACAAAAAAGAAATCGATAGGGTGAGACGCACTTACGTCAATAAGGTTCAGGCAGGAAGCCTCTGTCAGGTTGTCGGGGTCGAGCAAAACTGCAAAGTGCTTCCTGCCTGTTTTTGAAGGTTGTATTTGTTGAAGGTCGTTAAATGGCATTCTCTTCTGGAACGATATACTCAGTTGTCTCTATTTCGGTAACCTCTACTACAGGCTTAGCTGCAATATCGTTATTTTCAGAGACACTGTGAATGTATTCCTCCAGCTTTTTGCCCGCATATATGAGCAGAAAGGCCACAGCCTGTTGCGTGAGCACCTTGCCTAACTTGGATCGCTTCTGGCCCTTTACCTTTGTTTTATCCTTTTTTTTTGCTTCAGTAAGGGTATGGCCGTGGTCGGCATGGGGCATGCGCTCTGAAGAGATAGTGTATTCATCCTCCTGCTCATGCATCAAAGAATCGTAGTCTATAACAGGCGTAGAGGATGGTACATGCTTGACATGCCTTTGCATAACATCAGCGTCTATGATAGGCGTAGAGGATGGTCTGTCAGCAACATGACTTTGCGAGGGAACCATGCTCTTAATGGCATTCTTCTTCTCTTTCTTCTTCCTCTTTCGCTCCGCCTTCATTGACTTTACTTTACTTGCGCCGCCACCAATCATGCGTTTCAGCAGGTAGCCTGCCAGTAAAACCCCGCCAGCCATGGCTGCTTTCTTGCCATATTCCTGCCCCTGGGATTTTATCTGATCAACGTCACCTATCAGGGCGTTTTTATACTCTTCTTTCTGTCGCTCTAAAAACTCCCGCTCATTGTTAAATAAAGGATTGGATAACTCGCTCATACGTGTGGTTCTCTTTTGTCTGGTTTATATAATGTGTTGTCAAAGGATTTATCTGCTACGCTCTGGAAAGCCTTCTTGTCTAGACCTATTATAAGTATCACCAGAATAATGATGTAAAATAGTGCTACAATTCCAAAACCCCAGAAGGTGCTATTTAGCAGGGAGTTAAGTAATAAGCCCAGAAAAATATTCACAAAGATAAAGCACATAAAAGCGACAAACCCAAGTAGAGCAAAATGCAGTGTGCTCACAAAGACTGCTTTTAACTTTTCCTGTATCTCTAGCTTTATGATGTCAATCCGAGTGTCAATATACCCCATCAGGTTCTCCATGAGGTTGGGATTTCGGTCCCGTGTTCCATTGTCTTGTATTTCCATAGTTTCTTTTAGCTTTTTTTACGCTTTACCTGTATACGAGGGTATAAACAAAAATTTACGTAAAGTATAATTAAGTTAAAATACGTAATATATAAGAAGTTAAAAGTGTAGTACGGATTTTGCGATATCTTGTCCGGATTTAAGTAAATTTAACAGCGACTTTCTTAGCTCAACACCTGCTTGGAATACAATCTATATAACGTTTTAGGTATAAGACCGGAAGCTTCTCTGCAAGAAGTGAAAGGGGCTTATAAGCGGCTCGCGCTCAAGTACCACCCGGACAGGAACCCAGGAAACGCGCGTGCCGAAGAACTGTTTAAGCTGGTGAACAGTGCTTATCAGACACTGTCTAACCCCAGCAAACGCGCCCGGTACGATATGCGCCTGCAGTTTCAGCGCCAGCAGCAGCGCTCGGTAGTGCAGTACCAGCAGCGGTATGAGGACCCACGCTACGCCCATTCACGGCCACCGGCAGGAGTGTCTGAACGCCACTACCGCAATATCAAGCGCGACGATAACCGCTTCTCACGCAAAGACTGGTACATAACTTTTGCCTTTGTGGCAGGCCTGCTGTTTTTCAGCCTGCTGCTGAAAGTGGCCATGGACCATATTACCGGCGAGGATAAGTACAAAACAGCTCTGACATATATAGAAGACGGGAAGTACAGCAGTGCGCACCGCCTGCTGACAGATGCCATTCAGTTTATGCCTGAAAACGCAGCGGCTTACGAGGCAAGGGCCAGGATAGAACTGAATGTGTTCGACAATTACTCCTCAGCATTGCGGGACTTGAACAGGGTTATTGCACTGCGGGAGCAGCCTTCCGCGCAGGTATACTATATGCGCGGGCGTAGCTATCAGCAACTGAAACAGCACGAGCAGGCAGAATATGATTTTACACTGGCGCTTGAGTTGGATAGCACTTTCTGGAGAGTATATCTGGTGCGGGGGGAGGTAAGGCTCTTTTACCTGAAAAAGTACGAGCCAGCCATTGCTGACTTATCCGTTTACCTGGAGAATACCAGCAACAGTTCGGATGTTGTGTCAGCGCTGACCTACCGCGGCTTTGGACACTATAAGCTGGGAAATTATGATTTGTCGGAGCAGGATTACCGCAGGGCACTGGCCATGGACAAAGATAACGGACGTATCTATTATCTACTGGGGCGCACGGAACTGGAGCAGCAACCGGACTCGGCCTGTGCGCACTTATCCAAGGCTTACCAGTTAGGCTACTCTGCGGCGCTGCTGGAGTTGGAGGCCAACTGCCAGGACTAAGCCAACAGCTGTCACTTTTCCTGTAATTTGAGGCTTGTCCAGTCTAATGCTCTTAAAAAAACAGCCTCGTTACGTAGGCCATCTAAAATATTTCTTCTTCTGTTCATGCTGTAGTTGGTTAATGTCAGAGCTGAATCTTTATAAAAGAAGAAATAAAGCAGGGTGAGGAGAAGTACGGTGCCGATACCTGCAGCCATGGCAGCGTAGATGGCGCTCCATCTGAGCTTATTCATGATAGCTAGCTTAGGTTTTTGTTTAGCATTGAATCTAAATTAGAAGATCCAATCTATAGCAGAAAGTAGAAGAAGCAAAGTTAAGTTCTATATTATTATTATTATTATTTGGAGTATATTTTATACTTTTATAATGAAGTAGCGTAGGTATATTATTAAGTATTACTCTTTTACAGTTATATAAAAGCCAGTATAATTCCATTTGCGGTAGTACACACCCTGCATATCCGTTGCAATTTCCAGGTCGTGGCATGATGCAGTACAGCTGCTGCGGCAATTTCACTCCAATCTTCTAACATTTAACTTTATAGAACATGGAAGCTAACACAACAATGGGTACAGCCAATGCAGCCGAAATCCGCAACGAAATTGAGCGGGCAAATCAAAAGTTTATGGAAGCCTTTCGCCAGGGGAATGCTGCGGGTTTGGCAGCGCTCTATACAGAAAACGGAATGGTGTTGCCGCCCAACCACGATTCTGTAGAGGGCCGGGAGCAGATAAAGGATTTCTGGCAGGCCGTGATGAATATGGGAATTAAATCGGTAAAGCTTCAGATAGGGGAGGTGGAGCAGCATGGAGACACCGCTATTGAGATGAGCCGGGCTACACTCTACATAGAGGGTGATCAGGAAGTTGACCAGTCAAAATACATCGTAATCTGGAAGCGTGAAAACGGAGAGTGGAAACTGCACCGTGACATCTTTAACAGCAATCTGCAGGCGCAGGGGTAGCAATGGCAAGGTATTGCTGTGAACCCTTTGCCTGAAACAATTTAGCCAGCCTGCGAATCAGCAAAATCTCTGCTGATTCGCAGGCTGGCTGCTTTTCCCGTAGTTCTGGAACAAATAAATTTAACCGATCACCGGGAGCGTTAGCTTCAGCTTACCCCAGGTTAGAATAACAGCACCTGTGTTACCGTTGCCGGACACTGATTCATAAGGGAGACGGAGTGAACGATGCTGCCCTGGCCCAAGCTGATGTAGGGATAGCCGTAGGCTCAGGCACGGATGTGGCTGCCGAAACGGCTGACATTATCCTGATGAACAGCAATCCGCAGGAAATTGCTTCTCTCATTCTCTTCGGAAAGGCTATTTACCGTAAAATGATTCAGAACCTTATCTGGGCCACAGGCTATAACATTATTGCCCTGCCACTTGCTGCCGGGGTGCTCTACCAGCTGGAAGCTGTACTCCACCATCCTGAACAATGATGCTTACCGTACAGAAATGATGGCCATGATGCGTGATGCCCCTGCGGGTGGCATGATGGGGAACAGGGGGCATATGGATGGAATGATTGGCTCTGACGGCGTGATGATGAACCAGAGTCCGGAGGCAATGGAAGATGTGATGCAGCAGATGATGGCCCGATGCGAAACAGACACGGCTGCCTGTAACTTGATGTCGCGGATGATGGTGCGCCACAGCAGTATGATGCAAAATATGGCGCAGCACATGCAGGAGAACGGAATGGTGGACCAGGCATGTATGCAGCAGATGATGCAACATATGAATACGAAACAGGAGATTGAATACGAACAGGAGATAATTTTTTTTGCCACTCTCGGGAACTCCACAGACGAAGACGTGCGGTCATCGTATTAACCTAAGCTATGAAAACACTAAAAAATCTACTATGCTGCCTGGCTACAGCCGCTTTGGCTCTTCCGGCTACAGCGCAGCACCAGGGGCACCAGCAGCAGGCGCAGGATACCACTCATCAGATGGGGCACCAGATCGGCATGCAGCACGGAGACATGCAGATGCCGATGTCGCATGCCTTTTCCCGTAATTTGCCCATGAACCGCAACGCCTCCGGCACGGGTTGGCTGCCGGACGAGTCGCCGATGTACGGCAACATGTACCATCGCGGCGATTGGATGTTTATGCTACATTACAACCTGTTTCTGCGCTACAACAACCAGGATGTGTTTGAAGTCGGCAACCGGGGCGACAGCCAGTTCGATGCACCCAATTGGCTCATGCTGATGGGGCAGCGGTTTGTTGGCGACAGGGGGCTTTTCCGCATCAGCGGCATGATTTCCCTGGACCCGCTAACGGTAGGCGGCAACGGTTATCCACTGCTCTTTCAGACCGGCGAAACCTTCGAAGGCTCTCCGCTGATAGACCGCCAGCACCCACACGACCTTTTTAGTGAACTCTCTGTCGGCTACACACACATGATTTCAGAGGAGGCTGATGTGTTTGTCTATCTGGGGTACCCTGGTGAGCCAGCCTTAAGTAACGTTGCCTTTATGCATCGCCCATCGGCGCTGAACAATCCTGATTCACCGCTGGGCCACCACTGGCAGGATGCCACCCACATCACGTTTGGAGTGGCTACATTGGGGGTTCGTTATCGCAATTTTAAATTAGAAGGCTCCTCCTTTACAGGCCGTGAGCCGGATGAGGAGCGCTATGACTTTGATAAGCCCCGCTTTGATTCCCGTGCAGTACGCTTGACGTTTAACCCGGGCCCGAGCTGGAGTCTGCAAGCGTCAACTGCCTATGTGAAAAGCCCGGAGGTGGCAGAGCCGGAAGAGGATGTGTATCGCTCTACTGCCTCCGTACTTTATGGGAAGCAGTTAGGGGGCAGCAACCGCTTTCTGACCACAACCCTGAACTGGGGCTACAATTATGTTGATGCACACCATAAAGAGCATTCGGTGTTGCTGGAGTCAAACCTACAGCACGACAGGTTCGCCGTTTACGGGCGTTACGAGTGGCTGCAGAAATCCGCAGCGGAGCTGGGGTTTGAGGAAGGTGTGTTCGGGCACGACGCCCTCTTTGGCATACAGGCATTGACGGTTGGGGCAAACAGGCAGTTGGCGCAGCTGGGCACAGTAAACCTGCACCTGGGGGCGCAGGCAAGCGTGTTCAGGGGCAGCAGTGAACTACATCCTTATTATGGTGAGCTGCCTGTAAGTGCGCAGGTCTACCTGCGTGTGTTTCCTACCATCATGGTGCCTCGTCAGTAGCGGTCCATTTCTTTGTTGCCTCTGGCTCAACCTTCGCTAAATGCATGACCGAGCTGTGTGCAGTGGTAAGCAGGCGGTGCGCCGATACCTGCGGAAGCCATGAGGAGTAAGAGCAGAAGACGATGTGCCGAAATTTGTTGTGAGTGCGAGGAGGCTTGCAGAAACTATCAGGGAGTAAAGGCATAACCAACTCCTGTTCTAAAATGCAACCATACTCCCTCCTGTCTTCTTTGTCTGCTTCAGAAAATGCCTCTCGTCCTCATCTCCTGCCAAGCAACACAGCTCTGCCTTTGTCTCCAGGTTCTGCGCATAAATGGTGTTGAAGACAGCTGGTCCTGATCTCCCCGTCGGAGAGCACTTTCTTCTCATCTGACTGCGCCTCTTTACTTGATGTACTCATCCCATCCAGCATAGCGCTGTGTCTTGGGACCCAGTGGTAAAGCCAGCGCCGCCACTGCCAGGCCAAGCGCCACACCGGTTATACCCAAGCCGGTAGAGCTGTTATCCAGAAACCAAGGGGCCACCGCCACGGCCAGGCCAAGTAAGATATTGCCATAACGGCAGATGCGCAGCGGCTCTCCCATGCTGATAACGGACACCACCACGATGAGCGAGCCGCTCAGGTGGAAAACATCGGCCACCGTTTCCTGTATGCCCACGCCAAAAAATCCTGGAGCAAACACCAGCGCCACACCCAACAGCGTCGCCACACTCAGTGTCCACGGAAAGCTCACTCCCCAGATAGAGGCGCTGTACACCGGCCCCGGCTTCTGCGGAAATTCCATCATGTCAGGGGCTTCGTCTTTCGCATCGCTCTCGATATTGCCGCCTTTCCAGAACACCTTCCAGAAGCTCTTGCCCTGGTTCACCTTCCTTTTCATGAACTGCCCCATGGCAATCACCTCGTCCACCTCCAGCGGAATCATGGGTATCATGATGGCCGCAGCCAAAATGCAGAGGGTGCACCAGGCGCCCACTATGACAGGCTGGCTGATGACCAGGAAGATGTGCACCAGCCCCAGCGGGATAACCA
>NZ_QRGR01000014.1 GCF_003367245.1 Pontibacter diazotrophicus | reverse complement strand
ATCATGACGCGCAAACGCTTCAAAATCTCCAGGTTCTTTTTTTAATACTCATAATGCCTAGCCTTTTGCAGAGTTTTACGAAAAATCCCTTAAGTTGACGGCATTGGGTCGCGACCTGTCCGTACGAAGAAGAGATGCATCAGAACAAGAAGCACAGCTACTGGAGGCGCAGAAATCCCTTTTATTTTCTTATCTTATATTGCTTTAACAGCCGCAAGAGAACAGAGCCGCACCGCCAATGATGCACAACTTTTTCCAGAACATATATGAGTCACTTCATACATACCAGGATCGGGAGCTAATCATCTGGCCTAAGGGCGGCGGAAATGGCCACACCTCCCTTTCGTATACAGGCAAAGACATAAAATCGCAGATTTCTGCTATCAGGCAGGCTTTGGAAGTGCTACCCGTACAGAACGGGCAAAAGGTGCTATTAGCGGTTCCGGTAGGTTTTAACCTGATTTGCGCTTTATTAGCAGTGATGGCCACTGGTGCTATTCCCGTTTTACCACCTGCCAGGAATTCTAAAATTGCTCTTTTCAGGCTATTATATAGCAGCAACATTAAAACTGTACTGCTAGCTACTAAACCTTCTCTCCTGTTCAGGTTGCTGGCTAAAACACTTCAGATTAAACTACTCTATGTAAGCCAGCTAATAGCAGACACAGCTGCAGTCTGGTTGCCACCGGCATCCGTTTCTCCTGAGCAGCCTGCCCTTGTCTCGCATAGTTCCGGCTCTACGGGTAAGCCCAAACCTATTTACCGAAGCCACTGCGTGTTGCAGGCACAGCACAAAGTGTTAACAGAAATATTCCCGCCCTGGCCCACGCAACGCGACTTCCCGCTCTTCCCGAACATCCTGCTCCATAACCTGTCGTTGGGTATTACCAGCGTTTTACCGGACCTGTCCTGGGCGGACCTGACTCAACTGGAACCGGAACGTATTGTGGCGCAAATAAAAGAGCAGCAAGTAGATACAATAACCGGTAATTTGTTTTATTTTAGAAAGCTGTATAATTACCTGCAGCAACAACATATCACACTACCGCAGGTGCAGGCAATCGGTATCGGAGGCTCTCCTGTGACAGAAGTGCTGGTGCATGACTTAAAAAGTTTTTTTCCTCAGGCAACGTTTTACATCATCTACGGGTCATCAGAAGCAGAACCGATAGCGGTCAGAAAGGCAGGTCCTGAAAAAGAGGTCCCTCATAAAGGGTATGCTGTTGGGAAGATACACCCTTCGCTGGAATATAAAATAGAGGCCATGGGTGATATTGTCTTACCAGGCGGTGCTGCTTATCGTGTTGGGGAACTTAAAGTGCGGGGGGCACATGTGGCCGTAGCCGATAGAGAAAGCTGGTTGAGCACGGGAGACTTCGGGTATGTGGATGAGGAGAACAGGCTCTACCTGACGGGGCGCAAGGGAAACGAGCAATTGCACAGCAGCGTGCAGCATTACCAACTGGAGCATGTGCTCCTGCACCAGCAGGGCATTGCCCGGGCTGCGGCACTAGCAACAGCTGAAGGATTTAACATTTACATAGAAGGCTCTGCACAGGAGGCGGATATCAGGCAGGCATTGCAGCAGCATTTCCCCGCCCATATCATTCGCCAGATTCTCTTCAGAGAGGAATTACCTGTAGATGCGCGCCATCATTCTAAAATACTTTACGCTAATTTAAAATAGATGCACTCGGAGTTTTACAATGTGGAGTTGGACAGGATCCGTTATTCCCTGGTTTGGGAAGACAGTAACACCTTGTATAGGGGGCTGGAGGTACACCCGCACGACCAGGTACTGGTTATTACCTCGGCGGGCTGCAATGTGCTGAATACCCTCCTGAAAGCACCTGCCAGCGTCACAGCCATTGACCTGAACCCGGTGCAGAACAAACTGCTGCTGTTCAAAAAGCACCTCATCCTGCAATATGATTACGCCGCTTTCCGGGCACTCCTGGGTCTGGATGGTCCGGAAAGTGTAGCCGAAGCCTGGAGACAAATAGAAGCGACCTTACCGGAGGACATGCGCAGGTACTGGTCCTCTTTCTTTCTATGCCACCCCAACGGACTAATGGCAGCAGGAAAACTGGAAACTTACCTCAACGGCTTTTATCATACATTAGACAGTAGCCTGCAGGAAAAGCTAAAGCAGTTAATCGACTTTGAGGAGGTAGAGGCACAATACCTTTTCTTTTTGAAAGAACTGCACCACACTCCTTTCCAGGAGCAGTTTACCTTCTATTTTGATGAAGCAAACCTGAGCAAGGGCCGCGACCCGAAGCTGTTTAAGTATGCAGCAGAATCGGGCGGCACTACTTTCTATAAACGGCTGCAAACACAGATAGCTTCCCAGCTGGTAAAAAACAACTTCTTCTTCCGGTTCTTCTTTTTCGGACCAACAGGAATACCACCTGAGATACTGCCGCCTTGTTACCAGGAGCAGAGCTTTAAGCTGCTACAAGGGCAACTGCACAAGCTGAAGGTGGTAAACGCGGAGGCCATAGATTATCTTTTGTCGGAGGAGGGCAGGCAAGTGAACAAGGCCAGCCTGTCTAACATCTTTGAGTACACCAGCCATGCGGAATTCAACCAGGTATACCAGCGGCTGTTTGCTGCCCAGGATAGAGACCTGCGCATGATTTTCTGGAATCTGCTACAGGAGCAAGGCGCCGGTACAGCCGCTGACAACTGGCTGAATGCGCCACTTTCAGCAGCACTTTCCAAAACAGATGCCTGTTTTTACTTCCGCAATGTGCGGGTGCAGGCAAATGTGTTTTCGGAGGCAAGTACTTCTCTAAGTTGAGGAGATTATGAAGTGCTCTGGAGAATTTTACCCACCCCTGCCCCTCCGAGGAGGGGAATAAAACAGAGGGCGAGTTCCTTCTCGGAGGGTCGTTTCATTCTACATCTAAACTGGCGCAAGTTTTCAGAATTGTGTCTAAAATTGATGTCGAATTTACAACTCTACTTGGCCAGAGGCACAATTATAACACACACTCGCGAGATGCGAGCGAAAGTAATTATAGCAGAAAACTCCCCTCCTCGGAGGGGCCAGGGGTGGGTTAATTCATCTGGATATGAACCCACTATTCATATGGCCAAGTAAAGAACGCCTTGCCATTGTTTTGATTCGCAGGTAAACTGATGAAGTTTTATGTAGAAGCCGCCACAGCAGCAAGATGATGTTCATTGTATTTTCACTTTAAACCACCACAAGCATGGAGTCTATTTATTTTACCGCGCCATTTATTCAGCACCTCATGCGGGAGCATGCGCTGGAGCAAAATATCAGGGTACTGGAAGTAACGCCGCTGGCAGTAGACAACTCCGCCAGTATACTGGTGGTGCTCACTGCTGGCAACACAGACAAGCTGATTGGCCACTTTGGGCTGGAAGTGACCTATGAGGCAGGCGGTAAATCAGAAACGAGACGCATGGTGCTGAAAGTGAAGCCGCACGGGAATGCGATTGTAGCCATGCTGAACAGCCTGGCGCAAGCTTGTGGCGGTGAGCTTGCCGAAGTGTATGAGAGGTACAAAGCGCTTACTGGTTTCCAGCACACACACATGCGGGAGCTGGAGGTATATGGAAAGCTACATAATCAACTGATGCCGGAGATATATGGCCTACACGCGGATCCGGAAAATGGAACATACCTGATTCTGATGGAGTACCTGGAGGAGGTGGAGCTCCTGAACTCCGTCAAGACACCGGAAAAGTGGACGGATGCTCACATCCGGGCTGCGCTGCAGCAAGCAGCCGCCTGGCACGCCACACATTTAAACAAAGAACTCCCGCTGGATAAAACCTACTGGTCAGACGCGCCCTCTGCAGTATATATGCAGGACCTCAGCCCCCTGTGGCAGGAACTGCTGCAAAATGCGGCCCTGCGCTTTCCGGAACTGTATACCCCCGTGCGTGTGCAGCTTCTGCAGGATGCTATCCGTCAGATTCCTGCTTACTGGCAGGAACTGGAGCGAATGCCTATGACATTCGTCCACAACGACCTGAACCCGCGAAACACCTGCTTCAAGAGGGATGGAGAAAGCCTGGAGTTCTGTGTATATGACTGGGAGCTTTCTACCTGGCATGTGCCCCAGTACGATGTGCAGGAATTCCTTTGCTTTGTGCTGGATGAGGACAAATATCAATTGCGGGAGGAGTACCTGGAGTCTTACAGAAAAGAACTGCACCTGCTCACAGGACTGTTTGAGGACCAGGAACAGTTTCGCAGAGGCTTTTACCTGGCCGCTTACGATTTTGGCCTGCACCGCCTGGGCATGTACATGATGGCGCACTCCGTGAGCCCCTACCCTTTCCTGCCGCGCGTAGTGAACAGCTTTTTCAATACCCTTGAGCAGGGTCAGATACTCACAGGCTTTTCAAATAAAGCATACCTGGCCGACTCGTAAGGGAGCATGTCGGTAAAGTGTGTAGAATAGTTATCGGATCGCATGAGGCAGAAAATTACCTCTTCGTATAGCTCCTGAAAGCAGAGCATGCCATAGGCCCCCAGGTAATTCATAAGCCCCTGCCCCCGGAAATCAGGATGCACACCTACTGATTTGGCCAGCAGTACTTTTTTCGCCAGCCTGGGATAATCCTGTGCAAAGGTAGGCGACACGGAAACTGGTAAAAGCAGGGGCTGGTAATTCGGGTGGCAGAAGCTCATGGCTGCAAACCTGCCGGACGCTCTGTGCCTGAATAGAACTGAAGAGTACGGGCAAAGCTTCTGCGCGTAAGCATTATTGTAGAGCATGTTAAACTGTTCCCGGGAAACAGGTTTATAGGCTGGGTTGCTCCCAAATACATGCTGCACTAATTCAAATATTTCGGACTCAAATTGCTGCCAGACCTCGGGGGTGACAGGTACAAAGTCATAAGGTATCTTCTCCAGTTCTTCCAGAAATAGCTTCTTATCTGAATATACCGCAGGTATGTCCTCTTTTCGAATGCATCTGCTCTCAAAAGTAATTTTTTGCTCAAAGCCCAATTGCTCCAGTATCGCACCATAGTAGCAAGGGTTGATCGGCTCCCGATCAAAAGCACCCCACGAAGGCTTCTCTGCCAAGCGCAACCGGTACCGCTGAAAAGTATTAAAGTCCAGAGGGCCTGTTATACTTGTCCTGCCTCTTTTGGCAGCATCTGCTTCGAGTAAAGCAAAAGCCTGCCTGTTCAATGGAAGGTTGTCTGTTGTTTCCCAGAAACCGAAATGCGCCTCTCTCCCATCATGCGGGAAAATACCTACCAGCCGGATTTGCTGGTGATCCATGTATACGATGATTTCGTTTCGCTCTGACTCCAGTTCGAAAAGCCTCAGAACTGCAGAACTATCCTCTTTCTGCTTGTAAGGAAGCTCCGCATATAGTTGGTGCACTAGTGTAAAAAAACGCTCTGGCAAGGTGCCGGTATAAGGGAAACGTTCTATCATGTTACAATTTGTATTTCTCCTGTGCTGCCATTCATCAGCACCTGCTCCCCGGACTTCAGGCGCTTTGTTAGTCCGGGCACATTGATGATAGTGGGTATGCCTAGCTCCCGCAATAAAATAACAGAGTGTGATAGCGAAGACCCTTTTTCAATCAGCACACCCAGGCAGGTAGGAAACAGGGCTGCCCAACCTGGATCGGTGCGGAGCGCGCAAATAATTTTCCCGGATACATTCAGGTCGCCACCCGGTTCGGTAATGACCAGCACCTCCCCTGTTACCACTCCCTGGAAGCAACCTGTGCCCCGCAGCATTCCAGCAACCTCAACACCAGACGTCTCCTCTATAACAGGCGGACTCGGTACTACCACCCTGGCAGGCACGTCTTCTTTTCTGTACAGACTAAACTCAAGGCTCCTGTGCTGCACTTTGCTTTTGAAATCTGCTTGTGCAGTTTCTTTCAAAGCCTGCTCAATTTCCTGCTCTTCCAGATAAAAAACATCTCTGGCTGCTTTCAGCATTTCCTGCTCCTGCAGGTAAGTGCCCATGCGCAGGTACAGCGCCCTGTACATACCAAACAGGCGCGTACGTTCTAATCGCAAAGATTCGCGGTAGCGGATAGCCTGTTGCAGTTTCTCCAAGCTCTTCCATAACTTTCTCCTAAACAGCCAACCGCTGTCTTTCAAAAGTTCCTGCAGTTCTGCCCGGGCTTCAGCATTCAAGCTGGTATTACTCTCCTGCACAGGCGCAGGAGCTGCATCGGATACCAGGTAGTTGCGCAGGTACTTATAAAAAATGAGGGGCTGCAGGCGCATGGTCTGCGTTTCCAGTTTCAGTTCACCCACAGTGCGGTCGCCGTACTGGGCGATAAAAGCTTCTGCCTGCGCATGAAAAGCGGGAAATTTCTCCTGTACCTGTTGATGGACGTCCTCCGGTAAAGCAAGAATCAGATTGCAAAGTTCTTCCAGTGGCCACGCCTGGTGGGCCAAAGCCTGCATGGCACGGGTGGGTTGTGTGCTTTCTATTTGGTGATCCCCGGAGAGATAGCGGCTCAAAAACTCATCTGTGTCCTGTATGTCTGCCTTCTTTAGCTTGCGAGCCACCCTACCGTTCATCATCATCACATAAAAATCATTGATGATGGGAGTCGTCCAGTTTTGCAGCAGTTCCCTGTCCAGCTGCTTTTTCATGTTTAACAGTTCTTCAGGACCAAGCTGATGTAAATGCTGCTGGTAAAATTGACTGTAATGTTTCTGAAAGTGCGCATGAAAAGCGGGTACAGCTTGATGAAGCCTGCTGAAAGCCCAGAGCAAACGGGAGAGGTTGATTAACAGGCCGGGCAACAGCTTGGCTTTCTCCAGTAGCGTCTTCTCTCTGTCCTCCACGAAATCTACTGGCTCTTCCAGGCCCATCATCCGCTCCATGTCGGCTTTATTCTGTTTGAAGGACGGGAGCAGTTGCAGCCCTCTGTACCAGTTATTGATGTTGTAGTAGATTCTTCCCTTAACCAGGCCTAGCAACTGCGTGACTACCTGCTCCTGGGCCTGAATCATGTGATGGGGCAAACCCAGCACCTGCATGGTTTGCCGGTATACGGTAGCATAAGCACGTCTGGCAAAGCTAAAGGTGAGCGGTGTGGTCACGCCGCAGTAGCTTTCCTGTATGTTGGAGTTATCGTATACAATAACTTCGGGTATAGCCTGTGTGATAGGTCGCGCCTGCACGATAAAAACAGCGTCTTCGCTTACAACAAATTCTATATCCTGCGGGGAACCGAATGCTTTCTCCACGTGCGTTCCAATGGCGTAAAGTTCCTGTAGCTGTGGGGCTGTCAGGCATGCTGCTTTTTGGATATCTTCTGCTACGGCTGCCGTTTGTAAGCCACCAGCCTCCTCTGATATAAGTTGCGCCTCTTTCTGCGCCAGCACTTTCCTATGGACGACACCCGTGCTCTTCAGGAAATAAAACTCATCCGCATCCACTGCTCCCTGTACCAACCCCTCCCCAAATCCCCAACTGGCATGTATCGCCAGTTCCTGCGGATACTCCGGAAAGGTGGAGAACATTACCCCGCTGGCAACAGGCTGCACCTGCCGCTGCAGGATAACAGCGGGTTTGGCTTCTTGTGTTAGGCCTTTCATTATACGGTAAGCAAGAGCCCTGTCGGAGTAAGCACTGGCGGCACAATTCCTGATGGCATCCAATACATCTTCGAAGGTGATCAGGTTCAGGTAAGAATCCATGATACCCGGGAAAGCATACTGTTTCCCATCCTCATCGGCTATAGAAGAGCGCACAACCACCGGCTGCTGCGGGAATTTCCAGCTTTTCAGCAAGGCTTCTATTGCAGATAAAACAGAAGCAGGAAGTGTAAAATTTTGAAGTTGCTTTTTCCGTTTTACAGCCCCGGCTTCGGTTGCAGGCAGCCCCTTCAAGGCTTTATCAAACACCTCGGCTGGAATCACCGCAAAATCCGGTACAGGAAAACCACTTCCTATAAGCCTGAAAAGCCCATTGGCTTTGCCGCCGACAGTAAATTTCTTTGCTTCATGCTGGTTTTGTAGGAGCATGGCTTTACCTGAAATAAACCTCCACAATAATTGAAAGGTAGCTCACCAGCATGAAGAGGGAAACAAAAACTTCTGCCATCTTCAGCGTTTTTTCCTGCGGCCTCCGGATAGAGAAAAGGTAGAGGCTGAGGGTAGCCAGGTACAGCACCCCCAGCAGCACAAAAGGCCACAGCCGTGCCTGCAGCATCCAAAGGAGGTAACTCTGTACCGCTATCCCCAGGAGTAGGATGACCAGCACACTTACAATAGCCACTACATAGCCCATCGACTTGGAATAGGAATCCACCAGCTCCCGCTCGGCCTCCTGTGCATGTATCTTCCGGGCAATTTCAAAAGAAAAGCCACCCAGCAGGCTCAGCATCGCCAGCATCAAAAAGGTGGTGGAGATACCGTAGTTTTGAACATAAGCGGACCATATCCAGAGAATCACGAGGGGCATGATGAGCATGTGCGTAATGGCATACAGCACCAGCCGCTTCTTCAGGTATTCACTTACAAAAAACTCGTACCGCATCAGCAAGCTATAACCAACCGCCAAAGCCCAGCAAACAAAAGTAGGAATCCCCATCATCCAGGCCCAGGCAAATTCCAGCACCGCACCAACAATGGCTAGTGTCACCAGTTGCTTTATACTCACCCTCCCCGATTGCAGCACCCGCTGCGGGTGGTTGATTGCATCCAGGTCATAGTCTTTTATTTCGTCGAACACCCGCAGCCGATAGAAAAAAGAAATGGTAGCCACAATACCAAGCACCTCTTTCCAGCCAAAAGCAGAAGGCCCTGCAACCGACGAAAACCAGGTAGCCACGGCATGCACCGTCAGGAACAGAATGGCAAACAAGGCCATGTTGATGACAGGGAATCGCTCTTTAAAATAAGCCCACAGGTTACTTGCCATACTATAACTGTAATTAGATATATTTGGTAAATATATAGCTTTTATGCTTCGTCTGCTACACAGGTTCCGTTACGCTTTACTACTGCTTATCGCTGTAGTTTGCGTACTGCTGTGGCCCGGCGTGAAGTCAGCCTTGGTAGTGGACAACAGCCTGACCGTATGGTTTCTGGAAGATGACCCGGCGCTTATTCCGTACCGCACGTTTCAGGAGCGCTTCGGCAACGACGAGGTCATTATACTGGTAGTCAAAGATAAAAAAAGTCTGCTTTCGCAAAAGCATTTCAACGCATTTATAAAGCTAAGCGAGGAACTGGAGGCCATACCGGAAGTGGCAGGCGTGTTGGGGCCCGGCAATGCTACCATCGCTACTCACAGCCCCCTTGGCTCTACCACCAGGCCACTACTTACCGCCAACGCCGACACAATACAATTAAAGAAAACATTAGCGGAACAGCCCATCCTGCGCCAGCAACTCTATACCGACAACTATAATGCCGCCCGCTTCTTAATCATATTGAAATCCCTTCCTGATTTTGATATCAGAAGAGGTGATATAATTGACAATGTAGAGCAGGTGATAGCAAAATACCTCGCTGATGGCAGCTATCATTTGGGAGGCGTGGGCGTAATTTTCGCAGGCCTGAACAAACTCTCACAACAGGACTTCGGGTTCTTTTTAGGGATAGGCTACCTGATGATGTTCCTGCTCATCCTGATTATCTACCGGAAAGCGCTGCTGCTGGTGTACGCTCTCGGCACCGTTGCCCTCGCCACTTACCTGACGCTCGGAATCTATGGTGCGCTGGGATACCGCTTAAACCTGATGACCACGCTCCTGCCCATTATCATTATTCTGCTTGGAATCATGGACGTGCTGCATGTGCTGAATGAACGGAATCAGCTTACCCGGCTAAATCAGGAAAATTCAGCCCCGAAAGAGGCTGCGCTTGCTGCCCTGGCTAAAGTTTTCAGGCCCTGCCTTTTTACCTCCCTCACCACCATGGCAGGTTTCCTGGCTTTGGCAGTAAGCCCGATGGCTATTTTACAAAGTTTTGGTGTGTTTGCTGCGCTGGGTATTTTTCTTTGCCTGCTACTTACTTTTGTTTTGGGCGTTCTGATACTCCCTCACGCAAAACCAGCTGCTAAGACAACAAAAGCAGCCAGCACAGGAATGGCGCGTTTGCTAACCGTTGTGCTACAGCGGCAGCAGTTTTTCTCCCTGCTCTCCTTCTTGCTTGTTAGTGTTAGTATAATGGGGATGTTCAGGTTGAAGAGTGACACCTACACCCTCGGTTATTTCCCGCAGGAGCATACTGTTGTAACCGATCACCAGGCCATGGAGGCTGCCTGGGGACCGTACATGCCACTGGAGCTTTTGGTGCAACCTGCAGAAGGTAAGCAGCTATCAGATAAAGATGTAGTGCAGGCAGCCCTGTCTTTTGCAGACTCAGCCAGACAGTTAAGCGGCGTCGGGCAGGTATTCGGATTCCACTCGCTTTACCAGGCTGGTCTGGAAGCGCAGTTTAAAGAAAAAGGCAGCCGAATGCTGCAAAGCCAGTTTTACCTGACACAGGTGCAAAAGCAATTGGCAACAGATTACCCTCAGCTAACAGAGCAGTTTATTCACGCCCCTACCCAAACGGGCCGTATCACTATTTTCGGGGCTATGTCTTCTGCCCGGGAATTAAATGCTAAAATGGATTCGCTCCTGCAGTACTCCTCTACCACACTGGGTAAAGTGGCAACCGTTACCCCCTCCGGCTATCAGCCCATGTATGCCGACATTGTGCAGTATGTAACCACCTCGCAGGTCAACAGTCTGCTGCTGGCCCTGCTGCTCGTTTTTCTGCTGGTGTGGCTGTTTATCCGAAATTTAAAACTGGCTGTACTTTCTCTTATACCGAACTTCTTCCCGATTCTCCTGATGCTGGGCTTTATGGGCTGGGCGGGCATTTACCTAGACACGGCTACTGCCAGTATAGCGGCGATTGTGCTCAGCTTCTGTGTGGATGATACCATTCACTTTATTTACCATTACCGGCAGCGCCGCAAAAGCGGCCAACCTGCCGCCGAGTCCCGTCTCTCCACCATGATACATGTCGGCCCTGCTATTGTCATCACGAGCGTGGTGCTGTTCTTTGGCTATGCACTGATGATTTTCGGATCTCTCAAAACGGTGGAGTTATTCGGTATCCTCACCACCCTGGCCATTGCAGGTGCCCTTTACAGCCAACTCTTTATCTTCCCGCTGCTTCTGAAGCAATTCGACAAATAATTCTGGGAAGGTTCCCATCTATTTACTCCACAACATTTTGATGTTAAATTTATATTATTTTTGTAATTAATCGTAACTATATCTGGAGTTGAACAAGCAGCGCCCTCTTGCCGGCGGCATTGCCCTGCGCTTTGTGAAAGGAACAGCCGCTCTGCTTGGCTTCACCAAATTTGAGAAAACCTGTGAAGTAGGCGAAATATAAATTGTCCGATAAAGTATAAAAGCTGCCGCATCACCCGCGGTCTACTTCAATCTGTTTACCATGCTTTTTTGGCCACACGCTTTTATATTAAAAAAACAAGCATACAGAATGCGTTAATCACAATAAAATCATATATATTACATAAACTTCACTTTCATTCCTGATTATCTGCACAGCATTAGCTGGATATTTTTATTTACCCTTACGTTCCGGTGCTATACTGTACTTACCATTATGGTAGGCTTGCTTACTGCCTCATAATTCTCCCTTTCACAAACAACATTAAATGAAATGGCTAAATATTTACATTCTTTGGCAGGGGCTGTGCTCTGCCTGTTTTGCACAATAGCTATGGCTCAGCAGCCTACGCTGGAGTGGGAGCAACGTTTTAACATGGCAGGCAACTCAAGTGACTATGCAATATCGGTGGCCATGGATGCGGAAGGGAATAGCTACGTGACAGGTACCAGTATAAGGCAAGACTTTCTCTCCCGAATCACTACCGTAAAATACGCTTCCTCAGGGGAGCAGCTTTGGAAGGCAACGGTTCAGGAGATATCAAATGCCAGAGGCATTGCTGTTGATAATTCAGGCGGGGTATACATTACTGGAGAAAGTAACGGAGATTATCTCACCATCCGTTACGATGCAGCGACGGGCAATCAGACCTGGGTACAGCATTACGACGGCCCCTCCAACAGCTACGATGAGGCAAATGCTCTTGTCGTAGACAATACCGGCGGTGTTTATGTAACCGGAAGTAGTATCGGAGAACATTTTTCGGACTATGCCACCGTTCGTTATGATGCTGCTACAGGTGAACAGACATGGGTACAACATTATAACGGTCCTGAAAATAATATTGATGTAGCCACCGCCATTGCCTACGATAATGCCAGTGGGATATATGTGACTGGTATAAGCAATAATACAGCATTTGTTTCAGATTACGCCACGGTCCGTTATGACGCCAAAACAGGGAATCAGATATGGGTGCAGCGCTATGATGGTCCTGCCAGCGGCGATGACCAGGCCGTAGCCATTGCTGCTGACAATATAGGTGGCGTTTATGTGACCGGAACCAGCATCGGCAGGAATAAGGCCCCTGATTATGCCACCATCCGCTACGACGCCACCACTGGCAACCAGGCGTGGGTGCAGCGTTACGACGGCACGGGCAAAAGCCACGATCAGGCCACAGCAATCGCGGTGGACGATGCTGGTGGCGTATATGTGACTGGTCATAGCTTTGGACCTGATAGCAATACAAACTTTGCCACTGTCCGATACGAAGCTACTACAGGTGAACAGATGTGGGTGCAGCATTATGACAGCCCGGCCAAAAGCCCAGACTATGCCAAAGCTGTCGGCGTGGACAATGCCGGTGGCGTCTACGTAACCGGATCCAGTGGCGGCATGGATTTCATAACAGATTACGCCACCGTCCGTTACGATGCAACTACAGGTGCACAGACATGGGTGCAGCGTTATAATGGGCCAGCCGGTAGTGAGGAGCAGGCCACGGCAATGGCCGTCGGAAATGCTGGTGTCATCGTCACAGGCTCCAGCCTCGACAGTGAATGGTCCTCCGACTACGCCACCGTTCGCTATGCCACAAGCACAGGCGAACAGACCTGGATACAGCGATTGGCTGGTGCAGACAATTCGGATGATTATTCTGTGTCTGTGGCCGTGGATGCAGAGGGAAACAGTTACGTGGCAGGAACCAGCATGAAACAGGAAAATTTTAGCCAGTTAACCACCGTTAAGTATTCTCCTTCAGGCGAGCAGCTCTGGGTAGTGCAGTACGAGAACTATTCCATAGCAGCAGATATAGCCGTTGACAACGAGGGGAACGTATTTGTTACCGGCCACAGCAACGGCGATTACCTCACCATCCGTTACGACGCCTCCACTGGGGAGCAGGCCTGGGTACAACGTTACGATGGCCCTTCTAACAACTATGACCAGGCTTACGCCATCGCCGTCGACAATTCCAGGGGAGTGTATGTAACTGGTTTGAGCACAGGGTTAAACCTTGATTCTGACTACGCAACCGTCCGCTACGACGCAATTACGGGAGAGCAGTCGTGGGTGCAGCACTATGATGGGTCCCTCAATATCTATGATGTAGCCACTGCCATTGCCGTTGATAATGCAGGAGGGGTATATGTCACCGGCTCTAGTCTCGGAACAGAATATAATTCGGACTATGCCACCATCCGTTATGATGCCTCCACGGGAGAGCAGATGTGGGTGAGGCGCTATGTTGGCCCTGACAAAGGAGTAGATAATGCCATCGGCATAGCTGCTGACAAAAGCGGCGTCTATGTAACCGGTTCCAGTGGCTTCAGTAATTACACAACGGATTTTGCCACTGTCCACTACTCCACCACTGGTGAGCAAATTTGGGCACAGCATTACGATGGCCCCGTTGATGGCTACGAATGGGCTATCGCAATTGCCTTGGATAATTCCGGTGGCGTGTATGTGACCGGCTCGAGTGAGGGGCTTTCTTACAATTCTGACTATGCCACCATCCGTTACGATGCCGCCACGGGAGAGCAGCTATGGGTACAACGATATGAGGGCTCTCCAAATGTATATAATACGCCAAGGGATATTATGGTAGACAACTCCGGTGGTGTGTATGTAACAGGCCTGAGCCAAGTTGATGATTCTAATATAGATTATGCCACTGTTCGTTATGCCGCTGCAACAGGCGAGCAGATCTGGGAGGAACGTTATGACAGTATGGGAGAAAGTATTGATGTAGCGGTAGATATGGCTATTGACAACAGGGGGAATATCATTGTCACTGGTTATAGTGATGTTGCTGAAACTGGCGTTGACTTTCTGACAATTAAATACAGCCAATGTCTGGTATTGGCAGAGGCAGACATAGCGGGCGGTACTACTGCAGCGGTCGGCACAGCAGGCGTGCTTTACTCCCTCCCTGGCACCGGTGCCAGCTCCTTTACCTGGAGTATTACAGATAGCGACGGCATGGCTTACACTGACTTTACTGGTCAGGGTACTGAGGCTGTCGCTGTCACCTGGCCGTCAGTGCCTGATTTCTACAAAGTGGCGGTCACCTACGGTGGTAACGCAGGATGCCCTACTATAACGGCAGTCATGTACGTCCACGTTTTCGACCCTGAAGCAGGTTTTGTGACTGGAAATGGCTGGATAGAATCTCCTGTTAATAGCGATTATGAGTTTATGCAGGATAGCAAAAGAGCCCATTGGAGCTTTTCTGCCAGGTATATAAAAGATGCTGAAAACACGGTGCAGGGTGCAACCAACTTTACGCTTCAAGCTGGTGCATTCGCCTTTAGAAGCACAAGCATCGACGACAGGACACTTGTCATCACCGATAACACCGCCTACTTCAGGGGCCGCGGCACCGCTTCTTATGAAGATAACTCAGGCGGATTCGTTACGGATTCCCGTCAGTTCGGCTATTTGGTGGCTGCCACAGATGGCCAGTTCCAGGAAAACACGGAAGCAGACAAATTCCGGCTTGTGGTATGGGTCATCAACGAGGATGGCTCCCAGGGTGCTATTGTATATGACAACCAGGTAGCCTGCCTGTCTTCCGGCATGGACTTGAACATGCCTCCCTGCAGTGCGATTGGGCAAGGTTTCATTGTTATACATAAGCCTATTACCAGGAGTGTGAGCGGGAACGGTTTAGCGTATGCGGAGTATGAACAGAGACTGGAAGCCTACCCTACTGCTTTCTCTGACCACACCACCCTCGCCTTTGCCCTGGAGCAAGACGCTACTGCTTATACCCTGGACCTCTATGACATGAAGGGTACGCTGGTACAGCGCATTGCCGCAGGAACAGCAGAGAGCGAGAGGCGCTATGAGCATGAACTGCGGGCAGGCAGTCTGGCAAAAGGATTGTACCTGGCGCGCCTGACAACCGGCAGCAAAGTGCAGACAGTAAAGCTAATTGTACAGCATTAAACTATAAAGCACCAGGCCTCCTGAAACATGAGGCGGCCTGGTGCTTTGTCCTGGCAAGTATATATTTTTCTTCTGAATAAATACTAGATTACTCTAATATCAGAATCTACTGCCACTAATAATAACTTCCTGGGAAATTGTGGCGAGCGTTTTGCCGCCATACATACTTCATTTAGCTACATCATAAGCAGCCTCTTTTGCATCTATAAAGTACAGTACTGGCACTGCATGCTCTGCCTCGGCTATGTAGGCGCACTCAAGCATATCCCTCGTTCCAATAATTGCCTGGTTCTTAATTATAGTGGAACCTCTGTTCACTGCAATATCATAGAACAGAATTCAGGAAAATAAAAAGCAATACGCCTCCTGATATTGCACATCCAAACAGAAGTGGCAACAGAGCCTTTCAATAAAATGAATAATGCATCAGCAGTTCAACATTAGTATACAATTACATTCAGAGAAATCTCTCTACGTTAGAATCACGTAAAGTGAAGCTTATCTTGATACTATTGTAATCAGAAGCCGCTACCAAAAGCTTACCATCAGTAAAAAAATTATACTCATGCTGAGCAGAACCTCTGGTATCTTTTGTAGTAAAAGATAGGTAGCAGGAAATTTTAGATATCATGGATCCACATTATTCTGAAGAAAGTATCAACTCCTTTTTTATAAACCAGATAAAGGATTATGCAATATTTGCAACAGATACAAAAGGCATTATTACCGCCTGGAACATAGGAGCTGAACGCCTTAAGGGCTATACTGAAAAAGAAATTGTAGGACAGTTTTATGGTATTTTGCACCCGTATGAATACCAGCAGGCTGGGGTACCCGAACAGGAATTAGATATTGCCTTAGAGAAAGGTTCCTATGATGTTGAGGCCTGGCGCAAACGCAAAGATGATTCCCTATTTTGGGCTACCGTTACGCTTACTCCTATTTTCTCTGCTGATGGGCAGCATGTGGGCTACACTAAGATTACCGGTGATATCAGTAAACAAAAAGAACTGCAGGACAAACTGGCCGAACGGCAGCAAGGTGCTTTAGAGCATAAAAACAAAGAACTACAAAAAATAAACCATGACCTGGATAACTTTGTCTATACAGCCTCTCATGATTTGCGTTCCCCTATTGCTAATATCGAAGCACTGACAAAGCTGTTAAAAGAAGAATTAACCGAATCTGACTGCCTTAGTACTGAAACAGATGAGATTTTGCAACGGGTGCTGACGTCTATCAGCCGCTTCAAAAGTACTATCGAAGATCTAACAGTGGTTAGCAGGTTACAGAATGACGTCAGCGAAGGTTTAACCGATGAAATAATTAATATTAAGGAAGTTTATGAAGATATAATTGCTGATTTAGGCTATCCTACTGAACTGAATGTATGTTTCATTCAGACAGATTTCAAGGTGTATCAGCTCAGGTTCTCAAAGAAGAATTTGAGAAGCATTCTATACAACCTCATCAGCAATGCCATTAAATTCCAATCGCCGGAACGTGACTGTATCATTAAAATTCATACCCAATTAGAAGAACCTTATGTAGTGTTAAGTGTAGAAGATAATGGCGTGGGCATCGACGAGCTTCATCATGAGCATCTATTTACCATGTTTAAGCGTTTTCATGAACATGTTGAAGGCACCGGAATCGGACTTTTTATGGTTAAAAGGATAGTAGAAAACGCCGGTGGTAAGATAGAGGTGGAAAGTAAAAAAGGGATCGGTACGGAATTCAAGATTTATTTTAAAGAAGACATGTAGAAATCAGGAGCAAATATATTACTTAATTTTACCGCGATTTCTATTCTACTAATACAGGTTTAATACAGGTTAAGGAGGTGGAACAACAAAGCACAATGGTTACAAAGCCAGAAAAATGGCAACAGATAAATGTAGTATTGGTAGTAGATGACGATGATAACTGGTGTTTTGTATCAAAAAAAATCTTACAAAAAGCCGGAGTCGGGAAAGATATCATTACGGCTAATAATGGACAGCAAGCGCTTGAAATTTTACAGGCGTTTGCAGCTGAAGGTAAAAAATTGCCTGAACTAATCTTTCTGGACATAAAAATGCCATTAATGGATGGCTTTCAGTTCTTGGAGATAGCAACAAAATCCGCAGAACTGGACCTAAGCCGTACAAAAATTTTTGTGTGTAGCAGCTCATTTCTTTCCAAAGACAAAGATAGGGCTAAACAATATCCTGTTGCAGGTTTTATCACCAAACCTTTAACTCTGGAAATTTTAAGAGACATTCTACCTTCTGATTGAAAGGCTTATACTGTATACGTTATAAACTTTAGCTGACGGCAAAAACAGACCAGCCCCTCCATTAACCAATGGAGGGGCTGGTCTGTTTTTGCCGTCAGCATTACTGTTTTATCAGCTTTATACTTTTTTTAATCCCACTGCTGTCCTGAAGGTTCAGGATATAAAGCCCGATATTCAGCTGTGGCAACGAGAGGTGGAGTTCACTTTCGGTGGCCTTCACCGCTTGCTCATAGACCACTCTTCCCGCTAAATCAGCTATTGTCAGGTACTCCACTTTACTTGCCTCCCCAGAGAGATAAATAGTGACAGAAGATGTAAAAGGATTCGGAACCACGACAACACCGTCATCAGGCAACATGCCGTTGGTCAGGGATGCAGGTTGTATGATCGAGGTCGAATGAGCCGTGGCAGACATATAAGGGGACAGCCTGCCGCCGGGGATGGGCCTTTCCTGTGTCCCATCAGGCAGCTGCCACCCTACGGCCAGGTTGTCTGCTCCCCAGCTTTGCTTGTGCAGCGCCTCGATGTAGTACTTCCTGCCCGCCTCCAGCTGGATGGCCGCTGACTTCTGCGAGGCGTACTTGTTCCAGTCGCGGGCATTGGTCCAGCCGCTCACAGAGGCTATCTTCTGCCTGTTGCCGGGGTTCTCGTCGGTGCTCAGCCACAGCTCCGAGTTGTCGTCGGAGGCGATGAAGAAGGTGTAGCTGCCCGTCTGCGGCGGGCAGATGTAGCCCCGCACCCGCGCCCCGTAGCTGCTGCCAAGCCCGCTCGGCGCCTCGAACAGGGGCAGCTGGCTGGTGCTGGACGGCGTGGCCTGCAGCGGGATGTCGGCCACGCTGCTGCCCGTTACCCCGCCCCAGTGCTCGCGCAGGATGGTGCCCGAGGCAGTGCAGGCGGTCGTAGTGGCAGGGCGCACCGTCACTGTAACATCATCCGTGGCCTTGGCGCCCCCGTTGTCAGTCACTGTCAGACGGAAGACATAAGCGCCCTCCACCAAAGCACTCACTGTGGGGGAAGCCACTGTTCTGCTGCTGAAGGTGGCCGTGCCCGGTCCGCTCACCTGGCTCCAGCTATAGCTGCTGATAGTGCCGTCAGTGTCAGTGCCCGAGCCGCTCAGCGCCACGCTGTTGACAGGGAGCGTGATAGTTATGTCTGAACCGGCGTCGGCAACAGGCGCCTGGTTCACAGGGGCTGCTGGGCTTACCAACACTCTGACCTCATCCGTGGCGCTAAGTTCTCCGTTGTCAGTCACTGTAAGGCGGAAGGTGTAGTCGCCCTCCACCAGCCCGCTCACTGTGGGGGAAGCCACTGTTTTGCTGCTGAAGGTGGCTGTGCCCGGGCCGCTCACCTGACTCCAGCTGTAGCTGCTGATGGTGCCGTCTGTGTCAGTGCCTGAGCCGCTCAACTGCACGCTGTTGGTGGGCAGGGTGACAATCATGTCAGGGCCGGCGTCGACCATTGGCGCCTGGTTCATGCCTGATGATGCCTTGACCTCTATAGCTGACACTTTCGGTCTGTTCACGCCGCCGTCGCTGGTCAAAGCGCTGAAGTACATATTCAGGTTGCCATCCGACACATTTACTGTAAAGGTCTCCTTGATGGCTTTAAACTGCCCCCCCGCTTTCTTAACGATGTCATAATTGTCTAGTACCTTCACTCCTTCCAGGCTAACGTCGAATACACGCTGCCCTGCACCTGACCAAAATATCTCAGCAAAGTGCAGCACCACTGTGTATTGCCCGTTGCTGACAGGAAGGGTGTAACTGAAGGTGCCATTGTTAGTGTCGGTTGAGCGCTCGGTCTGATACATGGCACCATCCTCAGTACCTGTAATGGCAGTTGATGTAGAGTGGGTATAGCCTGGTACAGGCGAGAAATAGTTGTCTGCGGCAAAGGTGCCGATAGAGTTTACCAACTCTTTACCCCCGGTGTTAATGCGGTAAACAGCAGCCGTACCACTGGTGTTATCAATTCCTTCCCCGGTTAAACCAACTTCTAATGGCGTAGTACTTCCAGAATGTTTGATACTTAGCCCGGCTACTTTTGTTCCTGGTGAGGCGGGCAAAAAAGTTATCATCACACTTGTGGATGCTTCTGCTTCTAATATAACTGGCTGCAAAAAATTATGAGCAAAATCACTGCTGTTCGCTCCTGCTATGGAAACAGAAGAGATCTCCACTGAGGTTGTTGCATTATTAGTCAAAGTCACAATCTGTGCTTCAGAGGTAGTACCTGCCTGCTGCGAAAAGAAGTGAACGCTGCCGGGTGAAGCCGCTATAGCACCTGATTCTCCATTTAAGGCAACAGCGGTACTTCCGTTTACCCCGGAATGGGTAATTAACATTTCCGCTTTTTGTGCCTCCGATGTAGTGGGGCTGAATGTTACGGTTATATCCAGACTCTGTCCGACAGGAAGAAGAAAAGGAAATGAATAAGGAGCACTATAGGAAAAGGAACTGGCGTCTTTTATTGTGATAGCAGATACAGCTATATCCTGGTTGCCTTCCGAGTTGCTTATCGTAATAGTTTTGCTACTGCTCGCATTGACATCAACTGCTCCAAAACTTACTGATGATGGAGCATTCAATTTACTTTCTGTTAATGCAAAACCATCAGGCGTAGATGGTGCAAACATATAAAACGCTTCCTGAGAACTTAACTCGGGGCTCCCCCCCCTGCTGCCAGAACCCGCAACAATATAGATGCCGTTGTTGCTCGTGATGGCTTGTGTGCCGTGTCTGCCCCTTACCAGGTCTGCTAACCTTCGCCAGGAATTTGTCCGCACGTTGAAGGCTTCTGTTTCCACATGAGCTGTTGACTGTGAACCACTTTCGCCTCCAATCACAAGCAACTCATCTCCGAGCACAGCAGTGGCTGTACCGGCTCTTTGCGTTGGTATGTTACTACTGCTGGGGAGCGTTTCCCATTTATTTGTTTCAAAATCAAAAACGTCTACCTCCGGTACTGTTAATTTGAATGTTTCGCCTGTGGCATCTGATGAACGGCGACCACCAGCCAGGTACAGTTTGTTATTGATTACTGCTGCATGGTAATGGTCTCTTGCCCGGGGAGCGTCTGGTAGTGTTTTCCAAGTATTAGTGAGCAGATCATACTCGTCGAACCAGGCGACATGTCCGGAACTATGCCCATCTGTAATACCACTAACCAGGTAAATTTTCTTGTTATGCACCACTACTCCTGCCGACCCCCTGCGTCTGGTTTCCGGTATTGTAGGCCCATCCAGCCATTTATCTGTTACAGGATTATAGATATACACCTTAGGCACAGGCTTTTCATATGGATAACCTCCTGTAAAAGCTCCTGCCACATATATTAAGCCGTCAATGGTAACTGCCTGGAAGTGGTGAAGCTCTATAGGGGTGCTGGCTTTGTTTGCCCAGGTTTTAGTTGCCGGGTCATATACCTGAACTGGCTTTACTCCCCGGCCACCCAAGAGGTAAAACTTGTCTCCTGCCTGTACAAAAGCGTTTTCATGCCTTGCCGTAGGAGCACCACTGGTAGGAATGTCTGCTTGCCAACTACCTGTAGTTGTTACAGGATCAGTAGTTACCTTTATCAAATCCCATGTGGCAGTAAAGGATCCAGCATCACGTGAAGTAGAAATGATACCAACAGCCAGGGCCGGCGCCCCCTGTATGGCCTCTAACAGTGCGCCGCTAACCTGAACAGGGGTCCCTAAGTTTATAACTGCTCCCCCATCCTGGCTGTACTTAGGCTGAACTGTCCCCGCAGCCGGATCTACAGACAAAAAGAGTTCGAGAGATGAGCCAGGCATTCCCCCGATCAATGCAAACTGCTGGGAGATAGGCTGCCCCGCATTCTCGTATACCACTTCTATTCCGCCCTGCCCGCTGTTTGCATTCAGGGTTATCTTCAGGTAATTATCCTGGTCGCCTGTGCCGATGTAGAGCCCCTGTGACTGTGCGCCCTGCGGAGCCTGATTATCAAAAAACGGCCCCAGCATGCCGGTCTGCACCGTGAAGGCCCCCGTTGCGGCATTAACATTCACCCCGAACTGGAAGGCGTTCTCCTGGTTGTTCAAAGCACCCAGTGCGTCACCGGCTGAAACTGCCACCACAGAAAAAGCACCCACGGCCCCGCCGGCAATCAGGTTCTCCTCTTCATAGAGGTTATAGTAGTCGTTCTCCGGTTGCATGTTGCTCATAAGGCCATCGAACCCTAAACCGAAAAGCCCGGTACCCGGATGGTTGTTGAACAGATCATACTCAATGGGGAGATAGGTGGAAAGGCCGTTGTTGGCATCTAACGCAAAATAATCGACATCGTCACCCAATCCATCGTTGTCATCATCAGGGTCATTGAGGTCTGAAAGCAAATCCTGGTCAGAGTCCATGGGCATACTGGAGGCCGAACAGGGGTTAGTGGCATTGTCTATCTCGTCAGCGTTGGAGTAGCCGTCCGCATCATCATCCATCGTAGTGCTGTAGATACCAGAACAAGTTGAAAAATCCTGCGGTTCGAATATGGTGATTACATCAGACCCGTAGGTAGCAGCCCACACCGAACCCGGGAAAATATCAGCGTCTCCCTGTGCTGTAACATCCAGTGGCTGGGAACCAAAGCCCGAAGCAAAAGCGATGTCTTGATTTAGCTTATTAGTACTCGATTTTAGATTTGTTACATTACTTCCATCTTCGGTTAAATTTATCTTAAAGATGTTTCCGTTATAGCCGGCAGCCAATAAAGCTCCTTGCATAGAACCGTCAAAATTAGAGGCGGTGTATTCCACCAGCCCATTGGTGGAGGTGGAGAATGTGAGCAGCGCCAGGTCTGTTTCACCGGGGTTCTGGAAATCCCCCTCAACCGGGTTCGCCATCGCCAAAGGCACAGGAGGCCAGTCTGCCGGCAAGGGGTGAGTGCCTGTCTTGCTGGTGCGCCATACGCCTGTTGTACCGTCATGGGTGTAAAGGCCTGCCCCGGCAGGGTTGGCACGCGTAGGCGCTGGGTGGCCGGCATAGTGGCTGCCAGGCACGTAGGTGTTGATGTTTCCGATGTAGTGCAGGTTATCCAGGTTGTTGACCTTCGGGTCGTTAGGGCCGGGCCCTGTAGACCCTGGCTCACCACTAACATAGTTATTCGTTACTCTACCGTCAGACCCTTCGTTCTCCGGATGCCCGCCCCAGCCACCGTTCGCCCCGTTGTCGATGGTGTACATCCTGCCTTCATTTCCGGGAGTCTTGGTGATGACTAAGTCATAGGCATTGCGGTAGCCTGGGGAAAACACCTGCACGGGGCCGCCCGCTACCAGCTTTGCCTGGTTCAGCCCGTCGTTGCCGCCGAAAGGGTCATTCACGTCCGAGCCGTCCGGATTGTTGGCCCTGGTAGGGTCGTCTAAAGTCGGCAAATTATACTTGTAAGCCGAACTGCCGCTTCCCTGTGTAGGCATAGCCTCTATGGCATCTAAATCGATGGAGAGTATAGCCGCCCCCAGGGCATATTCTGTGATGAAAGCGAAATTGTTGGATGGGGAACCCGCATTGGTAAAGCCCCCCACCGCCAGGTAGAGCGTGTTTGTCTGCTCATCCAGTTGCATCCCGTTCACGGCGTGGTTCTCCTCTGAGCGGGGCAGGCCCTTGACCAGGTCCACCTTCTGCCATCCGCTGCTGGTTTTGGTCAACCGGGACACGATGCCTGAGTTGGTGTCGAGGTTCTTGTCACCGGAGGATGAGCCGCCGCCAATCCGGCTGTCGCTTGAGCTGACATAGAGGACAGGCTGTGCGGCAGTGCCTGTCATAAGAATGCCTGTTACCTGGCGTGTCTTGACGTTTGTGTTGAGGGCGCCGTCATCGTTGTAGTTGGCAATTTGGTTTATCAAGCCGATAGTCTCTGTCGCAGTGACAGCATAGTCGTTCGCAGCGTTTCTTACAACAGTAAACGCTTTGATGATGCCGTTCTGCTGCGAGACATAGAGCCTGCCGTCAGGGCCAAACTGCAGGGAGGTCGGGTTAACCAAAGACACCCCCTGCAGGCCGCTGGAAGAAAAACTATATTGTATATTTGCCAACATCACACCGGTTAGGTCTTCCGGAGGGAGCTTTGCCTTCTTCTTCTTTTCTTTTGTAGGCTTATCGTTTGTTTGTGCCCAGCTATCAGGAACAGCAAATAAGAGAAAGATAATTGTGCATATCCAGAAAACAGTTTTCCAGACAGAGCGGGTAGTAAACGTTTTGCTCATAGGGTGTGTGTTTTACAATCAGATTATAATCGAAGCGGCATAAAAAAAATAATCCAAATACATATCACGCAAGCATTTTAATATCCTGCAATTTTTTGCGATGACACATAGCTGTAGAGGAAGGAGTTTATAGAATCATGTTGTAACACCAATATTTTTAATAGAAAACATATACTCAATGTGCTCTTTTAGGCTTATACATGAATTCATGCTATAATGTTGGCCTATTATCAGATATAATGTGATAATATTTTTAAATATCTTTTACACGGGCTGTGGATGATATGAAGTAGTGTCTTTTCTACTTTGTCAATCACTTAAAATATGCTTCTTATATAGCAAAAGAAATTCTTTTAAGGCTAAAACCAGTGCTATTACATCCCTCCTCCTCATTGCGATGAAGTGATACAACAATAATATTCTCAACTATAGTAAATCCTATATTATAGTTTCAGTTACGCTTCTACTTTGTCCTAAGGAAGATCAATATTTTATCAGTTTAATTCTATATAGTCATTGCCGTAATACTGTTTTCAATCCCATTGCCATCATGAACAAGATGTAAGGCTGGTGGAATAATGCTACCTGCTAGAGCCTGAGTGTAATAGGTTTCAGTGGCACAGGCTAAATCATCTGTTGCATTGCTGAAACCATTACCTGCTGAAACAAGCAATGTACTATCAGTGTCAAACACCAATGCTCCTACCCCATTACTTTGGTGCAGCACCGGAATACCAGTGGACCTGGTGGCCCCAATGAGAATTCTGATTCTGCTGTGTTTACTCTATAGCCACTGGCTGTTTTATTCGTCGTATAGCGGGTGAGACTTCCAGTGTTGTTGAAAGTAACTCCTACAGCCTCTTCTAATTGTGAAGGGACTGTGACAGATGAAAACCAAGTGGGTGGAGTTTGAGCCAGAAGCAACTGGCTCACTGATCCTGCAAATAGTAGAAGCAGCAGGAGGAGAGCCCTTATTAAGAGAAAAGGCTGCCAGGAAAATGTTTCAGGTGCCTCAAGGCCAGATTTACGTCTGTAAAACCGAGTGCTTTTGCTTTTAATAAAGTGTATACATAAAGGGGCAACTTCCCCCGGAAGGTTCTTAAACTTGTGAACGAGTAGCATAGGTAAAAGAGCAAAAAAAGAGTGAACAGAATTATTAGTTTGTAGGTTGGTGCGGATTATCAAGTGTTGCATTTCGCTTTGTCTTTCCCGCTCCTTCTTTAATGTGCTATACAATCACATTCCTTTGAGACATAGATAACCCATGCCTCCCAAAATGGAATGTTTGGGAAAAGAGAAATAACAAAGAGCCAAGCGTCGCAAAACTACAAGTACATACCACGTGTTAATAAGAGGAATGTCAGTGGGGGCTGCTATATAATTCCATCAACTGGAATCCGTAAAAATTCATGAATGGCAGGAATAACACCAGGTTGGATGGTGCTTGCCATAAGTAGATATGTGTGGGGAAAATGCTCAATAAATTAGTGATGCTCTAATCAAGAAGCTTTTTAGGTTCTGTAAAGTCTGGACATAGTATAGTAATTATTTAATAGGTATAAGACTGCAGTTTTCTGTTCTCACATTAACCTTAAGTCTTATACGTGCTGTTGCTAAAAAATGGCTACCAGAATAATGAATAAAATTCAAAATATTTTCACAAATTATAATTTAGGCATTTAATCTGTGTCTAAACATCTGAAAGACAGCAAATTCAAAATTAATTGTTTTGTTTGTCTGGCATCAGGTGTGATAAAAAATTGCTTGGATCCAGCAGATCCGCTCTTGAATAACATTAATAATAGTTATCTAACTATTCCCGTAGGTTAATATTCTGTAATTGCAGCTTATGATAATGAAACCAGAACTACATACTGAAAGACTGAAGCTGAGATTAATAGACGCATCAGATTTAGGTGCTATTCATGCGTTACATGTTTTACCTGAAACTGATGAGTATAATACATTGGGTATACCAGAGGATATCGCTGAAACCAGATCGACAATTACGCCCTGGATTTTGGACAATCAGCAAGAGGTTATCCAACAGTACACGTTTGCTATCGAGCAGAAAGCAGACAAGCAGTTTATAGGCTTAATTGCCTTAAAGCTGGGGAACAGCAAGTACAGCAGAGGCGAAGTTTGGTATAAGCTGGACGTAACCTGTTGGAACAGAGGATTCGGGACAGAAGCTTTAAGGCGCATGCTTAACTTTGGATTTGATACACTGAAGCTCCATAGAATAGAGGCAGGTTGTGCAGTTGACAATATCGGGTCCATCAAAGTGCTTGAGAAAGTTGGTATGACAAGAGAGGGAAGAAAAAGAAAAGTACTGCCACTAAAGTCAGGCTGGAGTGATAATTTTGAATACGCTATTCTAGAAACCGATTCAAGAGGCTAAAGTACTGTCCCTGTTACTCCCACGCCAATTGCAAAGCTTTACTATAAAACAGCAGCGGCCGGGTGGTTGATGAGCAGCTAAAAACCAATGCCTCATAAATTTTTCGTGAATTTCTATTATATCAGTTGTACCTTCCCTACCGTACTCAGTTACAAATTAGCATTCTTATGGAAGAAAATTTATCCAATGAAGACCAGATGCATGGTTCTATGTTTGTTTTACTACGGCGGTATGTAGAGAACACACATGATTTCAGCACCTGGATAAAGCTATTGGAGGCGGCAGGCATTGCGCATGGGCATTACCAGATGCAGGAGGTATATCCCACTAAAGAGATGTTCGCTATTGTAAATAAAGCCTCTGAACTTACTGGCATTACCGAATATGAGATGCTGGAAAATTATGGTGAATTTTTAGTGTCTGACCTTCTTTTAGTTTACAACAGATATATCAACCCCTCCTGGCGTACGTATGATATGCTGCTGAACACTGAAGCCGCCATGCACGCTGCAGTTAAAAGAGAGGATAACAGAGCCAATCCTCCGATGCTGCTCGTTACCAAAAAAGGCAGTAAACAGCTGATAGTTGATTATCACTCCAGACGCAAAATGGCTGGTGTAGCCGTAGGTATCATAAGAGGCATAGCAGGATACTTCCATGAAAAAGACATAGTGGAGGTTACGCTATTGACACCAGCTGATAAGGAAAGAGTCCAGATTAAGGTAGACTTTCTGGGTGATGTGTAGAGACAGCGGCTACCCCAGCAAATTCAAAATACTTCTGCATCAACATCGAGTAAAGGAAGTGCATGGAAATATATTGCCAGCCACGGCACAAATAATACCCATACTACCCGCAAATGAATAACTCTTTAAAAACGCAAAAGGGCTCAGCAGTAGCTGAACCATTTTGCGTTCAAATGGCAGGTAATATCAATTCAGCTTTACCAGCTTCATTTCAAGCTTCTCCTCCCCTGACTGTCGATCCAGCACCAGCACATACCCCGGTTTTGCAGGATATACAAAAGATACAACTTCATTGCTGGAAGAAACATCTATGTTATCTGATTTAAGTTGCATGTTGCCGGCATACATGATGTTCACCAGTGTCTTTTCTCTAAACTTGCTCTTTTTCACCTTCTTATAGTTGATGTAGGCGGTAGAAAAACTCGTCTGGCTATTGTCTTCCTGTGTAAACTGATAATCAAAGCCGCCATTCATGTTTATAACCAGGCCTAACAGGCCAGCACCATAAGCACCTGCTCCGGGAGGAAGTATGCAATCTGTCTGGTCTTTCTCAAAGAAGCTGACTTTTTCCAGGCTCAGGTCAGGGCCAAGCGTATAAATCAGCATGTTACCTATCACACCTTTTACCGTGCTGGTACCACCGCCCAGAACAGCAAGGGCAATTCCAACGCCATCAGCCTTCACTTTATACTGCTCTACAACAATATGCTGCTTACCATCCGCCCCCCGGATAATTTTATGCACAAAGTTCTCATAGCCTTCTTTCAGACTTTTCTTTGCCTCCTGTGGCAATAGCGGGTTTACGTCCTTCTCCCAGCCAAAGAACTTAGCAAAATTCTCCTTTCCATTCATGCCCATTCGTTTTACATAAAAACCTTTGCTTTGGTCCTCAAGCTCCTTGTCTTCCACACTGTAAAACTCTCCCATGGCTATAAACTCCTTTTTCTTTTCGTCAAAGCTAAAAGAGCTAACAGACAGCTGCTGCGTATTGTCATTTTCAACGGGCACATCTAACAGGTTGTCGCCAGTTTCTACATCAAAAGCAGCGACAAAAAAATTCAGCTTTTTTGACACCTTGCCTGACCTGCGGGCAATCGTCGCTAGTATGTATTTATCCGTCACCTCGTGCACGAGCAGCGACTCATAATTCTTAGACATTCCATCAGACGTATATGTCCACTTCAGGTTGAGGTTATTATCATACATTTCCAGCGAAAACCCCTTCATATTACCTGTGTACCCGTTTCTGATAAAACCCTTGTTAGGAACAGCATAAAGATTCATACCGGAAAGGGGCTTGCTGGCTCCGGTACGGGACACCTGCATTTCCTCTAATGCCGCGTGCTGGTCTGCCTTTGAGCGCATTGGAAATTCCTTTGAGGCTATTTTATTCAGCGAACTGTCAAAAACATCCATCTCTAACAGCTTACTTCTTGTATTGTAAAAATAAAAGCTGAAGGTCTTCCCGTTATAAGCTCGCCTAAGCAAATGACTGAAATGTCGTTCTTTAGGAAACAGGGCGCTTCTGACCTTCTGCAGGTCCTGATCATAGAAATCCACCCCATAGTTGGCAACCCTTGTATCAGCCCTGTCTTCACGGTATAACATCGTGTAGCCCTTCACCTCGTTTCCCTCGTATATGGGCGTGATGGCCTTTTTATTAGAAATAGTAAAACCTGACAGCGTATGCGTCTGTGCCTGGCTGGCTGCTGCACACAAAAGCAGAAGAAGTGTAAATAAAGATGGTAAAGGTTTTATCATATATAGAAATAAAATAAAGTTCGTTTCATACCGGTTTCAGGACTTAGGATTAAAATTTTCCACGTCGCGTACCGTCTTTATTGCTTGTAAAGTTTTTCAATCCTCCTTATATATCAGTACATCGCTATACCCTTGGATCCTTACTCTCTGAGTCATCATTACGCTCGAGCAGGACCCGCTGACAGCTTTCATGACGGTCACTTCCAAAAGGGACAATTTAAGCACTCATCTAAAACTACTTCAGTATTACTAGCCAAACATTTTTATTACTATTCTTATCCACTAGCGCTAACAGTAAAGAGTATCAGAAAATTGATATTAAATGAAGATTACTTCTCTATTGCCAGCATATATTGTTTCCTCTTATCACTGAATTCTAGTAAATCCGGCGCTTTCTCCTGCGTATATCAGGACAATCAACACAATTCATTACGATTTTAACTCCTAAACTTTATTTCCAGGTTATGATAAAAAAAGCAGAATTGCATCAAAAGTATGTCATTAGCGTCACAAATTACACAAATATTAATTTGTTAGCATATAAACTTATATTATTTTTCTAACAAACTAAAAACACTTATCTGGCACCGCAAAATAGCACTGAATAAAGGGATTGTTTTTGAAGTTGTGAAAAAGATATCTAATTAAGCTAACATCTTACCGAGGCTAATTTTCCCAGGCCAGCCTGGAATGATGCTTCTTTTTCGAAAGTTTCTTCGTACGAGATAATATGGCGATTTTAGTAAGAAGTGAAGACACGAGCTTATACACTGTTGTTAAACCAAACAGCGGCAAAGAAACAGTTATCCTGCTCCATGGCGGGCCGGGCGTACCTGAAAACCTTGAGCCAGTGGCGGAATATTTAGCAAGGGAGTTTCAGGTGATTTATTTTCACCAGCGCGGCACACTGAACTCCCCCTGTTCCTCTGGCAGTTATTCTATGAACAGCTACATTTCAGACATTGATAGTATTGCTGCACATTTCAACTTAAAGAAGTTTCACCTGTTCGGCCATTCCTGGGGCGGGCTCTATGCGCAGGTTTATGCAGCTAAAAGGCAGGACAGGCTACTCAGCATATTTGCATGCAGCCCCGCTACCGGCACTGGCTGGCAGTGGGCTAAAACGGTGCTGGAGGTAGGTAAATTCCACAAAAAGAAGAGCACCGGCCCGGAGTGGGCAGCAATGGTTAAAAATTCAGCACTGGGCATGCTGGGAAACTATAAGGCTTACGGTAAGTTTTACACCCAGTTCTCTATCAACTGCAACAGAGATTATCGGGTACAGAACCCTGTCCAGGTGATGTTGGACCATATCAATGCCAAACCCATCACCCGCACCTATTTTTCGCTGCTGTTATACCCTGCACTTCCGAAGCTGCCAGACCCGGGTTTTAAGATAACAGTGGTTTTCGGAGATGATGACATTTTTGGCGACAGCACATCTTACTTAAAAGAAAGATACCCAACCTGCACTTTTATTATCATACCCGCAAGCGGTCATTTTCCATGGCTTCATAATGAAGAAGCGTTTTTCAAAGTGCTGGCAGATCATTACCGGGTAGAAAGGCCTGCCAGCGTTACATTCAAAGAATAATATCAATCTACACTTGGCAGGGGCAAGTAAATCAATTGCCGCACCCCCTTGTTTCTCACGTTCGCTTCTGCTCTTGTTTAGCGTATCGTTCCCTCGCCGCTACAATATGATGCAGGTTCAGCTTCGCCCAATCTGCCAGTTCAAGTAACTGCAGCAGCAGGCTTTGCCCCAGATCTGTCAGTTCATACTCTACCCTGGGCGGTATTTCCGGAAAAATCGTCCGCTTCACCAGGCCGTCCTCTTCCAGGGATCGCAGCGTGACAGTGAGCATGCGCTGCGATATCCCTGATATCAGTCCCTTCAGTTCGTTAAAACGGAGCTTTTCGTTACGGCCCAGCATCAGAATAGCATAGATGGACCACTTGTCACCAAAGCGTCCCAGGATGTCCTTCACCGGGCAACATGGGGCTGCCGCCTCCTTGTCATCCATTATTTTATCTATCTTCTCCTGAACCTTAACCTGCTGATTCTCATCTTTAGTTACTCCCATGATACTTAGTGTCGTTAATGTACCTTCTTGCTTTAAACAAAGATACTAGGTTACTTTTGAGTTACTAAAAGTAACCTAGTATTGAATCAATACTGAAACATTATCGTTGAAGATATATGAGCAGGATAGTAGAATCACTGGAGTGGCGATATGATTCTAAGAGAATGAACGGAAGAAAGTGCCTGCTGATAAAGTAAACGATAATACTGGAGTCTATGGCCCCTTCAGTAGCTTCTGTGGTTACCTTGTAAATAAATGGAAAGGCTAAGAACCAACATTTCTCTAATTAAATTATGAAAAATTGAATTATGACTAAGCAGAAAATAAAAATAGATATTGTATCGGATGTAAACTGCCCCTGGTGCTATGTGGGCGAGCAACGCCTGAACAAAGCCATAAAAGAGGCAAATAAAGACTATGAATTTGACATCAGCTTCAAACCCTTCGAGCTGAACGCAAACATCCCGCAGGAGGGCGTGGACAGGCTGGAGTACTTTAAAAATGCCTACGGCCCTTCTATCGTTTCGCAAATAGATGCTATGAATCAGCGCCTGCAAGACGCCGGTGCGCCGGAGGGTATCGAGTTTAACTTTGAAAAACTGACCACAGTGAACAACACTTTCAACGGTCACAGACTTATCTGGCTGGCGGGTGAATGCGGTGTGCAGGAAGAGGTGGCGCATGCCCTTTTCTATAGTTACTTTACAGAAGGCAAAAACATGAACGACACTGCTGCCTTAAAAGAAATCGGAATAGCCAACGGAATTCCTGCTGAGCGCCTGGAAGGATTCTTTGAAAGGGAGGAGGGTAAAAACGAGGTGCGTGAGATGGAACAATGGGCACAAGCTTCAGGTATCACGGGTGTACCGGCCTTCATCATCAACGACAAATACCTCGTAAGCGGGGCACAGCCGGCAGAAACTTTTCACCAGGTGTTTTCACAGATTGCTCCTCAAACACCAAAATTTGAGGAAATAACAGCAGAAGGTCAGAGCTGCGGCATTGATGGTGACTGCTAGCAGCATACAGCCTAAGAGAGTTGTACGGTTGGTGTAAGGTCAGCACTTGACAGCCTCGCTGCCTCAACTATACGTACTAAGAATACAGGATTTGGAAGAAGGCTGATTAAATCAGGAAGTGTGTTGGGAAAATTGCCCCAACACACTTTTTTATAAATTAGAAAAGCGTTGAAATATGGCATCAGACTATACAACCCCACCGCAGACAAGAATTGGGCACGTTCACCTGAAAGTGGCAAACATGGAGCGCGCCCTGAAGTTTTACTGCGACCTGCTGGGCTTTGAAATCACCACCACCTATGGCGAAGACGCAGCATTTATCTCAGCAGGGGGCTACCATCACCACATCGGGCTGAACACCTGGTATAGCAAGAATGGATCCCCTCCCCCTGTTAGCAGCACCGGACTCTTCCATACTGCTATCCTATACCCTACCCGCAGGGATCTGGCTGCTATACTCCGTCGGCTGCAGGAGGCGAACTACCCTCTCACCGGCACCGCTGACCATGGTGTATCCGAAGCGCTCTACCTCATGGACCCAGACCGCAACGGCGTAGAACTGTACTGGGACCGACCTAAAGAAGAATGGCCGAAAAAGTCTGACGGTTCTGTGGAGATGTATACGCGTCCGCTTGACCTGGAGGGCCTCCTGAAAGAGCTCGATTAAAGCATCACTTACAAGCAGTAGTTATCAAAATTAAACCTGTAGATTAACTTCACTTTTCAGACCATACAAATTTATTAAAGAAGGCTGACTGATTTACTTCAGGCAGCCTTCTTGTTTTTTATGAACTGAAGCACCGTGCCTATAGTTGATAAAATAGTTGTACATTACAGCAATTGCGAAAAGAGACCTGCCTTTTTTTGTTTATTCAAATTATTGCCACCCGGAAGAATTACAAGAGAAAATGGGATCACAAAAAAATGAGACATCAAATTCTACCCCTAAGTCCTCCTCAGGAAAAAAAGATAACCAAAAAATCAGAGAACTGATAGAACTGAATGCTGAACTGGAGAATTACTTCAGGAACACGATTATACCGCAGCTCTTCGTGGATGCGGATCTGGTGCTTCGCAAGTTCACTCCCCCGGCCATGAAGCAGTTCAATCTTTCAGATAACCACATTGGCCGTCCTATGGAAGAATTGATAGATAATATCCGGTATTCTACTATCATAGACAATATACTTGAAGTAATAGAAACAGAACAGATCTTTGAGAAAGAGATACAAACAACGGATTTACATTGGTTCCAGATGAATATTATTCCGTATGTGCTTAAAAGAGACAACAGGACCAATGGCGTCATCATTACGTTTGTGGATATCACAGACCGCATGAAAGTGCTGCGAGACCTGGAAAAGCTGAATGCCTCTCATGAAACATTCATCTACTCCGTGTCCCATGACCTGAAGGCGCCACTCGCAAATATAGAAGGCTTGTTGCAGCTATTAAAGCAAACATCAAATGACCTCTTAGAACAATGCGACGCTGAAAACGAGGAACAGAATAAGATTGCCGCCATGCTTGAGAATTCTGTTAAGACAATGCGGAACATCATAGATGAGCTTTCAGAAATTGCTAAAATTGAAGGTAATTTTAAGGAAGTAGTAGAAAATGTACGTTTCGAAGATGTGCTTACGCAAGTAGAATTAACTATCAAAGATAATATCCTGGAGAGCAATGCTTCTATTACCTATGATATCAGCGAGCCGGATATTGAATTCTCAAGAAAAAACCTCCGAAGCATTATTTACAACCTGTTGAGCAATGCCATAAAATACAAATCACCTGACAGAGCTCCTGAAATACATGTCAAAACAGAAACCTTAAATGGTTTTATACAGATTTCAGTTAAAGACAACGGTATTGGCATTGCGGAGGAAAAGAAAGAACTCATTTTCACGCCGTTTACCCGTTTTGAAAAAAACACGGAAGGAACTGGCATCGGGCTATACCTTGTAAAAAAAATTGTAGAGAATGCAGGCGGTGAACTGATTGTGAAAAGTAAGCTTGGCGAAGGTTCTGAGTTTATCGTTTACCTGAAACCTAAAGCGTAAAAATGTCCTCTTCGGCAGACAATGAAATCCAGATTGCCTGGTGATAACCATAAACAAGCAGATGACCGGGAATAGCACACATCCGGCTCATCCAATACGAAAGCCTTTCAGTTAACCCTGAAAGGCTTTTTCATGTACTATAGAAAGCGCTCATGCAGATGATAACTGAAGACAGGACATTGCAAGGGCATGAACTTTACTAGCGGGTTCAGGGAATAAAACAGGTAACTGGCCGGCACTACAAACCCACCCTATTCTCTCCTGGGAGGGAGATTTATAAATATACAATTCCACTCCTCGGTAAAAGGATTGATACAATGAGCAAGGCAACCAGAGAAGGTTAATTTGTAAGCCATAAAAGACAACCAAATGGAAAAGAGTGATTTAATAAGAACAGAGGCTTACGTGAACGGAGCCTGGCAAAAGGCAGCAAGTGGCAAAACCTTTGATGTGACTAACCCTGCCACAGGCGAAGTACTGGCCGCTGTGCCCGATATGAACCGCAAAGATGTGCGCAAAGCCATCGACGCAGCTGATGCTGCCTGGCCCGCCTACCGTGCTTTGACAGCCAAAGAGCGTTCTAACATCCTGCGGAACTGGTTTAACCTGATAATAGAGCATAAGGCCGAACTCGCCCGCATCATGACCATCGAATCCGGGAAGGTGATGACAGAAAGCCTGGGAGAAGTGAACTATGGCGCATCCTTCATTGAATGGTTTGCCGAGGAAGCCAAACGTGCTTACGGAGACGTGATTCCACCCCATACCAAAGACAGGCGCCTTGTTGTTATCAAGCAATCCGTAGGGGTGGCTGCTGCTATCACGCCCTGGAACTTCCCGCTGGCCATGATCACCCGTAAAGTAGGTCCTGCGCTGGCCGCAGGCAGCCCTGTTGTCGTGAAGCCACCATCCGAAACACCGCTCACTGCCCTTGCATTGTGCGTTTTAGCAGAAAAGGCAGGCTTCCCTCCTGGCGTGTACAATACCGTTACCTCAACAGAGAGCAGTGAGGTTGGTAAAGAGTTTTGTGAGAACACGAAAGTCAGAAAGCTTTCTTTCACGGGGTCTACACCAGTGGGTAAAATCCTGATGAGCCAAAGTGCCTCCACTTTAAAGAAACTATCCCTAGAGTTGGGTGGCAACGCTCCCTTCATTGTGTTTGATGACGCCGATATAGACGAAGCAGTAAGTGGTGCCCTGGCTGCAAAGTATCGCCACAACGGGCAAACCTGTGTTTGTGTCAACCGAATTCTGGTACAGGACAAGGTGTATGATACATTTGTCGAGAAATTCACAAAAGCAGTTCAGGGCCTGAAAACAGGTAATGTGCTGGAAAAAGATGTACAGATAGGGTCGCTCATCAATGAGAAGGGACTAAACAAGGTAAAGGAGCACATCCGTGACGCCGTGGAGAAAGGTGCCAGAGTCACGACAGGCGGAGAAAGCATCGAAGGCTTGTTTTTCCAGCCAACTGTATTGGCAGAAGCCTCCGGAGCAATGCTCATTGCCCGGGAAGAAGTGTTTGGGCCCGTAGCCCCTATCTTCCGTTTCAGTACCGAGGAAGAAGCTGTACAAATGGCAAATGACACAGAATTCGGCCTTGCCTCCTACTTCTACAGCAGAGATGTGAACCGCTGCTGGCGTGTTGCCGAGGCGCTGGAATATGGTATGGTAGGCATCAACGAAGGTATAATTTCTACAGAAGTGGCACCGTTTGGCGGTATAAAAGAATCCGGCTTTGGTCGTGAGGGCTCCAAATATGGTATGGATTATTTTATGGAGATAAAGTACATGTGCTTCGGTGGCGTGAATAAATAAAGATAGCTAATCATGGCGCGAGCGTCCTCGCTCGTGTCTGCTTTTCCAGGGCCTACGGCCTGTGCAGTACATGAAGACTTGGAAGTTTTTCCAAGCCTCCAGCCACGAAATACGGCCAGCGACCGCGTGATACTAAGCACGAGCGAGGACGCTCGCTCTATGGAAAGTTAAGGGTAATTACAATCGAGCTCAGAATCGAACAACATAGAAAACAAACGACATGATGAAGAAAAGAACATTAGGAAAACATGGACTAGATGTATCCGCGATAGGCTTGGGCTGTATGGGCATGAGCGCCTTTTATGGTAACAGAAACGACGATGAATCAGTAGCCACCATCCATCGGGCACTGGAACTGGGAATAAATTTTCTCGACACCGCCGAACTGTACGGTCCGCACACAAACGAAAAGTTAGTAGGCGGAGCGATCAAAGGAAAAAGAGACCAGGTATTTATCGCCACCAAATTTGGTGTGGCCATTGGTGAAAATGGGATGCGCATAGACGGCAGACCGGAGACAGTGCGCAAATCTGCCGAGGGAAGTTTGAAAAACCTGGGAATAGACACTATCGACCTTTATTACCAGCACCGTATGGACCCAGATGTTCCGATTGAAGACACCATTGGTGCCATGGCTGACCTGGTATCAGAAGGCAAGGTACGCTACCTGGGCATTTCTGAGGCGGAACCCGAATTGATTAGAAGGGCGCATAAGACACACCCAATAACTGCTGTGCAAACAGAATATTCCCTATGGACAAGAGATGTAGAAACAAATGGGGTGCTGGACACGGTACGCCAACTAGGAATCGGTTTTGTGCCTTATAGCCCATTAGGCCGCGGCTTTTTAACAGGAGCCATTAAAAGTCCTGACGATTTTGAAGAGGGCGACTTCCGCAGACACAACCCGCGCTTCATGAGCGAAAACTTCAAAAAGAACCTCAACATCGTAGACAAGCTGAACAAGCTCGCATCTGATAAAGGGATTAGTGCAGCACAGCTGGCGCTGGCCTGGGTATTATCCAAAGGCGATGACCTGGTCCCTATTCCGGGAACAAAGCGCAGAAAATACCTGGAGGAAAATGTAAAGGCGGTAGATGTACTGTTAAGCGTAGAAGAAGTGCTTGAAATAGACAATATCTTCCCACCGGATATCACGGCGGGGAACCGTTATTAGCACTCAGTGCAAGCAAATTATAAGATGTGAGCACAAGCGCTTTATATCTTAACACCAATCGAAATGGCCTGCTATCGGCAGCTGTATTACTCTGAAACAGCCCCCGCCCGCACTCTGTCAGAACATGTAAGCCAGAGCCGGGCGGGGGTAAATTTGAAGAAACAAACCACTACCAACAGTCAGAATTAATCAATGGATGCAAAAAAGCTGGCAGCAGAAAGCGCAGTAGAATATGTAGAAGATGGCATGACAGTTGGGCTTGGCACCGGCTCTACCGCCTCATGGGCTATCAAAGCGCTGGGAGAAAAAGTGAAAGCCGGCCTCCACATTCAGGCAGTAGCTAGTTCAGTAGCATCTGAAGACCTGGCAAAGCAGTACGGTATACAACTGACTGACTTTTCAGAATTGTCCCGTATTGATGTCACCATTGATGGCGCAGATGAAGTTGATGCCCAGTGCAACCTGATTAAAGGCGGTGGCGGTGCATTGCTTCGTGAAAAAATTATCGCCTATAATAGCAGCCAATTCATCGTAGTTGTAGATGAATCAAAGCTGGTGCGCACACTAGGCAAGTTTCCCTTACCCGTGGAAATAGTGCCTTTTGCAGCAGAACTGACGCTAAAACAATTAAAAAACTTAGGTTGTGAAACAAGCATCAGGCAAAAAGACGGGAAGAACTTTGTAACTGATAATGGTAACCTGATTGCTGATTGTTTTTTTAACCAAATTGAAGTTCCTGAACTCCTGAATAACAGCATCCTGTTGATACCGGGGGTGGTAGAAAGTGGCTTGTTTTTGCATCCTAAAGTTCATAGGGTCATTGTCGGTTATGCAGATGGCACATTACATCTGTTGAAGGGGGATAAAAAGAAATAATACAGACTGCAGAAAAAATCAAGTCTTTTTATAAGTTATTTAATTAAAATAGTCTTGATTAAAGCAGACAGACCCGAACCATTATCTACCACATTACTTTTTATTCATACATAATTATCCTAGTTTAGTATCGGCTTTAGGGGTGTTCCGAAACAGGAACTGAGACAATACCCTTTGAACCTGATCCAGGTAATGCTGGCGAAGGGAAAAGCATGAATGGCTATTGCGGCTATTTCCTCTTTTCATCTATCCCTCCTTTTCCGGATACTCCTGGGCCATCATCTTATCTTTAAACAAGAAATTATGAAAGAGCAACTCTGGAGTATACTTTCGGCCGTCAGGCAGAATTCACCGCTGGTGCACAACATTACCAATTATGTTGTTATGAACAATACCGCCAATGCCTTGCTGGCTGCTGGTGCCTCTCCCGTTATGGCGCATGCACACAGCGAAGTAAGTGATATGGTCAGTATTGCAGGTGCCCTTGTCGTAAATATTGGTACGCTGGATGAGTACTGGGTGGAGAGTATGAAGCTGGCTGTAAAGCAGGCGAACGCACTTCAAAAAGCATGGGTGCTGGACCCTGTGGGAGCCGGCGCAACGTCTTACCGCAACAATGTACTGGAAGAGCTACTCAGTTACCGCCCGACGGTAATCCGTGGGAATGCCTCTGAAATAATGGCTTTGGCAAAATTCAGCTCCAATACGAAAGGAGTTGATAGCACCAGCCTCAGCGAAGAAGCCCTGGAAGCAGCACAACAGCTGAGCGAAACCACCAGCGCGGTTGTCTGTGTATCGGGTGCCACCGACTACATCGTGAACAAGAGTAATTACAATGCCCTCTCGAATGGTCACGTGCTGATGTCCCGGATAACGGGCATGGGCTGCACCGCCAGTGCATTGGTGGGCGCATGCTGCGCGGTTAGTGCGGACAACGCCTTTGCTGCCACTACTGCAGCTATGGCTTTGATGGGCATTGCAGGCGACATAGCTGCCGAAAAGGCACCGGGGCCGGGAACGATGCAGGTCCAATTCCTCGACGCGCTTTACCAGCTTTCTGAATATGATTTTAGAGAGCGCTTAAAGTTAGAGACAAATCCATGAGTACCTTTCCGTACCGCCTGTACCTGGTTACAAATGAACAGTCCTGCCTTGGCCGGGACCTGATGGAGGTGGTAGAAGCAGCAGTAAAAGGCGGCGTGGACCTGGTGCAGATACGCGAGAAAAATCTCGGGGAGGAGGCATTTCTGAAAAAGACCCTGCAACTGAAAGAACTGCTGGACCAGTACAATGTCCCCCTGATAGTCAACGACAACCTGCAGGTAGCGTTGAAAAGCAAAGCGGCGGGAATACATGTCGGCAACAACGACATAACGCCCGCTGCTATACTAGAGCAATGGTCTGATTGCGGTATCCTCGGCTATTCCCTGGAATATGCCGAACACCTGCAGCGCACTCATGCTGCCCTGGCAGATTACCTGGCGCTGAGCCCTGTCTTTTCCACGCCTACTAAAAAGGACACAGTGACAGAATGGGGCCTGGAAGGCATAAGCAGTATCAGGGCGTTAACACATAAACCACTGGTTGCCATTGGTAGAGTAAGTGAAGCAAATGCTGCCAACATCATAAAGGCCGGCGCTGATTGCCTTGCTGTGGTGTCTGCCATTTGCTCTGCACCTGACCCGGCACGGGCCGCTGAAAAAATCAGAAACGAAATAGAGAAATCCTTATGAAAACATATAAATACCCTGCCGTGCTTACCATTGCAGGGTCTGACAGTGGCGGTGGGGCAGGCATACAAGCCGACCTGAAAACTTTCTCGGCCATGGGCTGCTACGGCACTTCGGCCATTACCGCTATCACGGTGCAAAACACCCGTGGCGTCACGGGTATACACAGCGTACCGGCTTCTATTGTGCAGGGGCAGATAGAGGCAGTAATGGACGACATAAAACCTACGGCAATCAAAATAGGCATGGTGCATAGCGCGGAGCTTGTACAGGCTATTGCCAGCCAACTGAAGCACTACACAGTACCCGTTGTGCTGGACCCTGTGATGGTGGCTACAAGTGGTGATAAGCTGATAGAGGATAACACCATCGCATTGCTTAAAAAGGAACTACTGCCATTGGCAACGGTAGTTACTCCTAACCTGGATGAGGCACAGATTTTAGCTGGTATGCAGCTTCAGGATGTAAGGGACATGAAAGAAGCTGCCCGTATTATCCTGGAAACAGGTTGCCGCTCTGTACTTGTAAAAGGAGGCCACCTGAAAGGCTCCCGGCTCTACGATGTATACCTGCATCAAAACGGCGACATGCATGTGTATGAGTCAGCGGCGATCGACAGCAACAATACCCACGGCACAGGCTGCACCCTTTCCTCTGCCATAGCCGCCTTTCTGGCAATGGGCACAAACTTGCCGGAGGCGATTGAGCAGGCCAGGCAATATGTATACCATGCTATTGACGAGGGCAAAGATGTAAAAACAGGCGAAGGGCATGGGCCTTTAAATCATTTCTATCAACCAAAAAAACTTCAAAAATATGAGCTAGACTAAAGAAGCCTGGCAGGCGGGCAGCAGCATCTACGATCAGATAATTTCCATGCCCTTCATTGAAGAACTTATAAATGGAACACTCGACCAGGAGAAGTTTAAGTTTTACATCGCCCAGGATTCGCTCTATCTGGCTGATTTCGGCAGAGCTCTTTCACTTGTTGCGGCACGGGCGCACACTACGGATCATGCGCTGGAGTTTATGCGGTTTGCAGAAGGGGCCATTGTAGTAGAGCATGCCCTCCACGCCGGGTATTTCCAGCAGTTGGGCATACAAAAGAGCACCACCATCTCCCCTGCCTGCCAACATTATACCCGCTACCTGCTCAGCACAGCAGCACTTGACCAAGTAGAGGTAGCCATGGCAGGCTTGCTCCCCTGTTTCTGGATTTACAAAGAAGTCGGCGACTATATTTATAAGCAACCGCAGAAAGAAAATAACCCGTACCAGGAATGGATTAATACCTATGCAGGAGAAGAGTTTGCAGGTATTGTAAAAAGGGCCATTAATATTTGTGATGAAGCAGCCACAAAATGCACGCCTGCACAGCAACAAGAAATGACAGATGCCTTTGTTACCGCCTGCAAACTGGAGTGGATGTTCTGGGACAGCGCCTGGCGAATGGAAAAGTGGCCGGTGTAAAGGTTAATCTCATGGAGTAGATGGCACACAGCTTCACCTTTCCAGGCAGCTGTATCTGAAGGAGCTTCAGAGAAAATAATAATGCCTCTTCGCCATCAGGCGAAGAGGCATTCTATAATAAGAGAGGCTTCAAACCAGTTTATAACTTGGTTTAAGTCCCGGCGGGACGGCCTGTTGATAGCCTGATGGCTGGAGCTAAGGAAGCCTCGATATTGATTACTATCAACAGGTCGTCCCGCTGGGACTCAGGCATAACGTCAGTTAATTCCTTTGTGTTGAAAAGAAACAGCAAAAGCAGTTTACCTAATTCTGATATTCAGGAAAACACCTTTGATAACGCTTGTTTTACTTGCTGTCCTGCTCCTCCGTAGTTTGCCCTTCTGATAGTGGCTCCTTAGGATTCAATTTTGTTGTGTCGTCGCCTTTCATGCTTTTCAATGAACCAGAATTATCCTTGTTGGTAATGACTCCCCCTACGCCTACTTTCCCCATTGATTCCGCGCTGTTCTGGGAAGTAGTGGTGCTGTTCTTTAGTGCTTCAGCATCTCTGCTATAAGTTGCATCTGTTTTGGCATTGCTCTCTTTCCCTTTATTCTGGTCCTTATTCTGATTTTTATCTGTTGTCATAGCTTTCTTATTTATAAATGATTCAAGTCCCATACCAGTGGGACGATACTTTTTTTACGCGGTATCAACTTACCGGTTAAGAAGCAATGGAAATAATGCACTTCAGCTAAGAAAAATGCATACACTATTCGAGCGATAACAAGAAAAAAGCCGCACAGGATTCTGCCCGGCAAAGGAAGCACAAAGAGAAGTTAGAGCGTGGTTTCAACAGTGAAAAAACTTAAAACATATAAAGATGGATTTCATGTACAGGCATAACCAATTGCACAAAATACTCCGTACACTGTAGTTCCTGTAACCGTTCAAATCCATGAAGAAAAACAAGAAAAGAACATCAGCAAAACTTTCATCCAACGACCTGGTTAAGCTTGGATTTCCTTCTGGCAAGCCGCTGGGCACGGCCCTGAACATTGTGCATACCTACTATACTGACTTGGGCAAGAAACACCAGATAGAGCTGCTGCAGGATGTAATTGCCGCCCCTGATCAGTACGAGCTGCACACAACACTGGGCCCTCTGGCACTGGCGCTCATAGCGCACAAAGAAGCAGAGCCCATTGCCCTGAAGTCGGAGAAGCAGAACTATGCCGTGTATGGAGCAGAAGCCATAGAACAAGGTGCCATTGACCAGATGGAGATCGCCATGCGCCTGCCTGTCGCGCGGGCGGGGGCGCTGATGCCGGATGCCCACCAAGGCTACGGGCTTCCTGTTGGCGGGGTGCTGGCGACGCACAATGCCGTGATACCTTATGGCGTTGGCGTAGACATTGGCTGCCGCATGAGCATGAGCATCTACGATATCCACTCAGGCTACCTTGAAAAGAACCGGGAGCAGCTCAAGAAGATGCTCACCGACAGCACCCGCTTCGGCAACGCCTCCTTCAAAAGACCCATGGACCATGAAATTATGGAGCGCCCGGAGTTCTCTGAAATCCCGGTTGTGCGCGAACTCAAGGACCGTGCTTTCCAGCAGTTGGGAACATCTGGTGGTGGCAACCATTTTGTGGAGTTCGGCACAGTGGAGATACACGATGCTGATAATGTGTTTGACTTGCCAGCGGGCAAGTACCTGGCGCTCCTCTCCCATTCGGGCTCCCGAAGGCTGGGGGCAAACATTGCAGGTTATTATACCAAAGTGGCCATAGATGCCTGTCCGCTGCCCAAGGAGGCAAAGCACCTGGCCTGGCTCGACCTTGACACGGAAGCCGGTCAGGAATATTGGCTCGCCATGAACCTGGCCGGTGACTATGCCTCTGCCTGCCACCACCAGATACATGAACGTCTGACGGCAAAGCTGGGCGAGGCCCCCATGGCGAAGATTGAGAACCACCATAATTTCGCCTGGAAAGAACAAGATGCCTCTGGTAAGGAAGTGATCGTACATCGCAAAGGCGCTACTCCGGCGGGCAAAGGGGTAATGGGTATTATTCCGGGAACCATGGCCACGCCAGGATTTATTGTGCGTGGCAAAGGCGAGGCTGCCGCCATTAACTCTGCCTCACACGGGGCCGGGCGTGTTATGTCCAGAACGCAGGCCATACAAACGTTCTCCCAGCCCCAGATGCGCAAGTACCTGCAGAAGGCGGGTGTAGATGTTATCGGTTCTGGGTTAGATGAGGCGCCAATGGCCTATAAGGACATTCACCAGGTGATGGCGTCCCAGCAGGAACTGGTAGATGTAACTGGTACTTTTTATCCAAAAATTGTGCGGATGAACGGGGATGCGAAATATATTGAAGTGGATTAGGTTAAGCGAAAGAGGAAGCCGCTTCTGCCCCACTGCTAACGAAAACCGGCCTTTCGAGCTTCCACCAATCCATTATTCCGGCTGTCTTATAGCGAGTGAAGTGATTCTTCTCCAGCGTCCGGTGTGAGGGTAGATTTGTGTTTTCTGTTTCGGCTAGTATCGTTGTCACTTTCGGTTGCGTGAAAGCCCAGGCTGTTATTGCTTTAATAGCTTCCATCATAGTTGTTTCATTCGCACTTTCTGCTTTAGCTGTTTCTATTGCTACTTTATGCGCTGCCACTGAACCTGCAGCGCCCTCACGTGTCACGGTTTTGCCTGCAGCGCTGCGCGTTGGCCCATTGCGGTTTAAAGGAGTGGCAACGACAGTGTTCTTGTGCGGAAGCAGTGCTATAACCGGTATGCCCGGCCTGTTCCTGCCCGGATGCTCCTTGAAGACAACGTTGCGCCTTTTCATGCCTGCTAAAATAGCAAAAGGCTCAAAACTTAAAAAGAGGGTGACCTTTTTGGACACCCTCTTTTTAAGTTTTAAGCTGCTGTTTAGTAATTAAAATTACCCGTTGTTCTTCTGTCTGAATTGTGGGAGGAACTACCACCGGAACTACTCTGACCTGCACCATAGGTGCTGCCGCCCATTGAACCATAGCCACCGTAATTGCCGGATGAGTTGCCGTACATATTGTTGCCGAAGGATCCACCTCTGTTGCCGCTGTTATAGCCTGTGCCAGCGCCATAGTTTTTGCCGCCGTAGGAGCTTCCCATTCCGGTACCATAATTATCTGAAAAGTTTCGGGTGCCATAATTAGGTACTCCCCGGTTGGAGTTAGGGAATTCATCGCCAACACCGCCACCATAGCGTGTGCTACTTAAGCGGTCCCTGTTTCCGGAGTAGTAGGGTTGCGCCTCCTGCATGTTGCCTTCGCGCTGGTCACTGTTCAAGGTGTTGTACCGGTCAGAGGTACCATCAAAGCTTGATATCCCGTACCCCTGCCGAATGTTGCCCTGCCTGTTTTCATTGCCCCTAAAGTCAGCAGCGTAACTGGTGTCCCTGTCATCACGGCTGCGATAATTCCCGAAGCGATTTCCTCTATCATCGTCCCTTCCGTAGTCCCTGCTGTTTCGGTAGTCGTTTGGTCTGTGATCGCTGTCTCGGTAATCTCTTTCAAACTGCTGCTTCAGGTCACGTCCTGTTCTGTCTTCCCGGTTATACCTGTCGTTTCGACCATAATCATATCTGTTGTCCCGGTCGTAGCGGTTTCTGTCATTATTGTCGTAGTCGTACCTGTTTTGGTTGTTGTAGCCGCCGTTGTTATTGCGGTCCCTGTCATATCGTTCCATAGTGTATAATTAGGTTGTAAGTCATTTTATTATTTTAAACGTTAGCCTTGCGTCCTGGTTTATACCACTAATGGTGCTCTACTACTTAGTCTCTCATAGACTCCAGAGCCATACCATGGATTTTCAATTTAACGGCATCACCCACAGTTTTCAGGTTATAGCCATCTTCCCTGGCTTTGCGAATAAAACTGCTGTCTATACCATGTATTTTAGCTTCAACAGCCTTGCTGATGGTAAGACTCTCAAGTCCGGCTTTTCTCAGATCTTCGATGTAAGCTGCATCTACTCCATGAATTTTAGCGGAGATTATTTCTCTGAAACGCATATCTTTAAAGCCTAAAGATCTAATTTCTTTGATGGCAGCGGCATTAAGACCATGGATCTTCGCTTCCAGAACCTGATCAAGACTCAGTTCATCAAATCCTGCGGATCTTAAGTCCGTGATGTAAGCTGCATTCACCCCATGGATTTTCAACTCCATCATCTTGTCCAGGCTAAGATTCCCGAAGCCAAGGGCCTGCATTTCTTTGATGTTCGCCGGGTTTACGCCATGTATTTTAGCCCCGATGATTTTATCTATCTGAAGATTCTCAAATCCAGCATTTTGAAGCCCCTCTACATAGGCCCTGTTCACACCATGTATCTTCGCCTCCATCATCTTCTTTAAAGACAGATTTTCAAAGCCCAGCGCCTGCATCTCCCGCACATACGCCTGATCAATGCCATGTATGCGGGCCTCCACTACTTCTCTGATTGAAGGCTTTTTGTTGCTGTACTTCTGGAACAGGGCCATATAGTTCTGATAGTCCGCCATTGACACGCCGTGTATGGCTAATTCCAGCAGCCGTTCTCCCTCTAACTCATTGTATGTCTTTTTCAGGTAGTCGACATATTGCCTGTCTACATCACCGAAAAACAGATGGAACATCAGGTTCTCATTATTACTGGTGATGTTGTAGTCGGCCAGGTACTTTTTAAAAGAAGCGTCCTCGGTGAAGGTGTACTTCCCCTGCCCTACTTCCGCATCAAGGTTACCTGTTAGCTGAAGTGTACCGGTTTCCTTTTTCATCACGAAAGTATCGTTCCCCTGCTTCTGGAAGAGCCCTTTGTCAAAGCACCTGGACATGTTCCAGGTAGAGGAATTCCTGCTTCCTTTAAACTGCAAGCAATACTCACCGCCTTCCTGGTTGCTGTACCAATAGCCTTCCGACATATCTACCTGCTTCCCAATGATATTCATTGAGTATCCGTTTTCCTTTATTGCAGGAAGAACTTCCCTTATTACATCAGAAACAACATCTCTGTTTACTACCTCTTCCCTTACTACTTCCGCTATGTCGGGTGCAGGCTCAGGAGCGGGGGCAGGTTCAGGAGCCGGAGCTGCCTCAGGCATAGGAGCAAGCTCAGGAACCGAAGCAGTATCACTTTGCGATATAACCTGGCTAACAGCTGGCTCATTCATAAAAAGAATTGTCCCTAAAAACAGTGGGGCCAGGAAGGCATATTTCCAATAACTGTGTAAGTTTGATTTCTTTGCGTTCATCATGATAATTCGTTGTTTTAATAGCGACTGATTATAGTTGATGGTGATGCTGAGCGGCTTGTTTGGGCAGGCTATCTGCAACAGGCTCAGTTGATACTGGTCTTTATTTACCTGTTCTTTCTCCAGCAGAATCGCGTCTGTCTGGTACTCGATGTTCTTTTCAACTTCCTTTTTGTAAAGCCAGACAAACGGGTTAAACCAGAGGAGGATAACTGCGATTTCTGCGATTAATAAGTCGAGGCTATGCCCCTGCCTGACATGAGTTTTCTCGTGGGCAATTATTTGCTCATAGGTAGTGAAATCATAGTCATCAGGGTAGATAAAGATGTACCTGAAGAAAGAACAAGGAGCTTGTCTGTTTTCTGTATTCACAATAACATACTTATCCTCCAGTATCTTATCAGTGCTTCTTCTCACTCTAAACAGGATACTTGCTACCTGCACAAGCAGGTTAAGAGTAAATATAATAACGCCAAAGCCGTAGAGTATCCCAAGCCAGAACAGCCAGTCTTTTTGCCCGGAAATGACATCCACCTGCGGCACTTCTGCCTTCTCCTCTACTCCATCAGGGTGGGGCAAGGGTAACGCTGCATCCGTATGTTTTTCTCCGGCTTCTACTCCGGCACTTGTTACTGCCCTGGTACTTGCTTCCGGTGTTGCAGTAGCATCATTAAACTTTGCCGCTCTAGTTTCGGTTTGGCTGTTATCTAATGGTTTGTCTGGTTGAAAAACAGCTGACAAATACCCTTGGTGGCTGATAACCTGGGGCAGGGTAACAAAGGGCAGGGCAAAAGCCAACATTATGCACCCAATGAGATAGAACCTGTTTATGGTAAAGAAACTTTCCTGCTGCAGCACGAGTTTGTAAAAAAGTAAGGCTATTCCAATCACGAAAGAGACCTTTAGCAGATATTCAATCATGGCATAAAAGTTTAAGATGATTTTTGTGATTTGATAATCTGGATGATTTCATCGATCTCTTTGTCAGACAATTTTTCCTCCCTGGCAAAATGCGTAATCATTTTAGAAAAGGAGTTGCCGAAATACTTTTGCTTGATGTTGGCTACATCCTGCTTCCTGTAATCCGCCAACGCCACTAAAGGAGAATACCGAAAAGAGTTTCCGAGTTTTTCAGCACGCAAAAAACCTTTCTCCACCAGAATTTTTACCATGGTGGCCACGGTGTTATAATGCGGTTTTGGTTCTGGCATCTCCTCTATAACTTCCTTTATGAAGGCATTTTCGAGGCGCCAGATAACCTGCATGATTTGTTCTTCTCTTTTACCTAATCTCTGCATCGTCGTATCGTTTAGACAATACTACTAATAAGTTAGTAGTAATCCTAACCCATTAGTACTAAAACTAACGCATTAGGATTAGTAAATAAGTCAGTGAAGTAAATACCAGTGCCAGAAGACTTAATCAGGAAGGGAAAAGAAATGAAAATCAGATAGTAACTCTGCTGCTTTACTAGCTGTGGTAGCCGTAGCCTTAGGCCAGAAATAAGAGAAGGAGAAGAGAAGAAATTAACTGCGGCAGTAGTTCAAGTTTACCCTTTAGCGGAGATACATACAAGTATGCTTCAGGATAAGAGGCATGGAAATCAAAGAGAAAACAATATAGATAGCAGCTATCTCTAAGGCAAGACTATTTGCTTATCCGTCGCTGCCAGAGTAGAATCCTAAAACGGGAGCCCACTTCTGACTAATTCAGAAATGGGCTCCCGTTCTTTAAAACTCCATTATACAGAGCACAAGGGACTGCAGTTGATCTCGTTTTAGCATCGCAAAGCAGTTTCGTACAATGCTGGAGAATCTATTTGAACGCTATACTTTCAGGCGCAACTAATAGCCTTGCCTATACAAAGTGGCGCTAAACACAATGAGTTGTTTAAGCTATTACTTTTGCCTGCTCAGATAAATGCCATATGCGATAAAACCAGCTGCAGCAGCGAAGGCAACATACTGTTTATCTTTCACAGATAGGCCCTTATATAAGTCCATCCCATACTTGCCAGGGTTTTGCATCAACAATTCTATTTCGGAGGGGTCTTTTAGAATGTTTACTAAAGAAGATTTAAGTGATTGTGTATCTTTCATGGTCATATATTTTTTTGATTAGCGTACGCTTTTCAAAGTAATTAGATATCTACTGTACAATAAACTCATTATATGTGCTGCTCCAGGAGACGGAATTTTCACTTACCTCCTACTCCATCATCCACTGCTCCACAAGAATTCATTAAGTCCGGGGCAACCTTAGCAATAGAGATTTCCATCAATTCACCTGCAGGTTTAGCACCTTTCCAATATATATGGATGCTTTAACAAGAATAAACCTTATTTATAACTCTTTATAAGTGAAATATAAATTTTTTATTGCATATTGTAAAAGATATTGAACATATATGCCGCTAGAAATGTAGTAGGTATATAATAAACAAAGAAATATGAATAACGGAACAGTAAAGTTTTACAACGACCTGAAAGGGTTCGGATTTATCAAAGAAGCAAATTCAGATCAGGAATACTTCGTACACGCATCAGGACTGGTGCATGAGATTAAAGAAAATGACGAAGTAACTTTTGAACTTCAGGAAGGCAGAAAAGGACTAAACGCAGTTAATGTTAAGCGTTCTTAGTCTTAACGTATAAAATGCATTAAAAAGGCCTTACATGCAGTAAGGCTTTTTTATTTGCTTGATCGTTTTTACCCGCTGTCTCTCACAATCCTGCTCCGTTTTCAATTAAAATTGGGCCTATAATTTACTACAATGAACAGAAAATACTTAGTAGATACCACAACGCGCGAATATCTTTGCGTTGCACTGCAAAAAGGGCAAGAATGGGAGCCTAATAACCAGGATTCCCTTGAAAGCTTTATGGGCTCACGAGCCAATAAAAACCGCGCTGACTTCGAATTAGTCTCCGGCGAATACAACGATAACTCCTTCTTTGAGAAGTGGATACGTAACGGCACAAACTTTTTATTCCGCTACTAATATAGGCTGAGAAGCCTCCATTTCCGTAGAATGTATAGTATGCAACATCAAAAACCAAGAATAATATATGGGTAGATCTCAAGAAACTTTTAGTAAAAAAGAAAAAGAAAAGAAAAAACTGAAGAAAAGACAGGATAAAGAGCAAAAGAAGGAAGAGCGCTTAGCGAACTCTAACAAAGGAAAAGGCATTGACGAAATGCTTGCCTATGTAGATGACGAAGGAAACATTACGGATACTCCTCCGGATCCTACCAAAAAGAAGAAAGAAGTAAAGCAGGAGGATATACAGATTGGTGTGCCGAAGCATGAGGAAATGGATCCGGCTGACCTCATCAGAAAGGGAACGATAACTTTCTTCAACACCTCTAAAGGCTACGGTTTTATAAAAGACCACGATTCGCAGGATAGCATTTTTGTTCACCAGAACGGTTTAGAAGAGTCGGTGAAAGAAAATGACAAAGTTACCTTCGAAGTTGAGAAAGGTCAGAAAGGCCTGAATGCCGTAAACGTGAAGTTGATCAAATAAATACCTTTTGCCCAGTACCTGTCAGCTCCTATAAAGCAACAACAGGTAAACTACGTCCTTGACGCCGGGTGCCGAAGGGCCAGATAAAAGCTATAAAAGGCTTTGAACCTAACGCTGAACAGCGGTAAGTTCAAAGCCTTTTTCTATTTCATTTCCTGACAAATGCGGCCTAAACAACTTCGTTTTACATCACAGTACCTCCCTGCTCTGTAGAGCCTCCTGCAGAACGTAGTGAGCAAAAGCTTACACCCAGAGCTTTTTTTCATCATTGCTATAAGGTGGCAGGCGCCTTGGCCTAAAGCCCTGGTTATGATGTTTAGCGTCAATTAATCATTTGCCTCCCCCCTACTACACTTCACTTGCACAAACCTTTTCCCCTGGTTCTTCGAAAACACAATAGAACCAGCCTGTAAACACCCGTACACAAAAAGGAACCTCCATCTGTAGCCACTAAAGACAAGAGGGAGTGTCCTAGATTACATTTAGCATGGTATGAAATGAGTTCACAGGAGAATCAGGAAAAGGAGAAGAAATCAAACAGGGGGATGGAGCGAAGCCTGGGCACGGCTTCTGTATTTGCCATTTGTACCGGGGCCATGTTTAGCTCCGGTTTTTTCCTGTTGCCAGGGCTGGCCGCCGAAGAAGCAGGCACTTCACTGCCGCTGGCTTACCTGTGTGCCAGTCTGCTGATACTACCTGCTATCTTCAGTATGTCAGAACTCAGCTCTGCCATACCGCGGGCCGGAGGCCCTTATCTCTTTCTCAAGCGAAGCATGGGTACATTAATGGGTGTTATAGGTGCTTTCGGTAAATATTTGCAGCTGCTCCTGAAGGGAGCTTTTGCCTTTGTAGGAGTTGGAGCTTACCTATCGCTTGTGGCTGATGTGTCGATTCAACCGGTGGCTATTGCGCTCATTGCCGGCTTTACTTTTCTCAACCTATTGGGCGTACAGCAAACGGCCACGACCGAAAAACTCCTTGTAGCTATTTTACTGCTTGTGCTGGCCTACTTTATAGCGGCAGGGCTTACGGAGGTAGTGGAAGAGCCTACTAACATAAAAGATCGCTTCCAGCCACTACTGCCCTTTGGTGTAGAAGGACTATTCAGTGCAGTAGCATTGGTCTTTGTCTCCTACGCCGGCATCGGTCAGATAGCAAGTATTTCGGAGGAGATAAAAGAGCCGTCACATGCTATTCCCAAAGGCATGCTGCTTGCGCTGGGCGTCTCCACTATACTCTATCTCTCCGGAACCTTCATTATGTTTACCCTTATCTCAACTGACAACCTGCAGGGCGATCAGGCACCAGTAGCTACAGCTGCAGCACAATTTACAGCACTCCCGCTACCTGTCATGGTCATCGTGGTGGCGGCACTGGCGGCATTTGCCTCTACCGGAAATGCGGCAATCTTGTCGGCAGCCCGATACCCGCTTGCCTTAGCCAGAGACCGACTGGTTTGGTCCCGCCTTGGAGAGGTAGATAAAAAAGGAGTTCCTAAGGTTTCTGTCATCCTTACAGGTGTCCTGCTCGTTTTGCTGGTATTGGCTTTCGATGTAAAAGGCATTGCCAAGCTTGCCAGTGCCTTTCTGCTGTTTGTCTTCCTGGGCATGTGCCTGGCTGTGGCCATCTTCCGCGAAAGCAGGCTGAAAGAATATAAACCGGGCTACCGCTCACCGCTCTACCCCTGGATGCAGATAGCAGGCGTTGTGACTTATATAGCGCTGATTATCCTGAGTGGCCTGGAGGCTGTAGGTTTTATACTGGCGATATGTACTGCCGGAAGCCTGTGGTACTTTTTCGGCATACGGGAGGAGGAGCAACACCAATCTGCTGCCATCTTTCGTTTGTTCGGGAGGCTGGCGAACAGGAGCCAGGCTACGTCTGAAGCCAGCCATATGCAACTACCGATGCTTAGCGATGCGCACTTCTCTGATGTGGTAAAGCGTGCTATTGTATTTGACCTGGAGAAGGAGAAGGAATATGAAGAGGTTATTCAGCATGCTGCCGATGCCCTGACAGATCATTTAGGTGGCGATCGGGCGGAACATGCTGAACGCATGAAAGAGGATGTGAGGCATTGGATGAGCCCTTCCAGAGCACATGTGGCTGTGGCGCCAGCACTTTTGCATGGCATTGAGCAGCCTGAAATGATCGTTATCAGAGGCGAAATACATGTGGATGATAACGAGTATAAGGGACTTATTGTGTTGGTGGACGACGAACAGTCCTCCGACCGGTTAATGGGACTGCTTTCCAGGCTGAACGCTGTTATCCGGCACAATGACTTCCCGGAAGCCTGGAAAAAAGCCGAAGCTCCGGAAGAACTTAAATCCGCTTTTCTGGAACAGGGTGTGCGGGCAATGACTATCAGTGTTGACGGTTCCGGACCTACAGCCTCTCTGGATGGCTGTAAGGTGCAAAATGTAGAACTGCCCGAAGGAAGCCTGATGGCTCTGATCTACAGGCAAGGTAAACTGCTTGTGCCACATAAAGATATGACGCTTCAAAAGGGAGACAAAATCACCCTGGTGGCTGATTGTGATGCTGTACCTCAACTCACCGAAAGATTTAGTTTAGAAGAGGATTAAGTTAACCTACAGTACTTATACCTTAGCTTTACCCCCTGGAAGTTCTAAAGCAAAGCAATTTAGTCTGTCTCCTGCTCCCTGAGAAGGGATTGCCTCCTTGATCCAGGAAGACCAAGCAAGGTATTGCCCTTGCTCATTTATCTTGCTTATCAAGGGAAAACCTTTTCTTATAACGGCGTTTTCGAATAAAATAGCTGAAGGCGGAGCCAGCTGCCAGTACCGCAGTCACAATAAGCCAGCGGTAGAGATAAGAATCCTGGTTTAGGGAAGTATGTAGGTGCCGGTCTTCTGACAATCTTAAAATAATCGGGAAATAGGCGAGTAACAAAAAGAAGCTGATCATCACCGGCACCCGCACATGGTTAACCCAGCCTACGGATATCTTTCCCTCCCGCTGCTGTCTGCGCTGTACTCGCTTGAGTACCCGGTCGATGCCTGAGTATAGGGGGAAAAGCACGAAGTCATGCAGAAAAATGCCTGCCGGGAATGCCAGTGCAATCCATAATGAAACATTGCTGAACAACTTAACCCCTGCATAAATCGCAAGTGTATAGCAGAAGATCACGCCCAGCAAGTGTACCGGACCACGTCCGTAACCAGGTATATTTTTCATATCAGGCCTCCTCCATAAAAGTCATGCGGTAAATCCATTTTGTATTACGATTGCCCGGAGTCGCCGGAACAATAGCCCGGGCGGGATAACCATGGTCCAAGGAGAGGTCAACGCCATTCACGCGAAGCGCCAGCAAAGAAAGTGGATCCTGAAACTGGTTGCGCCGCATAAACGACATACGGGCCGCTGCATCTGTTGATTCAAGAGATTCAAAAAGAACCTTTTCAGCATTTGGCATGCCCGCCATCTCCGCCAGATCCCGCAGGCGCACCCCTTCCCAGTCCTGGTTGCCCGTAGACCAACCCTCCAGGCAGGAAATGGGCAGAGAGGAAGTATACTGCGGCATTGCGAGTAAATCTTCCCGACTCAGCATCTGGCTTGTATTGCCTACCAACTCCAGGCGCCAGTTCGGCCCGACCTGCTCCGGTTTTATCTCTGCCTTTTTTGCCGTTTTGTTTACCCGGAAATCGTTGGGCCCGTCCCCCGGTGATTGGGCACGGGGAGAGAGTATGGCGAGCCAACTCCACCGTTGCCCCAGGGTCTGCCCAACAGCTAAGGCAATCATAGTAAGAGCGCTTCCTGCCACTACGGCAATCGCTCCCCGGCGGGAGATGGACGGAGGCGCGGGATCTGTGCTCACCAACCTGCCCTCTTCCCTTGGCTCCGGCTCCGTTTCCTCCAGGGATTTTTCCAGTTCCTTTCGCACACCCCTGGCTTTTAACCCCTCTACCATTACCGGGAATTTTACTAGCACGTGCAGGACCAAACCGGCTATAAAAATCCAGTTGCCGTAAAAATGCAGCTGGTTGAACTTAAAATTATGGAGAATGACAAAGTTCTGTATGTAAATCAAACCCGTAAAGATCTGGAAAAAAATACCCCCTATCAGGAAAAGGATACTTAATCGCTCTAAGGCCTGGCCCACTGAATCAGCCAATGGCCACTTATACAGCGTCGGCATAATAGACCATAACTTAGCGAATACCAAAGGAATCAGTGAAATCCCAAGAACTACGTGTATTCCTTCGGTGAGCCGGTAGAGCCAGATGGGTCGGGTGGGCCATTCTATTCCTGTCAGAAAACCAAGAAGGCCCATATCAGGCGTCCTGTTGTTGGTGCCACCCAGGTCAGGGTTCCAAGCAATATGGTCTATCAACCCGGTAATAAACACGATGGGGAGGACAATCAGTAGCAGGAGACTAAAAAAAGAAGCCATCCAGGGCCCCCGGATGGGACTGTACCAGAAATCACGACGGAATGGACCCCAGTCCCTAAGTGTTTCCCCAATGCGGCGCAACAACCCTTTATCATTCTCAGCCATAACTAGTTTTATTTTAATATGTTATTTCTCATACCTTCACTCAGAAATGCAGAACACAGGATGAAGTCAAAGCTCCTCTCAGGTTTCATTCCCAGATTCAAATCCTTACGCAGACTCCTCTTTCAGGACATACCCGGAGAGGAGTTGATGGCTCTGATAAAATATTAATACAGAAGGGAAAAATAGCTATCAATTATTCGTAGCCCCTTTTTATAGGTAATATTTTAATCAAACAAGGTAAAGTACTCTTCTAGGTTACCATCTGCTGATATACGCAAAACATTGCGAAAGGCTATATGAAATGTGTTTTAAGCGCCAGCGTTTGGTTTATACAGGCTGCAGATGCTCTCCTAAAACCATATAGCCATGAGAAGAGACATCATTTATCATTCTATTGAGTATACACAGAGCTGAAGAAACAAGAATTAACTATAACTAAAGAACAGTATTATATGAAAGTTTTCGTTGTTGGAGCAAGTGGAAAAATAGGGCAACATCTCATCCACCTTTTAAAAGAAAGTAACGATCATTCCGCCAGAGCAATGGTAAGAAAGGAAGAGCAAGCCGCATACTTTAAAACACTTGGAGTAGAATCCGCAGTTGTAAACCTGGAGGGCAGTGTGGATGAAATTGCAGCGGGTGCAAAAGATTGTGATGCCATTGTTTTTACCGCGGGTTCCGGCGGACACACCGGGGCAGACAAAACCCTCCTGATAGACCTGGATGGAGCAGCGAAAACGATAGAAGCTGCTATAAAAGCAGGGGTAAAACGCTTCATCATTGTTAGTGCACTTCAGGCACACAACAGAGAAAAATGGAACGAAGCGTTACGGCCTTACTATGTTGCCAAACACTATGCAGACAAAATACTGGAGCAAAGCGGCTTGACCTATACTATTATTCGTCCGGGCGGGCTTTTGGATGAACCGGGAACCGGAAAAATCAATGTTGCTGAAAATCTGGAGAGAGGTTCTATACCACGTGAGGATGTAGCCAGAACCGTTATCACAGCTTTGAACGAAGAAAGCACCTTTAACCGCGCTTTTGATCTGGTGGCTGGTGATACTCCTGTTTCTGAAGCGCTGAAGAAAGGGTGAAAATCCTTTTGTTGAATGCCTTAGCAAGACATTCGTAATGATAAAGCTCTATTTGCTCAGGTTGTAAGAGGCAGGGTGATCTGGATCAGTGTTCCCTGGCCTGGCGCAGAATTGATGCGTATGGTGCCACTCAACAGCTTCACCCGGTCCTGGAGAGATTTGATGCCTATCCCCTTTGTCTGGATGTGTTCCAGCTCAAAGCCTTTGCCATTGTCTTCGGCCAGCAGCACCAGGGAATCTTTTTGCTCCCGCAGCAGCAGGCTTGCCTCTGTCGCCTGGGCGTGCTTTACAATATTGTTTGCCAGTTCCTGTGCCATGCGGTAAATACTTATCTGCAGATGCCTCTCCAGTTCGTTCCGAAGGCTAAAAACAAGGCACTGAAACTCCAGCTTTTCTGTATTTAATGTAGCACAAATCTGTTTCATGGCAACCTCCAGCCCAAAATGCTCTAAAACGGAGGGGGTAAGTTCATGAGAGATTGTGCGGGCCTGGGCGATTGCCTGATCCAGCATCTCTTCCGTTTTTATTACAGAAGCCTTCATTTTTATAGCATCCTGTGTCACCACCTCCTTGGTGAGTTTGTCCAGGTTAAGTTTAGCGCCGTAAAGCAGCTGCCCGATGCCGTTGTGTAAGGCTTCCGCAATGCGCCTTCTCTCTGCTTCCTGGGTTTCCATAATTGTTAAAAGCAGCTCTCTCTGTTGGTTTAGCCGCAGCTCCAGGTTTTCCTTTTCCAGCCGCTTAAGGGCAGATATGTCACGGGCAATGACCAACACACTTTGTATCGTGCCGTCTTCACTAAATTCCGGCACAAGCCGGGAATGGTAATACACCCTGCCATGAGGCAAGGCATAGGAGTTATAGTGGTCCAGTGTTTCACCTGACTGTAAAACCTCCCTGATTTTTTCTTTCAAAGGCAGGCGCTTGTTTTCAGGCTGCTCTGTCTCAACAGTTTCCTGCAGGAGCAGCAGCGGAACAGGGAAATCAGAGTTTGTTTCGAAGCTTTGGTTGTTAAACACAATCCTGAGGTCTTTGTCCCAGCGGGTAATGACATCGGGCGTGTTATCTATCAGCGTACGGAAGTGCAGTTCGCTTTGGCGGATCTTTTCTTCTGCCTGCTTTCGCTCCGTGATGTCATGCACGATACCTATCAACTTGACTGCCTTGCCATCACTATCGCATTTTACCTTGCCTGTGCTGTGCAGATACCGCACCTGGCGGTCTCGCCTGTAAACGCGCCGTAAGTACTCGTAAGGCTGCTTGTTACGGATGGCCTGGTCGAGTATCTGCCGGACCACCAGTGCATCATCAGGGTGTGAAGAAGCATCAATCTGCTCCAGAGAGATGACACTTTCTTCAGGTTCAAGCCCCAGTAAACTGAACATGCCCTCAGAAAACCGGAAGGTTAGCGTGTCAATATCACCATAGTAACTCCCCACATGGCCCACCTGCTCTGCCTCGCGCAGCAGCATTTCGTTTTCGCGTATTTTCTGCTGGGCCTGCACCTGTTCTGTAATGTCCTGTATCGTACCCTTCACCAGGATAGCCCTGTTAGTTGCATCACGCACTATTTCCCCCTTCAGGTGCAGGTCCCGCTCCACCCCGTCTCTCCGGACGATCCTGTAAATATGGTTAAGTTCCTTATTCTCTTTGTAAAATCCCTCCAAAGCTTTTTCATACCTTTCCCTGTCATCCGGATGAATGAAGGCTGCATACGCCTCAAAGACTATATTTTCGCTCTGCGGTTTTAAGCCGTGAATGCGGTATAATTCATCCGACCAACTGATAGCATCATACGGGTAGGCTGCCTCAAAGCTACCAATGTGGCCCAGTGTCTGCGCATCCTCAAGTCGCCGCTGCTCTTCCTCCAGCTTCTGCTGTATATTCTGGAGTTGGTCAAGTGTTGCCTGCAGTAAACGCCGTTCCTCCTTAAGGTCCTTTACTTTCTCCTGGCTCCTGACCAGTTCTGTAACTTCCGTTATTTTATGAATGATATAGCAAACTTCGGCTGAGTTGTTCAGCACCGGGGTGTTGAGAGGGCTCCAGTGCTTTTCTTCAATGCCACCGCCAAGGTGCGCGGGTATGGGCGCTGCATAGCGCTGTAGCTCCATCTGGTGCGGCTCCTTTGTATTCAGCACTCTTTTTAAAGAGTTGTGCAGGTTCTCAGCAGCATTTGCATCTGGTGTAGCGGGGTTTTCCGGGAGAGCGTCAAAAATGTATTTTCCAAGCAAGTCTTCCCGAGCAGATAGAGTAGCCGCCAGATAAGCATCGGATACAAGCCGTATGTTAAGGTTAGGAGACAAAATGAGGTAAGCATCCGGTACAGCTGCTATCAATTTCAAAAGCTTTTCGTAATCCCACTGTGCATCAGCCTCTTTTTGAGCCAGGGCTTTCTGAAAATCAGAACTAATGTTAGAGCGGGTGCTGTCATTTCTCATAAGTGTCCTTTCTCGTGCTATGTAAGGCTGACAAACTACTTCCTCTGACTCTGACATTGCAGGCAGGATATTGCTCTTTTGAGCAGCACCCAAACACCCGGAATCAGCATGTTTCTTTGCCCCTGCCAGTATAGTACCGGCACGGCACAACATTCAGGTACACCCCCCTGATATGTAAACATACCTACTTTAAACAGGAACCACAACAGTTTTATTTGTCCGTGTGCAGGAATAAGCCTATATATTGAGGCCCCTGCGCATTTTCAGTGTTCAAATGCACTTATTTTTTAGGAAGGCGAATGTAAAAGGTGGAGCCTTTGCTTTCCTCACTCTCAAACCATATCTGGCCTTTGTGCCATTCTACAATGGTTTTTATAATGGACATACCCAAACCTATAGAAGGCTCTCCTTTAATGCCGGGCCTGCGGGCTTCGGTGAATTTATCAAACAAGGAGTTATGGTATTTTGCAGGTATGCCTATTCCGTTGTCGGCCACCGTAAACAGCACTGTATCCTGCTCTTTCTCCACGCTGACAGTGATCGTTCCTCCGTCAGGTGTGAATTTTATCGCATTAGAAATCAGGTTGTTGATACACTGCATAAACTTGTTGTCGTCCAGTTCCATATAGATACTGTCGCTGGAGGCATAAAAGTGGTAGGTTTTGCTGGTTTCGTTTTCGGTTTGACTGTACTTCTCCATTACCTTTTTCATCCGCTCCACAATGTCAATACGCTGTTTGATAACCTCCGTGTGGGTAGACTCCAGGAACTCCTGGCTCACAAACTCCTGGATCAGTTGTGTCCCTTGCTGGCTGCTTTGTCTGATCAGGTCAATGAGCTTGCTGATATCTTTATTTTTGTCATCCTGCAGGTCATCCAGCAGGTGAGCAGAAAGGCTTTGGATCATGGCCATCGGGCCCGCCAAATCATGCGAGAGGATGTTTAGGACGGCGTTCTTTTTATCTGAATATCGCTTCAGGTAGCTGCTGTGATTTTTACTGTGCGTGATATCATCGGCAAAACCTATTATTTGCCTTTGCCCGGGTTTTTCCTCCAGCAGGTAAGGTGTCAGGCAAAGCCACCGCTCCCTTAGGTCATCCAACAGAATCCGGAACTCTATATCCCTCAGCAACTTCCCATCCAGCACCTGCCGGTACTTCGCTTCTAAGTCATTCAGGTCTTCCGGGTGCACCATGCTAAGCAAGGATGAAAGATTAGAGGCGCTCTCCCGCGTTTTCAGGAAAACCTGTTCGAAGGCAGGGTTCAGGTAAGTGAACTTGCCGGAGGTAAGATCATATGAAAAAACTACTTGTGAGGTACGTTCTAACAGGGCCTGGCTGAAGCCAAACGTGTTTATTGTCTGTGACATGGCGTAAGGAAACGTTGTTATCCCTTAGGCCGCTTCAGCTTAAAGAGACAATTTAAAAGACACAATAGTTTAAAGTAAATTACTATTGCAGGTAAGAGGATAAGTTTCCGCTTTAAATGATGTGTTGAGAAGGCGAAAAGTGTACAGAACGTTTGCCTGGAAAATACTGCCTGAAATGCCGCGACTTTGTCTTACTCCTAGCGGTCTTCTACTCCGTTGTCTTCTTTGTTTAGCAGCCTGTCGAGCATCACACGGGCGTTAACGAAGCACTTAAGGTTGGTATAGTCGTGGGACCTATACTCGATTTTCTCCACACCATAAAAGAAAGTGGAAAGTGAATTGAACATGTCCTTTTCGAGGGGTACTATTTGCTCTACGGCGCTTTGGGCAGCCTGTAGCCAAAGTCCATGGCTGCGAACCGAAACCCAGAAGGAGGTTATGACGCCGTCGCTCACCATCGTTTCAAACTTTACTAATTCACATGTTATATTATTTGACATCAGTCTGCTTTTTTCCTTTTGCTCCAGTTCCAAATGCTTCAGGTCGAAGTATCTGTGCTGGACAAAGATAACCCCTTCTCTTCCAGAACAATTCACAGGAAAATACTGAATTTATATCCGTATTTATAGTGACCCGGATCAAGTAAGCATGATGTGCCCCATTCATACAGTCCATAACAACACCAAGTGCTGGCTTTTGAAGCAAGATTTATCCTCTTCCGTGTTAACCCTTAACTTTTCCAATAAATACTTAAATGTATCCTTGTCAGGCACCAATGTCACGGTTATCATGTATAAAGAATCAGGAACGGCATAGCATTTTTCTTCCTCAACCCCGGCACCATAGTAATACGCCAAGCAGGGTTGATAGAGATAGACAAGAGAGGGACATGCTTCAGCATGTAGAGCATGCAGTGAAACATGGAATTGCTGAGATTATCTTTTACGATATACCATTTTATGAAAGAAATTGAATTTGTTGATTTAAGGACAGGCTATCTGCTCACAGGGTTTGAGGACTTTGAGTCGGCTTTCTCTGCCTCGGAGCAGCTTTGCGGGAAAGGCTTTAAGGTGGCATACCTAAATGAAGCAACTCATGTGCGGGACCTTGAGGTGAGAGATTTTGCCAGGTGCTTTGGCGACCCGGACGGAAAAAAATACCAGAACTACCATTATATACTGAGAGAGCAGGCAAAAGCAAAAGCCTCAGAAAGCTTGAAAACGGCAATGGAGGTTTTGGAGCAGAAAAGCAGACGCAGCGCCAGGTATATTATGGTAGTGAACACAAATAAATAAAAGCGGAATTTATGCCTAAGAGACAAAGCTAATTTTAAACACATTAAGAAGCTTTGAGAAGAGGTAACAGCAGCTAATGTTTCTAGCATGTTTCGCTTTCAGCGGCTGGTTTTACCAAACAAACTATTTAACAGATATATACGAAGGTATACGACACGAATCACTTTATCGTCAATCAATTAAATAACACTATAACCGAAAATAAAACTATGGCAAACTACTTTGACAAATTCGCACAGGAAGGCAATGAATACCTCAACGAGCTGGCTGCTGATATGGGCCACCCGGAGGAAAAGGGACAAACATACATCCTGCTAAGATCCGTTCTGCATGTCCTGCGCGACCGCATCACCATCAGCGAATCATTTCATGTGCTTTCGCAACTGCCTATGTTCCTGCGAGGAATTTATGTAGAGCAATGGGAATACAGGGAAAAACCTCTGAAAATCGACAGCTTAGAAGAATTTAAAGAAGCCGTAAAGCAGGAGCAGGCAAAATTCGGTGAGCGGCAGTTCGACTGGGGCCAATCTACAGAAGACCTTATCTCCATGATACTAACCTCGCTGGGCACCCGCTATTTAACGGAAGGCCAACTGCAGCATATCGCTACACAGATGCCAAAGGAAATCCAACCGCTGTTTCCGGTAAAAGCAGAGAAAGGCCAATAGCCCGGTACTTTATATACCTGCAGTTATACTTCTTCAGCAGGTATTGCAGAAATATATTACTCTTTACCAGGGACCTACCATGTTGTACCTAAACATTCATATTCACTATGGCAGAAATCAATGCAGATAAAACTATAGATCTTACAAAGGAATTTCATCGGCTTCAGAATGCAGCGGACCTGGACCCGCTGATGGAGCGTATCGGCAATGCCAGGTATGTGCTGCTCGGCGAGGCTTCGCATGGCACCCATGAGTACTATACCTGGAGAGCTGAAATATCACGCAGGCTGATACAGGAAAAAGGTTTTTCCTGCATTGCCGTGGAAGGCGACTGGCCGGACTGCTTCGAGATAAACAGGTGGATAAAAGGGGAACCTGGTACACCTGAATCTATAGAGGATGTTTTGAGTCTGTTTGATAGGTGGCCTACCTGGATGTGGGCGAACTGGGAAGTTGCAGCCCTGGCCGAATGGTTGCGGAAGCATAACAGCAACCTCTCCCCTGGTAAAAAGATCGGCTTCTACGGCCTCGATGTCTATAGCCTTTGGGAGTCTATGGAAATCATCGTGGAATACCTTGAAAAGGAGGACCCGGAAGCAGCTGAATACGCAAAAAAAACCATCGATTGCTTTGAGCCTTATGGAGAGGAAGACAACTATGCTTCAGCGCTTAGCATGTTAAAGCAAAGCTGCAAAGACGAGGTGCTGCGATTGCTCCAGACGGTACGGCAGCGGGCCCCACAGTATGATAGCCAGCCGGAAGCTGGTCTGAATGCGGAAATAAATGCGCTGGTGACGGCTAATGGTGAGAAATACTACAGAACAATGGCCTCTTTCGGGGGAAATTCGTGGAACGTCAGAGACCTGCACATGGTGGAGACCCTGAATTCTATCATGAAACATCATGGCCCGGACGCGAAGGTAATTGTCTGGGAGCACAACACCCACATAGGTGACGCACGCGCCACCAGCATGGCAGACCGCGGCAACCTGAACGTAGGCCAGTTGGTACGGGAGCAGCATAAGCCGGAAGAAGTAGTGCTGGTCGGATTCGGTTCTTATGAAGGCTCTGTGATAGCCGGCAGCATGTGGGGTGCTCCGATGCAGGAAATGAGAGTCCCTCCCGCCATAGAACACAGCGTGGAAGAAATGCTGCACTCCTTTTCACCGGAAAACAAGCTGCTTATTTTTGACGAAAACTCCGCCTTACAGGATCACTTCAGAGGCTGGCTGGGGCACAGAGCCATTGGCGTGGTCTATAACCCGGATAGAGAAAGAGGCAATTATGTTCCCACCAAATTAACCTCCCGCTACGATGCGTTCTTATACATAGATAAGACCAGAGCTTTGCATCCACTGCACCTGAAGCCGAAGGGGAACTTAACTCCGGAAACATATCCTTTTGGGATATAAGTTTTGTAAAGTGCTCAATGTTGGATGTACAAGCTTAAACAAAAAGGGCAGGTAAATTTACCTGCCCTTTTTGTTTAAGCTTGTACATCCAACTATCAGGTGAATGCGATACTCCAGATTCCCTGATTCTGAAAACAATCCTACTTAATTTCAGAATCAGGCTTTTATTTTAGAATCCGCTTACATTCAACCTGCCACCGGTTACTGTCTTACCTGCTAAAGAAGCAGTTGGAACAGTGCTATTCATAATAGCGGCTTTCATTTGAGCAGCTGTAGATCCGGGGTTTGAAGCAGCCCACAATGCGACCCCACCCGTTACATGCGGCGTAGCCATAGAGGTACCGCTGTAAGAAGAATATGTATTGAAAGCTGTCGTGGAATAAATACCAGAGCCAGGAGCTCCCAGGTCCACTGTGGTAGCACCATAGTTAGAGAAACCTGACTTAGCACCTGTAGACGTAATAGCTGCAACAGAGATAATGTTATCCACCGCATAGTTAGCTGGGTAGCTTGCTGTTACGTCATTATCATCACCTACACCGTCACTTCCGCCGTTACCAGCAGCTGCCACGAAAAGGATTTCTTTCGCATTTGCGCGGCTAATGGCATCAAAAAGGGCCTGTGAAAAACCGCCACCGCCCCAGGAATTGTTGCTGGCTACGATGTTCATGCCATGGCGGGTCTTCAGGTCCGTCAGATAATCAACTGCTTTTACAGCGTTGGCCGTAGTACCACCTCTTCTACCCAAGAACTTGCAGGAGATCATGGTCACGCCCCAGTTTACACCTGCCACACCTGAATTATCCATTTCCGCACCGATCGTACCGGCTACGTGTGTACCGTGGTCGTCAAGGCTGCCCCTGTTGCCACCGTCATATACTTCGTTGTCATTGCCATCAAAATCCCAGCCACGGATGTCATCCACGTAGCCGTTTCCGTCGTTATCCACCCCGTCAATAGGGTCATAAGGGTTCGTCCAGATATTCTTATCAAGATCAGGGTGCGAGTACTGAATACCTTCATCAATAACACCCACCACTACAGAAGCAGATCCTGTATGGTTAGCTGCCCACGCCTCACCTGCTTGACTACCAAATTCGTTTGCAGGTGTTGTACCATCGCCGTACATACCCCACAAAGAGCCATTGGTGTAGTATGGGTCAGTAGAGGTAGCGGTATGCTGGTAGATATAGTTTGGCTCGGCAAACTCAATTTCTGCACCACCTTTTATTTTGTCTATGGCTTCCAGGGCTGCCATTGGCGTGTTAACCAATACAAAGCCCTCCCTGTCGCCAAAGCGCTCCATCGTTTTTGTCAGGATATGCTCCTTTACTTTTCCGCTGATGCGGGCAAGCGCAGCAGCTCTGGCCTCCTCTGAAACACCTGCTTTAAACTTCACAAGCACCTCGTTGGCGACATACTCCTGGCCTCTAGAAGCCAACGCCTGCGACTCCTCTGTGAGTGCCAGCGTTTGTTCTTCTGTGAATGGTTCATTGTCACAGCTTGTCAGAAAAGCAACTGATAGAGCTGCCACAGCCACGGCAGATTTGCCCGCTGTAAAATAATTCTTCTTCATTTAACAATTGATTAAGGTGAGAAATTAACAATTGATAAATGAATGAAATAGAAAAATGACTAAACAGGAAGGTTCATGTCATAAAGAAACTATGTTTTAAGCAAGAAAAAAGATAACAAAAGAATCCGATGTTACATTTAAGTAACAAATAGATTTTGTTGTTTAAATAAAAATAGTATGGGAGACTATAAAAAGTAACAAAAACCGGTTTGATTTATTTTAAACCATGTTAAGAGTAGCTGAATAATTGGGCTAAAGGTACACAAAAAACAGATTTTAGAAGGAATCATTAAAAAAATTACCGCTTTTGATAAAAAACTGATCCAGTGATAGATAAAAGTTTATTTTCTCTATGATTCCATGAAAGAATAGAAATCACTGATCAACTATTTGCAGATGTTATGCACCCCTACCTCCTTCAAAGGAGGAGTTATCATAACACTTATCCTTTTCCTTATAGAAGAGACAAAACAGTGGTTTCTCCCTCAGTTGCTTTAGATATAGTTTATAATTGTTACAACTTTAAATTTACTGATGCCATCTCCTGAACCACTCATCACTCCTATTCTCCCCTCTCCCAATCCACCTTCGGGAACACCGCTTCCAGCTGCCGTTTGATGACGCGGTAATTTCCTTTCCAGAACGTGGCCAGGTCGGCCACCTTGGTGATGGGTTTCAGGTCTGGGGTAAGCAGGTGAAGCTCCACCTTCATTTCACCGGCATCTACCGTTGGGCTCTCCTCCCACGCCAGTATATCCTGCAGGCGTATTTCCAGCGTTGGTTGTTCGCCGTTTGGCCTGTACTCCAGCTCTATCGGTGAACCGTCCGGCAGCACCAGGCTGGCAGGAGCCAGTTGTTCCAGCCTTGCCCGCTGAGCATCATCCAGGTACTTTGCTTCCAGTATCGGCAGGAGCTCCAGTTCCATCAGTTCATCCGGATGCTCGATGTCGAACAGGTGTGGCCGCAGCCATTCCCAATTTGTCATTAGCAAGGTGGAGGTGCTTACATCGGGCCAGCCTTCTGTTGGGCGCCACTTTCTTAAGCTGAGCACGCGGTTCTGCCACTGGGTAACGGCCTCGTTAAAGTCCAACAGGTGCTCGCCTTCCTGTTTAATAGCCTCGGAGATGGCCGGTACGCGGTGCTTGTCATCTGGTGGTGGCAGCGGCTTGCTTTGCAGCACGATGCTGCCGATGCGGGTGTCCAGTGAGGCGGTGAGCTCGCCGTCGTTCACATCCCAGTGGTAGACTTCCTGCTGTTTCAGGAGCGGGGCCAGGTCGCGGGGGTTGAGCGGTGAGGCCAGGAAAATGCGGCCCGGATTAGCCTCACCGCCGGCGTGCAGGTGCGCGATAGCCAGCCAGGGCTCGTGCGCCAGGTCGTCGCGGTGGCCGGCAGCCGCATACTTGCCGTTGGCCAGCTGGAACTGCGCGTTGTTGCCGGGGCGGGCGTAGGCAATGCGCTCGGGGTAGCAGTGTGCCAACAGCACACCTGTTTCATACTCATCAAAGGTGCTGTTATCAGCCTCTACCTGGAACAGCTGGCGGTATGAGCGGGCTATCTTTTCTATCTTACCGAAACGCTTGCCCTGCCCCTGCTCCTTCCTGAATCGGCGTAGCGCTTCCACTCTCAGGTTGATGTCGATGCCGGCGTTGCGGTCCAGTGGGTCGCGCTCTTCCAGTACGGCGGCAATATCAGAGGCCAGCGGCACCTGGTTTGTTTCTTCGGCTTTGAGCAGCATGTGCGCGATGCGCGGGTGGCAAGGCAGCGCGTGCATGCGTTTGCCATGCTCCGTGATGCGGCCATGCTCCAGCGCCTGCAACTGGTGCAGCATTTCAGTGGCATAAGCTAAGGCAGCACGCGGCGGCGGGTTCAGCCAGGTAAGGCCACGGATATCCGTGATGCCCCACTGCGCCATGTCCAGCACCAGCGAGGACAGGTCAGCTTCAATAATTTCGGGGGTGCGGTGCGGCGCCATGCGCTCCTGCGTGATTTTGCTCCACATGCGGTAGGCAGTGCCGGGGCCCAAACGTCCGGCGCGACCGGCACGCTGGTCGGCGGCGTCTTTGGAGATGCGCACTGTTTCAAGACGCGACAAACCGGACTTCGGATCGAAGCGGGAGGTTTTGCCGAAGCCCGTATCCACTACCACCGTAATGCCTTCTATGGTTAAGCTGGTTTCGGCGATGCTGGTGGCCAGCACTATTTTGCGCCTGCCCTGGCGGTCGGGCATGATGGCAGCATATTGCTTGCCGAAAGGCAGCATCCCGAACAGCGGGTGTACCTGGAAATTGCGCAGCTGTTTGCGCAGGAGTACTTCCACTTTCCGGATGTCGTTTTCACCGGGCAGGAACACGAGAATGTCCCCTTCCTTCTCCCGGGCTGCCTGCTCAACCACCTTGGCTGTCATTTCAGGCAGGTGGCGGTCGTCTGCGTCGCCGGTATAAATGGTTTCGATGGTGTATTGCCGCCCCATGCTTTGCGCCACCGGGGCCTTGAGCAGGCTCGTGAGTTGGGGCATATCCAGGGTGGCCGACATCACCATGATGCGCAGGTCCGGGCGAAGCTTACCCTGCGCCTCCCGGCTCAGGGCCATGGCGACATCGGCATGGATGCTGCGCTCATGAAACTCGTCGAAGATGACAATACCAATCCCCGTCAACGAGCGTTCGCTGTGGATCATGCGGGTGAGGATGCCTTCGGTGACGACCTCGATGCGGGTAGCAGCGGAGGTGCGGTTCTCAAAACGGATGCGGTAACCGACGGTCTGGCCTACCTCCTCGCCCAGCAGCTGTGCCAGGCGTTCGGCAATGGTTTTGGCTGCCAGGCGCCTGGGCTCCAGCATCACTATTTTCTGGTCTTTCAGCCAGGCCTCGTCCAGCAAAGCCAGCGGCAGCAGGGTGCTTTTACCGGCTCCGGGAGGGGCGTTTACAATCAGCGTGTTCTGCGCCGCCAGGTGCTCCCGCACAGCAGGTATGATTTCCCGAACGGGGAGGTCGATGGTAAATGGGTTGAAAGGCAAATTTTTTAAATTTTAGACACAGGTATTGAGACACAAGACTACAAAATTAATATTCGAAGCCGGTCTTAACGCGAATGACATATTTTTATGTACTCATTTCTAAAATAGCACAGGTAGTTGAGGCACAAATTCAACTGTAAAAGTATAGCGCAAAGCTTGCTTCAATCTCTTTGACATCATCGTCGGTTAAGGCGGCAAATTCTTTCTCTCTTGCCCGCTTCGACAGCCTGCCTTCCGATTGCTCTAGGAACCTGACCAGGAGGGCCACCATTTTATCGGGCATCTGGAAATTATCATCCAGCCAGCTTTTCAGGCGGTCATACTTTTGCAGATAGTTCACTTCTTCGGGTATGATCTTGTCCAGGGTGTAGGCAACACAGTCAAATAAAAACTCGGCTTGTGCGGTGGCATCAAAGTAACGGTAATAATCAGCTGTTTCGTTTAGTACCGCTATGTTGTTGTTGCCTGTTTTCTTCCATTGTATAAAGTCGAGCAGCGGGTGTGAGTACCCCTCCAGCACTTTCCGGTAGTCATCGATGTGCTCTAGTATAGCGGCTGAGACAGGGAAAATGATTCCCTGGGGCGTATAGCGCATGGCGGCCAGCAGGTGGTGCACCAGGTAGCGGTGTAGTCTGCCGTTGCCGTCTGCAAAGGGGTGTATGAACACAAACCCGAAGGCTATTTTAGCGGCTGCCAGCACAGGATGAAAACGCACTTTTTCCAGGTATTCTGCCGCCTCCAGCAGGCCTTGCATCAGCGGCTCCACATCCTGCCAGCGGGCTGAAATATGATCTGGTATAGGGTCGCCGGTAGCACGGTCGTGATCGCCAACAAAACCACCTTCGGTACGGTAGCCCATGGACACAAACCGGCTATTCTCTATCACGATCTGCTGCAGGCGCAGCAGTTCTTCTTTGCTCAGTGGCCTGGTTCCTGCCTGCCCAATGGCTCTGCCCCACCGGACTGCCCTGCTTTGGGTGGGGTTCTCCCCTTCTATGGTGAAGGATGCTTTGGAGTCTTTCAGCAACAGGAAGGCCGATGTGCGCATTAACACATCTTTATGTACGCCGCTGATAACGGCATGGCTTCGCTGGTCAAGCTTTTCGCCGATGTAGCGCTCCAGCTTTTCTGTTTTGTAGACGAGCGGACAAAATGCGACCGTACCGGGGAGGTTATCTATAATACGATGCCTGGTGGAGCGGATACCGCCTGGTGTGGCATATTGCAGGCGCTCATCGAGTAGCGGTACTGCCTTTTTAATCTTTAGATCAGGTATAGGGAGCTGCTCCTGCATCAGCCACTCGTACAGAAACCATACCTTCCGCATATACTGCCCGGAGTATTCTGCCTGTACCAACGCTGTCACTTCTTCCTGCGGCAGCTTCCGAAACAGCTTCCTGAAAAACAACAGGTTAATACCTTCATACTTCAGGGCAAAGGTTAAGTGGCCGGACAGTGTGTCAGCCGGTTGATAAGGAGGGGGAAGCACCAACCATTCCGGCTGATTATACCTGCGATTCTTCTTACTGATCAGCGCCAGGCGCTGCGGCATGGGCACCTCCAGCTGGTAATAGCCTATCAGGCTGCCATACCCTGCCAGACTTCCTGCTTCGGGAGCTGTGCGCCCGTTAAAAACGAGTATATCCTGCGTAATGTGGGTACTATCCATACATAACTATCAAAAGCGGGTATTTCAAAGATAGTAAAAACAGGTATTATCTTTAAATAATGGGTACGAATTAATTGACAATATAAAAAACAGGTACAAAGCGAAAGCATAAAGAATATTTCATAAAGTAAATAAAGGCAATCACTTATATTTGACAATTCTATATATTGATATATTATGTAATCAGACTTTCCAGCTTATGAAATCTAAACTTCTACAATGTTTCCTTTGTATTTGCTTGCTTGCCTGTTATCCTGCTCAGGCGCAATACTACCTCAAATGGGGCGTCGGCTCATTATTTAACCAACAGGCGCAATTAACACTTCCCGGTTCAGTTGCTACGGATAAAGAAGGAAATATCTATATCGCCGATACAGGAAATCACCGCATCCAAAAGCTCTCCTCTACAGGCCAGCTGATTTTAACATTTGGTATGTTTGGTTTTCAGGATGGACAAATGAATCGTCCGCAAGATATCCTGGTGGATAAGGAGGGAAACATTTTTGTATCAGACACTGACAACGACCGCATTCAGAAGTTCTCTGCAGACGGCCAGTTCCTGATGAAAATTGGAACCAGAGGCGCAGATGATGGGCAACTTAACATTCCGAGGGCCATCGCCTTCGACGCAGAAGGCAATATTCTGGTGGCAGATAGTTTCAACAATCGTGTGCAAAAATTTTCCACATCCGGAGCATTTATGATGGCTTTTGGTAATAGTGGCACCGCAACAGAAACGTTATATCGCCCTACTGCTATCACAGTAGATACAGAAGGCAATATCTATGTAGGTGATACCGGCAACCACCGGGTGCATAAACATTCCGCCAGCGGTAACCTGCTGATGCAGATAGGTAGCTTAGGAAGCGGAAATACAGAGTTTAAATCTACTGTAGGGGTGGCAGTAGATGCTGAAGGCATTATTTATGTGTCTGATAATGGGAATCATTGCATCAAGAAATTTTCTCCTTTAGGTAGTTTTATAGGTAAGATAGGAACGTTTGGCTCCTCCGAAGGCCAGTTTTACTCACCTCAAAACCTGGTAATTGATGCGGATAGCTCCATTTTAATTGCAGATACTTATAACCAGCGCATTCAGAAGTTAACACTGGACGGGCAATTTTTAGAAAGCTTCGGCGATAATGGCTCTACTGACTACCAGTTTCAAAACCCTATGGAAGTTGCGGTAGACAAAGAGGGAAATGTATATGTAGCCGACAGCTACAATCACCGCATACTTAAATATTCATCCACTGGTCAGTTCCTGCTTAAGTTCGGAAGCAAAGGCGCTGGCCCTGACCAGTTCTTTAATCCCTCGGGTATTACGGTGGATGAAGCAGGAAATATTTATGTGGCTGACTCAGGGAACGATCGCATTTCAAAGTTCTCCCCCACGGGCCAATACCTGACGCAAATCCTGGATGGTTTCTCCTACCCTGTTTCAGTTGCGTTAGATAAAGAAAACAACATTTATGTAGCAGACCGTAACAATCACTTCATCAAGAAATATAATGCTTCAGGTAACCGTTTGATGGCAATAGGAAGCAAAGGCTCTGCCGATGAACAGTTTAACATGCCCGTGAGTGTGGCCCTGGACAGCAAAGGCAACATCTATGTAGCAGATTTTTACAACCAGCAGATCAAGAAATTCGACGCTGCCGGTAATTTCCTTCTAAAAGTAGGCCGATACGGCAGAGAGAATGGCCAGTTCCAATATGCTGTAAGTGTAGCGCTGGATAACGAAGACCATATTTTTGTGGCAGATGAGCATAACAACCGCGTCCAGAAGTTTTCTGATTCAGGCGAATTCCTTTATGCATTCGGCAGCCCAGGCACAGCGCCTGGGGAGTTTAACCAACCTTCAGGAATAACCCTGGATGCAGCGGGGCAAGTGTATGTTACCGATGCCAGCCATCGGCTGCAGGTATTCACGCCGGCGCCTGCCATTGCGGTGAAGTTCGAGAATACCCCGATTGCGCTGGACGGCACCTACGCTTTTGGCACTACCCCGCAAGGAACGGATTTGAGTAAAGAGTTCACGATAGACAACACCGCAGGTATCGGTAAACTTATACTGAGCAGCCCTTCCCTTCCGGCAGGATATAGCCTGGCAACAGATTTTCCTGGTGAAATTGCGGCCGGTGCTACCGCTACATTCAGCATCAAACTTTCTGCTGAAACAGTGGGCCAGTACAATGGTGAAGTTTCTTTCGCTACGAACGATCCTGCTAAAAACCCGTTCCAGTTCAAGGTCTCCGGCGAAATAGTAAGTCCGCTGGAAGTACCGTATCCCGAAGACAAAGCACCTCCGGCATTACTTTACCCTAACCCTGCCACAACACATCTGAATGTACTTTTTGCAGATCATGTCCGGTGGCAGCAGGTCCGGGTTTATACTTCGATGGGAAAAACCGTATTAGTCCGCAAAGGAAACGGAAAAGACACGCTTTTACTGCCTGTCGCTTCTTTTGCTCCAGGCTTATACCTGCTGGAAATAATTACCGAAAAAGAAACAAGACGCTTAAAGTTTTTAGTGCGCTAACATCACGTCTCTCTAAAGTATTATCCCGCGCCTGAGTTATCACCTGTTGGATGTTACGCGCTACTTACCGACCAGTTACCGACCAGAAGAAAGCCTACCGCTATGCAGCAAGCAAAAGCATTGATGGAGACTTGAAAAGCAGAAGCGAATGCAGGAACAGAAAGGGCAAAAAAAATCGGCAGACCTGCGATCTGCCGATTAATTATCTTATTATCTAATGGTTCTTATCCTTTTTGCCCTACATAAATGCCATAGCCTACCAAGCTGGCAGCAGCGGCAAAAAGGAGGTACTGCTTCTGCTTAGCAGGAAGCTTCTGGTAAAAATTAATACCCTTTTCGGCAGGGTCATTCATGATATCTTTTATCTGTGATGGTTCATCCACCAGGTTTTTAATGCTTGTTTTGCTTTTGTTATCCATAGCTTTTTCTATTAGGTTATTTTATACGTTTAATGATAGATACGAACCTAAGCCTTATTTGATTTGCTTTAACATATTTACAGCTAAACCTGGCCACAAAAGGCACCTAATTACACCCATTGTTACTTTACTTAAAATACACAGGAATAACCCGTTGTTAAGGGATTTAACTGCGTATAATAAGGTATGTTAGAAAATATATTCCCGATAGGATCAGAAGTGTTCGCCAAGGTGAATCCTGATCTGAAATTAACCATCAGACATTACCTGAAACGTATCTACTACTGTACAGTAAACAACAATCCTTCGCAGAAGGACCTGGTTTATTATGAGCGTGAGTTGATACCTGTAACGGTGAAATAAATAAAAAAGCCCCTGCGCAACACAGGGGCTTTTTTACGTTCAGCTGCTTCCGGTTTTCCGTAGCGCCTTTTCCTGTACCAGTTCCTCGTAATTAACTGGCTTGGCGAGTATACTGCATTTGGGGTATAGCACCACACCCCGCCGCACAATCTTGCTATCAGTTTCTATCTTCTCGGCGTCCACTCCCGTTGCGCCATACACATGTATGGTGAAGAAATGGTAATTCGTTTTCTTCGCATATCCCTCTGCCGTAATTCTACCGGTGATGGTTCTCTCCCCAACAAACTCCGATACTTCCCCTTCCACGTAAGGCGTGTATACCGACTCTGTCCATTCTACTTTACAACCGACCGTTAGATTCATACTATGTATTCTGGTGGTTATGGTTTAAGGTTGCAGGTATTGTACAGGATGTCGTGCTGTATGAAGTTCCGGAGCTGCAGCAGGCAAGTTTGGATTAGCTTAAATGTAGCAGCGTATGCACTGTGTTTACCTGTTGATAGAAAGTGCTAACGTTGTGTAGACTGTAGGTAAAAAGCCCCCTCTACTTACAGTTATAAGTGTAAGCAACACTAAAGGTGTTGATTCCCCTTGTACTTGTTCGCGTGGCAGGATAACCTTCTGGGGTATAAGTATAGGTGGATTCAGTGCTTTCGTTGGAAATTATCCGCCCTTTATAATCTAGTGCAGTAGTTTTGGTGATGTTGTGCCTGAAAGGGTAACCGTAGCCTTGCATGTTAAAGACACGGCTTTGGTATGCATGGTTCTTTTTATCATCATACTCCAACTCATAAACTTTATTTAAATCCGGCCGCTGCCCCTGGAATTCTACCTTCACCATCAGTCCATTTTCATAAAAGTAATCCTCCGTTTCCAGCAATACATCCTGGTCTTTATCAATTCTGTACAGGCGGCGCTGTTTCATCTCGTCAGGGCCTGTATACTCATACACATGATAGGTAGAGGGTACATAATTTCCTTCGGTATTTTTATGACTGAGGGTTAATTTAGTTACCTGCCCAGCGCTGTTATAAGTATAAAGCAGCTGATAATAGAAATTAAGTGAAGGAATACTCCAGTTGTTCTTTATCAGTCTTCCGTCAGCATCATACTCCAGTTCATAATAATTGGCATTGTTAGAAGTATTTGGAAGAACAGCTTCAACTTTCTTCAACAACCCCTCGGAATCATAGAAGTAGGTGGTCACAAATCCATTGTCACTGACTTTTGTTTCTGTTATTTTACAGGATGTAACTTCGGGTTCAGGCTGAGGCAGGGTTTCGTCGTTTTCTTTACCACAGCTTAATAGAAGCAGCACAAGCGAAACCAGATAAAGTGAGTTGATCTTCATGTTTGAATGATATGAATTGAGCGTCTCCGTTCTTTCGCTAAAAGATAGCACCATCCCCTCGATTCCAAGCTACGCCATCCAGCTGGCTATGGTTTTGGCCGCCATACGCCGGGGCTCTAAAGCAGGAGCTTCTGACCCTGAAGCTATGCCTCGTCCAGCAAATTTAGCGGCAGCGGCAGCAAATTGTGCTTAGCTTAAATGAAAATTGCAGACAGATATTTCTATCCTGCCTGCAATTTTCGGCTTCTATCTCTTTTAGGCTACACGCCCTGAATAACCGGATGCCCCACACGTGTACTTTTGCTGCCTGCGTTAAAGCGAAGCGGTTACTTTTTGCTTGACTGCGCCTTTAACCGCGTATTTCTTCTCCAGCTTTTTCAGGTAGGCCATAGATGCTTTAGAAAATACAGGAGCCGAGGCTTTGTCTTTTTTGGCGGCTTTCTGGTACAGGCGAATAAAGGCAAACGGATCATCAGCGGTCTGAATCATTTTTCTGTGGTAGCCGTTGCGCTCGATGACGTTCGCCATGTAAAAGCCGGGGATATGACCGCCGCTGCCTTTGAACATCCTGACATAGTGCTTCACAGGTTGGCTGGCCTCTGCACTGTTGTTTGCCAGCGCCACCATCATCGTATCCAGCTGCTGAATGATGCCGGGAGCCGGCTTCAACAGCCAACCCTCAACACCAGCAGCATCTTCTCCTCCACCCTCTAGTATCACTCTTTTGTCTATCTGGTCTGCTATCCCCTCGTTCTGCACACTCGCCAGGGCCCACATAATACCTGCATCAGGTTCACTCACCTCTCCGAATTCTCTGCGAGGCCTGATCTGGTGGTGTATCTCATGCGCTTCCAACGAGCCCTCTTTGTACTTGTTCCAGTTTATGGCGGCGTTTATGCTAAAAAAAATACCCTCGCTCCTGGAGGCAGCATCGTTGCCCAGGGCATTGTAATAGAGCTGCAGGTCCTCTACCTTGGTGTGGGCCCGTTGTGGCAGGTATTCGTAGGCCAGCGTATACATCAGGTCCAGGTATTCCGGGTTCTCACTTGTCTCCTGCACATATTTCTGGTGGTGTGCCTCGTTGGTTTTATAGTCGTTCACGAGCACATAGTACCAGGTGCCGGCCTTCAGTTTTACCTGTAGCAGCGAGTCATGCTGCGGCATATAAACTGTCTCAATCGCTTTCCGGTAGGCTTTCAGGTCAGATTCGCTAAACACGCCTTTCACATACACCTTGTTTCCCTGTATTTCCAGGAACTCCTTCCATGCTTCATCGGTAAGGGGCTGGTTCTGTCGCAGCGCGTCTGTGATTTCCCAGTATTTGGTGGCCGCCTCAATGTTTACGTGCTGCGCTTCTGCTGTCTGGAACGCAGAAGAGGCAGCCATAGTAAGCGCTGTGGCTGCAATAAACCTGTAGAATGTTTTCATAAGTGATGATGTAGGCTTTTAGTTTATAAGATGCTATAAGTGTAGAAGTAAATATAATAAAAGCTTTATATCCTATAAACCTAAATCAATAAAAGTTTTAACACAGAGGAATAATCTGGTCTGGGTGTGAATTTCAGGAAGGTCTACCTCCTCTCCTGGCTCAGGAAGGGGTATTTACGATCAGTATGTTCTGGGACGAAAGATGCTCTATTACGTCAGTTATAATTTCTAGAATAGGTACAATTGTAAAATAGGTAAGGGCGAGATAGCGGGTTTAGCTAAGAAGGTAAATCAAATAATTGACTCATCATAGATTTGATAGTTGGACCCAATATTTTGTATGCTTCCCTTTTCTCTTCTGGTATATCGCTTTCAGTTGTACTTAAGAAGTAGAGAAAGGGCTCAGGAATCTCAAGGGCACTACAAATAGCATCTAATGTTTTGGTATGAGGTCTTTTCTTTCCCGACTCAATCAAAGAAAGAGATGTTGGTGAAATATTACATTTTGCAGCAAACTCACTTTGGTTAAACCCCTTACGCTTTCTTAATTCTTTTATTGTCTCTCCTAAGTTCATGAAGGCGGCTCTCTAAAAAATTCTACCAGTTGATTTAATATTTCCTTAAAAAATTGTAGATAATGCATTCGTTTAAGAACAACTGAGGCCATTTCTTCTTTTGTTTTAGTAATTGACAGTTCTTTACGAATTTCTTTAAGCTTTTTTAAATCCAGCGAAGAAAGCTTACTATGTTTAGATTCAATAACTTCGGTTAAACCATTTATTAATTCTAACTTATCCATTTTTCTGATTTAGTGAGGAATATCCTTCTAAAGGACAATTCGTCGTTATTTGATTATTTCATCATGAATTGCAATTGGGCTAGGTTTAACATTGATTTAACTTCTTCATCCACTTTCTTATGAAAGTATACCATAAATGCTTTGCAGAAGCTCGAGAGATTAGGCCTTTTACATGATTGATTCAAACCAGTCCTTGCAGATGAAGCTCGTAACCGATCAACTAGAGCATCGAATTCCTTTGAGAAAGTTGTCCAGATTATTTCTTTAATCAGTCTTCTTAGAGGCTGTTTTGATTTGTTAATATTGGTTTACAGAGCCTTCAAGTGACTATAATTGAAAATGAAGAAAGTGCTTATATGAGCTAAATTCAACGATTCGAGTTTTTCTAATTTGTCAAAAAAGTCTTTTTATATCAAATCAAAACAGCCTCTTAGACTTTGCCTAATAAATGAATCAAATCTCAAATTTTGCAGAAAACCTTTAACTCTACTACGAGTTCCATTCAACTGAACCTCTAGAAAGAAGTTGACTGAAAGCCTTTCATCAGCAACCCCTTCTGTACAAGTGAAGAAAGCCAGCACGTGGTTGATAAAGTGGCGCTCTCCGTCATTAAGATTCTCCCAATCTTTAAGGTCCTGGCTCAAGTCAATCTCCTCCGCTGTCCAAAAGCTAGCTTCCGCCTTCTTGTACATCTGCCACACCGCGTCATTATGAATCGGGAACAAGACGAAGCGATTTGGATTCTCTTTCAATATTGGCTCCATATATAATTTTTACTAGGTCAATTAGACATTCTGCTTTTAATTAGCACCAGTTATTTATTAACTCAAAGTTAATAAATAATCGATAATATTAACCATTTGTTAAATAAATTATTTTACTCAAAGAACACAAAACCAAAATTAAATATTCCGAAACTGCTGTAGAAAAAATATAAAATAGAATAAATAAATTATTACCTCCGCTAACGCGAGCTTACAACTCGTACCTTTGCTTTTCCTCACAGCTATACATTCAGCACGAGTAACAGTACGAGCTACAACCTCCCACTAGCACAGGACTCACAATAGCGGCCGAACAACCTGCAAAAACTGGAAAGCTGCTGATTTAAGTATATATCTAACCGGAAACAGCCCTAAAGCGGCTAAAGCCGTACAACCGCCACAAAGACCAACATGAAGTATAGCTACACGTGGGAAGAAGTAGAGGATGCCGTAAATGCCTTGTCCGTTGCTTTGCAAAAAAAGGGATTTACCTGCATTGCTGCCATCGGGCGTGGCGGTTGCATACCAGCCGCCCTGGTAGCGCATAAGCTGGGCATAAACGTGGTGGATTATGTGAACTACAACCGTGACTATGGCTTTGATGGCGACAGCCTGACGGGCCGCCACCAGTTTGAGGACGTGCTGTTTATTGATGATGCCACAGAAACAGGTGGTACGATGGAATTTATAAAAGCCCGCTACGGTAACCCTGCCAGGGTAGCCGTGCTTTTCTGTGCAGCAGATAACCAAATCAACCGACCCGATTTCGTGGGCTTGGAGTATCTGGGCGACTGCCCGAAAATGCCCTGGGAAGTAAAGAAACAAAAATGAATTACCCCGCTCCCGCTGGCACTAATTGCAGCTCGATTTTTTTTCCCACGCAGCTAATCATTCAGCATGCGTAACCGTTCGTGCTGCATACTCCCACTAGCAAAAGGAAGAGCTTGTTAAAGACGCCCATTCTCCCTGGCTTTCTCATAGTCTGCTTTTTCAAAAATCTTGACTCCGCTAAAGCCAAACTGTTGGTACTTCAGCAGGCGCAACACGTATTTGTTCTCTGGATAGTCGGCATAATACTCCAGTTGCTCTACCCCTTCTAAAGTGTTGCCCTCTGAAACGGGTAACAATTTACGAAGGCGCATTTTCTTATGAATTTTTTGAACAGCGTTGCCAGCGTAAGCATTGTATAAAATGCGCGAAGGGCTGGTATCGTTATAGTAAAGCACACACCATGCGATGGCGCCAGTTGGATTCGGGCTATAAGCCCACACAGCCTTTCCCATCACTTTATCAGACGGTTTGCTATCTGACATAAATTTCCACCCTTTCCTGGATAGCTTTTTATCTACTTTGGTTATCTCCATTCCCCTTAGCTTCAACAAATTCCGCAACGTAAGGTCCTGCGCTTGTGCCGGAGCAGAAAGAACTAAGATAAGAAAACAGACGAAAAGTGACTTCATAGGAGTATTATACCAATTACTAAATATAGTATAATAGTTGCTAAATACACTCCCTCTTCTTTGGCGCCTGCTGGTGCGAGCTTGCAACTCGTGCTTTTTCTTTTTTCGCAGCTATACATGCAGCATAAGTAACAGTACGCGCTATAATCCCGCAAACTGTTGACGACACGAGTGGATTCCGCCTCTGCCAGTAACCTGTAGTGCCAGCATAACCTTACAGCACAAAACCCACCCCAGCGGTAAAGCTCAGGATATGCGTTTTTTGGCTTTCTTCAAAACTGAATTGCTGCCTGCCCGCATAGTAATCGGAAGAGAGCATGATGCACCAGCGGTTTGCTATTTTTTTGCGGTAACCTATCCCAAGCGATGCGCCAAGGGTTGTGTTCTCCGATGTGCTGGCAGAAACTTCTGTCGTTGATTTGTTTGAAGAGTACAAACTGCCCAGCCTAAGCTTAAAATCCAGAGAAGAGTCATCTGTCAGGTTCAGGGTGTACATCGGGCCAACCATCAGCACACCATAGCTAATTTCTACTTTTGCCGGTAAAGGGGTGGTTCCGAGAATAAAAATTGTAGCTTCAGAATCGAAAATATGAGCGCCACCCGCCCATATTCCGGTTACTCCGAAGTTTTTGCCTATAGTATAGCCAACATTTAGCAGACTCAGATTCAGTCCTGTTCCGGTATTTACATAATTGTTCCCTGGTAAGAAACTTGGCCCCAGCCCTACCCCAATATACCCGTTGTTACGATGGTCCTGGGCTTTTAACTGAACATTGTAAGCTGTTAGTAGCAACAGCGTTATTCCAATAATCCGGCAAATCGGTTGCATTATTTTACCTTTGAATTGTGCAGCACAAGTATATCAAATTTATTTGTTTTAATATTCGTTTTGAAGATATATTTTTCGCTGATAAGAAGCTGTTTATAAAGGCATTATAGCCTTTATATGATCATGCTGCTCATGGCCTGATAGACAATACTTTGCCAGTCCACGCTGCTTTACCGTAGTCTTTGCTCAAGCGTCTTGATTCATGCATACAGGAAAAGGTCCTCTCCTCCACCCCCCTTTTTGGCAGCACCTGAAAGCCTTTCTGCCTCTTCTTTTTCACGCAGCTATATGTTCAGCAAGGTAATAGTACAAACCACAGATGGGACGTTGTCTAATTATGTGGCTTTATACAAGAAAAGAAATCAATCGCAGCTGTATGTGTGTTTCGTTTCAGAGGCGCTTTCGCGAGGGCTGAAACCTTCACTCGCTTTCGAATAGAAGGTTATAAGGGTTGGATAGCCCTTCTCATCAAATTCATAAGTGTAGCTACTATTTACAGAGGCTGCAGAGCCACTGTAGGTGCCGGTCACTATTCGTATTAGGTTCTGACTGGGGGAACCTTGGCCACTCAGAAAACTGTGCAACTGGATATACTCTCCTGCTGGCGGTGCAATCAAAGCTAATAAGCCAAGCTCATGCTAGCTGGGGCTAGTTGGGCTTATTGATGCGTATTTTCTTTTTATCAGTTCTCTGGGTTGCCTGTACAGATATCTGTCAGCAGCTATTCCGATCGAAGTGTGCAGGCGGCAAAGGAGCCATAAACAAAGCGGCCCGATGCATCGCACCGGGCCGCTTTGTTTTTATTCATACTTTCAGCGATAGCATCCGCTGGGTCAGCGGAAAGCACTTTCGCTATAGCACTTAAAATTTACCTCTCCAGGGGGTTCCAGAAATTACCCGTTAAGGTAAACAGGTAGAGTACCCTCGTATTAATGTTAAACCAATAGGTGTCTCTTAGCTGACTCAACTCTGTGCCAAACCTGTCCACCCGTGCCTGGCTGTGGCTCATAGAGGCAACGGTAAAGCCTCCCAGGAAAGCACTGTTCAATCCGTTTGTGCCGATTGGTGTACCGTCCAGTTCATAGCCATCCACAATGTTAGCAGGACCAACCTGGTTTGCCCATCCCGATACTTTTGTGCTCCATTCTTCGGCTTTCGTGTTTCCATTCCAGAGATAGTCCAGCGTTAACTTCCAGGGCGCACGGCAGGCATCGTATCCAAAATGACCTGCCCGATCACCAGGGCCTGGCGTGCCGCTGGCTGTTTGCCAGTCGGGTACTAATCCTGTGGTCGGGTGCGCACCATTTTCTAACAGCTTGTACGTGTCATCTGCTAATTGCTCCCATACGTTATCTCCCGTTACAGCTGCAAAAACCCTGAAAAAGGCTGGGGTATGGTACATCACGTCTGTCATGCCGCAACCACCCCAGGCCCCGTTGGAATAACCTGGAGCCAGTATGTACATATTTTCCCCATCCACACTGCACTGCACAATGAGGTTTGTTCTGATGATCTGAAGAATTTCCTTGGCAGCATCTAAGTAAGTATCGCCCCAGTGCTTACTGGCGACAATCAGTGCAAAGGCAACATCAACATCACCGTCGGTTGCACTGCCCGGGTCCAGAATACCACCGCAGGTCACGGACCAGGCCATCATGTTTGCTGCCTGCGCCGTTCGCTTGCTGTTATAAAATTTTAAAATGCCATCGAAGGTTTCCTTGTCTTCAGCATAAGCTGCCAACATAAGCCCGAATCCAATGGCTTCGACTTTGGTTTCATTGGCAGGTGCTGCAATCACTCTCAGCCCGTCATTACACGACACCACTTGTGTGCTTTTCCAGCGTTCATACTCGCTCATGGCCAGTTCATGCGTAACGGTGGTAGGCATAAAACCATGCTCGTAGGCAGAAACAGGTTCAGGGTCCGGTGTGTCAATTTCCTGTAATACCAGCTCTTTTGCCACAGACTGGCCTTTTGTATAGTTTACAGCCACTGAGCCGAGGACATCATTCTGAGCTCCGTCTAACACAGTAAAATACAGAGTGCCTGTTGATGCCAAATCCGGTATGGCTTGCAAGTCGAACCTGGCGACACCATTTGTGTTGGTGGCAGCTTTTCTTAATGCATTGGAGGGAGTACGGCCGCTAACATCTGTGGAAGGGTTTTCAAACAGATACACATCACGGTTTGCTTCGGCACTGCCTGCTGCATTCTTCACCGTAATGCTCACCACTGTTTCCAGTTCTACGGGTTCTTCATCTTTGCCACACCCGGCCATGGTGCACAATATCCATAAGAAGGCGAAAGCGTAAAGGATTGGTTTTTTCATTGATCGTATTATTTGTCTTTTCAAGTTATAAATATAGCACCCTATACTGAAGCTATTGTCATAACACGGGAAGTATTACAATAATTAATTTGGCGGGAGGAGGTTCAGGAGTTGCTTTTCCTGCTAAAGATACATTTCCGTAGTTATTTTCAAAATTCAGTATTAACAACCAATCTGCTCACACAAAATACTGAAATACAAAGTATTACCAGGACCGGCAACCTCGTTCGCGTAAGTATAAATTTATATTTTCTGAATGGGGTAACAGCTTGTGCCCTCTTCTGCACTTTTATACAATCCGAACATGAGCACTAAAAAGGCAATATTTCTGGTACTCGGGGTTCTTGTGCTTGCTGGTATTATTTTCACGGTCATCAAGTTTCAAAGCTCCGACAAAGAAGTGGCTGACTATGTAGTGCCTGAATTACAACTTGCCAATATCCAGGTGACCAATCTTACAGCAAACAAGGCTGACATGATGATGAGCATGGTCATAGATAATCCCGCTCCTGTGGGTATCAGTATCGACAGCCTGCACTATGTTATCTATATTGAAGATAACGAAATAGCCAGAACCACCTACCCGGATTCCCTTCAGATTGAGGCTAGTGACAGCACCGCCTTCTCCTTAACCTTGACGCTTTACTATGATAAACTTCAGTCTGTGCTTAACAACCTGGAGCAACAGGGGGAGGACAGTGCCAACTACAGAGTTGATGCTACTATTTACACTGACATGACTATCATACCGAAAGATAAACTTGACCTCGATATAGAGAAAAGACTGCCATTGATACGCCCGCCGGAAATACAGGTAGCAGATATAGGCCTTGAGGATGTCGGTTTTTCCGGCGCCACCCTTAAAACTGACATTGTTGTAACAAATAAGAATGCCTTTTCTTTTGGCTTCCGGGATATGTACTACGCGGTACAGCTGGATAATAATGAAGCAGTAGAAGGAAGCAAGCCAGGTACGGTAAACATCCCAGCAAAAGGCTCCACGACCATTAGTATTCCTGCTGAGCTTGATTTCAAAGAGATGGGCAAAAACCTGATTGACCTGATCAGAAAGGGGGATGATGTTAGTTATAGCTTTTATATGAATACAAATCTGGTATCTGACTCTGAGGTGCTGGAAGACAGTGAAATAAAGATGAATGCATCAGGTAAATTAAAATCAGCCATTGAAGCTGCAAAATCAGTTACCGACGAAGAATAGCAGTACTTTCATTCCCCCCACTACACCTTTACCTTTCAAAAAAGCCTCATCGGGAAGATATCCAGCATTGTGCAATTTGTTTAACCCAATCGCGATTCTTACATTTCACTATTTCGCTACCGTTGATTACCCACCCCTACCCCTCCCAAGAGGGTAATTTTGACCTGGAAGGAAGATTCCCCTCTTTGGAGCTCATCTTGTAGGGAAAAATTCAGAGGCTTTATAATAACTAAAATTCGCAAGTACTTCTTCCTTTTTTGTCATCCTGAAAGGATCTTGTGGGCAAGCCGCAAAAGCTTAACCTCCCGGGGGTAGGAGCCCTCTATTTCTACCAAAATTCCTCCAGAATGACAGTTGGTTTTTGTGCTTTTGATTCTTTTTGTTCTTCCCCTACAAGATTAGCCTTGGAGGGGATAGGGGTAGGTTCGTTTCAGATACAAAAAATAATAGCAAATGAGTTTATATGATTCAATATGCAGGCTTGTGCATTACAAAATTTGAATCTTAAAAAAAGCACTTAAAGGGTCTGCGCAGCGTATGCAGACACGAAAGCTATACAACTCCTTAATAAAGACCAGATGCAAAACACTTCCAATAAACGACCAGCCTTACTGCTTTTTGATGTAAACGAAACATTGCTTGACATGTCTGACATGCAGGAGGCTGTAAACAAGGCCTTCAAAAATGAACTGGCCTTTAAGCTTTGGTTCGCGCAGCTACTGGAGTATTCCCTGGTAGAAAATGTAACGGATACCTATCACAGCTTCAGTGAAGTAGGCCAGGCAGTAATGCGTATGACGGCAGCCATAATAGGGCAGAATGTATCAGAGGAGAAGCAAAAAGAACTGGTGGCGATGGTGAAGGAAACACAACCACACCCCGATGTGATCCCAGGCCTACAAAAGCTGCAGAAAGCGGGGTACAGAATGGCAACCCTTACCAACTCTCCCGCTAAATCAAGTGTACCGCACTTGGAGAAAGCAGGCCTGAAAGATTTTTTTGAAGCGACACTAAGTGTGGATGCCGTGGAGAAATTCAAACCACATCCCAGCCCTTACCAATTTGCGGCAGACAAGCTGGGTGTAAAGCTGGAAGAGGTAATGATGGTGGCTGCCCATGGCTGGGATATGGCCGGCGCGCTACGTGCCGGTGCCCGCGCGGCCTTTATATTCCGGCCTGGCCAGGTGCTTTACCCGCTAGCCCCGGCGCCGGAGTTATCGGCCCCTACTCTTTCTGATTTAGCCGATACGCTTGTTGCTATGGAATAACGCAGAAGTCTTTTTAGAAGAGTGGCAGCATAAATTAAGTAAAGCTGTTTCGGATTTATAATCCGAAACTATGGAGACGCAGATTTGTAATCCGCAATCTGCTGACTGTATTTTTGTTCCGCCAGATTTAGAAATTTTAATGCATGGGCCTCAAAAACCGCATACATCCCGGCTATTTATATTACCTGACACTGACGGTGGTAGACTGGGTGGATGTATTTACACGCCCTACATATAAGCATCTGCTGCTGGAGTCTGTCCGCTACTGTCAGAAAGAGAAAGGACTCGAGCTCTACGCCTGGTGCCTGATGACGAATCATATTCATTTCATTGCCTCAGCTAAAGAAGGTAGTTCCTTATCTGATGTACTTCGCGACTTCAAGAAGTACACAAACAAAGTAATCATCAACGCCATTCAGCAAGAGCCTGAAAGCAGGCGCGTCTGGCTTTTAGATCGTTTTGCCTTTGCAGGAAGCCGTGACGCTAAAATACAGAAAAATAAATTCTGGCAAGAAGGGAACGAAGCCAAAGAGATCCATTCAAATGCTTTTTTGGAACAGAAACTCGAGTATATCCACCAAAACCCCGTAAAGGCAGAAATAGCCACTGAGCCGGAGCATTACCTTTATTCCTCTGCCAGAGACTATGCAGGTGAGAAAGGCTTGCTTGATATTATACTGCTTCAGTAATGCGGATTACAAATCCGCTTCTCAGAGGTTTCGGATTACAAATCCGAAACAGCCAGTCTATTTTACAAACAGAAAAGGCAACAGCCTTTTAATGCCATTGCCTTTTGTTTGTAATAGATATCAGTCCTCACTGTTTTACTGTAGGCCAGTAAAACAGACAGAGCGGGTAAAGGGTTTATTTAACATCGTAGGTCAGCAAGGGAACCTGCCCCATAGCACCAAAATCTGACAATATAATTCCTACGCCTTTGGCAAAGTAGTAATTGGTAGTAACGTCTGAATCTATTTCTATACCCATGAAAATATAGGAAGTTTCCATTTTCACGTTAATTACGTTTTGATATGTTTTACCTTCTACCGTTTTAGAAACGCCCTTCGCAACAATGCTCAAAGTCATCTTAGTCTCTACTCCATTGATGGTATTTGTCTGCTCCCAGGGTTTCCCAATTGGCGTCTCCTCTTTTAAGATGGCAATTTCCACGTCTCCCAGCTCAGGATGCATACCAATTCCCGTGTAGACTCCTTTCTCTTTCAATAAATAGGATTTTCTTTTCTCAGTGCCTTCTGTCGTCTCCATCACGTGAAAGGTTTTACCATTGATGACCTTGGTTTCCCCCGTAGCAGTTAAGGTGTAGGGCGAAATCCCCCCGTACTCCCAGGTAGATCCTTTTGTGGTTGGAAGGTAGTCCTGTTCTGCAGTTGATACCGGTTCTGGATCAGTTTCTTTGCCGCATGATACCAGTGCGCCTGCTATCAGGCACAAAATCAGAAGTTGTTTAAGCTTGTACATAGGTATATATTGTTTTAACGATACAATATATGGAATCTAACACCGCAGCAAAATTTTTTTTTGAAAATTTAAAGACTTTGCTGATGTGCTCCGTTCGCACCCTATCTCACTAACTTTTATTAGCTGTTCTGAATTTACAATCTCAAACTTTTGTGCAGCGAATTTGCAGTCGGCGTTACCTCAGCTAATTTTAAGGAGTTGAATGTTGGCCGCAGGAGTTCGCCATTCAGAAGCACGGATGGTTTTGAGGACCAGCCTCATAAAGTAGCTGGAAGGGCTTGCCAGGCGCCTGGCTAAACCAGCTATTCGTCTGTCGCGGTTAAGTATACACTCCTGGTAAGTATCACCTGTCTTATAACTCAGTTCCTGTGCAAATAGCCAGGCACCTTCCCTGGCCGCTACTATACTAAAACCAACCAGTAGTTCATCGTGCGTTTTACTGTACATATCCAGCAAGCCCATCAGCGGAGACACTTTTCCCAGGTTGTCCTGCACCTTATCCACCATTGCCTTGAGTATGGCATTTATCCTGTCGAAGTCTCCTTTAATGAGCGGCATGTGCTGGCCTTTCATCGTCTCAGCGGTTGCGATACCTAGTCCAGGTTAATGTGTGCGTTTACGCCCAATAGAAGATGTTGCAGGATGATAGCCGGAGCAAGCGTAGCGCTTCTGAAAGCAACTCCCCACGAAGCCGTTGGCTGTCTGCCTTCCTTCCAGAGGTGCCATGCCTCCAGGTAACGGTTTGCAAATAAAACATCGAGCCGCTCCATACGTGGTCCATCATCAAACTCATGATGGATGATTTCCTCCTTCACACGGCAGGTCACGAGGTAGTATAATACAGCAAAATATCCTGCCCTGTCGTTGGTGCTGATACTTTGCTGAATAATATTGTCAAGGGCCGTAATTACCTCATCTGTTGTTTTACATACTGTTTTAAGGAGCGTCATGGTAGCAGCGTTTATTTACAGTATAATTTAACTAAAGTATATGACAATAATACTTGCTACCTGCTTAATGGACTCCGTTTCTTATACCCTCGTCTTTAATCAGCGTTCTTAGTTCTGCTGCCTGCTCTGTTGTTATTGTTACACCGTGCACTTCACGTGCGTGCTGGCTTGCCTGATTTAGTACTTCTTCATCGGTTTCAGCACGAAAAACACCATCGCAGTCAAAACCGGCGTCACGGCAGTTTAATCTTTTCATGGTCTTGAATTTTATGTTTGTGATTAATTGATTTTCATGATTCGGAATTAAGGAGATGTCTGTTTTGCGTCTTCAGATCAGCAATAGATCTGGTCGTATACAGAGGTTTCTGGTGAATGAACCTTGTTGTTTGCACGTGTAGCTTCCCTGTATTCTCACATACACTCTTACTAGCAGCATTAAACTTAAATACTACATTTTTAATTTAAAGTTTGATCATTATTACAGTACCCGGCAATACTTAAAATACATTGCTATAGATCAAAAAAGCGCCGCCCCAATTATTATCAGGACGGCGCTTCTTTATAGTAAATTTCTGCTACTGTTGAATAAAGCTGGAAAGCCTTATTTTTCCGACTGCTTTATCTCATCCAGTTCCTCCAGGTCTTCTTCAGATAAAGAAATCGACAGCGCCTTATAGTTTTCTTCGAGGTGCTTCACTTTGGATGTACCGGGAATAAGCAGGATGTTTGGGGCCCGGTGCAGGAGCCAGCTCAGGGCTATCTGGTGCGCAGAGGCATCGTACTTCTGCCCTATTTCCTGTAGCTTTTCTAAAGCACCTACATTACCGGCATTTATCGGGTTCCAGGGAATAAAAGCGATGTCATTTTCTATACAATACTCCACTTCATCCTCCCATTTTCTGAAGTCGACGCTATACTTATTCTGCACCGATACCACGTCAAAATATTCCTGCGCCTCCTCTATCTGTTCCACCGTTACTTCTGAAAGACCGATGTGTTTCACCAGCCCTTCCTCCTGTACCCGTTGCAGGAATTCGAGCGTTTTCTCGTAGGGAACCTCCGGATCCACCCGATGCAGCTGGTACAGGTCTATCCTGTCTAGCTTTAGTCGTTTCAGGCTTCCCTCTAATGCCTTTTGCAGGTAATCAGGGTCTGCATTGATAGGCCATACATTAGGGCCGGTGCGTGTAAGGCCTCCTTTCGTCGCAATCACCAAGTCCTCAGGGTAAGGGTACAATGCTTCTGCAATCAGCTCCTCCGAAACATGGGGACCATAACTGTCTGCCGTGTCTATAAAGTTGATACCGAGTTCTACCGATCGCTTCAGCACACGTATCGCTTCATCGTGGTCCTTTGGTGGTCCCCAGATGCCCTCTCCAGTGATGCGCATGGCACCATACCCCATCCTGTTCACGGTGAGGTCTCCGCCTATCGTATATGTTTTTGAAAATGTTGTTTCGTTTGCCATAGTATATATAATATATAAGTGTTGTCGTAAAATATATTGTTGCACCTTTCTGTACGGCAGTAGCACCTCCTTGTTAGAACTTTTCCTGCCCGTCCTGCCATCTGGTAATAAATTAAAGACTCTTCTTTTTTACTTCAGGAGACAGGGAGTAAATGGCTATTACTAGCATGACTGCACCTGGTGCTTAAGCTAATTCGCTACAAAAGCATTGTAACACCAAAGAATGCGGTGCATCTTGCATGCAGTTAGTAGTAGTCAAACTTCAAGATGAAAGTAAAATACACACACCTGGCTGCAGCTGCCGTCCTGTTCTGCTTAAGCTGTTCCTCTACCAATAGCAGCAAACACGCAATCGATGCGTTACCGGCAACTGCTTTGCAGCCCTACGGAAGGCATACCTTAAACTTAGCTCAGAACCTGGAACTGATAAGTTCTGCGGTGCACTTTGGGTATACCTTCGAAGGAAACGAAAGCCGGATTTTTGCTTCCATACCGAATGGCAACGGGCATAATTATTTGCAGTATGAGCTGGACGGGGTATATCAGAAAAGAATCAGAGTCTCCGGTGACTCAGCAGACCCCATTGTAATTAAAGCGCCCACAGGCGGCAAGCATACGGTTTGGGTTTATAAAGCAACCGAAGCCCATACCGGCCCCATTGCAATAGAGAAAGTAACCGGCAAAAACGTAAGCGCAATAAAAAAACCTGCCGCCCCGGTTATTGAGTTTATAGGAAACAGTATTACCTGTGGTGCGGCTGCCGATCCGTCTGAGGTACCTTGTGGCACCGGCGAGTACCACGACCAGCACAATGCCCTGATGGCTTACGGCCCCAGGGTTGCAGCAGCAGTGGGTGCCAATTATATTGTCAGCTGCGTGAGCGGCATTGGCGCTTACCGCAACTGGAACAGCGATGGCCCGGCGATGCCACAGGTGTATGAGAAAATTGATTTCCAGGACAACAACCCGCAACACTGGAATTTTGGCACCTATACACCGCAGGTAGTTAGCATAGCCTTAGGCACAAACGATTTCAGCCAGGGCGACGGCAAAAGAGAAAGACTACCATTTGACAGCACGCGTTTCATAAACGAATATGTAAAGTTTGTGCAGCTGGTAAAATCAAAGTATCCGCAGGCCCGGATTGCTCTGCTGAGCAGCCCGATGGTGAACGGTAACAACAGACTGACCCTGCAAAACGCGCTGACAGAGGTAAAAGCACAAATTGATGCCCGATATCCTGCTGACAAACCGGTTGCCTTACATTTCTTTCAGCCGATGCAGGCAAGTGGTTGCACCGGGCACCCAAGCGTGGAAGAGCATGATGTGCTGGCTCAGGAACTGGTGCCTTTCTTTAACCAGCTGCTGCAGCCGGGTATGTAAATCTGTTTGCAGTTAATGTTCAGACAAGCCACTCTCAAAACTGAGAGTGGCTTGTCTTTTTTAGAAAAAAACGTTCTCAACCCCGGAACGCTAAAATATTAAGCAAAAGAAATAGCTATTATCTGACATTTCTGCATCAGGAATAAACGACAAAAAAATGACATTATCTTTAAAAAGTCATACTTAAAAGCCAGCAGCGGGTGCAGCTTCTTCTAATATTCATAGCGACAGCTTTATATCTACATATTATACTATTTATGTAGTACCTTGCCATAACCTACATTATTTCTTATATTTGATACATTATGATGAACAAATAAACGCTAATTGACGTTTATTTTAATATCTCTTTAATGTTTCTGGGATTTAGAGGTTGGCTTTGCTTTTGCAAACAGTCAAATAGAGGCTTGAAATAGTTATATATCATCTTAATAAGCTTGCATCTTCTGGATGTAAGGCTTCATATAACTTCGAATATACCGCCCTGGTGTAGATTTCTGTCCCTGTTGCTGTCTCATAAGCAACCAACAAACCTCTGAATACCGCTTATAACCACATAGCTAATTATGAAGAACAAGACAAAGGCCTTTCCTACCATTCTTTTTTTACTTGTTGCACTTTTTACAGCGGGGTGTTCGGCCGAAAGTCAGGTGGTTAATGAAAGAAAATCAGAGCAGGTATTTCCTGTCACACAAATTATTGCGAAAGACACAGTACTGCATCATCAATATGTTGCCGATATACAGGCGGTCCAGAATGTAGAGCTTCGGGCGCGGGTGCAGGGGTTCCTGGAGCAGGTGTATGTAGACGAAGGACAGGAAGTAACAAAAGGCCAGCTGCTCTTCAAACTCAATGATGAGGAATACAAAGAAGAGCTGGCGAAGGCGCGGGCAAACCTGCAAGGCGCCCTCGCAGAAGCAAAAGGGATAAAGCTGGAAATCGACAGGCTGCGGATGCTGGTAGAAAAAAACGTGATCTCCAAAACTGAGATTGATGTAGCCAAAGCCAAGCTCGACGCCGCCAACTCCAGAATCGTAGCGGCCCGCTCCACCATCTCCAATGCATCCATTAAATTGTCATATACCAGTATACGGGCACCGTTTGACGGGATCATCGACCGCATACCGCATAGAACCGGCAGCCTGATAGATCATGGTTCCCTGCTAACCACTGCCTCTAATATCAGCGCCATCTACGTTTATTTTAATGTTTCTGAAAACGAATACCTGCAGTACATAAAAATACAGGCAGAGGACCCTCAGAAGAAGAACAACAAAGTGAGGTTAATCCTTGCTGATGGCAGCCCCTACCCTTACGAAGGAAATATTGAGACCGTGGAAAGTGAGTTCAAGTCAGGTACCGGTTCTATCGCGTTCAGAGCCCGTTTTCCGAACCCTGACAAGACATTGAAACATGGTGCCTCGGGTAACATTGTTTTGTCTAATGCGGTGGAAGATGCCATCCTGGTACCCCAGAAAGCTGTTTTTTCAATTCAGGATAAAAACTATGTCTTTCTGGTTGATTCCACAAACCAGGTCAGCATGAAAAGTTTTGTACCCCAAACCCGCTTCTCTTCCTTTTACATAGTGGAGTCCGGGCTGAAGCCCGGTGACAGGATTGTACTGGAGGGGATTCAAAGTATTGAGAGTGGCATGCAGATTACGCCAAGGCTGGTGGGCATGGATAGTCTGATTGCGGCCACATTGTAATGAATTAAGAGACGATAGCTTATTAGAATTAGATAGAATGTTTGATATTTTTATACGAAGACCGGTACTCTCCCTTGTTATATCCCTTTTTATAACCTTACTGGGATTGCTTGCTTTTTTCACCTTACCTGTTGCCCTTTTTCCTGATATAGCTCCGCCTACTGTTTCGGTAAGGGCTAAGTACCGTGGCGCCAATGCCAATGTGGTGGCAAACACGGTGACCACTCCCTTAGAAAAAGCTATCAATGGTGTGCCGGGCATGATGTATATGTCTTCTGTATCCAGTAACAGGGGAACGGCAGGTATCAAAATTTACTTTGAGGCCGGTATCGATCCGGATCAGGCAGCAGTAGAAGTACAGAACCGGGTAACAACAGTTGTAAGTGACTTGCCGGAGGATGTAATCAAAGCCGGGGTTACAGTGGAAAAAGAGGTGGAAGGCCTGCTGCTCTACATCAACGTGATGAGCGAGGACATTGAGCTGGACGAGAAGTTCATCTACAACTTCGCTGACTTGAACATACTGCAGGAACTGCGGAGGGTAGACGGCGTCGGGTTTGTCGAAATCATGAGCACCAAAGACTACTCGATGCGGGTGTGGCTAAAGCCTGACCGCATGACGGCCTACAAGGTGTCCACTGACGAGGTAATCCTGGCAATTCAGAACCAGAACGTAGAGGCCGCTCCCGGGCAGATAGGGGAAAGCTCAGGAAAAGCCCCTCAGATGCTGCAGTATGTGCTGCGCTACACGGGTAGATTTGAAGAGCCGGAGCAGTACCAGAACCTGGTAATTAGAGCCAATGACGATGGCTCTGTGCTCCGCCTGAGAGATATAGCGGATGTAGAGTTAGGGAATCTGAACTATGGGCGTATCTCGAAAACAGATGGCCAGCCGGCGGCCGCGCTCATGGTCGTGCAGCGGCCAGGTTCAAATGCCCGGGATGTGATTGAGCGGGTGAAGGAACGGATGGTGGAGCTGGAAGCCAACACCTTCCCTCCCGGTATGGATTATGAGATTACGTATGATGTTTCCCGCTTTCTGGATGCGTCCATTCAAAACGTGCTGACAACGCTTCTGGAGGCATTCATTCTGGTGTTCATCGTGGTGTTCATTTTCCTGCAGGATTTCCGTTCTACGCTTATACCGGCACTGGCCGTGCCAGTGGCCCTGATAGGTACACTCTTCTTTATGGAGCTGATGGGTTTCTCCCTCAACCTGCTCACCTTATTTGCGTTGGTGCTGGCCATCGGTATTGTTGTGGACAATGCCATTGTGGTGGTAGAGGCGGTGCATGCCAAGATGGAGGAGGAAAATATGCCGCCACGGCAAGCCACCTTTGCTGCCATGCATGAAATCAGCGGCGCCATTATTGCCATTACCCTGGTGATGTCAGCAGTGTTTGTGCCGGTGGCTTTTATGTCGGGGCCGATAGGTATATTTTATCGTCAGTTTTCGCTTACGCTGGCCATTGCCATTGTGATATCAGGTGTTAATGCGCTGACGCTCACACCTGCGCTGTGTGCCCTTATGCTCCGCAACACCCATCACGGGAAAAAGAAGAAAAACATAATGCAGCGCTTCTTCGGCGGGTTTAACCGTGGCTACAATGCCTTTGCGATGAAGTACAGAGGCAGCGTCGCTTTCCTGGCCAGCCGCAGGCTGATTACTGTTGCCATGTTGCTTGTCTTTTTTGCAGCAACCTGGGGCATCAGCGCAGTGCTGCAAACAGGTTTTATCCCCACAGAAGACCAAAGCGTAATCTACCTGGACGTGACAACGCCTGCCGGTGCCACGGTAGAGCGAACAGAGCGCGTACTGGACAACATTAACCAGGTAACGAAAACCATTGAAGTGGCAGAGTCCTTTACCTCGCTGGCGGGGTACAATCTCTCCACCGGCTTATCGGGCGCCTCTTACGGTATGGGTATGGTAAACCTGAAATCCTGGGACGAACGGGAAGAGCCCATTCATGAAACCATCCGCAAGCTGGAGGAAAGAACCAGGCATATTACGGATGCACAGATAGATTTTTTTCTTCCTCCTACTGTGCCGGGATTCGGTAATTCCAGTGGTTTCCAGATGAAGGTGCTTGACCGCACCGGCAGCGGTAACCTGCAGCGTATGGCCCAGGTGACAAATGAGTTTATCGCCGAGCTGAGAAAGTCACCCGAGATTGCCCATGCCGCTACAGATTTTGACCCAAATTTCCCGCAGTACATGCTGCATATGGATCAGGATATGGCCGCCAAGAATGGTGTCACCATCAACCGGGCCATGAGTACCCTGCAAACCCTGATTGGTGGCTTGTATGTTTCAGATTTTGTGCGCTTTGAACAGATGTATGATGTCATGGTGCAGGCCGACCCCAGCTACCGCGCAAGGCCGGAAGATGTACTGAAACTGCAGGTGAAAAACGACAAGGGCCAGATGGTGCCCTATTCTTCCTTCATCAGCATGGAAAGAGTATATGGGCCGGAGCAGCTTTCCCGCCACAACATGTATACCTCCGCAAAAGTAAAAGGAGGCCCTGCCCCCGGCTACAGTAGCGGTGACGCCATTGCGGCCATTGAACGGGTTGCCGCGGAGACCCTGCCAAGAGGCTTTACCTACGACTGGTATGGCATGACGCGGCAGGAGGTATCATCCGGCCAGGAAGCCATTTATATCTTCATCATTTGCCTTGTGTTCGTGTACCTGCTGCTGGCTGCCCAGTATGAAAGTTTCCTGCTCCCGCTGCCTGTCATTCTTTGTTTACCTGCCGGTGTGTTTGGAGCCTTTGCAGCCTTGCACCTGCTCGGGCTGCAGAACAACGTGTATGCCCAGGTAGCGCTGATTATGCTGATTGGTTTGCTGGGGAAGAATGCTATCCTGATTGTGGAGTTTGCCGTGCAACGGCGTAAGGAAGGCTTGTCGGTACTGGAGGCGGCCGTAGAAGGTTCTTATTCCAGGCTCCGCCCTATCCTGATGACTTCCTTTGCCTTTATTGCCGGTCTTATCCCGCTGTGCGTGGCCAGTGGTGCCGGTGCCTTGGGTAACAGGTCCATCGGTACGGCCGCAGCCGGAGGCATGCTCATCGGTACCATCGTCGGCTTGTTCCTGATTCCAGGACTTTATGTTCTTTTTGCCGGCATGATGGGTAAGAAAAAACTCAAAAAGAAGCCGGAACCTATTACAGAAGAGATCGAAGTATCTGTATCCCATAATTAAGTTAAAACAATATATGTCATTTGATAAACCTTTAAGTAAATATATATGCTTCTTTTTCCTGTTGTCGCTGCTAACAGGCTGTAAGGTCTTTGAGCCGCCAGAGGCTCCACAACTACCAGCCACGACAAAAATGCCTGCCTCTTTCAGCAACAGCACCGATAGCACAAGCCTTGGGGATGTGCCCTGGAAGACCTTCTTTAATGATAAGCACTTGGTGGGGCTTATTGATACAGCACTCCGAAACAACCCTGATCAGCTGGCAGCCATCCAAAGAATTGAAATGGCCCGGGCAAACTATAACATTGCCAGCGGAGCGATGCTGCCTTCGCTTGATGCCCGTTTCAGAGCCCGTTCAGGTAACATATACAACAATTTGCTTAGCGGCACCATCTATGGCGACCGGAACACAGTAACCCAAACCCAAAATCATTTTCTGGGCCTCCAGAGCACCTGGGAAATTGACCTGTGGGGTAGGCTCAAGAACAGGAAAAAAGCCGCCTACGCCCGTTTTATCGCTTCGGAAAAAGGACAGCACCTGCTCACCACTACTCTGGTGGCAGAAGTAGCAAGGCTATATTATGAGCTGCTGGGCCTCGACAACGAACTGGAGGCGATTGAAAAGAACATAGAGTTACAGGAAACTGCCCTCGAAATTATTAAAATACAGAAGATAGGCGGCAGAGCCACCGAACTGGCCGTGCAGCAGTTTCATGCCCAGTTGCTGCGCACACAGAGTCTGGGCTTCGAAAAACGGCAACGGATTATAGAGTTGGAGAACCAACTGAATCTTCTGTTAGGAAGGTATCCGCAGCCCATCGCCAGGGGTGAATCCATTCTGCTACAGCATTTGCCCGTTATAGTCGATGCCGGTATTCCCTCCGACCTGTTGCTCCGCAGACCGGATATACAGCAGGCAGAACTGGAGTTAATCGCCGCCAAAGCTGATTTGGAGGCGGCTCGGGCAGCTTTTCTTCCCACTTTCACCATCACGCCTTATGCTGGAGTGCATACGCGCCACCTTCCTTCCATCTTCAACACGCCGGAGTCTTTGGTGATGGGTCTTTTAGGTGGAATAACAGCCCCTATCTTCCAGAACAGAGTTATCCGCTCAGAATTCAACCGCAATGTAGCGATGAACAAGGAAGCCTTTTACTCCTATCAGGAAAGCATTCTGACGGGATACCAGGAGGTGGTCACTAATTTGCAAAAGGTAGAAAATTACAAGAAAGCCTATGCACTCAGGGAGCAGGAAGCAGAAGTGCTCACCAACGCGGTGAGCACCTCCAACGAATTATTTATGGCCGGCTACGCCACTTACCTTGAAGTAGTAACGGCCCAGGGAAGTGTGCTGGAAGCCGAACTAAGCAAGGCGAACACCCGAAAAGAAATCTTTCTTGCCGTGATTGACCTGTACCGCTCCCTCGGCGGTGGCTGGGAGTAGCGGTGGAGTAAAGTGACAAAAGTAGAAAGACACAAGAATTTAAACATAAGACAACTCGTACAGTAACGTTGATTCGAACTGCATGTACGAATCAACGTTACTGTACGAAAATTGAGCTAAATTAAGGGATCGCTTACCTGTGATGCGCAACTGCCTCATGCCTGCTTCCTTTCTTTCTGGCAGCATCAAAACTCCAGATGCCAGCCCCGTGCGCGGCAATGTACAGGAACAGGAAACAGTAAAGCACAGCCTTCTCTCCCTCATTCTCCAAAGGATTCCAGCCTTGTGGGGCGTGCGCCATAAAAAAGGCCACTGCCATCTGACCACTGGCAATAAAGGCTGCCCAGCTGGCAAATATGCCAAAAGCTATCATTAGCCCACCAACAAATTCGATGATACCCGCTAGCCCCATCATCGATACCAGGTCCACGGTGTTGCCGTCTCCCGGCCAGCCAAACAGTTTCTGGGTACCGTGCATGGCAAACATGAGTCCTGCTACAATTCGTAAAACAGCGAAGAGGTGTGGGCTGTAGTTTCCTAAAAATCTTTCCATAGTTGTTTTCCTTTTTAAGTAGAAACAATCAATAACAACTGTAAATAATTATAAGGCAGTTGTTTATATATGGCAAAAACGAATATTCTGAGATAAGGTTAAATATGGGGAAGTGCCTGACACAACAAAATCTGGCTCCTGCTGATTATATGCATAACTCTTGCTGTTTTACCTACATGCTATTTCAGCACTTTAAACAATTAACAGCACGAGTTCAACTCATACATCGGTAGACTCTGTGTAAAACCCTGCTCCCCCTTTCCCTGCTACCACAACCTCACCCTCTCCACAACGGAAAATCAAACTTTTACGGCTTGATGTTTGTATATACAAGTATAGAACTCTTGTTGAATCATTCCGCACAGTTTTATATCCCGAGTGATGTGCAGGGTCCTAGCGCTAAATAAAATACGAGAGAAAAAAACAAATGAACAAAGCACCTACCCATACACCCTTACCAAAATATATTTTAAGCTTACTGTTGCTGCTGTTGCCGTTCCTGGCATTAGCGAATTACAGCACTCTACCTACAGCAATTAGTACGCTTCACGCTGCCGACGGCAACGAAAAGGCTAAGTTCGACAGCGATTATATACAGGAATATATTGGAAACGAAAGCGAGTACAGGCACCAAATCGAGTTGGTGAAGCAGTTTTACAAGGATCGCAACTTTCAACTGGCCTGGTTTAAAAACAACCAACTGGTACCACAGGCACATAAGCTGATCCAGGTGATTGATAAAGCACACAAAGAAGGCCTTCGTGCCGCAGACTATAACGCGATAGACCTGCAGGAAATGTACCGAGCATATGAAGCCATACCTGCATCGGGCAAAACCAAGCAGCAAAAGAAACAGGAACTAGACCTGGCATTGACAGCTTCCTACTTTAATTATGCCTCCGACTTTTACAAAGGGGCGGTTGATCCACATAGTACGGCATCTATCGAGTGGGAGGTAAAACGTAATAAAATCAAGCTGAACAAGGCGCTGGAGACTATTCTGCAGGAAAGAGAAAGTTCCTATCCCTACTACGAGTTTGAGGCCCTGCACGAGGGCTACCTGAAACTGCGCGACGCCCTGGTGCAGTACCGCCAGATACAGGAAAATGGCGGCTGGCCTAAAGTAGAGGGCGAAGGTATAATAAAGCTAAACGACACATCAGCAGTAGTGCTGGACGTGCGGAGGCGCCTGTTGCCGCAGCAGCAGCAGGTAAATGAGCAGGATTCTGCACGCTATGTATATGATCAGCAGCTAAAGGACGCTGTAACTAATTTCCAGGAGCAGCACGGGCTGGTGGTGGATGGTGTGCTGGGCCCGCAGACTTATAAAGCCCTGAATGTGCCCGTAGAAGAGCGCATTGATCAGATTGTGCTGAACATGGAGCGCTGGAGATGGCTGCCAAAAGAACTAGACGCTAATGGAGGTGATAACCGTTATGTGATGGTGAACATTCCTGCCTTCCGTGTGTCGGTGATGGAAAACGGAGAAGAAGCAATGCGGATGAAGGCAGTAGTCGGTAAAACAATGCACTCCACTCCTGTTTTCAGCCATCAGATTCAGTACCTCATGTTTGCCCCTTACTGGAATGTACCAAACAGTATTGTGGAGCAGGATATTAAGCCGCATCTGCAGAATAATACCAATTGGCTGGAAAGCCGGAACATGGAGATGGTGACCACTTTTGGTCCCAATGCAAAGCGGGTGCCTGTAACCAGGGTAAACTGGAACACCATGACGCAGCATAACTTTGATTACCGTATCCGGCAGCGTCCAGGCCCAAAAAACTCCTTAGGACGTGTGAAATTCATGTTCCCGAATGAACAAGCCATCTACCTGCACGACACGCCTGCCAATCATCTGTTTGATGAAAGGGACCGTGATTTCAGCCACGGCTGTGTGCGTGTAGAACGCCCCGCCGACCTGGCCACTTACCTGCTTCAGGATAAAGCCGGCTGGGACAGAAGCCGCGTACAAAACGCTATGAAGTCAAGAAATCAACAACGTGTAGACCTGGAGGAAAGTGTACCAGTATACCTGGTGTATTTCACTACCTGGGTAGAAGACGATGGAACCGTTCATTTCAGAGATGACCTGTACGGCCACGACAATGTACTTGCACAACAGCTTTTCTAAGCATAAACTACCACCCATATAATAAAGACGCGGACTTGAAGTCCGCGTCTTTGCTTTAAATTCCCTCCTGTACCTTTTTTATTTAAATCCATTTATATCAGCAAAACCTGAGCATCCTCAGAAAGAAACAGCAGGAGCTATAAGATTACAGGTGCTTTTATTTAATTTCATGTTTTGTCACTTAAAACCATGAACCGTTATATATCTCAGGAACGATCAAGACAAGTGCTGCAACGTTTAGAGAGCAGTGGATTCGCGTTTGCGTATGAAAAGGAGAAACACAGGGTGGTGCTGTCAGACGAAGCAGGAAATGAACAACTGTATTTCAGGCTGCCCATTGTGCTCCCGCCTCCAGGTACAAATATACCAGCGGAAGAACCCCAGGTGAACTATGTAATCGTGCTTATACAGTCCGGGAATTGTGCGATGGGTTATTTTGAGAATGGCATTAACTTCGATCACAAGGTATTCCGTTCTTACATGGTGCGAAAAAAGCAGGGAAAGAGCCAGATAAAATACCTCAAAACAAAAGGCAAGTCCCGCGCTGGATCCCGGGTCCGGTTGGGGGAAACGGTAGAATTCTTCGAGAATATAAACGAACGGCTGCAGGAGTATTTTGAGGAGCACGAAGTGCATCGTATTGCCATCAGCTGTTCTAAAACACTTATCCCTTACCTTTATAATTCGAAAGTCCCCACCCCTTTCGATAAACATGACCCCCGCCTTTACAAAATACCCAAACACATACACACGCCTATTTATGAGGTGATGCTGGATGCAAATAGATTCCTGTTGAAGGGAGAATTGATTTATGAAGAAGCCCAACAGCCCATAGTAGATGAACTGCTGGGCGAAGACATCGACTTTTCAGACGATGCGGATGATTTTTACTACTAGCTGCTTTTTTGAAAATCCTGATAGTTTTGTTTGGTCTAATCAGAATGAACTGATGATAGCCAAATACTTCTCTTTCTTAGCAGCACAAATGCGCGAATAATAGAAGATTTCAGTCAGAGTTAAAATAAATTCTAAGGCTAAAATACTTTTGCCGGCTCATCTGAAACAATCAGATCATCAAACCAAATCCAGCTGTCTTGGGTGGGAGCCCACTCCTGTGAACCACCTCCATGAAAAGTGGAAAAAAAGAAGTTATCTACCTGATTACTGTTTTGTACAAATCGAAGCCCCGAGAGGTGCAGCACTTCTTCCCCGTTGAACCATACCTGCACCTCACCGTCGCTGTTAGCCTGGCCATTGCGCACCGTATTTACCTTCACTCTTTCCACCAGGTTTACCCAGGCTCCTTTTGGGAACACTACCTCAGACCCATCCTTGTGTTTTAGCGGGTGATCCTCCCCCCACTGACCAGGCTTATCCATGTGGTATAGGTATAGTACAGCCTTGCCTCCTTCTCTCCACATGAAGCGGGCTGAAAAGCCATTGGTTCCGTCGCAGCTTTGCCCGCCGCTACAGTTCTCGCCACCAGCGAGACCGGGCAATTTGCCCCCCTCGTGTTTGCCTCCCCAACTAAAGTCCTCGCTGAAACGCAGCTTATAGGAAGTATAGTATTCTGATTGCGGCTTCAGCATTAGCTTAGCCTGGCCTCCACTTTCCGAAGGACCGAACTTCCCTTTCGGAAAGAAGATTCTGAGTGACTTATCACCTGAGGCTGCATAAGTATTATCTACAGCCGAATTTTTATCCAGCGTCTGCACCCAGGCAGTCTCGAAGCCATCCTGCTCCCATGCATTCTTCGTATATGCAGTACCATGAGGAAGACTCTCAAAACTCGTAGAGTTTAACACCGCCAGGAAAGTAATCAGAAACAGAATAGATAATGCCTTCATATTAATTGCTTACATTATTTTATAAATTTACAATTTACCGACTCCAGCATTCGCTTTTTATATGCTCTGGAATTCAAGCTGTAATTTGTATCAAATAATTCAATGCCAGACCCCGGAAACACAATCAATCATTTCCCTGATTTTTAACCTCAACCTTTGTCAACAAAGGCCTGGGCAACCACGTTATTAAGTTTATAAAACGTCGCGCTGGCCTCTCCCTACGATTAAATCTAGCAAATAAATGACAAAAGCCCCTTCTCTTTCGCCAGAACTGCTCCGCGTGTTTGAGACTATACCCGATTCATACCTGATTCTTTCGCCTGATTTCACTATTCTTACAGCCAGTAACACTTATTTAAAGGCAACATTAAAAAAAAGGGAAGAGATACAGGGAAAATCTGTTTTCTCAGTATTTCCCAAAAATCCGACCTTACCCAATACGGACACTATCGAAAAACTAAGGCATACACTGGAGTGGGTTCTTCTGCATAAACAACCACAGCTGTTGGGTATTCAGCGGTATGACATTTCCCTTCCGGAGCAGCCAGATAACTTTTTGGAGAAATATTGGGACGCCTCTACTTCTCCGGTTCCGGATGGTGAAGGAAATGTGCAATATATCATTCATAAGTTGGAGGATGTGACGGAGCAGGTGATAGCTCTGAAAGGACTGGAACAGCGCAAACAGAAGCCTTCAAAAGGTAAAGGAAAGCAGGCAATAACCCGGGCAGAATTAGTTGCTGCCCGCACCGAAGCCGATCTGCAACGGGAAAAGCTGTACAACATCTTTATGCAGGCTCCGGCGATGATCTGTATTTTTGAGGGACCACAGCACGTCTTTAAGCTGGTGAACCCACCTTACCAGCAGTTGGTTGGGGATCGCCCCCTGTTGGGCAGACCAATTGCCGAGGCAATGCCCGAACTGGCCGGACAACCAATATTCGGGCTGCTGGACCGGGTGTACCGCACCGGCGTAAGTGTGCATGCACACGAGATGAAAGTGCAGCTCGACCACGAAAACACCGGCGGTTTGGGACACAATTACTACAACTTCACCTATCAGCCTATCAGTAGCCTTGCCGGCAACATAGAGGGTATCATGGTATTTGCCTATGAGGTGACCGATTTTGTAACGTCCCGACAAAAGGTGGAGCAAAGGGAGCAGGCCCTGCAAGAGCTGAATAAAGAATTGGCGGCAGCCAACAAAGAAATTTCTCTAACGCAAAAAGAACTTCAAAACCTGAATCAAAAGCTGGAAGAGCAGGTACAGATGCGAACGAAAGAACTACAGCTTTCTAAAGCCGAAACAGAAGCCCAACGCAATCAATTGCACCAGCTCTTTATGCAGGCCCCCGCTCCCATTGTCATTCTCGACGGCCCTGACCTGGTGTTTGAACTGGTTAACCCAGCGTACCAGCAGATCTTTCCGGGAAGGGAGCTGTTAGGAAAACCTCTGCTAAAGGCACTCCCTGAAGTAGTAGCCTCTCCCGTTCCGGATTTGCTGAACAAGGTTTATGAGACGGGGGAAACCATTGTGGCACAGGAACTACCCCTGATGCTGTCCCGCCACGAGGGCGCCCCGCCGGAGGAGATTTACTGGACTTTTATTTACCAAGCCCGCCGCAACGAGGAAGGTAACGTGGATGGGGTGCTGGTCTTTGCCCACGATGTGACCGATCAGGTGCACGCCCGGCAACAGGTTGAACAAACGGCCGAACAGTTAAAGCTCATCACGGATGCCCTGCCCGTGCTGATTGGATACCTGGACAAGGAAGAGAAATACCGCTTTGCAAACAAGGCCTACGAAGCCTGGTTTAATCAAAAACCAGAAGAGCTGCTGGGCCGACCCGTACGGGAAGTAGTCGGGGAAAAGGCATACCAGGGGGTGAAAGTATACATTGAGCGGGCACTGGCTGGAGAGCGACTGGACTTCGAAAGCAGAATGCCTTACCGGGAGGATTTCGTTAAGCACATTCGGACCAGTTATGTCCCTGATTTCAGAGATGGAAAAGTGGCTGGATTTTATACCCTTGTGAATGACATTACAGAGCAGGTGGAAGCCCGGCTTTATATTGAAAAAAGGGAAAAACAGGCACAAGAACTGGCTGAGGAACTGAAAGCGGCAAATGAAAAATTGTCTGCGTCAAATCAAGCGCTTCGAACGCTAACCCAGCAGCAGCAACGCATGGTAACCCTGATAGAGAACAGCACCGATTTTATCGGACTGGCTACTCCCGATGGCAAGGGTATCTTCATTAACCCCGCTGGCCTGAAGCTGATAGGTCTGGAAAAAGGACAGGTAGAAGAGTTAAATTTTACCGATCTATTTCATGAAGAGGATAAAGCATTTGTAAAGGAGGTAATGCTGCCTGCCCTGGCAGATAAAGACCGTTGGGTAGGCGAGTTTCGTCTGCGCCACTTTAAAACCGGTGAAAGTATTACCGTGCATTATGATAGCTTTTCCATTAGAGACCCGTCAAGTGGAGAACTGCTGGGCCTGGCCTCTATCATCATTGACATTACCGAACGCAAAGAACAGGAGGCAGCTCTACAGAAACTTACAAGAGAGCTGGCCGCAACGAATGAGGATCTGAGCATCGCAAATGAGCAACTCACACGCACCAACGTAGACCTGGATAACTTTATTTACGCGGCCTCCCACGATCTGAAAGCACCTATCTTCAACATTGAAGGACTCATGCGGATACTCGTAGATACCCTGCCTTCTCACGTAATAGAATCACAGGGACTCGAGGGAGTAACGGGAATGATAGAGGGTTCTGTTGAGCGTTTCAAGCGCACGATTGAGCACCTGACGGATGTAACCAAGCTACAAAAGGAGAATAACCAGGACGCTGTTGTGGTAGATCTTTCGGAAGTAATCCGGGAAGTAAAACTAGACCTTGCCCAACAATTGGAAGCGGCAAAAGCACAACTGGACGTAAATGTAGCTGCCTGCCCTGCCATTCGCTTTTCAGAAAAGAACCTGCGCTCCGTCGTCTATAACTTAGTATCTAATGCTATCAAATACAGATCCCCCAACCGCGCGCCGAGGGTTGAGATCAACTGCCATTTAGAAGGAGATTTCGTCGTTCTTTCAGTCCGGGACAACGGGCTGGGCATGGACTTGCGTAAAGGTAACAAGCTCTTTACAATGTTCGGCCGCCTGCACGACCACGTGGAAGGCTCGGGTGTTGGCCTCTATATGGTGAAGCGGATAGTGGAGAATGCCGATGGCAGAATTGAAGTGGAAAGTGAGGTTGGAGTCGGATCTACATTCCATGTGTACATCAGGCAGTAAACATTTTAGGATAATATTCTAATGTTATGAGCACATAAACCAGAGTTTCATGGAACCAGTATAAATGGCAGTGTATACTAAGTAACAATTCGGAATTCTGCTGCACCAGACCAAAGAAAACCCTTGAACATTAACAGCCAGAAGAACAAACTCATGCCAAAACACAACACAGCTGAAAAGCAAAATTCACAAAGAGACATCATTGTAATCGGGTCTTCAGCCGGTGGAGTGAAAGCCTTACTGGAGTTTGTGAAGCACTTGCCTTCTGCGTTTCCGGCTTCCATATTTATTGTGCAGCACGTAGCGCCCCATACGGAAAGCATCTTACCTGAAATAATAACCATGCTTTCTCCCCTTGAGGCAAAGCACCCTAAAGATGGGGAAAAAATTAAACCAGGTACCATCTACATTGCACCGCCCGACCACCACATGCTGTTGGAGGAGGGGAAAATAACCATTACAAAAGGACCGAAAGAAAATCGTTTCCGGCCATCTATCGATGCGCTGTTTCGTTCTGCAGCCTATGTATATGGCCCCCGGGTTATCGGGGCGGTGCTGTCTGGTTATCTGGATGATGGCACCTCAGGACTATGGTCGGTACAACGCTTAGGCGGTAAGGCAATTGTTCAGGACCCGCATGATGCGGCTTTCCCCGACATGCCATCTAATGCTTTAGAATTTGTGAAGGCGGACCATATCGTGCCGATTGCTGAACTGGCAGCTTTACTTGTATCCTTAACCACAGAAGTAGCACCCGGCCCTCCGAAAGTCTCAGAGGAGGATATGGAAAGGCTTAAGATTGAAATCACCATCGCCCGGCAGGACAATGCCTTCGAAATGGGCATCATCAAAATGGGAGAACTTACCCCCTTCACCTGCCCGGACTGCCATGGTGCTTTAACAAAGTTGATTGAAGGCAACCTGATACGTTTCCGCTGCCACACCGGGCATGCCTACACCATCAGTACGCTTTTAGCGGAAGTGACGGAATCAGTAGAAAGTATTCTCTACCAGGCCATGCGCGGATTGGAAGAAACTAAAATGCTGCTTCACAACATGGGGGATCACTTTCAGGAAACAGGCCAGGAGGAAGTCGCCAAATTGTTTTTTCAAAAAGCAAAAGACGCAGGAAAACAGGCCCGTGTCGTGCACGATTCAATCTTTCAGCACGAGTTGCTTAGTGGTGACATGCAATTCAGGAAAAAGGATATAAAATAAGGAGCTTTTCTCCTGCTGTCCCGCCCTCAGGCACAGCAGCCTGTGGTGCAATGAGCTTCTTCTCCCCTGCTATGGCTGTTCTTTATAAACTGATGAGCAGGTTAGCCTGCAGGAAAGACTCCTCAAGCCCCTCAATGCCTGCCACATTGTTCCAGTAGCGCCACTCAGAACCGAAGTACATTTTGCCCGGCTTGCCCCAGGTGTTCCCCAGGTCCAGGAAGAGTTGCGGCTGCGTTAAGTATTGTGTACTGCCAGGCCCACGGTCACCAATATAATCCATAAAACCCCGGAATCTCAGGTGTACTTTCTCCGAAACAGGTAAAACAACATCCCAGCTAGGGGTAATCTGGTAGGTGCCATCGTACTCCTCACCAAGTTGCTTGTGGTAATATGTTTCGAGTTGCAGCAGACCGGAACCCGGAATCCGGAATTTGAAAGCAGGCCCCGCCGTATAAACAAAAAAGTCTTCGGGGCCTCCAAACAAAACGTTTATACCACCAGACAAAAGCACATCACTGATCGGTCCCAGTCCAATCTTTTTGCCAGTGGCGCGGCTCAGACTCACTTTCGGGTACCACTCCATGTACAGGTTCGGGCTCGCCAGGCTGACATCATTAAACAAATCGGCAAATACAAACTGCTCCACGGCACCATAGGAGCCAAAGTGCTCCAACGTTATAGTAGCCAAATCACCGGATTGCTGCAGGTCGCGGCCATAAAGCAGCTGCACGTTAGACCCTCCCTGGTAAATTACCTGCGCCTCGGCCTGCCGGTTAACCAGCAGCGTGAGGGCAAAAAACAGCATTAGTAGAAAAGGCTTTTTATAGAAAAAAATACCTGACTTGGTAAAAGTAAAATGCATGCCGAAAAGAAACTGAGTTAAAAAAGCTAAATCAAGCCGCAAAGGTAAAGTCTTACTTTAACATCTGCTACTGTAGTAGCATTTATCATCTGTTACTTTGATAACTACACAGCATGCTCACCCTACAACTAAAACAATGGCTTTTTCAGGTTATCACCTGAATTTTTCTTATATTCAAATCAGGTCGTTTTCATCTCACAGCGTTAGAAAAATCACCCTTCCTATACTTCCCAATACCATTAAAATATAACCACAAGACAAGATGGAAAATCAAGATACCCAAAGCAGCGCATCCAGCTCTTTTGTAGAAAGAATTGCCGAAAAACTTGGTGGTGCAGCCAATGCTGCGCGAATTTATGGTGAACCTATAGAACGGAATGGAATTACTGTTATACCAGTCTCTAAGGCGATGTATGGTTTTGGGGGCGGCGGCGGTAAGAAAGCTGGAGAAGAAGGTTCCGGCGGTGCCGGTGGTATCGCGCTTACTCCTATAGGCTATATCGAAATCAGCGAAGGAAGTACGCGGTTTCGCTCCATAAGGGACCCTCAGACATTAATCAAAATATTTGCGATAAGTGGTGTTGTAGTGTTGCTTACCGCCCGGAGCATCACGAAGATTTTCCGCAAGTAAGCTCGTACTGCTTCTACTATTCGTGCCTTTGCGGCTCCTACTTACAAAGATTCATTCTAATTCCGGAGAATTTTCCCGTCTTCCATCTCTATGATACGTTCGGTTTTTTCAGCAAAGCCCTGGTCGTGGGTCACAATCAGTAGTGTCTGGTTGTGTTCTTCCGCCAGCTGCTGAAAGATATTAAAAACCATTTCACTATTCTTTACATCCAGGTTGCCTGTGGGTTCGTCGCCCATGATAATGAATGGGTCATTGACAAGGGCACGGGCAATGGCTATCCGCTGCTTTTCGCCACCAGAGACTCTGTAGGCCATTTTATGCGCCAGGTGTTCGATACCCAACATTTTCAGCCGCTCCAGGGCCCGGTGCTCTACTTCCTGCTCACTATACTTGTTCAGCTTCATACCTGGCAGCATCACGTTTCGGAGCACTGTAAACTCGTTGAGCAGGTAATGAAACTGGAATACAAAACCAATCTTCTCGTTGCGGATACGCGCCAGCGCCGCATCATTCTTCCCGGTCATTGACACGCCCTCTATGAGCAAGTCACCATCATAGTCCGTATCCATGGTTGACAGGATGTAAAGCAGTGTAGACTTTCCGCAACCTGACTTACCGGTAACAGATACAAACTCTCCTTTGGCAATAGAAAAGGTAATGTCGGTGAGCACCTGCACCGTTACCGGGTCATGAAACTGTTTGTTGATATGTCTTGCTTCCAGTATTATGTCCTGCATGTACTAAATCTTTGAGTATGTGCTGCGCATGAAATATGTATAATGCTCTTTTCCTGCAAATCCCCCTCTCATCCTGTCATTCTTCTACCTGAAAGTCCTGTTCCTATTTGCCCCTTATTATCTCTACAGGGTCTACCTTACTGGCTTTGCGGGCAGGGAAGTAGCCTGCGAAGTAAGTTGTAATCAAAGAAAAGAAACCACCTATAAAGTAGAACACTGGGCTATAGTTTATCGGGTATGTTTTAACGGTTGGCAGTGCTGCCGTGTCGAAGGGAATGTTATCGATGATAACGGAGAATCCAAACCCAATCAGCAGCCCCAACAGTCCACCGAAGAAACCGATGCTCAGGGCGATGACCAGGAAAATACGGTTCACATCGCGGCCGGAGAAACCGGTGGCCTTGAGTATGGCGATGGAGTCCATCTTTTCGTAAATCATCATGTTCAGGATATTGAATATACCGAAGCCCGCCACGATGAGTAAGGTAACACCCACAGCATACGAAATGAGCGACCGGATATTACTGCCTGTTTCAAACTGCGCATTGGCGGTCTGTATATCTTCGGCATCAGCCCCAAACAGCTGTGCATACTCCTTTGCCACAACTGGGGCCATTGCCAGATCCGTTAATTTAATCTGGATATCGGTGATATAGTTGGCCGGCTGACCCAGTAGTTTCTGTGTCGTGCCAATAGAAGCATAGCTCTGAACTTTATCAATCTCCTGGATACCTGACTGGAAGTACCCTACCACCTTCAGCGAAAACCGTTCTCCCTGCGCTGTGGTTACCTGCACCACATCACCTATGTCAGCCACTAAAATATCAGCAAGCCCTTTGCCGAGTATAATGCTGTTCGAGACATTTTTTGCATCGATGGCAGAACCGGTGGTTACATAGTCCTGGAAATTAAACAGCCTGCTCTCCTCCTCCACATCGATGCCATTGATGACCCCCGTTATTTCTATAGTGCCTTCATTGAAAAACACCTGCGCCGTTAGCTTGGGGGCAACGCCCAGTACCCGCTCATCGGCTTTTACTGCCTGCATAATGGGGCCGCTGTCGTAGAGCTCTTTGCGGCTTATGCCTGACTTAACCGACTTTATGAAATTATAGGAGCCCCTATACTCCGAAGACATATTTACCGGCTGGTTCTCGCTTGGTTTTATCTCGTTATACAGGCGCACGTGTGGCGTCCGGTTCAGGATCAGGCCATCCAGCATGTCGTTCAGGCCGTTCATAAAGCTGAGCAGCGTAATAAACATGGCAATGCTGAAGGTTACCCCTACAGCAGCCACCAGTGTTTGTCGCCACCGGGCCAGCAGCAGCGATTTTGCTATCCCCAGAATGAGTTTGCTGTTCATCGCACTGGTTTTACAATCACGTCCTCCCTCGTCAGCCCGTCCAGTATCTCTACTTTCTGGTAGTCTTTGAGCCCCGTGCTTACTTTCACTTTTTCATCGTTTTCCTTTAACACAAAAGAGCCGTCCAGCAGGTACTCGCGCGGAATAAGAAGGGCATTGGCCTTTGCCTGAATGATGATGTTAGCCTCTGTGGTGAGGTTCGGGTAAAGTGCCGGTGGTGTGGTTACAAAACTGGCGTCTACCGTAAAAGAGCGTGTTCTCTCGTTCATCGCAGGGTTTATCTTGGTTATTACGGCTTCAAACACCTGTCCTTTGTAACTGTCCAGGTTCAGGAGCACCTTTTGCCCCGGCCTGATGCGGGAAATATCATATTCGTCTACCTGCAGCTCCAGTATAAATTCATCTGCGTCTCCGATCACCGCCACCGGGCTCTGCGGACTTACCATTTCCCCCTTTTCCTTCAGCACACTATACACTTTGCCGTCGGTTTCACTTTTTACGGTGTAGTCATTCGTTCTCGTCTGGCTTATCTGCAGGTTTTTCTGTGCCTGCCTTTCAGCGAAATCAAGTTGCTTTTTCAGGTCGTTGTACCGCAGCAAAGCGGATCGGTAGGCTGTCACCGCGTTCTTATAGCTAAGCTCTCTTTGCTCGAGTTCTACACGGGTGCCAATCTGGCCAGCCCACAGGTTTTGCTGCCTTACCAGCAGCAGCGAGTCGTTGTGCTTTTTGCTTTCGGCCAGGTCAATGGCTGCCTGCAGTTCATTCAGCTTATCCTCGTTGGCACTTACGCGGGCATAGTCGGCGGCAAGCCTGGCATTTTCGGTATTTAAACGGGCAGCCTCATTCTCTACTCTTAAAAGCGGTTCTCCCGCCTGCACCACATCTCCCTCCGTTACCAGTACCTGCTGAATAACACCGTTTACCATAGGGAAAACCTGGTACTGGTTTTTGCTTTTCACCACCCCCGACGCATACACTGATTCAGAAATATCCTCTACCGTAGGCTGCGTCTTTTCCTGCTCTCCTCCACAGGAAGCAAATAGCAGCATGAGCAGGGCCAGTTGCAGGTATGATTTCATGTCGCGTATCATATGACCATCATGTGAAATTCTTGTCTTATGCTGATACTGTTCTAAACGTATGAACAGGCTAAACCTTGTTCTTTACCACCACGTTGAACATATCATGTATAAATAATAAATATTTTAATTATTTGTATCAATAAGTCCTGCTTTAGTAAAGGCCTCAAATTATCAGGGAAAGCACTCTTTATACCTGATTCACAGTCTTAAAATAAAGCTCTTCCTCTGTGATTAGCTAACCTTCCGGAACACAAATCAAATACACACATCGGAGCTGATCACTGACATGAAGCATTTTATAAATTGACACTTGTCATATTAACACTAAGGGGAAAAGCTGAATTTTGCAACATACCAACGCAGTAAGGTGACAAACTTGATTCTACAATTCTAAACTATAAAAAAATGGCAGTAAACACTCAAAACCAATTCGCAGGAAAAGTAGCGCTCGTAACCGGGGCATCATCAGGCATCGGAAAAGCAACGGCCCTGCAATACGCACGGGAGGGTGCAAAAGTAGTTGTTTCTGATATAAACGAGGAAAAAGGAACCCAGGTAGTGGAGGAAATTGAAAGACAGGGTGGCGACGCCATTTTTGTAAAAGCGGATGTTGCGAAGCCAGAGGACTGCGAAAACATGGTGAAAAAAGCTGCAGCGGAATATGGCCGGCTTGATATTGCCTTCAACAATGCAGGTATTGGCGGAGAAGCTAACCCGGTGGGTGACATGAGCATTGAAGGCTGGAACACAGTAATCGCCGTTAACCTGAGCAGTGTGTTCTATTGCATGAAATACCAGATACAGCAAATGCTGCAAAACGGAGGAGGCGCCATTGTCAACAACTCTTCTATTCTGGGGCAGGTGGGGTTTGCGAACTCAGCTGCCTACGTGGCTTCCAAGCATGGCGTGGTAGGGCTTACTAAAAACGGTGCGGTAGAGTATTCTGCCAAAGGGATACGGGTGAATGCGGTTGGCCCGGCTTTTATTAAAACGCCACTCTTATCCGATGCAGGTATGAATGAAGAGTCTTTCCAGATGCTGTCCGGCCTACATCCTATCGGCAGACTGGGAGAGTCAGAAGAGGTGGCCGAACTGGTGGTATGGCTGAGTTCTGACAAAGCCTCTTTTGTCACCGGTGCCTACTATGCCGTGGACGGTGCCTACCTGGCGCGGTAAAATGCTTCATTAGTCTTTACATCAACAGATTACTTCCCTGGCCTGCTGAACGATTGGTTTAACAGGCCAGGTTTTCATTTCTGGTACAACCAACATGATGGATACACAACAAATTGTAATATAGCTTGTTTGCACCTCACCGCGTAAGACTATATGGTAACCACTGAAGAAAAGACATCCCCTACCATGCATATAACAGAAGAGAAAGGAAGCAAGGCTTTACCAGCTGAAAAACAACATCCGTGGCATAGTATGGTGCCTGCAGAGGTGATGGAAGAGCTGGAAGTATCGCCGGAAAACGGCTTGTCCGACGAAGAGGTGATGGCGCGCCAGGAGCAGTATGGCCGCAATGTGATGACTCCAAAGAAGCAGCAGAGTGCCTTTGTCCGGTTTATGCTGCAGTTTCACCAGCCGCTGATTTATATATTGCTTGCCGCCACGGTGGTCACCATGTTCCTGGAAGAGTACACAGATGCCATCGTTATTTTCGCCGTGGTATTTGTCAACGCTATTATAGGGTATGTACAGGAGTCGAAGGCACTGGAGGCGATTGATGCACTGGCCAAAAGCATGACGGCAAAAGCGCAGGTTATCCGCAACGGAAAGAAACAGGACATTGATGCGCAGGAGCTGGTGCCGGGGGATATTGTGGTGGTACAGTCCGGTGACAAATTCCCTGCCGACGTGCGCCTGGTAAAGCAGCGAGACCTTAAAGTGGACGAGTCGGCATTAACGGGAGAATCGGTGGCGGTAGAGAAGAATGCGGAGCCCGTGGCACCAGACGATGTGTTAGGCGACCGCCTGAGCATGGGCTTCTCCTCTACCATGGTAACGTACGGCAAAGGCACGGGAGTGGTGGTAGCTACAGGAGACGAAACAGAGGTAGGTAAAATACAACAGTCTATCTCAAGTGCACAGGACCTTGAGACACCTCTAACAATAAAAATCAAAGAGTTCAGCCACTTGCTGCTATGGGTAATTCTGGGGCTTTCTGTTGTCGTTTTTGCCGTTGGCATGTTGCGCGGCGAAGGTATAGGCGAAACCTTTATGGTAGCCGTTGCATTGGCAGTGGGTGCCATACCGGAGGGTCTGCCTGTGGCAGTTACCATTATGCTGGCGCTGGGGGTTTCTAAAATGGCGCAGCGCAGAGCCATCATACGCAAACTGGTGGCTGTTGAAACGCTCGGCAGCACCAACGTTATCTGCTCTGATAAAACAGGTACGCTCACCGAAAACCAGATGACGGTACAGCAGATAGTAGCAGGCAGCAAAGCATACTTTGTAAAAGGCCTCGGTTACCGCCCGGAGGGAGAAATTCTGGAGGACAACCAGCAAGCTGACCTGGGCACTAACAAAGCGCTGGAACTGTGCCTGAAAGCAGGAATACTCTGTAACGACAGTTCTGTAAAAGAAAAAGAAGGCTCCTGGACCATTGAAGGTGACCCCACCGAAGGAGCCATGGTGGTGGCAGCACGCAAAGCAGGTTTTAAGTTAGAGGAGCTGGAACAGAAAGAACCACGCAAAGATACCATTCCCTTTGAATCCGAATACCAGTACATGGCCACGCTGCACGACGCTGGCGACCGCAGTGTTATTTACCTGAAAGGCTCGGTAGAGGCTGTGCTGGAGCGCAGTAACAAAGCCATGCAGCCCGACGGCGAACTTATAGAGGTAGACAGAGAGGCAATAGAAAAACAGGTAGAGGAGCTGGCCAGCGAAGGGCTGCGCGTGCTTGCCTGTGGCATGGCCGAAGCGCCTGAAGGCACAACGGATATTACGCATGACGACACCAAATCAGGACTAGTTTTTCTGGGTTTGCAAGGTATGATTGACCCTCCGCGCCAGGAAGCCGTGGAAGCCGTGGAGCTGTGCCAGAAGGCGGGCATCGATGTGAAGATGATAACAGGCGACCATGCCATCACAGCCTCGGCTATTGCCACCCAGATTGGCTTAACAGGCCGCAAGGAAAACGGTAAATTGGTCGCCATTACGGGCAGGGAACTACAGCAGATTGAGGACCACGATCTGGAAGATGTAGCGGAGAAGACTTCTGTTTTTGCCCGTGTATCCCCGGACCAGAAGCTACGGCTTGTGAAAGCACTGCAAGCCCGCGATAAAGTGGTGGCCATGACGGGCGACGGTGTAAACGATGGGCCGGCCCTGAAGCAGGCGAACATAGGCATCGCCATGGGCATAACAGGTACCGAGGTCGCCAAAGACGCGGCGGAAATGGTGCTCACCGACGATAACTTTTCCTCTATAGAAGGAGCCGTGGAGGAAGGCCGGAGCGTCTTTGATAACCTGACCAAGTTCATCGTCTGGACGTTGCCTACGAACCTCGGCGAGGGACTTATTGTGTTGGTTGCCGTTATAATCGGTTCGCAGCTACCCGTGCAGCCCGTCCAGATTCTTTGGGTGAACATGACAACAGCGATTCTGCTGGGCCTTACGCTGGCTTTCGAACCCAAAGAACCGGGTATAATGGACCGGCCTCCCAGACCATCAGGCGAGCCTATTCTCACGAGAGAACTAATCATGCGCACCTTGCTGGTAGGTGTATTACTGTTGATTGCCTCTTTTGGCCTGTACTACTACGAAATGGAGCAAGGGGCCACCACCGCGCAGGCACGCACAGTGGCCACAACGACTTTAGTTGTGTTAGAGGCGTTTTACCTGTTCAGTTGCCGCTCTCTTGTAAGGCCGATGCGTGAAATTGGCTTCTTCACTAACATGTGGATATATTATGGCATAGCGGCTATGTTTTTGTTCCAGGCCCTGTTTATTTACGTGCCTTTCATGAATACCCTCTTCGGCTCAGCCCCACTGGATACCATGCAGGTGCTGCGCATCTTTGGTGCCGGTGTAATCTTGCTTATCATTGTAACAATAGAAAAGTACTACAGGTTTAAGAGCAACGCCCGGGTTGAAAAAGTGGCAGAAAGTGCCAGATAGCCAATATAAGTTTCAATGCGAAGGGTTCTTTTAGTTATTCGCTGTATCCTTCACAACTTTATACTTATATGCATATGGTGCCGGCATTATATTTTTGTCTTTTAAATTTGCGTAGGCTTTGGTAAACGAAGCACCGAAGAGGAAAACCAGTGAGGAGTAGAATATCCAGAGCGCTACCCGAATGATGGGAGCAACCGTGGCATACAATTCCTCCAGATCGCGCAAAACCACGAAATTCCAGAGGAGCCAGAAGCCGGCAAAGAACAGAACCGTTGTAACGGCGGCACCTACAAAAGTCGGCTCCCATTTAATTTTAGCAGCCGGAAGCTCTTTGTACAAAATGGAAAACCAGAGGAATACCAGCACAACCGTAAAGCTGTCTACCAGGGTATTCGTTACATTAGAATTCAGCTCAGGGTCACCCATTACAGTCGTCAGGGTAAATTGCAGCAGCCGCTCAACACCAAGCGAGGCAAAAAACAACAAACCGGTTGCCAGCACGAATACAAAAGTTAATCCCCTTTCCACCCAAATCCGCTGCCATACTTTTTCGTAACGAGGCTTAATCAGCCATAAATCATTTAAAGAGTTTTGGAACAGGCGGAATAGTTGTGTGGAAAGCCAGAAGACAATGACTATATACATCAATATAGTCCAGACACTCTCTTCTGCGTGTTCACCATAATTTTGTGTGATGATCACCAATATCTCAGCTCCATCTGCCCCCACCACGTCCTCTAACTGCTCTTCCAGTTCCTGCATCACCTCTGTTGTGTCGTACAGGAGCCCTAAAACATAGGAGAGGATGAGGAAAATACAGGGCAGCGCAAAAAGAGCGAAATAGGCAATAGCAGAAGCAAACTTTACCGGGTGGTTCTCTTTGAAAATATAAAATGCTTCTTTGAACAGGCGCAGGTAATCTTTGAAATGATGCTTCGGCATTAGCTGGTGCATTATGTTTAATACAACAGGATACGTAACTCCAAAGCAAAAAGTACAAGACAGGACCAGGCTCGCACTTCCCACACCCCCAGGTTTAGCAGGTTTAGCAGGTTTAGCAGGTTTAGCAGGTAAAATAAAGAAGAGCCGGCACAAGGACAACTGTAGCAGAAATCAGCTTTTAGAATGATGCCCCAGCTGCTTACTCCTCCCCGCCTTGCTTCCGGAGCAGGGCCGCAACCCTGGTGTGGTTACCATGTAGTGCATCTGCCAATGGGGTGCGCTTCCAGCGGTCTTTAGGATTAGGATCGATTCCTTTTTTCAGGAGGTACTCCACTACATCCAGATGGCCTTCGGCAGCGGCGAGGTGCAGCGGTGTGCGCTTATCGAAGTTTTCCGCTTCTGCAGAAATGCCCTGCGCCAGCAGGTTCTGCACCTCTAACAGATCGCCCTGGCTGGCAGCCCAACAGAGGTTTATCATGCCTTCCAGCCGCGATTGCAGACGGGGCAGCCGCGGATCTTTTTTCTTATGTGCCGGGTCTACCACATGGTCGTATTTGTGGAAGCTGTACTCCTTTACAAGCTCCTTGCAAAACGCAACACCCCGCACCGGGCTACCCAGCTCATCCAGCGGGGGCGAGTAAATTGCTATACCCATCAGGCCAGGCACTACTACCATCATAGCTCCTGAAACACCACTCTTTGCAGGCAAACCCACCAAAAAGGCAAACTCCCCCGAGTAATCATACATACCGCAGGAAAGCATCAGGCTCAGGCAGTCTTTCACATTATCGGAGTTAAACACTTTGTCTCCGGTGGTGGGGCAAATCCCGCCATTGGCCAGAGTAGCAGCCGCTATAGCCAGCTGATCGATATTCACTTCTATGGAACAGCATTTGTTGTACAGTTCCATGGTTTTGTAAATGTCTGTATTTTCCGGGAAGGCCCCCTGCTCCTTCATATAATAACTCAGCGCCATGTTACGTTCAGACTTCGTTACTTCTGTCTCTGCCATTTCCCTGTTAAGGCCCACCGGCGTGTTGCCACATATCCGGGACCAGATATCCATGACATGCTTCAGTCGCTTTGCTACAGTTAAATCCGGTTTAATGAGCGAGCAGATCACAATGGCACCTGCGTTGATCATGGGGTTATGGGGCAGGCCGTCCTGGTTCAGCACCAGGCCATTATAGCCTCTTCCGCTTGGCTCCCGCCCAACATGCCGGTGTACCTCCTCTTCTTCCTGCTCGTGCAGGGCAATGGCATAATTGATTGCCTTGCAAACCGATTGCAACGCAAATGTTTCCTGATGATCCCCGAGCTGTAATTTCTGGCCGTCAATCGTACAGACCGATACAGCATACAGCTTCTCCTCGTCTTTGCTGCCAGCCTCCCCTTTTTTTATGCCTTTGGTATTCTTGTAAAACCGCTCCACATCTTTGCTAAACTCCCTGAAGTCCGGAACAGAGAGTTTCTTTAAGATTGCCTTTTTAATCAGGCCAGCACTATTGTCTGCCAATAGCTTTGTAAATTCTTCGAAGGTGAGTTCCTGGGGTTCTTTATGGCCATCTTTCCGGAGGTACTTGCCCAGGCTTTTTTCCAACCGCACATCATCCCCTTGAATGCCTGCCTCCTGCAGCCTTTCCAGCACCTGCTGCATGGTTACTTTCCCATTTTTGCTGCCCAGAGAATCAAATAATGGCCTTAGTTCATTTTTAATTTCATGGTCTATGGCGCTTTCTGCTATAGTGCTGCTATTGTTGCGGTTTTCTTCTGACGTGTCCTTCAATTTATTTTCTGATTATTTGCTGTGATGGCGTATCTGCCACTGGTATTGGGGCTGCGCTACATGGCAATATTCCGTTTGATTTTTAAAGACTTCAGGCATATAAAGAAGATAAATGACACAAGAACAATGATGCCAACATCTATCAACCAACGTAACAAGGCTAGTCCTGCAGCGGTGGTATCACCAGCAACGAGTGCCATGCCAACAATAGCCGCAGACGGCACCAAAGCAAGGCCTATCATTACCCCGGAGGTGAAAACAGAGCGCTTGGTGGCAATAAGCACTGCTCCTGCCAGGCTGGCTGCGACAGATGCCGCCACAGAGGTAGTGGAGACGGTGGTCCAGTAGGTAAACAGTGTATCTGTTACTTCATAATAGTCCGCACTGTCAGCCAGGGGGTTCATGCCATACAACTGCATCAGGAAAGCAGTAAAAGCCGCTACTGCTATCAACACCAGGTAGATCAGAAAAACATCGATAACTCCCCGCTTGCATATAGCACCAGACTTTGACACCAGACCCAGGGTAATACGCATGATAGGCATAAAGCCAGGGGCCACCAGCATGCCTGCAATAGCAACATGCATCGCATTGGTTGCGATACCTACCGCTGCAAGAATGCCTGAGCATACCACAAGCAATAGCAGTATAGAAGTGGCATTACTGTCTTTACTGATAATCATCTCCATTTCCTCCCAACTGGCTTCAACGCTGTCGCGGTCTAACTGGTCACTGAAATTGTAGTTTACCAGGCTGTCAGGTTCACTGGTAGATAAAGATAAACCGGGTTTCTTTCCTAAGTCATGCCTATCCAGCCGGCGCTCCAAATCCTGAAGTGCACTGGTAACAATGGTGGCCAATATGACGTCTCCCTGAGGATTGACAGAGGCACCACGCAGCACCTGAAGGTTGATGAGACCATCTAGCTCATTTATTTCTGTCAGGATATTTTCAGTCCTCTCCGGTGATACAGTGATTTCTACTTTCCTTGGCATAAGCGCTTTATATTTACCAAACCTACTTCGGGGTGCCAGCTAGCAGAACATTCTTTAAGAATTACTTGAAGAATCTTTCGTGTTTGTATACTGTATTTCAAGATCGAAACAATAAGAAGCACAGCAAAGTAAGCTTTGGAAAGCCTTATCTGCTGTGCTTCTTGTTTTTTAGCATTTCGAACCTAAAATCCTATGGCTGCAAAAAATGTTATATACGTCGAGCCTGCTAATCTTTATCACTGGAAAAGTAGGCGTAAGCTGCACCTAATACAACAGCTCCTATAGCCAAATTCTGCAGCAAGCCTTTCCGGTTATATTTCCACTCCGCATTCATGCCCCTTTCAGCCCATATATTTGGCGCCTGACCACGTTTGAGGTCATCCAGAATACCTTCAACTACATTAACGCGGTCTGCCAGCAACAAGGGTAACCAATGTCCAAAACTGCCTTCGCCATACTGAAAAGCATAGCGCCGGAGCATGCCACTCAATCCGCTCGGTGGCGCAGAAGTTCCGAAAACGGCTGTTACATTCGGGCGCTCGTTCGAATGGAGCACCTCCATGTCGATAGGTTGCAGAGGCGGCCTTTTCCAACTGTAGCCGCTATGGTCTTCGTTGGAGCGTTTCCGCATGGGGTACGTGGGGTCGTTCTTTGGATCTGCGTCTATGCCCCACCCTTTTATATGTGAATAGTCTTTTGCTGTGTTTTCCATAGTCATGTTTGTTTATACTCTGGCTGATGGTGGAACAAGAACTGGTTTGATACACTCATCAAGCTTATCAGAAAAAATACGGTATGCGTCGGATACTTCCTCTAAAGGGAAGTGGTGCGTAATCAACTCTTTGGGGTTTAAAATACCACTTTGTACGTGCTCTATCAGTTTCGGCAACAGACGCTTTACAGAGGCCTGGTTTGCCCTGATAGTAAGGCCTTTATTTACGACGTTTCCAATCGGCACCATGTTGAGCGTAGGCCCATAGACTCCTACAATGGACACTATACCTCCTTTTTTGGCGGAGTTGATAGCCCATTGCAACGCTGTGGCAGAACCTGCCTGCATCAGCGTTTTTCTGCCGGTAAATGTTTGCATGGCACTGCCTGCTGCTTCGGCACCCACTGCATCAATGCATACATCAGCCCCCAGCGAGTCAGTCGTTTTTTTCATGAACACCACCGGATCTTCGATAGACCTGAAGTTATAAGCTTCGCACTGCGCATACTTTCGCACAAAATCAAGCCGGTACTCTTCCTGATCAAATACAATCACGCGACCTGACCCGAATAGCCAGGCACACTTTGCCGCCATGATCCCCACAGGGCCTGCACCAAAAACCACCACTGTATCGCCTTTTTGGATGCCCCCCATTTCAGCCGCCTGGTAACCTGTCGGCACTACGTCGGTCAGCATCACGGCGTCATCCGGGTGCATGTTATCCGGAATAACCATAGGCCCTACATTGGCATAAGGCACACGCACATATTCTGCCTGCCCTCCATTGTAACCACCGGCTATATGCGAATAGCCGAAAATACCACCCACTGCTGTGGCCTGCGGGTTTGCCTCGTGGCAGTTTCCGTACAGTTCCTGCTTACAGAAGGTACACTCGCCGCAGGCAATATTGAAAGGTACTATCACCTGGTCACCCACTTTCAGCTTGTTTACATCAGGCCCAATCTCTTCCACCACTCCGATGAATTCATGGCCAAAGGTCTCCCCTACACGGGTGTCCGGCACATTGCCGTTGTATAAATGCAAATCAGACCCACAGATACAGGAGCGGGTAACCCGAACAATAGCATCCTGGGGATGCAGTATTTCGGGCATCGGTTTGTCACGGTCTAGTCGGACCCGTTGAGGGCCCCGGTAGTTCATAGCCAGCATAAGTTTGTTTTCTTTGTGTTAAATAAGACATTTTGTGATTCTGTGACTTAGAGACTGTTCCTGATGTTCCATATCAGGAACAGTCTCTGAAATAAGTATAAGTAGGTACTTGTCTGCCTAGTCAAGGTTTCAGAAACAGGCTAAATAAGCGGATTAAGTATATTTACAGGGTGATACTGTTCTACCAAAACCGTCTGAAAAAGGCTTAGGCTATGGCCGCTCTCCTATTGTCCAGCCCACGCGCGCAACAGGATGGCGATAAGGTCCGGCAATAAGCATGTCAGCTACTGCTCCTGTAGTAAAGGCATAGACTCCTTTGTGCAGCAAATCAATTGCCTGCTCGTCTTTGGGCCACGTCCAGGGAGGAGCGCCTACTCCGGTAGCATTCTCCTGAGCCTGGTCGCAGATCAGCCGCAGGTTCATGAACAGAAAAGATCCCACAGGGCCACGATATCCGCTCTCCGCCATCAGCCCACGCACCACACCCAACAGAATGCCCTGCCCCCAGTGCATGGCCCAGTTAAAACCCAGTCTTTCTGAGTCAGGCTTATGCGGGCGCCCCAGCAGCCGCTCTAAAGTATGTGCAGGCACATAAGAGTCAGGCCTCTTTGTAAACTGCTGCTCTATTTTCTCTGCCAGCGTCATGGCTGCCACTCCTGCGGCTCCCGCTATCAATCCGTATACTGCTGCCTTTCCTGTCATAATTTTTTCTCTCTTCCCGGTTTCTTCACATCCCAGGATTTGTATAATTTAAGATGGTCCTCGCGCTGCCGCTGTATGTGTGACAGACGCCTAAAAATGATGCTATTATTTTACGCTTGCAGAAGCCAGTGGTTCGGGTATCTTTATGCTATGCTGAATGAGGCGGAATATTTTGTTTAACCTACTCAGGGCTCTTATAACTAAAGCAAGCCAGGTAATGAGACTATTATTCGCTTATATACTACCCGCTACTGCCTCATTTAAATATGACAAAGCATCCTGCTCTCCAAAAATGAGCGGGCTAAACTGTAGCTTTTTGTCATCCGGGTGGTGCAGCGTGCGCTTCAGTACAAAGTCAAAAAGCAGTGGATTTCGTTTGTAGATTTGATTCAGGGGCTCCACATGCTCCTTCTCCAAATAACCCATCTGTGCCAGCGCCTTGGTAGACACGACAGAGTTGATGGCAGGCAAAGGATAGTCGGTTCCATTTATCAGGCGGTGGTGGATGTCCTGCCGCTCTAAGATGGCCTTCAGTGGATCGCCAGAGCGGTTGATTTGTATAAGACCGGATATGTCACCCCACAATTGCCCCACATACCGGGGTTCATCCATCAGGCGGAGAAACAGCTTGTAGTTTTTTTCCATTGGCTTATCCTCTCTATCAATATCCTGGTTTGTGCCGAGCCCTGCACAGTGCGCCATAATAATCTTCACGCCCATATCTAGTGGCTTAACAAACAACAAGGGATTCCCCAGGTGTTGCAGGCCAACAACTTTCAGTGCATCTTCATCTCCGACATGCGTCAGCAACACCATGTCCAGCTCTATCAATTTTTCATAGAAGCTTTCGCATTGGGGGCTGGAGGCATCAATAGCCATCTCATTCGGGATCCACTTTACCATTCTGACACCGCGGCCCGCCCATTTTTCAAGCTCCTTCAGGGCATCTGTCCGGTAAGGATGCACTGAAATGCAGGGGTTAAGCACCCTTGGGTTTTGCAGGCAAACCTGCATCACATACTCATTCGTAACATATACCTTTGTATTATTCAGGTTCTCTAGGCCATCTGTGTCGTAGCTTTTATCCAGTGCCAGCACAAAGGTTTTGGAAGGATAGGGCAAATCACCGATCAATGTCAAGAAGCGCTGCAGGTATTGCTCATCTGCCTTCTCACTGTCCTCAATACCTGCAGCACTTAAATAAACATGTAGCTTTGTCTTATCTTCCGGATGAAGGAGACTATCCATTTCCGGATTCACCCATATCCCTGCCCCACTTGTGCCCAAGCCAAGCATGTGGGCATGGTAATCGAATATAATTCCGTCCGGCACGCCATCGTACGCTTCCTGGATCAGCTCCTTCGCCTCCCCGCTCAGCACTACATCAGATGGATTCTTCTCGAAATCTCCGGCCAGTTTGTCTACCATTTTATTTTCCATAGCTCCCCCTTTTTCTATTTGGATTACGCGTAAAAAAAAGAATAGGGTTATATCAGCATCTTCAGCCGTAGAAGCAACTCAGACTGCCACTGTCTCAAAGCAACAGGTGCCTTGTGCCAAAGAGAAGCAGCCTTTTTTACCTTTCTGTGTTAGCCTTAAAACATGCACCTGCAGCAGCATTCATTTTCAGCATGCCGTATAGCAGCATAGCAGGTGGGCATATAAAGAACAATCCCTTGCGTATGTTTATGTTAAAAACAGCGACAGCACTACTCATTCTTTACCTTCTACTCATGGGCCTATTATCATTTCAGCAGGAGCGTATGATTTTCTTTCCTCAGAAACTTACAGCAGATCATGCCTTTCGGTTTAACCAGGAATTCGAGGAAATTTATATTCCAACTAAAGACGGAGTAAAGCTGCATGGGCTGTTGTTTAAGGCTGCTGAACCAAAAGGGCTCGTATTTTACCTGCACGGCAATGCCGGTTCTGTAGATTCATGGGGCTTGATAGCGCAAACGTATACTGATTTAAACTACGACCTCTTTCTACTGGATTACCGCGGTTACGGCAAAAGTGAAGGGAGCATTAGCAGCGAAAGACAGTTTTACGAGGATGTACAGGCAGCTTACGACCAGCTGAAATTGATTTATACAGAGAACCAGATTATCATAGCGGGCTATTCAATAGGCACAGGACCTGCTGCCATGCTGGCCTCAGTAAACAAACCAAAGCTATTGCTATTGCAAGCCCCCTACTACAGCCTCGGTAACCTGATGCAGAACCTCTACCCTTTTGTGCCTGCTTTTCTGCTAAACTATAAATTCGAGACTTTTCGCTTTGTGGAGAAAACAGAAGCCCCCATTGCTGTTTTTCATGGCAAGGAGGATGAGATAATTTATCCGGGTTCTTCAGAAAAGCTGAAAGCGCACCTGAAGCCAGGGGATAAAGTAATCTTTCTGGAGGGACAGGGGCATAACGGGATGAACGAGAATCCTGCTTATCAGAAGGAATTAGCAGAGGTGCTTAATGCCGCAGATTAAGCGCATGTTCAGAGCTTTTGTAGGTGCTTCACAAGTTTTCAGAGGGGACTTCACACGTACACCAACGCTCTGTAAGGTAAGAGCGTGAAGGGTATTTTGCCATGCTTGATTCTGGTTAAAAAGTCTTCTTTACCTGATATCTTTTAAATTGAGCAGCTCTCCCACTCTGTACCAGCGGTAGCCGTACCCCTCTAATTTAATTTTATGGAAACCGGATTTACCAGGCCGGCGTGTTTCTTTCTGCAGCAGGTTTTCAAGCGTATCCTTTGCCGTTACCTCTGATGTGAATGTCACCTGCTGCGGCTTATCACTAAAATTGTGCACCATCACCAAGTGGCTGCCTTGCCAGTCGTACTGCATCACCAGGACATCCGGTGAGCCGGCCTCCAATATCTTCCAGTCTCCCCAACCAATTTCGGGGCAAAGTTTCCTTGCTTCAATAATGTTGGCAGTCCAGTTCAGGAATGAGTTTGGATCTCGGAGCTGTGCCTCCACGTTTACACGAGCATAGGCGTATTTTCCTTCATCAATAACAGGGGTATCCAGCTCCTTGTCTGCTGTGGAGAAACCGGCGTTTTTTTCATCAGACCACTGCATAGGCGTCCGCACAGCCTCCCGCTCCGGCAGGCTAAGGTCTTCGCCCATGGCAATTTCGTCGCCATAGCGGATAACGGGAGTTCCAGGCAAAGCAAACATCAGGCTATAGGCCAGCTCCAGTTGCTTCCGGTTCCGGAGCATGGGTGCCAGCCTCCGCCGAATGCCCCTTTCATAGAGCTGCATGTTCTCCTGCGGCCCAAACGCCTGGTATACTTTATTCCGTTGTTCCTCCGTAAGCCGCCCCAGGTCCAGTTCGTCGTGGTTGCGCAGAAAATTGCCCCATTGGGCTGTGGCTGGAATATCACGGGTATCCACGAGCGCTTTTTTCAGAGGCTGCAGGTCCTCAGTAGCAAGCGAGTAAAACACGTGCTGGTTCACATAAAAATTAAACATCATATGAATCCCATTGCCTTCGTCTCCAAAATAGCGCTCATTCTCTTCAGGCAGTACATTCGCCTCGCCTAGCAGGATGGCATCACCCTTACGCCACTGCAGAAACCGCCGGAACCTGCTAATCATTTCAAAATAATGGATAGGATCATCGGGGTCGGATCGTGGGTCTTCAATAATGAAAGGCACGGCATCAAGCCGGAAACCATCTACCCCCTGTCGCAGCCAATAGCCGATAATACGCTCCGCCTCTTTTTGCACTTCCGGGTTGCTGTAATTGAGGTCAGGCTGAAATTTATAGAAACGATGTGAATAATAAGCCCCAGCTTCCTCATCATACGTCCAGGTAGCCTCCTGCACCCCCGGAAATACCATGCCCCTGTTCCAGCTTTCCGGGCGTTCTTCTGACCAGACGTACCAATCGCGGTAGCGGGATCTGCTGCTCTGCCGTGCCTGCTGAAACCATGGGTGCTGAATGGAAGTGTGGTTCAGCACCAGATCTGTGACAACCCGCATGCCCCGCATGTGCGCCTGGTGCATAAAGTCCTCGAAATCGCCGGGTGTGCCCAGGCGTGGATTTATGCCATAATAGTCGGAGACGTCGTAGCCGTTATCCTGCTCCGGCGAGGGCTGGAAAGGGGCCAGCCAAAGCACATCCACCCCCAGCATCTGCAGGTAATCCAGCTGCTGCGCAAGCCCCTTAAAATCGCCCACGCCGTCACCGTCCGAGTCCTTGAATGAATCAATGTCTACGTTGTAGATGATACTGTTTTTGTACCACAGGCCTTTGACCTGGTGCGGAGTGGCCTGTTTTTCAGGAGGGGGAGTGCCGGTCTGTGCAAGCGCAAAAGGCTGCACTGCGAACACCAGCAGGATATTTACAGCTAAGCCCAAAACATCTTTTTTCATAGCGGGTGCCTTAAGAGGTGTTTGCCTGTTAACGAAAGCTTTCTCTTGAAAGGTTACAGCAGCAGGCTTCCATCAGCAGAAATCAGGGCGCTCCCGAATTGTATTTGCAAAACATCAATCCGGCTTTTGCGTTTCATCTTTTCACGTATGAGCACAAAAAAGAATACTTTCAACCGGCTGCTTAAAATTTTACTTTTAGTATTATTGGTGTCCCTGATCCTGTACCTGGGCAAAACATTCCTGATACCAATCGCGATAGCTATTTTCTTTGCTATGCTGCTGTTCCCGCTGGTGCAAAAACTGCAAGGGTTCCGTTTAAAAAGGCCGGCTGCAGCCTTAGTTTCCATCCTGGTCTTACTGGCTATACTTGGCGCTTTAGGCACCTTGGTTTATTACCAGGTTACTATCCTGGAAGACGACCTCCCCAGGTTAGAAAAAAGAATAGAAGAAAAGACAAACAGGCTGCAAGGGCTGCTTTACCAAACCACCGACTTAACTCAAACTGAACAGGACCAGATAGTAGAAGAGCAAAAGGGAAACATTGCAAGGGCACTGTTTAAGAGTGTAAGAGATTTTATAATGCAAGGGTTGTACATCCTGCTGTTTATCTTTATTGTGCTGACGTATACCTTCTTTTTAATCGTATACCAGCAACGGATTCAGAACTTCTTCGTCAGGCTCCGCTTATTCGGCAGTGAAAGGGAAACAAAGGTGATGTTCGGGAGAATATCAAGAATTATTCATGATTACCTGATTGGTGTTCTGACTGTCATCTCCATTTTAGGTGTGGTCTATGCCCTTGGCTTTTGGGCTATTGGCATTGAACATGCCATTCTTTTTGCCATGGTTACGGCTTTACTTCGTATCATCCCCTACTTTGGGTCCTTCCTGGGAATCGCTCTTCCCATTACGTTTGCTTTCCTGGTTAAAGATTCGCTCTTGTACCCGGCGCTGGTGCTGCTCTTTTTTATGGTAACCCAGGTCGTAGAGGCAAACCTGCTAACGCCTTATATAACCGGATCAAAAGTAAAACTGAATCCATTGGCCACCATCATGATTATTCTGCTAGGCAACCTTCTCTGGGGTGTACCTGGCATGATCTTGTTTGTCCCATTGTTTGCCAGCCTGAAAGTTGTTTTTGACCGGGTTCCCCGGTTAAATCCTTATGGTTACATACTCGGGAAAGAGGAAGATTCCGAAACCTCCTGATGTACCTTTTTCTACTTTATGGATTGAGGCCCGTGCAAATTTTTTATTTCCCTATCTGCATTACAAATCAAAAGCAGTTCATCTTACCATCTAATCTAAAGCAAGCATAAACCTGTGACAGTGGCAGGTAATCTGTTTTAGTATTAGCTGATATCCCTCCCTGTGACGCCTCTCCTTTCTGTACTCCAGTTGCTGCTTTAAAGGATTACATAATTAAACCGTTCATTTCTAAATAAGTGAAATCTGCTAACCAATGAAATTGTACTTCGTTTTATAGCTTATACATAAGTAAAAGCTATAAAACATGGCAGATAATAAAGGAAGAGATGCAAGAAAACCTAGTGAAATATCTGGGAGCGGATGGAAAGAGGTGATGCTAAGAGTAAAAGACCAGCTCACAAAAGACAATTTGAATATTGTTGCTGCCGGTGTAGCATTTTACTTTTTCCTGGCAATTTTTCCCTTACTGGCTGCTACTATCTCGATATATGGGCTCGTAATGGATCCTTTAGAAGTAGAGCAGCAAATGGAGCAACTTACGTCCGCATTACCAGAGAGTGCGCACGAAATGCTTTCGGAAAGGCTCCATAACATAGCACAGAGCTCGAGCACTACACTGGGCTGGGGGGTGGCCTTGAGTATCCTCCTGAGTTTATGGAGTGCCAACAAGGGTACTAAATCGTTGTTCCTAGGCATAGACATTGCCTATGATGAAGAGGAAAAAAGGAGCTTCTTTAAATTAAACGGAATTACGCTGCTCTTCACAATTGGTGGTATCGTGTTGGGTATCATTTGCCTGGCTGCAGTAATTGCCTTTCCGGCACTGGTAGATAACCTGGGGCTGCCGAGTGTACTTGAGACGGTCATACAATGGGGAAGGTGGCTTGTGCTGGCAATATTTGTGATGTTCGGGCTTTCTCTGCTTTACAAGATTGCTCCCGATAGAGACAGCCCTCAATTTAAGTGGGTAAGCTGGGGATCAGCTATTGCTACGGTCCTATGGTTAATAGGCTCGCTGCTGTTTTCGTGGTACGTCAACAATTTCGGCGACTTTGACGAGATGTATGGCTCCGTTGCCGCTGTTATTATCCTCCTTCTGTGGCTTAATCTCACCAGCTTCGTTATCCTACTGGGTGCAGAAATTAATTCTGAGATGGAGCATCAAACAGCTAAAGACACCACCGTTGGTGAGGAAGAGCCAATGGGAGAACGCGGTGCCTACCACGCTGACCGTGTGGCGGGGCAGGACGATGATAAGTAATGTAAAACAGCTGAATTTTATAGATGTAAAGTTCTTGTTTCGCAACAATTTATGGGCAGGCGCATACAGGAGCTGCTATGTATTTTATACCTTTATTTCAAGTATGCTGAAAGCCTTCAGACTGAAGCAGTCTGAAGGCTTTCAGCATATGGGTTAGGGTTTAGCCTGTTGTGAAACAGTGTCACTCCCTATGAACCATTCAGCAGCACTTTCTGCAATATTGGACGGGATTTCGTGCCCTCCTTCAAACTCAGTATAATTTACCTCCAGGCCCTGCCGCTGCAGTTGCGGTACAACACGCCTGGCGCAGGGGTCAATAGGTAATACCGTATCATGGACACCATGTGAAATATATACGTTAGGCTTTCCGTTCTTTTCCAGTGTATATACAAAGCCCGGGGAGAATGCCATAATATGCGTAAAAAGATCCCCATTTGTTAAGCCCAGACACAGGCCATACGAAGCACCATCCGAAAAGCCGCCGATAGCCACATGCGCAGGGTCTATAGCAAAGTTTCCAAAAACAAACTCAAGCGCCTGATCTATGAAAATAACATCCGGCCCGAAGGCATCGCTGGCAATAATGTCCCATGAATATGAACGGGAAGCTGGCGCAATCAGTATGATGTTTTTCTCATCAGCATACCGTTGGAGTAATGACAGGCCTTGTTCAGCCGGGGCTCCTGCGCCGTGCAGCATAACAGCAAGGGCAGCTGGTTGGCTGTTACTATACCTTTTAGGAACGTAAAACAGGCCATCTTTTTTTGAATCTAGTCCCAGCCGCTGCACACCCGTTGTAAATTCAGCTTTTCCGGAAGTGTTAACGGGTCTTGCAGTTAGCCGCCCTGTACTGTACCTGTCTCTTTCTGTTACCATACCTCTCCCTCTTCAAAATGTATAAGAAACCTTCTAACACTTACGGAAATAGTCTGAAAGTATCTGCGCCGGCAACTGAAGCCACAAATAAAAAAAAGGAGCATGTAGCCCCTTTTTTAAAATATATGATATTACTTATACTAATAATGCTTTAGAACCTATCTGATGTATCTGCTTTACCCACAGGTGCAAAATGAGTGGCCTGTTTAATGGTCTTTTCTTTACCATCAGCGTCTTCGTAAGAGCGTTCCTCCACTTCCACTGAAAGTGTTTTGCCCTTCAGCTCTTTTGAGTCAACCTCGGCTTTCTCAATACCTACTGCTTTCAGGAAAGAAGCTAGAATAGGCTGGCCAGGCTCACTTAGGTAGAAACGCTGGTTAACAAAACCATCTTCATTTTCCAGGCGGCAGTTAATAAAGGGTACTTCTTTGTTTTCACTTTTGCCTTCTTCCACCTCTGTTATTTGCACCACATGCCGGCCATCCGGCAGGAAAGGCTTTTCATCTATTTTCAATTTCATATTTCTAGTCTTTAAGCTTAATATTGATACTAATTGCTAATTTTTTACGCAATTAAGAAGCGTTAGTTGCTTAATTGACATTCATACACTCATTTAGCTAACTATATTAGTATAAATAACATCCTCAGAAGCCTTGTTAACCTTTACCTTTACTTTGTTCGTACAACTTACTACCCCGATAAGTCTGGGTATTTAAACTATGTTTCAATCAAGAAAATGATAACTATGTCAGATAATAAAGATAACATCAGCAATGAATTGAAGAGCCATGAAGGCAAGGGAGGAAACGTGAGCGGACAGCAGCCCGCAAACCAAACAGGTCCGGTAGAGGGCGGCGCTGATAATACGCGCGGCGAAAACAAGCCCAGCCGGGAAGGAACTACCGCCGGAGCAAAACCAGGCAAAGACAGTCCTGACAAACACAGCGATCAAACAAACCTGACCACAACTTCGCGCGGAGCAGACAGCACGGACAAAGAGTTCCGTACCGATCAGCCCAACGCCAGCACACTGAAAGGACATAAAAGCAACGAAGGACTGGGCAACGAAAAAGGCTAACCTTCTACCTTTTAAAATAACTAGAAGTATAACCAATGCTTCTAATAAAAGACCCGGGAAACCCCGGGTCTTTTGCGTTTGCTATCGTTTAGGCCTGTCCAGCAAAAGCACCACTTGATTTCTGCGTTACAGTTCCCCTCACCCTATCCTATCTATCCTGCGATTGGTTGTAGTTACACTGCGTTGCTTCCTGCACCCCTCCTGCACAGGCAGCAATAACAGGTATGAATTCTTAAAGATAGGGCTCATCAAAGCCAGATTATTTTTATATTGCCTCTGGTACTGCTTCATAACGGCTGATACGCTTAACCAGAATAAGCACTGTCACACGGGCAATACCCTGACACCTTAGCTAAAACTTAACCTGCCACAGCTATGTATCCATTGCCTATCAACCGCCGGAACTTCCTGAAAGGAGCAACGGCCACACTAGCTCTAACAGCCCTTGGCGCACACGGAATAAGCCTGGCCGATCCGGCAAAAGCCCTGCGGGTAGGCTTAATCGGGACCGGCTGGTACGGCAAAAGCGACTTATTCCGTTTGATGCAGGTAGCACCGGTAGAAGTAGTTGCGCTTTGTGATGTAGACAAAAATATGCTTGATGAAGCGGCAGCACTGGTAAGCCAGCGCCTGAAAGCGCGTAAAAAGCCCCGGCTATACGAAGATTACCAGAAAATGCTTGCCGAAAACAAACTGGATATCGTGCTGATTGGCACTCCTGACCACTGGCATGCCCTGCCCACTATTGCGGCGCTGAAAGCCGGAGCCCACGTGTACGTGCAAAAGCCAATTAGTGTGGATGTGTTGGAAGGGGAAGCCATGGTGGCTGCAGCCCGCAAGTATAACCGTGTGGTGCAGGTGGGCACTCAGCGCAGAAGCACCCCACACCTGATAGAAGCCAAAAAAAATATCATAGATGCCGGTCTCCTGGGGAAGGTGTCGCATGTGGAGATGTATTGCTATTACCACATGCGCAGCACTGCCAACCCACCTGATAAGCCAGTACCGGACTTCCTGAACTATAACCTGTGGACAGGCCCTGCTCCGCTGCGCCCCTACGACGGATTGCCGCACCGCCGCTGGCGCAATTTTATGGAGTATAGCAACGGGATTGTCGGGGATATGTGCATCCACATGTTTGATGCCGCGCGATGGATGCTACAACTCGGGTGGCCGAAACGCGTCAGCTCTACCGGTGGAATCTATGTACAGAAAGAAGGAGCTGCCAACACTTCCGATACCCAGACTGCTACATTCGAATATGATGAACTCAACTGCATATGGCAGCACCGCACCTGGGGCACACCGGCCAACCCTGATTATCCCTGGGGCTTGACTATCTATGGTGAGAAAGGCACGTTGTTAGCCAGCCCCCATCAATATGATTTTATTCCAGTAGATGAGGATGGCGAAAAAATTCACCGCGATGCGGTTTATGAAAGAGAAAAATACCCGGAGGACCTGAAAGAAGAAGGTATAGAATTACATGCGGCTCCGGCCACCAGGCTCCACATGCAGGATTTCCTGGCAGCCATCGAAAAAGGCAGCAAACCAGTGGCTGACATTGAGCAGGGCCATATCTCTACGGCCAGCTGTATACTGGCCAATTTATCCATGCAGTTGGGGCGCCCCCTGGTCTACGACCCTGTAAAGCGTGAAATCGCAGGTGATCCGGAGGCAACGGCACTACTGCAACGCCCTTACCGGCAACCTTGGGTTCACCCTGACCAGGACAAGGTATAATGATGCTGTCATTTGAGAGCTAAGGCCCATACAGTTCCACTGCATGAACAGTCTCAAAGAACTATGGACGCTCATCTGGCTTGCGGTGAGAGGAATAGAACAGGACTATACCACCTTAAGCATTAAGAGAAGCATTGTTCTGCTGGCGGTACCGATGATTCTAGAAATGGTGATGGAGTCTTTGTTTGCCGTAGTCGACATCTTTTTTGTGGGAAGACTTGGCTCCAGCGCCTTAGCCACAGTAGGACTTACAGAGTCGGTTCTGATGATCATCTACGCTGTTGGCATGGGTATCAGCATTGCCGCAACAGCGCTGGTGTCGCGCAGGTTCGGTGAAAAGAAGTATGCCGAAGCAGGGAATGTCACCTACCAGCTATTGGTAACCGGCAGCACTTTAGCGCTGCTGCTGGGTGCCTTTGCCACGTACTTTGCGGCAGACATCCTGAACCTGATGGGAGCCACTCCTGACGTTATTGCTTCCGGCCTTACTTTCGCACAAATCATTTTCGCCGGCAACATTGCTATTATGGTCCTTTTCCTGGTAAATGGGGCCTTCCGCGGAGCCGGACTGCCACACCTGGCCATGCGTGCACTCTGGATCGCAAACGGGGCAAACATTATACTAGATCCTATCCTTATATTTGGAGTAGGCGCCATAGACGGTTTAGGACTGGAGGGAGCGGCCTGGGCTACCAATATCGGAAGAAGCCTGGGTGTTGTTTACCAGCTGTATCACTTACTCAATGGCAGGCATTTACTGCAGATTGGGCGGGAGAACCTTGTCATCCGCTTTGCCATGATCAGAAAAATCCTTCAGGTTTCTTCCGGTGGTATTGGGCAATACCTGATAGACTCAGCCAGCTGGATTTTCCTGACAAGGATCATCGCAGAGTTCGGAAGCCAGGCGCTGGCGGGATATACCATTGCTTTCCGGATTATCATTTTCACGATTCTGCCGTCATGGGGCTTGTCTTCAGCAGCAGCCACACTGGTGGGGCAAAACCTGGGGGCGCAAAAAGGGAAAAGAGCAGAAATTGCCGTGTGGCTGACGGCGCGTTATAACGTTATCTTCATGGCTGCCGTCACGGTGGTTTTTCTTCTGTTCGGAGAGCACCTGGCCGGGTTTTTCACAGCGGAGCCTGAAGTAATACGTGTGGCATCAGAAGCATTAAAAATTATTACGCTGGGCTATATATTTTTTGGCCTGGGTATGGTGATGGTGCAGGCATTTAATGGAGCCGGCGACACCAGAACCCCTGCTATCATTAACATTGTGGTGCTATGGATACTGGAGATACCCCTTGCCTATTGGCTTGCTATCTCTTTCGAACTAGCTGCCACCGGTATATTTATCGCTATTGCCATTTGCCACTCACTGCACGCGCTGGTGAGCTGGTGGTTGTTCAGGCAAGGCACATGGAAAAAGGTGAGAGTTTAAGTTCGCCTTAACTTTAAACTAAATAATCCGGAAACCCGCAACCTTTGATAAATATCAGGTGTAGTAGAAAATTCACTATATAGAATGGAGTAGACATATTTGATGGGAGTATTTGACAAAAAATATCCGAAAGCGACAAGAGCATCTTATGCACCAGGAAACGAGCAGGAGGCTTGGATAGCTATCATGCATGCCTGCATCGCTGTTGATGAAGATGTTGCAGATGAAGAGTTGGAAGAGTTAGCGCAGGCCTTAGCTTATAAACCAATTTTCGAGGGGCATGATGTGCGGGAATATTACAAAGCGGTCTTACTGGCGCATGCCAGAATCGGCAGTAAACAGTTGATTGACAATAGCGTGGAATATATTTCCGCTGAACGTAAATATGACCTTTTTGCGCTGACCATTGAATTAGTGCTGGCTGATGGTGTATTAGCCAACAAAGAAGAAGAGCTCATTAGCTACATCTCTTCCGCCCTGGATTTGGATGAGGAAACAGCCAGAAAAATTGTAGACAAGAGACTACAGGATTATAAGAACAATTCTGCTCTGTAAAGCTCTGTAACGCTGTTGCGTGCTTCTGCTGACAAGCATTGCAGCCGTATCCTCATTAGGCTGGCTCTAATCCTGCAACAGTCACCTTAAGTCAAAGCGTATGCGTATCTTGCATCAAAATAAAACATCTGGCGCTAAAGCTCCAGTGCTGCACCAGCAATGTCAGGAGTAAAGCACGGGGATGACAGGATGTTTAGAGAGAATAAAAGCACATGAGAGTAACAGGCAACATACGCCAGATTAAAAACAGCAGAGACAGCAGGAACAAGGATATAGCTGTGCACCTGAACACAGTGGAATACATCACGCATAAAAAAGACGGCAAGTATTACCAGGCGTTCGACTTTGTGGAAGAACTTGACACACCGCTCGTCATCACAGGGGATTGCCTGGCGCTCATCCCATCAAAACAGGCAGAGGAAGGTGAGTACGCTTTTCATGTGTTTGATAAGGTAGGTGAAGAGTATCAGCTCAACGAAAACAAGGCTCTTTTGCTCACATTGGACTATGACTATGATGCCAATGTTGCTATCTTAACGTCTGCCACATATACTATCACAGTCTCCAACGAAGACTTTAAGGAGATAAAAAGCGAACGGAACAAAGCCAGAAAGCAAAAGCAGGGAAAAGGCCGAAAGAACAGGTAAACCATTTTCTATTCGACGTTTCAGGTGCAAAGGTGCTTTATTATTTCCTCAGGTACAGCACAAGGTTGGTGTAATCAATTACCCCTCTTTTGGCAGACAAAATATCGGCGCCAATAATACCGTCTACTTCCTCAAGCTTCATGTCCATAAAAACCTTGTTCACATGGTCCAGACTAACCAGGTAGATGGGAGAGTTTTTGATTTCAAGCTCCCCTATCTTCATTTTATTGCCGACGGACAACTGCATGCCCATGGCGCCACCTCCTGTTCCTGTAACCACTTTGTTTGATTTACGGGATGTTAAATGAAAGGCAGACTTCTTTTTTTCCTCCAGTATGGTAGCTCCTGCGCCGGTATCCAGTATAAAATTCCCACTCACACCATTCAGGGAAACCTGCATTTGCAGATGCCCGGACGGCATCCTCTTCAACTGTATCCGCTCGTACTCCTGGTGCTCCGTCAGTAGCTCGTCCAGGCTCATGTCAGCTGTAACACTTGTTTCGGCTTTATCACTTCTTTCAGTTGGAGCCTCAGCTGCAACACTGGTAGTGGGCTGCGGCGCATCACAAGCCGCCACTATAGCCGTTAGTGCTGTTATAAGGTAACAGAAAACTTTGCTCATATATAATTCCTGCTTCAGATATGCTTTAATTCAAAATTGAAGAGTCTTAAGGCAGTTCATGTTACTACCTGCTTTCCAATGTATAAAGTATATCTAAACAGAAATCGTTTCAAAATCAGCTGATTAATACCTTTCTGTGGAGGTGTATTATGCTGTGATTTAAGCAGGAAGAGCTACCCAGGCAGGTAGCTCTTCTTATAAACTCAATTAATCCATTTAACTCAATCAGTCCATCCTCAGGTTCAGGACCGGATTGTTTGTAGCCGCTTTAATGGCCTGGTAACTGATGGTAACAAAAGCTAACAGGGCTGCTACCATACCTGCGACAAGGAACACCCAGAGCGGTATGTCGATGCGGTAGGCGAAATCCTGCAGCCAGATTTGCATGGCATACCAGGCAAGCGGGAAAGCGATAAGCGCCGCTATTACCACCAGCTTCAGGAAATCCTTTGAGAGAAGCGTTACAATGGAAGACGTTTCAGCACCCAGCACTTTCCGGATACCAATCTCTTTTTTCCGGCGCTCTGCCGCGTAAGCCGCCAGACCAAACAGGCCCAGGCAAGCCACAAAAATGGCAATACCAGTAAAAATGGTCAGCAGGGACTTTAACTTGTCTTCTGCCTTGTACATTTTCTGAAAATTGTCATCCATAAAAATGTACTCTACAGGGTAATCAGGTGAGAACTCGCCCCAGACTTCCTTCACATGGTCTATAGAACCCGCGATATTATCAGAACTCATTTTAACGGCTACTTTCACGTAAGCACCCGGGTAAATCTGCAGCACCGTTGGATCTACCTTGTCATACAGACTTTTGAAATGAAAGTCTTTTACAACTCCGATAATCTTTCCTTCCTTCACAGAATCTTGGTTATCCCAGGTTGGCCACAACAAGGGCTGGCCAAGAGCTTTTTCCGGGGTTCCGTACCCCAGTTCCCTTACAGCAGTTTCGTTGATCATAAAAGCCTGGTCGGCATCCGTTTTAAAATCTCTTGAAAACGGTCTTCCTGCTACTACTTTTACATCCAGTGTGTAGATGTAATCAAAGTCAACCATCAGCATGGCAGTAGAATGGTTTACCTGCTCCCCGTTATCCGGCACAATCACGCCGTCTCCTGCCGTAGCATCTCCCGGAAAACCATAGCCAATAGACACATCCTGGATACCTGGTCCTTTCAGCAACTCACTTTTAAACGTTTCGTAGTTGCTGAACATATTGTCTCCCCTCATCTGGAAAAACATGATCTGCTCTTTATTGAAACCTAAGTCTTTGTTGTGCAGGTAGGCCACCTGCTTGTAAACGATACCGGCACAAATGATCAGGAAGATAGACAAGGCAAACTGCACCACAATCAGCCCATGCCGCAGCCACTGTATTTTCCCAACTTTACTGTCCACCACCACAGCGCTTTTTAATACCCTCACAGGTTTAAAGCCAGACAATACCATGGCCGGATAAAGCCCTGCCAGGATACCCACCACCAGCGTTAAAAGAAGCAGCAGCAAAAGAAGGGATGGATCTTTGAACAGGTTGAATGTCATTTCCTTGCCCGCAAACTCGTTCAGCGATGGCAACAGCAAAGAAGTAAGCGCGGCAGCAAAAATGACGCTGATGAGCGTGAGCAGTACCGTCTCCCCCATGAACTGCAGCATGAGCTGACCGCGGCTAGCACCTACCGCCTTCCTTACCCCCACTTCTTTTGCCCGCTGCATGGACTTGGCAGTAGCCAGGTTCACAAAATTGAAGCAGGCAATGAGTAAGATAAAAATAGCGATAATACCAAGCGCCCTCACATAGGTGATGTTGCCTTTAATGGACTGGTCAAACTTAAAGCTAGCTGAATACAGGTACACTTCGTTCAGGGGCTGCAGCAACGGAAGGTATCTGAAAGGTTTATTCCGGGCTTCATCAATCTGCTTTCCCACAATACCCTGCAGCTTTGATTCAGCTGCAGCTGCATTTGCTCCTTCTTTCAATTTAACATAAGTATAAAACTGCTGCCATCCCCAGTTTTTCATACGCTCAGCTGGTATCTGGGCAGCGGCAAAAGGCAGCACAAAGTTTACAGGCAAATGAAAACGCTCCTCTGTACTGAATACCCCTCTTACGATAAACGGCTCTTTATTAACCGCTACCTTCTTACCAACCGGATCAACATCCCCGAATACTCGCTCAGAAAACGCATCTGAGATAACGATGGAGGAAGGATCTTCAAGGGCTTTTTCGGGAGAACCGTACTTGAAAGGAAGCTGAAATACCTCAAAGAACTCCGGTTCAGCATAAAATCGTCCTTTTTCGTAAATGCTCTTCTCCCCCACCTCTACCAGCTGGTTGGAATCAAAGGGCAGCATCAGGATGCGTACAACAGTCTCTACTTCCGGGACACTTTCCTTTAGGGTAGCTCCGAACATGGGAGGCACAACCGCCAGGATGGTACCGGCTTCCTCAGCTGATATATCATTGTAAACGCGGTATACCCGTTCCCCTTCCGGGAGGAATTTATCGTACTGCAACTCATCATGCACAAACAGGCCAATGAGCAGGCAGGCTGTCAGGCCCAGCGCTAAACCAGCAATATTGATAAAGGAGAACCCTTTGTGCCGGAAGATATTCCGATAGGCGGTTTTAAAGTAGTTTCTAAACATACAGGAGTCGGTTAAGCTGTTGTGATTATTTTTCCAGTTTTATCTTGCTTGTACTATTACAAAAACAGGCTTACAGAACAAATGCCAAAACAGAAAACAATTCATAATCAGCAACTTATACTTTTTACTCAACTTTACAACGTGCAAAATCGCGCGATGAGTGTGCGAAAATGCACACTTCATCTTCTGATAAAAAATGGTTCTTATTCAGAATCAGCATATTGTAATAATGGCATAATTGTAGTTTATTTCGCTAAGAGCATGTTTAAATTTCGTTTTTGGATGCGGAAACTGTCCATGAAAGGTTCTGGCGAAACGGTTTTGGAGCTTCATAGCAGCGCTATGGAGCGAGAAAAATGTATAGTCAGGTTCCTTTATGGACAGTTTGCAGCGCAAAGGATGAATTCTAAACATGCTCTAATATAGATAGTGCTTATGCAACTGAAAAAGGCTTCTGTTCTTGTTGTCGATGATGACACCGACGTGCTCACGGCTGTCCGGCTCTTGCTGCGGCCGCAGGTAAAAGAAATTATGACCGAGAAGAACCCGGAGAACATACCCTCCCTGCTGACGCACCATTCGTTCGACGTGATCCTGCTGGACATGAACTTTGCCTCCTCCATCAACACCGGAAACGAAGGCCTTTTCTGGCTCAAGAAAATAAAAGCGCTGAAGTCAACCGCCGCCGTTATCATGATCACCGCCTATGGCGACATCGACCTGGCCATCCGTTCCCTGAAAGAAGGCGCCTATGATTTTGTGGTAAAACCCTGGCACAATGAAAAACTGCTGACGACCATACAGGAAGCCATCAGCAAAAAAAGCAATGGCGCGAAACTCTCCTCCTCCCCTGCCGACAGCACATCGGTGATTGGTTCAGAATTATTAGGAGAATCGGAAGTGATGCAGGATATCTTTTTCAAGATAAAAAAAGTAGCGCCAACTGACGCGAACATCCTGATTCTGGGAGAAAACGGAACCGGAAAAGAACTCATCGCCAAAGCCATTCACCAGCACTCGCTGCGCGCCGATAAGCCTTTTATAAAAGTGGATGTGGGCGCGCTGACTGAGTCGCTGTTTGAAAGTGAATTGTTCGGCCATAAAAAAGGTGCTTTCACCGATGCGCGAGAAGATCGTGCCGGTCGTTTTGAAGCCGCCCATAAAGGCACTATTTTCCTGGACGAAATCGGCAACATTTCGCTGCACCAGCAGTCGAAGCTGCTCAGTGTGCTGCAGAACCGGCAGGTGATACGCGTGGGTGCCAACGAACCCGTGGATATAGATGTGCGCCTGCTGTGCGCCACCAACGTATCGCTGGCAGAAATGGCAAACGAAGCCCGCTTCCGCAAAGACCTTATCTACCGCATTAATACCGTAGAAATTACCGTTCCACCGCTCCGCAAGCGTGGCGATGACATTGTGCTGCTGGCGCGGCATTTCATCACCGTGTACGCAAACAAGTATATGAAGCCTGCGCCGGAATTAGCTAAATCAGGGCTGGAGAAACTAAAGAGCTACCATTACCCGGGCAACGTGCGGGAGTTGCAGTACGCCATTGAGCGGGCTGTGATTATGGCGGATAACGACGTGCTGGAGGCAAATGACATCATCTTCTCTCCTATAGAAGCGGCTCCGTCTGCAGAAAACCTGCAGCAGGAGACAAACCTCGAAGAGCTTGAGAAAACCACCATCCTGCGGGTGCTGGAAAAGCACCATGGCAACCTCTCCAGGGCATCCAAAGAGTTAGGCATTACGCGCACTGCATTATACAGGCGACTGGGCAAGTATGACATTTAAGAACTTTGAAGGAAAGCTGATACTTCGGGTGATACTCCTGTGCATTACCCTGAGCACACCTGCCTTTGTTATTTTTAAAGGCTTGCCGGAGGCGCTGGTTTTTTTGGTGCCCCTTATCATATACCAGGTTTTTGAGCTCATCCGTTTCCTGAAGCAGGCACAGGAAGAACTGAACCAGTTTGTGGAGTCTGTCCATTACCGCGACTTCTCGAGGTACTTCACCGAAAAGCATGACTCCGCCCAGTTGGTTGCCCTTCGGAAAGGCTTTAACGAAATCAACACTACTTTCAAGAGCATTAACCGGGAAAAAGAAACCCAGCACCAGCACCTCCAGAAAATACTGGAAATGGTAGAAACCGGTATCGTCACCTACGATATGAACAGCGGTGAAGTGCTGCTCATGAACGAAGCCATCAAGAAGCTCCTGCATGTTCCTTTCATGAAAACAATCCATTACCTGGAGAAAAGGGACAAGGAGTTGTATGCGGATGTGGTGGACCTGCAGCCGGGGCAAAGCAAAATTACCACTGCCCATACCACGCACCTGGAGAAGAACACTATTAAAGTGCTGCTGTCGGCAACAGCCTGGCAAAGTAATGGGAACAGGTATAAACTGGTAGCTTTCCAGAACGTAAACGAGGCACTGGACGAAACAGAATCACAGGCCTGGCAAAAGCTGCTGAACGTGATGACGCACGAAATCATGAACTCTATCGCGCCCATTTCCTCGCTGGCAGATACGCTGAAGAACCGCCTGAAAGAAGCCGTAGTCACAGGTGCCACCACCGAGGACTTCGAAGACCTGGAAGTGGGTGTCGGCACCATCAAACGCCGGAGTGAAGGCTTGTTAAAATTTGCCCAGACCTACCGCAACCTCAGTAAGATTACAACGCTGAACCTGAACCAGGTCAACATCAAAGAGCTCTTCACCAACCTGCACCGCCTCATGCAGCCCACGCTGGCACAAAAGCATATCCAACTCAACATTATGCTGGCAGACCAGCACCTCTTCCTGCAGGCCGACCCTAACCTGTTAGACCAGGTCCTCATTAACCTGCTGGTGAACGCCATGGAAGCTGTGAAAGACGTTCCTGAACCAGAAATCACCCTGAGCGCCAACATCGGCACAGACGGCAAAATTGTTATTAAAGTAAGTGACAACGGCGCAGGTATGTCCAGGGAAGTACAGGAGAAAATCTTTATCCCCTTTTTCAGTACCAAAAAACAAGGCAGCGGCATCGGCCTGAGCCTTTGCAAGCAAATCGTGATGCTCCATCGAGGTACCATCCAGGTACAATCAGAAGAAGGCGTGGGAACGGTGTTTATTTTGCGGTTTGGGTGAAAAGAACCCTGTCTGCTATTAAGACGCTGTTTCCTTCATATATGAAGAAAAAGCGCACTTAAATCTTCCTTGAAACTTTCAGCACCTGCTGATTCTGCCTTTTGAGCAGGCATCATATCCGCTTACCACCATAACAGGAAACCTCTGTGCTCTTACATGATAAATTGAAAGCAGAGGCAAATAATAAAGTTTCCGGATCACTTCAGGCAATTGCTAAGACAAAAACTTTCATAAAGTTGATGTAAATGGCCAGGAGCAGGAATGAAAGCAAACATACCTATATTATTATAATTTGATTCTTACATTTACACCGCATTAATACCTTCGGAAAAAACCATTAGTAGCTTATGAAAACAGCTTTACTTTTCTTCTGCTTCATTTTTCTTTACATCTGTTCTTTTGCGCAGGGTCAGGATTACACATTAAAGTCTCTTCTGGGGCAGACGCTGAATAAACCGATGGACTTTTTCATAACACTGGATGACAATGTATTTGTTGCAGACTACTATAGTTATAAGCTATTCAGCCCTGAGGGAAAGCTCATAAAGGAGTTTTTTTTAGATGATGCGTATGAGGGCCGGGCTTTGGCTACAGATAGCCAAGGCAACATTTATGTTATTAAGGACGATGATAGAGTTTATAAATATGATGCGGATGGCCGCCTGTTGATGTCTTTTGGAAGTCAGGGCGGAGAGCCTGGTCAGTTTAATGGTGCCGAGGGCATAGACCTGGATACAGAGGGTAACATATTTGTTGCAGATACGAACAACGACCGGATTCAGAAGTTCGACCAAAATGGAGTTCTGTTACAGGTCATTGGTGAAGTGTCACAGCCTTACCATATTAAAGTAGATGCAGACAACAAACTAAATGTTTTAATTAACAATAGATTTGAGCGGCTGCATCCAAATGGAACTCCTGACATTACAATTTCCTTCGGCTACTCTGCCAATGGAGGCATGGCCATTGATAAAGATGGAAATATTTACCTGACGAATGATTTCCAGGTAAAAAAACACAATAGCGAAGGCAGATTAATTGCAACTTATTTAAGTCAGGGACCTGAAGAGGGAAAGATAGCGGCGCCATACTTTACTCGCTTAGACTTTGATTCAAAAGGGAATCTATACCTTTTGGAAAATCCAGGTAATGCATCCGGGAACAGGATACAGGTATTTACTCCCCAGCTAGACTTTCTTTCTTCTTTCGGGAACAGTGGCCCGAACAGCAGGAACAAAATAGAGGTAAATGTCAAGTTAAAATTTGATGCTGTTGGTAATTTTTATTCTGTTAATGAACCAGGTCAGAACAAGGTCGGCTTCTTTGACAAAAGCGGCCAGTTTATCCGGAGCTTTGGTGGTGCGGGTGATAAGGATTCTTTTTACTATCCTATATATAATCTTGCATTAGACAATCAGGGAGATGTTTATGTAGTTGCTCAGCATGAAAAGGGAAACGTACATAGGTTTTCTTATAAAGGGGAATATGTTTCGAGCATGGCAGAAAGTTCTGATTTTTCTGAGGGCTTCTTCCCCGACTTCATCTTTTTCGATAAGTCGAACTACATGTACCTGCTAAAAAACAGGGATTGTTTGAAATATGATTTAACTGGGAAGCTTCTTGCCAGAATACATTTTGATACTGGTATGACTGATGAGAGGGGGTATGTTTTCCCGGTGCAAGACGTGTCAATAGATGCGACCGGAAACTTTTACATGATCCAGGATAGGCATGTGGTAAAATACGATCATACAGGTAAAGAGATTTCATTCTTTAATGCCCTAGACAAAGGAGGCAGCTATAACTTATCAAATAAGGCTTCTATAGCCTTAGACCACAACGGCTTTATTTATGTAACAGATGGTCTAGACATCAAAAAGTTCGATCAATCCGGGAATTTAGTGACAATCATCCAGGGCCAGTATAGGTATAATTTTGAACTAGCCAGTGCAGAATTAGGCGTTAGCCCTACTGGTTCAACGATAAAGACTGCGATCGCTGATGGATATTTCTTTAATAACATAAGGGTCTATTCAAATGGAGAAGAAGCACCTCTGTCAAACAGGATCTCGGGAACCATCTTTTCTGATTTAAACAGTAACTGCACCCAAGATAACGAGCAGGGGCTGGAAGGAATAATAGTGGAAGTAACACCAGGACCGTATTATGGCAAAACAGATAGAGCAGGCTTTTACACAATAGAGGTTAGGGAACAGGAAAACACTGTAAAACAGATTTTACCCTTACAAAGTGGAAAGCTCATACAGCAGTTGTGTCCCACAAATGGAGAGGGATACACAGTTCGTTTTGATGCTAATAAAGTTGCAGATACAAGCTTAAGCTTCGCCAATAAAGTCACCCTCTCCCCCTATCTCACCGCCAGCGTCTCTTCTACACGCCGCCGCCGTTGCTTTGAGAGCACTACCAAGCTTACCTACTCCAACACAGGCTATGCTCCTGCTGAAAATGCGAAAGTATACCTGCAGCTACCGGAGCAGGTAGAACTGTTGTCAGCCGACAAGCCCTACACCCGCCTGCCCAATGGCACCTATGTGTTTGATGCCGGTACAGTGGTGGCCGGGCAAAAAAGCATTATAACCATCCAGGACAAAGTAGTTTGTGGTGACGAAAGCATACGCGGCATGACCGTCTGCACCAAAGCATGGATGACGCCAGGAAACCAAAGCCCGACGGCACCCCCTGCTCCTGTTATTAGCATTACCGGTACATGTAACCCTGAAACAGGCAAGGTGCGCTTCGTGATAAAAAACATGGGCCAGGTTGACATGGAGGAGAGTGAGCAGTTCAGAAAGTACATCAACGGGTTACTTTCTACGGTAGAGGATTACAGGTTGGCTGCCGGCGACAGCCTGGTGCTCTGGGTTCCCGCAGGCGGCAGAACCGTACGGCTGGAGGCAGACCAGCCCGACGGAAACGGCGACAACATCATGGCCAGCACAACTGTAGAAGCGTGTAATACGGTGGCTACCCAAACCGTCTTCAATACCGGATTTGTGAACGTCCTGCCTACAGACGACGAAGAGGCCGAGGTAGCAGAAGAATGCCTGCCCATCATCGACTCTTTCGACCCGAACGATAAGCTGGTGTTACCTGTCGGGCGAACAGAAGAAAACTACACCCCGACCGGTGTGGCGCTCAAGTATAAAATTCGGTTCCAGAACACCGGCACGGATGTGGCCTACCGGGTAGTGGTGGTGGACACGCTTTCAGAACACCTGGACCTGAGCACGCTGCAAATCGGCTCCGCCTCGCACACCTACCGTTATGAATTAAGCGGGAAAGGAAAAGCAGTACTCACCTGGACGTTCGATAACATCATGCTGCCCGACAGCACCAGCAACGAGCCAGGAAGCCACGGCTATATCCAGTTCAGCATAAAACCAAAAGCAGACCTGCCGGAAAAGACAGCCGTAGAAAATTTCGCTGATATCTTCTTCGACTACAATTCTCCTGTCCGGACTAACGTGACCGTTAACCGCATCTATGACATGCCGCTGGTTGTGGATGAAAGTGTCCGCCTGAACCTGGAGCAGATAATCGCCACTCCTGCTATTTCCGGCTTCGCTCCTGCTGCCGGCAAGTTTGGAGCTGAAGTAAGTTTGAGCGGCAAGCGGTTTTCAGCTACAGCGGCCAGCAACAAAGTATATTTTAACGGCGTGCTGGCTCCTGTTGTAAGCGCCTCTGAAACAGAGCTGCGTGTGCTGGTGCCGGCAGGCGCAGCTACAGGCACTGTAAAAGTAGAGACACCCGACGGCGCAGCAAGCACAACAGAAGTATTTGAAGTGTTCCAACCGCCGGTACTCAGCAGTTTTAGCCCTGCAGAGGGTATAGTTGGCTCCACCGTTACCCTGCAGGGCGCGCAACTAGGCACCAGCCTTATAGAGAGCGTTAAACTGGGCACAATAGTATGCGACATCATCAGCAACACAGGCAATGAACTGGTGGTGCAGGTACCTGCTGAAGGGGTGACATCAAAGTTTAAGATTGAAACCAAAGGAGGCGAGACAGAAAGCACAATGGAATACGTGGTCTGGCATCAGCCTTCCATCAGTAGCCTGAGCAAAGGCACAGACGCTGTAGGTGCTACTATTATCTTAGCAGGTGCGCATTTTGCACCGGCTGCAGGCCGAAACAAAGTGATGTTCGGGAATGTGCAGGCACAGGTAATAAATGCCACAACCGGACAGCTCACGGTGCAAGTACCTATTGGTGCTACATCCGGTTTTGTAACGGTAGAAACGCCGGGCGGTAAAGCAACCAGCAACACTTCTTTCGAGGTAATACCGGCTCCTGTCTTTCTCGCCATGGCACCCTCTATAGGAAGTGTAGGCACCGAAGTAGAAATAACGGGTGCGAATTTCGGCACACTTGGTTTGCAGGATGAGATTTACTTTAATGGTGCGAAAGCGCTCATATTAGAAGCCTCAGACGCAAGGTATAAAGTACAGGTACCGCGGGGCGCCACGACAGGTAAAGTAAAGATAACGGGATATGGAGGCGCTGCCTACAGCACTGCTGACTTTGTAGTAGAGGAGCTTACGCCAACACAGGCCATTGCCATCTACCCCAACCCCACCACCGGCCACTTTACCATCAGCTTCCTGCACGCTGACTTTGACGTGCAGGCAGTGGAAGTGTACAGCTCCGTTGGCAAACTGATGGTTACGACTGCTGTTGCCAACCCACGGCCTGAAAAGCTGGAGCTGAATATAAGTATGGCACAGTCCGGGCTGTATGTGCTTCAAATAAGAACAGACAGAGGCCTCGTCATCAAAAAACTAACTGTACTCTGACACGGCCTGCAGGGGCTGCTGCATAAGAAGCGATAGTCTCTTTATATTATGTGCTGTTTTGATTTCAATATAACTGTTCATCCCAAAACAAGGTTAAAATAAGATGGTGAAGCTGTTGTTAATAGCTACACCTTTACCATCATAAACTTTAGCTTAACAGAGAAACTATGCAAAGCCTTAGCTCTAAAGAATATAAAAATGAATTTGTAAACACCTTCGACGGGGATGAAAGCGGCAACCTGCAGCCCCGGAAAACACCGGGTGTTTTATATAGCAAAGCTATACCTACTCCTGTAAAGCAACCTACCCTACTGGCATGGTCTGATGAACTGGCGGAGAAGTTGGGGATACAAAAGCCGGAAAGCCAGGAGGAAATAGAAGTTTTAGGAGGGAACAACATCACATCTTCCATGCATCCCTACGCCGCCTGCTATGCGGGGCACCAGTTCGGGCATTGGGCCGGCCAATTGGGCGACGGCCGGGCTATTACGCTGGGCGAATGGGAAGCCAAAGAAGGTATATCCTGGGAACTGCAGCTAAAGGGCGCCGGCCCTACCCCCTACTCCCGCCGTGCCGATGGCCGTGCGGTGCTACGTTCCTCTGTTAGAGAATACCTGATGAGCGAAGCCATGCATTACTTGGGTGTGCCTACTACCAGAGCACTTAGCCTGGTGGCCACCGGAGAGCCTGTGTTGCGGGATATGTTCTACAATGGCAACGCAGCCTATGAACCGGGTGCCATTGTGATGCGCGTGTCGCCCAGCTTTCTGCGTTTTGGCAATTTTGAGATACTTGCTGCCAGAAAGGAAACAGATAATCTTAAAAAGCTGGCTGACTGGACCATCAACCGCTATTACCCGCATATACAGGGGGAAGACAAGATCCTTCCCTGGTTTACAGAGGTAATGGAACGCACGGCCAGTATGATTGTGGAGTGGCTGCGCGTAGGCTTTGTGCATGGCGTAATGAATACAGATAACATGTCCATCCTGGGACTCACCATCGACTATGGTCCCTTCTCCTTTCTCGATGATTATGACCCTGATTTTACCCCCAACACCACTGATCTGCCCGGCAGAAGGTACGCTTTCGGAAAACAGTCGGCCATCGCGTACTGGAACTTAGGCTGCCTGGCCAGCGCCATTGCCCCGCTGTTGCCCGACACGAAAGAATTAATTGAGGTGCTGGAGAGTTACGGTGATGTGTTTGCTGAAAAATATCTGGCCATGATGGGCAATAAGCTTGGACTTGACGAGGTGAAACCAGAGGATGTTGATCTCATCGAGCAATTTGAGGAGACACTCTCTAACCTAAAGCCTGATATGACCATCTTTTACCAGCTCCTCATCGACCTGCCCCTCGACTCGAAAGAAGCGCAGGTTGTTGTGAAGCATTTCGAAGCCAGTTTCTACCAGCAACCTTCACCAACAGAAACCGAAGCGCTTCATAGCCTGATAACAAATTACAGCAAGCGGATAAAGGAGAACTCCTTCTCCCGGGAAACTGCTCAGAAAATAATGCGCGAGAATAATCCACGCATTATTTTAAGGAACTACCTGCTGCACCAGGCTATAGAAGAACTTGAGCGTGGCCAGGACCAGCTGTTTGTAAAATTACAGGAGGCAATGAAGGAGCCGTATTCAAATAAGTTTGATGAGTTCTTCGCCAAAAGACCAGACTGGGCAAGTCAGAAAGCCGGTTGCTCCATGTTATCCTGCAGTTCATAAGAAAGCTTTGCGAGGGAGGCATCACAAATGAAGCACCGAACCATTCTGACACAAGGATACAACGTGCAGGGAAAAGCAGCGCATGGCCATGAGTAAGTTTCAATAGCTGTTACCGCAGGTATTGACGGAACCACTCCATAGCCAGATGCGCGACTTCCTCCAGCTTTCCGGGTTCTTCAAAAAGATGAGAAGCACCTGGCACAATGGTTAATGTTCGTTCGGTATTCAGAGCATCATACGCCTCCTCGTTCATGCCTATAACAGGATAATCCAGGCTGCCGACCAGTAGCAGGGTAGCTGCTTTTACACGTGGCAGAACAGGTAAGGCCAGGTCAGGTCTTCCTCCCCTGGAGACAACTGCTTTGATAGCATCACCAAGTTCGGCGGCGGCTCCAAGGGCCGAGGCTGCCCCCGTGCTGGCCCCAAAATAACCCATTGGCATATGCTGTAGTTCTTCTTGGCTTTGCAGCCACTGTGTTACACGCACCAGGCGCTGGATAAGTAGCGGGATGTCGAAACGGTTCTCGTAAATACGGTCCTCCTCTTCTGTGAGCAGGTCAAACAGCAACGTACCGAAACCTTCGTCTTCCAGCACACTGGCTACATAGCGGTTACGGGAACTGTGCCTGCTACTGCCGCTGCCGTGCGAGAAAATAACGATGCCTGTCGCATTGGCCGGTAGGTGCAGGTTCCCCATCAGTTCCTCCGCACCGATTCTTATTTTTACTTCATATGCTCCCATCCTATTATGCTTTTGATTGTTTGATTTCGCGCTGCTGTTGTCTGTGTCTGGCCATGTCAGCAGGCGAACCACATCGCCGTGTGTTACTTCTGAGAAATCTTCGTAAAACTGCCCCACTGCCTGAAAGTGATCAGGCGCATACAGGCATACAATTTCATCCACATACCTTGAAAGCTTATTTAATATACGGGGGGAGGCCACTGGTACCGCTATAACTATCCGGGATGGGTTAGCGGCTCTTATGAGTTGTGCCGCAGCCATAATGGTATAACCGGTAGCAATCCCATCGTCTACCAGCAGCACGGTTCTGCCTTCCACCTCAACAGGTTGTCGCGCACCTTTGTAGCGCTCGTAGCGATTTCGCAGTTCTTCCCGGATACGCTCTGTCTGCTCATCATAGTACTCCTGCGGCAGGTCAATGTCTGGGTTCAGCACTTGGCTGTGCATGCTCACCGCGCCCACGGCATACTCAGGCTGCCCCGGATACCCTATTTTCTTTATCAATTCAATATCCAGGGGTAGGTGCAGCTCTCTGGCTATGATATGACCTAAGGGCACCCCACCTCTCGGCAGAGCCAGTACTACGGCATCTGTGTTTCGGTACTCCTTTAAATCTTCTGCAAGTAGGTAGGCAGCTTCTTCTCTGTTTCTAAAAGTCATTCGCATATATTTTTAATGGACCGGTAGTTTGTGCTTCCTTATAGTGCAGGCAGGCGTTGTAACACAGCGGGACCAACAAACAGGAAAGGTCTTACGTTAATTCAGCTGTCATTTTATTCTGCCTACTTATTTTTACTCCGTTGCCAGGATGAAGATTCGCGAAAAAGTACTGCTTTTGGTTTGAATATATACCGGTTCTTTTATCAGTATAAATCGTGCAATTAACAGCCAGTGCCAATACAAAGGCTTTTCAAGTTAAAAGCTCCTTTATAAGTTGTTTTAGTAAACAAAGCCACACCACCTTTTCAGCTTTAAAACGTATTTAAAAGCAGTCTTACATGCTTTTTAGTATGGCACTGTACTATGTTCGGGCCATTCTTCAGGAGGAAAGCTAAGACAGGATGCTATTCGGGAAAGAAGCGAAGGTGAAGGCATCAGATTTTAAGGAAAAGGGCGCTACAGCAGCTCAAGAAAAGGCTCTGCGGGGAGTTTACAAAATACACCTGTTCGTCCTAAACAGGCGGGCGAAGACACATCTAAGTTTTGCAATGCCCTAATCTTAAGAAATTTTATGTCTCAATCTTATGGCTACCGCATGCAACGCTGCCATGGTTTGAGAGCACAGGCTTCAACCGGAACAGGACAGATTAGTCAGAATTTCCCTATGCCTCTTATTTAAAGTAATCCGCTCTTCATAAAGAAACCTCTCAATACATAAATATTTTTTGCTCAAGAATTATGAATGCTATGAAACAAATTAATCGGCTTTTATTAGTGCTGTTTTCACTGTCTTTTTTTGCCTGCGACGATGATGACGATGATGTTGTAGTAGATGCTACTCCTCCTACTGTTCTGATCTCGTCTCCAGCCGCCGGTGCTACGTTCACACGAAGTGACGTAATTGAGCTAAGAGCGGAGGTAAGGGACAACGTAGGCCTTGCTGAGGTAAGGGTGTATATAACTGACCCTAATATTACGGTGCGTCAGTTAAGTAAAGAAGGCATTAATGATTTCCTGAACGATGATAGAGAAAAGGATTTAGATTTAGAAATTACCCTGGATGCAACAGCACCTACGGGCCCATATGTCATGACTGTGGAAGCAATAGACGAACAGGGAAACGCGGCATCCCATTATGTTTCTGTTTTTGTGACAGAGTAAGCCGGCTTCATGTAATACCGGCGCCGGAAAGGAATATCAAAAGAAAAGACCTCTCATAATAAGGGGTCTTTTCTTTTGATACGATTAGGTTTCGGCATATCAATGGCATCTGAATATTACGCACACTTCCACCTTACTTAATCGCCATAGTACGTGCTGTAGCTCATGAACTCAGTTTCATCCAGTTCATTGTCATCATTTTTATCCCATATAGCGAAAACACCGTCTGTATACTCCCGCTCCGTTATCCGGTTGTCGTCGTCCGTATCCCAGGCGCCGTACCAGCCCATACCAGCGAAATCTGCATCGAACTCGGCCCGATCTATAAAACCATCTCCGTCAGTATCCCATGCCTGCCAATCTGCCAGCGCATCTATACCAAAGTCCGATACCACATTGGTCCACTCTTCCTGTGAAACTCTTCCATCGTTGTTCTGGTCAAAGGTCTCATAAAAGCCTGCGGTGAACTCCTCCTCGTCCAGCAGGTTGTCATCGTTCTTATCCCAGTCCTCATAGTAAGTCGTGGCGGTAAAGTCTGAATAGTACTCGTCCCTGTCCCAGGTGTCGGCGGTAGCCAGGGCCACATCATCGGTATAGGCATTGTCTTCTACTACTTCTGTTTCTCCATTACAGGCTGCCATACCAGCCACCAGTAAAAAACAGCATCCATTTCTTAGTGCTTTCAGGGTGTATGTTTTGTTTTTCTTCATAACTCTCCTTTCAGTATGTCGGATAATAGGTTTACAGGTGCTTATAAAAATCTACGGAGACTTTTAGATATTGGTCTATATAAATCAATCTAAATCAAGAAAAGTGCCTGTGAGTACGATTTACTTCAAGATTAAAAGTACGGTTTAGGCATATTTAAACAAGCTCTGAAAGTGAAGGAAACCTGTGTCCACCCGGGCCGTTCCAGCTTTATATTTATTAAGACCAGCGGGTGCCTTTTGTAGCATACTTCTGAAACAGAAAAATAGATTAAACATCATTTTTTGTAAAATTCAGCGGAACAGAAAAACCTCCTGTGCACGTAAGAAAGCTAAGTGTTGCTGCAGAAAAGGAAACTCTTGCGCAGACAGGCAATAAGATTCATATAAGCATGATAGAAGATTTATGGTATAAGAATGCCATCATCTATAACCTGGACATTAAAACCTTTATGGATGTGAACGGGGATGGTACAGGCGATTTTGAGGGACTTGCACGTCGCCTTGATTACCTTGATGCCCTTGGAGTTGATACCATCTGGCTTTCTCCTTTCCAGCCTACCCCGAACCACGATAACGGCTATGATATCAAAGATTATTATGGCGTTGACTCCCGGTTCGGATCCAGCGGCGATTTTGTAGAATTCATACACCAGGCCAAGAAGCATGGTATAAAAGTGCTCCTTGATCTGGTCGTAAACCACACCTCCAGGCAACATCCCTGGTTTCAGGAAGCCCGGAAAGGGGAAGATAACCGGTATCGTGACTGGTATGTATGGTCCAAGAAAAAGCCTACCAACTGGAACAAGGGAATGGTTTTTCCTGGGGTGCAGCACAGAACATGGACCTACGACAGGAACGCCAAAGCCTACTATTTCCACCGCTTCTATGATTTCCAGCCGGACCTGAACATGGATAACCCGGAAGTACGGACGGAGGTAAGCCGTATCATCGGCTATTGGCTGGAACTGGGGGTATCAGGTTTCAGATTAGACGCTGTGCCTTTTATTATCGAAAGCCCGGACCCGGGACTTGCTGAACATGAGATGAAGTTTGAATACCTGCGGGAAATGCGACGTTTCCTGCAGTGGCGCAAGGGAGATGCCATTCTTCTGGGCGAGGCAAACGTGCTGCCTGAAGAGGCGGAGAATTATTTTGGCAAAGAGGGAGACGGAATTCACCTCATGTTTAATTTCTTCGTGAACCAGCACTTGTTTTACGCCCTGGCCACGGCCGATACCCAGCCGCTGGCGGACGCATTGGAAGCTACACGGAATGTTTTTCCTTCCTGCCAATGGGCACACTTCCTTCGCAACCACGATGAACTGGACCTCGGCAGGCTAACAAAGGAGCAGCGGCAGAAGGTGTTCGATCGCTTCGGACCTGAAGACTATATGCAACTGTACAAGCGGGGCATCCGCCGGAGGCTATCCCCAATGCTGGGTAGCCGGCAGCAGACAGAACTGGCCTACAGCCTGATGTTCTCGCTACCCGGCACCCCTGTATTACGCTATGGTGACGAAATAGGCATGGGAGACGACCTGAGCCTGAAAGAGCGGGATGCGGTGCGCACACCCATGCAGTGGTCAGGCGACTTCCCTAACGCCGGCTTTTCACAGGCCGACAAACTGGTGCTTCCGGTTATAGACGAAGGGCCGTATGCTTACAAGCACATAAACGTGGAAGACCAGCGGCGCAAGCCGGACTCTCTGCTCAACTGGATGACCGGCATGATACGCCTACGCAAAGAATGCCCCGAGATAGGCTGGGGCGATTGGGAAATTCTAAAGACAGGCATGTCCCAGGTCCTGGCCATGTACTATTGCTGGAGGGGCAACTCACTGGTGGTGCTCCATAATTTCGATGAGAAACCCCATGAAATTACCTTGAGCCTGAAGCAGAAAAAGGAATATAAATTGATAGACCTGATGGTGCACGAGCAAAGTATAGCCGAAGCGAATGGCTATCACAAAATAACATTAAGTGCCTATGGCTACCGCTGGTTCCGGACTGGTGACCTTAGCCACTTGCTGAACAGGAAAAAGAATGAAGGGGGAGTTGATGAAGGGAAAATGTAGTATGTAGGCTTACTATAAGCCGCTTTTACCAGAAACAAGAAGAAAGCACTTCCTTATGCATCCATTGAACATACCACTCTACCCTTTGTTATTCTATTCGTTTTTAAACTGCTATCAAAACAAAAGAGCGCCTCCGGTTGGAGGCGCTCTTTTGTTTTGATTTAATTAGCAATTATTCACCATAGTATGTTTCGTACCTTGTAACGTACTCCTCACTCGTCAGCACAGCATCGTCATCATCGTCCCAGAAGTTGAAAATACCCGCTGTATACTCCTCTTGCGTGATCATACCATCATTGTTTACATCCCAGTTAGTATACCAGCCGGAGGTTAATATGCCTGCATTCAACTCCGTCTGGTCAAGCTGATTATCGTTGTTCGCATCCCAGTCATCCCAATCAGCATCTTCCATACCGAAGTCTCCTGCAAATTCATTCCATTCGTCCTGCGTAATAGTACCATCGTCGTCTAAGTCCCAGGTCTGGAAGAAAGTGGTTCCGAACTCAGTCTGGTCAAGGGAATTGTTATTGTTCGCATCCCAGGTATCCCACCATTCAGTGTCGGCGAATAGCGTGTTAAATGCAGCCGCATCCAAATCTGCCTCATTCACCATCATCATAACGGTTTCTACTGTAATATTTCCCGCTAGATCTTCCGCTTCTACTGTAATCGTATAGGCACCGGTTTCTAATTCGGCAGGTAGTGTAAAGTCTACTTCTAAATCATAGTTTCTGTTATTGTTCAGGAAATCACGTACTTCATCATCATATTGGGCGATGCGGTTACCGTTCGGGCCAGTTACATACACCCTTACTTCCTCTAGGCCTTCATTATCTGTTACGTCTGCTGTCAACGTAAATTCACTTCCTGCCGGAAAGGTAGTGTTTGGAGCCGGATTAGTTATAACAATGTTCGGTGCAACGGTGTCTAATACCACATCATCGTCATCATCGCACGCCACAAAAGCAAAGGAGAATAGAAATAGGAAAAGCCAATTAAATTTTTTCATAGCTGTAAAAATTAGTAAAATATAAACAAACAAGTAATTAACAACACAAGGACCCTATATAGAAGAACCACTTCTGTTTCTTCTATATAAAACGGCAGGCATTAGGCAAGGTTACTAATCACCTAATGCAAAATGTTGATTATCAAATTGATATGCTTATATATACTAAACCCTTATATTCTCCTAATCCCCTGATAGCTAGCTTTGAAAGCTTATATGGCATTTTTTAGCCTACAGAAAAACAGTGCTATATTATTTCTGATATTTTATATATCGGGCGCAGTTTTTATGCAATTTTTCGCTCGATTTCCCTCAGATTCTCCATCTTTTTGTTTCTCAGGAAGCCATTGATGTCTTCGAAGTGCTCTTTGATGCGTTTGTTTCCGAATTCAAACACTTTCGTGGCCAGTCCATCCAGGAAATCCCTGTCGTGCGAAACGAGGATGAGGGTGCCGTCGAAGCTGTTGAGGGCATCTTTGAGAATATCCTTGGTTTTGATGTCGAGGTGGTTGGTAGGCTCATCCAGGATCAGGAGGTTCACTGGCTGCAAGAGCAGCTTTATCATAGCCAGGCGCGTTTTCTCGCCACCGGAAAGCACTTTCACCTTTTTTTCTACTGTTTCGCCACTGAACATGAAGGCTCCCAGCAAATCCTTTATTTTAGTACGAACGTCTCCAACGGCAATCTGATCTATCGTTTGGAAAACAGTCAGGTCTCCGTCCAGCAAAGCGGCCTGGTTCTGGGCGAAATAGCCTACCATGCAGTTATGGCCAAGTGTAAGCTTGCCCTCATAGTCTATCTCCCCCATTATCGCTTTCACAAGCGTCGACTTTCCTTCCCCGTTCTTCCCGACAAAGGCTATTTTCTCACCCCGTTCAATCGTGAGAGAGGCATCTTTGAAAACAGTGTGGTCGCCATAGTTCTTTGTGAGGTCCTCCACAATAACCGGGTAATTGCCGGAGCGCGGTGCAGGAGGAAACTTCAGACTCAGCGCAGAAGAGTCTACCTCGTCCACTTCTATAATTTCCATCTTCTCCAGCATCTTCACCCGCGACTGCACCTGCAGGGTTTTGGAATAAGTGCCTTTAAACCGATCGATAAAGCCCTGGATATCGGCTATCTCTTTCTGCTGGTCTTCGAACTGCTTTTGCTGCTGCTCGCGCCTTTCCTTGCGCAGCTGCAGGTATTGGGTATAGTTTACCTTGTAGTCGTAAATGCGGCCCATGGTCACCTCGATGGTGCGGTTGGTGATATTGTCTACAAAGGTTTTGTCGTGGGAAATCACGATGACGGCTTTGGCGTTGTTCACCAGGAAGTCCTCCAGCCATTGTATAGACTCAATGTCCAGGTGGTTGGTAGGCTCATCGAGCAGAATAAGGTCCGGCTTCTGCAGCAGGATTTTGGCCAGCTCGACGCGCATGCGCCAGCCCCCACTGAATTCCTTGGTAGACCTGCTGAAATCAGTTCTGGAAAAGCCCAGGCCCTTCAGCGTTTTCTCTACCTCAGCATCAAAGTTGATTTCTTCTATAGAGTAGTATTTCTCCCCTAACTCCGACACCTGCTCAATCAGTTTATAATAATCGTCAGAATCGTAGTCGGTGCGGGTTTCGAGCTGTGCATTCAGCTCGTCCATCTGCGCTTTCATATTGAGCACTTCCGCAAAGGCCTTGGAGGCTTCTTCGAATACGGTGCAGTCGTCTTCTGTTAGCAAGTGCTGCGGCAGGTAAGCGATAACGGCATCTTTCGGAGCCGATATTTTGCCTCGGGTAGGTTTGCTTGCGCCTGCTATAATTTTGAGCAGCGTAGATTTTCCCGCGCCGTTTTTGCCCATCAGGGCAATCCGGTCGTTTTCATTGATGTTAAAACCAATATTGCTAAAAAGCGCCGAGCCGTTAAACTCGACCGTAACTCCGTCAACTGATATCATAAGGCTGAAAAATAAAGGGGCAAAGATAAGATAAAATTCACCCTTTTGCTGTAGAAATCAGGACTTAGTAAGAGAAATAGCGGGTTGAGTTGATATTGGTTGATTAATGTAACCAGATAGAAAAAGCACAAGCTTGTTCATTTTTCTCTGGTGCAGAAATTCCCCTCCGGGGAGGTAGGGTCGTTTCAATCAAAATCTCTTATAGCACGAGCCTCCTGGCTCGTGATTGGTATCACGCGGCCTCTGGCCGTTTGGCATTGATTAAAGCGGCCAGAGGCCGTAGAATAGTAGACACGAGCGAAGACGCTCGCGCCATAATTTAGTGAAATGAGCCTTTTTGAATCAAGTATAAAACAGACTTACTCCGGGAAGGGGATTTATTTGTTAGGGATTAGCTAAGCCAATATCTCTCCAACTCCTCTCACCCTACATCATGCATGCGGTCCTCGTCGGCGACCGCAGCTTTTGTTAAAAGCTCCCGGAGCCGCTCTACATGCACTTTCATTTCCTCGGCGCGCTCTTCCTGTACTGTTGCCCAGCGCCGGTTCCCTTTATCATTATCCACCTGCGACATTTGCATCAGAATATTACGACGCTCCTCCAGGGTGCGCAAAGCAACCCACAGCGTTTCTTCGAGGGCGTTCGATATGCCATCCAGCAGCGAATCTTTTGTATAGGCGTGTCCTGAATGGCATCTGAAACGCTTGATGGTGTTTTGCTGTGAAAGTTCCCATAAACCGCCGCCACATTCAGGGCAACTATAAGGTGATCGGCTACCTGCTTTTTCCAATTCTTCTATACTGGTCATAACACTGTTGTTCATTACTCGTTCTGCAATCTGTGCTTCCTGCCATACATCAGTTGGCACCGTCACGGAGTCCTGATCCAGCCGGTTTGCCAACTTTACTAATATCTCCCCCATATCACTAATAGGCACAACATAATCGGTTTTAATCTGCCGTATTACGTTGTTTGGCAAGGCCGGGAACTCCGCATCATCCGGGGCCTGCACCACTGTTGCACCACCACTGCGCTTTATCGACTCCATACCTACGACGCCATCGCTCATGAAACCGGTTAATACCACACCTGTTACACTTGCACCATGGTACGCGGCTGCAGACCGGAAAAGCGGGTCGATAGAGGGCCGGAACTGGTTTTCGCGCGGGCCTCTTGTTACCAGCATCTCTTTTCCTGTTAACAGCAGATGCATGTCGGGCGGAGCCAGGTACACTGTACCAGCCTCGAAAAGCTGCTTGTGTTCCGCTACTTTGCAAGTAAGTTTCGTGTATTGGCTCAACCGCTTCACCAGGAAAGTGGCGGAAGAATCTTTGCTTAAATGCTGTACAATAAATAGGGCAGCCGGCAATTCTGCCGGTAGCTTTGATAGCAGCAGCGTTAACGCCTGCATGCCTCCTGCCGAAGTGCCGATAACAATTATTTTAGGGCTATTGTGTGTCATACTTAATAATTTGCCTCCTGCTCAGTAGACTAGTATAGCCCCTCCAGCAAGAACCTTTGTTTACGGTGCATCGCATGAAGTGTTAAACTATTCTACCTGTTATCCCGCCCCCGGCTGCTATCTGCACCTGCCTTCATTAATTCTTTCGCCCCTCCTCCAAAACATGTTTGTTAGATTATAATTAGGTAAATTGCCCAAATTGAAGAAGATCTAAATTTTCTTCGTAAACGAACAGTGCATGGCAGAATCAACTAAACAAATCGAAGGGCATCAAGCAGACAGCAAAGCACGGGAAAAGGCAGAGCAGGAAATTTACGTGATAGGGATAGGCGCGTCTGCCGGTGGCCTGCAGGCACTGGAAGCTTTGTTCAGCAGTGTGCCCCAGGATAGTGTGGCCTACGTTATTGTGCAGCATCTTGCTACGGAGCACCGCAGCTTTTTAACACAGTTGGTTTCCCAGTACTCCGTTCTGGAGGTAAAAGAGGCACAGCACAACATGCCTGTGCAGACAAACAAGGTATACGTTATACCAAACAACAAAGAACTCACCATCCAGAACAACTTACTGCAATTGCTGGATAAGAGCAGTGCCGGCCGTGCCAGAACCGTGGATACTTTTTTTACCTCCCTGGCAGCAGATAAAAAGCACCGTTCCATTGGCATCATCTTGTCCGGCACCGGCATGGATGGCTCTGAGGGCGTGGTGGCCATAAAAAAAGCAGGCGGAATGGTTATTGTGCAGGACCCGGTTACCGCCCGGTTTGATAGCATGCCCCGCAATGCCATTAACACCGGCTACACAGACTATATTCTGGCGCCGGAATTAATGCCCAGCGAGATTTTCAATTATGTAAAGGTCACTCCTATCTCCAACGACCTGACAGAACTTGTTAACAGCGAAACAGAAGGTTCTTTCTTCCAGATTCTGGACATGGTGCATGAGCGGACAGGCATTGATTTCAGCAACTATAAACGGCCTACCATTATCCGGCGCATCAGCCGCCGCATGGCTGCCCTGAACTTCACTAACCTGTCAGATTACTTCGATTACATGGATGTAAACGCTGAAGAAGTAGTTACGCTGAGCAAAGAATTCCTGATTGGCGTTACTAAGTTTTTCCGCGATGAGGAGGCTTACCAGGTGTTAGCAGATAAAGTTATCCCGGCTCTGGTAGACAGCAAAAAGGAGAATGACCAACTGCGCATTTGGGTGGCAGGCTGTTCCTCCGGCGAAGAGCCTTACTCCATCGCCATCCTGGTAAGGGAGTATATGGATAAAGTGAAGAAGGAACTGGAGGTGAAGATATTCGCCTCTGACATAGACCGCGATGCCCTTGATTTTGCCGGTAAGGGTTTGTATCCGGAAAGTAGCCTCACAACGGTTTCTCCGGAACGCCTGCACGAATATTTCCTGAGTGAAGAAGGCAAGTACCGCGTGTGCCAGCGCGTGCGCCGCATGGTTATTTTTGCCCCCCACAATGTTGTCAACGACCCGCCCTTCAGCAGGATCGATCTGGTGAGCTGCCGTAACATGCTCATTTACCTCAACCCCATGCTGCAGAAAAAGGTAATCGACAAATTCCATTATGCTTTACAGGTAGGCGGTTACCTTTTCCTTGGCTCCAGCGAAAGCATCGGCGACCAGAAAAGCTTTGAGGAGATAAATAAGAAGTGGAAAATTTTCCGCAACACAGAGCCTGCCCGTTCACTGGGCATGATTGAGACGTTTTCGGGCACTGGCATGAGTAGGCGCCCCAATATATCCCCTATACCCAGCTTTACACGCGATCTTTCAGCCAAGCAACTGTTGCATCATAACTTCAGCGAGTTACTCAACGAAACTGTTCTGGAAGAGTACGGGTATGCCGCTGTTTATGTCGATGAAAACTATGATGTGCTGCACGGGGCGGGGAAGTTTAAAAACTATCTGGACCTTCCGGAACAGAATTTCACTTTTAACCTACTCAAGTTGGTTCCGCAGGACCTGTCTGTGAGCCTGGGAACCATGCTGCGCAGAGCCATACTCGAAAAGGAAAAGCTGTCGTCCCACAACATTCAGGTGCGTGATGGCAAAAGCCTGCGCTACATCAATGTGGTGGTGAAGCCTTACCTGGCAGACAGGAACCTGGCTCAGAAATTTATCCTGGTGTTGTTTTCAGAAGAACAGGCACGCATACCGCTCGCTACAAACGAGGTTGTAACCTTTTATAACAACCAGGACGACAGCCGGGTGCAGGAGCTTGAACTTGAACTGCAATATACAAAGGATGATCTGCAGGCCGTAGTAGAGGAACTCGAAACGGCGAACGAAGAACTGCAAAGCACCAACGAGGAATTACTATCTTCAAATGAAGAGCTGCAAAGCACCAACGAGGAACTGCAGTCGCTGAACGAAGAGCTGCATACCATCAACACAGAGCATCAGTACAAGATAAAGGCGCTGGTGGAGCTCGACGATGACCTGAACAATTATTTCCGAAGCACTGATATCGGGCAGATATTCGTGGACCGCACCCTGGTTATCCGGAAGTTTACGCCTGCCGCAACTAAACTTATAAACCTAATAGACAGCGACATTGGCCGCTCCATATACCAGATATCCAATAACCTGCATTATGATAAACTAATAGAAGACGTGCGGGATGTAATCGCCAGCAATAACGTTATTGAAAAAGAGGTACAGGATAAAAACGGCATGTGGTACCAGATGCGCATCCTGCCATATATTACGCAGGATCGGAAAATAGACGGTGCCATTATCATCTTTATCAAAATAAATGAACTGAAAAGCCTGCACCTGCTGCACTCCGGAATTCTGGATAGCTCCCCGAACGCCATTCTGGCACTCAAGGCTGTCCGGAACCAGATGCATACCATTGTTGATTTCAACCTGATGCTTATAAACCACAAAGCACAGGAATTATTTGGCCGCCCTGCAGGCAAACTGGTGGGTAAAAGGCTCTGGAAAGAGTATCCGCAACTACTGGAGCAGGATATGTTCGACCGGTTGGCGCACGTGGTGAATACAGGCGAGCAACTGGATGTGGAGCTGCCGCAGGTATACAATAAGAAGCCGCTCTGGCTGCACATTGTGGCTGTAAACTTTGATGATGGCCTGGTGCTGACCATGCACGATATAACCGAGCGTAAACTATACGAACAGGCCCTTCAAAAAGAGCAGGCAGAGAACATTGCCAGTGCAGAGCGCTTCCGCACCCTGCTGGAGGCCGTGCCGCATATCACCTGGACGAATTTGCCAAATGGAGAAAACACTTCTTTCAATCAGTTATGGTATGACTATACCGGATTAACGGAGGAAGAATCAGTTAAGTGGGGCTGGAAAAAGGCTATTCATCCCGATGACAGGGAAGAATTCATTCCTAATTTCATGTCTTCGCTGAGATCCGGGGAAATATTCACTGCCGAAGCCCGTGTTTTAAATAAAACTTTAAACCAGTACCGCTGGCACCTGATTCAAGATGTTCCCATTCGGAATGAGACTGGCGCAATAACCATGTGGATTGGCACCGCCACCGACATACAGGAGCAGAAAGATGCCGAAGAAGCTAAAATACAGCTTCGGCTCTTGCAGCAGCGTGAGGTTCTGAGCGCTATTCTGCAAACGCAGGAGGCAGAGCGGAGCCGTATTTCGGAGGCCTTGCACAATGGGCTCGGCCAGATTTTATACGCAACCAAGCTTAACCTCAGTAACCTGGAAGCGGAGAACACGAAGCAGGAGAAAACAATTGAAACAATTGATAAGCTGCTCTCAGAGAGTGTAACGATTACGCGCGATATATCTTCCGAACTGACACCATCTGTTCTGAAAACCTTTGGTCTGAAAACTGCCGTAGAAGAAATTATTTCGCGCATCAGCAATTCTGGTCTCAAAATCAGCCTGGAGGTAAACGGTTTTAAAAACCGGCTTGACTATACAGTGGAACTGTCTCTGTACCGGATAATACAGGAGCTGCTGAATAATTTAATTAAACATGCACAGGCAACCGAAGCCAGGATTTTCCTTACATGTGATGATAAAACCATTTACATGCGCATAGAGGACAATGGTATTGGCATTGATAAGGAAGACTTTAACAAACTAAAAGGAATCGGATTAAGCAGCATTCAAAACCGGGTAGAGCTCCTGCAGGGGAAAATGGAAGTACAAGGTGAAAAAGGGAAAGGGACTGTGTTCGAAATAACGTGTACCATATAAAAGCTCCAGGCATTCACTGTATTACAACACCGGCAACACTATGCCTTTAAAACACCATACAACTTATAGAGCGGCCCGTGCTGTGGCTAAAACAGTAGAAGGCCATTTTGTGCGTCATCTTGCCGCGTCGCGTCAGGATAATGAAGAGGAAATGGCACCAGAGCCTGATGCCAAGGTTATAGAAGTACTTATCGATACCGCCTTCTGGGCGAGTCTGCGGCGCGAAGAAGGCCATTCCCCAAAAATTTCCCTCGCCTTCCTCCCGCCCGAACTCGCTGGCCAGCCGCTGCTGCTGGAGCACCGGCTGCCCTTAAACCCTTCTGTACTTGTAAAACTTGCACCGGCTGTGGAGCGGCCCGGCATACACCTGGGAGTATGGCAGTACGAGGATGAACTGTATGTATGGGGCGCTACCCGCGAAATCCCGAGTCTGTGCCTGGTGCTGGACGTTTCGGAGCCAGGGCTGCTGGTAATTAAATACCGCAGAACAGGCGGACTGGGCAAGTTCGCTAACATTGCGGTACTTAAAGGAGACCAGGTAAAGGTACTGGAAGAGCAGACAATTTTTCTGCAGCACAGCCCGCCCCTCCTCTCTACCTTGCTGGGTTTTTCTTCGCCCTCCCCTTGGGGAGATTCTGTGAATGTGCTGGTACAGTTAGCCGTGTCGATGCGCGCCCACAAACGCGGCGGCACTCTTTTAGTGGTTCCGGCTGGCACACAGGCCTGGCGAAAGTCAATCATACACCCCATCCTGTATTCTGTGGCACCTGCCTTCAGCAGGCTCTCTGACCTGATGCAGCAAAACGAGAAAGAGCGTAGCAGGAGCAAATGGCAGAGTGCGCTAAACAGAGCGGTAGAGGGTATTGCAGGTGTAACGGCAGTAGACGGCGCAACCGTTATCAGCGACCAGTATGAGCTGCTTGCTTTCGGGTCTAAAATTGGCAGAGTGCAGGGAGGCACCCCTGTGGAAAAGGTAGTGGTAACAGAACCGGTGGTTGGCAGCAGCCCTACCGTAGTTGCTCCGTCGCAAAGCGGCGGCACCCGGCATTTGTCAGCGGCGCAGTTCGTGCACGACCAGCATGATGCCTTTGCCCTGGTGGCATCGCAGGATGGTGGCTTCACTATTTTTGCCTGGTCGCCCCACGACCAGCTGGTGCACGCCCACCGCATTGATACTTTGCTGCTCTAAAGCCACGTTTAAAATTCAGGCTGCATTATGGATGAAGCCCGGAAAGGCTGTTGTTTCTCTTTTCGTAACTAATGCCCTTATCAACTGATTATTGCGCACGATACGTTGTGCGAATCAGGTACGCTCTTTCGGATTTATAATCCGAAAGTATGGAGGTCGCGAATTTATAATTCGCCATGCAGCGGCTGTAGCTACCGGCAAACCAGCGGATTACAAATCCGCTTCTTCACAAGTTCCGGATTACACATCCGGAACAGCAGCATGCTATGCGTACGATTCAACTGGTTTTAATATAAAATGCTATGACGATGGCAGGGGCATCGTTAAAACACCGGCAGTTTTGTTGCCCTACCCACAGCTAACCAGCAGTTATTGCGCCAGCCGCCTACCCTCTTGAGATTCAGCAGCATGCATCCGATTTAGTATTTATACTTAGTTATTTTCAGTATTCACACGCACTCAAAAGCAGTATAAATTTCTGAATTTTAAACTCAGTAACTTACGTTAGCTTAACTGACAGAAACAAGTTTGCCACTATCCTATGCAACAAACTTACATGACCGAAAAAATTAACGCAGCGCTGCACAAGTACGAAAAACTGGTTGAAAAAGGGAAAATCAGATCCTTCTCTGTGTATATTCAGGAAGAGGGTATCCTTATATTACCGGAAGGCGCTGGAATCAGTAAAGAAGTAGACCTGATACAGGAACTGATGACTTCTCTCCGTGTCTTCTTCTATGGCGTTCCCTCCATTGAGCATAATTCCTACGACTATGTCACGCTCAAAAGCTTTATTAACGCCAGCGCTTGTGCCAGCAAAATGGCATCGTAACTAATCTTTTATATTACAGGCAATGACCTCCGTAAGGAGCTAAAGAAAGAAAGGCTGTTGTGTTCTGGGTTTTTCCGGAGCTTTCGATCTGGTTATTTGCATGCCATTGTCGCTGCTACTCCGCAACATGCTTTACCAGAAGAGAAGCTGAATTCCAGTTTCAGTAGCTTTCGTCTGCCAACAACCACTCCATGGCGTCAGCTTTAGAAATAAAAGGCCTGGACTCACAGGGCATCGGTCGTTCAGATGCTTTTTCATACATTCTTTCAATGGCCATCTGCTGAAATATGTCCTGCGCCGTCAGGATAGCCACCTTCCGCAATGTGCTGTGCTGTAACAGTTCAGCGGAGTGCTTGCCGAGCCAAACCTGGTCTTCCACCGTGGGAGCACACATCCGGGTAAAGTCTGCCAAAATAAGCTCCACGTCGTTTACCAGAATAAAATGACAAGCCGAAATCATTGCCTCCCGCAGTTGCGGACTGGGTATAGCACCTCGCCACTGGTTCCAGATCAATTTTTCCTCCCGATGGTAGCGTATTGTCAGGTATTCTTTATCCACAGCGATCAAAAACTCTAACGAATTTAGCAGCATAACCATGGTACTTAAAGGTGCGACATGTTATATATACTTAGTACGAATAACGTAAAATACTGACGTAAATACCTGACTATGTGGGTGAAATACTGATTATTTTATCTATATGTGCTATCCATTTTAGTGTATGCCATAATGCTGGAAATTGTCATAACAAGAAACATCAGCAATGACAGGATTTACTTGCTGGTATAGACTTAGACTATTTTCTCTTTAAAACTATGGTTAATTAGCGTCACACCTTTTACCATCAATGTTACTCCCTGGCACCTGGCCTACCGGTACAGCGGCGTTTTTGTGTAACTAACTAGCCGCTGTACCTCTGATGCTCTGTTTAAGTAGAAGGCAATCTGTTTGGCTAGTGCGCACTGGAATTAAAAGAGCTCTCCCGGAAACATACGTCCGGGAGAGCTCTTTTTAATTGTGTTGCACCAGCTGCCTGACCTTGGCAAGCGCCAACAGGCAGAGGCTTAGTTGTTGTTTGACTTTTCGGTGGCCCTGGCTGCTTTTCGGGCTTGGTTGTCAGCGTCGATGCGGCTTTTCTGCGTTTTGGCTTCCATTCTGGCAGCTTTCTTGGCTTCTCTTCGGGCGTTTCTAGCGTCTTTCTCTACGCGCTTCGCTTCTCTTAAACTTGCTTTGGCGGCCTTCGAATCGGCTTTGGTATCCACTCTTAAATCCACGGCATCATTCAGGCGCTTTTCATCAGCTCTGGCTGACTGCCGTTCCTGCTTTACTTCGGAGCTTTGTGCAACAGCTGGCATGGCAACTACTGCAAACAGAGCGACTACAAACGATAATAAAAGTATCTTGTTTTTCATGATAATAGGAAAAAATATACCTTTATATATACGTATGCATTAATTAAATGACTGGAAATAAACCTTTTATAAAACCGTATTGCTGCCCCTCTGGCAAACGCTGCTGCCTAAAGTACATCAGCAGCCTGCATTTAACTTAATTACCAGTTATCAAACAACTTAATCATCAGAACTTCAGCTGCTCCTCTACCACAGCACCCGCCTCCTACGCTTCCTTCGGCATGGCAAAGCCCTAATTTACGAGCAGCGCTTCAATGTTAGTGAGGTGGTAGAGGCGGTACACCAGCAGGTCTATCTCCGCCTCCAACGCCGACGCATCCGCAGCGGCATCGGCTTGTTTAGCGGCTAGCGCCTGCTCTACCAGTTCCCGTATCTTTGCCTTCATTTCTTCGTCGGCTGTGGAAATGGGAAGATAAAATGTGCTCCTAATATAAAAGCAATTTACTTACTGGTATACACGTAGGTTATTTTCTCCATAGAACCGTGATCAAACAGCTTCACACATGTAAGGGGGTAGCCTGCTTCGTTGTAAGTATAATGGGCGTCGTAGTCGCCACCAGTAATTCTATTACCCGCAGCATCTCTTATAGCACTGCTTACAACATTGTTTCTTGTAAAAATTCCTTCGCCAAATACCTCTGCATAAGAAAAATCAGCGGCAATTTGTATGGGCAGTACAGGCAGCGGTCTTTTCTTATCATCGGTGGCAATAGTATGCGATCTGCTTTCTTCTCCTGAGGCTAAAATAGTCTTGATGCTTATTTGATTACCATCCATATAAGTATAATGCCTGGAAGCGGAGTATACTTCTGCGCCATTCTGTTGCCTGTAAGTTTTCACCTCCACTAGTTGGTTGTCCTCATTATATATAAGCAGCTGAGAACCAGGCTCAGAATCTTTATAAGCTCTGACCAGTTTTATTAGCTGGTTCTTATCGTTGTAAGTGTTAGTCCAGGTAGTGCCTCGGTTATTCTGAACATAATTCACCCTGCCCTTTCCGTCATAATCAAGCACCGTATTAACAGCCTGCTCAACTGTGTCTCTTAATAATACGCCACTAATCCGTGTGAGCTGGTCCAGTTCGTTGTAGCTATAGGTCAGGTCAATAATCATCCCACCACCCGTATTCAGGAATGAAATCTCAGATAATTTCCGCTGCAGGTAATAGGTTTTTTCGGGTGCCGGATCTTCTTCTATGGATTCTGAACAGCCGGAAAAAAGGAACAGCACGGCCAGCAGGTAAAGTAGTTTTGATTGCATGAAATAGAGGGTTGATTTTAATTTATTTATTAAGGTAGGATGTGTCACTGTTTGGCTATCGCTGCATACCCACCCCTGCCCCTCCGAGGAGGGGTTAGGGGTGGGTTCATTCCAGCTAAGGTAAAAATTGCAACATGGGTTTTATTCTTGTAAAGATAAGTGCGTCTCATACGCCTCCTTTGGCAAGGCAAATTCCGGCTCTACGAGCAGCACTTCCTCGTAGGTGAGGTTGTAGAGGCGGTACACCTGCAGGTCAATTTCGGTTGTTAAATAATCATTCATGTTCTGCAATTCTGATACATGAACTTCATCACAAAGCTTCCTCATTTAAAATCCTTCACGTAATCCTCTACTATTGGCATAGCAAACAGGACTACTCATTTCACCCTGACATTCGTCAGAAAGAAATTCCTTGAGCAGGTATCCTGGCGACAGTAATATATACAGTTCCTCAAGCACAGCTATACTTTCCAATCTATCGCTGTACAATGCATCTTTATAGTCCTTCAAATTAAAATGCGTAAACGTAATTTGCTCCGGCAGCTGCGCGATAAAGGGCGCAGCTATTTCTTTATAAAAGAAGTCGGTGCTGGTGCTGACTTTGCGCCCCTCCTGCCAATCGGTAAATGCCTTTTTGAGCTGTGTGTTGCGGTAAAACAGCCGGTTAAACTCCAGGGCATCGAACACAAACCACTCGTGCACGCTGGTGACGATGAGGTGGCGCAGGTCGTGAGTTTTATCCTGCACCCGCTCCCGCATATAATACAGCAGCAGTTCATGCACTGCCTTTGCGTTCAGGTTTTCCGGCGAGGGCATGTCGGCTTTGTTTGTTGGCCGCTTCACCTCCAGCAGCAGCACCCCGGCTTTGGTTTTGGTGGTCGCACCGGTATGAATCACCTAGTCCGTATTACCCTTGGTGTTGACGCCGTACTTAACATCCTATGTTTGTTCTCAGTGACTTAGCTACTCTTTTTCCCCTTTTGTAGACGTTATCTGAAACATAAGAAATGAGTATATAAGCTTTAGACAAAAAGACTGGGTAGGGAATA
>NZ_QRGR01000013.1 GCF_003367245.1 Pontibacter diazotrophicus | reverse complement strand
TGCTCTCCCGGGCAAGCTTCTCCAGCTCCTCTTCCTTGAAAAAGGATTGCAGCTGCTCGAGCAGACCTTCCTTGCCTTCTAATAATCCTTCTACACTTACCTCCATCCTGCAAAGCTACAGCTACTTATAGTTTCGCACAACTCCTTAGCCTGACGGCTATGGTGTTTTCACCAACAACTTGCTTGCTGGTCAAAAGACCATAGCAAGGGCGTAGGGAAATGTTAGCAGCAAATATTCTCTTAAGTTATTAGTTCCTGATTAACCGTATCAGCTCATACACTTTTACAATCCTGCTAATCTTTCTTAATCCTAAAAAATCCTGATTCTGACAAATACGACTTAGGAACGATAAAGCTAACCTCGCTTTGTGATTACGAAAGTTATAAAGCTTAAATCATAACTCCTGTTCGCACAGCGAACCATCCAACTCCTATTCCTGTTCTTGCATTTCATGCTAAAAATTCCTAAATCTGAAGATTGAAACAAAATCAGCAGAGACTAAACAACAAACACTAACCTCTTTTACCTTAAAATCTCATCATGCGAACAGCAATACGCGCTGCCCTTTCACCAAGGCTGCTGCTGGCAGGCTCGTTAGCCTTGCTTCTGGCAGGCCAGCCGGCAGAGGCCCAGCGGCAAAAGTCCAAATCAAAAAAAACAACCACTGCTACTGTTGAACCGGAGCTTTATAATGGCCTTACCTGGCGCTCCATTGGTCCTTACAAAGGCGGCCGCTCGGCTACGGCAACGGGCGTGCCGGGCAAACCAAATCTTTACTACTTCGGCTCAGTAGGCGGCGGCGTATGGCGCACAACAGACGGCGGCGCTACCTGGGATAATATCTCTGATGGCTTCTTCGGAGGCTCTATTGGTGCCGTGGCCGTGAGTGAGGCCGACCCGAATGTAATCTATGTCGGCGAAGGCGAGAAAACAGTGCGCGGTAACGTGTCGTCAGGCTTTGGCGTGTGGAAATCGGTGGATGCCGGTAAAACATGGCAGCACACAGGGCTAAGAGATACTAAACACATCGGCCGCATCCGCATTCATCCGGACAACCCGGATATAGTATATGTGGCTGCCATGGGCAATTTGTATAAATCGAATGAGGAGCGTGGCGTGTTTAAGAGCACCAATGGCGGAAAGACATGGAAAAAGACACTCTTTGCTAACAAAGATGCCGGTGCCGTTGACCTGATCATCGACCCGTCGAACCCGCGTAACCTTTATGCCACCACCTGGAATATCCGTCGCACGCCGCACAGCCTCCTGTCGGGCGGCCCCGGTTCAGGTATCTGGAAAAGCACGGACGAAGGAGAAACCTGGAAGGAAATTTCCGGTAACGAAGGTCTTCCAAAGGGAACTCTCGGCATCATAGGGGTAGCGGTGTCGCCGGCAAACCCGGAGCGCGTGTATGCCATGGTAGAAGCAGAAGAGGGTGGCCTTTTCCGCTCCGACGACAGTGGCCTGACCTGGAAAAAAGTAAACGACGACCGCAACCTGCGCCAGCGGGCCTGGTACTACACCCGCGTATATGCCGACCCAAAGGATGAGGACGTGGTATATGTGCTGAATGTAGCCTACCACAGAAGCAAAGACGGCGGCAAATCGTTTGAAAGCGCCTACGCCCAGCACAGCGACAACCACGACCTGTGGATAGACCCGGCAAACCCGTCACGGATGATCATCGCCAACGACGGCGGTGCGCAGGTGTCTGCGGACGGCGGCATGAACTGGAGCACCATGGATAACCAGCCGACCGGCCAGTTCTATCGTGTGGTAACAGACAATCATTTCCCATACCGCATTTATGGAGCGCAGCAGGATAACTCTGCCATCCGCATCGATCACCGTTCTTCCGGGTACGCTATCACGGAAGACAACTGGGAGACAACAGCAGGATCTGAGAGCGCGCATATTGCCGTGAATCCTGCAAATCCGGAAGTAGTGTATGGCGGTAACTATGGTGGCTTTTTAGAGCGCCTGGATCACAGCAACGGCCAGAGCCGCGTGGTAAACGTATGGCCCGACAACCCGATGGGCCACGGTGCAGAGGGCATGAAGTACAGGTTCCAGTGGAACTTCCCGATCCTGTTCTCTCCGAACGATGCCAACAAATTATACACCGCCTCCAACCACGTGCACGTCACTTATAACGAGGGGCAAACCTGGGAGACCATCAGCCCGGACCTGACACGCAACGACTCTACAAAGCTTGGTCCTTCTGGTGGTCCGATAACAAAAGATAATACTAGTGTGGAGTACTATGGTACCATCTTCGCCATTAATGAATCTACACTGGAGCCGGGTGTCATCTGGACAGGGTCGGATGACGGACTAATTTACATCACCCGCGACGAGGGCAAGAACTGGACAAATGTAACGCCGAAGAGTATGCCGGAGTGGATCATGGTGAACAGCATTGATCCGCACCCGACGCAGAAAGGAGCTGCCTACATCGCCGCTACCATGTACAAGTCCGGAGACTTTAGACCTTACCTGTACAAGGTAACCGACTACGGCAAAAATTGGACAAAGATCACGAACGGCATCCCGGAAAACCACTTTACCCGCGTGGTACGCGCCGACCAGAAACGCCCGGGACTGCTGTATGCAGGCACGGAATACGGCATGTATGTTTCCTTTGACGATGGACAGAACTGGCAACCGTTCCAGCAAAACCTGCCGCTTGTGTCTATCACCGACCTCACCATTAAGAACGACAACCTGATTGCCGCCACACAAGGCCGCGGTTTCTGGCTAATCGATGATATAACGCCGCTGCATCAGTTAGAGGCCAGCGCTGCGAATGCAAGGTTCCAGCTTTATAAGCCACTCGATACCTATAAGGTAGACGGCGGCAGCAGAGGTTCCTCTAAAACAGCCGGCCAAAATCACCCAGGCGGTGTAATGGTGCATTACTACCTGCCGCATACACCTGATACCGCCTCTGTGGTGACGGTGGAGATTATGGACCAGGATGGCAAGCTTATCCGCAGCTACGCCAGCAATGCCAAAGAGAAAGATGACAAGCTTGAAGTGAAAGAGGGCCTGAATCGCTTTGTGTGGGACATGCGCTACCCGGAAGCCAGCAAGTTTGATAACCTGATTCTCTGGGGCGGCGGTACACAAGGTCCAAAGGCTACACCCGGAAATTACAAGGCTAAGCTAACGGTGAACAAAGAGAGCCAGGAAAAGGACTTCACAATACTGCAGGACCCACGCACAAAAGCAACACCAGAAGACCTGCAGGCACAGTTTGCCTTCCTGATGGACGTGCGCAACAAACTGACAGAAACGCATGATGCTATCAAAGATATCCGCACCATGCGCGGCCAGATCAAAACGCTCACCGGCAACCTGAAAGGCAATGATGCTTACAAAGGCATCATAGAATCAGCGGATGCCGTGGAGAAGAAGATGACAAAGATTGAGGAGGCCCTGTACCAGACAAAGAACCGCAGCGGGCAGGATCCACTCAACTTCCCCATCCGGCTAAACAATAAACTGGCGAACCTCGTTGGCCAGGTGAGTTCCGGCGACTTCCGGCCAACAGATCAGGCCTATGCTTTCAAGAAAGAGATAACTGCCCAGATAGACGAGCAGCTAAACCAGCTGAAGCAGGTAAAAGAGCAGGAAATACCGGCACTGAACAGGATGATTCAGGAGAAAGGCGTAGAATACATTAGTGTACAGAAGAAAGAGGAAAAGACGACAGCCCCTACTTCTTCTGTAAATTAACCCTGACAGTTTAATAAAAGAGCCCCCGCAACAGTTGTTGCGGGGGCTTTATGCTTTCTAGGACGTTATAAAATGGTTCTGTTTATCGTATCGAAGGTGACGGTAATGAATTATCTATTTAGCGGCAGGTTTTACTTTCTCCACAACTAATCTGGCCTTCTGCACCTCTCCTTCTTTTTCTAAACCCGGGAAAGGCTGTACCTCCCTCAATGTAAAGCTGTAGATTGATTCACCAACGGTAGCTTGTACGATATGAGCGCTTCGGTTAGCACCTTCACCACAATCTCCAAGGCAGAGCTCAATACTGTCATTCTCTCCCTGGCTATTCGAGGCTGATAACACCACCGTAGCTTTGCCGTACTGCACGCACATTACATCAGCAGGGCAACGGGAATCTGCTAATTGCCGGGCACTGACATGCAGGCGGCGGGGTGTCTCTCCTCCGTAGACAATTACATGCTCCAGCCGCTCTACAGTAAATTCCTGCCCAAATTGCACACCATCACTTACAGCGTATGCCGCTGTGTGTTGGTTTGGTTGGTTACCTGGTTCCTTCTGGCACTGTAACACCAGAAACGTCAGCAGTGCCGGATAAATGTAGTTCATCATCGTTTATTCGATAAGTTTATTACCTACAAGATCACAAAGCCGACCGGAAGATTGCAAGCAGTGCACCTAAACGTTCATAGTTAGAGTTCCAACTACAATCATCTGCACAGCACCGCTTACAATTGGAATTGTGAGGCTATTGTGGGATATTGAATGCCAGAATCACAAAAGGGCATCATAGCATCAGGAAAGGAACTGCGTGAGTATCACTAAATCAGCAAAAGACAAAATCAGCCACCTAACAGGATCACTGCGCAATTACCGCGTATATCACCGCTATCTCGGGCTGGTGCTGGCAGTGCTTGTCCTGATCAGCAGCGTAACCGGCATCCTGCTTGGCTGGAAAAAAGATGTGGACCTGCTGCAGCCGCCTACGCAAAAAGGCGCTATACCCAACCTCGAACAGTGGATTCCTTTATCAAACATGGCCACCATTGCCACCGCTGCCCTCGATTCTGCCCAGAGCATCAGCACCAACCCCATCGATCGGATAGAGGCGCGGCCGGAGAAGGGCATGGTAAAAGTGCTTTTTCTGGAAGGCTCCTGGGAGGTACAGCTGGATGGCAGTAACGGCAAGGTGCTGTCAGTGGCGCGGCGGCATTCCGACTGGATAGAGAAAATCCACGATGGCTCCATTATCAGCGACCTTTTTAAGCTGATAAGTATGAACGTGCTGGGCCTCGGTTTGCTGGTGCTTACCTTTACCGGCTTCACACTATGGTTTTACCCTAAAAAGATTCGAAAGTTGAAGAGGTAGAAGTAAAATAACTTAGCTGCAGCAGAAAGATGTGATTGCCCTCCTCAGCACTTGTTTAGAAAATACTTGCTAACTGCCCTCCCCTTCCATTATCCCCTGCAAATCCTTAGCTTTAGAAACTAAAACAATTCTTACTTTACCTACTCTAATTTTATACAATGCAAAAGCGTATACTCTCGGTGGCGCTGCTGATAGCCCTTGGTGGTACTGTGCAGGCCCAGAAGAAAACGAAGCAGCCAACAGCCACACCCGCGAAGGAAAGGCTGCAGGCTTATGAGAAAAGACAGCAACTGGAGCAGGCCTCGCCTGTAAGCAACCTTGAGCTCCGAAACGCAGGCCCCTCCATTATGAGCGGCCGCATTACAGATATCGAAGTATCACCCGCCGACCCGACTACCTTTTATGCTGCGTTTGCCTCGGGAGGCCTCTGGAAAACCACTAACAACGGCCTCTCTTTTGAACCGCTTTTTGATGAGCAGGCGGTGATGACTATCGGAGACATTGCCATCGACTGGGACAACAACGAGACCATCTGGATAGGTACTGGCGAGAGTAACTCCAGCCGCTCCTCTTACTCCGGTGTGGGCGTATATAAGAGCACCGACGGCGGAAAGTCCTGGCAGCACATGGGCCTCGACGACACGCACCACATCGGTAAAGTCATCGTGCACCCGAACGACCCGAACACAGTCTGGGTAGCGGCCGTCGGGCACCTCTATTCTCCAAACAAAGAGCGCGGCATCTTCAAAACCACCGATGGCGGCAAAACCTGGACGAAGACCCTGTACCTCGACGATAACACCGGCGCCATAGACCTGCAGGTAGACCCGCAGAACCCCAACAACGTGTACGCTGCCATGTGGCACCGCGAGCGCCGCGCCTGGAACTTTGTGGAAGGCGGCAAAACATCCGGCGTTTTCAAATCTACGGACGGAGGCAATACCTGGGCGGACATCAGCACGGCGCAAAGCGGCTTTCCGGACTCTGACAACGTGGGCCGTATAGGCTTGAGTTTGTTTCCTGGCAATCCCAACATCATGTATGCACTGGTGGATAATTACGACCGCCGCCCGCTAGCGCAAGATGCTGATGAGCCCGAGATGCTGGACAATAATCTGTTTGAGGGCATGTCTGCGGAAGCGTTTCTGAAGCTGGACGACAAAAGCCTGAATGAGTTTCTGGACAATAACCGCTTCCCGCGTGAATACACTGCCAAAAGTTTGAAGGCACAGGTAGCGCGTGGTGAGTTGAAACCTGCCGATCTTTCACAATACCTCACTGATCCGACAGCAGAAACTTATGCTTCTGAAGTGAAGGGTGCCGAAGTATACCGCACCGACGATGGCGGCAAAACCTGGAGGAAGACCCACGACGACTACATCAACGACATGTACTCCAGTTACGGCTACTATTTTGGCGTTGTGCGCGTGGCTCCAACCGACCCGAACAAGATTTACATTCTGGGGGTACCACTGCTTTTGTCTGAAGATGGCGGCAAAACCTTCCGTAACATAGAAGGCGACAATGTGCACTCAGATCATCAGGCGCTGTGGGTGAGCCCTGATAAGTCCGGTTACCTTATAAACGGAAACGACGGAGGTATCAACATCACGTATGACGACGGCAAAACCTGGTACTACGCCAATGCGCCAGCTGTTGGTCAATTTTACTCCGTGGCCGTGGACATGGCCAAGCCTTACAACGTGTATGGCGGCTTGCAGGACAACGGCACCTGGTACGGCCCAAGCAACTACGAATACAGCACTGGCTGGACGAGCAGGGGCCGCTATCCATATGAGCGTATTGGCGGCGGCGATGGCATGATGGTGCAGGTGGATTGGCGCGATAACAATACCGTATACCTGGGCTCCCAGTATGGCAACTACACCCGCCTGAACAAACAAACAGGAGAGCGGGTCTTTATCAAGCCAAGCCACAAACTGGGCGAAACACCGCTACGCTTTAATTGGGAGGCACCTATTCACCTGAGCCGCCACAACCAGGACATCCTGTACTTTGGCTCCAATAAATTCCACCGCTCGTTAAAGCGTGGCGAAGAGATGGAAACACTCTCCGGCGACCTGACCAACGGCGGCAAAAGAGGAGATGTTGGCTACGGCACTTTAACAACCATAGATGAATCTCCGAAACGCTTCGGCCTGCTTTACACCGGCTCTGATGATGGCGTAGTTCAGGTTTCGAAAGATGGTGGTTATACCTGGGCCCGCATTTCTGATAAGCTGCCCCAGAACCTGTGGGTCTCTACGGTTGTGGCATCCAACCACGAGCAGGACCGTGTATACACATCCCTCAATGGCTACCGTTGGGATGATTTCACTCCTTATCTATATGTGTCTGAAGACAATGGAAGGAAGTGGGAGCGCATTGGCACCAACCTGCCGCAGGAGGCAATTAATGTGGTGAAAGAAGACCCAAAGAATCCGAACCTGCTGTACGTAGGCACCGACCACGGGCTGTATATATCTCTGGACAGAGGCAAAACTTTTACCGCCATGAGCAACGGCATGCCTGCAGTAGCAGTGCACGACGTGGTCGTACACCCGCGGGAGAATGACCTCGTAGTCGGCACCCACGGGCGTTCTGTTTACCTGACAAACGTGGAACATGTGCAACAGCTTACCCCAGAGCTCATGAACCAGCCACTCCACCTTTTCTCCCTGAAAACAATGCTTTATAGCGACCGCTGGGGCCAGAAGTGGGGCGCCTGGAGTGAACCGACAGAGCCGGAACTCACGATTCCGTTCTACACCAATACTACTGGCAACACTACTATCCGCATTAAGACAGACAAGGGGCAGGTAGTGCAGGAAATGCAGGACCAGAGCGAACGCGGCCTGAACTATGTGACCTATGATTTATCTGTAGCAGAAGCCAACGCCCAGGCGTATGAAACTGCTTTGAACAACGCTAAGAAGGAGAATGAGGATGCTGTAAAGATAGAACCCTCAGAAAACAAGGTAATTTACCTGCAGCCAGGCACTTATACGGTGGAGGTAGTCACATCCAATGGCACCACCAAAACACAGGAGTTCACCATTAAAGCACCAGAAAGACGAAGCAGAAGCTAAGGCTATAATACATCCATTCTTTTTTTCAAGGGCAGCTCTTAACGGCTGCCCTTGTTTTTTGCCCGCTGTATTTTTTTATCATAAGCCTTTTATACAAATCCAGCATGCATTCTCTACATTTTTATAACACCTTACAACCTTTTGCCCATAACCTGGGTCCCCAAAATAGAAGGGCAACAAAAGACAAGTATACCTTTGCCAGCCTTGCTCCAATATATGGTTTCATAACAAAAGCTAATCTGTATGAAAAAGAATGCTCTACCCATTTTACAGCAAGTGTTCGCTTTGCTCCTTTTCTTCCCGGCCCTGCTGCTGAGTTCCTGCTCCGACGATTGCGAAACCACCATTACCTATACTGTACAGGAGCCTGTATACATGATGCGGGCAGAATTACGAAGTGCCTTCAAAATCAATGGTCCGCGTGTGCTGGAGGCACCCGGCAAAATTTACGTGAAAGGAAATTACCTGTTCATCAACGAAATGAACGAAGGCATCCACATCATAGACAATTCAGATCCGGCCGCGCCACAAACCATCAATTTTGTGGAGATACCAGGCAATATCGATATGGCCGTAAAGGGCAACACCCTCTATGCCGACAGTTACATAGACCTGGTAGCAATGGATATCAGCAATCCCCTGGATGTAAAGCTGGTGAACCGCGTCGAAAATATTTTTCCGACGCATGGCATGCTGGTAAATGATACCGCCAGCGTATTTATCTCAGAATTTGTGGAGAAAAAGGTGACACAAGCCTACGACTCAGACTGCAACGGCAACAGCGCTATCTGGCGGGGCGGGTGGTTAGAGTTTAATGACGGCAGCGGCTCTTTTTCTTCAGGAAATGCTTCCCCCACAGCCATGCCGGGGAGTACTGCCGGTAAAGGTGGTTCTATGGCAAGGTTCACCATATCAGGCAACCATCTATACACGGTGAGCCTAACCGACATGCAGTTGTTTGACATCAGTGATGAAACTGATCCACAGGCAGGCCAGAAAATTAATATGGGTTGGGGTATTGAAACTATCTTCCCCTACGACGATAAGCTTTTTATAGGGTCTACCAATGGTATGCACATTTATGATAACAGCAACCCAACCAGCCCGGTACACCTTTCCACCTACGCCCACGTCAACAGCTGTGACCCGGTAGTGGTAGACGGCGACCTGGCCTGGGTGACCTTGCGCTCGGGCAATGCCTGCGCCGGCTTCACTAACCAATTGGAGGTAATCGACATCAGCAATGCCCGCAGCCCAAAACATTTAAAAACATACCCGATGCAGAACCCGCATGGGCTGGGGATTGACCAGTCTACCCTTTTCCTCTGTGAAGGGGAGTACGGCTTAAAAGTATTCGATATAAAAGACCACCTGAAAGTAGACCAGAACCTGAGGGAGCATTTTAAAGGGCAGGATGCTTTTGATGTAATCCCACTGGGCACTTCGCTGCTGATGATTGGCAAAGATGGTTTATACCAGTACGACTATAGCGACATCAGCCAGATAAAGCTGCTCAGCAAAATACCAGTTATGCGCAAAGACATTTAAATGAAAAACCAGTTACCACTACTCACCCTCCTATTTTACCTGGCGATAGCAGGCCTTTCTACAGCACAGGCACAGGATAAAGGTCTTGCTATGGCTACGTCACCCGATGCCCCCAAACGCTATATGGGCATGGTGGAGTTTGGCTTTCTCTACGGAAAAACAGGCGACACGAACTTCAGTTCTTCCGTTGCCTCTCCCACCGTGCAGCTATTTAACGGCTACCGCTTTCACAGATTACTGGTAGTAGGCGGCACTGTAGGCTTTGACTTCTATAATAATGTACTGGTCACACCCATAGCCCTGGGTATTCGCGGAGAGCTTTTAAAAGGCAGAGTAAGTCCTGTGTACGGGGTAGATGCAGGCTACGGGACCACTTTCCTGAGTGATGAGAGTAACGAGCAGAAAATTGAGGGCGGCTGGATGTTCAGCCCTTCCGCAGGTATACGGGTGAACACCGGTAACAGCACAGCCTACACCTTTGGCGTTGGCTATAAAACACAAAGAGTCAAAACAGATACCAACTGGTGGGGCAACAGAACAGAGCAAAAGATAAATTATAAACGCCTGTCACTGCGCATGGGCTTCATATTTTAACCTCCGGGCTACAGAAGCAAAACAGCTTATACAAACAAAAAAGGAGCACTGCGAAAGCGGCGCTCCTTTTTTGTTTGTATAAGCTGTTTTGTGATGATGTACAGGGGATTAATTTCTGTCTTATTCCTGCCCCATGGCATAGTTTATTCCGCCCCATATGTGCTGCAGGAAAACAGGATTGCTGTAGCTTTCCTTTGTGTGGCCCAGGCCGGTATAGAAAGCACGGCCGCCATCAAACTCGTGGTACCATACAATTGGATGGTTGTCAGCATTCTCGCCGCCTTCATAGGTACTTTCATCTAAGGTTGCTAAAACAGTTATATCCGGGTTGATGTCCTTATAGTTGTAGAGTTCATCAAAAATCTCCCACTCATCAGGCAGATGGCTTGTAGATGGATGGTTTTTATTGCTTACCCTGACTGTAGCGTTCTGCTGCTTCGGGTGGCTCAGAAAATAAGCACCTACCAGCCTGTTATACCACGGCCAGTCATACTCTGTGTCGGCTGCTGCATGTATGCCTGCATAGCCGCCGCCACCCTGAATGTATTTTGTGAAAGCCTCCTGCTGCTGGTCATTTAACACATCCTGCGTGGTACTTAGAAACACCACGGCATCATAATTACTGAGCGAATCGGGATTAAAGTAGGCTGCATTCTTTGTTGTGTCTACTTGTACGTTGTGCTCATTTCCTAGCTTCTGGATAGCACTAATACCATCCGGTATTGATTCGTGGTAGAAGCCACTAGTTTTAGAAAACACAAGAATTCGGGAGGAGTCGGCATTTTCTGTTTCTGCTGCCACGGGTGTTTGCGGATTGGTGGCAGATGAAGAACAGGACTGGATACCGCAGGCAAGCAACAGCGTGCATCCGTAAAGAAGCAGTTCTTTTTTCATGTTGAGGGAGTATAGCGTTTATAAACAGAATCTGTATAAACTTACCTTTTTACTTTCTTAAATGAAAGCCCCCGGCTATATAGTTTACAGCACGTAATTTCCTGCTCAGATAACCTGCTGTCCCCTCTTTTCAGAACCCTTCATATATAAACAGGAAAGGCCCTCCATTACAGAGAGCCTTTCCTGTTTGACTTTAAATGTAGCTTAAAGCTGTTACTTTTATCTACCTGCTGCTACATTCGATTCAGGCACACTCCCCGACTTCTTTCTCCACAGTTCTTCCATCTCCTCAAGGGATTTCCCTTTCGTTTCAGGAATCATTTTCCACACGAACAGGAAGGACAAGAGACTCATCAGACCATAGAAGCCGTACGTAAAAGCGCCGCTGAATTCCATCATCGACGGATAAGTTGCGGAGATGAAGAAATTGGCTGCCCACTGTGCTGCAACGGCAACAGCCACCGCTTTCCCCCTGATTTTATTAGGAAAAATCTCCGAAATCAGAACCCAGGTAATCGGACCCCACGACATCATAAATGACGCGGTGTAAATGATAATGAATACCAATGTGCTGATGCCGATGACCTCATAATAGGCAAGACCGGCAATCGCAAACATACCCACTGCCATACCAATGGAACCTACCATCAACAGCGGTTTTCTACCCCATCTGTCTACAGTAAGAATAGCTACAACAGTAAAGATTACGTTTATCACACCCATTACCACAGTTTGTAGCATAGAGGCATCTTTACCGGCACCCATACTCTCGAAAATCCGCGGCGCGTAGTACAGGGCAACGTTGATACCCACAAACTGCTGGAAGATAGAAAGCAAAACTCCAATCACAATGACTGTCTTTCCGTAAGAAAGCAGCTTACCGGAGTGATGCTCCACGGTATTCTTTATTTCAGCAAAGATCTCCTTCGCACGTTGCCCCCCGTTTACTTTTGTCAGGATTTTCAGCGCTTCGTCATCTCTGCCCGCCATGCTTAGGTATCGCGGCGTTTCAGGAACAAAAAACAACAGTACCCCAAACAGACCTGCCGGAATAGCTTCCGACAGGAACATCCGTCTCCAGCCCACTTCATTGATCCATTCCACAGACTGCCCGCTGGCAATACCCCAGTTAACGAAATAAACAACCAGCATTCCGAAAATGATAGCAAACTGGTTCAGTGAAACCAATCGGCCACGGATGTTGGCTGGCGCTATCTCGCCAATGTATACCGGTACTACGGCGGAGGCCAGACCTACCCCTATTCCTCCTATTATCCTGTAAAAATTGAACATATAGAGCAAGCCCATGGTAGGCTCGCCATCCTCAAAGAACAAAAATTCAGGGTAGCCTGAGCCCAGGGCAGACATAAAAAACAGAACTGCCGCCAGAATCAAGGTTTTTTTCCGGCCTATCCCGGATGCAAAAACGCCTGAAATGGCACCGCCTATGATACATCCAATCAGAGCACTGGAAATAGTAGCGCCATGCACCCAGGTGCTAAGGCCCAGTCTGTCTACCAGAAAGATCTGTACCGATCGCTCCGCGCCTGAAATAACAGCGGTATCGTACCCAAAGAGTAAACCACCTAGCGTGGCAATTAAAGTGATTCCAGCGATGTAGGGAATATTCTGCCCCGCCGTTTCTTTTTCGTTCCTTGACATATTGAACTGGAAAAGGGTTGTTTAATGATATTAGCCTCTTAGATGTAGCGGTTAATTACGTTCTCCAGGTACTCCTGTCTTCCGCTCTTCACCTCAGGCTCACCGTTCTCAACTGCGTACTGGCGCAGATCTTCCAGCGTCAGTACGCCTTCTTCAAAATCTTTACCTTTACCGCTATCGAAAGAAGCATAACGGTCCTGACGCACCTTCTTGTAATCAGACTTCTGAAGGATATTGTCTGCCGAGATGAGTGCTCTGGCGAATGTGTCGGCACCGCCTATGTGTGCGTAGAACAGGTCAGCCTGGTCAGTAGAGTTTCTTCTGATTTTAGCGTCGAAGTTAATACCGCCACCCTGTACGCCACCGGCTTCCAAGAACACCAGCATTGCCTCTGTCAATTCGTTCAGGTTGTTCGGGAACTGGTCAGTATCCCAGCCGTTCTGGTAGTCACCGCGGTTCGCATCGATAGAACCTAACAAGCCAGCATCAGCCGCAACCTGCAGTTCGTGCTGGAAGGTGTGGCCAGCCAGCGTTGCGTGGTTTACCTCAACGTTGATTTTGAAATCGTTCAGCAGGTCGTACTTGCGCAGGAATCCAATAACGGTAGCAGAGTCATAGTCATACTGGTGCTTGGTTGGCTCCATTGGCTTCGGCTCTATGAAGAAGGTGCCTTTAAAGCCTTGCTTGCGGGCGTAGTCTTTTGCCGTATGCAGGAAACGGGCCAGGTGGTCCTGCTCACGCTTCATGTCGGTGTTCAGCAGGCTCATATAGCCTTCACGACCACCCCAGAACACATAATTCTCGCCATCTAGCGCAATAGTAGCATCCAGCGCAGCTTTTACCTGTGCAGCGGCATGAGACAATACATGGAAATCAGGATTGGTAGAAGCACCGTTCATATAACGCTGGTGCGAGAACACGTTGGCTGTTCCCCAAAGCAGTTTCACGCCGCTTTCCTGCTGCTTCTGCTTCGCATATTCTACCAGCGTCTGCAGGCGTCTTTCGTTTTCAGCGATGTCGTTGCCATAGTCTACCACGTCCACATCATGGAAGCAATAGTAGGGCATGTTCATCTTCGTGATGAATTCGAAAGCGGCATCCATTTTATCTTTCGCTCTTTCAACAGGATCAGACTTCTCATCCCAGGGGAATTGTAAAGTCGGGCCGCCAAATGGGTCTGCACCGTTGGCATTGAACGAGTGCCAGTAAGCCACTGCAAAGCGCAGGTGGTCTTTCAGTGTTTTCCCTGCTACTACTCTGTTTTCATCGTACCAGCGGTATGCGAATGGGTTATCAGATTCCGGACCTTCAAATTTTATCTGTCCTATTCCTTTAAAATATTCTTTTTCTCCTATTAATGGATTTGCCATGGTTAATGTATTAAAGTTTGTGTATTGAATATTATATATTTAATTTATTTCCTGTCAAGCTGAGCGTTCAGAAGCGCTTTCCACTCCTGGTAAATTGGCTCATATTCTGCGGTAGCCTGCGGCTCTATCAGTCTAACCGGTTTAAAGTTGCTGAATGCTTCTTCCGGCGAGCTGAACACTGTGGAGCCTATACCGGCACCTAAAGCAGCACCTACACTACCATCGTTCTGATAAAGCTCTACCGGCACGTTGGTGGCATCTACAAAAGCCTGCGCAAACAGCGGGCTCAGGAACAGATTCGCCTGCCCCGCCCGGATTACCTGCGGATTCATACCGTTCTCCCGCATAATGTCCAGGCCATAGCGGAAAGCGAAGACGATGCCCTCCTGCACTGCCCTGAAAATGTGGGCCTGTGTGTGCAGGTTCAGGTCGATGTTGTGGAAGTGCACCCCCACCATCTTGTTGTTGAGCATACGCTCTGCACCATTGCCAAAAGGCAGGATGCGCAGCCCGTTGCTACCGACAGCAATCTTCTGCGCTGCCTCATTCATGGCGACATAGCCCTGGCCAGCACTGATGTTGTTCTTCACCCAACTGTTCAGAATGCCCGTGCCGTTGATGCAAAGCAGCACGCCCACCCGCTTCTCGTTGGTGGCATGGTTCACGTGCGCAAAGGTGTTCACTCTTGACTGCTGGTCGTACACCAGCTGGTCGCTTACGCCATAGATCACTCCGGAGGTACCCGCCGTGGCAGCTACCTCGCCCGGCTTCAGCACGTTCAACGACAACGCATTGTTCGGCTGGTCACCGGATTTATAGGTAACCGGAATGCCGGCTTTTAAGCCTAACTCGCTGGCAACATCCTGCTTTACCTGGCCGTGTTCTGAGAACACAGGCTTTATTTCCGGAATGAGCGACTTCTCGAATTTAAAGTGCTGGATGACATCCTCCGACAGTGCGTCTTTCTTAAAATCCCAGAACACGCCTTCTGACAGGGCAGATGGGCTTGTGGTAATGTCACCGGTCAGCTTCATCGCAATGAAGTCGCCTGGCAGCATCACTTTGTGAATCTTACTATAAGTCTCCGGCTCATTCTCCTTTACCCACGCCAGCTTGGAGGCGGTGAAGTTGCCCGGAGAGTTAAGCAGGTGCGACAAACTTTTCTCGTGCCCAATGGCATCAAATGCTTTGTTACCAATTTCAACCGCACGGCTATCACACCAGATAATGGAATCGCGCAGTACGTTCTGCTCCTTGTCTACCACCACCAGGCCGTGCATCTGGTAGGCTATGCCAATGGCGCTGATGTCCTCTGGATTGTAATTACCAGTGGCGTTTGCTTTGCGGATGGCCTGCCGGGCATGCTCCCACCACATCTCCGGCGATTGCTCCGCCCAGCCTGGCTGTATGGAGGTGATGGCAGATTCTGTGTCAGGATATTGCGCCGCAGCAAGCGTTTTCTGCGATTGCGCATCTACTACCGATACTTTAATAGAGGAGGTACCTATGTCTATTCCTAGTAACAACATATTAGCTTTGTTTTTTAGCAGCTTATGGGTTTGTTTTCGCTTCTTTTCAAGAAGATGCCAGCTTTTATGCCAACGTTGGCATAAATTTGTAAACTTTTATTTATATTCACAAGTGTTTACTTACTTAATCTTAAAATAAGTGTAGTAGATACACCTTTTTTTGGCTATGAAAGATAAAAGAAGTTTTACATTTGTTAACTCCCAGTTTCTAATTTTTAGTACAAGCCGTTGAAGAAAGTTACCATACAGGACATTGCAAAAGAGCTAAATATTTCTTTTTCAACTGTAGCCCGTGCATTGAATGATCATCCGGCCATTAGTGAGGCTACTAAAAAGCTTGTGCGGGAAGCAGCTCAAAAGCTTAATTACCGCCAAAACAAACTCGCCTCCTCTCTCCGCTCCGGCCACAGCTACACTATCGGCATTATGGTTCCCAGCCTGGGTGTCAGCTTCTTTAGCTCTGTAGTGCATGGTATCGAAAAAATTATGAATGAAAACGGCTACAGCATCCTGCTTTACCAGTCGAATGAGTCCTATGAAAGCGAGAAGAAAGGAATAGAGACATTCCTGAACTCCAGGGTGGCGGGCATCATTGCCTCTGTTGCAAAGGAGACGACACAGTATGAGCACTTTTTTGAAATTCAGAAGCGAAATATTCCGCTTCTGTTTTTTGACCGGGTGGCAGAAGGGCTTCAGGTACCTGCTGTAACGATAGATGATTACAAAGGCGGTTTTCTGGCGACAGAGCATTTAATAAGACAAGGCTACAAACGCATTGTGCATATTACAGCCGGGCAAACCATTGGTATTTTCAAAGAACGATTGAGAGGTTATGTAGATGCCCTCCAGTTATATGGCTTGCCTGTAGACAAAAGCCTCATCCTGTACGGGGACTTCTCGCTTGACTTTGGCCGCCAGTGCGTGCAGGAGCTATACCAGAAGAAAGTAGCCTTTGATGCTGTTTTCGCCCTCGAGGATTTTACAGCAATGGGTGTGCTGCAGCAATTACTTGATTATAAGGTGCGGGTGCCAGAGGAAGTGGGAGTAATCGGCTTTGCCAATGAATCGTTTGGTGCACTGGTTACTCCCGGTTTATCCTCTATTGATCAGCAAACGGTTCCTATGGGAGAAGCCGCCGCTGAGCTTTTTTTAAAGATGCTGCGATCAGAGGATTTGTACAACAATCTGCCAAAACACATTGTGCTTGACCCTCACCTGATTGTCAGAGGTTCTACAGAACGCCTGGCTTCTTCTTAATGGCGCTTCGGCAATAGCAGGAAAGCGGCACAAGCTATCTCTTAAAAAAAACCTCTGGAGCCTTTTCTCTTAATGATATAAAACCCCAGAGGCTTCTCTTATATATCTTATCTCGCTGCAGCTTCCAGCACAGCATTATAAGCTGGCTTCGGCTGGTACTGGCGGTCGAACAGCATCGGGTAGCTTGTGCGGCCACGAATCGGCCAGTTGTTCAGCCAGGAGTCGTTGTCTGTTACGCCCCAGAAGGTAACGCGGCTGATTTTATCGTTGTGCTTTCTGAACAGGTTAAATATATCCGTATAACGTTTTGTCAGTTGCTGCTCCACAGAGTCAGGCAAGCCAGTGGTATACACGTTATACTTTTCATCAAACTCAAACGTCGCGTCTATATCTGCCCCCTGCCTGTTGCTCGGGTTTGGCAACACATCAATGTCCAGCTCCGTGATCATCACCTTCACACCCAATTCTGAGTATGCGACAATAGCTTCCTCTATCTGCTCAAGGGTAGGGCTGTTATCCTGTACTCCCCAGTGCCCCTGCATGCCAATGCCATCTACTTTAATGCCCTTCGCCTGCAGGTTGCGCACCAACAGGATCGCTCCGTCGCGCTTTGCGGGCTTCCACATGTTGTAATCGTTGTAGTACAGCTCGGCATTAGGAGCGGCCTTGCGGGCAAACTCATAGGCTTTCTCCAGGTACTCTTCCCCTATTATCTCGTGCCATTTGCTCTTGCGCAGTGTACCATCGTCGTTCAGGGCCTCATTCACCACATCCCAACCGTCTATTTTGCCACTGTAGCGCCCGGCCACCGCATTAATGTGGTCCTCCATACGCTTCAGCAGCACTTCTTTGCTCACTGGGTTTCCCTGCTCATCCTCGAAGACCCAATCTGGCGTCTGGTTATGCCACACCAGTGTGTGCCCCACCACAAACATATCGTGCTGCTCGCCTAAGGCCACAAAGTTGTCTGCAGGCTCGAAGTTATAAGTATCAGGTTTAGGATGTACTGATTCCCACTTCAGCAGATTCTCCGGGCTGATGGTATTAAACTGCTCCTGTATCAGAGAGATCGCCTGCGCATCGTTGTTACTTACCTGCCTGTGGTTTAAAGCAGCCCCAATGTAAAAGTCGTCTTTAAAAGCCTCTTTTAAAGACGTAGGAGTCGTTTCAGCTGTTTGTACCGCAGTTTCCCGGTCCTCTGTAATAACCTGATTAGAGTCTGCGCAGGAAGTTGCCAGACAGGCAGCTAAAAGGGAGGGAGCAATAAGGACTTTATATAATTTCATTGTTCAAGATTTGTATGATGCTCTGATTGGAAGAGTTATGTCCTGTTCATTAAAAGCCAATGGAGTTACCGCCATCCACAGGTAGCACGGTTCCGGTTACATAGTTCGCTCCTTCGGTAGCGTAGAAGTACACGGCATCCGCCACGTCTGCCGGCACGCCAAGTTTGCCCATTGGTGTTCTGGACAGCACCTTGTTCTTACGTTCCGGGTCGTTGTTAAGGGCTTTGGCCGACATGTCGGTGGCAATAAAGCCCGGCGCTACGCAGTTCACCCGGATGCCTTCCGGAGAGAGTTCTACCGCCATGGCTCTTGTCATACCTTCGATAGCAGATTTAGAGGCGGTATAGGCGATTACTTTCGGAATACCATACTGTGAGGCCATGGAACTGATGTTGACAATTGTCCCTTGTTTCTGCGGCAGCATCACCTTTACCACTTCCCTACTCAGCGAAAATATAGCGGTCACGTTTGTGAGGATGATCTTCTGGAAATCTTCATCGGTTACCTCCGTGAAAGGCTTCTTCATGTTAATGCCGGCGTTGTTCACCAGGATGTCGATCCTGCCGTACTCCTTTGCAATATTTTCCACCAGTTCAGGGATACCCTGCAGGTTACTTAAGTCAAAGGAAATGGTGGAGCACAGTTCACCGAAGGCCTCTTTCGCAGCGTCCAGTTTCTCCTGATTCCGGCCAATCACAATGGTGCGGATGCCGCTTTGTACAAATTTCTCAGCAATAGCATAACCTAACCCGGATGCTCCTCCGGTTACAATGGCTATCTTTTGTTCTGATGTGGGATTTTCGTTCATGTCTGATGTTAATGTCTTGATTAAATACCGGGAACAAACTTAGGGTCCAGTTGCATGTAGTACTCCAGTGTATGCTCCGGTTCTTCCAGGCCTTGTGGTATAGGTCTCTTTGAGAAAGTCTGGAAATAAAGCAGGCAGGCGTCGCGCCACCACTTGGCTTCCTGTTCCTGAACGGCAAGGAGCATTTTCACATGATTGAATCTTTCTTCGTCTATCATTCCCTCCACCGTATTCCAGGTTTGCTGCATCTGCCGCACCGTGTCTACGCCAGCAGTATAGCGGTACGCCAGCTCATCCCAGAGTATTCTGCCTGAATTCGTTTTATAATCCCAGGGCACGTGATGGAACCACAGCAGGTATTTCTCCGGGCACTTCTTAATATTGCCGAACTGCTTTTGTACCGGGGGGAAATACTGGGCAACAGCGTTACTGCCTGTTTTGGTGCGGTCGAATCCTATCCCGTTTTCATCTGCCTGGTGGTAGTACACGGAGGTCCAGTCGGCGCGCGGCTTATCCTTTATCCATGGCCCCGGCCCGTAGTGGTGTGACCAGCCCATGAGGTGGTGCAGGCCAAGCGGCGTCATGTAATTTACAATGGCTTCATGCGAGTTCAGCATCATCGTTTTTACAGGATCCACAAACTTATCTTTATTCGTGAAGGTCATCTTGATCCACTCATCGGCTATTTCTTCGGAGGAAATGGAGTGGTCCCAGGCGAGGCGGCCGAAGGTATACCAGTTAGACTGCGCAAACTGGTGCCCTGTCCAGTTGCGGTCGGTGCCAATGTTGCTGACACCTGCTATGGCTGACAGTTTGTTGTTGTCCAGCGTTCCGTCTACTACCTTGGCTACGGTTGAGCCCTTGCCTTTGGCATAGGTATCTGACTCCAGCACTTCTTTGTATAGAGGCGCCAGGTAAGCCAGGTTTGTTCCCTGCCCCAGGTATTCCTGCGTAATCTGGAACTCCATCATCAACTTCGTATTGGGCATAGCGCCAAACAGTGGGTGGAAAGGCTCACGCGGCTGAAAGTCGATGGCACCGTTCTTTACCTGCACCAGTACATTGTCGCGGAACTTGCCATCTAATGGCTTGAATTCATTGAAAGCCTGCTTGTGGCGGTCATCAGGCGTATGCTCACTGTACACAAATGCCCGCCACATCACAATACCGTTATGGGGTGCCACCGCATCGGCCAGCATGTTCGCGCCGTCTGCCTGCGTTCTCTTATAGTTGTGGGGGCCTGGCTGTCCTTCCGAATCAGCTTTCACCAGGAAACCGCCGAAATCAGGAATGTAGCTGTATATTTCATTTGTCTTCTCTTTCCACCAGGCCTGTACCTGCGGGTCCAGCGGGTCAGCGGTTTTCATCCCGCCAATTTCCATTGGGGCACTGAACCGGGCCGTGAGGTATACTTTAATGCCATAGGGCCGGAAAGCATCCGCAAGGGCTTTTACTTTTACCAGGTACTCTTTTGTAAGGACAAGTGCGTTTGCATTTACATTCGTCAGCACAGTGCCGTTGATACCGATAGACGCATTCGCACGGGCATAATCCAGGTAGCGCTGGTCGATATAGCCCGGTAGCCTGTGCCAGTCCCAGAGCGAGAAGCCGGCATAGCCCCTTTCCACGGTTCTGTCCAAGTTGTCCCAGTGGTTCAGCACGCGGTGCTTTATTTTGGGGGCACTTGCAACAGAAAGACTGTTGATGTCCTGGTGGGTCTGGAGGAGCCTTAAAAAATGGAATGTGCCGTACAACACGCCTACATCTGTATTGGCGGCAATGACGGTGCTTTTTCTACCGTTGATGTCTGTCGTGAGCAGCAGGTATCCTTCGTCCCCCACTGGCTTCAGCCTGTTTTCTAACCCAAGTGATTTTATAAGTGCTGAACTAGCTGGGGTACCCGCTACAACAGCTCCAGCCTGCGTTATCCTTTGGGACACAGGAACGGCTTTACCCAATAGGCCACTAAGCCCGTCTTTAAGTTCTTTTTGAGCTACCAGCAGCGTGGGCGAGTTACCTTCAAAAACCACTTCCGCCAGCGCCTGCTGATAGCCGTTTAGTTTAGCGGCATCCTCTATCTTATCATACCGCTGCCACAGCCTGTATCCGTCATCAGCATGTAAGTAATCAGTTACAAAAAAAAGCAGCAGGAGCGGAAGAATAAAAAAAAGTCTATGTCTCATAAGGTAAAGGGGTGATGCTAGTATGTAAAGCTTTTGCTATTTGTATTTGATGAAAGAAGAAAGTGCAAAGGCGCTATTTCTTCAACTTCTTTTTTAAGGATGATTCCCTGACAATCAAATCTGACCTTAGAGTGACTGTGTTTGTTATGTTAACATCTGATAAAGCGTCCAGGTAGTTAGTCAGATTTCTGGCAGCCACCTCCCCCATTTCATAGCCGGGGTAATCTATGGTTGTCAGGTTCGGCTCCACTACTCTCGTAATAGGGTCGTTGTTGAAACCGACAACGGCAATATCATCCGGTATGGCAATGCCTGCCTGCTTCAGGGCTTTCATGCAGTTTACAGCGCAAAAATCATTTGCTACAAAAATGCCATCAGGCCGCGGGTCCATCTTCAGAATTTGCTCTGCCGCTTTAATACCCGCTTCCTCCGTCAGGTCCGTTGCAATAACGGAAGCTTTCTTGTAAGGAAGGTCATTATCTACCAGCGCGTACTTAAAGCCTTTTAGCCTGTCGGTGTACACATTGATTTTCAGGTTACCTGTTATGTGCACAATGTTGCGGCAACCCTGCTCTATCAGGTGGGTGGTCGCCTTGTAAGCCGCCTGCACATTGTCTATCACGATGCTGGTGCTTTGCTTATGCTCCGCTACGCGATCATAGAATATAACAGGAATGCCTTTTTTGAAAAAAGGCTCAAAGTGCTCTATACTTTCAGAATCATGCGACAAAGACACCAGTAAACCATCGACCCTGCTGTTATACATGGTCTTGGCGTTTGCAATCTCTTTCTCCATCGTTCCCAGCGACTGGCTTATAATAAGGTTATAACCGGCCTCATTCGCCACTTTCTCCATTCCTGCCATCACAGACGACTGAAAGTTACTGTTCAGAATCGGCACGATAACGCCGATGGTGTTGGTGTGTTGCCTGCGAAGATTGCTGGCAAACAGGTTAGAGCGGTAGCCCATCTGGGCGGCTATATCATAAATCCGCTGCTTTGTCTTTTTGTTCACGGCCGGGTGGTCGTTCAGCGCACGGCTGACAGTGGTAGGTGAAAACCCGACCCCTTTCGCTATATCGTAAATGGTTATTTCCTTATCCATTATTAATTCATTATCAATCCAAGGCTAGAAATTGATTGCGTCCCTAACTTATCAGGAATTAAAAGCAGAGCTAAACATCCTTCTCACTTAGTACTCTTCCTTGGGCAACAAGTAAGGGATATTTTCTTCACCCTTGAATTTACACTCTTCAGCTTAAACATCATATCATACAGCAACTATCAACCAGTAGCTATCAACGAAGCATTCATCCCTCCTACTGCAGGATTTCCTACCTACCAACCTTATCGAAACAAATTTATGAAATCGGTTGCAATTACCAAAGAATATATTCACATTTACATTAGTGAGTAGTTACTTACATTATGCTCCCGTATATTGCGCTTGCTAGAACAATTATGTATATATTGTAAAAAGTACAAGTTGTGAATGAGCACTAACAGAACTTCTGACAAAAAACTGCTGCTGCTATGGTTCTAAAAGCTGCCGAAGCGCCAATTAACTTTACATTGGCTAAACGTAGCCGGGGATTACCTGTAGAAGCTATAGGGAAGCCTGACATAGCTGTTGCTGGAAAAAAACAGCATTATCATTTACAAATTCAGAGCAAGAGACACTACCTTATCATACTAAGGCCAATCACATTTATACAATAAGATCTGGCAACTGATATTTTATCCAAAAGCCTGATTGCCAGCATCTGCCAGCACTAAGCTTTTCTATAAATTACTCCTCTTTACCCTCTTTTGGTACCAGTAACAGCATGGCATTATAGATAATAGCAATTTTTTCCCAGCAATCATAAGTCTAACCTCTTAAACTAGAAGGCAATGCAGCACATTGAAAACGCCATTAACAGGAGAAATTTCATCAAAGCTACAGCAACAGGAGCTTTAACCACTTCCCTGGGGATAAGTGGCTTTCCGACCATTTTGCCGGCATCTGTATTTGGCAAGAATGCACCCAGCAATCGCATCAACGTTGGCGCCATTGGCACGGGGCGTATTTCCCTTGGCCATGATATGCCGGGAGTGATGCAGTATGACACGGCAAGAATAATGGCAGTTTGCGATGTGGACAGCAAGCGGGCTGAGATCGGCAAAAAGTTCGTGAACGACTATTATGCTAAGAATAACGGGAAGGCTTATGATGGCGTGACCTTATATACAGACTTCCGGGAACTGATACAAAACAAAGACATTGATGCCGTTATTATTAGCACGCCCGACCACTGGCACGCCCCCATTGCTATTCTGGCAGCCGAGGCAGGAAAAGATATTTACATGCAAAAACCGGCCTCTCTCACCATCAGTGAAGGCAGAGCGATGAGTAACGCTGTTCACCGGACAGGCCGTATTCTGCAAATAGGAAGCCAGCAACGTTCTTCGCCGCAGTTCCGCTACGCTGCCGAGCTGGTGCGGAACGGACGGATTGGAGAGTTAAAAACAGTATCGATTGGTTTACCAGGCGATCCGGGCGGAGACGAAGAGCCGCCGATGCCCATCCCGGAAAACCTGAATTACGACATGTGGCTGGGCACTACCCCCTATGTGTACTACACAGAGAACCGGGTACATCCTCAAAACAGCATTGAGGCCAGACCGGGCTGGTTACGTTGTGAGCAGTTTGGTGCCGGCATGATCACGGGTTGGGGCTCCCACCATATTGATAGTGCGCATTGGGCAATGGATACTGAATATACCGGCCCAATAGAGGTTTCAGGATGGGCCGAATACCCTGCATCCGGACTGTGGGATGTGCATGGCAAGTTTCAGACAGAGTCCTTGTATGCGAATGGCGTGAAAATGATTGTGAATAATGAGTTCGATAACGGGATTAAGTTTGAAGGCACTGAGGGATGGATCTTTGTAACCCGTGGTGATTATGCCGCTACTGCCAGCGACCCGGTGTCCAAGAAAAAAGGCAGCAAAGCACTCACAGCCAGCAATTCCAAGATCATCACTTCTGTTATAGAACCGAACGAAATCCATTTAACAGATAGCAAAGAGCACCATGGAAACTGGCTGGAGTCAATCAAAACACGGCAGCCCCCTATTGCCCCTGTTGAGGTGGGGCACCGCTCCTGCTCTGCCTGCCTTGTTCAGCAAATTGCCATGAAGTTGAAGCGAAAAGTATACTGGGATCCGATCAAAGAACGCTTCAGGAATGACGATGAAGCAAACAGCATGCTATCACGGCCGCAGCGTTCGCCATGGGCGATTAGTTAAAAAACTTTCAATCTTTAATTTCCTCCAGTTAGTTTTATGAAGCCACTCTCTTACTTTATTCTCTTTTGTTTCCTGTTAGGAACCCTGACTTCCTACAGTTATGCACAACCTGCCAACACAGTTGATTGGAAGAAAGTAAATGTGCTGGTGTATACTAAGAACGGGAAAGGCTATGTGCATGACAACATTCCGCATGCGGTAAAGGCTATTCAAAAGCTCAGCCAGGAAAAGGGGTTCAAGGTAGATGTCACGGATGACCCGGCAGCTTTCACAGAACAGAATTTAAAGAAGTATACCTTTCTTATGTTCCCCAGCACCAACAACGATGTGTTTGACACGGATGAGCAGCGCGTGGCTTTCCGCCGGTACATCGAAGCAGGAGGAGGCTTTGTAGGCCTGCATTCTGTTACCGGCACCGAACGGAACTGGAAATGGTTTAAACAGATGGTAGGAGGCACTTTTTTATGGCATCCCACTTTCCAGCCAATCAAGGTGAAGGTAATGGATAAGGCACATCCAACAGTACAGGGTTTGCCGGAAGTATGGGAAAGAGCCGACGAATGTTATTTTTTGAAAGAACTATACCCGGGCATAAAAGTAGTGATGGCGCACGACTTAAGTTCTTTAGATAAAAAAGAAGAAGAGAAGATAAAAAGCGCCTCCGCCCCATTTGCAGATTATTACCCGGCCGCCTGGTACCAGAATTTCGACGGCGGCACCATTTGGATAACGACCCTGGGGCATGACAAGCTTTCGTATGAAGACCCAATTTTCATGAAGCATGTCCTGCAGGGTATGCACTTTGTAGCGAGCCAAAGCAAAAGCCTGAATTACACGAAAGCATACGCTACCACTAAAGACAACCCTCTTCCGTAATTCAGACCTTATCCTTCCGTTATGCTACATAGAATTTCCACTTTAACATTCACGGCAACAGCTTTATCCGTCATGCTTTCCTGCTCAACCAAGACACAGGAAACCAACACAGAAGCTATTGCTGCCAATAACGAGGCAACGGTGACTTCTTCGGAAAGAATAAAATTAATTACCCTGAATCCGGGTCATTTTCATGCTGCGCTGGTGCAGAAGAGCATGTATGACAACGTAGATCCGGTGGTGCATGTATATGCGCCCGCAGGAGACGACGTACAGGAGCATCTCAAAAAGATTGAGGCATATAATACCCGACCGGAAGCACCTACGCAATGGAAGGAAGAGGTGTATACCGGAGATGATTACCTGCAGAAAATGCTAGCTGATAAAGCGGGCAATGTGGTCGTCATCGCTGGAAATAACCAGAAAAAGACGGAGTACATTAAAACGTCCGTAGATGCTGGTTTGCATGTGCTGGCTGACAAACCCATGGCCATCGACACAGAAAGCTTTGGTTTACTGAAAGAGGCTTTTGCATCGGCCGAAAAAAACAATGTACTGCTCTACGACATCATGACAGAGCGCTACGAAATTACCACCATGCTGCAACGGGAGTTCTCTATGCTGCCCGAGGTTTTCGGAACTTTGCAGAAAGGCACGCCTGCTGATCCGGCTATTACGAAGGAAAGCGTCCACCATTTCTTTAAGTATGTTTCGGGTATGCCACTAAAGCGACCGGCCTGGTTTTTTGACGTTACACAGGAGGGCGAGGGCATAGTAGATGTCACCACACACCTGGTAGACCTGGTACAATGGGAATGCTTTCCGGAGCAGGCCATCGATTATGAGCAGGATATTATCCTTACAGGCGCCCGCCGCTGGGCAACAAACCTAAGCCCAGCCCAATTCAATCAAGCAACCGGACTGGCTGCCTACCCGGCCTACCTATCAAAAGATATAGGGAAAGACAGTTCATTGGCAGTGTACTCCAACGGCGAAATCAATTACCAGGTAAAAGGCATCCACGTGAAAGTATCTGTTATCTGGAACTACAAAGCACCTGAAGGGGCCGGCGACACCCATTTCTCTTTGATGCGGGGCACGAAAGCCAACCTAGTGATTCGCCAGGGGCAGGAACAAGGCTATAAGCCTCAACTCTCTATTGAGCCAGCCAAAGGAACTGATTTAGATGCCTTTGAAAAAACGCTGCGAGCAAACATGGCTACCGTACAGCAAAAGTATCCCGGGGTAGAAATAAGCAAATCCGGGAACGGCTGGGTTGTTACGGCACCAGAAAAATATCATGATGGCCATGAAGCGCACTTCGGACAGGTTACAGAGAAGTTCCTCCTGTATTTAGCTGAAGGAAAAATGCCGGATTGGGAAGTGCCTAACATGATTGCAAAATACTACACCACAACAAAGGCACTGGAGATGGCGAAACAAAAAGGCAACCCTACTTCCAGGAGATAGCAAGCGCCTGCACACATATTTCTTCTAATCACTCACCATACCTCATACAGAACATGAAAAGCTTTCCATTTGAACGCCGTAAGTTTATCAGAGACACCGTTACAACTGCAGCCGGCCTGGCCATGTTTTCAGCCTTTCCTCAGGAAGCAATGGCCTCACCGGAAAGCCTGTCCGCTAAGTCGTTGAAGAGTGGCCAGGAGGAGAATAAAGGAGCTGTGGTTGCCCCGCGTATCCGCTTCTCCGTCATCGGGATAAATCACGGCCACATATACGGCCAGGTGAACGCTATTAAGCGAGGCGGCGGTGAGTTTGTTTCTTACTATGCGAAAGAGCCTGAACTTCTAGAAGCCTTTGCCAAACGCTTTCCGGAGGCAAAGCTTGTTCGCAGTGAAAAAGAGATACTGGAAGACAATTCTATTCACCTTGTTCTTAGCTCCATCACCCCTAACGAACGTGCTCCGCTTGGTATCCGGGTGATGCGCCACGGCAAAGATTATATGGCAGACAAACCCGGTATTACGACACTGGAGCAATTGGCTGAAGTACGTCGTGTGCAGAAAGAAACAAAGCGCATCTACTCCATCATGTACAGCGAACGTTTCGAGAACCGGGCAACTGTTAAGGCTGGAGAACTGGTGAAAGCGGGGGCTATTGGCAAAGTGGTGCAGACGATTGGCCTGGGGCCGCACCGCATGAACTCAAAAACACGGCCTGACTGGTTCTTTGACCGCAAGCATTTTGGCGGCATTATCACAGATATAGGCTCCCACCAGTTCGATCAGTTCCTATACTTCACGGGTACTACTAAGGCTGACATTATGGCGTCGCAGGTAGGTAATGTAAACCACCCGCAATACCCTGCATTTGAAGATTTTGGCGACGTAATGGTGCGCGGCGACGGAGGAACGGGGTATATACGAGTTGATTGGTTTACGCCTGATGGGTTGAAATCGTGGGGAGACGGACGCCTGACGATACTCGGCACAGACGGCTTCATAGAAATTCGCAAAAACATAGACATTGCCGGACGAGACGGCGGCAATCACCTTTTCCTGACAGACCACAAAGAGACCCGGTATATTGATTGCAGCCAGGTACCCCTGCCTTATGGCGAACAATTAGTGGATGACATATTAAACCGCACCGAAACAGCCATGACACAGGAGCATTGCTTTCTGGCTACAGAACTAGCGCTAAAAGCCCAGCAACAGGCTCAAAAGATGATTCTTAAAGCGTAAGTAGAAACGCCTGCCTCAGGTTGTTTACAGTTGATATGCGCTTCCTTTTTTTCTATTTATTGCCCGCTGGATTTGATTTTCCACGACACTACCCAAGCTTCTTTACGCAGACTTGTTTTGTTGGGAGTGTCAACAGGAGCTTTGCGCCTTTAAACTTTTTCCGCTTTACTTCTTTTTGCTTAAAAACATTTGGAGATGCAAAATAATTAGCTATCTTTCAACGCTATAAGCTGTAACTGATTACTCACTTATCAATATAAACAGGAAGCCTTATTTCATTCAAAGACATTTAGAATAATAAGAGCGGTAAGAGATTATTATACCTCCCACGCCCAGCACAATCGATTCCAAAGTAAATCTTCCATAAGAAAAGACGAAGATTTCGCTCAATTGCAAGAATTACGATTTTAAGCAGTCAGTTTTACTCCTTTGGTATAGTAGACAGGAAATTCTAAAACCAGAGAAGCTAAAACAATCCGACTAAACCTAAAGAATCAGCAGTAATAATCAAAACAAAAATAAGAATAGTATAACATCGAAAATATCCTGCATTACAAGAGCAAGAGATTAGCCAAGAGTTAATGCTCCAAACCTCGGTATGTAAATTTTTAAGCTCAAGCAGTGGTAGACAAAAAAAACATGTAATAACTGCAATCGATTCCAAATTTAATTCAATAAAAAAATAAACTACATGAATTCTTAAGTCCATAATCACCCTTAAAAGCAGCCTTAGATCATCTATAATGCTTTATAGTTCCAATAAAATCATAAATAATTAATGTTTTACTTACCTTAAACAAACCGTGCATGAAAAACTCTATACACTTATGGCAAGGCCGGCTTTGCCTCTTGCTGATCGGCATCGTGACGGGAAGCATGTTCTCGCCGGCAGCCTTCGCCACCGCGGCTAATCCTTTTGCGTGGCAGATTACCGGTAAAGTAACGCTTGAGGGAGAGGCGCTTCCTGGTGTCGCAGTCGTCCTTAAAGGAACCACAGTAGGAACTTCTACGGATGGTAACGGAAACTACACCCTTTCTGTGCCTGAATCTCCCGGCACCCTGGTTTATTCCTTTATCGGCACCACTGCCAAAGAAATGCCTTTTACCGGTCCGGCTACTATCAACGTATCCATGACCGAAGATTCCAAAGCCCTGCAGGAAGTACAGGTGGTGGGCTATGGAACCCAGAAGAAAAGCCAGGTAACCGGGGCTATTTCCTCTTTATCCTCCAGAGAGATAAGCGAAATGCCGATTACGAACGCCCGCCAGGCTATTCAGGGCCGGGCAGCCGGGGTAGACGTGGTGCAGGCAGGTAGCAAGCCGGGAGCCGGACCGCAAATCCGAATCAGGGGTCGCCGTTCCTTCAACGCTTCCAACGACCCGCTTTATGTAGTGGATGGCATTCCGCTCTCCGGTGGAATCGATGATATCAACCCGCAGGATATTGCCTCTATGGAGGTGCTGAAAGATGCTTCCGCCACAGCTATTTATGGTTCCCGTGGCTCCAACGGCGTTGTACTCATCACCACCAAAAGAGGTGTAGCAGGCAAAACATCTGTAACCTATGATACTTTTGTGGGTATAAACAGCCCCCTCGGAAGAATTGAGGTACTTGACGGCCCAGGGTTTGCAGAGTATAAGCGGGAGTCAAGAAGAGCTATCGGTCAGTACCCCCTGGGACCTGCCACCGACGATGCTGATGAGAAGATATTTGAACCTGTAGAACTGGAGAGCATCCGGTCAGGCCGCAGCACCGACTATGTAGATGCCATGCTGCGTACCGGCATGATTCAGAGCCACCAGCTGGGCGTATCGGGGGGTAGCGAAAAAACGACTTTCAATATCTCCGGTAACTACTTCGAGGACAAAGGGGTAGTGAAAAAGCAGGATTTTTCCCGCTATACCTTCCGCGTAAACCTGGATCATAAAATCAATGACAGGCTAAGGGTAGGTACTTCTTCCCTGTTTGTGTACAGCATCCGGAATGGTGAGAACTTTAACCCACTAGGAGGCGCTTTTGCTGAAAACCCGCTGGGCAAGCCTTATAACGACGACGGATCCTTGAACTTTTTACCAACTAACGATGGCTTGCGTACTAACCCGCTGGCTGAGATTGTGGACGGTGCCCAGGTAGACGAAACCAAGCGCTACCGGATCTTCAACAGTATCTATGGCGAATGGGACATTGCAGATGGACTGAAATACAGACTGAATTTTGGGCCTGACGTGACAGTAAGAAGAAGCGGTCGTTTTACAGGCTCGCAAACCAATGCGCGCCGGGGCGGAGCACCCACAGGAAGTGTGTATGAGGAGTTCGTCCTCAACTATACGCTTGAAAACATCCTTACTTATAGCAAGCAATTCAACGAGGCGCACAACCTGAACTTCACCGGACTTCAGTCTATTCAGAGAGACCGTTTCGAGAACTCGTCTATCAACGTGCTGGGAATACCGGACGAAAACCAGGAATATTACCGCTTAGGAGATGCAAGCCAGATTACCGGGGCCAATACCGACCTCCGCACCTGGACGTTGCTATCGTTCATGGGCCGGGTTAATTATGACTTCAAAAACAGGTACCTGCTCACCGCCACAATGCGGGCAGACGGTTCTTCCCGTTTCGGGGAAAACACTAAATTCGGCTATTTCCCCTCTGTAGCATTAGGCTGGAACCTTTCGGAAGAATCCTTCATGTCTGGTGTTAACTGGTTGGACATGGCCAAACTACGCGTGAGTTACGGAGTAATTGGAAACACCGCGATTGACCCATACCAGACACAGGCGCTGTTAGGCCGCACGTCTTACGCCTGGGATAATGCCGCTGCTTTTGGCTACCGTCCCAATACTATCGGAAACCCTGACCTGAGGTGGGAAACATCCAGAACGGCCAATGCCGGTATGGATTTCAGCCTCTTCAGCGGTAGAGTGTCTGGTAGCCTCGAGTACTATGTGACCAATACAACTGACTTGCTGGCTCCACAGCCATTACCGACATCCATTGGTTTTGGCGGGTTCACAACAAATATCGGACACACACGAAACCAAGGAGTTGAAGTGACGCTTACAACAGTGAACGTTGACAAAGGAGACTTCACCTGGTCTACTGACTTTGTCTTCACCCGTAACCGCGAAGCCATCATTGAACTAGCCGACGGCAAAGTAGATGACGTAGCCGCCGGGCGCTTCATAGGGCAACCCCTTTCGGTATTTTATGATCACAGAAAGTTAGGTATCTGGCAGGCAGATCAAGCCGATGAGGCTTTGATATACCAGGATAAAGTAGGGCAGGTTAGAGTGGAAGACATAAACAATGACGGAAAGATAAATGCAGATGATCGCCAGATACTGGGCTCCGCCGTTCCGGACTTTGCCGGGGGTATCACCAACCGCATAACGTTCAAAAACTTTGACTTCTCCTTCTTTGTGTTTGGCCGGTACGGACAATTGATCAGAAGCCGCTTCCACGATAACGCCAACCTCCTGGCAGGACGCTACAACAACCTGGATGTAGACTACTGGACACCGAACAACCCTACCAATAATTTCCCGCAGCCGGTTGTTACCCAGGAATTTCCAAAATACGCCAGCTCCCTGACGTACTTCGACGGTTCCTTCCTAAAGGTGCGGAACATCAATTTAGGGTATAATGTACCGGCTTCTTTTGCCTCCAAGTTAAAGATGGAGAGCCTGCGGGTGTATACCAGCATTCAGCAGCCCTTTATCTTCGCTTCATACCGGTCTAAGTACCAGGGCATCGATCCGGAGACTTATGTGGATGGAGACCAGGGTGTAGGCGGAGGAGAAATAAATGCTAACGTGGCCCCTGCTACCAAAGTGTTCACCTTCGGTATCAATGCAAGATTCTAATTAAGACTAAACCAGAATAACCATGAATCAGATATATAAAAACAAAGCTTTGGGTTTGGCCAGGCTCGGCCTGTTGGGTGTTCTCCTGATGGGTGCCCCTGCCTGCGAAGACACCCTGGACGAAGAAGTAATTTCCAGGATAGGCAACGACTACATGAATACGGCCAAAGGCATGAATGATGCCGTGAACGCCGCTTATTCTTCTATGCGCACCTGGTATGGCACGGAGCGGGGAAATAACTTCACCATATTCGGCACAGATACCTATACCAATGGAGCAGATGGAGGGTGGAAGTTCATGAATACGTACACGACCCAGTTTGATACACAAAATGGCCACGTAAGGGAGCTCTGGGATGAGTTGTACCGCGGCATCAACACCACGAACGCTATCATTGAGCGTGCTCCCGCTGTGACTGGGATGGACGAAGAGGTTAAGAAGCAGCGGATAGCGGAAGCTAAATTCATCCGGGCCCACCATTACTTCATCCTGACGCAGCTGTTTGGCGGAGTTGACCTGCGCCTGACAGAAACCATGGTACCCACCAAGGACGTTTCCAGATCTACGGTAGAAGCACAGTACGAGGCGATCATCAGAGATTTGACAGAGGCCATTCCTGATCTGGAGGCAGCAGCCAGATCATCACAATACGGTCGTGCCACACGCCCTGCCGCTGAGCACCTGCTAGGGAAAGTATACCTGACCAAGGCCACTTCGGAGGCCGCGGCGGCTGATGATTATGCCAATGCCATCCCGCTGTTTCAAAACGTGATCAACAACTATGGCTTAAGACTTCTTCCTGACTTTGCGGATGTTCACCGACAGGGCAATGAGATGAACGACGAAGTTATCTGGTCTGTGCAGTACACCCGCGACCCACTGACGAACGGAGGGGGCAACAATACGCACGTGTTTTTCCTGATGGAGTACGACGTGTTGCCTGGAATGCAGCGTGACACAGAAAATGGCCGGCCGTTCAAACGCTACATGCCTACCGAGTACACGCTCAACGAGATCTTCACAGACCGGGAAATCGACAGCCGCTATAAGAAGTCTTTTAAGGACACGTACTACAGCAACAAACCGGGCACCTATAACACGTCCTTCGACACGACCAAGCCTTCTGTGACCTTTGCCGAGGGCGATACAGCCATCTATATGCCAGGGTATGAGATGTCAGCTGCGGAAATGGCGAAGCGGCCGTACCAGGTACTGGTGCCCAGCCGGTATGATGAGCGCTTGTTCCCCGCACTTACCAAACACATGGATGCCGGCCGCGTAGACCGTACACAATTTGAAGGCGGCCGTGATTACATCGCATTTCGTTTGGCGGACACTTACCTGATGCTGGCTGAAGCGCAGCTCCAGGCAGGTCAAACTGCTGAAGCTGTTGAAAACATCAACATGGTACGCCGCAGAGCAGCGTGGCCTGGCCAGGAAAGTGCCATGGAAATTACAGCTGATCAGCTGGACATGGAGTTTATCATCGAAGAGCGGGAAAGAGAATTGATAGGTGAGCAGATGCGATGGCTGGATCTAAAGCGTTGGGGAATACTGATTGAGAGGGTGAAGGCACACAACGAGGCAGCTGCACCTAATATACAGGCCCACCACGTGCTGAGACCGATTCCTCAAACTCAGGTTGACCGTAGTGCCACCGCTTTTGCCCAAAACCCTGGCTATTAACTACAACAGTTGTAATGCTTTATAAATACACCTCCCGCTCTTTGGAGCGGGAGGTGTATTTATGCTATATAAAACAAGCAGTGGCCTACTCGAATTTTTTCTGTAAAACACCCTATTATCCCCCAAACAGGCAACACCAGCTTTGTTGCTACGCATAATGACACTCATTAACAAGGGACCGGTTGCCAAGGCAAGCAGGTTTAGCAGGTAAACGGCTCGCGCCAGCCCCCTACCCTCCTGTTCTATATGATTTCAACCTTTGCCCGTCTCTGTATAGTTGTCAGCGGACAGCTTAGAATCAGCTCTATCCGCCACTCTTCTCATAATGCTTGCCCCTTATTGGTTCAGCCCCGGCACACATCACTGGTGCTACTGGTAAGCTGCTATCGTAGATTACTGGCTAATATATTAAAGTAACATGACAGCCTGCCCGCAAGCTAAAGAGCAACTACCTGGCTTTCTTAATTCACTATAAAACTCTCTATTAACAGTAGCTGACTCCTACTCCTTTCACTTTAGCATAGGAGTTCTATTCCTTATTTAACTCATGTTGCCATATATCAAGGGCTTTTCAAATTTCATCCAAACTTAACCTGGATTAGACTGGGAGGAGCTAATCTGGGCAGGTAATTTTTAACACTCTTAGCTGATCTCAACCTGGGTTGATTTTGTCTTTTTGATGTCTTCGAACTGGTTGATATAAATTTTGAAATCGGTTTCAAATATACCAGCCTCCCGATACCCCATCGAAGACTTCTACAGGCACACCTAATCTAAGGTGCAATTGAATTTTACTGGTTTTAAGAAACTAATCCAATTCTCTAAAGATTTAAAAGCATCTGAATTCATTTCCACAAGCCCCTACTCAGATACTTTTTGCTGTACTATTGACCCAAAGCAGAGCAAGCTTGAAAACTATTTATGAAATCGGTTGCATGTTTTAAAAAAAATACTCAAGTTTACACATATTAGTGAGCAGTTACTTACTGCCTAGTGAAATCACTGCGTTTATTTGTTGCAATTTTCAAAGGTCTGAGATATACACTTAAAACACTCATTATAAGCTATGTACCTACATTCCAAGTCATCTTTCAACTGCAGACAACTAAATTACTTGTGCAATAACTAAGCATAATTTAAACACCAGAAGCAATGATATACCGATAAAACGCAGAAGACAGCATTGAAACCGATACCATGAAAGCAGTCCAGCATACTCTTTCGCGAACTCTTTTCCACTGCCATCTATTAAATCAACTTAAATATGGAAATAGCCAAACACATCAAACTCAAAGCTACAATTGACCTGAAATGGTCCACAATGGCTGCATCTCCCTTCACACGTCACGCCTCCTTATGCAGGTGCGTGTCCGGCCAAAGGTACTTTGGTTCTGCCTTCTCCAAGGAAATTACACCTGAACAGCAATACTTACTCAACTCCTAAACCACCAATTATGAAATTCGATTTTACACAATGCCCCCGATCAGTGACTTCGCTGGTACGTGTACCAAAAGTCATCAGAGTCGCCACGATGCTTGTTGCCTACCTGCTGGTAAGTGTGCAGGCAATGGCGCAGACCACAACGGTAACCGGCCAGGTTACAGATGCTGAGACTGGAACAGGCTTGCCAGGTGTAACAGTGCTTTTAAAAGGCACTACTACGGCAGCCCCAACAGGTGCGGACGGCAGCTACACGATTAACGTGCCGGACGGCACCGGCACCCTGGTATTCTCCTTCATTGGCTATGAAAACCAGGAGGTGCCTATAAACAACCGTTCTACTATTGATGTGGAACTCGGCACAGATGCCCAGGCACTGGAAGAGGTAGTAGTAATAGGGTATGGTACGCAGCGGGCAGAAGCTGTAACAGGTTCCGTTGCTTCCATTAGTGCAGAAGAAATCACCCAGGTGCCAGCAGGTAATATCACGCAGGCCTTGCAAGGCCGTTTGCCAGGGGTGGAGTTTGCGCAATCATCCTCCCAGCCAGGTGCCTCCATGCAAATCCGGATTCGCGGTGCGCGCTCCATCTCTGGCGGAAATGACCCGCTGGTGGTGCTGGATGGTATTCCCTTTCCTGGGTCTATCTCCGATATCAACCCGAATGACATCGAGAGTGTTGATATCCTGAAGGATGCCTCGGCGACCGCCATTTACGGCTCGCGCGGCGCCAACGGCGTTGTATTAGTTACTACCAAATCAGGGAAAGCAGGGCAAAAGCCACAGATAAGCTACAATGGTTTTCATGGCGTGAAGAATGTGTTTGCCAGATATGACATGATGAGCGGACCGGAGCTTTTTGCACTGCGCCAGGCAGCCGGCCCCGGACAGTTTGCAGGACAGTTAGGGGAGGATGAAGCGGAGGATGTAGACACGGATTGGCAAGACCTGCTTTACCGAACCGGTATCACATCGAGCCACGACGTAGGCGTTACGGGTGGTACTGAACAAGGCCGTTACAACTTCAGTGTAGGCTACTTCCAGGATCAGGGTGTGATTCCTACGCAGCAGTACACCCGTTACTCCATGCGCGGTAGCCTTGACCAGGGAATAGGTGAACGTTTCCGCGTCGGCTTCACGACAAACAATAACTATAACATGACGGAAGGCAACAACGTGGGCTTGTACAACATCCTGAGCTTGTCGCCTCTTGCCAACCCGTATAACGAAGATGGCACTTTGAAAAGAACAGTCCGCATGCCATTGGATGAGACGTGGCTCTATACAAGAGACATGTTAGAAGACGGTGGTTTAGATGATCTATGGCTAAGCGAAACCAGGGCCTTTGCCACCTACAACACCATCTACGGCGAAGTGGAAATCCCGGGAGTGGAGGGCTTAAAATACCGTGCCAACCTTGGCCTGAATTACCGCCAGAGTCACGGTGGCGGCTATACAGCAGCGGGTATAAACAATGTGGAGGAAACCACCCCTTCCACTGCTTCTGTCAGTAACCAGGTTACAACCGACTGGACCCTTGAAAACCTGCTGACCTACGACCGTACCTTTGCAGGAAAGCACAATGTGAATTTAGTAGGCTTGTACTCTGCCTCTGAGAGGCAAATGAACCGCTCACGCATAGCGGCAAGAGACATTCCCTCCGACGCCTTCCAATTTTACAACCTCGGGCAGGCTGCCGGAGAAATTACGGTAAACCCGAATGACCAATGGTATGAAAACTGGGGATTGTTGTCGTGGATGGGACGCGCCATGTATTCTTATGACGACCGCTACCTGCTGAGCGTTACTGTACGCTCCGATGGCTCCTCCAGGCTGGCCCCAGGCTATCAGTGGAACACCTATCCTGCCGTGTCTGCCGGCTGGAACATCGCCAGAGAAACGTTTATGCAGGATGTAAACCTTATAAACATGATGAAGCTGCGTGTGGGCTACGGACAAACCTCCAACCAGGGCATTCCTCCCTACTCTACTCTTGGACGTTTAAGCACCAGACCTTATAACTTTGGCCCCGATGTTTACGAAACCGGATACTATGTAACGGAACTACCTAACCCTAATCTGGGATGGGAATACTCTAATACATGGAATTATGGATTAGACTTCGCCATCCTGAATAACCGCCTGTCAGGTACAGTAGAGTACTATGTAACAAATACCGAAAATGTGCTACTAAGCCTTGGCCTGCCTGCTACATCGGGCGTGAGCAGCTATACGGCAAATATAGGATCCATACAAAATAAAGGCCTGGAGTTCTCGCTCAACGGTCTGATACTGGATAACCTCAACGGCTGGACATGGGAAGCCGGTGTCAACATATATGGCAACCGCAACGAAATCACATCGCTTGCTTCAGGAGCAGAGGAAGATAGAACCAACTGGTTGTTTGTAGGCCACCCTATCAATGTCATCTACGACTATGAGAGATTAGGCCTTTGGCAGGAGGAAGATCCATACCTGGATATCCTGGAGCCGGGCGGCAATGTAGGTATGGTCAAAGTAAGATATACAGGCGAGTACAACGCCGATGGTACGCCAGTAAGGCAAATTGGGCCTGATGACAGACAAATCATGAACGCGAATCCTGATTTCCAGGGAGGCTTCAACACCCGCGTAGGGTTTAAAGGATTTGATCTGACTGCTGTGGCAGCCTTTCAGCGCGGCGGAATTCTCAACAGCACGCTCTACGGCTCGGCAGGCTACCTTAACTTGCTAAGCGGACGCCGGAATAATGTTGATGTGGATTACTGGACACCGGAGAACACCAACGCCAGGTATCCAAATCCGGCAGGCATCAGAAGCGGCGACAACCCTGAATATGGCAGTACCCTCGGTTACTTCGACGCCTCCTACCTAAAGATACGCACCATCACACTTGGTTATAACTTCACAAACAGCAATTGGATGGAAAAAATTGGCATGAATAGTCTACGGCTTTACGCTACAACACAAAACCCATTTGTGCTGTTCTCGCCCTACAACAGAGCATCAGGCATGGACCCTGAAACCAACTCATACGCCGACCAGAATGTGGCTGTAGCTGGTGGCGTGCCAAACCGTTTGCTGACGATTGGCACGAACACACCCTCCACGCGCAACTACCTGGTTGGTCTCAATGTCACATTCTAAATAAGATGAAGATGAAATTTATAAAAAATAAAGCTTTTATAGGAACAGCGTTAATGGTGGCGCTTTCCCTGGCGTCCTGCGAGGACATTCTGGAAGAACAGCCACGCGCTGGTTATACACCTGAATTTTTCCAGACCGAGCGAGGTGTCCAAGGTGGCATAACATCCATGTATGCCCACCTGCGCTACATATACGGACAGGCCTACTACTATAACACCACCGAAACCGGTACCGATGAAGTGACCTATGCGCAGAGTGCAGACCAGAACTTCCTGGTAATGGACCTTTCTGGCCGGGGTGAAATCACGCCCCAGGACAGTCGTGCCGATGTACTATGGGGAGCCGCGTTCTCTAACATTAACACCGCCAACGGTGTTATTGAAAATGCAGCCGCAGTAGGGACTATATCGGATGCGCTGGTTGCCGAAGCCAGGTTCTTCCGCGCGTTCGATTACTTTGAACTGGTAAAAACGTTCGGCGGGGTGCCTTTGGATTTGGGCGCAGGAGAACTTGCGTTCAACACAAACCCCGCCAGAACCTCTGCCCGCAACACGGTGCCGGAGGTCTACACCAGAGCCATCTTCCCAGATTTGGTGAGAGCGGTAGAAGATCTGCCGGTAAATCCTCGTGTTACCGGAGGTGCAACCCAAACGCTTGCACGCCTTTATCTGGCAAAGGCCTACCTGACCTACGGATGGTGGCTTGAAAACCCGGATAACATTCCTACTTACCCGGAGACTCCCCGAACTGATCCTGACGGACATGACGCCCAGTGGTATTTTCAGCAGGCATACGACGTGGCCATAAACGGCATTCAAAACCCGGGACCTTTCAGTTTGCAGGAAACATTCTATGATGTGAATGTGGCGACAAACGACCGCAACAGTGAAATACTACTGTACGCTGACCGCACAGAGACAAGCGAATTTTATAACGCATCCAGCCTTACATGGAGTAATGGCGCTGCCCCAGAAAACTTTGCCGGCTGGATGATGACGTGGAACTATACCAACATCAGAAGCGCTACTGATCCAGATTGGACAAATCCTATAAGTTCTGTTCAGCGTGAAGCATCACAAGACCTGGGACGTCCGTGGACACGTATGGCACCTACGATCGGTGTAATCACTAACACCTTTGCCGACAAAACAAATGACTCCCGCTACGATGGCACCTTTACAACCACCTACCGTGGCAACTGGCCTAAAGCAGGCATTGACGCACCCGTAGTATACAACGCAAACAGTTTGCCGGTTGAACCAGGTGGAGCCATCCTGACTTTCCTGGACGAACAACCGGCAACGCCAATCAGCTACCCTAGTGGAGCAGGCAAAAGCAATATAGGAGCAGGAGAATTACCTGGAAGATCTGATTTTGTAATAGGTCCACGTGACATTAGCAGGATTGTATACCCGGGGCTTTGGAAACTTGGTCCTTACCGCACTGACAGTGGCGATGGATTAGGACAGCCGAATGCTGCCAGTACCCGTCCTTTCAATATTGCAAAATTCTCGGAGTTCTATTTTGTAGCGGCCGAAGCAGCAGTGAAGGGTGCCAATACACAAGCCGGTTATACCGCCAGAGAATTGATCAACGTGCTTCGTGCACGCGCAGGCAACTGGCGCTGGGACAACAACGGAGACCAGCTTAAAGTAGAAGACCGTAGTGCAGAGATGGTTGCTGCCACGCCAGAAGTAATAGACATTGATTATATTCTGGCAGAGCGTTCGCGTGAATATTACGGCGAAGGTTACCGCTGGTTCGACTTAACCCGTACGCAAAGATGGGAAGATCTCGCTTCCACGTACGAAATTGCCGGAAACGCCTACGGAGACCATACGGCTGAAACAATAACGCGCAACATTCAACCCTATCATTACCTGCGCCCTATTCCGCAAGGTCAGTTAGACGCTATGGAAGGCGTTACAAGTGATTATCAAAACCCAGGATACAATTAATTTGGTGGATTATAATTATAAAGATTGGGTGCTCCTATAGGGCACCCAATCTTTATTTACCCTCCGACAACATCGAATCCAAAACGACAGGCGCTGCCTGTTCTACCGCCCTTATTTCAAACTATATTGTTTCTGTTACCGCTCCCACTTAACCCTATTTCACACAATAAAACACCCACAAGTCAAACATGTAACTCAATTATTTATCACCTCTAACTTATTATTATATGAAGAAGGTTGTACTCTTAATTTTATTGTTTGCCTCTTTAGGAAGTTTCACTTCCCGGGCGCAGAACCTTATCCCCAACGGCGGATTTGAGAATGACCTGGCAAATTGGTGGACGCAGGCCGCCAGTGGTACTAACGCCAGTTTTACGGTTGTGACAGAAGACAAGGCAGAAGGCAGTAAAGCCCTGAAAGTTGATGTCATCACTCCCGGGGCAAATGCCTGGGATGTGCAGGCAGTGAATGACGCCTGGGCTTCTGTTACAGGCAAAGAGTATACCTTAACCTTCTGGGCAAAAGCGGCAACAAGCGGAAGCTCTTTTAAAATGATCCAACAGGTCGGAGATGCATATGAGGAAAAAACATTTACCTTAACCAACACCTGGCAAAAGTATGAGTGGAGTTTTATGGCCCAGGCGGCGGAGCTACAACTAAAATTCCACTTTCCGAATGCAGGCACCTTTTATATAGATGGCATCACTATCCCCCAACAGGAACAGGTAAAAAACCTGATCTCCAACGGGAGCTTTGAGAACGGCAGCGGGAACAGCTTCACCAATTGGTGGACCAGTGCAGGAAACGGTTCAGCTGCCTTCACTGCTGCAACGGGCAGCGCACAAGATGGCGCCAGAGCCCTCAAAGTAGACGTTGCAGCGCTTGGTTCTAACCCATGGGAGATACAGGCGGTAAATGATGCCTGGCCATCCGTAACAGGCAAGGAGTATACCTTAACCTTCTGGGCAAAGGCCGCTACCGCCGGCAGCAGCTTTAAGACAGTACTGCAGCTTGGTGGCGCTTATGATGAGCAAACTTTTACACTTACAGACACCTGGCAAGAGTACAAGTGGACATTCACCGCAAAGGCAGACAACATGGAACTGAAGCTCCAGTTCCTCAGCACAGGCACTTTCTACATCGACAATATCTTTATTCCTTCTGCAGTACAGGCCAAAGAGCTCCTGACAAATGGCGGCTTTGAGAACGGCACAGGTGATAGCTTCACCAATTGGTGGACACAGGTAAGCGGCGGCGGCGTAGGTGCTTTCACCGCCGAGACTTCAGATGTGCAGAGTGGCAGCAGGGCCATGAAAGTGAGCATTACCCAGGCAGGAGGTGCTGCCTATAATATCCAGGCGGTAAACGATGCCTGGCCTTCTGTAACAGGAACAGAATATACCTTAACCTTCTATGCGAAGGCAGCAACGGCAGGCAAGAATATTACAGTAGTGCAACAGACAGACACCTATGCGTCAAAGAACTTTGAACTCACTGATACCTGGAAACAGTATGAATGGACCTTTACGGCCCAGGAGGAAGGGCTGCAGCTGCGGCTGAACTTCCCGGAGGCAGGCACCTTCTATATCGACAATGTGTCAATTTTGGGTAGTGTGGACGATACACCTGCTCCGCAGCCTTACACCCCAACCGGTCCTCCTATTGCCACAGGTCAGCCAAAGTTCCTGGGAAGTGTGTATAGCGCCTCGCAGCTGCCAAACTTTACAGCTTATTTTAACCAGGTAGTAGCCGAAAACGCCGGTAAGTGGGGTTCAGTAGAAGCAACCCGTGATGTAATGAATTGGACGGAACTGGACGCCGCCTACGAACTGGCCAAAGACAATGGTTTCCCTTTCCGCATGCACGTTCTGATCTGGGGCAACCAGCAGCCTACCTGGATCAAGAGCTTATCACCTGCAGAGCAACTGGAAGAGATAGAAGAATGGTTTGCAGCAGTGGCCGAGCGCTACCCTGACATAGACTTCCTGGAGGTAGTGAACGAGCCGACAAACGACCCTCCTGTACAAGATCCGAATGACCCAGGAAGCGGAGGCTATATGGAAGCCCTTGGCGGCAGCGGTACTACCGGCTGGGACTGGGTGATCAACTCCTTTAAACTGGCACGTAAGTATTTCCCGGACACTCCCCTGATGCTGAATGATTACAGCGTTGAAAATTCACTTCAAAATGCGCAGCGCTACCTGAACATCATCAACCTGCTTCAGGCAGAAAACCTGATCGACGCCATTGGCATACAGGGCCACGCCTTCTCAACCAGGTCAGTTAGCGTAGAACTGTTAACACAAATCCTGGATAATTATGCTGCAACCGGCTTACCTATCTATATCACAGAACTTGATATTGACGGTAGAACAGACGCCGTACAGTTAGCAGAATATCAGCGGATATTCCCTGTGTTCTGGGAGCACCCGGCCGTGAAAGGCATCACGTTGTGGGGCTACCGCCCGGGACATTGGAGAACAGAGCAAGGTGCTTACCTAGCCTATACCAACGGAGCTGAACGCGAGGCGTTTGTTTGGCTTCAGGAGTATATTCAGAGCAACACCAACCTTCACATACCGGTCGTAACAGTTGGGCAGAACTTTAGCTTAAGCGAAATAGCCACCTGCAATGTAGTAGGCACAGTAGCAGCAACAGATGCGGATGCGAATACTACCCTGCAGGGCTGGCAGATTACGGGCGGAACAGGAGCTTCTGTCTTCGCGATAGAGGCAGCCACAGGAGCAATTTCTATAGCCAGACCTGATTTACTGGATTTCACCCAAACGTCATATACCCTGATAGTAAAAGTGAATGATGGCTTTAGCACAAGCGCTGGAGAGACAGTGACCATCACTATTCCGAAGAAGATTTACGTCGCCCATAAAGGCAAGACTATTCATATAGCAAAGGAGGCTGTACCTGCTCACCTGGGCCACGGCGATTGCATTGGCAAGGAAGAAGCAACTGTTACATTGGCGGGTAAAAGCAGTGTAAGCAACCTGAAAGGCATAGAGGCAGAAGCGCTGCATGTATATCCTAACCCAGCTGCTGAAGGCAGGTTCACGGTAGCGGTAGCTGATTTTGATATCACTAAAAAGCCTGTTTACCAGATTGTAGATGCGGGAGGCAGAAAGCTGGTGGAGCAGCAAATGAACAGCAGCACCATCAGCAATAACCTGACGTTGAAGCCGGGCATTTACTTTATCAGGCTCATCAGCAACAACGAAGTAACGGTTAGAAAAGTGATTGTACAGTAAAAACAGACAGGTTTAGTTTAGGCAATTCATTTGGAGGTTATTTTCCACGTGGATTGCTTAAACTATTTTAAACCTGTTATCTATTATCAATGGCTTCAGTTAAATTGTAGGCCTATTCAAAACACACTAAAACTATCAAGCAAAGCATGTCATTAACACAAAGTTGGAGATGGTACGGGCCTAACGACCCCGTTACGCTACAGGATGTAAAACAGGCGGGTGCCACAGGTATTGTCTCTGCATTGCATCATATACCGCATGGCGCTGTCTGGCCACTGGAAGAAATACAGGAGCGCAAGCGCATCATAGAGGCAGCTGGCCTGGAGTGGGTGGTGGTGGAGAGCGTGCCGGTGCACGAGGCTATCAAAACCCGAAATGCCGACTGCGAAATGTACCTGGAAAACTACCGCCAATCGCTACGCAACCTGGCGGCGGCTGGCATCAGCACTGTGTGCTACAACTTTATGCCGGTGCTCGACTGGACCCGCACCAACCTGGCATTAGAAATGTGGAATGGCGCCAAAGCGCTGTATTTTGACTGGGCAGATTTGGCGGTATTCGACCTGTTCATTTTAAAGAGAAAGGGAGCTGAGCTGGATTACGCAGAAGAGGTAGTGCAACAGGCAAAAGAGAGATTCGCCTCTTCTTCACAGCAGCAGTTAGATGATCTAAGCGAAATCATTCGAATGGGTGTTCCTATGGAAGGATTTATTACGCTGGAACACTTAACTGAGAGCATCGAAATATATAAGAACATAGGCCATGCTGGTTTACGTGAGAACCTGGCTTACTTCCTGGAATCTATCATGGATGTTTGTGAAGAGACTGGTATTAAAATGACGATTCACCCAGATGATCCGCCTTACCCTATCTTAGGATTACCGCGCATTGCCTCCAACAAAGAAGACCTTTTATACATTATGGAAAGGGTGGACCGTGCTCCTAACGGCATCTGCTTCTGTACCGGTTCTTTGGGTGCAGGTTCGCATAACAACCCAGTGGATATCCTGAAGGCAGTAGGCCACCGCGTTTACTTTGCCCACCTGCGGAATGTAAAAAAAGATCCTACCGGAAACTTCTATGAGTCCGATCACCTGACAGGGGATGTGGACATGTATGGCGTAATGAAAGAACTTGTCGCTATCAACAAAGATCGTGAGCAGCCTATTCCGTTCCGCCCCGACCACGGGCACCAGATGCTCGACGACCTGCACAAAGTAACGAACCCCGGCTACTCCGCCATCGGGCGCTTACGCGGGCTGGCAGAGCTGCGCGGATTAGAAATGGGAATTGAGAAGTCAATGAGCAGTAGATAGAGAACTTATGAGTGAAGATATTTTATTAAAGAAAGATGGTGTAAAGAAGTCAGCTAAAGAGAAGACAGGCAGTTTCCTGAACGATGACTTCCTGCTGCAGTCAAATGCGGCAAAGGAACTATACCATGATTATGCCAAAGACTTACCCATCATCGATTACCATTGCCATTTATCACCGGAGGCAATCGCCGAAAACAAGCCCTACGCCAACATGACGGACATCTGGCTGGCCGGCGACCATTATAAGTGGCGTGCCTTGCGGACACTCGGGATAGACGAAAAGTATATTACCGGCGACGCTACCGACGAAGAGAAGTTCAGGACCTGGGCCAAGGCAGTGCCTTATACCATGCGCAACCCGCTGTACCACTGGACGCACATGGAACTGAAGAACCCGTTTGGCGTAACAGAGCTTCTATCAGAGGCCAATGCTTCTGAGATCTATGCGCATTGTAACAAATTGCTGCAGAAGCCGGAGTTCTCACCCCAGGGTTTACTAGAGCATTTCAAGGTAGAGATGGTGGGCACTACCGACGACCCAGTAGACAGCCTGAACTATCATCAACAGGTTGCAGCTTCCTCCTTCGGGGTGAAAGTGCTGCCTTCTTTCCGTCCGGATAAAGCTTTAAACCTGAGTGGTGGAGAGGCTTTCAGAACCTACCTCCAGCAACTCGCTGACGCAAGCCAAACCTCTATTACAAGTATAGACACTTTATTAGAGGCCCTTCAAAGCAGGGTAGATTATTTCCATCAGCACGGCTGCCGCATTTCAGACCATGGTTTGAGCAGCCTTCCTTACGTGGGCAAAAGCAGCGGCAACCTGGAGAAAGCTTTTGCGGCAGTATTAAGTGGCGATGACCGTGAGGCGGCCCTTCACCAGGAGGAATTCACTGCTTTTGTATTATTGGAACTTAGCAAAATGTACCACCAGAAAGGCTGGGTGCAGCAGTTCCACGTGGGGGCGCTGCGCAACACCAACAGCCGTATGCTGCAGGTAAATGGCCCTGATACCGGCTACGATTCCATTGGCGATTTTTCACAGGCTGCGGCCATGGCTGCATTTTTCAATGCCCTGGAGAAAGAAGGCAAGCTTACCAAAACCGTTATTTACAACCTGAATCCTGCTGATAATGCCGCTTTTGCTACTATGGTAGGTAACTTCCAAAGTGCCGGCACTAAGGGCAAGATGCAGTTTGGCTCCGCGTGGTGGTTCCTCGATAATTTAGAGGGCATGCAGGACCAGATGAATGCTTTGTCTAACATGGGGCTTATCAGCTGCTTTGTCGGTATGCTGACCGACTCCCGCTCCTTCCTGTCTTACTCCCGCCACGAGTACTTCAGGAGACTGCTGTGCAACATGTTCGGCAACGACATTGCGCAGGGCCTGCTGCCGGCCGACATCCCCTGGATTGGTAAAATGGTGCAGGACATCTGCTACTACAACGCAAAAAACTACTTCCCCATTTAAAGCATAACCACCTGCCATGCAAGCACCTTTAACAACAGAGCCAATCACCAAAAGAGCAAAGATTGGGTCATATCGCTGGACGATATGTGCCCTGCTTTTCTTTGCCACCACCATCAACTACCTCGACAGGCAAATCATTGGTTTGCTGAAGCCTGCACTCGAGCAGCAGTTCAACTGGACAGAAAGCGACTATGGTAGCATTGTAATGGCTTTCACCGCCTCCTATGCCCTGGGCATGTTGATCTTCGGAAGGATTATCGACAAAATAGGTACCAAGATGGGCTATAGCATTTCTATTGTAGTATGGAGTGTGGCGGCTATGTTTCATGCCGCAGCGCGGTCTACCTTTGGATTTGGCGTGGCCAGGGCTGCATTAGGTATTGGAGAGGCAGGTAACTTTCCGGCGGCCATTAAAACGGTGGCAGAGTGGTTCCCGAAGAAAGAGCGGGCACTGGCAACAGGATTGTTTAACTCCGGGGCAAATGTAGGGGCTGTGGTGGCGCCGATTTTTGTACCCTGGATGCTGGGGGCTTATGGTTGGCAGGAAGCTTTTATAGTAACAGGAGCGGTTGGTTTTGTATGGCTGGTTTTCTGGCTCATATTCTATGAAATCCCCTCCAGGCAAAAGCGCCTGGGCCAGCCAGAGTATGAATACATTCACAGTGACAATGAAGATGCCGGGGCTGAAGCGGACAAGACGCCTGTAAAGTGGGGAAAGTTGCTGTTTATAAGACAAACGTGGGTGTTCATCGCCGGGAAGTTCTTCACAGACCCTATCTGGTATTTCTTTCTCTTCTGGCTACCGTCATACTTCAGCACCACCTTTGACCTTGACCTGAGCAAGCCAAGCCTGCCCCTCGTGATTGTGTACTCTGCCACTACCATTGGCAGCATAGGCGGCGGTTACCTCTCCTCCTACTTTATCCGGAAAGGGTGGGCAGTATACAGGGCGCGTAAAACGGCCATGTTCATCATCGCGCTGCTGGTGGTGCCTATTATGGCAGCACGCTACACAACCGAGATCTGGATTGCAGTTGGCCTCATCAGCTTAGCAGCAGCGGCACACCAAGCCTGGAGCGCCAACATCTTCACCACCGTTTCCGACATGTTCCCGAAAAAGGCTGTGAGTTCGGTGGTAGGTATCGGGGGCATGGCAGGCTCTGTGGGAGGTGCACTTTTCCCGCTGTTCATCGGATTTATACTAGACTATTATAAAAACGCTGGCAACATTCTTGCCGGTTATAATATTATCTTCACCATCTGCGGCAGCGCCTATGTAGTGGCCTGGCTGATCATGCACTTCCTGTCGCCTAAAATGAAGCAGGCAGCAATCTAAAAACAGGAGCCGCTTTGAATAGCAGCTCCCTAAAACAGTATCATCATGAAAATATCTTTCTCAATTTACTCTTCTTGGAGGCTGCGTTCTCTGCGCCGCATCGCACAGCCAGCGCAGTGGCCAAAGTCGCTCTGCCTGGTGTTGTTATTTGTGTTTGCTTTGGCAGGCCCACTTGCCGCCGCAGCTACTGACGACGTTCCCTCCTACATCGCTACAGAAAAAGGATTAAACCGCTTCGCACTTTCTGCCAATGGCAAATCTGCTCCTATTTATGTGAGTGCCGATGATTACCCGGGTGTTGCCCGGGTGGCGAAGCACCTGCAGGCAGACATTAAGCAGGTAACTAATGCGGAGCCTCAGCTGACGGTGGGCAAGAAAGCACCGAAGGCAAAGGAAATTGTGCTGGTGGGAACACTGGGCAAAAGCCCCCTCATCGACAAACTAGTGCGGGATAAAAAACTGGACGTAGCAGGTATAGCCGGGCGCTGGGAAACCTCCCTGATTCAGGTGGTGGAAAAGCCAATGCGCGGTGTAGACCGGGCATTGGTAATTGTAGGCAGCGACAAGCGCGGCACGATCTACGGCATGTATGATTTGTCAGAAGAAATCGGGGTGTCGCCCTGGTACTGGTGGGCCGATGTGCCGGTAAAGCAAAAGCAGAATGTTTATGTATTGCCGGGGCGCCACACAGAAGGAGAGCCTGCCATCAAGTACAGAGGCTTTTTTATCAACGATGAGGCTCCGGCGCTTTCCGGCTGGTCCCAAGAGAAGTTCGGTGGCTTTAACCACAAATTCTACGACAAAGTATTTGAGCTCCTGCTACGCATGAAGGGCAATTACCTCTGGCCAGCCATGTGGGGAAATGCCATCTATGACGACGACTCGCTGAGCGCACCCCTGGCAGATGAGTATGGCGTGGTGCTTGGTACTTCGCACCACGAGCCTTTAACGCGCGCCCACGACGAGTGGAGACGCTATGGCAAAGGCGCCTGGAACTACAACACGAACAAAGAAAACCTGCAGGAGTTCTGGCGAAAAGGTATGGAGCGCATGGGCACCAACGAAAGCATTGTGACCATAGGCATGCGCGGCGACGGAGATGAACCAATGTCTGAAGGCAGCAACATTGCGCTGCTGGAGCAGATTGTGGCCGACCAGCGCCAAATCATTGCCGACGTAACCGGCAAGCCAGCCTCTGAAACGCCGCAAATCTGGGCGCTCTACAAAGAAGTGCAGGACTACTACGACAGAGGCATGCGTGTGCCGGATGATGTGACCCTGCTGCTGGCAGACGATAACTGGGGCAACATCCGTAAGCTACCGAAGCCGGGCGAAAAGCAGCATTCCGGTGGCTATGGTATTTACTACCACTACGATTATGTAGGTGGCCCGAGAAACTACAAATGGCTGAACACAAACCCTATTCCGAGGGTGTGGGAGCAGATGCACATGGCGCACAAGTACGGTGCCGACCGCATCTGGATAGTGAACGTAGGTGACATTAAGCCAATGGAGTTCCCGCTGGAGTTCTTCATGGACTATGCCTGGAACCCGGATAAGTGGCCGGCGGAACGTCTGCAGGAATATACTGTAACCTGGGCAGAAGAGCAGTTCGGAAGCCAGTATGCCCAACCTATTGCGGAAATCCTGGCGACTTACTCCAAGTACAACGGCCGCCGTAAGCCGGAATTGATATCACCAGAAACGTATAGCCTGACGAACTACAGGGAAGCGGAACGCGTGGTGGAAGAGTACAACCAACTGGTGGAGAAAGCAGAGAAGATTTACCAGGAGATGCCTGCCGGGTACAAGGATGCTTTCTATCAACTGGTGCTGTTCCCGGCAAAGGCTTCTGCTAACCTCAACGAACTGCATATTACCACAGGCAAAAACCATCTCTATGCAAAGCAGAACCGTGCCGCTGCCAACGACATGGCTGCTAAGGTGCGTGAGTTGTTCGAGAAAGACCAGGCGCTGATGAAATACTATAATGAGGAATTAGCTGACGGCAAGTGGAGCCACATGATGGACCAGACACACATCAGCTATACCTATTGGCAGCAACCGGAGAAAGATGTAATGCCAACTGTGAAACTGGTGAATGTGGCATCCGGAGCAAAAATGGGTGTAGCTGTGGAAGGCTCTGATACCTGGTGGCCAAGGGAGAAAGGACAGGCAGAACTACCTGAATTTACACCTTTCGGTCAGCAAACGCATTACATCGAGCTGTTCAACCAGGGCAAGGATCCTTTCACTTATAAAGTGCAGTCCGGGGCTCCATGGCTAAATGTTTCGTCTATGCAAGGCACTGTGGAAAAGGAGCAGCGGCTGCTGATAAGCGTAGACTGGCAAAAGGCACCAACTGGCGTGCAGCAGGTTCCGATTACGATTACCGGGCCAAACAACACGACTGTAAAAGTACAGGCGGTTATAAACAACCCTGTTGATTTAAAGCCCGGCGTGGTGAAAGGATTTGTAGAAAGCAACGGATACGTATCTATGGAAGCGGCGCATTACACCCGTGCCGTAGATAGAGGCACCATCGAATGGCAGCTTATCCCGGACCTGGGCAAGACCATGTCAGCGATGTCACCTTTCCCGGTAACAGCCGAAACGCAGCAGCCAGGGGGCGACAGCCCACGCTTAGAATACCGCATGCACCTGCTGAACGCAGGTGAGGTGAAGGTACACGCCTACCTGTCTCCTACCCTCAACTTCAACGCTTCTGAAGGCCTGAAATTCGCTGTATCCATTGATGACGCGGAGCCGCAAATCATCAACATGCACAAAGAAGATTCGGAAGGTGCCTGGAATAAGTGGGTAGCTGACAATATCAACATCCAGACATCCACCCACAAGATAGACAAGCCAGGAGAGCATGTACTCAGGTTCTGGATGGTAGACCCGGGTGTGGTGCTGCAAAAGATTGTGGTAGACACAGGCGGACTCGAGCCATCCTACTTAGGGCCACCGGAAAGCTATTACCAGCCTGAAAAGGCAAATCAGTAAACAAAAGTCTCCGTTGGCAGAAATGCCACGGAGACTTTTTCTAATCAGCCTATAAAACATTGTATACTTATGAACCGACGAAACAACATGCTGCAGAAAGCCTTTTTATGCCTGTGCTGCCTTTTCTACCTAGCCAGCTCGCCTTCTTTTGCGCAGAATGAGGATACGTTCCAAAACCCTATCCTGCCAGGCTTTTACCCTGACCCAAGTATCACCCGTGTGGGAGATGATTATTACATGATTCACTCCTCCTTCTCCTTCTTTCCGGGTGTGCCTATTTTCCATAGCAAGGATTTAGTAAACTGGACCCAGATAGGCAACATTCTGGATCGGCCTGAGCAGCTAGATTTGGATGGCTTGGGTGCATCCAGGGGAATATTTGCTCCTGCTATCTCCCATCATGAGGACACCTTTTACATGGTGACCACCCTCATAGATAACGGCGGAAATTTTGTTGTGACGGCCACCGACCCGGCCGGTCCATGGTCTAACCCAAACTGGCTTCGGGAGGTCAGCGGCATAGATCCTTCCATTTTCTTTGATGAGGACGGAAAAGCATACATCACCTACAACAGCGAGGCGCCTGATAACAAGCCGCTCTACGATGGCCACCGCACTATCCGTATCATCGAATTCGACTACAAGAATATGAAAACCGTAGGCGCTCCGAAGATACTGGTGAATGGAGGTGTGGATATTTCTACAAAACCAGTCTGGATTGAAGGGCCGCACATTTATAAAAAAGACGGTTACTATTACCTGATGGCGGCAGAAGGCGGCACCAGCGTGAATCATTCAGAAGTAATCCTGAGGAGCAGAGACGTGATGGGAGAATACGTACCGTACGAAAACAACCCCATCCTGACGCAGCGCCATTTACCGAACGACAGAAAGAACCCCATATCCGCCACAGGCCATGCCGATCTGGTGGAAACGCAAAACGGCGAGTGGTGGGCTATCTTTTTAGCCACCCGCCCCTATGACACAGAAGACAGCTACAACATAGGCCGCGAAACCTTTCTGGCACCTGTTACCTGGAAAGACGGCTGGCCAATCATCAATGCTGACTTCGAGGAGGTACAATATTCCTACAAGCGCCCGAACCTGCCAGCAGGGGAAAAACCAACGTTTCCGTTGAGCGGAAACTTTGTGCAACAGGAAGATTTTAAGGAAAACAAGCTACCCTCCTACTGGTTGTTCCTGCGTACGCCCCTCACCCCATGGTATAGCCTGCGTGAGCCAGCCGGGAGCCTGACCCTGAACCTGCAGCCTGCCACCCTATCCGGTTCAGAGAACCTCTCCTTTGTTGCCAGAAGGCAGCAGCATGTTACGGGCAGCGCCAGTACAAAAATGAGCTTTAAGCCGACATCCGCCAACGAGTTTGCGGGTATAGCAGCTTTCCAGAGCGAGAACAACTACTATGCTTTAGGTAAAACCATCTCTAACGGAAAGGAAGTGGTGCAGCTGTTAAAATCAGAGAAAGCAGGAGATAGCACTACTAGTGCAAATACCACCGTACTGGCAGAGAAGGCGCTAAGCAGAAGTGAAAGAGGCAAGCCACTTTACCTGAAAACGGAATTTGACAAAGGCAGTATCAGCTTCTACTATAGCACGAAAGAAGGCGACTGGAAACTGCTGCAGGACAACGTGGACGGCACTTTCTTAAGTACGCGCGTATCCGGAGGCTTTGTAGGCACCACGCTGGGTATGTATGCCACCTCACAGGGCAAACCGTCGAACAACAAAGCTACCTTCGACTGGTTCAGGTATGAAGGCAATGATGCAGTATATGATTCTGCATCAGCTAACAAAGCCAATTAAATCTTCTAAAACAGAAAGCTCCTGGAATTCACCTTGACAAGAAGAGGTCCGGCATACAGCCGGGCCTCTTCTGATTGTTCATTAAGCCTATAGCCACGCAGGAAATTCTGTCGGTCTATAAAGAGCCGTGCAGGTATGAGTCGGACAAAAGCGAAGACCGCAGAACAGAAAGTGACATATTGACAGAAACAAAATGCTATTTCCCCCTTGGCACAAGGGTTGTTATAAGAAAGACAACAGGAAAAATTTGAAATCAGAAATTTATATAATAAAACTATAGAATGGGAAAGATAATTGGTATTGACTTAGGTACAACCAACTCATGCGTTGCCGTAATGGAAGGTAATGAGCCGGTTGTTATTCCTAACAGCGAAGGCCGCAGAACAACTCCGTCTATCGTTGCTTTCTTAGACAACGGAAACGGCGAGCGTAAAGTAGGTGACCCTGCAAAGCGTCAGGCGATCACAAACCCGCAAAACACAATTGCTTCTATCAAGCGCTTCATGGGCCACAGCTACAATGAAGTAAGCGAAGAGGCAAAACAGGTATCCTATAAAGTGGTACAGGGCGGTAACAACACCGTGCGTGTTGAGATCGGCGACAGACAGTATACACCACAGGAAATTTCTGCCATGGTGCTTCAGAAAATGAAGGCTACTGCAGAAGATTACCTAGGTACAACTGTAACAGAAGCCGTTATTACGGTACCAGCTTACTTCAACGACGCACAGCGCCAGGCTACAAAAGAAGCTGGTCAGATTGCAGGTCTTGAGGTGAAGCGTATCATCAACGAGCCGACAGCAGCAGCGCTTGCTTACGGACTTGATAAGAAAAGCATCGACCAGAAAATTGCCGTGTTTGACCTTGGTGGTGGTACATTTGATATCTCCATCCTCGAGCTGGGTGATGGTGTGTTCGAAGTACTTTCCACGAACGGTGACACGCACCTTGGTGGTGACGACTTTGACCAGGTCATCATCAACTGGCTGGCTGACGAGTTTAAGAAAGACGAAGGCCTTGACCTACGTAAAGACCCAATGGCACTGCAGCGCTTAAAAGAAGCTGCTGAGAAAGCGAAAATTGAGCTTTCATCATCTAACGAGACAGAAATCAACCTGCCATACATTATGCCGGTTGACGGTGTGCCAAAGCACCTTGTTCGCAAGCTGACGCGCGCCAAGTTCGAGCAGCTGTCTGATGACCTGATTCGTCGCTCAATGGAGCCATGCAAAAAAGCCCTTCAGGACGCTAATCTGTCAACTTCTGATATTGATGAAGTGATTCTGGTGGGTGGTTCTACCCGTATTCCAAGAGTGCAGGAAGAAGTAGAGAAGTTCTTCGGTAAGAAGCCTTCTAAAGGTGTAAACCCGGATGAGGTAGTTGCCATCGGTGCTGCTATCCAGGGTGGTGTATTAACTGGTGAAGTAAAAGACGTGCTCCTGCTGGACGTAACGCCACTTTCACTGGGTATCGAGACAATGGGTGGTGTGATGACCAAATTGATTGAGTCTAACACAACGATTCCAACGAAGAAGTCAGAGACATTCTCTACCGCTTCCGATAACCAGCCTTCTGTGGAAATCCACGTACTGCAGGGTGAGCGCCCTATGGCCCGCGACAACCGTACGATCGGCCGCTTCCACCTGTCAGACATTCCACCTGCGCCACGTGGTGTTCCTCAAATTGAAGTAACGTTTGATATCGACGCCAACGGTATCCTGCACGTAACTGCGAAGGATAAAGCGACGGGCAAAGAGCAGAAAATCCGCATCGAGGCTTCTTCTGGTCTGAGCGAGCAGGAAATCGAGAAAATGCGCCAGGAAGCAGAAGCAAACGCCGAAGCCGATAAGCGCGCGAAGGAAGAGATTGAGAAGCTGAACTCAGCTGACTCTATGATTTTCCAGACAGAGAAGCAGCTGAAAGAGTATGGCGATAAGCTGTCTGCTGGCAACAAGTCAAACATCGAGAACGCGCTGAACGAGCTGAAAACAGCACACGGTGCCAAAGATGTAGCCGGTATCGACAAAGCTTTAGAGAACCTGAACAATGCGTGGAGTGCAGCCTCTCAGGAGATGTACGCTGCTACGCAGGGTCAGGGCCAGCCAGGTGGTGCCCCAGGCGCTGATGGCGGCAACGGCCAGGCGGGTGGTCCGCAGGGCGCAGGTGCCGGCGATGGCGGTGTAACCGATGTAGACTACGAAGAAGTAGACGGTAACAAGTAAGAAATAACCTGATTTACATAGAAAAGCCCCGCTGATTTCAGCGGGGCTTTTCTATGTATAACGTCACTGCTAACTCTACTACACAGAAGCTCTGAACTTTGTCAGACACACCTTCGCAAAATAACCGAACCAACCTACTATACCAAAAAACTTGAATCCATCTTCCAGTAAAATTCTTATGTCCTCTCCAAGAAAAGGTTGTAACTGATGCTGAAGTGAGTCCACCACAATGGACAACCCAAGAAAAACAAAGGCTGTAAAAAACACAAAGAAATCTGTCTGCATCAGAATATAGTCCCTGAAAATAATTAAACCAGACAGCATCAGGATACCATACGATAAGAAAATGAGTTTCTCAGATATTGGCAGGTAAAAGAGAAATATATAGTCATGGAGTTGAAAAAAGTCATCGAAGAGCAAGGCAAGGGTGAGCAGCCCAAAGTAAAGCAGAAAGCTTGACAGTGTTTTTTCACTTTCGTTCTGACGAAATACAAGCCAGCTAAAAATACATAATACTGCTGCAGCACACCAAAACAACATTCCCATATTAGAGATGAAGCCTACATAGAATGGTAATCCGGCAACGGCAACAGGCTCCCTGGTGAAATTACCTACAGGAATGGAGGCGAATATATTAGTACCTAAAACCAATAATAAACAAACCAAGGGCACCAGGTACAGCAACACCAAAAATAAAGTATTTACTTTTGCCTGATTTATAAGGAGAGAAATGAGGGGTATAACTGTTAAAGCTTTGGGAGTAGTAACCTGATTATCTTTTGCAACAGGTTTGTTCGCAGGTTTAACTTTAGGCGCGTTAGCCTTATTACGTTTTGTAATAGTTTCAATCATAAATTAAATTTGAAGAAGTTAGCAGTTGAGCCGTTAAGGGCTACGTTTCCTGTGAATCATACTATATATAAATAATAAAGTTATAGTATTAAATAAAATTTATGAATTTAGTCTAAAACAGGCTCCTTATTGTATTATTATGTAAGCAATTAGCACGTACAGCAACCTTAGCAAATAATTATACATTCATTTATAGCCAACATTCCGGCTATAAAAAAGAAGTGACATTGGCCTGCTGTTGGTAGCTGGCCTCCGACACCTATTTATATTGGGTAGCTATCGAAAGAGATATTGCCCAAAGCAGCATATGCTGCTTTGGGCTGCTTTGGCAGTCAACTTACATTGGATGGGGTATACAGGCTATCACCTGTTCTTTTAAAACAGAAACCGATAAGTGCTTCACTACCTGTGGCTGCAAGTTCAGGTTATTCCTATTACACAACTCACAACATCATCGAAACAAAAACAGAAGAATAAGATTTGCTCCTCTGGCATGATACTACACCACTTTAGGCACCAGCGTACTAAACTATCCAAAACGAAGTAGCCATCTCCACCAGGCACCTGTAGGAATGCTTAAAATAAGGCTTTATTAGGGCTCCAAATCAGGAAGGTGCCGTGGAAATATAGGATTAGCAGTTCCAGCTTACAGCTACTCTTTTATTCTGTAGAAGCTTTCAGCACTGGTACTTTATTAGACTCTACCGCCAGCAGTTCCTGTTTATTTCCTTTTGCAAGAGCCCAAACCCAATCACCTATACGCTCACCCAGATAGGTGCCTTGTTCCGCTCCGTCGCGGTAATGAATTCCCCCATACACACGGCTCATAGAAGCTTCCCAGTAGGCCTCTTCAAAAGAAGCGAAAGACCTTACTCCATGGCCATAGACATACTCTGTAGAATCGGTGAAAGCAACATTTTCGCCAAAGGTGTGGGTTAAAACACGCCCGGCCGCAGCCGAGATACTGCTATGCCCGCTCACATACTCCGGAAAACCGGGAGTTTCCAGGAAAGGCATCCAGCCTTTATCAATATGTTGGGTGATGACTGTAACAGGGCGAATTCTGTCGGTTTTGTACTTGGCATCCCAACAGGCAATGAAGGCATCGTTTAGGGCAAGAGCAGTTAATGTATAGGTTTCGGCAGCCTCCAGCATTCCCTGTTTTTTCTGTTGAGACACCGTTCTGGCAATGTCTATCCAGTGGCCGGGGGGCGTCATCTTCTTTTCGGCAAAGGCAGCATGCCCCCTCACGCTGGTTACAAAAGGATTATCATCCCAGAAATACGCAATTGTTTTTTGTTCCTCCTGGAGGTTAATGCCAGTATCGTACACTTCTTTTGTAAGCCTGTAGAACGCACTGTTCGTATCGAGGCTGTAGGTAGTGGGCGCAGGAGGAGCAAAATGGGCGACAGAGTCGAGGGTAAAGCTTCTGATGGAATTCCACTGCGGCTCGCAGGCTTCGGCAAATACAGGCGGAGTGGGTTCCCAACCGCCCGGCTGGTAGCTGATGGTGTGGCGGAAAGCTCTTGTTTCTTTGTAATTATCCTGCCCTGCATAAGAAAGCACGTGTGCAGCAACCTCCTGCCCGTAGGCAATGGATTTGTCGTACACTTCAGCGGGCATACCCATTTGCTGGTAAGACCTATAGAACTCCTCCTCAAACTCTTCCCACAAAGCCTGGTTAAAGGTAAGGCCTTTGCCCACGCTTATAAAAGCTGTAACACCGGCCAGGGGAAAGCAATAAGCACTTGCCGGGTCCGGGGCTGGTACCGTCGTAAACTGGTTTAATTTTCCGGCTAGCGAAGCGTGTTCTTCTGATTGATAGCGCAGTGCTTCGTAAGCAGCCAGGTAAGAATAGGCGTAGATGCGGCTGGCCACAGGTGGCTTAAACACATCATGTACAATAACGGCAGTCAGTTGTTGTGTGCAGGCATGCAGCAGTGCCGGATCGGCAGCAGCCTTATTGTATGCTTCTGCTGATGCATACTTTGCTACGCTCCCCTCTTTGCAGGCAGGCATGGCAAGAATAAGAAGCAGCAAAGCAGAAATAAGAAAAGCCTTGAGACTGAATTTTTTCATAGATTCAACTTCTTGTTTCTGTTTCAAACCCGACAAGCTCCTCATACACAAACTTATAAACATCTTATACCATTATCAACTATTTAGCGGCACTACGACCACGCTGGTTTGCCATCAAACCCTCGGGGGAAGCCACTGCACGGGGATTGAATAGTTGCATCGGCAGGTTGTTTCTGGCTACCAACACCAGGGGGCCGGCCGGCGTATTTACTGATTTGATATCCCGCACTTCACCCTCCAGCAGGAAACCGCATTCAGTGGGGGAAAGTGCTTTGAAGTTGCCTTTACCATCTCCTTTCAACACCAAACCCCAGCTTGCATCATAGCGCCCCTGATAGGCACTCACTCCCCAGAAATTACCACCTAGCAGCACATCCTGATGACCATCGCTGTCTACATCCATCACATGGAAAGCCCAGACCTTGGATACCTGTGCCTCAACTGGCAAGAGGTGCTGCTTGAATTTACCGCCTCCTAAGTTCTCCAGGTACACCGACTCAAAGCGATTTACCTCCAGCTCAAGCGCTCCCTCCATCTCGCCTTTATCAAAGATCTCGGTTACAGCTTTTCCGGCATAGTCTTTAAAGTAATTGAACTTCTTATTCATTAGCGGCAACTGTTTTCCTAACTCTTCCTTGTTAGCCACCGGGTACCACTTCTCCTGGCGCTGGTACATTAAAATGTGCTCCAGTTTTTTATTTTCATCTACATCTTTTACAAGCATTTTCAAGGGAGCCCCGTTGTTCTTCCGCAACTTGCTGTTGATGCCCAGGTTGCCTAGCAAGAAATCAGGGTCACCATCGCCATCAAAATCGGCAACCTGCACCGTTTGCCAGAAACCGTTCGATTGCTCCAGGCCAGGCACCTCTTTCACTTCCTGCAGCTGCTTTCCGTTGTTGCTGAAAAATTTAACAGGCATCCAGTCTCCCACTACCACCAGGTCCGTCAGGCCATTGCCATCGTAATCTACCCATTGTGCGTCAGTGAGCATGCCTGCTTTTCTAAGTCCGGGTGCCAGCTGCTCGGTTTGGTCGGAAAAGTGACCTGTGCCATCGTTAACCAGCAAATAAGAATCGGGAATATGGCCGTATGCTTTGCTTTGTACTCTCCCGCCTACAAACAGGTCAAGGTCACCATCGCCATCGAAGTCATGGGCGCGCACGCAACTCGTATTGCTGTACAGCAAGGGCAAATGCTCCGGCATACGGGTAAAATTTCCTTTGCCATCGTTCAGATACAACCTGTCGAGGAGCTGTTCTTTTTTAGCTGTATGTTCATTGCCGGCGCTTACTACGTAGAGGTCCAGGTCGTTGTCTCCGTCTGCATCAAAGAACAAGGCATCTACGTCTTCGCTGCCGGCATCGGCCAGAAAGGCGGCGGAATTGCCTGCCACAAACCGGCGGTCAGCCTTTTGCAGAAACAGGCTTCCTGCCTGCCTGCTGGCTCCGCCAACATAAAAATCTTCCAGGCCATCCCCGTTCACATCGCCCACTGCCATTCTAGGACCTTCGGTAGAGAGCTGAAAAGGAATGAGCGATTCTATGGCGAAATCGTTATAGTCGTTTTCCTGGTGCGTGTAATCCAGGGCATAGCCGGTGCTGACCTCCTCTAAAAGCGGTTCCGGTTTGGAAAAAAGCTTTGCATAATAAGGTTCGGCACTGACGGTAGCATTTGCCTGGGCCAGTTCCAGTGTTTGATTGGGGGAAACCTCCCTGATAACCTGAGCTTTCTGATTGCCCCAGAGCACCAATACACTATCGATTTTGGTTTGCTTGCCCAGGCCAAAAGTAAGCGTAGGATCTACCGAAGAAAGGAAACCCCGTGTGGGCATCTGGTGCTGAAACTGCAGTGTTCCGCCATGCATCACAAACACCTTGGCGCCGACACCATAAGTATTGCCCCCCTGGCCCTGCAGTTTTACCTTCAGATAGTGATGGCCATGAAGCTCCTGGCTCCGGTTTTCATAGATACCCGCGGGTTCGTTGATATTGTTGGTCACCAGTTCCAGGTCTCCGTCTCCATCCAAATCAGTATAAACTGATCCGCTGCTGAGTGTTGGGTTGCCAAAACCCCATTCCTGGGACTTGTCTTCGAACTGCATGCTTTTGGTGCCCCTGAAAATAAAATTAGGCACCTTGCCACTCGGCATGGCTTCAATGAGTTCCTGGTCAATTTTCTCGCTTTTCTGGAGGTGGAGCGCAGTATTGGAAAAATAGCGGATAAAATCTAAATCGTTCTGGCGGCGTGCAATGCCATTGCCTATGAAAATATCTTTTTGTCCGTCATTATCAAAGTCGGCCAGTAGCGTGCTCCAGCTCCAATCCGTTGCAGCCACGCCCGCCATATAACCAATCTCAGAGAACTTCTCTCCCGATAGATTTAGCTGCAGGCAGTTGCGGCTGTACTGGGGCATGTAACCGTAAGCCATTTTGTGCTTCATGATCAGGAAAGCTTCCTCTCCCATCGATGTTTTTTCCACCACCTCGTTTTCCGGGAACATGTCAAGCGTCATCAGGTCGGGGTAGCCGTCGTTGTTCAGGTCGGCAGCATCGCAACCCATGGAGAAACGGCTCAGATAGCGAAAACGCTCCCGAATGCTTTCTTTAAAGGTGCCGTCACCCTGGTTGATGTAGCAAAAGTCGTCTTCGTGAAAATCATTGGCTACGTATATATCGTCCCAACCATCCTGATTAAAGTCGGCCACCACTACCCCCAGGCCAATGCCCATCGGAGACTGGTAAATACCAGTCTGCTCGCTTACATCTTTAAACTTTGCAACTGCTGCATTTCCCGCCTGTCCTGCTATGCCATTGAGTTGATTTTCGTAGAGCACATCGCCTACTTTTTCATCTTTCTGTTCCCTATCCATGTCGGCGATCCCATAATTTAGATTTACCTCTGCCGCATGGTTTAACAGATACATGTCGAGGTCACCATCCTGGTCATAGTCAAAAAAGGTAGCCTGTGTAGAATACCCTTTGAAATCGAGCCCCCATTCCGCAGCCTGTTCTGTAAAGCTGACATTGCCGCTGGCATCTACCCCATTGTTCATGTACAACCTGTTATGGCCCTTCAAGCCCTTGAAATCTACCAGGGCACAAACATAAATATCCAGCCAGCCATCGCCGTTCACATCGGCCATGGTCACTCCGGTCTCCCAGTCGGAGAACTCGCTCAGGCCGCTTTCTGCTGTAATGTCCTGGAAAGAGAAAGAGCTGCTTTCGCTTTTACCTTTATTCAGGTAAAGCTTGTTTTCTCCCTGGTTCTGCACAAAAAACAAATCCGGAAGCCCATCGTTGTTCACATCGCCTGCCGCCACCCCTGCCCCATTGTAGAAATAAGGGTACGTCATTAAGTTAAGAGGCCCGGTGTCAGGCAACTGATTGATGAAATCGATGTTGGTTTCTGCAGCATCCTTTTGCCAGAACAGGGCTGATTGATTTGCCTCCTGCCCCTGGTTACAGCTAAAGAACAGAGGAAGCAACAGCACATTTAAAAGGAACAGGCGGTATTTCATTTACGTGGAAATTCTTGATACTTAATCTACTGCAGCAGCAGGCTTACCAGCAACTTATCATAAAACACAAATATAAAGATGCTGTTTTCTCATCTGATAAACATGCTGTGGTTGGCAGAAAATAAAATCATATAAAGGCTATAGCCAAATAACAGGCTTCTTTTTCTGATAACTTCAGCTAAAGCCGAAATCCCCTGAAAAGGTGGAAGGCTAGAAAACAGTATACTACCTTCCCCTAACCAATAAACCTATGGCTAGAAGGAAGGATTATTCCAAATAGTTCAAAGAAGAATCTATCAGACTGTCGCAGCAAAGCAGCGATGCCAGTGGGGCAGTCTCGTTGAAACTTTCCTATAGCCGATGTTAGGCCGATTTACACCGACAAATTTTATATATTTAAAGGTGCTTCCAGAATTGACAACACCTTCATACTAATGAATATCCAACGCTTCACCTTTTCCTCCTTTTGCCTGCTAATCTTATGGCTATCCCATTTTCAGGCAGTTGCTTTTCAAACTTCTCCGGTTGCTAACCCGCATGTGTGGGAAATGCAGGAAATAACCTTAAAGGCTGAAAAGGCCTATGACAATTATTATACAGATGTTACTGTATGGGTGGATTTGACTGGCCCGGATTTTTCCAGGCGCGTGTATGGATTCTGGGATGGTGACAATGTCTTTAAGGTACGCCTAGTGGCAACCAAGCCTGGCCAATGGGAATGGACCAGTGGGTCAAACCAGCAGCAGGATGACGGACTAAACCAAAAGAGCGGCCAGTTCACCGCTGTAGCATGGACGGAAAAGGAGCTGCTGGAAAACCCCAACCGCCGCGGCTTTGTAGGTGCCACGCCAAATGGACATGCGCTGCAATACGCCGACGGGAGCCCGTACTTTATGGTTGGTGACACCTGGCTGGCCGGCACCACCTGGCGGCTGCCGTTTCGCAACGCTCCCACTTCTGATGATTATCGCCCGGGCCCTGGCATTGGCTTTGAGGATGCTGTCAACTACCGCAAAAATCAAGGGTTTAACTCCGTCAGCATGATTGCCGCCTTCCCTAACTGGGACACGGACCTAAACCCCAGCACCTATGCTGACGAAAACGGCGTTTTTGTGCGCAATGCCTGGGAAAAATTCAGCTACGACGTTGCCCCGGGCAAGGGAACCGACGCCTCCGGCGGCCTGAGCTACTGGGGCACTTTCACCGCTAAGAACATGCGGGACGAATATGGGAACCTGCCCTTTTCCATGTCTGAGGAACATCAAGGCGTTTCCGATTTCAACCAGATAAACCCAGCCTATTTTCAAAGCCTGGACAAAAAAATGCAGTATATGTCGGAGCAGGGCTTTGTGCCCTTGCTGGAGACCATCCGCCGTGATGCCGGCCCATCCTGGAACGCCTACTTCAACTTTAATGAGACCTTTGCCCGCTACGTACAATACCTGATTTCCCGCTACGGCGCACAAAACTTCCTGTTCAGTGGCATTCACCTGGACTGGATTCCCGAGGAATTCAGCCTGACCGCAGAGCAGTTTAACGAAGCCCTGACCTACCACCTGAACAAGTACGGACCGCCGCCCTTTGGCCAGCTGCACACCTCCCTGATCGATCACTCGACCTACACCACCTTTGGTCATGGAAAAGAAGTGCCCTGGCTCGATATGCACAGCGTAGGCAATAAGCCCCGGGACCATGGCTTTTACGGAGCAATGGATACCCTTTTTCATCTAAAACCTCCTTATCCGGCTATCAACTTTGAGCCTTATTATACCGGCTGGAACCATGAAATCAACAAGCCGGGAGGCGAAACCCCGCCGGCCAATTCTGATAGGGACAACTATTTTGCACGGGCGCAGATGTACGGCTCTGTTCTTTCCGGAGGCTTGGCAGGTCATGTGCATGGCACCGCTGCTTATGATATAACCAGTACCGGAGAGCCTGCCGGAGCCCGCCCCCACATCTGGGATGCCTTGAGATATGAATCCGGAAACCAAATGCAGCACCTGAAGACCTTTGTCCTTTCAGAAGGAGAACGATACCAGAAACTGCAGCCTTATCACCAGCACCTCCATCCTCAAAAAGCAAAAAACAGCTCGGTGCGGGGTCTGGATGGCTGGTCCTTTATGATGATGCATCCGGAAAAAGATTTTGCGTTGCTCTATTTTGAAAACAAGGCAGAACTGCCCAGGATAACTGGTTTGAAGAAGAATACCAACTATGCCTTCCAATGGTTTAACCCCAGGAACGGAGAGTGGAAAGCCCCTGAAACAATTAAATCAGATCGAAAAGGCAATCTGGCCGTACCCAACTTCCCTGATGGTTCCAACCCAGCCTCAACGGACTGGGCTGTCAAGATTTTGCTAAAGCCTTGATTTAAGCTTGTATTAAGGTTGTTAGTTCATGCACATTGCTTTATGCTATATGAAAAGCAATGTGCATGAATGAACTGAATTGGGATACAGCATTAGCAATGGAAAGAGCCCCTGGCAAATGAAGAAGCAAGCTCCCCTTGGACTCTAAAGGGGGCCCCTTCACCTCAGGAGGGGCAGGGGTGACTTGACTTGGTATGTCAGAAAAAAAGAGGGGCTATGAAAGACTATTCCATCGGTCCTATCAATTCAATAAAAATTCCATCAGGGTCCTGCACCAGCACAAAGTGTGCATTCTCATTCAAAGGTGTAGGCGTACTTCCCAGGAACGGCACATTTCTTTCTTTCAGTCTTTCTATGACAGGCTTTAGCGCTTTTACATTGATGGTAATGTACTGCATGCCTACATCGTCCTGAATAAAGTTCGCTTTAGGATGAGTAGCCTTTTTCCCAAAGCTCATGAGCTTCCATTCGTTGGCTTCCGGGCTGTTCTCCAGTTTCAAAACGGTTACAGAAGTAGGTACACCGTCCGCCAGACCAGAACGCTTTGAAAATTCTTCATTGATTTCAAAACTGTAGGCTTTCACCATTCCGATTCCGTTTGTATAAAAATCTAACGAGCGTTCTAAATCTGATACCACGACGCCGACGCCAATTAACTTACTACTGAAGTTGGATTGCGCATACGATGAAAAAGCCACCAACATGGCAGCAATCAGGAAAGAGAATTTAATAAGCGATTTTCTCATGTGTTTTGGTTTGTTAAAAATTCAAGAACTATATAATGCTCAACAGGCAATCTGAACACCCACTGCTGTGGCACTTTCTTTACCGCCATGGATGAGCCAAGAGCCTGGGAGTTAAGAAAAGGATAAATTTTTGCTTGACTCCCAAACATGCCAGATAGTTGAATCAGGCAACTGCCTTCTCAAACCACATCGCAAGGATTCCTACTGAAGTTGGTGCTATTCGCTTTGCCTATATGCTTGACAAGTGCATATAATCGCAACCTGAGTTAATTAAGCTGTCAGATTAGATATTGACTAACTTCTTGTAACGGATTCATAGAACCACTACAGCCTATACCTGCTTCTTGCTCTTCACTAATCCAGATCCCGGTCTCCGCGCTTCAATTCCTCTACTGAGCGCATCACCTTATCTTTTAAGCTGCTCTTATACTTCTCCAGCCTGTCAGCCACGGCGGCATTGGTGGTGCCCAGAATCTGAGCAGCAAGTATACCTGCATTCAGTGCGCCATCCAACGCTACAGTAGCCACTGGTATACCACCCGGCATCTGCAGGATAGACAGCACAGAATCCCAGCCATCAATGGAGTTACTTGATTTTACAGGCACTCCGATAACAGGTAAAGTAGTAAGCGAAGCCACCATACCAGGCAAATGCGCTGCTCCGCCGGCTCCGGCAATAATAACTTTGAGGCCGCGCTTGCGGGCATTCTCCGCATACTCTATCATGCGGTGCGGCGTGCGGTGTGCCGACACAATGGTCAGTTCATACCGCACCCCAAGGGTTTCTAAAATTTCGGCGGCGGCATCCATCACCTTCAGGTCAGATTGGCTGCCCATGATAATGCCTACCAGAGGTTGATTGTTTGTGGTTTCGTCGGCCATTTTTATGCTTTAACTTTAATTACGTTTTTGATGGATGCTGCGCGCTGCTGCGCTTCTTCAATGTTTTGCCCCAGCACCGTAATATGTCCCATTTTGCGGGCAGGGCGGGTGTACTTCTTCCCGTACAGGTGAATATAAACACCCGGCACTGCCAATGCCTCCTGCAGTCCCTCGTAAGCTGCTTCGCCGTCATATCCCGGCTCACCCAGCAGGTTCAGCATTACAGCGGCACTTTGTATTTCTGTGGAGCCCAGCGGCAGGTTCAGGATAGCACGCAGGTGCTGCTCATACTGTGAAGTAAAGTTTGCCTTGATGGTATGGTGCCCGCTGTTGTGCGGACGCGGTGCCACCTCATTTACCAGAATCTGCCCGTCTTTTGTCAGGAACATCTCCACGGCCATTATACCCACCATATCAAAAGCCTCTATAACGCGTGTGGCAATTTCTATGGCAAGGCGCTGCAACTTATAAGGCACATTGGCTGGTGCAAACAGCGAGTCTACTAAGTTATGCTCCGGATGAAAACTCAGCTCCACCACCGGAAAGGCAGTCACCTCACCGTTCGCATTTCGGGCCACAATCACGGATATCTCTTTCTCAAAATCCACCAGCTTTTCCAGCACCGACGGTTCTTCAAAGGCTTTTCCAAAATCAGCATCACTTGCCATACGCATAACGCCACGGCCATCGTAGCCCTCCCGGCGCAACTTCTGGAAGGCAGGCAGAAACCCAACATTCTCCTGTAGTTCTCCTTTGTCTTTCAGCAGTACAAAGTCAGAGGTGGGGATGCTGTGCTTCTGGTAAAACTCCTTCTGCAAACCTTTGTCCTGAATGGTGCGCACGGTACGGGCATCCGGGTATACCTTTACCCCCTCCTGCTCCAGCTTCTCCAGCGCATCGGCGTTCACGTGCTCAATTTCTATGGTCAGAATATCGCAGTTCTTGCCGAATTCATACACAGTGTCAAAATCACGGAAGCTTCCTACATAGAACTCGTTGCAGATGTCTTTGCAGGGTGCATTCTCATCGGGATCTAATACTAAAGTATAAATATTAAAATCGAGCCCGGCCTGCATCAGCATGCGGCCCAGCTGTCCGCCGCCCAGTATACCAAGCTTTACTTCTCCTTTCATGCAATATTTTGTTTTTGTTAATCTTTTCTCAAAATTAAGGATTATGTCGGAACCTCTCCCCCTGTAGCGATTTTTTAATGCAGCTTTGACGGCCATAGCTTTGCTTTTTATTTTCCTATAGCTATATTGAAGGAAACAAATACAGCTATATATGTCGGAGAAGTTGGTGCGCAGCATGATGGTATTATTCCATGTTCCTTTGTTTTTAATTATACTCCGGATGTTCTGGCATGCGGGCGGCCTGGCAGGCATGGATTTACAGCTGGTGCCGTTCCAGTTATTAAGTCTTCTGCTCGCGGGATACCTTGTACTTGGCGACAGTTCCCGCGACGAATACTACCCTACGCTACTGCTATTGCTGGTATATGATCTAATATTGTACTGGTACATTTTAAATTAATTCTGAGTAGCTTGCGGCGTTTTACGCCTAAATTCACCTATGGAAATCATACTGGCTACTTTTTCTGCCTTGTTCTCTGTTGTAAACCCATTCGGGGCGATGCCTGTTTTCCTGACCTTAACACAGGACGACACTCCTGCACAACGAAACCAGCAGGCGCTAAAGGCATGCTTGTACATGGTAGGTATACTGGCTGTTTTCTTCCTGACAGGGCAGTACATACTTAATTTCTTCGGCATCCGGATTCACGATCTTCGTATTGCCGGTGGGCTCATGATCATGCGGGCAGGGTTTGACTTAATGACACCTGGCGCAAACAAGAAAAAGATATCACCGGAAGTTGTGGAAGAAGGGCAGCAGAAAGACGATATTTCCTTTACCCCGCTGGCAATGCCCATGCTTTCCGGACCGGGGGCCATCGCGATTAGCATCGGTCTTTTCACTACTTCACTGTCTGTGCTGGACATGCTCTTTATTTTGGTGGGCATTATTTTGCTGGCAGGCGTTTCTTACTTTATACTACGCTCTTCATCCCAGCTTACGCGCGTAATGGGTAAGTCTGGCCTGGCGGCGCTTTCCCGCATTATGGGTTTTATTGTACTATCCATTGGCGTTAACTTCATTGTGTCTGCCCTTACAGCGTTGTTTTTCACAGCAGGATAGGCGCTGATTTGTAAATTTGAAGATGAGAAAATGTGGAGATGTGACAAGTTAATAACCTTCAAATTCTTGATTCTTCTCATCCCTGAGTCACCCTGAGGCCTTGTTCTCCTGTTCCCGCATTTCGTCCAGTTTCTCTGTTATGGGCGTAGCTGAAATACCATGCACAAAAATGGAGATAAGGACCACTAAGCCTACGAGCGCCCATAGTTCTTCTGCTCCTTCAAAGTTCTCCTCATTCAAGCCGTAGGACAGGTAATAGAAGGAGCCTATCCCCCGCATACCCAGAAAGCTGATGGCAAAGCGGTCGCGCCAGGGAGCCTTGCTGAAACCAATCAGGCCGAGCACCCCTGCAAGAGGGCGTATGATAAAAACTATGATGACAGCGCAAATAACCAATGGCCAGGTAAGAGACGACAGTAAGCCGCCCGCAACAGCAGCCCCGAAGGCAATCAGCACTGCTGCCATTAAAAGGCGTTCTGCTTTCTCTGTAAAAGCATGCAGTGATTTCTGGTATTCGTGGCTCTGATCATAGTTTTTAATGACAACGGCGCCAATAAAAGTGGCGATGAAGCCATAGCCCCCTGCATACTCTGTAGCTCCGTAAATAAGAAGTGTGGCAGCCAGGGCTCCTAAACCTACCATAGACTTTGCCAACTCTGTTTTGGCAGGCATAGCCATAATAAAGCGAGCCAGCACATATCCTAAGGCCAACCCGAAAATAGCGGCAACTCCTAATTCATAAAGTACATCAATCAGAAACCAGGTTCCTATCCAGTTGCCGGGATGTGCACCTGCCACCGCCATGGCAATGGCCATGTTCGTGAACGGGAAAGCAAGTCCGTCATTCAGGCCGGCTTCTGAGGAAAGGCCGAAGCGCACCTCATCTTCCTCTCCATGCCCTGTCTCATCTGTATCCTCCGTTTCTTCGTCTTCAGAACCTTCCTGCGGTGCACCTACCTGTACTTCGGAAGCTAACACTGGGTCAGTAGGGGCAAGACAGGCACCTAAGAGCATAGCAGAGGCCGGCGCGAAGGCAGCAAGCCACCAGCCTGTGAGGGCAACAAGTGCGATGGTCACAATCATGGTTATACTCAGGAGGCGCCATGTAACACTCCAGCTTTTTAAGCTGGGCGGTCTGTCGACTTTTAATCCTGCCCCCATCAGGGAGACGATGACCGCTAACTCGGTGAGATGCTCCGTATAGTCTCCCTGCTCTAAGGGATCCGGCGCTTCTAAACCCAGGGGCAAAGCAATTGCCCCCAAACCTAACATCACCACAGGCATAGAAAAAGGATATTTGGCCAGAAGGCGGGGCATTACAGCTGTTGCCAACACAGCAAGGCCAATTATAAATAGCCACAAATTATAATTCTCCAGTACCTCGAGGGCCTCTTCAATTTCCATAACACGTAGATCTAAGAGAAGCGGAACAGAGGCATAGGTTTCATACCTTTCCTCTGCTCCTTGTTTGTTTTTGCAGGGTGCTGGTTGGTATGTTAGCATCTTACGCAGTCTGGATTGCTATAGATATAGCACTAACTCTTCATGGATGAGGACTCTATATAAAAGAGGGCCTTACACAGCGCAGTACCTGAACCTACAGCACACCTGCCAATACCACATGTTCTTTAAACAGAGGCAGCCTGTGAATTGAATAGTAAGAGACAGGAAGCCATAACATTTTACAAATCTGCTCATCTTCAAATTTTCAAATCTTATTTCCTTATCTTTGCCGCATGCAACTGAAGAACGATCTGCTTATAAGAGCTGCCAGAGGCGAAACTGTAGAGCGCACACCTGTGTGGCTCATGCGCCAGGCAGGACGTATATTACCAGAATACCGGGCCGTACGCAATAGCCTGAGCGGCTTTAAAGAGTTGGTGGAAACACCGGAACTGGCCGCTGAAGTTACCATACAGCCTGTTGACATACTGGATGTAGACGCTGCCATTATTTTCTCAGACATCCTGGTAGTGCCCGAGGCAATGGGCTGCACCTATGAGATGGTGGAGAAACGGGGACCGCTGTTCCCGAATACCATCCGTACAGAGGAAGATATGAAAAAGCTGCGTGTGGCGGATCCGCACGAGCATCTGCATTATGTGCTGGAGGCAATCAGAGTCACGAAAAGAGCGCTGAACGGACGCGTGCCGTTGATAGGTTTTGCCGGTGCCCCCTGGACCATTCTGGCTTATATGGTAGAGGGTAGTGGGTCCAAGACATTCTCGCATGCACGTGGCCTGCTGTATACCAACCCGAAGCTAGCCCACCAGCTGCTCCGCATGATTACAGAAACAACCACGGCATACCTGCAGGCGCAGGTAGAGGCGGGCGCGAACCTGATACAGGTATTTGATTCCTGGGCAGGTATTCTTTCGCCGGCGCAGTACCGTGAATTTGCCCTGCCGTACATCAGCGAAATCTGCAATTCTATCCGCAATGTACCGGTAACGGTGTTTGCCAAAGGCGCCTTCTTTGCACTCGAGGATTTCAGCAAACTCAACTGCGACACCATCGGCCTGGACTGGAACATGGATATTAAAACGGCCCGCCAGCAGGTAGGCCCCAACAAAACCCTGCAAGGCAACATGGACCCTTGCCTGCTCTACAGTTCCTTTGATACTATACAGCATGAGACCATTAAAATGCTGAAGGAGTTCGGCCCGCAACGCCACATCGCCAACCTCGGCCACGGCGTATACCCTGACACTGACCCGGAGAAAGTGAAATGCTTTGTGCAGACGGTAAAGGAGTACGGGAATGTAGTTAGAGAGGTAGAGGGGTAGAGAGTCTCTGGAGTTAGAGAGTTAGAAAGTTAAAAGGTTAGAAAGTTAGTGGGTTAAGAAGTTAAATCCTTACTAAACTATATACCAAAGGAAGGCCCGCTGTTTAGGCGGGCCTTCCTCTTTTATGGTTAAACCGTTCTTTTGAAATCCTAACCTCTAAAGCTGATTGCAGAACCAAACCCACCCCTAGCCCCTCCGAGGAGGGGAATTAACCAAAATAGAGAAAATCCACCCTCACTTTCAACTTTTTAAACCTCTAACTTTCTAACTTTTTAACCCTCTAACTTTCTAACTTTCTAACTCCCTTTAACCGACTGCCAGCTGTGTTTCCGGGTACTTATAGGCTGTGGAGTATGCACGGGTGCTGAGCGCCAGCGCCAGCGTGAGCGTGCCTACCCTGCCCAGGTACATCGACAGGATGATGACGCATTTTCCCATATCAGATAGACCTGCAGTAATTCCTGTACTCAAACCTACCGTCGCAAAGGCAGAAACCTGCTCAAAGGCCAGCTTGATGATATCAAACTGTGCATCGGTGATAGACAGAATGAAAATAAACGTGATATTGATAATGGCCGCGAACGTAAAAACAGAGAAAGCTTTATAAGCCACTGAGTGCGGTATGGTGCGATGGCCGATTTCCATATTGCGCTTGTTTCGGATGGTAGTGAGAACCGCAAACAGCACCACGGTAAAAGTAGTCGTTTTAATACCTCCCGCTGTTGATCCGGGAGAGCCGCCTATAAACATCAAGGCAATAATCATCAACAAAGTAGGCACATTCAGCGCAGAGATGTCCACTGTGTTAAAACCGGCAGTACGTGTGGTCACCGACTGAAAGAAGGAAGCGATCAGCGCTTCGGCAAAGCCAAGGCTGGAGAGGGTATTGTAATACTCCAGGAAAAAGAAACCCACCATACCGATTGCCAATAAAGCAGCAGAAGTGTAAATGGTGACACGCGATGACATCTTCCAGTTTTTCCAGGGCTTCTCCATACGGAGGCGCATATTTTGGGGGGAGAGAACGTCCAGAATTGTTGGGAAACCAATGCCTCCAAAAATAATAATCATGGCAACCACCAGGTGCATGATATAGGAGAAACGGATTGGCTGCGTGTATAAACCCTCTGGATAAAGCGAGAAGCCCGCATTGCAGAAAGCAGAAACGGCATGAAAAACAGAAAAGAATATTTTACTGCCAAGAGTTAAAAACTGTGCGTCTGCTCCCCACGTCAGGAAGATACCCAAAGCCCCTATACCTTCTATTGTCAGCGTCAGGAAGATGAGCCTGCGCATCAGGTTCTTTGTGGAAAAAAGCGACTCGCTGTCCAGTAGCTCGTGCATGGCAACATGCTGCTTAATGCCCACTCCCTGCCGCATGAGTGAGGCAAAGAACGTGGCAAAGGTCAGTATTCCCAATCCCCCCATCTGGAAGAGCAGCAAAATCACCACCTGCCCGGCAAAAGTAAAGTAGGTGCCCGTATCTACTACCGCCAGTCCAGTTACGCAGGAGGCACTGGTGGCCGTAAACAATGCGTCCAGGAAGCTGATGCCATCTGGTGAGTTAGACATTTTGGGGAGCATTAACAAGCCAGTTCCTATTAGAATCAGCGAGATAAAGCTGAGGAGGAACGTGATAGACGGCTTTATCTGAATTGCTTTCAGGTGCACCTGCGTCTCGAGCAATTCCACAACCAGCAGCACCAACATGTACAGCGACACCAGCACCCGGTAAAACTCCACCGAGAGCGGTATACCAATCCCCTCAAAAACGTTATAAATGAGCGGATAACCCAGAACATACGTAGAGAATTCGTTGAGAAAAATGATGATCATCAGAATCCCTTCAAACCAGGTGCGCTTCAGGAACTTGACTCGCTCAAAGGCATAGAGAATGCGCAGGATGTAAATAAGCACGAAGGTGACGAGTATAGCATCGATAGCGTAAAACAACACCTGTAGCTGCTCTGGGCTTTCGACGACCCCATGCGCGTAAACCAGTAATCCTATTGCCAATAGTGTCAGCACATAAGTGGTGCGGCGCATAATGGTATACGCCGTCAACTTACTGCCGTATAAAAATCTATTTAACGACTCTGTGTTCATTCTTTTCAAACAACCTTATGTGCGCGGCCTCTTCAAACAACCGCGACTTGTTTATAGGCACTACCCCCACCTGCTCACACACCAGCCCTCCGCCTAAGTTACTGAGGCCAGCCATAAACTCTTTTGATGTGCGCAGGGCTATACACAGCGCCGCAATACTAATCACCGTGTCGCCGGCTCCCGACACATCGGAGATGGAACGGCGGTGCGCCCCGATATATGTCTTTTCTTCCCCTTCAGCCACGAACACGCCCCGCTCTGAAAGCGTAACCAGCACCTGCTGCACCCGCAGGCGCTCCTGCAGCTCAGCCACGGCTTCCTCAAAGGCAGGCCGGTTCTCATCGGCGAACTCTACCTTCAGGCCCTCTTTCAGCTCTTTCAGGTTCGGTTTAAACAAGGTACAGCCTACATAGCTGAGGAAGTTCTTTTTTTTAGGATCGATAACGCTTGGAATGTTGCGCTCGTTGGCCAGCTGCAGAAAGCGCCGGATGTTCTGCTCCGAGAAAACGCCTTTGTCGTAGTCTTCAAAAATAATGACATCGGCTTTGTCGAGCAGTTGCAGGTAGCGTTCCTCGAGGTGGCGCTCTTCGTAATCCGTCAGGTTGTGCTCTATCTCTGAATCTACGCGCAGCAGCTGCTGTGCGCCGGCAATAATGCGGTGCTTGATGGTGGTTACCCGCTCCAGGCTCTGCACAATGCCTTCCGTCAACAGACCCTTATCTTCCATCAGGCGAAGGTAATCCGCCCCGTCCTGGTCGTCGCCAATCACAGAGCAAAGCAACGGAGTGGCACCCATGGCCTGTATATTGAGCGCTACGTTGGCCGCCCCGCCCAGGCGCTTTTCCCGTTTTACTACATTAACAATGGGTACAGGTGCTTCTGGTGAGATGCGTGTTGACTTTCCCCATAAATAGGAATCTATCATCACATCTCCCACCACCAGCACCTGAAGCCCATTAAAGGCTTCAAACAAAGCCTTTAAGCTTGAAAATTGAGTCATTACTGCAGTTTTGCGAGGCTGCTCTTAATGCGTCGGAAAGCCTCGGTCAGTTTTTCGTCGGATGCGGCAAAAGAGAAACGGATACATTGCGATGCTCCGAAAGCCTCTCCACCTACAGCGGCCACGTGGGCATCAGCCAGCAGGAACATGCTCAGGTCTTCTGAGTTCTCGATGGTTTTGCCTTCGTGGCTCTTGCCAAAATAAGCGCTTACATCCGGGAAGATATAAAATGCGCCAGTCGGCAGGTATGTTTTAAAGCCTTCTATGTCGTTCATCATGTCGAGTACCAGGTTACGGCGGCGGCGGTAAGCCTCTGTCATCTCCAGCGAAGATGCCTTTCCTCCCTGCAAGGCGGCAACAGCGGCTTTCTGAGAGATGGAGCTGGTGCCGGATGTAATCTGGCTTTGCAGCTTATCGCAGGCAGAGGCAATCTCCTTGTGTGCGGCCATATAACCTACACGCCAGCCTGTCATGGCATACCCCTTAGAGAAGCCGTTCACCGTTACCACGCGGTCTTTGATGGAATCCACGCAGGCGAGGCTGAAGTGCTTGCCCTCGAAGTTGATGTACTCGTAAATCTCATCTGCTATCACATACACCTGCGGGTGTTTCTCCAGTACTTTCGCAATGGCACGCAGCTCTTCTTCGTCCCACACAGCACCGGTAGGGTTGCTTGGCGAAGAGTACATCACCAGTTTCGTATTAGAGGTAATGGCTTGCTCCAGTTGCGCAGCTGTCACTTTGAAGTCGTTCTCAAGGCTGCCCATGAGCGGCACCGAAATTCCCTCGGCCAGCTTTACAATTTCTTCATACGATACCCAATATGGAGAGAAAATGATTACTTCATCACCCGGGTTAACAAGGCACATTACTGCATTGGCTATACTTTGCTTTGCACCGGTTGAAACCACGATGTTTTCCGGCTTATAGTCCAGGTTATTGTCGCGCTTAAACTTATTTACAATCTCCTGGCGCAGTTCCGGGTAGCCGGGTACTGGCGTATAAAAGGTAAAGCCATCGTCGATAGCTTTCTTGGCGGCATCTTTAATATATTGCGGCGTCTGGAAATCAGGTTCTCCAAAGCTTAGGTTGATCACATCAAACCCTTGAGCAGCCAATTCACGCGCTTTTTTAGCCATGGCTATTGTCTGAGATTCAGACAGGGCCTGGATTCTGTCTGACAGTGCTGATCTTACTTCCTCTGTGTTTTGCATTTCTTTTAACATTAAGCTGGCAATTTAGTCATAAAGCCACAGAATTCCACCTTTGCAATTTTTAGCTGTTGCTGGTGTGGCTTTAGCAGGTAAATTGGCAAGAAGGCTTGAGAATCAAAAAGAAAACAGGAGAAAAAAGATAGCAAACTGCTTCTGAAGCCGCTAAGGTCTGTTACAGCTAAAGGTTTTCTGCTACCACAGGTTCTGGGGGCACACTATTTTGTGTTTGTTAGGGATACGCATTCCTAACACTACCTCGTGGCTAACGCCACCTAAAGAACTTACACCTGCATCATAGGAGTATCCTAAATCAAAAACCTGGTTCCAGGTAATGCCAGCCAGAAAAGCAAAGCTGTCGTTTTGCCGGTAAGACACCCCGGCCCATAACTTATTATCGTAAATGGCACGCAGGTTATAATCAGCGGATACAGGTAGGGGCCGCAACAGCTTCAGCATAACGGAGGGTATCACATCGAGCTTTTCAGCAACTGGAACTTTATAGGCAGCTGTAAGGAAGTAGTGGTTATCATAATTGATATCTATCCCCCTATCATCTCCTGCAGAAACTGTGTTACTAATGAGCTCACTGGCGGAAACGCCAGCATAGAAATTGGCGGAATACAGCCACATGCCCAGCCTGAGGTTTGGGCGGTGTACCGTCCAGCCTGCACTTGCTGCATCAGCCGGGTTGGCAAATATCAACTTATTGCCATTCAGTGCATGCTGTGTAACACCCGCAGAGGCGCCTGCCGCCAGTTTTATCTCGTCCGTCAGCGGCACATGGTAGGCATAGGACACGTTGGCCTCTATTCGGGTGAAGGGACCTATTTTGTCATGCAACAGGAGCAAACCTATTCCGTGGTGCGGTTCTGTACTATACTTCCGGTAAATATTCCGCGGCTCTCTGGCCCCTACAAAGGAGGGTGAATTGCTGCCGGAGGTGCTTTTGTCTTTGGATAACTTGGTGTGTACGCTGAGATAGAAGTTGCTGGGTGAGCCGTCTATGCCTGTCCACTGGTTTCGGAAGCCTGATTTTATATCCACATAATCTTCAATGCCAGTAATAGCAGGATTAAGCAGGTAATTGTTGATCATGTACTGGCTATACTGCGGCTTCTGCTGCGAAAGCACCAGCAAAGGCAATAACATCAAAATAAGTAAAAAAGTAAAAGTCTTGACGTTCATAGCTGCCTTTTAGTGAACAATACTAACGGATCCTACTATTTTTTTCCCGTGTTTTGGAATGTCTTCACTTAGCGTAATCACATAGAAATAAGTACTCACAGGCAATGGCTGGCCTTTATAGGTGCCGTTCCATTCGTTTATATAGCGTACCTTTTCATAGATCCTGGTTCCCCAGCGGTCAAACACCTCTACCCGGGCATCGGGGTAATCTTCCAGGGTTTCTACTTCCCATGTTTCGTTCACACCGTCGCCATTCGGAGAAAAAGCGTTCGGGACTACAATATCCCGGCGCACAAAAACGTGCACCTGCCCTGTTATCTGGCATCCTGCAGGCGTAGTGGCTACCACTGTATAGGTAATGGTTTCAGTAGGGTTTGCACGCGGGGTGGCGCTGTAAGGGTCATCCAGCCCCGTGGCAGGAGACCACTCGTAGCGGATACCGGGTGTAGTGTTCCCCTTCCCCAGTCTGATGGTTTGGCCCCTGCTTATAGCGACCTCCGTGTAAGGGTCTATATCAGGCAAAACTACTATGACAGCCTGCACAGGAGAGCGTTTGCTTTCGCAACCGTTTCCGCCTATAAAAGAAACATAATAGGTGGTGGTGGCATCAAGGTGAGGTGTGGTGAACGTGCTACTGCTGGCATCTGGAAAAGGAACACCTCCCTCTGCTACGTTATACCATCTGTAGTTACCTTCTTCCCCTCCCGTTGCTGTTAAAGTCATAGTGCCGGGCTCACACCTGGCACTTCCTGTCACTGCTTGGACCATAGGCAAAGGTATGGTTGTAACTGTTATTGTGTTGGAAGTCACTGTGCCGCATATTGTTTCCACATTAACGGCATACTCACCAGCTACTGTAGCTGCCAACTCAGGCTTATTGCCTTCAATAAGAAGCCCATTTCGCTTCCAGGTAAATTTAGCATCCGCTGCCTGTCCCAAAGCACTTAGTATCACACTGCCTCCTTCGCAGAAGGCAGTATTACCAGTGGCAATCAGTTCTACCGGCGGTAAAGAAGATGGACAAGCCACATCTATTATGACCTGCGCCGTTGCAATTTTGTTATAGCATTGGGTAGAACCAGCGTCACTGGTTTCATAATAGGTTAAGACATCATTACCCTGAAACCATACACTTGGTGTATAGACAATTTTATCTCCGGAGATAACGGCCGTTCCATTTTTGGGCTCCTTTACAATGCGGGTTAAAGTAAGCGGGCTGCCAGTTGTATGTGTATCATTCTCTAAGACCGCTACTGTAACTGGTTTTCCGGGCACTGCCTGAGCAGCGTCATCATTGGCAGCGGGTTTGCTGTTCAGGTCTTGCAGGCAAATGGTCTGTTCATTATATAGCCCCCCCGTAGCGCCTGCAAATCCATAGTACACCATTGAGTTTCCATTGAAAACATTCTTTACAATATCATCTTTATGCGTGAATCGTTCTGCACCGTCAAAAAACAGTTTTAACTCTTTCGTATCAGGATTCCACTTAATAGTATAAGTGTGGCACTGGTTATTTTCTACATCTTCGTTGTTAGGGTCTATAGGCACAGGAGGAAGTTCTGGGGCAGCCGTATTTCCATTGTAGAAAACAGTAGTATGGTCTGCAGTTATGTCGGTATTGTTGTCAATATAACTGCCATTGGTGTTGTTATGCGTATCAAATTCTATTGCAACAGAGGGGCTGACAGGGTCCGGTGCTCCAATACCAAAGGCTTCACCCAACCTACCTCTCGCCTCCAAACCCCGTGGGTCGTTGTGAAACAGAAAGACAATACCATCCGCCCCAGGCAAATCTTTAGTACCCAGATAAATTGTGAACTCAAGTTCTAAAGGCTCGGACAGGTCTATTTTTTCTTTCCACCAGATGTAACCGTAACGCCATTCTTTGTCTTCCGTAATTTTAAAGCACTGGTCAGACAGCTTAACGGCGTCGCCGCGGGTAATAAATTGTGCTGAAGACGTAAGTGGGGCGAGTAAGAGTATTATTAGAAGACTGTAAGCTCCAAGGAGCACCCTATTTCTAAGATGTTTATAAGTTCTTTCATACCGCGGCAGAAATATCATAGAGCTGTGGAAACAATAAAGGTAACTTAAACCACCGTAAAGTCTTTCGTGCAGGAACGTTCATCATCAGCAATAAAAGCCTTTGATAATCAACATGTACTTTTCCTTCTTTAGGTATATTCCATATTAGGTATATATAGAATATAATGACTTAACGAAACCTTGAAAAAGTTGTTTCTTAATATGTATACTAATTTTAATATATTATTCACTAAAGTATATAAAGCGTTTACCCCTGATCAAACATCTTACAATGTCCAACCAAGGGTAGTATTACCTTATTAGTATATATAGCAATGATTCCTATGTGCTTACCAGCGGCATGAATACACTTATCTTGGTAAAGGAGGAAGCAGTAGAGTTTTCTTTTGCGACTTTTTTATTTCGGCAAGTTATCTGTTACAGTGTCCTGTACATTTCCTTAGCTGCCGGAAAGCCTGCTATACTTTGCCGTAGGCAGTTCGCTCCACAATGCTCCGGCCAAGCGTAATCTCATCGGTATACTCCAGTTCGCCGCCTACAGGCACACCGCGTGCAATGGTGGTAATGCGCAGGTTCTGGTCGCGGAGTTTGCGGGTAAGGTAAAAGGCAGTGGTGTCGCCTTCCATTGTAGGGCTGATAGCCAGCAGAATTTCCTTTACCTCAGATTTCGGTAAGCGCTCCAGCAGTGATTCTATCTCCAGATCAGACGGGCCCACTCCTTCCAGTGGTGATATAACACCGCCCAACACGTGATAAAGTCCCTTGTACTGCGAGGTATTCTCAATGGCAATTACATCCCGGATATCGCTCACCACGCACAGCACGCTTTTATCGCGCAGGGGATTAGAGCAGATGCTGCAGATTTCTGTATCCGAAATATTATAGCACTGCTTACAATGCTTCACATCAGTGCGCATCTTCACCAGCGACTCTGCCAGCAAAAAGGTTTCTTCCGACTCTTCTTTCAGCATGTGCAGCGCCAAACGCAACGCAGTTTTCCTCCCTATACCCGGGAGCTTTGCCAGCTCCTCCACGGCATTCTCAATCAACTTCGACGGAAAATTCATTCAGTCTCCTCTTCTACTCAATGTCAGCTGACAGATCCTTTTGATGCAGGCTGGTACACATGCCCATCAGCTCTTCGTAAGAGCCTACTTTTACGGTACACTTGCCTTTGTAATGGATCAGCATGGTGCACTGTTCCGCTTGCTCCTGTGTATGACGGCACACTTTAATAAGCGTCTCTATCACATGGTCGAAGGTGTTTACGTCGTCGTTATAGACAACGAGGTTGCGCAGGTCAGTACTCTCCTCCAGCAACTCTACCTCAACCTCTTCTTTGTGTAAAATTTCTCTCTCCCAATTCATAATGCAAAAATACGAATAATTAAGCACTTAACGAAGCTGCGGGCTTTGTCCAGTGCCTTTTCTTTCAGCTTCCGGCTTTCAGTTTAGCTGTTTATTTTAACAATTCCGGCGCCTCTTTGATTCCGGTTTCTATTTAATTACCTGCTGCTTTTCTGCCTTAAGACAGTAGTCATTGCGCAATGCAAAATGGCATTTTCCGCTGTAACTGCTGTGCCTGGCGCTGTAACATGTTGCCCTAAACAGATAAAGTTTATACTTTTGTATATGGCTACTGCTATTGCTGCAGTCATATACCCTAACCGCTGCTTTTCCGTAGGCTTTGTAGCAGCCATCAGTAACGGATTTCTATTTTGGATAACAAAGCAAGCGCCCCTCTGCCCCAACCGGCAAGCAGAGTGGTTAGCAAAAAAAGATTGTCGGACAGCAACAATGATTTATCATACTGGCTTTCGCAGCCCCCGGTTACGCGCATTGCGGCAGTGGAGCACCTGCGGAAACAGTATAGCTTACTAGTACAAATGGAGCTGACACACAATTTTCATGAGTTTGTAAAAGAGTTTAATGCCAGTGGTGTAGCATATATGGTAGCAGGCGGCTTTGCCGTTGCCCTCTACGGCTATCCCCGTTACACCGGCGACATTGACATCTGGATTGACACCACGGTAGAGAATGCCAGGAAAGCGCTAGAGGTACTGCATGCGCTCGGGTATACAGAAAAAGAGGTAAACCTGGAGGATTTGACCACCCCGGATATAATTGTGCAACTGGGTTACCCGCCAAACCGCATCGACCTCACCACCGGAATGGCAGGCATTGATTTTGCCGCTTGCTGGGAAAACAGAGTGACAATGCCCTTTGGCGATACCATGGCAAACTATATCAGCCTAAACGACCTGAAGAAAAACAAGAAAGCCACTGCCCGCCAACAGGACCTGCTCGACCTGCAAAACCTTCCGGAGTAAGTCAGCGCATGTGAGTGTTTTAACCTTCATGGCTGTAAATGCACGCTTTTAAAATCTGAAGCTGCTATCTTTGCGTACCATACTGGTGCTTTCACTGTCAAAGTGAACCGTATCAGAACTGAGGCTCAACCATTTTCGCTTTCAAGAAATTAAACACGCTCTTATGCCAGCCATTTCTCCGGCCTTTCGCCAGGCAGTAAAACAATTGAGCGACAAAGAAAAAGAAGCCATTATTCTGAAAGCTGCCCGCCGTGATGCCGAACTGTACGAATTGCTCTCGTTTGAGCTGATAGAAGAGGTAACGCTGGAAGAGGTGTATGAGCAGAGTACAGACAAAATTCATGAGTTGCTGCTAAATGCCAGTGGCCGGAGCTTGGCCAAGGCGCTGACAAAGGCCCTGCGCAAAGCGGTAAAGGAAATAGCCCGGTTCAAGCGTATCACAAAAGACAAGAAGGCTGAGATAGATTTGCACCTGTACACGCTGCGCCTCATTTTCGATAACTTCACCGGACAGTTCGACAGCTACTACAAAGGCTTTTACACCGCCACCGCCCGATTGCTGCTCCGCACTATACAGCTCATCCGCAAGAACCTGCACGAGGATTATCACCTGGAGTATAAATCGGCTGTAGACGACTTTCTACAGCAAATACACAGCCGAAGTAAGCCAGTGCCTGCTGCTTTGCCACAGGAGTTTGAGGTGGAGGGAGTTTAATTTTGAATAACTGATTTTTGAATGACTGAATAGAGAAACATTCAATTATTCAGTCATTCAAAAATCAAAATTTACTCTAGCTCTCTCACCTCCACGTTCTCCAGGTTGATTTCTGATACTTTCTCCAGATTGCCTGCCTCAAAAGCTTTCTCGTAGTTTTCGAGGGGGACATCTTCTTTAGAGGTATAGTTGATGTAATCCTGGAAACGGACACCGCCTACCTCCCGGGGATTGGTGGCCTCCCGGAAGCGGGTGCCTATGCTTCCATCCTCTTCCCTGAAGTTGTAAGCGAGGTAGTCCATGGTGTGGCGCTGCTGATGAAACCAATACACATATACATCCTCGTGGTCTTCTCCCCCACCCTCTGCCGCGAACGTGACCCGCACTTCATGGTAAGGCTCCCCTTCTATCGTAGTCTCGCCCAAATACTCCTTCTGCACAGCGGCATCGTTTAAAAAGTAAGGCAGCAGGGCAAAGTATATTACAGAATTAACAGAAGCACTGAACGCCTCCTGCCGCTCCTGTGGCACATCTACCGGCGTATCGTCTGCTGTCCGTTTAAAGCCACTGTTGCTGAGCACATCGTGCATGCGCTGCCCTGTAGAATCGTCGGTGAACGTGCGGCTGTAAACAAAGGCGCCGTTATCGCGCAGGGCGCGGTACTGCCTGTCGCGGAACTCAAAGGTCACTACAGCCTGGTCTAACCGCTCGCCGCCGTGTGCGGCAATGGCGGCATCCACAATAGCTTGTGCATCAGTACTTTCATCTTCTGTACAGCCTATGGAGAACAAGGCAAGTAGCAACAGCGCAAAATAAGAATGTCGTATCCGGTTCATTTTCAAATCAGGAGTTTGCCCGGGCAAAGGTAGGTATTGCCGCGCAATAGAACGGCATGGGCTAAAACGAAAACCGCTCCGACCCTTCGAAAAGAGTGGAGCGGAAATCGAAATAAAAACAGGTTTATTTAGTTCTGTGCAGTTGCATTGGAGGTATTCTGTGCAGTTACATCAAACGTGATAGTGAAGTTGTCATCGATAGCTTTGTCGCCAAGGTCATCGAAGAAGCTGTTAGAGCCGTAACGCACATCAAACTTAGAACGGTCTACGGTTACATCTGCTTTGGCAGTGGCCGTTCCGTTGTTTACATTGATAACAGCCGGGAAGCTAACCTGCTCTGTCTTTTCTTTGATAGTCAGGTTGCCTGTTACATTGTGAGTTGCCTCACCAGCGGCGGCATTCTCAACTGGCGTAACATTTGTGATTTCGAACGTAGCCGTTGGGTACTTCTCAACACCAAAGAAATCGTCAGACTTCAGGTGACCTACAAGCTTCTGGTTGTCTTCTTCAGCTGTGATGTCGGTGTTTGATATCGTGTTCATATCGATTACCAGGTTACCACCAACCAATTGGTCGTTGGCTACTACCAACTCACCATTCTGTAGCTCAATATTTCCAGAATGCTCGCCACCAATTTTCTTACCGTTCCAGTTAACTTCGCTTTGCTCAGTTACAACGTTGTATGTTTCTCCTTCAACAGCGGCAGTTGCTTCTGTTGTTGCCTCGGTTGTTACTTCTGAAGTGGTTTCAGTTTCAGTGGAGCCCTCGCTGCAAGCTGTGAACAAAAGTGCTGCTGCAAATGAAGCGTAAATAGCTGTTCTTTTCATTGGTTTGATTTGTTTAAGTATTTCTAATTTTAAGTCCCGGGCCTTTGCTCTGGAATACGACGCAAATATATGTATCTACATTTAATGTACAAACACTTTAGATGAAATTTAGTTCAGATAGCTCTAAAATATTTTGACACCATGCATTAAAAAGCTTCTCTTCCCTTTCAAGGTATATTTTGCCCCTTTGAAACCTGTTGCTGAAAGTTGAAAAGCATGCCTGCAGCAAATCATACCACTGCTAACACCGCTGTTGGCTTAATGTTTTAGCGGATTGTACTCAGGGAGTAAGTTAAAAAGAAGAAGCCGCCCTCCAGCTACATTGCGTGGCTTCGTGAGCTATCGATAACAGTTGCTTTCTGGCAGTTACAGTAGACTGTCTTGCAGGCAGGCCCAGTGATAGCATAAGCTTGTCGTATTTTCTTGCTGATGAATTATGCAGTCTATGGTTTGGGTATGATAAGGCTTACTTTCTGATTTTATCGAGTAAATCGCTCAACTGCTCTGCCTCCTGTTCTGTCAGGTTAGTGATGCCAGTACCTTCCCCGCTTTCCAATTCATCCATTTCCTTGAGCAAAGCCAGTCCTTTCTCTGTAATCAGCACATCAACAGTCCGGCGGTCAGCAGGGCACTGCTTCCTTGTTACAAGCTCTTTTGCCTCCAGTTTGTCTACAATGCGGGAAGCGTTGGATGTTTTGTCCAGCATGCGCTCAATCAGCAGGCTAATGGTAGCTGGCTTGGGGTACTGCCCACGCAGAATCCGCAATACATTATACTGCGGCAGCGTTACTCCGAATGGCTTAAAAAGAGCCGCCTGTGCCTGCTGCACCCAACCGGATGTATAAATCAGGTTAATGTGGGCTTTCTGATACTCACTTTTAAAGGTGCTTTGCTTTATTTCTTCTTCTATCTTCATTCTAAGACTAAAATCCTAAAAGTGCTACAAATCTATGTACATACACTTAATATACAAACAATATACCATTTATTTTAGTAATGTTTTAAAAATCAGTCAATAACAACAAAAACTCCCAAAAGTTAAGAATCATTGTTCAAACAACTAACATAACAACAGCGGCAGTGCCAATATGGTTTACTTTAAATATAAAACACCATCCTGCTCCCGCACAAGTTTAAACGGGTCTTCCTCCAGAATCAGGAAGCCGTCGAGGTCTACGAAGTCAAAGGCACTGCTCAGTTGCATGGCCGACCAGATTCCCAGGGATGTTTCCACCATACAGCCGAGCATTGCCATCATGCCGTGCTTCCGCGTCTCCTGCAGCAGCCGGACGGCATTGAGGTATCCACCGGCCTTCATGAGCTTGATATTAATGCCATGGAATTGCGTTTGTAGCAGTTGGAAGTCTGCCATATCCGTTACAGACTCATCTGCCACAAGGGGGACGGGGCTGATCTCTTTGATATGCGCATAAGCGGCGGCATGCGAGGCAGGCATAGGCTGCTCCACAAAAAGCACCTGGTTCGGGTCCAGCGCATTAAGGAAATTCATCAGCTCGTCGGGGTTCTGCCAGCTCTCGTTCCCGTCTATCACCACCTTTCGTGACGTGGCTTTCAGAACCTCCTGCACCATGTCGAGCCCCTGCTGGTGGTTCACCTTTACCTTCAGGCTATTGAATCGGTTCAGGTTGTTGGCACGAATAAACTCCTGCACCAGTCCGGGCTCCATAATTGGCAGCGAGTAGCAGGTGGCCTGCTGTTCCGGTGCCTTCTGGCCCAGCATGTGGTGCACAGCAATGCTTTTATGCTGGCAGAAATAATGAAGATAGGCAGACTCAATGGCAAAGCGCAGCGAATTTACCGGCGGATGCTCCTGCAGCAACTGAATCAGGGCCTCCATACTGTTAATGTTAGCCAGCCCCGCCATTAGCAGCACCTGGTACTGCTGCAACAACAGTTCAGGGGTTTCGCCATAGCGTATGTTTGGCGCCGCCTCACCAAAGCCACTGAAGGTACCGTCTGTTACCTGCACCAGAAAATTCAGCTTCTCGTCGCTGGCATTCCGGGCAATCTTCCAGGTGTACTTCAGTTTGAGGTGCAGCACCTCTATGCGCCATGTCAGCATATTTATAGGGTAATTTAGATAATCTCAGAAAGCATAAATTGCATCTTTTTAGCCTAAAAAGCTATTCTTACTACCTCCAACTTAAAAGGATGTAGAAAGTTTCCCTGTGCCGCTGTTTATTGCCTCAAAAAATAGTTTTCAAATCATATTCCACCTGTTTGCAGATGTGCTTTTTGCCCCTATATTTGCTAAGCTAATGTAGCTGTGCCCTGTCGGCAATTGCTCTTACTAAAGGCTTTACAGACGCATTTCCTACAAAGGCTTTTTCCGGCGACTGCCATGATTGGCAGGCGTTTTTTACCTTATATCCTTTATGAAAAAGTCTTTTTTACCCATGGCCACGCTGTTGTGCATTACCATAGCGGCCATACTTACTGTGCTGCAGCAGTACAGCTTTATTTCTTTGCCGGCTGAAGCCTTGATGGCAGTACGCTGGGCAGGTATCAGTGTGCTCCTGCTCTACGGCCTGCAGAAACGCACACTTACCACCTGGATTCTCATCAGCATGGTAGTGGGCGCTGAAATCGGCTACGATTTTCCGACTTTCGCCACCAACCTGAATGTGCTGAGCAAAGTCTTTCTTAAACTCATTAAGACCATTATCGCCCCGCTTATTTTTGCTACGCTGGTAGTAGGCATAGCGGGCCACTCCAACCTGAAGCAGGTGGGCAGCATGGGCTGGAAAGCCATTGTCTACTTTGAAATTGTCACCACCCTGGCGCTTTTCATCGGTCTGGCAGCTATCAACTTGAGCAAAGCCGGCGAGGGCATCGACTCCAGTGTTATTGCACAAGGCCAGGAAGAGATCACAGCTCCTGTGAAGCAATCTGCCGCTGACATTATCCTGCACGTGTTCCCGGAAAACATAGCCAAATCAATTGTAGAGGGCCAGGTACTGCAGATTGTGGTATTTAGTGTGCTGTTTGCGATTGGCCTGGCCATGGTGAACGAGAAAAAGCGCAAACCAATGCTGGACTTCTGCGAGAGCCTCTCCGAAACCATGTTCAAATTCACGAACATCATCATGTATTTCGCCCCTATAGGAGTGGGCGCAGCCATAGCCTATACGGTAGGCCACATGGGTTTTGGAATTCTCCTGAACCTGTTCCAGTTGCTGGCCACCTTGTATGTGGCGCTCCTGGCGTTCGTACTGCTGGTGCTACTACCGGTGGCGCTGATTGCCCGTATCCCCATCAGGCGCTTCCTGAAGGCTGTGTCCGGGCCGGTTTCCATTGCCTTTGCCACTACCAGTTCTGAAGCGGCGTTGCCCCGTGCCATGGAAGAGATGGAGAAGTTAGGTGTGCCACGCAGAATCGTTGCCTTTGTGATGCCAACTGGCTACAGCTTTAACCTAGATGGCACTACCTTGTACCTGGCACTGGCCTCCGTATTTGTGGCGCAGGCGGCCGGAATCCCGCTGAGCTGGGAGCAACAGTTGGTGATGGTGTTTACGCTGATGCTGACAAGTAAAGGTGTGGCGGGTGTGCCGCGTGCCTCTTTGGTGATACTATTAGGTACCGTTGCTTCTTTCAACCTGCCGGTGTGGCCGGTGTTTGCCATTCTTGGTATTGATGAGCTGATGGACATGGCCCGCACCTCTATCAACGTAACCGGCAACTGCCTTGCCACCGCCGTAGTAGCGCGCTGGGAAGGTGAGTTTGACCTGCAGCCGGAAACCGGCCTGGTAGAGACAACTGTACCGGAACTTGTACAGGATCAGCCGGAGGAAGACAGAACACCGGAGCTGGTGTAAAGTCATATGGAAGAGACTGCCTTCAGCAAGTGGCAACCTCTGTCCTATTTCGGCACATCTGACTCTAACATCATAAAAGAATAACAGCAAAACCCGCCTCTATATGCAAAGGGGCGGGTTTTGTTTTTGAGAAGTAACGCTTTTTTTATTTCTTTATTTTGCCTGGCATATATAGTATATTCATTAGTCCGGTTCCGTTTATACGACACCCGCTGGGCGGCTAAACGGAATAATTTCGTTTATATACAAGTTACCTGCAATAGAAATTATGAACAATCTATACTTACTTCTTTTCCTACTTATAACTGGTTGTGCTCCTAAACAGCAGCAGGAAGTAGTGCAAGTAGCTGAAACAGAAGAAGTAGGCAGTACAGTTGCCTCTGAAGGTGGCTGTGATAAATGTGCAGCTTCTAAGTTTGTAGAATCAGAACCTGACACATCTTTTATTTTTTCAAACGGTAGCAAACTTCTTATTTGTGGCTATCCAGAATTACGAGAAGGAAGAAAAATATACTCTGAGTTTGTGCTGTCAGAGTGTGGAAAGGACAGCATCATTGACTTTTGGAGCGCAGTCGAAGAATATGAAATCAGGTATAAGCAGGATACACTACAGCTACAAAAATTAGAGTTATTGGCTTTAGGTAATAATCGAGAGTTTGTAAAGAAGAAGTGGCTTACCGAGTACTTCTATTATGAAAATGGGAAGCTCGAAAGGGAAAAGAAACTGAATTCTGAAGTTAAGTATAGCCAAAGCCAAGTCGAGCAGTCGCTACAAGAATATGAATCTACTCAATGGCAAAAGCAGAGTGGAGCTACCGAAGAGTATACGGAGAATAAAATGCGATTAGCTAACAGCCTGATGATTGCAGCAGCTTCGGGAAGTGAAAAAGCAGATGTTTATTTCAAAGAGTTTAAGAGCAAGTTTCAGCCAGACGGAGCATACCTTGAATGGTATGAGCAGATGGTGGGTTTACTGGAATCTGCGAAGAAATAGAAAAACAAAAGCAGGTAACACGGTGTAGCAGTAAGGCTTGCTGACGCTGCGCCTCTGCTACACGAGTACCGTTGTACTTAATGAAAATCAATGGAATTAACACCTAATCAGAGGTTTACTTTATCTGCCTCTCCAACAGAATGGCACAGTTATGCAGATGAGCTAATGGACTCTGCGAGAATTCTATTGAAAGAAGTAGGCAATTCCTTTGTGGCTTCAACCGATTATAATGGAGGAATGCGACCAAATAGACCAACGGTGTCTAGATCATATATTCTGCTTTCTGGATTTGCTTTAGAAAATGCTCTTAAGGGCTTGTTAGTAGCTCAAGAGCCTACTCATATAATTAATGGGGCTCTGAGTAATAAAATTAAGAATCACTCATTGCTGAATTTAGTAAGTATAGCTAAAGACCTAACATTAACAGAAGCAGAAAAGACTATTTGCAATATAGCTCAAGAGGCAATTCCCTATTGGGGGCGCTACCCTGTCCCATTACGGTCTGAATCCTTGAAAGAGGAGCAGATATTGAATGATGAGTTTGTAAGTGTTATTGAAAGACTTTTTCAAAGGGTTCAAAAGATGTCATACGAGACCTTTAAGAATGGCTGGCAAAGTTCTGAAGGGCTAAGACTTCAAGAATATAGAAATTCTCAATACGAATAAATCACAAAGTGCAACAACACCTATAAGTTAGCTGCGCCACCTTATAGCCAAGTTCGTTGCCCACAATAGGAGCCATTAAAAGTTTACATAAAAGGAAACTTTTCTTTATCTTTGGCAGTATCTAAAGATACGAACTAATGCAACAAAAATTTGAAGTTGACTTGCTAGAGGAGGCTTTCAAGTATTTGGAATCGCTTGAACTGAAGCACCGAGAGAAAATACTTCAGAATATCCGGAGAGCGCAGTTCCACACCGACCCTAAGCTATTCAAAAAGCTAACGAACGAAATTTGGGAATTCAGGACTCTGTATGCAGGACTTCAGTACAGACTTCTTGCCTTCTGGGATAAAACAGACAAGAAAGAAACACTTGTACTCGCCACGCATGGTTTCGTCAAGAAAACCAGCAAAGTTGATAAAAAAGAGATTGACAGGGCCGAACGTATTCGGGAAATCTATTTTAAAGAAAAGTAATCATGAAAAGATATTCATTGAGCGAAGCCGAAGACAGGCTTATAGGATTGAAAGGAACGCCGGAGCGTGACAATTACGAGTTCGAGCTCAAGTTGGAGTTGATTGGGGACATGATTAAAGCAGCAAGAAAAGAAAGAAACCTGACGCAGGAGCAACTTGGGCAGCTTGTAGGAGTGAAGAAAGCCCAAATATCCCGACTTGAGAATAACGCCACTAATGTAACAATTGATACCATTCTAAAAGTATTTAATGCACTTGAGGCAAAGGTTAACTTCAAAGTTGAACTTCTCAACAGACAAGTGAAAGTTGCTTAACAGAACTACAGTGGGTAACCCAGTGCAGCCTTAACCCTTGCAAAGCTTCAGGCTTCGGCTGCACCAGCCAGTTAGCGTTTACTTTAAAAATAAAACCTCTCATCTTATCTTTACTTGTAGAAATGAGGGATCAGACAAGGCGCAGAAATGTAAACCAGACCAGCTAACAGAGCATAAACTCACATTATCTTGGTTCAAAACAAAAAAAGCCGATCTGATTGACCGGCTTTTTTTGTTTTGAACCAAGATAATCTAATGTTCTATTTCCACATCCACACCCTTAGTTTTAACAGAACCACCATCGGGCCCTATTTTGATTGATGTTCCTTTGTCTTCTTTAACAACGACTTTTTCGGCTGGCGCTTCCACCTCTACCACTCTAACTGTTTCTTTCTCTACAACCTCTGCTTGTGCCTTTTCCGGCTGATTGTTACAACCAACTGTGACTGTTAGCGCAAGAGCACTCAATACATAAATTAACTTCATACTATTACAGTAGAATAAGTGATGGGCAAACAAAAATAGGTAAAGCTTAAAATCCCGAAACGGATTTGTTTGGATTGTACTTTCTTGCCTGTTACAAGGTAACTACTTATAATGGAATCAGCTAATTAATATCTATATATAATTATCTATAAATACAAAGTGCCGGTTCATTGTGCTGGAGACTCAGTTGAAGAATCTAGATGGGTTTTCGGTGTATAAGTTTATTCAAAGGATATTGATTATCAAAAAGTTGAGGATTGCCAGAAAAAACTAACCGTAAACTGAATAAACGTCTGCTCCGACACAAACACGGTATTAAGGTTCCACATTTTCGTCTGTATCACCGAGAAAAGGCATGTTTTGTCGGAACTATGTTCCTATATAGCCAGCGTTTTGTTCATGCGAGGCAATTTTATTAATTTTAAGAGAACAAAATGCCTTTTGGCAATCATAAAATAGCATAAACAGAAAACATATGAGAAACAGATTAGTAGCACTGCTGCTCCTGCTAACCTTTGCCTTTCCCGCGGCGATGGCGCAGGACAGTCGGAAAGAGAAGATTCTACCCTACCCTATTCACCAGGAACAACTTGACAATGGCCTGAACGTGGTGACAGTACCTTATAACAGCCCGGGACTGGCAGCCTTTTACATTGTAGTGCGCGCAGGCTCCCGTGAGGAAGTAGAGAAAGGTAAAACGGGTTTCGCCCACTTCTTTGAGCACATGATGTTCCGGGGAACAGACAATTATTCCAAAGAGGCTTACGGCGATATCCTGAAAGCCATCGGGGCATCTGCCAACGCCAACACCTCCATCGACCGCACCGTGTACCACATGACCGGCAATGCCGAAATGCTGGACAAAATGTTTGAGATTGAGGCAGACCGTTTTCAGAACCTGAACTACAGCGTACACGACTTTAAAACAGAGGCAGGTGCTGTGAAGGGGGAATACACCAAGAACTCTGCAAGCCCCTACCAGCAGCTGTATGAGAAAACCGTGAGCACCGCCTTTGAAGACCACACCTACGCCCACACCACCATGGGCTTTTTTGAGGATGTGGTAGACATGCCGAACCAATACGACTACTCGCTTACCTTCTTCGACCGCTTTTACCGCCCGGAGTATGCTACTATTGTGGTGGTGGGCGATGTGCAGCCAGAGCGCGTGAATACCCTGGCAAAGCAATATTTCGGCAACTGGAAGCGCGGCACCTATGAGCCGGAGATTCCGGCAGAGCCAAAGCAGACAGAAACCCGCTATGCACACGTGAAACAGGAAGGTTTCCCGCCATACCTGAGCATGAATTTCAAAGGGCCCGCTTTCTCTGACACAGACAAAGACCTGCCTGCGTTGAGCATCCTGTCTACCATCCTGTTTTCTGAAAATTCTGACCTGTACCGCAAGCTGGTAGTAGACGAGCAGAAGGCCCGCTTTATTGGTGGTGGCCCGCAGTTCTCCCGCGATCCGAACCTGATCCAGGTTTCAGCCTCCCTGCTCAACGCAGACGACATGCAGTACGTGAAGGATGAACTGATGAAGGCGCTGAATGAAGCGAAAACAAAGCCGATAGATGCGAAGAAGATTGAGGACACCAAATCGCGCATCAAGTATTCCTTTGCCATGAGCATGGACAGCCCCGATGCCATTGCCAACTCATTGGCGCGTTTTATCTGGCTATCCGGTGACCCGGAGTCGCTGAACAACCTTTACAGCGTATTCGATACCATCACGGCACAGGACCTGATGAGCGTAGCGAAGAAATACTTTACCCCAGCGACGATGACGGTAGGCACCATTGCCCCAACAGATGCTTCGCCAGTTAAGTAAAGCTGCGTCTTAACCCATTTACAAAGACATGAAGAACATGAGCATGAAAAAAATAGCTGCCTATATACTGCCTGTTGCCCTTGCGGCTGCCTCGTGTGCCCAGCAGCCACAGGCATCACAGCAAACAGATACACAAACTACCACCACTACGGCCAATACAGCGAACACTGCCGCTCCCTATGATGCCAGCCAGGCATTTGGCCCGGGCAAAGTAGTGGAGTTGAAGCAGCCGGAGTCGAACAAAGTCATCATCAAACTGATGTTCAAGAACGGTTCTATGACGGACCCCGAAGGCAAAGAAGGCCTGACCTTTACCACTGCAGAGATGATAACAGAGTCCGGCACGCAGGACATGACGGTGTCGCAAATCAAAGACAAAATCTTTCCGTGGGCAGCCGAATATGGCGTGAACGTAGACAAAGAGGTGACCACCTTCACCTTTGCCGTGCACCAGGACTTCCTGAACGAGTTCTACCCGATTGTGCGCGGCCTGCTGCTGAACCCGGCTTTTGCGGAAGAGGATTTTAAACGGGTTAAATCAAATCAGCAGAATTTTGTGGACGAGGTTATCCGGGCCTCTTCAGACGAAGAGTATAGCAAGAAAGCGCTGGAAGACCTGCTGTTCCGGGGCACCAATTACCAGCATGTGGTGGAAGGCACCTCGGCGAGCGTTCCGAATATTACACTGGAAGACGTGAAGAATCACTGGCGCAACTACTTTACGCAAAACAATGTGCTGATTGGCATTGCCGGCAACTACAGCGATGCCTTCCTGAACCAGCTGAAGAGCGATGTAGCGCAACTGCCTGATGTGAGGCCAAACATACCGGTAGCAGGTGAGCCCAACACACCGAATGGGGTGCAGGTAGAAATTATAAGAAAAGATGATGCGCTCGGCTCTGCCATTTTCACGGGCAGGCCGATGCCTGTAACACGCTCCGCTGACGACTTTGCTGCCCTAATGGTCGCCAACTCCTATTTGGGGGAGCACCGCAAGAGCTACGGCAAACTATATGATAAAATCCGTACGACCCGCTCCATGAACTACGGCGACTACTCCTACATAGAGTGGTATGACCAGGGCGGGAGCTATCAGTTGCCAAACCCGGGTGTGCCGCGCACTGCTAACTACCACGCCCTCTGGATTCGGCCGGTGCAGATTGCGGAAGGCCTGCAGCAGCAGTATGCGGAGCTAAGCGACATTAACGTAGGGCACGCGCACTTTGCCCTGCGCCTGGCAATGCGTGAAGTAGACAATCTGATGCAGAACGGGATGACGCAGGAGGATTTTGAACTGACGCGCAAATTCCTTCGCTCTTACATGAAGCTTTACATACAGACCACTGAAAAGCAACTGGGCTTCCTGATGGACTCCCGCTTCTATGGTCGCCAGGACTATATTGAGGAAATGGACAGGCTGCTGGCCAACCTGACAGTGGAAGACGTGAATAATGCCGTGAAGAAATACTGGGGCACTGACAACCTCTACATTACCATTGTAACAGACGACAGCGAGGCAGAGCCACTGCAGCAAGCCCTGCTGAACAACACACCATCCCCGATGAGCTATTCGAATTTAGTTAGAGAAGGCCTGCCACAGGAGGTGCTGGCAGAGGATGAGGCGATTGCCAACTACAATTTAAATATAACGGATGTTAGAATTGTAGACAGCAAAGACACCTTTAAATAACTAAGGGACAGCCCTTAACCTTCAGAAAAGCCGCAGACAAATTTGTCTGCGGCTTTTTTTATGCTGTCTGCCAATTCAAAAATGTTACCTACTAAAATTATATAGATAATACAAAATACATCTTTGATATAATCATATTTAAAATTGATATTTACCTAATTTTTATATCTCAGTAATAACGCGCTTCAGAACTTAATATTATCTGAAAAAATTATGAAAAAGGCATTAAAAATTACCGGATACGTAGTAGTTGCACTGGTGGCAGTTGCTATCGCCGGCATCATTTATCTGCAGTACGCCTTCCCGAACGTGGATGCCGCCCCTGTCATGACAATTGAAAAGACACCTGCATTGGTTGAACGCGGAGAATATATTGCCAATCACGTAGCCATTTGCATCGATTGCCACTCTACCCGCGACTTCTCTCGCTTCTCTGGCCCTATGCTAAAAGGCACCGAAGGCAAAGGTGGAGACAAGTTTGACCACTCCCTGGGGTTTCCCGGTACGTTTTACGCCCGGAACATCACTTCAGATAAAGAAACCGGGATAGGCAACTGGACAGACGGCGAGATTTACCGCGCGATGACAAGAGGGGTGAACAAAGACGGTGATCCGCTATTTCCGGTGATGCCATACAAAGCCTACAGCCAGATGACGACAGAAGACGCCTACGCTGTGATTGCGTACATCCGCACCTTAGCGCCAATCAAACACAAAGTGCCAAAGTCAGACCCAGACTTCCCTGTAAATCTTGTACTGCGCACCATGCCGTCTAACGACACCCCATCCCTGCTACAAAAGGCAGCCCTGAACGATGAGGTGTCAAAAGGCGAATATCTCCTCACCATTGCCTCCTGCAACGACTGCCACACACCACGGGATAAAGAAGGAATGCTTTTAGCTGGTGGCACGGAGTTCCCTACGCCGGATGGCGGCACCCTGCGCTCTGCCAACATCACTCCGGACAAGGAGACCGGTATTGGCAACTGGACAGAGGACGCTTTTGTGCAACGCTTTAAAATGCATGAAAACCCTGCCACAGTAGCTCCTGGCGGGTCAAACACCATCATGCCCTGGAGCATGTATGCCGGCATGAAAGAAGAAGATCTCCGCGCCATATACAAATACCTGAAGACCGTAGAACCTGTCAAGAATAAGATGGAGCGCTTTACACCTCCCGCTAAATCATAAATCAACGAGAATGTAAGACAGTCTGAGAAGCTACCTGGCGCATGTGCCGGGTAGCTTTTTTTTGTACAAGTGCCCGGTATGTCGTATTATAGCTGTAAAGCCTATTTTAACAGATGGAATTTTACACGCAGGAAGAAGACAGAAACCCTATTCACCTGGCTTATGCTAAATTCAGTATACGCCTGGTAGCTTTTTTGATTGACTGGATTCTGCTATCGATTCTTTCTGCGCTGGTGCTTACGGCGATCGGGCTGCCACTTGTCCCGGATATCCATGACTATGAAGCCCGCCTGAAGATGAACTTCATCAGCATCGTGATGGGCTGGTTATACTATGCTGGTTTTGAAAGCTCCTCCTACCAGGCCACACCAGGTAAACAGGCGATGGGCATTTTTGTGACGGATACAGAAGGATATGCTATCTCTTTTTCCCGTGCCACCGGCCGCTTTTTTGGGAGGCTGCTATCGGGGCTTATCCTGCTCTTCGGGTATATAATGGCCGCCTTTACAGAACGCCGCCAGGCCCTGCACGACATATTAGCAAAAACTCTTGTGCTGAAGCACCCTGCGCAACAAGAGCATGTCTGAATTTAATCTTTGATCTCGATAAGACTTCTGGCGCCTTGCGAAGGAAGCACAGCCAAGGCTACGGAATAAATGATAGCAGCTGCCAGATACTTTTCTGCAACTCTATTTGTAGCCTTTAGGATTATTTTAGAAGCATGCATACGCGCTACTCTAAGAATAGTATGTTGACCTATTATTAAACCAGATATACCTATATACTCAAAACAAGAAAATATTTAATTAAATTAAGCGCATTACTGTAACTTTGTTTAGTCAGCTAAGTATAATGTCGGTCAGAGCTCATTTATCCGACATTGTATGTGATGCAGTTTACTTATACCCAACAAGATAAAAAGACGGAGTCAGCAAGTCTGTGGACAAGGTTAGCGGCCTTTTCACTTGATGTTTTGCTTATCCTGACGCTGATAGGTATAGCCGATTTCATGACGTTTAGCAGCAATGACGAAGCGTTCTTGCTGAAACCCGAACGCCTGCTGCACCTGCTGCTGGGCTGGCTGTATTTTGCCGGTACCGAGACCTGCCCCTGTCAGGCCACCTTAGGCAAATACCTCCTGCACCTGCGGGTAACCACTACTACAAATGAGCGCATTAACTTTAAAGCAGCCACTCTTCGTTATTTCCTCAAACCCATTACACCTGTTTTGCTATTAAAGCAATATTTAACAGCATCCCCTTCTACTATCCGCCGCACTTTCCACGACAGACTGGCACACACGCAGGTGGTGGCCCGGTAAAATCTTTCTCCTGGTTAACCCAAACCTGCTATCCAATCAACACGGCATACGTCACCAGCCTCGCGCAAGGCAGGCAACCCTGAGATGCAGGAAATAGTAAATGCTTAAGGAAGTTCACCACCCACACCTTCTGCTGGAGGCACAGGGCTGGTAAGCGAAGGGCTTAGGGCCAGTTAACGGCTTGAGTAAACAGCGGGAACGCCAGGGGGGTATGCAAGCGCAGCAAGTAAAACCGTAGAGGCATCAAGCCTTACCAAGGCTACTCCCTTTGCCCATTATCGACACATTACATGAACTACTTTTACTTAATCAGCGGCATCCTCCTCACAACGTGGGCCTTTATTGAAGGCCTATGGACAACTATATGGATAGATGGCCAGTCTGCTCCTTTAACCGGCCGCCTCACCACCGTTATCTGGAAGGTGATGCGCGGCATTGTTGGCACCAAAAAGCACCACAAGCTGAGCCTTTCTGGTCCGATCATTCTGATAACAACCGTGTCAGTCTGGATCCTGATGATACTGCTGGGATGGGCGCTGATTTTTTACGCCGACTCTTCCTCCATCAAAAACCCAAATACCCAAGCTATACCGAGTTTTCTCGGCCATATCTGGTATGTTGCCTATATAATGTTTACAGTTGGCAACGGGGATTATGTTCCTACTTCTGATGCCTGGCGGCTTCTCAGTGCCCTCGTTGCGTTTGGAGGCATGGGCATGGTCACGCTTTCTGTTACATACATCCTGCAGGTGCTCTCAGCAGTAGTGGCTAAACGGGCTTTTTCGAGTTCGGTAACCAGTATAGGAAAAAGCCCTGAGGAATTCGTAACCGCCCAATGGACAGGAGATGACTTTGGAGATATCGAGCTACAGCTGTCTTCTCTTTCAAACACGCTCTCCACCCTGTCCGAAAAGCACATGGCATACCCTATTTTGCACTATTACCATGCGGCCAATCCACAAAAAGCGAATGCTATCGCCCTGACTATTCTGGATGAGGCGCTTACGATCATACAGTACGGCGTTCCAGAGAAACACCATCCGGCAGGAACGATACTGAAGGCCACGAGACACTCAACAAAAACTTTTCTTGACACGCTGCATGGGGCATTCATCGAACCATCTGATGATGTGCCTCCGTTACCAGACTTGTCGAAACTCAGAGAAAAAGGAGTACCTACAGTAGACGATGCGGCATTTTATAAAAAGCTCGAAGAGATACAAGACAGAAGAAAGATTCTCAATGGCGTGATACAAAACGGCGCCTGGTACTGGCCCCCAATAAAAGAAGATCAGAATGGATGACGTAGTAATTTTATGGAACGGGTATGAACCGCTTCTGCGCATACTGGTAGTTGGCACCCTCACTTACATAGGCATTGTTCTCGTGCTGCGGATATCCGGCAAGCGGACACTGCTGAGCATGAACGCCTTCGACTTTATTATCACCATAGCAATGGGCTCGGCATTTGGCCGCATTCTTACGGCAAAGCAGGTTTCGCTGGCAGAGTCGCTGGTCACGTTTGTGCTGCTCGTGAGCCTGCAGTACGTTGTAACCTGGCTGGAGACGAGGTCAGAGAAATTTGCCAACTTTGTGACAGGCAGCCCCACTTTGCTGTACTACCAGGGCAGGTTTCTGGAGCGGGCAATGAAAAAGCAACGGATACGGAAAACTGAAATGCTCGCAGCTGCAAGAGACAAGAAACTGGAGAATATGGACCAGGTAGAGGCCATTATTCTGGAAACGAGCGGGAGCCTGTCTGTCATTAAAAAGTCATCTAAAACCGGTGAAAGCACTATACAGCAAAGATACCTGGAGCAGGTTGAGGACGCGTGACATTTTATAACCAATGCGTGCAGAGCACCTGAGCTGGGGCTACCGGCGTAACATCTGCTTATAATCCGCTACAAATGATACTGGCTGCTATTTACCCCCAAATCCAAAGCCCCTGCAACAACCATTGCAGGGGCTTTGGATTTTAGCGGCTTGGGTTCCCAAACTGGCTGACTTCTACAAAAGCTGTGCCGCTGGGGGCCACAGTCAATTTAAAGAGATAGTCATAGGTATTGTCTGGTATGTCAGCCACGGGGCGTTCTACTCCAAAGGCCTCCAGAATGGGTAAAACAGTGTTAGAATGCCCGGCAATTACCACGGTCTCCCCCCGATGGTTTTGCAGGATCTGCTGCTTCAGGGTATTAAAGTCATGCGCCTCATACTGCCGTATGTTCAGCTGGCGTGTATCTGCCAAAGGCTTCAGTGTGTTTATAGTCCGGAGGTATTTGGTGGCGTAAAGCGCATCTACCTGCTCTTCCTCCAACAGCGCACGCAGGGCTTCTGCCCGCGTCACTCCGGCTGGGGTCAGGTCCGGGTCTTCGTTTGCAGGGTCAGCGGTAGCCTTCTCGGCATGGCGCACCAGGTACACTACAGTTGGCGCTGTTGCAGCTGCCTCAGTGGTAGTGGTGTTGCTACGGCAGGCCCCCAGGCTGAACACCAGGAGCAGCAGGCACAATGGTAAGAGGGTGGTTAACTTCATGAGTGGTTTATGGTTTAAAACGTTGTGGTGCTGTATTTGTCGCTATACCAGCTTCTCCCCTGCCATCCGGACCTGCCTGGCCTGCCTTTCCTTCCCCTGCTTTTCCAGCAGCTGTACCAGTCGCCGGCGCACCTGCGCATTGTACGGATTTGCCTGCAGGGATGCTTCAAAAGACTTGATGGCTTTTCGGTTCTTTTGCTTGGCCTCCAGCAGGCGCCCTGTGGCGTAATGATGCCAGGCTGTTTCCAACACTGTCTCCGGGGCAGGCTTTTGTCCCAAAACTGCCTCTGCCTGCGCTATCATGCCTAAATCCGAGAGTGTACCAGCTAACAGATGCTGCTCCCCATTCAGTTTAACTTTGTGGCTCAGTATCGGCTGCATCAATGCTTCTGCCGCCGCTTTATTTCCGAGCTGTAGCTGATAGTCCGCCATCCGGACCATGTAATCGGGGCGTGCGGCACCAGAGGCCTCTAAGATGCGCTGTGCCTCTTCCAATGTGTTGTAAGCCGCTGTATAGTCACCCTGCGCGGCCAGTACATCGGCATATTGTCTGCGCAGGCTATAATGCTGCGGTTTCAGCGCCACCAGGCGCGCCAGTGCCTGCACTGCGTCGGGGGCCGGCTGGCTAGTACCTTTAAGCCAACTGGCATAGGCAAGCGCCTCGTCTCTGCGGTCGCGGAGGTACGTGGAGATGGTGGGCGCCTGTTGCACATAGGCTTCAGCGGTGACGATGGCCTCAGGCACCATAGCGTAACTTTCGTACAGCTCCCGGAATTGTTGATTCGTGTAGGCGCGCTGCAGCAAGTCATTTTCCAGTTCCAGTGCTTTCTGATAGAGGGCAACCTGGTCAGCAAGTACCTCCTGCGGGTTTAGCTTCCCCGCCCGCTTTTGTGCCTCTAGTAAGGCGGCTTCCGCCACATAGACAGGAGCATAATCTGGATTGATGTCTTTCGCTTTGTGCAGCCAGTCTGCTGCTGCGGCATACTCCTTTTGCTGCTGTTTCACGCTGGCATAGGCTATCAGAGCGGACTGGTACTGCGCGTCATACGTAAGGGCAGTATCGAGCAGCGCAAGGGCCTTCGGCAACTCTTTCTCCTGCTCAGCCAGGTTCAGATAAACCTGAGCCCAATTGCTGGCCATGGCATTTTTATCACCTGCCAAATAAGCCCGCTGCCGCTGTACCAGGTCATCCAGAAAAGTATAAAGCGCCGGGTCTTTCGCTTTTAGGTCGGCAGTGGTATTGATGGATTTATGGTTAAGCGGATGCACTTTTACCGGCTCAAAGTAAGCCGGGTACGTCTGTGCCAGGTACTCGTGCTCGTTGTTGGCAGAATAGTAGTCTATGGTGCGGCCTTCCTCCATGGCCTGATGGTAGAGGCGGCGCACGGCACGTGTCTCCGCGTCGGTGAATACGCTCTGGTGAAACAGGTGCACATACTCGTGCAGCACCACGTTCCGCTCCAGGTAGGAGCCGCGCACCACGTACTCAATAGCTGCCGCACCGCTGCCCACTCCCCTGATGTCCATCCATTGGCGGTTATCGAAGGTAGTTGCCTGCCTAAAGTAGGGAGAACTCATGGCGATAGCCAGGTCTATGTGCAGGGGCGGTATCACAAACTTCTCGCGCTGCCTCGACAGAAACGGAAAATACACAATGCTCTCATACAGCTGCGACCACACCATTTGCTGCACTTCTTTACCGGGATAATAAGCCACATCCGGAAACACCCTGGCAAAGTTTACCGGGTCCTCAATTACTGTCTGCACCACAACCTGCTGCAGCGAGTCGTAGTTGTGCAGGTACGTCAGCTGCTTTTGTTTGATAACAGCGGCTAAAGCATTGTGTGCTGGTCCGTAATGGCTTTTCTTTTGGAGGATGCGCTGAAAAATAGTTTGTGCGGAGTCGAGCCGGGTCTGCCGGTTCATATCGAAGGCCATGTAATAGGTGGAACCCCGCAACATGGCTGGCAATACGGAAGCCGGATACTGTTGCTGCACTGCCTGTGCCGCTTTCAGCGCCTCCTGCAACCTGTTTTCGGAGATAAGCCTGTCTGCTTCATTCAGGGCCTCCCGTACCTCCTCATCCTCCGGCCGGGCATAATCGGCATAGGTCAAGTTGGTATGGCCATTGCCCCAATGCCAGTGTGTGACGTAATGCAGCGGGTTCAGTTCCAGCGCCAGTTCCCACTGGGCCGCCATGTCGTTTAGCTGCGTGGCATCCACCCGGCGCCAGATGGCATAGCCATAATTAAAGCGGGCATCGGCATTAAAAGGGTCTAAAGTGAGGCTGGTGATGAGCGGCTTTTCGGCCAGCTCCGGTTTCTGGTTCCAGAAATGCACATCCGACTCCAGCAGGTAAGCGCCAGCATTGTTGCGGTTCCAGGCCTGCACTTTCTGTGCCCAGGCCAGCGCCTCGCCATACTTTTTCTGCAGCATCAGGATGCGCCCTACGGTTAAAGCAGCTGCCTCGTCTCTTGGGTTTGCCTGCAGCAACTGCCGGGCGGTAGCCGTAGCTTTGCTTAGCTCCCAGGCCTGTATCTGCAAATGGCTCTGCAGCAAAAGCGCCTGCCTTTGCTTCGGATTTTTTTTCAGCACTTCCTGCACGAGGACCTCAGCCTGCTCAAATTCGTTCTGCAGCATCGCCAGCCTGGCTTTTGCCAGCTTTACGGCTGCATCAGGTGTGGCACTTTCCAGCAGTTGCTGCGCAGCCTGCCATTCACCCAGTTCCAGCAGCCTGTTTGCTCTGGTGGCGGCATCTATGTTTTGCTTCTGTTTTATCTCCTGCCGCTCCTGCAGCAACTTCTCCCGAACCGCAGCCACATCATCAGGATGCTGGGCAAGCGCAGGCACAGCCATGAACAGGAGGAGGGTATAGAGCAGATGTTTTGTAACAGAGATTAGGCGCATGAGTTGATAAAGTGAGTTTAGGCGCTGCAGTTATTTTTCAACTGAGCACTTTGGCAAACCTAAAAATAAGCACATTGTCGCTCCTATACCAACTGATGCCTGATTATGTGATATAATCTGAAGTAAAAAACGCAGTTCTATAATTTAAGCTTGTTCCTGCTCCACCTTTTTCACAAAGACTTTCTCCAGCCTGCGCATGAGGTATAGGGAAAGGAGGAGCCACAGGATTCCCATGGCATAGCCTGCCAGCACGTCGGTGGCATAATGTACTTTCAGGTAGATGCGGCTGTAGCCAATCAGGAGTATCAGCAGCGTGAGGAGCAGGGTAAGCAGCCAGCGCCAAAGCGTATTACGCACTGTTCGCCAGACAACGTATATCAACACACCATAGAAAGCACCGCCAATCATGGCGTGGCCACTGGGAAAACTGAGTCCCGATTGCTCCAGCATAGCTAACTCCGGGCGCGGCCGCTCAAAGTACCGTTTCATTGCCTGGTTCAGGATGGCGCTGGACATTGATATGAGCAGTACTTTAAGTGCAAGCCAGCGCAGGCCTTTAAAGAAGGAAAACACCAGCACCACGATCGGCGGCACTACCATCAGGTACTCTGCAGAAGCAAAGAAAGAGATGCCTATCATCAGTCGTGTGTTCCGTGGAGAAGTGTGGCGATCGGCGAAGCGAAACAGCGCTTCATCCAAACCGGCATCGCGTTCCACAAATACCTCGTTCGCCATAAAAAGGAAAAGCAGCAGGCACCCGAAGAATGTTACCCACAGCACGATTATCTCCACCGAAAGAAGGGCTAAAAGGCTGAGTAGTTTTTGTGTCAGGCGCTTCATAATCTGAACAGCTATACGCTGAACTGCTTCCCTTGTTAGTCAGGAACGATGCCTGAACGGGAAAGGCTGAAAACAAAAAAGCCAGTCCGAAGACTGGCTTTTTAAACTTAGTGTGCGCACGGGGAGATTCGAACTCCCACACCCGAAGGCACAGGCTTCTGAGACCTGCACGTCTACCAGTTTCGCCACGTGCGCGAAACTCACTAAAAATTTAACGTCCCAAAACCCTTAACCCTTAATGATTGGGATTGCAAAGGTAACAGGTAGATTTTAAATTGCAATAAGGGCCCAAAAAAAATTGCATAAAAAATTACGCTGGTGTTTCCTCCTCCACCACCGGGTCCAGTTCTTTTTTAGAGAGCCGTTCCAGGCGGCGCAAAGCCCACAGCCCGACTACAACCCATATAAAGCCGGCAGAGAATCCCGCCAGCACGTCGGTAGCGTAATGCACCCGCAGATAGATCCGGCTAAACCCGATCAGTATCACAAAAATCACCAGCAGAACCACCAGCACATTGCGCCATATGACCGGCCGCACATGCTTCCAGACAAGGTAAATAATCAAACCATAGAACGAGGCCGCCACCATGGAGTGCCCGCTCGGGAAACTCAGTCCCGATGCTTCTACCAGGGGCATCACCGGCCTTGGCCGGTCGAAAAAGAACTTGAGCACGATGTTAAGGGTAATGCTGCCCAGTGCCACCACCGGCACCTTCAGCGAATACCACCGGTGCCTGCGCACAAACAGGAAATAAGCAACAAGCAGCAGGGCAGCAGGCGTCAGGAACTGCCTGGAAGCGAAAAAAGTAATGATTTTTATAAAACGGTCCAGCGCAGGATTCGCGATGTCTCCGGCAAAACCGAAAGCGGCCTCGTCGACACCCAGCGTTTCCCCCTGCATTATTTCAGCCCCGATATACAGAAAGCAGATGATGCAGGCCAGGAACAGCAGCCATACAAGTACCAGCTCCACTGTAAACAGGGCAGCGCCAGCCACTATTTTTTTAAAAATTCGTTGGATCATAAAGTTCGCAATTCATTTACAAATTGTGTACGTGTTTATGCCAGAGCACTCCCTCACGTACGTACTTCATTTGGTAAAGGCAGACATAACCCTTATATCCTAAAACTATGAAAGACAGCATCAGGTTGTTTGTAGCAGCTACTTTACCCGAAACACTGAAGCAGGAACTCCATGACCAGCTGCAGGTTTACGATCATCCGTCCATCCGCCCCGTGCCCCTGCAGAACCTGCACCTGACACTCTTCTTCCTTGGCAATGTGCCCGTACAGCAGCTTGCTGCCATCCAACAGTCCATACAGGAGGTAGCGCAGCGGCGGCAGCCTTTTACGCTTGATTTTGAGTTTACAGAACCCGGCCCGAAGCCCAGGCATCCCCGCCTGATATGGGCCCGCTTTGCCGCACACCCTGCTTTTGAGGCGTTGAGCTACGAGTTGACAGAGGCCCTGGCAGACGAACCGCCTAAAAAGCAGAAAGCCATTCCACATGTTACCCTGGCCCGCTTTCGCAAAGACAAACCTGTACCGGAAAACCTTTTCACCATCACGGCAAAGGAGCCACTGCAACTGCACGTTTCAGATATTGCTTTGTGGCAATCGGAGCTGGCATCGCCTCATCCTGTCTATTCTGTATTGGAGACTTACCCGCTGGGGTAAAACCTGCTGCTGCTATTTGCAGTATGATAAGCCTGTGCTAGAATAAAAAAAATTGTATGAAGCAAGATGACCTGACAAAGTTGGTGTTGGATTTAAAAGACAGAGGCCTGACAGTAGCCTTTGCAGAGAGTTGTACCGCAGGCCTGCTTGCCTCTGAGTTTGTAAAAGCCACAGGCAGCAGCGATGTACTGCTCGGGAGCCTTGTCGTGTATCAGCCGAAGGTAAAGCAGAAGCTTTTAGGCGTAAGCAAAAGCACACTGAAACTGTACAGCGCTGAATCGCAGCAGGTGACAAATGAGATGGTGATGGGGCTAAAAAAGCATTTAGATGCTGACATCAGCATTGCCACCACCGGCCTGGCGGGTGAAGGCGGCTCCGAAACTACCGAGAAGCCCGTAGGTACCATGTTTGTTTCTATCCTGTTTGACGGCAAGGCGGAGGAGTTCCGCGAGGTGTTTGAAGGGGATACCGACAGCATCCGAAAGCAGCTCGTTGATTATATTTTTGATAAACTGCGCGGTATAGTGGACGAGCATTACAACCGCTGATGCTTATCTTAGCAGCCAGACTTTCTGCTAGCAACATTGCCAAACCTCCCCGACAGCGGCTTTCACCGTATAGCCTCCTTTTATGATCGCCTGGCCCGCCTCGTGTATAGCGATGCGCTGGAACAGGCTCAGCTAAGCTTGCTTCCGCATCTGCCACAAAAGGGACGCGTGCTGGTGATTGGTGGTGGCAGCGGCTGGATATTAGATCAGCTTTTACTCACTGGCAAACAACTGGATATTCTATACTTAGATGCTGCTCCTGCCATGCTGCAGCGGGCCCAATATAGATTTGAACGTTTCCAACTGCCACATCAATGCATGGTTTCTTTCAGACTGGGTAACGAACAGGCACTGCAGCCCCATGAGCAGTTCGGGGTGGTCATTACTCCTTTCCTGCTCGACCTCTTTCCCCCTTCCCGCCTGACGCAACTCATGCAAACCCTGTCAGCTGCGCTTACACCCACTGGCCGCTGGCTCTTCGCCGATTTCTGGCCCATGCAGCAGCCCCCTCCCCTCAGGCAGCAGCTTCTGGTTTGGGGCATGTACACTTTCTTCGGATTAGTGAGTGGCGTGAAGGCAAAGCAACTACCGGATTATGCAACTCATTTCAGTAGCTTAGGCTTTGAGGAAAAGTACAGCAGTAACTTTTATGGAGGAATGGTACAGGCGAAGGTGTTTTACCTCTCCCCGGCACAACCACTATATTTATATCTTGAAAAATATTTTTTGAATCAGTATAAATGAAACATAAGCTATATTCCTTGCTGGGCCTTGCCCTGGGGCTGATGGTACAGCCGGTGCTGGCGCAGCAAAAAGTAGACTACAGACTTTCTTTCCCCAACGCAGTACACCACGAGGCAGAGATTCAGGTTACCTTCTCTGACATAAAAGCAGACACGCTGAAAGTGCTGATGCCGCGCACTTCGCCGGGGCGCTATGCCATTCATGAGTTTGCCAAGAACGTGTACAACGTGCGTGCAACCGATGCACAGGGCAAGCCACTGCAGATTTTCCGTCCCGGCACAAATGAATGGGACGTACTGGGGCATGATGGCACTGTCACGGTAAATTACACGCTGTTTGCAGATCACGCCGATGGCACGTATGCCGGCGTGGACGAAACGCACGCGCACCTGAACATGCCCGCTACTTTAATGTATGCCGAAACATTCAAGACATCACCTGCCTATGTCACTTTTGATATGCCGCAGGGGAAAAACTGGAAAGTAGCGACGCAGCTGAAACAGCAGCAGGGAAACACTTACTTCGCCCCTGATTTCCAGTACCTGATGGACAGCCCGACGGAGCTTAGTGATTTTAGCCTGGAAGAGTGGACGGTGCAGGAGAACGGTAAAACCAAAACAATACAGGTAGCCCTGCACCACCAGGGCACACCAGCGCAGTTCCAGGAGTATGTAGCGAAGACGAAGAAAATTGTGGCAGAGCAGCGCGCGGTGTTCGGGCAGCTACCGGATTACGATTTCGACCGCTATACCTTTATAGGCTGTTATATGCCACAGGCTGTCGGCGATGGTATGGAACACCGCAACTCCACTATCCTGACCAGCTCCCGCCCTTTAGGCACTGCTATGAACGCTCTACTGAACACAGTATCGCATGAGAAATTCCACGCCTGGAACGTGGAGCGCATTCGCCCGAAAAGCCTGGAGCCGTTTAACTTTCAGGAGGCAAACATGTCAGAGGCACTCTGGCTCGCAGAAGGCTTCACGAGCTACTACGGTGATATGATTATGGCCCGCAGCGGCATTTTCGATATCAAGAAGTATGCTTCTGACCTGGCCGGAGACCTGAATTATGTGCTGCTGTCCCCGGGCCGCGAGTTTCATAGTTTAGTAGAAATGAGCATGCAGGCTTCCTTTGTAGATGCCGCCCGCTCTGTAGACCCTGTGAACCGCCATAACACCTTCGTTTCCTACTATACCTATGGCAGCATGACGGGGCTGGCCCTGGACATGATGCTGCGCCAGAACTACAACAAGACCCTGGACGATTACATGCAGGCGCTCTGGCGCAAGTACGGGCAACCGGAGAAACCCTATACTTTAGCTGATCTGGAAGAGACGCTGGCAGAGGTATCCGGCGACAAGGCATGGGCAGGGCAGTTTTTCCGCAACAGCGTGCAGGGTAGCCACCTACCGGATTTCACGCCGCTTCTGGCTAAAGCTGGCTTTGAGCTGCGCAAAGCAAAACCCGGCGAGGCAATGATAGCCATGGTGCCTTTGAAATACAGTGAGGAAGGCGCAGAACTTATGTCGGGCACTTTTGTAAACTCTGGTGCTTACAAAGCCGGCTTGGATCGCACAGATGTCATCCTGACATTGGATGGCCAGAAAATCAAGCGGGAAAAAGATCTCCAGAAAGTATTAAGCAAGTACAAGCCCGGCGATACTATTCCGGTAACGTTCAGCCGCCTGGGGCAAACCCGCAGCACCAAACTGGTACTCGACGAAGTACCCACGCTGGAGGTAGTTCCCTATGAGGCCATAGGCAAGCAGTTAACGCCGGAGATGCAGCAATTCCGCCAGGCATGGTTGGGCTCTAAGGCAAATGGCAGCGCCACAACAAACTAAATTTAAAGTCGTTGTGTGCTTAGGAAGGTATGTTTTGATTTGAACTACTTTCCCCGTAACTTAGTATATAAAGATACACCACAGCCATTTTACGTGAAAAACATATTTAGAACTATATTGGCAGCAGGCTTGCTCTTGACCGGCCAGGCGGCGATGGCACAGGACGTGAAGCCTAGCTTAGATGCGGCACCAACACCTGATACTTCAGCCGCCCCTGCTCTTAGAGAGGCAGCCACTGCTCCGATGGCAGATGCAGCCGCTGATGAGAAGCCAGCCTGGACAGGCCCACGATTGAGCTATAGCCTCTCGACAGGCGCCAGCTTTAGCAGCGGCCTCGGCAATGCCCAGTTTGTTACGCCTTCTGTACGCTACCACCTAAACAACCGCTTCAGGGTAAATGCCAGCATGACGTACATGAACGTATCGTCTTACAATACTCCCGCCTTTACACCGGAAGGAACTACCGTGATGTACCGCAACAACGGCGGCAGCCATTACATCGCCAGTGTAGGCGTAGATTACCTTGCCAGCGACAGGCTTATTTTGAGCGGCAATATCTGGAAAGACTTTTCTAACCTGCCGGCACAGAACCTGAACTATGGCCTGTATAGCCCCGGACGTATGGGCGCTGACTTCCAGGCAACGTATAAAATCACGGAGAATTTCTCCGTATCAGGAGGCCTTCGCTACAGAGAAGGCGGCTCTCCGTTTGGAAGCCCGTTCTATGACCCAGGTTTCGGCCCTTACAACCGGACCGGCTTTGGATATTAACTAAAATCAGTCATCATAAGAAAAGCGCTTCTTCGTTAAACGGAGAGGCGCTTTTTATTTTTGATGTACTCCTATTTTCTAACTCCTTGCATCGCTGCCCCAACCTTAGCGGGCGTTCTGATGTTATAATAACAGGACAAAAAAAGAATGACTTTGCAGCACAACAATCACATACGCCACATCAGAAACGAGCGCCTTGAAACGATAAAGAAGGATTACCGGGGCAACAAAACAATCAAGGGCCGCTTTGCCAATGGGGATGAGATTTATTATCCTGCATCCAGTGATGTACTGCGCTGGCAGCTGAGTAAAAATCCGCAGCGAAACGAGAAGAAGCGCGATAATTATGTGCCTCCGGTACATGAGGGGTCTGAATTCATAAACTCCGATAAAGACATGATTGTGTGGCTGGGGCACTGTAGTTTCTTCATCAGGTTAGGGGGAATCACCTTCCTCACAGACCCGGTCTTATATGATGTGCCGCTGCTGCCACGCAGAGCAGGGCTACCTTGCCCGCCGGAGCACCTGCGCAACATCGACTTCTTACTGCTCTCCCATGGCCACCGCGATCACCTCGACAAGAAAACAATTAAAACCGTTTTCGAGAGCAACCCACAGCTAAAGGCGCTGGCACCGCTGCGGGCCGGAGACATCCTGCGCAACATAAACCCGCACCTGCCCTACCAGGAGGCAGGCTGGTATCAGAAATTTGACCTGGTGCCAGGGGAGGTGGAAGTGTACTTTATGCCTGCTTCCCATTGGTACCGGCGCGGTTTGCTGGACATGAACAAGGTGCTGTGGGGCAGCTTTGTCATCAAAACACCTGCGCTCAGTCTGTACTTTGCCGGGGACTCAGCCATGGGGCAGCATTTTGAGGAGATTGAAGACCTGCTTGGACCGATGGACGTATGCCTGATGCCGGTGGGAGCTTATAAGCCAGCCTTTCTTATGGCCAAAAGCCACATGAACCCCCACGAAGCAGTAAAGGGCTACAACCTTTTGCGCGGCGGCACTTTCATTCCGATGCACTATGGCACCTTCGACCTTTCGGATGAGCCACCGGGGGAACCCGTGCGCCTGCTGCAGCAGATTGCTGCAGGGGGAATGCTGCAGGGGCTGAAGATACCCGCCATCGGGGAACCAGTGCTGCTACAGGAACTGTCATAAAGCCATAGTCCAGCAGCATGTACTTTTACTATCTTTGCACGCTTTATCTGAGAGCAAGGGCGATATCTCCGCCCCTTACTACCGGCCTGATGGCTATTTCGAGTTAAGCGGCAAAATTAGAATTGGCACAGTAATCGCTTTAGAAGGATTAAAATTTGACATCACACATAAACTATAGCATGAAGAAAATAATTGCAGCCTTTGCATTTGTCCTTTCTACAGGAGTTGCTTTTGGCCAGACTGTACAGACGGTACCGCAAAACTGGCACCTGCTGGACCAACAGACTGATGGCGTATACGGCATCAGCATAGAGAAGGCGTACCAGGAGCTCCTGCAAAACAAACAACCGGAACCTGTTTTAGTCGCTGTAATAGACAGTGGCATTGATACCCTGCACGAAGACCTGCGATCAGTTTTATGGCGGAACCGCCTTGAAACTGCAGGCGGCTCGTTAGACCCTGACAAAAACGGCTATGCCGGAGACATCTACGGGTGGAATTTTTTAGGTGCAGACACTCCTGACAAAAACGTAACGAAAGATTCTTACGAAAGTGAGCGGATTTACTTTAAGTACAAAGACAAGTTTGAAGGAGTAACCTCCGAAAAGCAGGTGAAAAGGAAGGACCGAAACCTGTACCAGGTCTGGCTTAATAGCAAGGCACACGCAACAGAGGTGTCAGAAGCCGGTAAAGAGGTGGAGATGATGTATAGCCTGCTCGATGTTTTGCCTCGCGTAGATGCCTTTTTTACGACACTTATTCAGAAAGACACCTATACAGTACAGGATCTGGACTCGCTTAAAGCTGACGATCCAAGGGTGGAGCAGGGGAAAATGATTTATGGACTTGTCTTTGACAGAGTGAAACCGGGCGCCACCAACAAAGAGCTCCCTATGCTGCTGCAGCACTATACTGATAGCCTGAAAACGAATTTGCAGGCTCCTTTGACACCTCCGGCAGATTACCGTGGCATGGTGGTAGAAGACAACTACAGCAGTCTGAAGGACCGCTACTACGGTAACAATAACGTTATGGCCGGTGACCCATCGCACGGTACGCACGTGGCAGGCATTATAGGTGCTGCCAGAGGCAATGGTTTGGGTGTAGACGGTGTAGCCAGCGCAGTAAAAATAATGATGATCAGAGCGGTGCCCGATGGCGATGAGCATGACAAGGATATAGCCCTGGCTATTCGCTATGCGGTTGATAACGGTGCTAAAATCATTAACATGAGCTTCGGAAAGTCTTTTTCTCCTGAAAGGGAATGGGTGGAAGACGCCATTAAGTATGCAGAGAAAAATGACGTGCTTATAGTTCGGGCTGCAGGAAACGAGAGCAAAGACATCGATGTAGAACCTTATTTCCCGAACCCGCTGTCCATCAAAGGCAACAAGAAAGCTCCTAACATGATTACGGTTGGCGCCAATGGCCCTACGGAGCGTACTTTGGTTGCTCCTTTTTCTAATTATGGTAAAGACATAGTAGATGTTTTTGCACCAGGTGACAACATCTACTCTACTGTTCCGGGTGGTAATCAATATGCCCCATTCAGCGGAACAAGTATGGCTTCGCCGGTAGTTGCAGGCCTGGCGGCAGTGATTAAATCGTATTATCCTCATCTGTCAGCCACACAGATAAAGGATATCATTGAAAGTTCTGTAACGAAGATAACTGAACCTGTTATAAACCCTGGCACCGGCGAAAGAGTGGCCATGTCAGAGCTTAGCCGCACAGGAGGCATTGTAAATGCCTACGAAGCAATAAAGCTGGCAGGTACGCTACAATAACCTAAATCTTATAAGCTTGGCTAAAACATGATAACCCACAGCAATGGGTTGTTGCATAAAAAAGCTGTTGCCAAGCCTGAAATCTAAAAGAGAAAGGCAGGTGAGTTAACTCACCTGCCTTTCTCTTTTAGATTTTTCTGTTAATGCTGTTATTCAGAAGCCAGCACTTTACCTACGATGTGTATCACACCATTCTCGCTCATGATATTAGCTTCTTCCACCTCTGCACCATTTATAGCTACCGTGTTATTACGCTTTGTTACCTGCAACTGAGCGCCTCCCACTGTTTTCAGCATGGCTCCATCCTGCAGGTCGTTGGCAGTTAAGGCGCCAGCTACTACATGATTGTTCACAACCTCTCTCAGGCGTGCCCTGTTTTCAGGCTTCATCAGGTTTTCCAGTTCATTTTCAGGAAGCGCCTCAAAAGCATCATTCGAAGGTGCGAAAACAGTATAAGGACCTTCCCCGGCAAGTTGCTCCACCACACCAGCGTGACGTATAATGGAAGCAAATGTGGCGAGATTAATGCCGGAGGTAATATTCTCAGTAATCAACTGCGTCGGCATCATTTCATGGCCGCCAATATTCGGGTCAGTATGGCTCAGGTTTGCCCCATCATCAGGCGAGACCGGTTCAAGACCTGTACCTGGCGTTACTCCTCTGCTGTCAGCCTCCTGACGGCCGGTAGGGGTCAGCGCCTCCTCCTGCAATTCATTCTGTTGATGGTCATCTCCTCCACCTGAATTACAGCTCATAAGGTTAAAGCTTAAGAACAAGGTGAAGCCATATGCTGCAATTGTCGTTTTTTTCATAGTGTTTGTGTACAGTTAGTGCTTTAAATTCAACTGAGCCTCTGTCGGGTATCAGCAAAGTCTAACGCCTCAAAGCGGCAGGCTTTAGCCTTATTAAACTATAAAATCAGTACTTTTGTTATCAACATTGTTTTACAAGAAAAATATCAAACCATGAAAACTGCAGAAATACATACTGGCAAAGGTGTGATGAAAGTTGAGTTCTTTGAGAAAGATGCTCCCAAAACAGTACAAAACTTTGTAGATCTGGCCAAGAAAGGCTTCTACGATGGGCTTACATTCCACCGTGTTATTCCTGATTTCGTGATACAGGGTGGCTGCCCTAACTCACGCGAAGGCGCGAAAGGTGTACCTGGCACAGGCGGCCCGGGCTATAAAATTGACTGCGAACTGACAGGCGAAAATCAGTACCACGACCGTGGTGTGCTGAGTATGGCACATGCCGGCCGCAACACAGGTGGCTCACAGTTCTTTATCGTGCACAGCCGCAAAAACACGGCGCATTTAGACCGCAACCATACCGTGTTTGGCAAAGTAGTGGAGGGCGATGAGGTGATTGACCAAATCAAAGCCAACGACAGAATTGAGAAGATTGTTGTAAACGAGGAATAGTCCTCTTCCTGATTTCTGACAAAACAAAAGAAGCCGCTCCGAGAGCGGCTTCTTTTGTTTTGTCAGAAATCTAAACGATGTACTTTAAACAGTTGTAGCAGTATCTTTCCAACTTTAAACCCGCTACCTGAGTAATTTTACGTAGCTTTACCTAAGAGCCGTTCTGTGCCCAAAGGGATGTTTCTGCATTGCCTGTCCCGGCTTATTGGTACTAAGCTCTTTAAAACAAAATCATACTTTATTAAGAAGAGCGTGCTGCCCTGCGCAGTTCCGAACAAAACTACGTATGAAGAAACTTGCTTTACACTGGCAAATCCTGATTGGCATGGCCCTGGGCATTATTTGGGGAATGCTTGCCAGCTCCCTTGGCCTTGTAGACTTCACCACCGCCTGGATTCAGCCCTTTGGCACTATCTTTATCAACCTGCTGAAACTTATTGCCGTGCCACTGGTACTGGTGTCGCTGATTACAGGTGTCTCCAGCCTCAGCGATGTGAGCAGGCTCTCCCGTATCGGCTCCAAAACAATTGGTATTTACCTGATGACTACCGTGGTGGCAGTGGTACTGGGCCTGGTGCTGGTAAACATTACGGAGCCTGGCAAGGCTTTTTCAGCAGAAAAGCGGGAAGAGTTCAACCAACAGTTTGCCGCCACCACTACCCAGAAGTCCACTGATGCCGCCGCCGTGGAGCAGCAGGGGCCACTGCAGCCGCTTGTAGACATTGTGCCTGATAATATCTTCGGTGCCCTCACCAACAACGGCGCCATGCTACAGGTTATCTTCTTTGCGCTCCTGTTTGGCATCGCCCTCATCATGATTCCACCGGATAAAGCCGCGCCGGTCAATGATTTTTTCGAAGGCGTGAATCTCGTTATCCTGAAGATCGTCGACATCATTATGAAAACGGCCCCTTATGGTGTGTTTGCCCTCCTTGCCGGTTTGGTGGTAGAGTTTGCCGGCGATGACCCCGGAGCTGCTGTAGAGCTGCTGCTGGTGCTGGGCTACTACTGCCTGGTGGTAATAGCGGGTCTGGCCACCATGGTATTTGCAGTTTATCCGCTGCTGGCCGTGTTTGTTGGCAAAACAAAGTATAAAGACTTTTTTAAAGGTATATTCCCGGCACAGATGCTGGCATTTTCCACTTCCTCCAGCGCTGCCACGCTGCCTGTTACCATGGAGTGTGCTGAAAAGAACTTAGGAATAAACAGGGAAATAACAAGTTTTGTGCTGCCCTTAGGAGCTACCATCAACATGGATGGCACCAGCCTCTACCAGTCTGTGGCAGCCGTTTTTATTGCCCAGGCTTACGGTATTGAACTGGATATTATGGCGCAGCTGGGAATTGTGATGACCGCGACACTGGCTTCTATCGGCGCTGCCGCCGTGCCGGGTGCCGGTACCGTGATGCTGGTGATTGTACTGCAGCAGGCTGGCATACCCGTAGAAGGCATTGCCCTGATACTTGCCCCTGACCGAATACTCGACATGTGCCGCACCACCGTGAATGTAACCGGCGATGCCACGGTATCAATGATGGTGGCCCGCACAGAGGGCCAGTTGCACCCACCTACAGAGACAGCAAAAGTATAGCATAAGCCCCGGCTCCGAGCAGGAAAGCCCAATAACGGCTTTCCCGCTCTTCGGGCAGCTCTTCCTTCAGCACGTTCAGGATAACACCCCCACCTATAAAGGCAGTCAGGATAAAAACCGTGGTTTTATTCACTTCTTGTATATACCCCACCGACCACCCGAGCAACAGCGCCAGCACCAGTACCCATTGGCCGTACTTTCTGTATGTTTCCTTATGGTGCTCTTGTAAGGCATAATCATTCACAAGAAAGTGAAGGGCCATCGCGATAGTGAACAACAGGATGGATTGTGAGGGAGTCTCCTCCCGCTGAAACAGAACATATCCGATGATAGCGTTGTAAAGCGCAAAGGAGCCAATGTGCACCCAGAACACACCCTTGGGTGCCTCCACTTTGCGGCTGTCTTTTTTTACCAGTTCCCGTTTTGCCGATACAACAGAGCGCTCCAAACCATAAAAAGTAGCCAACCCGATAAGCGCCACCAGGTAAACATGGTGCTTCAGGAATTCCTCCGCCCAGAATACATTTTCCTCCATGTGTTCCTGCCCTTCATGCAGTTCCGGAAAAAGGTGCATGAAAACATACGCCACAGATACGCCACCGGCACCGGATAACCAGACACTCCTGGGAAAACCATGCAAAAAGCGGAGCCTGCTCCCCAAAAGGTGAATGAGCACCAACACCAGAACCGGCCATAACGAAACATGTCCCATATCCACAGGCTACTTTATTTTCAGGATCAGAGTTGCTGAATTGAGTGAAGAATACAGCAGGGGTGGATCTGTAGCTGTATGAATTTAAGGCTGCTGCACGATGCCCTCACTGTGAATTGCTACCATGGCTGGATTAAACAGAAAGATCAGAGTAGTGTTTTAACATCAATTGCTTATCTTTCTGTAAGATGTCATGTTCCAGCCAGTGTGCCGTGGTGTTCCATCCGCTGCCGGACTATAGGCAGTAACAAAACACAAAACCTACCCTATGAAAACAAATTTTACAGTATGTGCCCTTTGCTTTATTCTTTTCATCGCCCATTCTCCCCTGCGGGCACAAACGCAGGAGGCGTTGTCAGAAGATCAGCCTTCCAAAACTGGTTTAAGTAAGATAGGGGCTACTTTTGGGCTTGGCGCTGCCAATATGAACTTGAAAGCGATAAACAGCCGCCTGCAGGCACTGGAAATAGGAAAACTGGAGGAGTCATCAACGACCTTTAACCTCAGCCTTTACTCTGAAATTTATGGTGGCCTTGGAGCATCATTCGATGTAAGCAGTGGATATTCGTTTGATAGCTTTGCAGCTGATCCGCATGCTTTTCTTAGGCTAACCATGCTGTCTTTTGGTGCCAATATACATTTGTCGCTACTCAACACGAACCGTTTCCAGTTGCAGGCTTTTGGTGGGCCACGTTTCAACGACATGCGCCTTACCTATAACACAGACACGCGTGCTTCTCCTGATTTCGATGACCTGCTGACAACCCCCTCCGCTAACAGTAGCTCCGTCGCATTAGAAAGTGTATCTCTTGATGAAATAGCTAATGTGGGTGTACGGTTTCAGTACCGGCTCGGAAGAAAAGAGAACCTTAAAACAAGAGGATATACGTTAGCTCTAGGAATCGATTCTGGTTACAATTTCAGTTTTAGCGATACACCGTGGCGGGAGGTACATAGCCAAAGAACTGTTCAGAACATGCCAGCCATTGAGCCGGACAACTTTTACCTGAACTTTACTTTCTCAGCTTATCTGCTTCGCTAAAGCTCTGTAACAACGTATAATTGTAATCTAAACAGCAACAAAACCCGTTCAACTAATTTTCTATCTTAGAGAAAATAATTACCTGAAAGTGTCTCCTGCAAAATCAAACTATACAATGAATCTACAGACTTTCCAACAGAGCTTAGACAATAACACACCACCAGCAGAGGCTTCTGTATACCTGCAGGCGCTGTGGTATGATGGGAAAGGCGATTGGGATAAGTCACATGAACTGATACAGGACCTGCCTGACAAAGACGCCGCCTGGATACACGCCTACCTGCACCGCAAAGAAGGTGATACCTGGAATGCAGACTACTGGTACAGAAAGGCAGGCAGAAAACGACCGTCTGTCTCTTTAGACGAGGAGTGGGAGCAGATTGCAGCAGAACTTATTGAACAATAATAAAGAAAGGCAGGAGCGTTAAACTCCTGCCTTTCTTATCGTATTTACCTGTAACTCTGAACCGGGTTAGAAGTTATCGTCCTCATCCTCCTCCTCATTACCAAAGCTTGGCATGGAGAACATGCCGCTGAGCAGGTCTTTAAACTGAAGGCCGGTGCTGAGGCGGTTCTTGCTGAGCTGGCTATGCTCGGCGAGGCCGTGCAAGGCAAACTCCATCAGGAAAAGTTTTTCATCGCCTTTGGCATCCGGCTGGTACTTCTCCACCAGTCCTTTCAGCCCCGGTACGTTTTGTACAGCTTTCTTATAATCGGCTTCAGAGGCATCATTTAGTATATCTACAGTGTTGCCATCGCCAAACCACTCTGTAATGCTCTTGTACGGGCTGCCCTGCTTTGATTTCTTGCCTTTATCAGGGTCCGGGAAGTACTTCAGGAACTGTGTGCGGATGGCTTTGCCCATGAGCACCTGTGCCACGTGCCCGGCTCCCTCCTGCTCGCCTTCGTACACCAGTTCCACTTTACCCGTTACCGCCGGAATTGTATTCAGAAAATCTGCCACACGCACATACGTAGAGGTTTCGCCATTCATTAAAGCACGACGCTCCGCAGCACTCAGCAGGTTTTCGTAAGCCGAGATAGTTAAACGAGCGGACACACCGCTTTTAGCGTCTACGTACTCACTCTCACGAGCCTCAAAAGCCACCTGCTCTATCAGGTCTCCAATAATGTCGTTGGTCTTCACCAGTTGCCCCTGCCCCTCTTTTACGCGTGCTTCCTGCTTTGTAATCTTCTTACCTGTCTCAATGGTCTTCGGATAGTGTGTGATGATTTGCGAGTCGATACGGTCTTTCAGCGGTGTTACAATGGAACCACGGTTGGTATAGTCTTCCGGGTTGGCCGTGAACACAAACTGGATATCCAATGGCATGCGTACCTTAAAGCCACGTATCTGTATATCGCCTTCCTGCAGAATGTTAAAGAGCGACACCTGGATGCGCGCCTGTAAATCCGGCAACTCGTTGATAACGAATATGCCCCGATGCGAACGCGGAATCAAGCCAAAGTGAATCACCCGCTCATCAGAGTATGGCAGCTTCATGGTCGCGGCTTTTATTGGGTCCGCATCACCAATAAGGTCAGCCACGGAAACATCCGGTGTGGCCAGCTTTTCGGTATAGCGATCCGAGCGGTGCATCCAGCTGATAGGGGTATCGTCGCCATGCTCCTGCACGGTATCCTTAGCGAAGCGCGAGAGTGGTTGCAGCGGATCGTCGTTCAGTTCGGAGCCTTTTACTACCGGGATATACTCATCCAGCAAATCCACCATCTGCCGCGCAATACGTGTTTTGGCCTGCCCCCGCAAACCCAGCAGGTTGATGTGGTGCATCGACAGAATGGCGCGCTGCATGTCCGGAATAACGGTTTCTTCATAACCCCAGATGCCGGGAAAAACTTCTTCTTTGTTCTGCAGCTTCGTAATCAGGTTAGTGCGAAGCTCCTGCTTTACCGACTGCGGCTCATAGCCGGCAGCCTTCAGCTGGCCCAGTGTTTTTATCTGTAAAAGCTTCTCGGCTGGTATGTTTTTGTAGTTCATGTATCTTTTGTATTTATCTTTAGCATCATCACGCTGATGCAGTTGAATCAATTTTGCAGCTTAAAGTTTATGTACGTAAGCTTAATCTGATGTGGTGAAATACTTTGTCAAAGCCACTTTCTTAAGGAGTGGGAAGAGCTGTCGTAACCCCTCTCCCACTAATCCCATCCAAAGCAGTTCCGGCACGAGCGACAGCACGACACCATGTAAGTCAAAATAAAAGTCACTTCCACTACTCCCGTTCTCCAAATGGAATAAGCACCACTCAAATAGCCACCAGAACAGTATAGAAAGGGCCACAATGCCCATCACCACAAAGGCTGACTGCACCACCTGCGTTCCAACCTGTAGCGATTTTACCGGAACAGACTGCACATAAGTGTTGGTGGACTTAATGAAAAAATGAAGGCTCACCTGAAAGAGCAGAAACAGCAAAGCGAATACTATGCCGGGCCACTGCGAAAGGGCCAGCAGTATAAGCCCGCCCGAGGCAGCCAGAAGGGCAACAAGCTGCACCAGCAGGTGCGGCATAAAAGTAGCCATCGCACCGCCTGTCAGGTCCTCCTGTTGGTTTGCTTTCGCTCCCTGGCTGCTCATGTGGTCTTAGAAATTCTTTCTGCGGTTCTGCTTGTAATCCTGGAACACAAGGTGACCTAAGCCTTTAAGGCTGCTGTAGTAGGCCTGCCCGTTGTTCACTTTGGTGAACTCATCTACAAAAGCCTGCAGGTATGGGTCTGAGGCAATCATAAAAGTGGTAATAGGGATTTTGATGCGGCGGCACTGCGCCGCCAGGTTCAGTGTTTTGTTTACCACTTTCCGGTCTAAGCCAAAACTGTTCTTATAATAATGGATTCCTTCTTTCAGGCAGGTGGGTTTTCCGTCCGTTATCATAAAAATCTGCTTGTTCGGCGTTTTGCGCTTGCGCAGGATGTCCATGGCCAGTTCAAGGCCCGCCACGGTATTGGTGTGGTAAGGGCCTACCTCCAGGTAAGGCAGGTCTTTAATCTCTATCTGCCAGGCATCGTTGCCAAACACCAGCACATCGAGCGTGTCTTTCGGGTATTTCTGCTTGATGAGCTCCGCTAAAGCCATGGCTACCTTTTTGGCTGGTGTAATGCGGTCTTCGCCGTAGAGAATCATGGAATGCGAGATGTCAATCATCAGTACAGTTGCAGACTGCGTTTTGTGCTCTGTCTCCGTCACTTCCAGGTCCTGCTCTGTCAGCCGCAGATCGCCGATGCCATGGTTGATCTGTGCATTGCGCAGCGACTCCGTCATAGAAATCTGGTCCAGCGAATCACCGAAACGGTACTCGCGGCGGTCGGAACTAGCCTCGTCGCCTGTACCTGTGTGCGGGGTAGCATGGCTGCCCTTGCCGCCTTTCTTCAGCTTCCCGAAGATTTCCTCTAAAGCACTTTTGCGTATGCCCTGCTCACTCTTGGCCGTGAGTTTAAAGCTTCCCTGCTGTTGCTTGTCTTCGTCGAGGTATCCTTTCTTCCGGAGGTCATCAATAAAATCACCAATGCCATAATCGTCGCCAGTCAGGTTATACTGTTTGTCAAGGGAACTGAGCCAACTCAGGGCCTCTCCTACGTCGCCGGATGTGATGGTAACCAGTTGCATGAAAATTTTCAGCAACGATTCGAACCCGGGCTTGTCGTCCTGGGGCGGTACATATTCTGTAAATCGGTATCCTATAGCCATAATAAAGGGTTTGCAGGTTATAACATTAAGAGCAGGTGCATTGTTCTGGCGAAAGGGCTTAAATTTCGCTGCTGCACCACCTTTGCACATAAAAAATCAAAACCTATACTGTTAAACTTTGCAGCAGGTATTGTAGTAGATTAGATAAATATACTTCATCTAACCTAAAACGAGAAAAACTATGAAAGCGATATGGAATGATATAGTGATTGCAGACAGCGACCAGACAATAGAGATAGAAGGCAACCAGTACTTCCCTCCAAACACGATAAAAAACCAGTATTTCGAGGAAAGCCGCACGCACTCTACGTGCCCCTGGAAAGGCGAGGCTTCCTATTATCATGTAAAGGTAAACGGGGAGGTAAACCCGGACGCCGCCTGGTATTACCCTGACCCAAAAGACGCTGCCAGTGAAATCAAGAACTATGTCGCCTTCTGGAAAGGTGTGGAGGTAAAGGAATAGGTTATTTCATAATAGTGTTCAGCAGGCAATAAAGGATACGTTATAAAAGGGGAAGGCCGAAACTTTGATAGTTTCGGCCTTCTCCTTTTATAACGTATGGAAATTCCTTGAACTCCCGGCTTAAGCAATCCAACGGAATTTGTACTCTAATGAAGGTGCTTTCATGCGCTCTGCCACACGCTTGAAACGGGCAGGCAAACCCAACACATAATCACGGGCACGTTCACCTTGTTCGTTCAGGTCAGTTAGCGTCTCAATTTTCCATTCGTCAATCAGATCCTGCAGAATGTCAGTGTAGTCAGCGGAGGTGTATACACCGATACGCTGCGCTGCATCCGTAAAATGGCCAAATGTTTTGCCAATATCTACGCCTAACTCACGCATATAATGTGCCGGCATTACGATTTTCTTGCGCATCATATCTTCAAAGGCCAGCATCATTTCACTAGGGTCGGCTTCAAATATCTTGCTCACAAAGGCTTTGTAGGCTTTGGCATGGCGGGCCTCATCGGCAGCCACATGGCCACAAAGCTTTGCCAGCACAGTGTCGCCCTGCTTCTTGGCGATTTGCGCTACACGCCGGTGCGAAATGTTAGTCGCTGTTTCCTGGAAGCTGGTGTATACAAAAGAGCGATAAGGATCCATATCTGTCTGCAGGTCAAAGCCGTCGGCCAGCAGGTACTGTGTAGAAGCCTCCATTTCGCGCATATTAATGCGGCCGCTCAGGTAAAGGTAACGGTTCAGGGCATCACCATGGCGATTCTCTTCGGCTGTCCATCCACGGTTCCACTTCATCCACGGGCTATCCGGGTCCTGCGGGAGTCCTTTTATAGTCATCAGCCAGCTCTCGTAAGATGGCAATGCTTCTTCCGTGATTGTATCACCCACTAACACGGCCAGCAGGTCATAGCTTAAGTCGCGGGCGCGTTCCCGTAAGTCCTTTACCTCATCAAAGAAAGTTTCCATGGTAGCATCTGGCAGGAGATCGGCAGGTTGCCAGCTCTCTTCTACTGTTTTCAGTAATTCAGAGAACTTTTCGCCCACAAAGCCTTCCATCCATTTTATTACTTCTGTCCGAGAGGTTGCTGCTGTAATCATTTGCGTTGGTTGATTTAAATTCAAATATACTTATTTATACTAAATAGTAGCTTCGTTGTCTAATATTTTAGTTCAGCTTAAATACGACATTCCCACTAATTAGCTCAGGAACTAATACTTACGTAAAAAAAGGAAAGGGTTATGCCTGAATATTAAACTTTAAACAGAACTACCAGAGAAAGAGTGCAATTAATTTCTGTACTTCAGGTAATAGTATACCCTGCGCAGGAAACCGAGGTTAACCTTTTGCCTGTTCAGCAAATTAAGAAACTGGTACAAAACCGGCAAATCAGTTTGCTGTCGGAGTAAATGAAGCAGCTGTGCTGCCTCCGTATAATTCGCGGTCAGGTAGGCGTGCCGGGCTTCATATTTCAACCGGTATATGAAAGCTTCACGCTCTTTTTCTGTTCGCACCAGGGCAGCGGCCTTCCGGCATACTTTTACGGTGGAGGCAAGTAGCTTATTTCCCGCTTTATACCATCCTTTGGAGAGGGAGCGGGTATGTATCCGCCGCTGTGTGGTTATTTTATCGAGGTAATAATATTTATAGGTTCTCGCCGACCGCACCCAGAAATCAAAATCCTCATAGGCTAACGTTTCATCGTAACCATTCAGGTCCTCGAATACCTGGCGGCGCACTATCATAGTGGGGGGGCAGATAATATACTTGCCCAGTAGGTCTGCAAACACGTCACCGGAAGGCGCATAAGCATTCAAGCTACCGTTCGGCCTGCGCTTATAGTGGTACCCAATGTGCGTGGCATCGTCAGCAATGTACTCGGCGTCGGTATACAGCACGCCATAAATGCTGTCCAGCTTCTCAAAGGCCTCTACCTGCTGCGCTACCCGCTGCGGAAGCAGCACGTCGTCTGTGGCAAAATCAATGATATAATTGCCCTGGCTGGCGCGCCACCCGATGTTAAAAGCGGTCGTGTTGCCTCTGTTATGGCCTGTGCTGATAAACTTTATATGCGGGTGTTTCTGCAGATACTCCTGAATAATACCCACACTTCCGTCGGTACTGCAGTCATCCACTATAATCACCTCTATATAGGGGTATGTCTGGGCCAGCACAGAATCAAGTGCCTCCCGCAGAAAACGCGCGTGGTTATAACACAGGCAGATAACAGAAACAAGTGGCAACTGGCTCATGGGCGGGTGTATGTGGCGCAGAACAAAAGCATCGGCATTACCTGAAAAAACGTTTGACGGCTTTCACCACCCGCTCCTGTTCTTCGGGTTCTAAACCTGGGAACAGCGGCAAACTAAGGCTCGTTTTAGCTAACTCTTCCGTTACCGGAAAGTCGCCGGCACCATATCCTAAAAACCTATAGGCAGGCTGCAGGTGCATGGATACCGGGTAATGTATGGCCGTCTGTATACCCTGCTCCTGCAGCTGTTGCTGCAAAGCGTCCCGATGCTTTGTCCGGACATTGAAAATATGGTATACGTGGTTGCAATCCGGAGCTGTAACCGGAAGGATAAGTTTATCGAAACCCTGTAGTTCCTGCAGGTAGACTGCTGCCAGCCTTTGGCGCTCTGTATTCAGACTATCTAAATAAGAAAGCTTTACCCGAAGCACCGCCGCCTGCAGCTCGTCCAGGCGGGAATTTATTCCGATTACTTCGCTTTGGTATTTTCTCACTTCTCCGTAATTGCGGTACATCCGCACAAAATCAGCTATAGCGACATCGTTTGTTACCACAGCACCGGCATCACCCAAAGCACCGAGGTTTTTAGTGGGGTAAAAGCTGAAAGCACTGGCATGACCGAACACGCCGGCTTTCTGCTCCTTGTAGGTAGCACCATGCGCCTGCGCGGCATCTTCCACTACTTTCAGATGATGATCTTTTGCCAGTTGTAACAATGGCTCCATTTCACATACCTGCCCGTACAGATGCACCGGCAGTATGGCTTTGGTTTTAGCGGTAATGGCTTTGGCTGCGGTAGCAGCGGTAATGTTGCAGGTGCCTTTATCCGGCTCTACCAGTACGGGCGTCGCCCCCACCTGCAGCACCGCATTGATGGTGGCAATAAAAGTATGCGCCGGCAGCACCACCTCGTCTCCTGCCCCTATGCCCACTCCTTTCAAGGCCAGCACCAGGGCATCATAGCCGTTTCCTACACCTACCGCTGCGGCAGCACCCAGGTAAGCGGCATATGCCTCCTCAAAAATTAACAGTTGCTTCCCCAGAATATAATGTCTGCCAACTACAACCTCCATCAAAGCAGTCTGCACGGCTGCCTCACTGCCTGCCGGAAAGTCTCTGAACTCAAAGTATGGGATTGGCTTCATCAGGGGAAGAAGGACGAATTACAGCGCCTGGTGCGTCGCCAGCTTTTTAAAGTGTTCGTAATCATGGATATAATCGGCGGCATTGTAGTCTGTGGACGTAAGGCAAAGAGCAACGGCACCCTCAGAGAAATGTATTTCCGTCCAGCACATGGCCGGGATATAAAGCCCTGTCAGGGAATCAGACAATTCAAACTCCAGCACCTCTTGCCCGGTATCAGCTTTCACCTTTATGTGCCCGGCCAGGGCAATTAGGACCTCCTCTGTGGCTTTGTTGGCATGGCGTCCCCGCACTATTTCCGGTGGGGTTCCATGGGTCCAGAAGACGCGACGAATGGCAAAAGGCACTTTATCAGCGTATTGCATGGTAGTGATGTAACCTGTTTCAGGGCTACCAATGCGTTCAAACTGCAGGAGGAATGGATTTGCCGGCAAGGTATATCTTGTTTGGTACAGGTAAGTCTTACGGAGAGCAGCCCTGGTTGTGTTTTAAAAGGCGCTGGCCGTTTGCGTACGCACTAAATTAAAACTTTTGAGCGAATAAACTGCTTTGGCAGGTACGGTTTTGCCCTTGGCGGCAGATCGGTTAGCTTTGTAGCATAAACCGCTGCTAAAACCAGATGATATTTGTTTAGCCCCTACCAGCATCTTGCTGGCTGTTTACCCATGGAAGAAGACACCTACAGAACGATAGAAGCTCCCGCCGAAGGCCTTTATAAGGAGAAAGGCAGCAAGTTTATCGCCCTCGCGTACCCCGTGTACTCCGAGGAGGAGGTAAAGGAGACGATGGCAGAACTGAAGAAGCAATATTATGATGCCCGTCACCACTGCTATGCCTATAGCCTGGGAGCCGATAAAGGCCGCTTCCGCGCCAACGATGACGGGGAGCCAAACCATTCTGCAGGAGATCCCATACTGGGCCAGATTCGCTCTGCCGATCTCAGTAATGTTCTTATCGCGGTAATCCGTTACTTTGGGGGCACAAAATTAGGTGTGGGTGGTTTGATAAACGCTTACAAAACAGCCGCCGCTGATGCGCTGGAGCATGCCACTATCATAGAAAAGCATGAAACAGTGCTGCTGCAGGCACAATATGCGTACCCGCAGATGAATGATGTGATGAGCCTTGTGAAAGAATACGACCTGAACGTGCGGGACCAGCAATTTGAACTGGATTGTTGCCTGACGCTGGAAGTGCGCAAAAAGCTACAGGAGGAAATTACAACAAAACTCGAAGGTATAGAAGGCGTTAAAGTGTCTGTGCTAAATGAACTGCCCGTTTAACTCTCTAACTTTCTAACTCTTTCAACTCTCTACCTCTTTAACTCATACATGGCTAAACGCAAGCATCGCCGCCCCCGGAACAAGATATTAGAGCGCAAGGTTGGTTTAAAACCAGGAACATTCAGTGCTCCCACCGAATCTTTTCCCCCGCGCTTTTTCCTGATTTCATTCAATCAAGACTTCTTTGAGGAACTGGAGCTGAAAACGTATCCAGAGCTTCTGCAGCGCGTAACGGAAATGCCTGATGCCCGCCACTGGATCGACATCCGGGGCTATGGCGATCAGGCAGTGCTGGAGCAGTTGTCGCAGGATTTCGGGCTGCACCCGCTGCAGATGGAGGATGTGATCAACGACTATCAGCGGCCAAAGGTAGAGGAGTTTGATGAAAAAAGGCTGTTTATCATTTCCCGTATGCTGCGGTGGTCACCGGAGAACAAAACACTGGATGATGTGCAGCTGTCGCTGTTTACGGGGCCAAACTATGTGCTCAGCCTGCAAAGCGACTACGCCGATTGCCTTGATCCGCTTCGGGAACGTATCCGGGTGGGCAAAGGCGTTATCCGGCAGCGGCCTACCATGTATATGGCCTATGCGATGATGGACGTGGTACTGGATTATTACTTTCCGGTAATGGCAGAAATGGGCGAGTACATAGAAGACCTTGAGCAGCAGGTGCTTTTATCCCCCTCCAAGAATAACCTGACACTGATACTGGATCTTAAAAGTGAGCTGGTAAAGCTACGCCGAATTACGTGGCCGGAACGTGATAAAATGACGGAGATGCTCCGAATGGATGAGGATGTTATACCTGAAAGCCTGAAAGCCTACTTCCGGGATGCCTACGACCACAGCATTCAGCTGATAGACCTGATAGATAACCATAAGGAGATGACGTCCAGTTTAGTGGATCTCCATATGTCTACAGTGAGCAACCGCATGAATGACATTATGAAGGTGCTCACCATCATCTCCACTATCTTTATCCCACTGAGTTTTATAGTAGGTGTGTATGGGATGAACTTTGCCCGCGAAGACCCTGAGACAGGCCGGGTGTATCCTATGAGTATGCCAGAGCTCTATCAGCCTTACTCTTACCCGATCCTGCTGCTGCTAATGTCATTCCTGATCCTGTCTCAACTCTACTTCTTCTACCGAAAAGGTTGGTTCAGAAGCTTTTAAGATTTGATAAAAGACGGTTGGAAAACTCAATAAAGGACAAAAGACAATGTTATTCAGATAATTAGATAATGGATGGAAGACTTTGCATAGCATAAGAACTTTATAGAGGCGTAACACTTTAAGCCTCCATAATGAACTGAAACAGCAGAGACAGCTATTCTATAGCTGCCTCTGCTGCTTTATAAAAAATCCTTTATCTTTTGTCCAGAGGTCGTTTGTCCTAAAATTAATCCGGTAGGCTGAAATCAACCTGCTTTAACTCGCGGCGGAAGACTTTGTAAAGGGTGTAGTTATTCGATGCCTCGTTAAAATAGATGGTTACCGGCTGGGTGCTCTCAAAGGTGCGGTTCCCGACAAGGCTCCCGCGGCTGTCGTAGAGATAGGTTTTCTGAGGCCCGGATTCGGTTACGGCGAATATGCTGTTATCGCCCCCGAAGTGGAAGTACTGCACAATTTTAGATGCCGAGGTGACGTAGCGCTTCGCAAACAACTCGTTCAAATCCTGGTCAAACACCGTTACCTGCCCCTGCTCCTGCCGCGCAATAACAAAAGACTTGCCACTGTTGCTCTCCTGCACCAGGCTAAACAGGGCACGTTTACTTGGCCGTGGCAGCTGCTCCCGCTGCAACACCCTGCCCTGCAGGTTAAATGTCACCACGCTGCCATACCTGGTGACTGCCTTTATCTCTGTGCGTCTTAAATCGGCACCGATGTTTGCCACCGCTCCGGCAGTAACAGGAGCATTCAGGTTAATAGGGAAGCCAGGGTAGGTATCGCCCTGGCGATTGAGGGCGTAGATATAGCCATTCTCCAGCACCACCAGAATTACGTCGCGGCCACCTACACGCAGGTGCTGCGGCTCAGCAGCCAGCCTGTAGTCCATGCGGCGGGGTTGCCAGCCTGGCAAAGGCGCTCCACGCATATCATACATATACAGGTTGCCCATGTCGTCGTCCACTAGCAAGCGGTAATTTTTGTCGTTTTCATAATCGAAAACAGCCAGGTGCTGTATGTTCAGTGTATCGCCTAAGTTGAAGGGGAAATTTTCAAGCTCCTGCCCCTGGTTATCAATGGCATGAATGCGGTTGGCGGTGGCAAAAAGGTGCCGCAGCTTATTTTCCTGTCCATAAGTAATCTGCTGAATGCCTCCTCTTATAGAAGTTCCCAGTGAGTCTGCCCAACCGCGCCTGCCATCGGCGGTGATGTTGATGAGCACATTTGCAGAATCCTGCACGGCCACCTCCCGGCTGCGGTCCACAGGGTTCTGAATAGGGTAAGGGCGGCTTGCCAGTCGGGTATCAAACTCCAGTACCTGCTCCGCTGCAAAAACATCCTGCCCAGCACTGCTGTTACTGCGGTCTGGCCTGCGTATGACCAGGCTGGTATAATACTGCCCCTCCTCCACTTTAGAGAACTGCAGGCTCACCTGACTGAAGCGCCTGATCAGAGCAGCGTTCTGCAGCAGGTTGTCCCGCTCCTCGTCCTCGGCATACCGGTTCAGGATATACCAGGCGTTAACGGTGTTCAGGTATAAGCTAAAGTTAGCTTCCTGCAGGGTCTCCTCCAGAAATGTTTTCTGCACCGCTGATTTGCTCCACACATTCTCCTCCGAAATATCGTCCAGCAAGGCCCGAAGCGTAGCCACACTCTCTGAAAAGACCAGATAATCATCTACCAGCACCACATAACTCTGCTCAAAGCCCTCAAACGCACGCCCTAAAACCCGGGCAGGCAGTTCCGGAACAGGCAGCAGCCGGATGATATAGTTGCCATACTGCTCCGTAGAAGCTTTTTGCTTTGTAGCAGCTGTTACCTGGCGGCTCAAATTTGTCAGGAGGCTTTCTGTTACATCAGGGTCTGCCAGATGCACGAAGGCAACTTTCTCCGGTTCGGCATTGATGCTGTTCGTTTCAAGGTATGCCATTGCTGCCTCCAGGCTGAACGACCCGGCAAGGCTATCTACGGTGGCGGCATAAGCGGCTCCGTTTTGCTGCTGGGGCAACCGCATGCGCTCCACTTCTTCTAAGCCAAAATGCAATAACATGGCGGTGCGGCCTGGCAGGTATGCTTTTACGCCGAAAGGCTGCGGCTTCTGTGGCTGCATTACCTGGTGCAGCGAACCCTTTAGTGTTTCAGGAACCGAAAAGCCGTTGAGAAAAACCTTATCGCGCTCCAGCTTCAGCTGTAGCATGGCGTTTTCGCAAAGGGAAGAAAGGTAACGCACTTCCGGCATCACTTCATCATCCAGGAAGAGCCCCAGGAATTCGGGCATAACCCTGTAATTCACAAAAACATTGGCGTATACCTCCGGTTGGTTAAGGTAATTGGTGTTCCTGTAGTTTTCTATAATGGAGGCTGACTGCGTGCGGTTGATGCGGCGCACAATCTCCTCCACCAGTACAGGCGAAGGACTCAGCACAATGTTGTTACGGTAAGTAAAGAATGTAAAGCCGGAGCCAAGACGGGTATTCGTAACATCGGTGAGGAGCATGCCTCCGTAGTCGCGGGTACTTTCCTCAAAGAGCTCACTTTTAGTTATATTCTCGGTGAGGGTTCGAAGAAAGCGATGCTCTCCTACAGAAGTCACCGGCACATAGTATACAAACCCGACTTCAGCCTGCTCCACCACATGGATGGAGGTGAGGATGTTCTTTTCGTTCAGGAAACGGGAGAGGCGCTCGCTACCCGGTGACACACTGTCGATAGAGGCAAAGTTTTCTTCGAAGCGCTGCGCAAAGGGCAGCACCGAAAAATTCTCCCAAAGCTCTGTTTCACGCAGGTGTTCAACAAGGGCTTCATGGTTGTTTGTTTCTATCACCAGCGCAGCACTCTCCGGCACCAGTGTCCACAGGTCCACCTTCTCCCTGGATTCAGTCCACCGGTTAAAACCATAGTAGAGCAGCGAGGCAAGTATAACAAAACCAACAAAGAAGAATACGATGTATTTTGACATGACAGGCGTTCTCGAAAACAAAACTAGCTTTTTTTTCTCACTTATCAGGTCGGTGGCTGCCAGTCCGGAACAACAAATACTGTTTACGTGAAAGGTATGCTTACAGAAACAGCAACTTACCGCGACCGCTGCCACGTATATAAAATCCTAACCCTTAACACAGCTACCATGTTCAGAATACTTATACCTGTCGATTTTCAGGACAGTACTTACAAAGCCTGTCAGTACGCCCTGGATCTTGCATCGGCAGCACCAGAATCAGAAATCCTGCTCCTGCACTGCTTTAAAGATTACCTGGCCTCTCCCTGGAAAGTACCGGAGGAGGAAGACCAGGAAAAGCTTACTTCTACAGAAAAAGTGACCGAGCGTGTCATTAACCGGAATGAGCGGGAGGAGCAACGCAGATTGGAGGGACTGCGCCAAGAGTTGCAAAGCAAAACGGGCAGCCGGCAGGTACACCTGAAAACCTCCTTTATAGAGGGCTCACCGGACGACGTGATTCCGGAAGAGAGCAGGCGCTTTAAGCCGAACCTGATCATTATGGGTACTAAGGGAGAAGGCGGGCTTTCCGACGCCATCTTCGGCACGATTACCACTAAAATGGTAGACGATGTAAAAGTGCCGGTGCTGGCGGTGCCACAACACTCCCAAAGCCATGACTTAAAACGTGTGTTGTATGCCACTGATTTTGATAAAGCAGACCCGGAAGCGATCAGAACGTTGCAGCAGTTGTTACAGCCATTTAACCCACACATTCTTTGCCTCCATTTTACCCCGGGAGCTGCCATGCAGGAAGACAGGGAAAAACTAACCCAGTTGCAGGCGAAGCTGGAGCGCGAGATACAGACTGACAACATCCGCTTCCTGCTGCTGGAGGGACAGGACATAGCTGATAACCTCCAACGCTTCGTAGAAAAGGAGCAGGTGGACCTGCTTGCCGTCACAAACCGCAAGCGCTCTCTATTGGAAGGCGTCTTTGACACCAGCCTGACAAAAAAACTGGTGCTAAAAGTGGAGATACCGCTGCTGGTATTCCACAGCAAAGAATAAGCTGCTTTCTTCTTAAGACACCATGTTTGCAGCTTCCTGCAACTGCACCAGCAGGGCCTCATAGTAGCGCTCAAAAGCGCCTGCGCTCGTAGCCATAAACAGGAACGGTTCGATCAACTCCAGCTCCATCAGGGCCAGTTCCCCGTTGTGTTCCACTCCATCAACACGCGCATAAAGGCAACCGGGTGCGTGTTTATCCACGATGCGCTGTGCCGCCTCCAGTAGGGCAGCCGGTGGCTCGGGGGTATGCACAGTGCCTCCGTAAAAGTGCTGCACCCGGAAATCGCCGGGCTTAGCGGTTTTCAGTACGGTGTGGCTGTACTCCCCGTTAAAGAACAGGAACGACCACTCTCCTTTTGTTTTGACTTCCTCTATAAACGGCTGCGCCAGAAAGCTTTCCTGCTGCAGCAACTCGTTTATTAATTCTGTTTTAGCCTCTGCCTCTGTTAAAGTCAGTGCGAATGTATTTTTGGCACCGCCACTAACAGCAGGCTTCACGATTACTTTTTCTGCGCCGAAGTCCTGGAACAGCCGGGCCGGTTCAAAGATATCTCCCTGCTCCAGCCACACGGTGGGTACCACCTTCACGCCCTGCTCCTGCAGGTCCAGCAGGTAGCGTTTGTCGGCATTCCAGCGCACAATCTCCACCGGGTTCAGCACACGTACCTGCAGCCTCTCCAGCTCATCCAGCCAGGCATAGAATGCATCGATCTTATCAAAATAATCCCAGGGCGATTTCAGGACGATGAGGTCAAACTGGCTCCAGTCTACGGCAGGATCATCCCAAATCTGAAAAGAAATATTTAACCCTTTTCCTTTTAACAAATCATAGAGTTTGCTGTTCTCCTCATCAGAAATGCCACTGTAATTACCGGTATCTGTATATGTTATAAGCGCTATTTGCTGTGTATTCATTTTTGTATCATATTTGCCACAAAATTATACTTTATCCCAGGGCCAAACAACCAGCGGAGGCGTTTTAGCTATAACTTTTGAGCGGCTACATCTCGTATGTAAGTATAGTTCTTACCTGCACCATTTTTACCATTTTGTTCACATGCTAATTCGCCGCTACAGCAGCCTCCGCTACACGTACAGCCTTTCTGTGCGCCTGATGTTGCTGTTGCTTTTTGTAAACACATTCGCCGTTGCCTGCAGCTCCGACACAGCTTCTGAAGAGGAGAACTTTGTGCCCGAAGAGCGCAGCAATGCCATTACTGACACGGCCTCTGTCCGCCGGCGCGCTCCTGCTGCGCCAGCCACGGTTAGCCTGCTCAGCAACCCTTTTGTAGCCAGCCGCAGCCAGGGCAACAGCCTGAGCACCTACATTGAGCAAATTGACGCTGATTTAACATTGGATGCGGATGCCATCGAAAACCGCCACAAGTCTGATGTAACCGATACCATTTTCACTCTCCGGTTCGGCAACTCCATGATGGAATTTTATGCTCCGAGCCAGTCTGGTGAATTACTCCTGCAGGTGGCAGACATACAGAGCCCCGACATTACCCTGCGCGACAACCTGCGTGTAGGCATGAGCCAGTCAGAACTCCTGAACAAGCTGAAAGCACAAGGCCAGGAACTGGACATTACCCAAAGCAACAACGAGATTATAGCCTCGAACCATGAAGGCGCTCCAATGTCACTGCACTTCCACCTCAAAAACGGGAAGGTAAACCGCATCCGCTACGAGGGGTATGTGGATTAATTGCTGAATGGCTTCATTGCTAAATTGTTGATTTTTGTGCTCACAGGAAATATGGTTCCTGCTGCTGCTTACTCCTTCCCAAGTTTTCATATCTCAAAATTTATAAATTGATACCTTTGCCCCTCAACGAATCTATAGTTAAGTATGCGCATTGTTATACAGCGGGTAACGCAGGCTTCGGTCGTAATTGAGAATAAGGTGAAAGGTGAAATAGGGCTTGGCCTGCTGCTGCTAGCAGGCTTTTGCGGTGACGATACGGAGGAAGACCTGAAGTGGATGGCAGGAAAAGTGGCGCAGCTACGCATTTTTGGGGATGCAGAAGGTAAAATGAACCTTAGTGTGCAGGACGTGCAGGGAGACCTACTTGTTATCAGCCAGTTTACGTTGTATGCCAGCACAAAAAAAGGTAATCGCCCCTCCTATATCAATGCTGCCCCTCCTACCCTGGCTGTTCCGCTGTACGAGCGCTTTGTAACGCTATTGGAGGCTACCCTGGGGAAAAAGGTACAGACCGGCGAGTTTGGTGCCGACATGAAAGTGTCGCTTTTAAACGATGGCCCTGTGACCATTGTGATAGACACCAAAAACAAGGAATAGTCAAAAATATCTAGTTAAAGGTCAAACATATAGCGTAATTCTATATATTTAGGGGTTTTTGCGAAATCAGTTTCATATTGCTTTACCTCCAGATTATGGTTAGCAGATTGCACGCTTGCTCATTTGCTGTATTTGCTTTGCTGTGTATTACCTTATGGCTCAGCTCTGCCACTGCTGTGCTGGCACAGCAGACAGACAGTATACAGGCACAAACTTCCCCTCCGCAGCGCTGGATTGTAGAGACCAACGATGGCTCCGTATTTCAGGGAACATATTTAGGCCAGAGTGAAGCAGGCATTCGCTTGCTAACTGAAAGCGCCGGTGAGATAACAATCCCGATGAGTGCCGTGAAGAACTTCCGGATTCTGGACGAGCGGAACTTCAGGAATGGCGTGTACTGGTTTGAAAACCCGAATGCCACCCGCTACCTTTTCTCCCCATCTGCTTATAGCCTGCGCAAAGGCGAAGCATATTACCAAAACACATATCTGGTCCTGAACTCTTTTAATTATGGAGTGACAGACAGGTTTACTATCGGGGCTGGCTTTGAACTGATATCCACATTTTCCGGGGAGCCTATCTTCTTCATCACACCTAAATATACTTTCCCTATCAGTGAGAACTGGAATGCCGGGGCTGGTGTACTTTATGCGAACGCAGCCATCGAAGATTTTTCTGGATTGGGCATTGGCTACGGCATCGTAACGTATGGCAACAGGGATAATAACGTTACCCTTGGGGTTGGCTTTGGGTATGTAGACGATGAAGTTTCCGGGGAACCTGTGATTAACCTCAGTGGCATGAAGCGGGTTGGGCGTAAAGTGGCGCTGGTAACAGAAAACTGGTTTGTACCGGCAGGTGGCTACTATGGTGTTTATTCGTACGGCTTACGCTTTATGGGTGAGAGAATCACGGTTGACTTCGCTTTCCTCAACAATCCTGATATTGCTAGCGAAGTTGTCTTTATAGGTGTGCCTTATCTTGATTTTGTGGTTAAATTTGGCAAATAGATAAGCAGATAAAAGCATGACCTTAGCCGAAGCACAAGCCATTGTAGATAAATGGATACAGGAAAACGGAGTCCGTTATTTTAACGAGCTCACCAACATGGCCATCCTTACAGAAGAAGTGGGAGAAGTAGCCCGCATTATTTCGCGGCAGTATGGCGAGCAATCCTTTAAGAAGAGCGACGAAGGCAAAAACTTAGGCGATGAACTGGCCGATGTATTGTTTGTCCTGATCTGCCTGGCAAACCAGACCGGCACTGATTTAACGGAGGCGCTGCGTAAAAACCTCGAAAAGAAAACCGCCCGCGACAGCGAGCGGCACAAAAACAATAAGAAGCTAGGGAGTTAGAAGGTTAGAAAGTTAGAGAGTTAGAGAGTTGTTTAAAACTGGGGTATTTATAAGTTCTGGCTCTTTTTACTTTAGTTTCACAAGCGAGTATGGAGACTCGCACCCACTGCACGTCACCGATTGGATACCGGCGCCAGATTCAGTGCTGTTGTAACTTTCTAACTTTTTAACCTTCTAACTTTCTAACTCTGTACGACTGCTAGGTCTATCAGTCTATCCTGGCGCCATACTGGTAGCACCTCATACAGGTTGTGCTGCAGGCAGAACTGAACATCTTCATGAATGCCTAAATTCTCGAGGCGGCGCACATGCGAGGACTGTCTCAGGAAATTGAACACATCTGTCTTGGCGGCCTGGTACAGGTGTAGCGAAGCCAAGGTGGCATCATTCTCAGAAGTAAAGTCCTGTTGCAGGCAATCCACCAGGGCGCCAGCAAAAAGGGTATCTTCAAGATTAAATTGCCCTTTCCAGCCAGCACACACCACCACCACATCTAGCTGCAGTTCTGATAGATGACGAGCTACCGTTTTCAGGTTCAGAAAAGCACCCACTATCACCTCTTCAGCAGCTTCGGACAGGCGAATGGCACGGGTACCATTGGTCGTTGTAATGGCAATAGATCGGCCATCCACGGCACCGTTCATGTAACTGAAAGGGGAATTGCCAAGGTCAAAGCCTTCTGCTTTTATGCCATTGCGTTCGGCAGCTGTCAGACAGCCCCCTCCGGAAAAAGCACGGCATTCCTCCAGCTCCATCACCGGAAAAATATCCCTGGCACCATGTGCAAAAGCGGTCACCATGGTAGAAGTAGCCCGCAGTATATCTACCGCCACTACTGCCTTTCCTTTTAAATCATATAAGTGCAGCAGCTCCGGGCTGTAACACACGTCTATACTTGCCATCTTATCTCGTTATTCATTTAACGTTACTCGTTGTTCGTTCCTCTTTTTACACAGATAACAAGCAACGAGTAACTCACAACTATTTCTTATAGAAAGGCAGCTTTACCACCTGTGCCTTCATGTCTTTATTGCGCACCCGGATGTATATCTCAGTACCTGCTTTGCTTAAGTCTTTGGTTACATAACCAAGTCCGACACCTTTACCCAACGATGGCGCCATGGTGCCCGACGTCACTTCACCCACCTTTTCTCCTGCTGCATTCACAATATCGTAGTGCGCGCGCGGGATGGCTTTTTCCAGCATCTCAAAGGCGATTAGCTTCCGTGTTACACCAGCTTCCTTCTGAGCCTTCAGGTTATCCGCGTTTGTAAAGTCTTTGTCGAACTTCGTGATCCAGCCTAAACCGGCCTCTAACGGGGAGGTCGTGTCGTTTATGTCGTTTCCGTAAAGGCAAAATCCCATTTCAAGGCGCAGCGTGTCGCGTGCGCCGAGTCCGATAGGCTTGATACCGAAATCCTTACCGGCTTCCATAATGGCATCGAATACGGCTTTGGCGTTCTCGTTCTTCACGTAAATCTCGAAACCACCTGAGCCGGTATAACCCGTTGCTGAAACGATGACATCCTGCACGCCGGCAAATTCACCTTTTTCAAAAGTATAGTATACCATGGCTGGCAGGTCAATAGACGTGAGTGACTGCAGTGCCTCGGCTGCATTTGGCCCCTGCACGGCAAACAGTGATATTTCGTCAGAGATATTCTCCAGCTCCACACCATCCGTGTTATACTTATTTACCCAAGCCCAGTCTTTCTCAATATTGGAGGCGTTTACGACCAGCATATACTCTTCCTCGCTGAAACGGTACACCAGCAAATCGTCAACAATACCGCCTTCTTCGTTCGGGAAGCAGGAATACTGCACTTTACCATCTGTTAGTTTAGAGGCATCGTTCGATGTGATACGCTGGATCAGGTCCAGGGCCTGCGGACCGCGCAGTATAAACTCACCCATGTGCGACACATCAAAGATACCAACAGCATTACGAACAGCATTATGTTCTTCTATATCAGACGAATAGCGCACAGGCATGTTGTAGCCGGCAAAAGGCACCATTTTAGCACCCAGGGCTTCGTGCACATCATTCAAAGCAATCTTCTTAAGTTCCATGCAGTGTTGTATAAGGTTCAGCGTATTTGTGTGGCAAAAATAAGTAAATTATATCCCCTTCCGAAATAAAATACCTGCCCCTACAGCAGCAGCAAGTTAGCTTTAGCCAGGGTACATTACCTAAAATTGCTGCTGCTCAGGCGTGTTCCTGTTGCATCGAATCAGCTTCTCCCATTATGCTTGTTCCTTTTCATGCCTCCCCACACCTTAGCCATATCCAGCTTATCAAGCTAATTTCGCTCTTTTTGCTGTTGCTTTGCCGCTCGCAGACTTAAAAACTTCAGAAAACAATTGTACCTTTAAATTTCAGGCATGCCATTGCATGTATTCAAGGCAAAGGAAAAGCATCCTTAGATGAAACTTTCTTATAAACTTTTCGCAGGCTTCCTACTCATCTCACTCCTTTTTACAGCGGTAGCCATTGTCAATATCAGGCTTTCAGACGCTGTAATTGAGAACACCGTGTGGGTGTCGCGGTCCCAGGTTGTAGTTCGGAACTCAGCTTCCCTGCAGCGCGACATTATTGACATGGAAACAGGCCTGCGCGGGTTTTTGTTAAATGGAAATGAAACGTTCCTCCAGCCCTACGTACAGGCAAAAAACAAGCTGCCCAGCCTTTTCCAGGAAACGAAGAAATTTATATCTGGTTTACCCGGGCAGGAAGAAAAAATGAATGAGATTATTCACCTGCAAAACCGATGGCGGAGGGTGTATGCTGAACCACTCATTGCCATGGTACGCACAGATGTGGACAAAGTAGACGATACTTTTCACCTGAGGCTGGACAGCCTTGTATTGGGAGAAAAAGCCCTGATGGACTCCATCCGTACCTCCTTCAGTGAGTTTAATGCTTACGAGTACCAGGTACGTACAGAGCGGCGTGAACGCCTGAACAATAGTATAATAAACACCAAGCAGCTCTCTACCATACTCACCATTCTATCCGTTATTCTGGGGTTAAGTTGGGCCTACTACATTACGCGTCTCATCTCGGGGCGCATCATCAAAATGGTGACGCTGGCTGAACAAGTATCGCAGGGCGATTACAAAACCCAGATAATCGACAACTCCCGCGATGAACTCAGCCAACTCTCGCACTCCCTTAACCGTATGTCGGCTACCATAGGTGAGACCTTTACCGAGCTGGACCGCAAGAACAAAGAACTCGACCAGTTTGCTTATGTGGTATCGCATGATCTGAAAGCGCCGCTACGTGGCATAGAGGTGGTTTCGCGTTGGGTAGAGGAAGACATGGGCACGCAGCTGCCTCCCAAGGTGCAGGAGTACCTTATGATGATGCGCATTCGGGTGCACCGCATGGAAAACCTGATAAACGGTATACTTGCGCTTGCCCGCATCGGCCGCACGAAACAGATAGAGGAGGAAGTGGATGTGAACATACTACTGAGTGAGGTAGTAGATATGCTCACCCCTCCTCCAGGCTTCAGGATTGAGGTACAGGATAACATGCCAATACTGTATACCATCCGTATACAGCTGCAGCAGGTGTTCAGCAACCTGATCAATAATGCTATTAAGTACCATGATAAAAGCGAGGGCCTGATAAAGGTAACCTGCCAGGAATTAGATGACTTCTACGAATTTTCTGTAGCAGACAACGGCCCGGGCATTGATCCGGATTACCATGAGCGGATTTTTGTAATTTTCCAGACGCTGCAGGAACGGGATGCGGTGGAAAGCACTGGTGTTGGTTTAACCATCGTAAAGAAGATTGTAGAATGGCAGGGAGGCACCATAGGTGTTAGGTCTCAACCCGGGCAGGGCGCTACTTTTACCTTTACATGGCCTAAAAAGTGAGATAATATTTTATTTGTTTAGATTTTTACCGGAGGCACAATTAGATAATGAGTGATAAAGCAGTTAATATCCTTTTAGTTGAAGATGACTACCTGGATATTATGAATGTAGAGCGGGAGCTAAGTAAGATAAATGTTTCCCTTCCGCTACTGGTGGCACGTAATGGCCGCGAGGCTCTGAACATGCTACGCGGAACCGAAGGTGCTGAAAAAATATCGCCTGCACCCAGCGTTATTCTCTTAGACATCAACATGCCTAAAATGAATGGACTGGAGTTTCTGGCAGAAATACGCCGCGAGCCGGAATTCAGTCACATCCCTGTCTTCATCATGACGACCTCTAACGAAGAAGTAGACCGGATGGCCGCCCAGCGCCTGAATGTAACAGGTTATATTGTAAAGCCACTTACCTTCGACAGCTTTGAGAAAAGCCATTCCTCCCTCGACAGCTTCAGCCTTTTTCTTGACCTTATAAAACTGAAGCAGTAGCCGCACCAGGACTGCCCAATCACAAGGGCCTTATGGCGGTACAACAGCTTTAGAACAGGTCTGGTTGTTTGGGCAGCAGCGTAAACGACTGCCGGTGGTGCACCGTTGCGCCATGGCGACCAATTCCATTCCGATGCAGTTTTGTAGGATAACCGGCATTCTGCTCCCAACCATAATGCGGATGATTTTCTGCCAATGCGCACATCAAATTGTCCCGGTAGGTTTTGGCTAACACCGAGGCCGCCGCAATGGAGAGGTACCTTCCATCACCTTTCACCATACAGCTGTAAGGCAACTCTTTGTAAGGCTTAAAGCGGTTTCCATCCACGAGCAGGTACTCCGGCGCTGTCTCCAACTTTTCCAGTGCCCTGTGCATCGCCAGGTACGTTGCGTTCAGAATGTTTACTTTATCTATCTCTGCCGGAGAGGCCTCTCCTATTGCCCAGGCCACGGCGTCTGCTAAAATATCTTCCCGCAGCAACTCCCGCTGTTTCTTGCTGAGCTTTTTGGAGTCGTTCAGGAGTGGGTGCCGATAATCGATAGGCAGGATAACGGCTGCTGCCACTACCGGGCCAGCCAGGCAGCCTCTTCCCACTTCATCTACTCCCGCTTCTAAAGTATAGCCACTGTGGTTTGATAAAAGCATACGTGTGAAAATCTGTGCCACAAGTATAAAAAGAAAAACCCGCCACTCAAAAGACGGCGGGTTATAAGCAACAAACGAGAGGCTTTACCACTGCCTTTCAACAAAAAGGCCTTCCGATTAAGTCGGAAGGCCTTTAAAGTTAAATTTAATTAAGACTAATATCCAGGGTTCTGCTGCGCTGCTAACGTAGGGTTCGCGTTTGTCTCAGTCACAGGAATTGGCCAGATGAAACGGTAGTCATCATAAGGAATAGCACCAACAGATACTGCACCTGCTCTCACTTCTCCACTGGCAGCCACGTAATCCGTAAACTTCAAGTTTGCAGAAGCAACTTTAGCAGGAATACCTTGCGGACCAAAAGTTCCTTCTACAGCCAGGCGGTGGATATCTTTCCAGCGTATACCTTCTGCCAAGAACTCAACACGTCTTTCATTGATGATGGCTTGCACTAGAGCATCTCCGGATAAATCAGTATACAACTGATCTGTAGATCTTCCGCGCACTGCATTCAGGAGTTCCAGCGCCTGACCATTTCCTTCTGTTCTGGCGATAGCCTCTGCCACGTTCAGCATTACCTCTGCATAACGCACAATCGGAGACCAGTCTGATTGAGTTGCTGCATCACGGTATTTGCTGGTATAGATGGCTCTGGCGGTGCTCACTGTTATATCACGGCGTGCATCGTCTTCAGGCCAGAAAGCGGCATTCCAGATAATCGGGCTGATTGCCACCAGTGCACGGCCACCAGTGCCGGCATTGTACATCTGCCCCAGCGAACCATTCACACTGGCGTTATCGTTTGCTGTATTCTCAAAAGAGAAAATAGACTCCGAGTTGCTGCTGTTATTTTCAAAAGGACCCTCAGGAGACGCTGTTAAGCTGTACCCGCCAATTGGGCTCACAAAGGGAGCTGATTCAGGCACTAGTTTACGGCCTTCTGTTATTACGCCAGCCCAGTCGCGTTTGTGCAGCAGCACACGTGTTTTAAGCGCGATGGCGGCACCCTGTGTAGCTCTTGAAATTTTGTTAGAGCGTGTGTCAGGCAGGTTCTCTTCTGCGAAATCCAAATCCTGCAGCAGCAGATCGTAGCTTTCTTTCACTGTATTACGCCCCGCTTGAGATGCTTCTTCAACACGTGCAGGCGAGTTAACAGCCATTGTTCTGTAAGGCACACCCAGGTGTGATGCATCTGGTGTATGGTTGTAAGGGCGTGCAAAGTGTACCAGAAGCTCATGATGCGACAAAGCACGTAAGAAGCGGGCCTCAGCCTCGTACTGTTGCGCTACTTCTGCTGTGATTACGTTAGAGGCAACTGCGTTCTGCAGTCCCTCTATCACCACGTTTGCCTGGTTAATTACGCCGTACAAGGTCTCGAAGTGGTACAGGTTGTTGGCAGAGGCCGCATTATAGGTAGACTCATACGTGATGGCATAGAAGGCCTCCAGGTTCAGCATGTCCTCTCCACGGTTGTCTCCCTGCTCCACATGCGCAGCACCAAAAGGATAGCCACGCACAGCACCACCAGCAAAGAAGCCACTTTGTGCCGCATCGTAAATGCCCACCACCGCAAGGTTAATACGCTCTGGTGTAGTAAAAGCAGTTTCTTCTGAAAGCGCGTTGAAGGGAGTTAGCTCCAACACGTCATCTTCGCATGAAGTAAGCAGCATCGACATGCACATTGCCGGTGCTATGAGCGCTAACTTCAGTTTATGTTTTAAGAAATATCTATTTTTCATTGTCAGATAATTTAATAATTAAAATCCAAGATTTACACCCACAGTAGCTATACGCTGCTGCGGCTGGCCGTTCCAATCAACACCAAGGTTGCTGTTAGTACCAGAAATGTTGGTATAGGTCTCAGGATCCAGGCCAGAGTATTTCGTAAATACAAGGGCATTCTGTAACTGAGCATACACTCTGAGGCGGTTAATTTTGGCACGCTGCGTAAGCGCTGTAGGCAGGGTGTAACCTAAAGTTAAGTTGCTTAGCTTTAAGAAGTCGCCACTCTCTACGAAACGGGTAGAGGATTCACTTACACGGTTGATAAAGTTACTGTAAGCGGCACCGGCTGCTAGTTTCGGAGTCTCGCCATCACCTGGGTTCTCCGGGCTCTGCCATCTGTTCAGTATCTCTGCGCCGTTGTTCTCGAAAGCCATCGTTAACAGGTCCTGGCGCGTACGGTTCATAATCTTGTTGCCACCAGAGAAGCGGAAGAACACGTTCAGGTCAAAGTTGCCATACTTGAAGTTGTTATCGAAACCACCAAACCACTTCGGAAGCGTTGTACCAAGAATTTGCTTATCAGCAGTAGTTAAAGTAGATCTGTCACCAAACACTTCCGGATTAGCCGGGTCGTATCCGTAGTATACACCGGCTACTATTGCTGGTGCTCCGGTTGCAGGGTTTGCAGGCACACCCGTAATATTGCCCTGCACTAAGGAACCATCTGCCTTACGATAAATAGGGTTACCGTTTGCCATGTTCACACCCTCATAGTTGTAACCATAAATGGCATTGATAGACTCGCCTTCGCGGTGGATGGTGTATTCAAACACAATGTCCTGTCCCTCCACAAGTTCCTTAATCTCGTTGCGCTGCGTAGAGAAGTTCAGGTTGGAGTTCCAGCTGAAGTTAGAAGTGCTTAAAACAGTACCGGAGATAGCAAACTCAAGACCATCGTTTACAATACGGCCAATGTTTCTGCTGATGCTGTTTCCTGGCACTCCCAGAGAAGGAGGCGTTGGCGCATTCAGTACAATATCAGAGTTGTCTTTTTTCCAGTAGGCCATTTCCAGGTTAAGGCGGCCGTTAAACAAGCCAAAATCTAAACCTATATCAGAGATTTTCTGAGCTTCCCATCTCAGATCAGGGTTAGCCGTGTTGCTGTAAGAGATACCGTTCTGAGAACCGTATTGTGCTGAGCCGAATGTGCCTAAATAAGGGTAGTTACCAGAGATATCCACGTTACCTACTTCAGCGTAGCTACCTCTCAGTCTCAGGTCGCTAAGTATGGTGGAGAAAGCAGAGTTTTTGTAGAATTCTTCTTCAGAGATTCTCCATGCAGCAGACACGCCCGGGAAATATCCCCAACGGTTATCAGCAGGAAGCTTAGACAAACCATCCGCACGGATTGAACCACCGATATAATACTTACCCGCATAGTTGTAGTTAAAGCGAGCCAGGTAAGAAGCAAGGCCGTTTTCACCGATACCACCAAAAGCAAACTGGTTAGCAAAGGCACCGCTCACAAGGTTTTCGCGGAAGAAACGGTCGGCAAGGCCAGTTCCCTGTGCCTGGAAGAAACGGTTTCTTGTTTTAGTGTATTCCTGCACTAAAGTTGCATCAATGCTGTGCACCTCGCCCAGTTGCTTGTTATAGCTCAGGATGTTCTGCAGGTTCCAACGGTTGATTGGCGTGTAAGCCTGAGAAAGCGTACCGTTAGATCCCTGGCCATCACCGTGACGTGGATCGTTGTACAGGAAGTCTTCGGTCATGCTTAAGTCAGCGCCGAGCAAAGTTTTGAAGCGCAGGTTATCAATTATTTTAAAGTCCAGGTAAGCATTTCCGAGACCACGGTAGCTGGTAGATCTGCGCAGGTTGTTATCCAGTACAAAACGAATGTTCGGGATACCGTTGGCGATAGTGGCGGTGTTTGGTCCGCGGCCCAGCGAGCGTGGGTTTACCTCATCAATGTTATATCCGGTCGGGTGCTCCGGATCATATACCGGCACGTTAGGGTGCATACGGATAACACTGAACATATTACCAGACAAGCTGTTAGAGCCAGTTAAAGGGCCTTCGTTGATCTGGTTGGACAAGCCTGCCTGAATACCGAAATCCAGCCAGTCCGTAACCTTTGTTGTCATGTTCGTACGCACCGTGTAACGCTTCAGGTTGTTGGCGCGTCCGATACCTTCCTGATCAGTGTAACCCAGAGAGAAGTAATAAGTGTTTCTGTCAGTACCGCCGCTCGCTGAGAAGGCGTGGCTTTGCTGCAGGGCAGTACGGAATACTTCTTTGTTCCAGTCTGTGTCAGACTCTCCTAAATTTGCCGGCTCAGTCTGTCCGATGTTTCTGTATTTCTCATTGGTAATTTCAACAAACTCTGCTGCATTCAGCAGGTCGTGCAGTTCAATTGCCTTGGCAGTACCAGCCCATCCATCGTAAGAGAATTTAGCCTGACCTGCTTTACCGCGCTTTGTAGTAACCAGTATAACACCGTTTGATGCACGGGAACCGTACACAGCCGTAGCAGCACCATCCTTCAAAATTTCAAAAGACTCGATGTCGTTCGGGTTGATGTCGGCAAGAGCGTTCGCAGGCGTAAAACCACCCAGGTTTCCAGTAATAGCAGGCACACCATCAATTACAATAAGTGGCTGTGTGCTGGAAGAAATGGAGTTTACACCACGGATGTTGATTTTCGGAGGGGCTCCCAGAATACCTGATGGCTGCGTGATCTGCACACCAGAGGCACGACCGGCTAACTGCTGGTCAAAGCTCGGAGTAGCTAAATTGGCTATCTCCTCTCCTGTTACCTGGGCAATAGAGCTGGTTACATCTCTTTTCAGCTGCGTACCGTATCCAACTACCACAACCTCCTCCAGTTGCTTGTTGTCTATTGCCAGCGATACATCAATTGTACTGTTGTTGTCAACAGACCGCTCCACTGTCTGGTATCCAATGTACCTGAACACGAGTGTGTTTGAGCCTTCAGGAACGTTTACTGTAAAACCGCCATTTGGGCCTGTGGCCGTTCCTACACTTGTACCTTTTACGATTACCGCTACACCGGGTAGCCCTTGTGATGTGGCCTGGTCGGTTACCGTTCCAGACACCGTTCTGCTCTGTGCATACGCTTGTTGTAGAAGCGTGAGCACAAAAACAAAACTCATGAGTAACAATTTTCTCATTTGTTGTTAGTAGTTAGATTAAGTTAATTGAGTTTGGTTTATTGTAATATTTAAGCAATACATTTCCAGTAGCACTTTGCAGGTGCTTTATTCATGATAGTCAGGAAGTATAAAACACCTGGCAGTACTAAGTCTTTCTCAAATTTTATTGAAGCTTTTTCAGCTACGGGCCTTACAACAGATACAGTAAACTAACACAGGGATTGGAGTTGGATTAGGGTACAATGAATCATCTGCTATTTTTTTCTCGCCGTACGCTAATGTTTATTATCGTTTCCCAATATTATGTATTAACAAATACAAAAACAATAGCGGCAAAAAAAAATAAATTTGTCATTAAACGCACTAGTTTATTGATGTCACAACAAAAACAACCTACATCCCTTGTTATATTCACTGATAAATATATCTCTTTTCTGAGCAATCACTTACCAATCCCAGTAAATTGTATTTATTCGTTAATAACTAGGTCATATTTTTATCAAAATGAAATATATCATGATGAGTTTTTCATAAAAATAGACCTATCAGTGGATGATTTATAAGCGTTTGTATATAATAAAAAAAACACCCCTTCTTCCTGTTATACTTTCTCCGGGAATAAGACCTTGGCAACACTGTTACCTTAAAATATTACCTACAATTGCAGCTGGGTGGGGGCTAATGATTCTCCTAAATACATAGCAGACATAAACAGAAAAAGGCACCATATCCGGTGCCTTTTTCTGTTTATGCTATACTACGAATGGCTTACGCCTGCATTAAATATGCTTTAATATACTCATCCAGGTCTCCGTCCAGCACGTTCTGCACATCACTACGCTCTACACCCGTCCGAATGTCTTTGATGAGCTTGTAAGGGTGCAGCACATAATTCCGGATTTGCGAGCCGAAATCGATGCGCTTTTTGGTGCTCTCGATGCGGTCACGCTCCTCGTTTCGCTTTTCTATCTCTATCTGGTACAGCCGGGACTTCAGCATGCGCAGCGCGTGCTCTTTGTTCATAAGTTGGGAGCGTTCAATCTGGCACTCAATCACAATGCCCGATGGCTTGTGCTTCAGGCGCACGGCTGTCTCTACCTTGTTCACGTTCTGGCCACCGGCACCGCCCGATCGGAAAGTATCCCATTCAATATCACTCGGGTTGATCTCGATATTGATGGTGTCGTCTACTACCGGGTAAGAAAATACCGAGGCGAACGAAGTATGGCGGCGGCCACCGGAGTCAAACGGTGAGATGCGCACCAAACGGTGTACCCCTATTTCAGATTTCAGGTAACCGTAGGCAAAGTCGCCGGTTATTTCTAAGGTAGCGGACTTTATACCGGCACCGTCGCCCGGATTATAGTTGATTTGCTTCACACCGAATTTATGAGACTCCGCCCACATGATGTACATGCGCATCAACATCTCGGCCCAGTCCTGGCTTTCTGTACCGCCGGCACCCGGGTTAATTTCGATGATGGCATTCAACTGGTCTTCCTCGCTGCTCAGCATGCGCTTGAACTCAAGACCCTCTACTGCTTCAGTCGCTTTTTTAAACTCCTGCTTAATATCCTCTTCCGAAACGTCTCCCTCTTTGTAAAAATCAAACAGCACCTCAAAGTCGGAGATCGCTTTCTCTACCTCCTCATAATGGTCTGTCCATACTTTTATCGATTTGATTTCTTTAAGGACTTTCTCCGCAGCTTTTGGATCGTCCCAGAAATCAGGCGCAGTGGTTTGCTTTTCTGTTTCTTCTATTTGTTGTCTCTTGGTATCGTAGTCAAAGATACCTCCTCAAGGCCTCAACTCTGGCCTTTAATTCCTTAACCTGTTCAGTTGTCATGGATTATAGTTTATAAAAATGTATGAAATCGTTTAAAAGGCAAAATGCTGCAGTATAAACCATAGCAGCCTATACTCCAGCATTTTGTGCATATGTTATGCTTTACAGGCTGATTTTATGCACCCAATTGTGTGTATCCGGTGCCTGGCCTGTTCTTACTTTATCTAACTCTGCAGCTACCCTGTTAGAGATTTCACGTCCCTCCACAGGAGGCAGCTCATAATCCTGCCCGTTATGATGGATCAGGGAAATCTGCGAAATTATAGCTGCTGTTCCCGTTCCGAAGGCTTCTGAAAGTTTGCCGTTTTTCTGCGCCTCAATGACTTCGTCAACAGCAATACGACGCTCTTCTACCGTATAGCCGAGATCTTTTGCCACCTGCAGCACACTGTCGCGGGTAACACCGTGCAGAATACTGGTGCTCAGGCTCGGGGTTACCAGCACACCATCTATCACAAACATCACGTTCATGGTACCTGATTCCTCTATGTATTTGTGCTCCTTGGCATCAGTCCAGATAAGCTGGTCGTAGCCTTTCTCCTGCATTTTACGGGATGGCAGCAGTGCCGCCGCATAGTTACCTGCCGCTTTGGCATAACCCGCCCCACCTTCTGCTGAACGCACATAATGAGGCTCCACCGCTACCTTCACCGGCTTATCGTAGTACTTGCCTACCGGGCACGTGATGATCAGGAAACGGTACGTTAGCGACGGCCGCACTCCAATATAATCGTCTGTGGCAAACATCAGCGGACGAATATACAGAGAACTTCCCTCCTTTGAAGGCACCCATTCTGCATCTGTGCGCAACAACTGGCTAAGGCCCTGCATGAAAAGCTCCTCCGGCAACTCCGGCATGCACAAACGCTCTGCTGAAGTGTTCAGGCGCTTATGATTGGCCAGGGGTCTGAAAAGAAGAAGGTCACCATTTTGGTCACGGTACGCTTTCATCCCCTCAAAAAGAGCCTGGCCATAGTGCAGGGAAGAAGTAGCAGGGCTCAGCGACATGTTACCGTAGGGCAGCACCTGTGGGTTTTGCCATGCGCCGTCTTTATAATCCACCACAAACATGTGGTCGGAGAAAGTCTTCCCGAACTGAAGATTGTCAAAATCCACCTGCGAAATGCGTGATTGCTGCACACGCTCTGTAGGTATAGTTAGAGTATCAACTGACATATAGTTAGATTTATGCTTAAATTTATTCAGATATGTTTTATCAGACGCGCGGCTTCCAGGTAATTTCCTCCGCCCCGAGTTCCTGCGTCATTTTACGGCAAAGTGCGAACAAGTAGTCGGATAATCTGTTCAGATATTTTATCACCAGGTCCTCTACCGGCGAAAGCTCCTGCAAATGAATGGCTAAACGCTCGGCACGGCGGCACACGCAACGGGCCACATGGCAAAACGAAACCGACTGATGCCCGCCCGGCAGCACAAAAGCGCGCAGCGGCGGCACTTCGGCTGTCATGGTATCAATCTCCTGCTCCAACAAAGTAACATCCTCTTCGTGCAGGTCAGGGGTTTTCATTTTTGATTTCTCAGGATCAGTAGCCAGGAGGGCACCAATGGTGAAAAGCCTGTCTTGTATCTCTTTCAGGATAGTGGCTCGTTCCCTGTTCACCTCCTGGTCACGCACCAGCCCAATATAAGAGTTCAGTTCGTCTACGGTGCCGTAGGCCTCTATGCGCAGATTGGATTTGGCCACACGGGTACCGCCAATAAGGGAGGTGGTGCCTTTGTCGCCTGTTTTTGTGTATATTTTCATTAAGAGCTTAGTTTATTTTTGAAAGCAAAAAAGAGTGATTCCAGATTCTGAAGCACGTATTTGCAACTCAAAGGTTAAATTTAAAACAAACTCTAATGTTGTTCCTCCTGTAGCCTGGTGGCGGTAGCGATATCCTCATTTATCGTATCAGACTCTATCAGGCCGTCGCGCATTCTTATGATGCGGTGTGCGTATTTGGCAATGTCTTCTTCGTGCGTCACCATAATAATGGTGTTACCCTTGGCGTGCAGGTCTTCAAACAGTTCCATAATCTCGTAAGAGGTTTTAGAGTCGAGGTTACCTGTCGGTTCATCTGCCAGTATAATGCTTGGGTTGTTGATGAGGGCACGGGCAATGGCCACACGCTGCCGCTGGCCTCCTGAAAGTTCATTTGGCTTGTGCTTGCCCCGGGTGCCGAGGCCCACGCTTTCCAGCGCACGCTGTGCCTTCTCCTCCCGATCGCTTTTACCGTAGCCTGCATATATCAGTGGCAAGGCCACGTTCTCCAGCGACGTTTGCCGCGGCAGCAGGTTAAAGGTCTGGAACACGAAGCCTATTTCTTTGTTGCGCACCTCTGCCAGCTCATTGTCCGTCATGTTGCTCACATCGTTGCCGTTCAGGATATAGGTGCCGCCGGTGGGTGTGTCGAGGCAGCCGATGATATTCATGAACGTGGACTTGCCGGAGCCGGAAGGCCCCATAAAAGCCACATACTCGCCTTTGGAGATTTTAATAGACACCGATTTAAGCGCGTGGATGGTCTCTGTCCCCATGCGGTATATCTTTGAGATGTCATGCGTTACAATAAGCGTGTCCATACGGTTTTTTTCATAGTTGCCAGTTGTCAGCACGGGTCTCAACTTCCTGGCGTTTTTGGTTTAACTTCTTTATAAATGTACTGTATTCTGAAGAAGGAAGCAAATTCTGCAACGTTTCCTGTGCCTGTTCCGCATAGGTATATAAACCCTGGTCCAGGCTCTCCAGCGCATACGCTTTATAGAGCTCTGCCGCATAAGGATTATAGGTGATACCGCTCAGTAGAATATTATAAGCTGTCTCTCCTTCCGGCTTATACTTGTCAAAAAAGTTTGCTGCTGCCAACACCACCTCCTCATCATACAGAAGCATTTTCAGGGCCTGCTCATACCGCGTGGCGGCTTCTTCTGTGCGTCCTTTCACTTCGGCGATGCGTGCCCTGAAGTACAGCCGCTGGCGCTTATCGCGGTCCGTCAGGTACAGTTTGTCCATCCTGTTAAGCACGGCATCGTAGTTTCCGGCGTACAGCCACACCTTGAGCTGCTGCAGGTTCAGAGCCGACCGGAGTTCCCCTTCCGGCTGCAGCTTGGGCGCTGTTTCTTTTATCGCTTCGTAAGCTGCCCTCCAGTCTTTCCGGCCAATCAGGTAATCTATGCGTGCTATCATGGCCCGGCGCTTCAGGTCTTTCTCTTCTACCGCCTGTACCAGGGTATTTACCTCCTCCAGGCTCAGCCGTGGCAAGTGGGTTAACAGGTACTGCACTTTATCTTTATCCGGCACCTCTGTCACAATTGTCTTCACATCTTGTTGCAGCACCTCTGCCAGATCCTGCGCCACGGCAACAGCTGCTTCATTCTCGGTGAAGGCCACCTCCTCCAGCGCCTCTGTCGCGGCCTCCGGCTGGTTTGCCAGCGCCAGCGCATACCCCTGGCTCAGGTAGGCCTGTATATAACCCATGTCTTTGGCCTGCTTAAAATAAGCGGCCGCAGCCCGGTAGTTCTCTTCCTCCAGCATCCACTGGCCAAGGGCATTATAGTAATAGCCACTGCGCCGCTCTGACTGTAGCGCAAGGTTCTCGACCACTCTCCTGCCCTCTCTTGGCAGGCCATTATAGTGGTGCACCAGCCCCTTCAGGTACAGCAGGTCTTCGTGAAACAGCTGGTTAGCAGGCGACGCAAGGTAACTGTTGATTGCCTCCAGTCGTGTGGTATCGCCTTTGTTAAGCCTGCTGATGGTCTGGTTATAGAAAAGCGTAAAGTCCTCCACTGCCTGTATGGAATCCGGCATAAAGGTGTCCTCATTTTGCGGGTCTCTGCCCAGCAGTTGCCGCAAAGCGGCCATGTTGCTGCGCAGCGACTTGGCTTTGCCTTTCCGGCTTTCCTCCAGCACCACTTTGGCAGGGTCCAGCATGGCCTGCCGCGTGTAATAAGCTAAGCGGTTGCTAAGCACAAAATCATTATCTGAGTTATAGGCATACGCCATGTCAAAATAATACTCGGTGCTGTCCTGCACGCTTGTCTGGGAGTAAAGCAGGGCCAGGTTGTTATAGATCTCGCCGCTTTCCGGGAACCGTTCCGCGCCCTGCTGCAGCACATACAGCTTCTCAAAAAAGAACTGCTTTTCGTCGTAGAGGTTTGCGAGGCGCACGTATATTTTCGGGTTCGGGCGCTTTTCCAGCGCGTCCTTGAGCCGCAGAATCTCGTTGTTTACCTGCGCATCCTGACGGTGCATGGCGGCCAGGCTATAGTTGGCTTTCACATTGTTGGCGTCATACAGATCGCTTTCCTCATAAAACCGCTGCGCCAGAATATCATTTCCGGAAGCTGAATACAGATCGCCGAGGTAGTTATAGTACCCTGCCTGCACATGAAAATAAGAACGGTACTGCGTGCGCATCACCAGTATAACACAGGCAATCAGGCTCATCAGGAAAAAAGAGAAAAGGGAGAAACTCTTCGGCTGATAGACTACCTTATATACCGGCAAACGCTGCTCTATAAGCCGCCCAAAGTTGATCATAATGTACAGGAAGAAGCCCACGCCAAAGGCAAGGTGCGTGTACACGATCATGTCGTGATAAAATACAGTGAGCGGATCGTTAGCTGTGGCGAAGGCATACCCAATGCTCAAAAAGGCAATGGTGGCGAACACCAGGTACAGCACAGCACCTGTTGGCCGGAACAGGAAGAGGGATTTATAATACTGCTCCCGTTGTCGCATTCCCCAAAAGCCTGCCACTGCAGAGAGCAGCAGAATGAAATAGCCGTTAATGTAAAACAGGTCTAGCTGCAGGTAACCGATATGGCGAAGGTAAAGCAACACCAGGTTGAGCAGGTACAGCACACTAACCAGTATAAACTGCCACATACTAAAACGGCGCTCCGGCGTCTTTGCCTGCGTATTAATCCAGAGCAGTGCATTTACGTTTTCGTAGGCTACCCACAGGATAAACAGCACGGTAGCTACCAGCGTGCCAATCGTGCTATAGTTTACCAGGTGCAGCGTTACCAGTTCCGCCGGGAATCCTCCCCCTCTGTAAGTCAGCATACCAATCAGCAGCACAACAAGTAGCATCGCCAGCAGGCGCAGCGAAAAGTTAACCCCCTTCCAAAAAGCCTGAAATGCATAACTACTGATGGCCAGCAAGGCGATAGCAATCAGCAGCAGTTGACTGGAGGCATTGCCAAACGCACCGAGTACATCAAAGTTAAAGGTGGCCAGGAACAGCATGAGCAGCAGTATGCTGCCAAAGTATGGCAACTGCTTCATGGTGCTGATGGCGGCAGTATAAAAGGCAACACACAGGGCCAGGATAATCAGCATGAGGGTTGCTGCCGCTGTATTTATTGTTGGCAGCCCTACATCATACTGTTCAAAAATAAGATAGCCGTCTGCAGAAAGCGTAAAAGGCTCGAGGAGGCGTGTGATCTCATGCACCGGCAGGGGTACTACCTGCAGATCTGTGATTTTATCCCAGCCAAAGGCAAGGCTTTCTCCGCTAAAATAATGGTAAATGCCCAACAACAGGGCCAGCACACCCAACAGGAGTAAAAAAAGATAGGGATACCTTATGTCAGTATCCCAACCTTCCCAAAACTTAATTTTATTCATATATAGGTCAGCAGACTACTCCAAAACTTTCGGAACCCGGAAGTAATCAGAGTCTTTTTTAGGGGCGTTCAATAACGCCTCTTCATGTGTAACAGTATTCCTGGCAACATCCTCGCGCAGCACGTTCACCTCTTCCGACATGTGCGTTAAAGGCTCCACATGCTCTGTGTCCAGTTCGCGCAGCTTGTCCATCCAGTTCAGGATCTTGTTCAGGTCCTGCAGCATTTCCTGCTCTTTCTCTTCGTTGAACTCAAGCCTCGCTAAGTGTGCTAATTTTTTTATAGTCTGAATATCCGTTGACATATATCTTCTTGTGTTTCGTTATCTCTGTCTGAATGATGTTAAATACCCGTGCCTTTAGCTCCGGCAGGTCCTGTAAGGTCATACCCTTGGTTTGAATCGGCTCGTGCACCACTATTTTGAGCGGGTGCCAGCGCACTTTAAGCTTACCCTCCAGGTCTGGCAGAAAGTGCTGGTTGTAGGGCATCGTTACAGGCACCACCGGCAGTTGCCTCTCGATAGCCAGTTTAAAAGGACCGTCCTTGAACTCCATCAGCTTTTCGCCAGCGGTCTTCGGTATGGTTCCTTCCGGAAAAATGGCTAGGCTGCGCCCCTGTTCCAGCGTTCTTACTGACTTGATGTAACTGCGGGCACTGCTTACCGGGTTTCTCCGGTCTACCGTAATATAGAGCGTCCCATATACCTTTCCCCAAAGCGGCACCTTTGCAAGTGAACTCTTCCCCACAAAGTTAAGAAATCCGGGGATGGTATGCAGCATCATCGGGATATCGAGGTAAGAGCTGTGGTTGGGCGTGAAAATATACTGCTGGTTCGGGTCAAGCTTGGCCCGGCGATCCACTATAAGCGGGGCCAGGAACATGCGCAGGAAAACAGTAGACCAACCGCGGTTGATGTTGTGCACATGGCGCCACCACTTCTCCTTCCGGATTAGAAAAGCCTGGAGAGGATAGGATACCACAAACGGCAGCACAAACCAGGTGACGCACCAGGTAGTGTAGATTCGATGTGATACGTATTTAATGGCTTTCATACATCCAAATGTAAGCATTATCCCTAATTGTACAAATCTGGCAGACAGCCCGCCACACAGGGCATAGTCCTAACGACAAACCTGCTTCCGTGGTATGCTTGCTACCTTTGTTGCTGCAGGAGCAAGGCTGCCTTCAGAATGCCTGCCACGCTGATGGCATCTGTTATCTCGTTATTCATAGCCATACGCACCGCCTCCTGAAAAGGCACCCGCTTTATGTGCAGTTCCTCTGTCTCTTCAAATGCTGTTTCGCCTGCTGTTAGTTCCTGCGCCAAAAAAACAAATCCTTCTTCGTTGGTAACAGAATTAGACGTATGCAGCCTCATCATATTTGTCCATTTAGCAGCCGTATAGCCTGTTTCTTCCTGCAGTTCCCGCTTCGCCGACTCCAGGATGTCGTTTTCAATCAGGCCGCCGCCCATCGGTATCTCCCAAGAATATTCGTTTAAAGCATAGCGGTACTGCCCCACCAGGTAAGTGTATCCTTCATCATCTATCGGAATAATGCCGATGGCTTTGTTTTTCATGCTCACCACTCCATAGATGCCTTGTCCGCCTTTCGGGTTCAGTACCTGGTCTTCACGCACTTTTATCCAGGGGTTTTCATAGACTTCTTTTGAGGACAGGGTTGTCCAGGGGTTATGTTGTTCGTCGATCATAGCGGTTGTTATGTATGCTTTTCTGCTGCAAATATAGCTGAATTGTTCTTTAAGCTGGCCAAGTTCGTATGTCTAAGCTGCCGTAGTGGCGGTTCATCCAGCGACTCATGAATAGCCTTTTGCATGGATGCAACTTTGCGCTCCACTCCCGCGAGGGCGCGTTTTCCCGTTCGGCGCCTTGTAAATTCCCTGCCTATCGGCTGCCACTATCGTGGCACCGGAAATCTACAAGGCGCCTCTCAGAAAAACTGGAAACTCATTCACTTCGTGCTAAAGTCTTCTTTTATGGAATAGTTGCTGGTAAAAGTCGATGTTAAGTTTGAACTAAACCACAGAAACAACGAAGCAGACAAGACTGCCAAGTGCACCATTTGACAATTCGATGTTTGAGCGTTCAGCGAGTTTCGAATTGTCTTGATTCTTTTGCTTACTTTTCTCTAAGAGGGCCCCTACCCCCATCAAGGAGAAAAGTAAGGCCCCGCCGGCGAGGCGAAAAGCCAGCATAATGATGTTACTTTGGTGGTTGCTGTGAAGCTGACAGAAAGAGAAAAACATAAAGTTTTTTCACCTATGTAATCTAAGAATACTAAAAAGCCGCTCCATCAGAAGACAGAGCGGCTTTTCAATATTATGCAAAAGATATTACCAAAGTCTGATTCTATCTTCCGGCGCTTTGTAAAGCTTATCACCCGGCTGCACATTAAACGCTTCGTACCAGGCATCCATGTTTACCGGAGCACCAATGGTTCTGTATTCCCCTGGTGAGTGCGGATCCGTGATAATTTGCTGTGCCGCTGCTTCAGGAAGGATATTACCTCTCCAAACCTGTGCCCACGACAGGAAGAAACGCTGATCAGGGGTAAAACCGTCAATCTTCTCGTTAGACTTTCCTTGCTCTGTCATCTTAAAGGCTTCGTAAGCAGCACTTAATCCACCTAAGTCACCAATGTTCTCACCCAGCGTCAGTTTACCGTTTACGTGAATAGTGTCCAGTACCGTGTAAGCGTCATACTGCTCCTGCAGCGCTTTAGCCTTCTCCTCGAATCTGGCGCGGTCTTCCTCTGTCCACCAGTTGCGCAGCGTGCCATCTTTGTCGTACTGGCTACCGGAGTCGTCGAAGCCATGAGAAATCTCGTGTCCGATTACAGCACCAATACCGCCGTAGTTCACTGCATCATCCGCATTCGGATCGAAGAACGGGAACTGCAGGATACCTGCCGGGAACACGATCTCGTTCATCACCGGGCTATAGTAAGCGTTCACGGTTGGTGCGGTCATACCCCACTTGGTTCTGTCTACAGGCTTGCCTAACTGGCTTACCATGTCATTGTATCCCCAAACACCGGCATTGCGCACGTTCTGGAAGAAGGTTTTACGGTTTATCTCCAGGCCATCATACGCTTTCCAGTTATCCGGGTAACCCACTTTTGGAGTGAAGGCGTGTAACTTGGCCAGAGCTTTCTCTTTTGTGGTGGCTGTCATCCAATCCAGGTTGTTGATGCGGATCTCGTAAGCCTTGATCAGGTTACTGATCAGTTCTTCCATTCTCTCTTTTGCCTCTGGCTTGAAGTGCTTCTTCACATACAGCTGTCCCAGCAGGTCACCAATGGTACCGTCTGTTAGGGATGACATGCGCTGCCAACGTGGCGTCTGCACCTTCTGTCCGCTCAGTGCCTGTGAATAAGCAAAGTTAGCATCCACAAACGGCGTGCTCAGGTATGGAGCAGCTGACTTCAGCACGTTCCACTGCAGGTACGTCTGCCAGTCTGTAACAGGTGTCGCTTTTACTAAACCGTCGAGTTCTTTAAAGAAAGCAGGGTTGTTTACCAGGATGGTATCTTCGCCTGTTACTTTCATCTTTGCCATCATCGACTTCCAGTCAATGTTCGGTGTGGTTTTGCTGAAATCAGAAACAGAGAATTTATTGTAGGTCTTGTACGGGTCGCGCATCTCTACACGAGCCATTTGTGCTTCGGCCATTTTCTTCTCTAGGTTGAAGATGGTCTCTGCATTTTGCTGTGATTTTGCCTGCGGAACGCCTGTTAAAGTAAACAGGGTGGTGATATAAGTCTTGTATGCGTCCTGAATTTTCTTGCTGCGTGCATCATCTTTCAGGTAGTAGTCACGGTCTGGCAGCGTTGTACCGCCCTGGCTCAACTGCGGAACCATGTTATTAACATCCTTGCGGTCCTGGCCTACATAAAAGCCAAACATAGGAGAGCCTGCGCCCGATGTTCTCAGGTAAGCCACCTCGTTTAGTATGGCTTTTGTATCTTTCACTGCCCCTACTCTTTTCAGGTCCTTTTTGATAGGCGTGTAACCCAGCTTATCGATGGTCACGCTATCCATGGCAGCGGCATAAAAATCGCCTACGCGCTTTTCAACCGAGCCTGGCGCAGCACTTTTATTCGCAGCAGATTCGTTAAGGATATCCTTCACAGCGCTGATATTAAAATCGCGCAGCAGGTTAAAGCTTCCCCAGCGGGTTTCTTTTGCCGGCACCGGGTTATTTCTAAGCCATGTACCACTGGCGTAGCTATAAAAGTCATCGCCCGGCTTTACCGACACGTCCATGTTCGACTTATCGATGAATTGTTTTTGTGTAGCTGTAGCGCTGCTTTGCTGGGCAGTTGCTTCTACGCCGTAAAGGGTAGCAGCACCGAATAGTAGTAGTGTGAGATTTTTTTTCCAGTTCGACATATTTGTCAATGAAGGTTGTTTGTGTTAGATTAGATAATTATTTAGTAGGTGGGTTTACCTGTTCGTGTGGTTCACCCAAATGATATTTTGCCACTAAAGTAATGCTTTACGCTTAATTTTTCGTTGCAAATCTTACTGACGGTGCAATTATACATCGTGAGGATTGGGCTCCAGATGCTGTATGTTTCAAATATTGATCCAAAAAAAGATTATATAATGTGATAACATGCAGGTGATGCCATTAAATCAGGTGAAGTAGCATATTAGAACGACTCCTAAACAGCCAATATGCGCTAACAGTTCTATACAGGTGCTTTTTTTACTTAAGAAGCTACTGTTCGCGCCCAATGTACAACCAGGCAGCCTAAGGAAACCACCTCATTTTGCAAAGCCGATTCCAGGCAATAAATACTTAACCTTAACCAGACATGGCAACTGGGTTAAGAACGTTGAATATGAGGCACTTACCTGATACCGCCAAATGCTGCAAAGCAACTGTTTTTGTGCAGTATTTCCACATGCCTGAACCCAACCTCTTTCAACAGGTCAAGCTGGAAAGTTAAAGGCCTGGGACTGTCTTCTTTTTCTATGTAACTGAGAACCCTATCCCTGTAACCGGTCCCTCCTATACTTGCCAGATAGGCGCTATATTTATCCTGAAACAGCGCATTTACTTCTTCTGAACTATGGGTAATCAGGTCGGATATCCAGAAGCTACCGCCTTCTCTCAATGCACTGTATATCTTCTTGAAGGCAAGCCTCCAGTCATCATCATCTCTCAGGTGGTGTAAGACTGCACCAGCAAGTATAATATCATAATGGCCTGGTGCCAGTGCAACCGTTCTTATGTCTCCTTGTATAGCATCTATATGCCCGCTTGTCGTTTCCCGGACTCTGCGACAGGCTTTGTCAAGCATTGGTTTTGACAAATCAACCAATGTACAGTGAAGGCCGGGAAGCTTCGTTAGCATCTTTATAGTGTAGTTACCCGCCCCGCATCCAATATCCAGAAGATTGACAGCCATAGGATTCACTGCTTTAGCAGCATCCGTTATAAGCTCAAGGGAAATGGGCGCATCAATGGTTGACTGCTGACCGGTTTCCAGGTTAGAAAATCGCTCCACATCGTTATCAAACCGCTGCCTTATCTCCTCATTCGTCGATTTGTTCTTGAAATTTGCACCCATAGTAACTGCTGCTTATTCGTTGATTTTTTAATTAGCAAACCTGGTAAGGAAATCTCCCTTAAAACGGCATTCCTGCCCTGTTAACAGGCTATATTAGTTTAACTAAACCTCTAATAACCAAGACTTATTCACTAAAAACACAGGTTAAAATTAGGTTTTTACGTATATTTTCCGTAAATTAAAAAATACCGAGGAAATCATCAGTATTTCATACATCAGGAAGCACGAGCCAGTTTATATGCTGGTCTTGCAAAGCTTCTGTCGCTATACAGGAATTTGGAACAGCCAAGGTGCTGTTACCTTCAAACATGCTTCATTTATGAAGCTCAATTTAAGGAAAGCCAATTACACTCCCTTAAGTCAATAGCACCATCTGGTTAGATGTGCTTGTTTGTGATCAGTCTGCTCCGTTTAATCCTGTGTCTGATAATCCTCTTCGGCTGCTTTTAAATATTATTCATCAAAATTAAATATTACCTATGCTATACACACGAAAGAACACAGAGGAGTACAATTCACTTGCTGAACAGGTTATAAATTATGCAGTGAAGTCCGGTTACAAAGATATCAAAGCAGATTTCACGGGGTATGATAGCCCGGCATCTTTAACTATGGTGAACCAGGAACTTGTATTAACACCTGATTTCACAGCCAAGCGCGGCGATAACAAATACTACTTTGAGCTTGTGGTTAAAAACGGAAACGAAGATGAAAAGCGTAAACTGGTGAGCAAGTGGAAGGCTCTGGAATCTATTGCTAAAATGAAAGGCGGCGATTTACGATTGTTCGTGCCCCATGGCAGCTTTAAGTATGCAACCGAGCTGATGCAGGACCATGGCATTGAGGCGAAACTCACAAAGATGAACAAACTGTAGCATTATATATCCTCCTGCGTGAAGTAAGAGGAACATTCAAAAACAGGAAGTGCGCGGGCGCACTTCCTGTTTTTTTTTGCTGTGCAGCTTCCTGCTTTGCAATAACTGGAATCTTTACATATCCCTCCTTTTTAGGGCTGAATAGTGCTGCTTTTCCTGTAACAACTCCGAGAAGTGCAGCATTTACAAGGATCAGCATTTTATTGATAATACCCCATGTGTTTCTTAATATGAATACCATGGTTTGTATTTACTAAATTTAATATTACTTGCTATACTCCCGCCATAAAAAATCATTACAAAATATATCAGAATCTCTTCTTCAAATTACTATTCCAGTCAACCTTTTGCACAGCACAGCCTGTGCCGTATTACGTGCTGGCTTTTTATTCTTCGAAATTGTCGTAATAGGTAAAGTCCTTCATGATTTTCCCGTTTTCAATTGTGAAAATCGTGCAGATAGGGAGTTCAAATTCTGAACCATCTGGTGCTGTTCCGCTCGATACAAATTCTACAATAACATGCTTCTCTCCTGAAGGATACACCTGGAGAACCTTGTCGTTCAAGTTGGGGAAAACTTCGCTTAGTTCGCTGTACTTTTGGACAATCTGTTCACGCGTCTGTGTTACGATCCCTTGTCCGAGTGATGGGTCTTTGAATTCTGCTGTTTCTGTATACATCTCTGCCATCTTCTCCCAATCGTGGTTGTTAAAATGTTCAAAATACTGATTTACTATATCCGCGTTTTTTGTGTCCATTGTTAGTTTTGGTTGTTACAAGAAATCATTGCTAAGAAAATGGCCAAGAAGAGAAGGTTTGTTTTCACTGGTCTTTTAGCTTAGATTGTTTTATGGGAGTTTTTGTCTTTCATTATTCCAGTGATCACTTAACGTTCTCGGCTATCTGCTGGCGCAGCTAACTGATAGGTCTGGTTAAGGCAGATACTTTTTCAATTCATCAGGATTTCTTCTCGAATCCCAGATTATTAAAACCAGAATTATTTCTCCCTTTAGTTCGTAGAAGATAGAGAAAGTATCTTTAATTAGGACCCGTACATCTGGGTCAGAGGTGCTTATGCCGAGGTGATTGTTAGTCTGAAGATTTTCAGTTGCTTTGAAAACCTGATTTGCTAATTTTCTGCTATAGGTGCTACTTCCGTTTCTTTCGTTGTAGAATTCCAAGGTGGCTTTGAAGTCTGCTCGAGCTTCTTTTGACCAGACTATGCGCTTTTTAGCCATGAATCTACATCTCGCTGAACTTCTTCTTGTGAGAAAGTCTCACCGTTGGCATGTTGTTCTCTTGCCTTTTTTATTTTCTCCTGCTCAAACGGGCTAAGTTTATACTTGTCATTCTCAACTTTAGCGTCCGTTAATACTTTAAGCGCATTCAAAAAAGCTTCATCGTTTATGGCTTGGATGCGCTGGATGAGTATATTTTTTATCTTGTTAGCTTCCATGGGTATGTAAGGTTATCGGTTAAATTTACTGAACATAAGTTAAAGATTTTTTTAATTCATTTGTGCATACCCTAATGTGCTGGGCTATGGTACGTTTATGCACTATAGGTGGTGTTGTAAGTGTATTTTATTTAATAGTATAAGAAAGCTTAGGCCCAGCATACAAAGCTAAAATCGGAAAGTCAGGATGAATTATGAAGCCTCCTTTTAGTCCTGCTTGCCAGTGCTCAGATATCATGAAGTTTAAGTCCAGACTTACTGGAAAAACAAGGGTTGACCATGAAGTGGTTGTTCTATATGTTGTATTTCCATTACTAGAAGGATACTCTAGAGATTGAGTCACTATTCCAGCACCGACACCCGTTACGATGCTTATAGCGTTATTGTGTAATATTTTATATTTATACATCACCGAAAAAGTAGTATACTCTGCTGTAGCATTATTTCCATCGGAGTAGGTAACCCTAACCGGAATATTTGGCGGTTCATCTTCATAATATGTATGATAGCCTCCAATGAAATTTGCTGCTAATACATGTCGTCCACTAAGGTGATAATCGAAATCAACTCCTCCAAAAAGATAAGGGGCAGCCTCATTGTAGTAAGGACCAGTTAAAAGTCCACCCGAAACGGAAATAGTTAAGTCTTTTTTGTCTTGACCAGATGCGCTAAATAATATGAGTAATAGGATAGTGAAAATTATTAAATATTTCATAAGAAAACTTTTCCGTGATTAAAATGACTTACAACTACCAGATATGCGTGAACATATAGTTGTCTGCATTATATGCGTAGTAACTTCGCCTGCCTTTAGAGCAGGCTTCATAGCTTTTTCGACTTACTTCCTGCGCTTTTACTAAAGCATATATATAAAACAATACAAGAAACTTTATAGCACTTACAGCCTCTTTGATTTCATTTTATACATAACCGTCATGATTTTTGAGAAGCAAAGTAGCACAAGCACAAAAAAGCCCTGCAGCATGCACTGCAGGGCTTTTAAGCAAATCAGAATGCCGCTTATAAAGCGCCTTCTTTTATTTCATCTACTACAGTAGGGTCTAACAGTGTAGAGGTGTCACCCAGGTTGGAAGTGTCGCCTTCGGCTACCTTGCGTAGAATGCGACGCATGATTTTACCGGAGCGTGTTTTGGGCAGGCCACTTACCACCTGTATCTTGTCCGGACGAGCAATCTTGCCAATCTTTTCTACCACTGTCTCGATTATCTCTGCACGAAGCCAATCCATGTGCTCCGGCTTATCCTTTAGCGTAACAAAGGCATAGATACCCTGCCCCTTCACATCGTGCGGGTAGCCCACCACTGCCGACTCCACCACATGCTTGTTATGGTTAATGGCTTCCTCAATCTCTGCTGTTCCGAAGCGATGGCCGGACACATTTATCACATCATCCACGCGACCAATAATGCGGTACAATCCATTTTCGTCGCGCTTGGCACCATCGCCTGTAAAGTATAAACCTTTGTAGGTGGAGAAGTAGCTGAGGCGGGCACGCTCATGGTCTCCGTAGGTGGTGCGGATAATGCCCGGCCACGGAAACTTCATGCACAGGTAGCCTTCCACGCCATTTTCTTTTATCTCGTTGCCGTCACTATCCACCAGTATAGGTTGTATACCTGGCAGCGGCAAGCCCGCGTGGCTCGGCTTCATGGGCGTTACACCAGCTAAGGTAGAAATCATGATGCCGCCCGTTTCTGTCTGCCACCAAGTATCCACCACCGGGCTTCGGTCTTTTCCAACGTGGGTGTGGTACCAATGCCAGGCCTCCTCATTGATAGGCTCACCCACCGAGCCCAGCACCCGCAGCGAGTTCAGGCTATAAGACAGTACATCTTCAATATCACCGCCCATAAGCGCACGGATGGCGGTTGGTGCGGTGTAGAAAATAGTTACTCCGAACTTATCCACCACCTGCCAGAAACGGCCGTTGTCCGGATAGGTCGGCACTCCCTCAAACATGACAGAGGTAGCGCCGGCCAAAAGCGGACCGTACAGCAAGTAGGTATGCCCCGTTATCCAGCCGATATCGGCCGTGCACCAGTAAATATCACTCTCCTCTAACTGAAACACATTGCAGAAGCTATACTGCGCATACACCATATAGCCGCCACAGGTATGCACCACCCCTTTCGGCTTGCCCGTTGACCCGGAAGTATACAGGATAAACAGCATATCTTCAGCATCCATCTCCTCGGCAGGGCATTCTTTACTTACGCCCTCTACTTCCTCATGGTACCACACATCGCGGCCTTCCTTCATGTTCACAGCCCAGCCCAGGCGCTCCACCACAATTACTTTCTGCACCGATTCGCAACTCTCCAGCGCCTCATCCACCACGCGCTTTACGGGTATCTGCTTGGCGCCGCGGTTCAGGCCATCCGACGTCAGCACCATGCTGCACTGGGCGTCGTTTATCCTGTCGGCCATGGCCGAGGCAGAGAAACCGGCAAACACCACCGAGTGAATGGCACCAATGCGGGCACAGGCCAGCACGGCTATCGCCAGCTCCGGAATCATGGGCATATAGATACAGATGCGGTCGCCTTTCTTTGCCCCGTTCTTCTTCAGCACATTCGCATACTGGCACACCCTCTCGTACAGCTCGCGGTAGGTATAGCGTATAAAGCGCTCTTTCGGGTCGTTTGGCTCCCAGATAAGGGCCAGCTTGTTGCCGCGCGACTTCAGGTGGCGGTCCAGGACGTTCTCAGTTATGTTGAGTTTGCCGCCCTGAAACCACTTGATGTTCGGTTCTTCAAAGTTCCACTCCAGCACCTTGTCCCACTTCTTCCGCCAGGTAAAGGTATCGGCTATATCGGTCCAGAAGCCTTCCGGATCCTCTACACTGCGCTTGTAAGCTTCCTGATATTCTTCATTGGTTTTAACTTGATAGTTGATCATGGCTAAGGTTCGGTTTTGTGTTATGGTTTATCTTATGAAAAGAGGTCATCACTATGGAATGTGTGCCTCGCTCAAACTTATATTATTCTGTAAGGTCAGTGTTCTCTTAAATCAGCTGGCAAAGGCATTTCCTGTTTTTCTTTCTTTCAGGCGGTCATGTATCTCTGTCAGAATGGCCGGGTCATCTATTGTAGATGGTACGGTATAAGGAGTGCCGTCGGCTATGTGGCGCATGATTTTACGGAGTATCTTACCGGAGCGGGTCTTAGGCAAGCGGTTCACGATCAGCACGTTTTTAAAACAAGCCACGGCTCCTATTTTTTCCCTGATGTGCGCCACTAGTTCCTCCTCTAACTGCGCCTCAGAAATGGTCTGCCCGTCTTTCAGCACTACCAGCCCGATAGGGCGCTGCCCTCGCAGCTCATCGGCTATGCCAACTACGGCACATTCGGCCACGGCTTTATGCGAGGCTACCATTTCTTCCATCTCCCCGGTGGAAAGGCGGTGACCGGATACATTAATGACATCATCTATACGTCCCATAATATAGACATAGTTGTCTTCATCTATATAGCCGCCGTCACCGGTCAGGTAATAACCGGGGTAGCGTTCGAGGTAAGCCTTTTTAAAGCGCTCATCATCCTGCCACAGGGTGGGCAGGCAGCCGGGAGGCAAGGGCAGCTTCACCGCTACGTAGCCCTCCTGGTTTGGGATGAGCTGTTTACCTTTTTCATTCAGAATCTGCACATCGTAGCCGCACACCGGCTTTCCGGCAGAACCCGGTTTGGGAGCATGTTCCTCCAGCCCCACCATGTTTGCTACCATCGGCCAGCCCGACTCTGTCTGCCACCAGTGGTCTATTACCGGCACTTTCAGCATGTCTTTTGCCCAGTAATACGTGGCCACATCGCAGCGCTCACCAGCCAGAAACAGGTATTTGAGGGAAGGTAAATCGTACTTCTTTTTAAACTCCCCCTCCGGGTCTTCTTTTTTTATGGCCCGGAAAGCGGTTGGCGCCGTGAACAGCACCTTTACATGATGCTCCTGTATAACACGCCAGAATGTACCGGCATCCGGCGTGCGCACCGGCTTGCCTTCAAACAGTATAGTGGTGCAGCCATGGATTAATGGGCCATACACGAGGTAAGAGTGCCCTACGGCCCAGCCCACATCCGAGGCCGCCCAGAAGGTTTCACCCGGGTCCACACCGTACACGGCTTTCATGCTGTACTTCAGCGCCACGGCGTGCCCCCCATTATCGCGGACAATGCCTTTGGGTTTGCCGGTGGTGCCGGAAGTATACAGAATATAAAGCGGATCGGTGGCATCTACGGGCACGCAATCTGCTGGCTCGGCTTGCTGCAGCAGGTCTGCAAAATCCAGGTCGCGGCCGGGTTGCATGGCTGCTGCTACCTGTGGCCGCTGGAAAATAACAGTGTGGCCGGGCTTGTGCATGCTATCCTGCAGGGCTTTGTCGAGTAGCGGCTTGTACGACGGTATCACACGGTCGAACTCAATACCGCAGGAGGCGGAGACCACCACTTTTGGCCTCGCATCATCAATCCGCACGCTCAGTTCGTGTGGGGCAAAGCCCCCGAACACCACGGAGTGTATGGCCCCTAAACGGGCACAGGCCAGCATCGCTACCACCGCCTCCGGAATCACGGGCATGTAAATCACTACCGTGTCTCCTTTCTCCACCCCCAGCCCTTGCAGGGCACCGGCAAAGTGAGCCACCAAATCGCGCAGCTCCCGGTAGCTGTATTTCTTTATAGTATCTGTAACCGGGGAGTCGTAGATAAGGGCAGTCTGGTCGGCGCGACCGTTTTCCACGTGAAAATCCAGGGCCAGGTAGGCTGTATTCAGCTTACCACCTTTAAACCAGCGGTAAAAACCGTTCTCATCGGTGCTGAGCACCTGCTGTGGCTGCTCATACCAGGCAAGCCGCGCGGCCTGATCTCCCCAGAAAGCTTCCGGATTTTCTATGCTCTGCTTGTAGGCCTTTAGGTAGTCTTTAGTTGATGAATTGTGTGTTTCCATAGCTTCAGCATTTACTTTGAAACAGTTCCCGTTAACTCCTTTATCTTCTCCATCAGAAAGCGGGTCGAGAAAGGCTTCGGAATATAGAGATCTGCCCCTGCCGCATAGCCTTTTTTGATATCTGCCTCCTTTGTCTTGGCGCTAAGGAAAATAACCTTTGCCCCGCTCATTTCTTTTTTCTCCCTGATCCGGCGGCATACTTCGTAGCCGTCCACATCGGGCATCATAATATCCAGTACCACCACCTGCGGCAGTTCGCTGTTCACACTCTCCATAGCCTCGGTGCCGTTGCGCGCAATAAAAACCTGAAAGCCATTCTTGCGCATCAGGAACTCCAGCGGCATCAGGATGCTGGGCTCGTCATCTACCACCAGTATTTTCAGCTTCTCTTTTTCCTGCTTCATACTATTATGCTTTAGCTGCCGGAACCGGCACATTTACAGGCAACGTAAAGGAGAACTTAGCGCCTTTGCCCGGTTCACTATCCACCCACAGCCGCCCCTTGTGCGACACAATGATTTTTTTGCAGATAGCCAGTCCCAGCCCACTGCCCTCCGGCTTGCGGATGTTCTGGTTCCGGGCCTGGTAAAACTTATCGAATATCTGCTCCTGGCTCTCCTGGTCTATGCCTTTGCCGTTGTCCATCACATTCACTTTCACTTGTCCATCAATCCAGTAGCCCGACACCGTAATTTCCCCCTGTTCCGGGTTACAGAACTTGATGGCGTTGGAAATGAGGTTTACCAGCACCTGTATCAGGCGGTCGCGGTCGGCCAGTAGCGGGGGCAGATTCTGCTGTACATCCACCACCAGCGTAATCCCCTTCTCCTCTATCAACCGCTCCAGTGCTTCCACCGATTCCTTTACCACCTCCCGCAATTGCACTGGCGCTATGTTCAGCTCCTGTTTTCCGCTCTCAAAGCGCTCCAGATCCAGCACCTGCGTTATCAAGCGGCTCAGGCGCTCCGACTCCTTCACGATAGTCTGCAGAAAGTGCTCCTGGTCCTCCCGCTCCAGCTCGGGGTTATCATACAATATTTCAGACAATGCCCTGATAGAAGTTAGCGGCGTGCGCAGTTCATGTGTAACTGTAGAAAGGAACTCATCTTTCAGCTCATCCAGCTGCTTCAGGCGCTCGTTGGCGCTGCGCAGTTGCCCCGTAGCCAGGCGCAGCTCCTTTGACTTGCGCCGCAGCTCATTATTCATGGAAATGAGTTGCTGCGATTCGCGCAGGATGTCCAGCACCTCGTCTATGCTTATCTCCTCCTCCTTCACGACTGAGCCCACCATGATATGGGCCGAAGAGGAGCCGATGACGCCTGACAAAAGCTTCTCGGCATAAGTCACCAGTTTTGGGTCCGCCAGACCAGTTTCGCTCTCAGGGGCAGGATACTTCCGGTGAAATGTCTGCAAGGCACTTTCTGTACGCTGTTCCCCCAGAAAGCTAATTAACAGTGATCTGATGTCAGGCAGGTAAGCGGTACCTTTCCAGATGATAGATGATTCGTACACAGTAGAGTACCGGAAGATATCCACAAACACCTCTGCCTGGTTCCGTTCCTGCGAGGTCTGCCGGCTCAGCAGCGATACCCCAATGTACAGTGCTGTGTTAAGGGACATGGTCCAGAACATAGCATGGGAGATATAATCCAGGCCCTGCAGCCCAAAAAGCTCGAAAGGCTTCAGCAGGGCTATCCCAAAAGCACCTTCGCTCATCACGCTCGTTGGCAGCATGCTCACACCTACCATAGACGGCACCACTAACGTATAAAACCACAGCACAGAGCCCATTATAATGCCTGCCAATGCGCCGCCTTTGGTGCCCTCCTTCCAGAAGATGCCGCCTATAACAGCCGGTGCAAACTGTGCCACTGCCGCAAAGCTCACCAGCCCCACCTCTACCAGCGAGTAGTACTCTGCCACCCCTTTGTAGTAGAGGTAGGCCAGTACCAGCACCAGCAGAATACAAAGGCGGCGGCTGTAGATCAGGAAGCGCGTCAGCCGGTCCTGGTTGCCTGTTTTAAAGTAGGGCGTACCTACCATCAGCGGCATCACCAGGTTGTTGCTCATCATCACACTCAGGGCAATGGTCGCCACAATCACCATACTGGTAGCCGCCGAAAAACCGCCCAGGTACACCAGCAGCGCCAGCACCCCCTGGCCCTGGCTCAGCGGAATAGCCAGCACAAACATATCGGCATCGATGCTGCCGGGGGCAAAGAGCAGGCGACCACCCAAGGCAATGGGCAGCACGAAAATATTGATCACGAACAGGTACAGCGGGAACAGCCACATGGCCTTGTTCAGGTGCTGTTCGTTTACGTTCTCCACCACGGCTACTTGGAACTGGCGGGGCAGGAAAAGGATTGCCAGCATCGAGAGGAATATCATCCAGAACCACTCACCGTAGCCACCTTCACTTCTGAACGTCATCAACTCCTCAAAGTCTGGCAGCTGTACCGCCTGCGCCATAATATCATCGAACCCATTGAAGACAAAGTAGGTCACGAATACACCCGCCACTATAAACACCACCAGCTTCAGCACCGACTCAAAAGCAATGGCCGTCACCATTCCTTCGTGCCGTTCAGTGGCTTCTATATGGCGCGTGCCATACACAATGGTGAACAGTGCCAGCCCAATAGCAATGAAGAAAGAAGTGTCCGGGAAAGCCTCTGCCTCCATGGTCGTGCTTGTTAACACACTCAGGCTGCTGGCAATGGCTTTCAATTGGATAGAGATGTACGGAATCACGCCCAGCACACACACCACCGTCACGATGCTACCCAAGGTTATATTCTTACCGTAGCGCGAGGAAATGAAGTCGGCAATGGTGGTGATACGCTGCACTTTGCAGATGCGAATGATCTTGCGCAGCACCACCCACCACAGCGGGGCCATCAGTGTGGGGCCTATGTAGATGGCAAGGTATTCCAGCCCTGAAGTGGCGGCACGCCCTACGCTGCCGTAATAGGTCCAGGCGGTGCAGTACACCGCCATAGAGAGGGCATAGATATACGGGTTGCTCACAAAGCTCTTGCCCGCCGCTGAACGCGTTTCTGCCCATGAAGCCAGCCCGAAGAGCAAAGCCAGGTAGCAAAATGACACCCCGATGACGAGCCAATAGTTCATTCCTTATTGTTTTGTCTCTCTTTTAGTTCTGCTCCTTTCCACAAATAATCCAACGGCCACAATACACCCCAGCCATACCAACATGATGTACAGGTACAGCACCGGCACCCCTGCCACCATGCCCCCTTTGTTGAAGATAGAAAGCACAGGGAAGCTTAGCAGTGCCAGAAAGAGGACACTGATGAAAAAGAGTCGCCTGCCTTTTACCTTGTCTTGCATGGGGGAGAGTTAGGGAGTTTGGGAGTTAGAAAGTTAGAGAGTTAAAAAGTTGTTCTGGATTAGTGAACCCACCCCTAGCCCCTCCAAGGAGGGGAATTACTACCATGAGTATGACTCCCTTTCTTGGAGGGAAGGGTTAGGTCTTTTCTTTTTTATTAACTCACAATCTGTTAATGATGTGATGCTGTACCTGCACCGCGTGGTATGCGGATATCCTCTACCAGCTCCTGGATATGAACCGGAGGGGCTGGTGTGAAGCGAGACACGATACTCGATACAATGAAGTTAAGAATCATACCTAAGGTGCCAATACCTTCCGGTGAGATACCAAACCACCAGTTTTCAGGCACATTGGCCGCAGGGTTAACAAACTTAAAGTACGATATATAAGCTATGGTAAACAAAAGCCCGGAAGCCATGCCCCAGATGGCACCCTGCTTGTTCATACGGGTAGAAAAAATGCCCATGATGATAACAGGGAAGAAGGAAGCGGCAGCCAACCCGAATGCAAAAGCAACTACTTCTGCCACAAAACCCGGAGGATTGATACCGAAGTAACCTGCAATCACAACCGCCACCGTAGCGGCGGCACGCGCCGCTATCAACTCCTGCTTCTCAGAAATATCAGGCGTAAGCGACTTTTTTAATAAGTCGTGGGCAATAGAGGTGGAAATAACCAGCAACAGGCCAGCCGCTGTAGAAAGCGCCGCTGCCAGGCCACCGGCTGCCACTAAGGCGACTACCCAGTTAGGCAGTTGTGCAATCTCCGGATTGGCCAGCACCATGATGTCCTTATCTATTATCAGCTCATTCTCTTCCGTGTTTTTCACATATTGTATCAGCCCGTCTTTGTTTTTGTCATACACCTCAATCAAGCCTGTCCGTTGCCAGTTATTCATCCATTGCGGCATAGAGGCAATTTCGCGCCCGCTTGTGGTTTGCAGCATGTTGTACATACCATAGGCTCCTACAGCAGGGGCAGTGGTATAGAGTATGGAGATAAAGAGTAACGCATACCCTGCTGACTTACGGGCATCCTTCACTTTAGGCACTGTAAAGAAGCGCACAATTACGTGTGGCAAACCAGCAGTACCCACCATAAGAGCTGCAGTGATGAAGAACACATCAATTGTTGACTTGCTGCCTTCCGTATAGGCAGCAAAACCGAGTTCGGTCAGTACGCCATCCAGCCTGTCCAGCAGATAGCCTCCTTCTTTCAACTCGCCACCAAAACCCAGCTGCGGGATGGGATTTCCTGTGAGGAGGATGGATATAAATATGGCGGGAACCATATAGGCGAAAATCAACACGCAGAATTGCGCCACCTGCGTGTACGTGATTCCTTTCATACCTCCTAACACGGCATAGAAAAGCACGATGATCATACCAATGATAACCCCTGTGTTGATATCTACTTCAAGGAAACGGGAAAATACGATACCCACTCCGCGCATCTGGCCGGCCACATAAGTAAAGGAAATAAAGATAGCACATACCAGCGCCACCATACGGGCAGTTTTAGAGTAGTACCGGTCCCCGACAAAATCAGGCACCGTAAATTTGCCAAACTTGCGCAGGTACGGTGCCAGGAGCAGGGCCAGCAATACGTAGCCACCCGTCCAGCCCATGAGGTAAACAGAACCGTCGTACCCCATAAACGAGATAAGGCCGGCCATGGAGATAAAAGAGGCTGCCGACATCCAGTCCGCCGCAGTGGCCAATCCGTTTGCCAACGGAGACACGCCTCCGCCCGCCACGTAAAAGTCCTTTGTGGAACCCGCTCTGGACCAGATAGCAATGCCAATGTAAATGGTAAACGTGATTCCTACGATAATATATGTCCAGGTTAAAATACCCATTGTCTTATAAGTTATAGTTGAACTTCTTTATGATAGAAAAGGTGATTAATCTTCGTGCACATCAAACTCCCGGTCCAGCCTGTTCATCAGCCACACATAAACGAAGATGATGATAACGAAGCAGTAGATGGAGCCCTGCTGGGCAAACCAGAAGCCGAGCTTAAATCCTCCCATCCTAATCTGGTTGAGTTCATCTTTTAAAAGTATCCCGAAGACAAACGAGACCAGAAACCATATGCCAAGCAGAATAAAGAGAATCCGGACGTTGCGCTTCCAGTACTCCTGCATTTTTTGTCTGTTATTTTCCATGTTACATTTTTAAGATTTAGGTGTCTGTTATAAACTACTATATTTTTATAAGTAAATCATTGCCTGTAGCGTAATCTCCGGTCTGTACTTCAGGTCACTGGGGTTGGTGAAGTCCGGGCGATGGCGGTAGTTGAGTGTCAGCTTGGAGTGGTGCCCTTCCAGCAGCAGGTTAGCGCCAACGTCCAGCACCTTCACAGGCACTTTATCTCCCCCGTCGTTACGCACACCATCAAAACGCCCATAGCTGTAGGCGGTATAGGGCTGCAGGCGGGCTTCTTCTCCGAACAAACCCCGTGGCAGCAGGAAACCGGCCTGTCCATACACTATATCGCCTGTACCTATAGCGGGGTATGCATTGCCCCGCAGCGCGCCGCCGCCAGTGGCGGGGTTTAGAAGGCCGATGCTGCGCACGTGGTTTCTGCCGAAGTTATAATCGTAATAGGCAGCATAGGCCGTAACCGCAGTACCTGATTCTATATTAAGTGGCAGATCGAGGAAAGCATCTGCACCAAAAAGAGTAATGTTTTCTTTAAAAGTCTGCATACCCACAAATGCCGGCTGCTCCCGCCACATACCATCTTCGTTGTGCATAAAGCCGGCACCGAGGTTAAAGACTCTTTTAGTGCCCAGGTAGGTGCCTACCATAAAAGGCAGGAGGTTCGACTCCTGCTCCATGAACTGGTAATTGAAATAACCCTGGTATACTTTTTTGTTGTTTCTGGGATTAAAGTCTGCTACATCGGAAATACCCTCCGCGGTGTTTGTCTGGAAAGGGTTGTTCACAGCTACACGGTAATCTAGTTGACCGATTTCACCTTTAGCATACACACCCAGCATGCGGGCAAACTGGTCGATAGTTTCTATAGTTGGCCAGTTGAAGACTGGCGCATCCAAAGTCAGGATGTTCAGGGTGCTGGCATTGGACATGCGTGAAATACCGTTCCAGTAGTGGAGGCCTGTACCCATCGACAAATAATCACCAAACACCTTGTACTCTACCCAGGCATCGTGCATAAATAGCTGCGGCTTTTTGCCGTCGTTGTCCAGGTAGCCGCCACTCACCGCGTTCTGGTTGTTTATTCCGAAATGGGTTAATATCAGAAAGCGTGGTGATATCTGGGAGTAAAGCAGAAAGCGGGAACGCCGGAGGCCAACATCAAATGTACTGTTCTGCAATTCTCCGTTTCTGAGGGAACCGGAGTTGTTCTCGTTATAGCGTGTCCACACCTGGTGCCATGTGATAATGCGAAAATACTTGGAACCATCCTCGTTAACCGGCACTTTCATACCCGCACCATAAAGAACGGACCCCTGCGCCATCGCACTTTCTCCGAAACAGCAGAGACCAAGCCCCACTACTATCCTTAACAATACTTTTCTCATTGATTTTCAGGATTAAATAAAGAAGAAAAACAATGGGCAGCTGCTCCCTGATATCGATAAGCTATTTTAAGCAAATGCCGGAATAAAGGATAAACGGAAGTACTTATATGGTAATTTTCTATACATACGCACTTCTTATTAAGATTAAATCATTATGTATCAAACAATTATATAAAACAAGAGCTGCCATCTTATGTGATGGCAGCTCTTGTTTTATATTTCTTAGAACGGCGTTCTGCTTATTCCCTAAACCTTTTCCATTTTATCATCATGTACTTATCGCCTAGTTCTGTTATCATCATGCCAGCCCCTTTTAAATTATCACCCAGTTTCATGTATTCTACCAGTTCGGTATGATTCAATATTTTGTAGGTAGGATGGTATTCTGTTTGCTCCGGCGCCTTAATTTTGTATTTCCGAACCCAGTTCATCACCGACACATGGCTTACGCCCAAAATACGCTCTATTTCTCGGTAACTGATTCCCTCGATGTATAGCTGCAGCGCTTTAGTGACATAATAGCTATCAATGTTCTTACCTAGTTTGTTCACTGAGAAATAATAGGCACAAGGCTTACAGCGGTAGCGCTGTCTATCATTTACGATGCCACTTTTCACTACTTGCGAGGCACTGCAACGCGGGCAAACAGGGTTTTTCATCTATCAGGGATATAAAATTGAGTAATCAATCACTATGTATATCAAGTTAGCGTATCTATAGTAATTTAGCAAAATAGTATATAATTTTATGTTAGTTGTCGGTATAGTCGTGACTAATTGACATTAGGGTACATAGCAGTCCCAGCGGGACGACCTGGTGATAGCCTGTATATTAGCAGGATCTTAGGTCCCAGAGGAGCGACCTGTAAATATTATCTAACAGGTCGCTCCTCTGGGACTCAAAGCAAAGCAGACAGGGCTTTGCTTTAATCAATTTGCAGTTTCCTCTGGTACTATACTTAAAAAGCCCTACCTATAAACGGTAGGGCTTTTTAAGTATTTTTTATTTTCTGCTTTTGGCAGTGTATACGCAAGTATGGGAGCAGAAAACAGCGAATTAAGACTGAGTAGCACCATTCAGGCTACACTACATATCCCGCACTGATACAATTACCTCTCTATACTTGTCTGTATTGTGAAGGAAGTTCACGATTTTACTTCCAACTTCCTCTGGTGAGGCCAGTTCTCCTTTGGCTTTATAGTCACGGAACTTCTCTACGGTGCTGAACCTGCTGGCGTCTGACTCCCGGATTTGCCCCTGCATACCTGTATCCACCACACCCGGTGAGAGCGCGTATATTTTAACGCCGGAGCCGCGCTTGTCCTGCTCCAACTGTACTGTTTGCGACAGCATATCTATAGCCGCTTTGGAAGCACAGTAGCTGGCCCAACCATCAATAGGATGTTTGCCTGCACCGGAGCTCACGTTTACCACCACCTTCTGCGCCTGATGCTGCTGGTATACCTGCAGAAACGTGTTCATGAGCATAGCCGGCACTACCACGTTTACATCAAACACAAACTGGAACATCTCGTTCTGCATGTTCTCCCCCACATAACCAATGTCTCCCAGCACACCCGCATTATTAATCAGCACCAGCTTCTGCGCCTCCGGGTAAGAAATGAATACCTTCTGCAGGTTATGTTCTACCGCTTCAATATCAGAGAAATCAAGGGGCTGGTGACGGTAATTCTCATGCTTGATACTATTGGTGCGGGACACGCCCACCACACGGTTATTTTCGTCTTCTAACAACTCTTCTGCGATGGCTTTGCCTATGCCTTTGCTGGCTCCTGTTATAATGTAGATGTTCACTTTTCTGAATGATGAATGATGAATTATAATTTACGAATGAGGGGGAGGTATAGGTTAGTTATTTGAACATGCCTTGCATGTGTTGGCAAAAAATCTCTAACCACTCTCCTGCTTTCACAGACTTAAAAACAAAAAAGCTGGTGCCCCTGCCATAGCAGAAGCACCAGCTTTTGATATATAATTCAGCTAGAGGAAGCGAGTCTGGAGACTCTTACCCACCCTAAGTCACGGGATAGATTCCCGCGCCAGAAGATATTTTAACTTTCTAACTCTTTAACCCTCTAACTTTTAACTATAGAATATACTGACTCAGGTCGCGGTTCTTTACCATGCCTGCCAGCTTTTCCTGCACCGTTTCACGGGTGATAACGATATGCGCGTTCGGTCCGATTTTGTCCGGCACATCAAACAGGATATCATTGAGCAGGCGGCTCATAACCGTGTGCAGACGGCGGGCACCGATGTTCTCCACCTCTGAGTTTACCTCAAAGGCAATGGAAGCGATTTCGTCCAGTGCTTCGTCGTTAAAGCTCAGATCAACATCCTCAGCAGACAGCAAGGCCTCATACTGCTTGGTAAGGGCGTTTTTCGGGAACTTCAGGATTTGGTAGAAGTCATCCTTGGTCAGGCTATCCAGCTCCACACGAATCGGGAAACGACCCTGCAATTCCGGGATCAGGTCAGATGGCTTGGCCACGTGGAACGCTCCGGCTGCTATAAACAGGATATGGTCGGTGTTGATGATGCCGTACTTGGTATTCACCGATGAACCTTCCACAATAGGCAGCAGATCGCGCTGCACCCCTTCGCGGCTTACGTCCGGGCCACCGCCGCCTTTTTTACTGGAACTGGCCACTTTATCAATCTCATCGATAAATATAACGCCAGAATTCTCTGCTTTAAAAATGGCCTCTTCTTTTACTTCATCCATGTCGATGAGCTTGGAAGCTTCCTCTTCCAGCAAAATCTTGCGTGCTTCGGCAATGGTTACTTTGCGCTTCTTCGTTTTCTTCGGCATCATGCCGCTGATCATCTCCTGGATGTTCATCATCGAAGCTTCATCCATGCCAGGACCTAAAGCCCCTACACCAGGCATAGCGCTCTGCTGTATCCGGATTTCAATCTTGCGGTCTTCCAGTTCTCCGTTGCGGATTTTTTCACGGAATTTCTCGCGGGTACGCTCGTTCAGCTCATAATCACTGTCAGGCATCACACCAGGGTCGGAGGAGTAACCAACAGCTGAATTGGTATTACCCCTGCCCTGGATAGGCGGAATAAGGGCATCCAGGATAATATCTTCCACTACTTCGGCGGCACGCTGCTTTACTTCTTCTTTTTTCTTATGCTTCACCATGTTCACCGACTGCTCTACCAGGTCGCGCACCATGCTTTCCACATCGCGGCCTACGTAACCTACTTCGGTAAACTTAGAAGCCTCCACTTTAGTAAAAGGCGCATCTGCAATCTTGGCCAGGCGGCGGGCGATTTCTGTTTTACCCACACCTGTTGCGCCAATCATGAGAATGTTGTTCGGCACAATCTCGCCTTTGATGCTCTCATTGGCATTCATGCGGCGCCAGCGGTTACGAAGCGCAATGGCTACATTGCGCTTGGCATCGTTCTGCCCGATAATATATTTATCCAGCTCCGCTACAATCTGGGCCGGGGTTAAATGTTCTATGCTATCTAACATGTCGTTTCGTTTTTGAAAATGTCTTACGCACTACAGCTGATACACTGCCATAGCTTATACACTTATTTTAACTACTCTTCTTTTTAAGGAATGTACGGGTGTTGGTGCTCACGGTAACATAATGTGTGGCGCCGGACGGGTGGAAAAAGGCACTGCCATAATTCAACTCAAACGTCCGCACCCGCAGCATGGCTCCCAGTGAAAAACCTGCCCCCCCGGAACGGGTATCAAGCCGCAGTTCTTTCCGGCGCAGGTGGTTATACCCCGCCCGCACCTGAAAATTCTTACTGAACACAAACTCCGCTCCGGCTACAAAATGCCGGGCTATCTTATCACCTAAAGCCTTCTCTTCCTTCACCTCGTTCCCATGCTCATCCAGCTGCCCCGGTGCATTTGGGTCTAGGTACACAATATCGAACTGGTAGAGGCGGTGCGCCGTGAGCGAAAGCCGTACGGGCATATGCTCCGGCTTATAGCTTAGACCCAACTGGGCATCAAAAGGCATTGGCTGCCGCTCTCCTCCCTCATACGGTTTTACCTGGTAACCGACGTTCTTAAAAGCCAGCCCCACCGTAAAATCCTTCTCAGGGTGTTTGAACGCCACTCCTGCATCTGCCAGCAAACCCACTGCCTGATTCCCCGCTATACTCGACACCGCTACTTTTGCAGTGGCGCCCACTGTAAAGGCCTCCACCTGCCGGGCATGTGTCAGGTTGATGTTATACTCATTTACGCTAAAGCTGCCTTCTGCAGCCCCGGTGGCGTCGCGCTGTACAAAATCACCGTAGTTCAGGTAATTTACGCCTGCTGCCCACCGGCCATACTTCTCAGCGTTGAAAGCATAAGCCACGTTACTCTGCCTGATATCGGCCAGGTAGCCTACATAGCTCAACGACAGCTGGTTGTCCATCTCCTCGTTCAGCAGCGCCGGGTTAGCCGCCACCATGTTCACATCATGTGCGCCCGCCGTTACGTTCACTCCACCCAAAGCCGCTTGCTTCGCACTGCCCGGAAGCTCCAGGAAAGGGAAGCTCCGTTGCCCGCCTACCTGCGCCTGCGCCGTTAGCGATAAGCTTAGTAGCAGGAGGATTAGCGTTGGCTTGTGTACTTTCATGCTTCTTACAGCTTTTTAGAGCGTAATGTTGAATATTGAATAACTGAATTTTGAATTAAATAAATCCCATATTCAAAACTCAGTTATTCAATATTCAACATTAACTTTCAGCCTTCTCTTTCTCTTCCGTCAAAGTCAGCTTAAGCGGGTGTTTTACCTTCTCCTTCAGCAGGGCTATTTTCACTACTTCATCCACGCGGTCTACATAATGTATACTTAATCCTTTGATGTAGTGCGCCGGAATTTCGTTGATGTCTTTCTTATTTTTCTGGCAAAGGATGATATCAGAGATACCAGCACGCTTGGCCGCTAAAATCTTCTCTTTGATGCCGCCTACTGGCAACACTTTGCCGCGCAGGGTTATTTCACCGGTCATGGCCAGGCGCGACTTCACCTTACGCTGCGTAAACACAGAGGCGATACTCGTGAAAATGGCAATACCCGCCGACGGTCCATCTTTTGGCACAGCCCCTTCCGGGAAGTGAATGTGCAGGTCGTATTGGTCGAACAAACGGTAGTCAATCTCCAGCAGTTCTGCGTGTGCTTTCAGATAAGAGATTGCCGTCATAGCCGACTCCTTCATCACATCACCTAATTGCCCTGACAGCGTCAGTTTGCCTTTTCCTTTGCTCAGGATAGACTCTATAAACAGAATATCACCACCTACAGAGGTCCAGGCCAGGCCTGTTACCACACCTGCCGTGTCGATGTCCTGGTATATCTCTTTATCAAAAATTTCGGAGCCTAAGATCTTCACCACCTCTTCCGGCTTGATGGTAGAGGGATATTCCTCCTCCATTGCCTTTAGCTTGGCTGTATTACGCATCAACTGCCCTATCTTCCGCTCCAGGTTTCTTACACCCGACTCGCGTGTATAGTCATCTATCACTTTATGGATGGTCGCTCTCGGCACCTTCACGTCATCCGGTTCCAGGCCGTGCTCCTTCAGCTGCTTTGGCACGAGGTGGCGCTTGGCTATTTCTGCCTTCTCCTCCAGGGTATAGCCTGTAATCTCTATGATTTCCATACGGTCGCGCAGGGCGGGCTGTATGGTATCCAGTGAGTTGGCCGTGGCGATGAACAGCACCTTCGACAGGTCATATTCCACATCCAGGTAGTTGTCCATAAACGTATGGTTCTGCTCCGGGTCCAGCACCTCTAGCAAAGCGGAAGCCGGGTCGCCACGGAAATCAGATGCCAATTTGTCAATCTCATCCAGGATAATGACCGGGTTAGAAGAGCCTGTCTTTTTGATTTGGCTGATGATTTTGCCCGGCATCGCCCCCACATACGTGCGGCGGTGCCCACGAATCTCTGCCTCATCCCGTACACCACCCAACGACATACGCACATAGTTGCGGCCTAAGGCCTTGGCCACAGAACGGCCCAAGGATGTTTTACCAACTCCCGGAGGGCCATAGAGGCAAAGAATCGGCGCTTTCATGTCGTTCTTCAGCTTCAGCACGGCCAGGTATTCCAGAATGCGCTCCTTTACCTTCTCCAGGCCATAATGGTCAGCGTCCAGTATCTTTTTGGTGCGCTTCAGGTTAAAATTGTCTTTGGTGAAGTCATTCCAGGGCAGGTCGAGCAGGAACTCGAGGTAGTTAACGGCTACCGGGTATTCTGCCGCCTGCGAGTTCAGGCGGGCCAGCTTCTCGATCTCCTTCTGAAAGTGCTTCGCCACAGGCTCCGACCATTTCTTCTTCTTCGCCCGCTCTCTGAATCGTTCTATCTCCTGGTCTGGTCCCTCCTGCCCCAGCTCATCCTGCAGCACTTTTATCTGCTGACGCAGGAAATAATCACGTTGCTGCTGGTCAATATCGGTATGTACTTTTGTATGGATCTCCTGCTTTAGCTCCAGCATCTGAATCTCGAGGAGCATGAGCTCCAGCAGTTGGGTACCACGCTCTTTGCTGTCGTTCACCTCCAGCAATGCCTGTTTCTGCGCCACTTCCACATTCAGGTTGCTCGACAGAAAATGCGTCAGAAAGCTTGGGCTGTCGATGTTATCCAGCGCCACCTGCGCCTCCTGCGGTATCTCCGGGTTCAGCTTCAGCATTTTGCCGGCCGCATCTTTCAATGACTGCACCAGCGCCTTCACTTCTTTGCTCTTCTTATCCAGTGGCGTCTCCTCGCAGAGGCTCACCTTAGCCGTCAGGAAAGGGTCTTCCTGCTTTATCTCGTCTATCTGAAAGCGGCTCTGGCCCTGAATAATAATAGTGGTATTGCCGTCTGGCAGCACCAGCATCTTCAGGATTTTGGCGACGGTACCTATATTGTACAGATCTTCCCCTGTGGGATCGTCGCTGTTGGTGTTCTTTTGCGCCACCACGCCCACCACTTTACTACCGGCATGAGCCTTTCGCACCAGCTTCACAGACTTTTTGCGGGTTACCGTAATCGGCAGCACCACTCCTGGGAAAAGTACCGTATTGCGCACTGCCAGAATCGGCAATTCATCCGGCAGATCTTCGGTCTTTACGTCATCCTCAATTTCTGCCGTTATTACCGGGATGAGCTCGATATCATCGTCATCAGAAATTCTGCTTAATAATAGATTTTGTAAAAATTGATTGAATGTATAGTTCATATGTAGAATAATGCCATTTTGACAGAAAAACACTGTTGTCCCCCGTTTTTCTGAACTCCCGTAGTAATGTCAAGTCTTGTGCCAAGGCTATTATGGCAGAAGTATTGTCTATTAAACTTTATAAAATTGTAAAGCCCTCCTCAAAAATTATAGCAAGTTATAATGCTTTCATAAAATATAGCTAAGATTTGATATCTTTGGAACTCAGGCAACACATTTAAAAATGATGAAACGATCTCTCTTGTTGGCGCTTTACTTGCTGCTGTTCCATCTTGCCTTCACAAGCCAGGGACAACAGTACAAGCACATTCCACTCGACTCAGACGCAGGCCTGAATGTTCATAAAAAAGCTCCTGCTCCCGAGCTTCACCTTAATTTCCCCAATTTAAATAAAATCCCTTACTATCACGAGCCCAGAAAGCTTGCTGCCATACAAAAATTAGAGAAACGCAAGCGCTATGACCAGGTGCTGCCGCTGCTAATGCAGTACGTAAAAAACTTTGGGGTTCAGAACTTTTACAAAGACACACACCTGCTCTGGCGCCTGGGCCAGCTATACGAGAAGCGAGGGGACCAGGAAAGGGCAATAGCATTATACCGCCTTGTACTGAAGCACCACCGTACCGATGTACGCAAAATTCTCTCCCATTACGATTCCCTGGAGCAGAACACCAAGGACTATTATGTACCGCTCGATTACTACTATGAGCTGGTAGAATACCGGAAGTCCATTGCTACTTTCCAGCCGCCGAGAGGGGTGTACATCAACATGGGCAACGCCATTAACTCTGACCACGCTGACTACGGCCCTACCCTCGGCGATGAAAACGAGATGTTTATATACACGTCGAAGCGTAACGTGAACTACCTGGGGATGGAGACCAAAGTAAATGAGGATCTGTTTTACAGCAAACAGAACAACGGCTACTGGGAAGATGCCCAGTCCTTCGGCAAACCCATCAACAGCCAGTTCAACGAAGGCTCCGCCTGCCTGAGCCGCGACGGCAAAACCCTTTACTTTGCCCGCTGTGAGTCACCGGACGGCATGGGCAACTGCGACCTGTATGTGGCCTCTATGCAAGCGGATGGCAGCTGGGGGCAGATCAGGAACCTGGGCGCCAACGTAAACTCTGAAGCCTGGGATTCCCAGCCGACGCTCTCTACTAATGAGGACACGCTTTACTTCGCCTCTGACCGCTTGGGAGGCTTCGGTCTGTCAGACATTTACTATACCTATAAAACAAAAGGAGGCAACTGGGCGAAAGCTAAAAACCTTGGCCCGGTGGTAAATACCCGCGAGAGCGAGGTGAGCCCGTTCTACCACCCGCTGTACCAGGTGCTGTACTTTTCCTCCAGGGGCCAGCTCTACAACTTCGGTGATTTCGACATCTATAAAACCTATAAGGTGCAGGGGCACTGGCAGGAACCGCGTAACATAGGACCGCTTGTAAACGGGCGGGGCAGCGAGTACTATTTTACGATTGATGCCGCCTCTAAAAACCTTTACTACGCCCGCTCCGAAGCGGACGATATAGAGAACCTGGACCTGTTCTCGTTTCCGCTACCGATGGAGGCCCACCCACTGGCCGTTACCAAAGTAGAAGGTACCCTAACGGATTCAGTTACCCGCAAGCCCCTGTCTGGCATTGTCTCTGTTATTGACCTGGAAAACGGCATAGAGATTTCCTCGAAGTATATCCGCCCCGATGGCACTTTTGAGTTTGACCTGATCGATAAGTCGCGCTATATGATACTGATTCAAAGCCCCGACTTTTTCACTATTGAAAAGGAGTTGTCGTTGGAGCAGGATACCGCTTTCCAGGTAATGACCAACGTGATAGACTATAGTGTGCCGATGGTATTCAAGAACATTGAGTTTGAGCAGAACCAATCGAACATAATTGAGGAAATGAAGCCGATACTGGACGAGGTGGCGATGTTTATGATTGACCATCCCAGCTACAGGCTGGAAATAGCTGGCCACACAGACAGTTTCGGCGATCCTGACTTTAACCTCTCCCTCTCTCAGGACAGAGCGGATGCCATCAAAAGTTACATAGAACGGCAGGTAAACATTGGCAATGATCGCATTGACGCCATTGGCTATGGCAGCCAAAAGCCCTTACGTGAAGAAAAAACAGAGGAAGACCGCCGTTTGAACCGCCGGGTAGAGTTTACGATTATTAAACCGAAGAAGAGGGGTTTATAAAATGTTGCTTCAGAAGTAGTTTCGAATTCAAATATTGTTCGAAATATTCTGTCTAAGCTGCCGTAGTGGTAGTTCATCCAGCGGCTCATGAATAGCCTTTTTCATAGCTTGCTACTTGCGCTCCACTCCCGCGGGGGCGCGTTTTCCTGTTCAGCGCTGTGTAAATTTCCTGCCTAACCTTTAGATTAGCAGTATATCATTTTTCCAATAGCTATACTTTCATATTACCAGGCATAGATGTAACTTTTACCTATACCTGAAGAGCAGTCAGGGCACTACCTGCCTAACGAGGCGAATAGG
>NZ_QRGR01000012.1 GCF_003367245.1 Pontibacter diazotrophicus | reverse complement strand
TGGAAAGTGCTCAGAAGGGTAATCAGGATAGGCAGGAAAGAAAAAAGAAGAGACAAGAACGGGCTACTAAAACCATCACCAAATGATATACTTTATCCTTAGCCTGACGGCTATGGTGTTTTCACCAACAACCAAAAGCCAGCCAGGAGGAAAGCCTTTGGATATATAAAGCTGTTAATTTAGATTTGTTGCCGCATTGCGAAAAAGAAGAAAGTAAGTTGTTGGTGAAAACAACAACAACGGCGAAACATCAACGGCAAATGTTCAAAGAAAGGTAAGAGGGTTGAGTTTGAAAATGAATACATTTACAAATGGATAAGAGTGCGAAGATATATGTGGCGGGGCATCGTGGAATGGTGGGGTCGGCCATTGTGCGGAAGTTGGAGGCAAAGGGTTATAGCCATATTATAACGCGGCGTTCTTCAGAACTGGACTTGCGGGAGCAGGAGGCGGTGCGGACCTTCTTTCAGGAGGAGCAACCGGAGTACGTGTTCCTTGCGGCGGCGAAAGTGGGCGGGATTGTAGCCAACAACACCTACCGCGCCGAATTCCTCTACGAGAACCTGATGATAGAGGCTAACGTCATCCATTCCGCCTACGAGACCGGAGTTAAGAAGCTCATGTTCCTGGGCTCTTCCTGCATCTATCCAAAATTAGCGCCACAGCCCCTGAAGGAGGAATACCTCTTAACCGGTGAACTGGAGCCAACTAACGAGCCTTATGCCATTGCCAAAATAGCGGGCATCAAGCTCTGCGAAGCTTACCGCGACCAGTACGGCTGTAACTTTATCAGCGTGATGCCCACCAACCTTTACGGCTACAACGATAACTACCACCCGCAGAATTCACACGTGCTGCCAGCCCTAATTCGCAGGTTCCACGAGGCGAAGGAAAGCGGCACAGAGGCAGTGACTATCTGGGGCTCCGGAAGCCCAATGAGGGAATTCCTGTTTGCAGATGACCTGGCAGAGGCTTGCCTTTTCCTGATGCAGCGATACAGCGGCAGAGAACTCATCAACATTGGTACTGGCAAGGACATCAGCATCAAAGAACTGGCCCTATCGGTTAAAGAGGTGGTGAGTTTTGAGGGAAAGCTAATTTTTGATACTTCAAAACCAGACGGCACGCCCCGTAAACTCATGGACGTGTCAAAGCTTCACAGCCTCGGCTGGCAACACACAACAGAATTGACAGAGGGCATAGCCCTCGCCTACGCCGATTTCAAAGCAAAACACGTGGCGGTTTAAAATTTTTCAAAATTCCCCGCCTTAGACAAGGAGGGGTTAGGGGTGGTTGGATACCTTTCACTATCAATCCCGAAACAACCTTAAGATTAACAGGATTAAAATGAAAACAGCACTCATCACAGGCATCACAGGGCAGGACGGAGCCTACCTGGCAGAGCTCCTGCTCAGCAAAGGCTATATGGTGCACGGCTTGAAGCGCCGCAGCTCCATGTTCAATACCGACAGGATCGACCACCTCTACCAGGACCCGCACGAGAAGCACATCAATATGAAGCTGCATTACGGTGACCTGACAGATTCTACCAACCTGATTCGCATTATTCAGGAGACGCAGCCGGATGAGATCTATAACCTGGCCGCCATGAGCCATGTAAAGGTGAGCTTCGACACGCCGGAATATACGGCCAACGCCGATGGTTTAGGAACCTTGCGCATTTTGGAAGCTATCCGAATATTGGGGTTGACAGAGAAAACACGCATTTACCAGGCTTCCACCTCTGAGTTATATGGTTTAGTGCAGGCAGTACCGCAGTCAGAGACTACACCTTTCTATCCGCGCTCTCCTTATGCCGTGGCCAAACTATATGCCTACTGGATTACTGTTAACTATCGTGAGGCTTATAATATGTTTGCCTGCAACGGAATTTTGTTCAACCACGAGTCGCCGCTGAGAGGGGAGACCTTCGTGACACGGAAGATTACAAGGGCTGCGGCAAGGATAGCCATGGGACTGCAGCAGTGCCTCTACCTGGGTAATCTGGACTCACGCCGTGACTGGGGACACGCTAAAGATTATGTAGAGGCCATGTGGCGCATCCTACAGCAGGACACGCCGGAGGATTTTGTCATCGCCACAGGCGTGACCACCACGGTACGTGACTTTGTGAAGTTGAGCTTTGCCGAAGTGGGCATGGAGATAGAGTTTAAGGGAGAGGGTATAGAGGAGAAGGGCTACGTGGCCGCCTGCACGAATTCGGAGTACCAGCTGGAAATTGGAAAAGAGATTGTATGTGTTGACGCTAATTATTTCCGACCAACAGAAGTGGACCTTTTGATCGGGGACGCTACGAAATCCAAAGAGAAGCTAGGATGGGTACCAAAGTACGATCTGAAGACCCTGGTACAGGACATGATGCAGGCCGACGTGGAGCTTTTTAGGCGCGACACATATCTGAAGGACGGTGGTCACAGAATTCTTAACTATCATGAGTAGTAAAAACTACTTTATAATATTTTATTCTTAGAATTAGGTATGAGTACGACTACGACAAAGAAGCTAGTTGAAAAAAAAGAATCACTTGACTTCACCGAAGATTCTATTAGCAAAGAAGCTCATGAGGAGGAGAATTGGACACTGGTGATAGAACCTAGCTCTGGTCTTTTTGATTTGAAGTTAAAGGAAGTATGGCGCTACAGAGATTTATTGCAGATGTTTGTACGTCGCGATTTTGTGGCAGTGTATAAACAGACTGTACTTGGTCCAATTTGGTTTTTCCTACAGCCACTCCTGACAACTATTACCTTTACAATTGTTTTTGGCCGTATTGCAGGTATGTCTACTGGGGGCGTACCACCTTTATTATTTTATATGGCTGGTATCACGTGCTGGAACTATTTTTCTTCCTGTTTGACTGCAACATCTTCTACGTTTAGGAGCAATTCTGGAATCTTTGGTAAAGTATATTTTCCAAGATTGATAACACCACTTGCCATAGTGGTTTCCAACATGCTTAAGTTTGGAGTACAGTTTTTATTATTCTTAGCCTTCATGCTGTATTTTCTTCTTGAAGGAACTCCTATTCAACCAAATCTTTTGCTTTTATTAATACCGTTCCTGATAATTATAATGGCTTTGTTAGCTCTGGGCTCAGGTATGATAATATCTGCGCTTACTACTAAGTATCGTGATCTTCAGTTCCTCATAGGTTTCGCCGTGCAGTTAGGTATGTATGCATCTGCCGTTATATATCCCATTGCAGAGGTGCCTCAAAAGTATCAACTCTTTATAATGGCAAATCCAATGTCGGGTATTATTGAAACATTTAGATTAGCTTTTCTTGGGAATGGGGAATTTGAGTGGTTTTATTTCTTGTATCCTTTGACATTCTCAATCTTTATATTCCTGTTGGGAGTTATTATATTTAATAAAGTTGAAAAGTCATTTATGGATACTGTTTAGCAGGAGGTGAATTATGAATACGATCATCAAAATAGAAAATTTATCTAAACAATACAGACTAGGGGAGTACGGTACAGGTACGATCACACATGACTTAAACAGATGGTGGCACAAATTAAGAGGTAAAGAAGATCCATATTTAAAATTTGGTGAGGTTAATGACCGTGCCACAAAGAGTAACAGTGAATATACTTGGGCTCTGCGAGATGTTAATTTTGAAGTACAGCAGGGTGAGGTGCTTGGAATAATTGGTAAAAATGGTGCAGGTAAGTCAACTCTTCTCAAGTTGTTGTCTCGTGTTACTTCTCCTACCACTGGTTCTATCAAGGCGAAAGGACGTATTGCTTCTTTATTGGAGGTAGGTACTGGGTTTCACGAAGAACTGACTGGACGTGAAAACATATTCCTTAATGGTGCCATTCTTGGAATGACGAAAGCAGAAATAAGGTCAAAGCTAGATGAGATCATAGCATTTTCTGGCACTGAGCGATATATAGATACACCGGTGAAACGCTATTCCTCAGGAATGCGCGTACGTTTAGCCTTTGCTGTAGCAGCACATTTGGAACCCGATATTCTTATTGTGGATGAAGTTTTAGCTGTAGGGGATGCAGAATTTCAAAAGAAGGCAATTGGTAAAATGCAGGATGTAGCTCAAGGTGGAGGTAGAACGGTTCTTTTTGTAAGCCATAACATGGCAGCTGTTCAAAGTTTGTGTAATAAAGGACTTCTCTTATCCAATGGACAAGTGAGTTACAAAGGAAGTATTTCTAATGTTATTGAAAGTTATTTATTGAACAACACTTTGGTGGCAGATACAAAGGTTGAATTTTCCCTTAACAGGACAGGTAATGGGAAGGTTGCTTTTGCTGATTTTTATATGGAGGATATTAATGGTCAAAGGGTTGAAACCATATTATCAGGGTCTTCAGTAACATTAAATTTTGTTCTAAGAGTTGTAGAAAGTTCAGAAAAAGTAGATGTTGGTTTTTCTATAAATTCAAAATTTGGAGATAATTTGAGTGTACTATATAGTTCATATCAAAATGTAAGTTACTCCTTAACAGACCAAGAATATAAAATAATAAAATGTAAAATTGATGCACTTCCTTTTGCCCCTGGAGCATATGATGTATATGGAAGAGTTTTAGTAGATGGAGAAGAGGCAGATTGGCTAAAAGATCCGTTGGGTAAAATGAGTGTTGAAATGGGCGATTTTTATATGAGTGGGAAGACAGGCTTTGAAGGTAATGCTCCTTGTCTAATCAAAGGTAATTGGACAGCATCATGAAAAATAAGTTAAAGAGATTTTTAGTAAAACGACTTCCTGTAGGTTTAAAAAATGAAATTTTAAAACCGTATATTAAATCTAACTCCTATTACTCGCAAGAGGGGGAAGATGTTATCTTAGAGAGGCTTTTTGAAGGTTTACAACAAGGATTTTATGTTGATATAGGCGCTCATCATCCAATTCGGTTTTCAAATACTTTTAAATTTTATTTAAAAGGTTGGCGTGGAATAAATATTGATGCTATGCCAGGGAGTATGGAAGAGTTTATAAAAATTAGGCCTAATGACATAAACTTAGAATTACCTATTTCTGAAGAGGAGAGAGAGGCTATATATTATATATTCAATGAACCAGCTTTGAATACTTTTTCAGAAGAAATGGCTGAGAGTAAAAATGGATATAAAAACTTTAGAATAGTAGAGACAAGAAAACTAAAAATGTTTCCTTTATCTACAATATTAGATAAACATGTCCCTAAAGGAACAAAAATAAACTTTATGTCAGTAGATGTAGAGGGTTTTGACTTACAAGTCTTAAAATCAAACAACTGGGAGAGATTTCAACCTGAAGTATTATTAGTTGAAGAAGTAGGGCGTACATTGGAAGAAATTTTCAAAGGAGAAGTCTATAATTATCTTAATGATTTAGGTTATAAACTAATTTCTAAAACATATAATACGCTAATCTTTAGGAAAAGTGAATAAGCCTTTAGTTTCTGTTGTTCTAACTAGTTATAACCAACTAGAAAAGCTTACCAGAGCTTTTAATAGCTTATTAGATCAAACTTATCAAAATGTAGAAATTCTTATATCTGATGACTTTTCAACGGATGGAAGCAGAGAAAAAATTCATGAGTGGGAGATTGAATACCCAGGAAAAGTAGTTCCTATACTACAAACTGAGAATGTTGGTATCCCTAGGAATAAGAATTCTGGATTTAAAAAAGCAAAGGGTGATTTTATAACTTATTTAGATGGAGACGATATATACCTTCCAGATAAAATAGAAAAAGAAGTTTTATATGCTTTAAATAATCCAGAACATGATATAGTATATTCTAATTTTGCTTTTTGTGACGAAGAATTAAATATTTTAAACTTGTGGAGCGAGGAAAGAAAAAGTATGCCAACAGGTAATATTTTTTTAGACGTAGTTCTCCGTAGGTTCCCTTATAATACGGTTTTCCGTTTCGAGTTAATGAGAAAAAACGTGTTAAAAAGTATTAATTACTATGATGAAAATATTAGAGCTTTCCATGATTGGGATTCAAGAATAAGATATTCTTATAAATATAAAATTGGATATTGTGATAACATTTCCTCTTGTTATATTCAAGATACTGATGGTATTTCAAAAAAAACAAAGCAAACACTTCTTTTAAAAGAAATGCGTTTTGTGCTAAAAAAGAATAAAGCATTGATTAACAGATTAAACAGGGATGACTTTAAGGCCATGCAGGCCTTAGATTATAATTTATTATGTAAAATATTTGCTTCAACTTCTATCAAAAAGGACTTCAAATATATCTTTTCATACTTAAAAGATAATCCACTAAAGACTACTGAAATAGTTTCCTTATTATTAAAAAGATATAAACTTTGAATCTTGTATTTATAGTTTCTCAACCAAGAAGTGGCTCCACTCTTTTACAGGCCTTACTGTCTAATAATCAATGGATTGAAACTGTCAGTGAGCCATGGTTGTTACTTCCCCTATTAAGTATATTAAAACCTAACTTAATTGAAGCAAAATTTGATTATAAACTAGCAACTTTAGGTATAAATGAATTTGCTGGAAAAGTAGGAGGAAGAGATATATTGATAGAGGAGATTAATAACTTTGCACTAAATCTGTATTTGAAAATTCAGAGAGAAAATACAAAATACGTTTTAGACAAAACTCCCCGTTATTATGAAATACTTGATGAGATTGTTCAGGTCTTTCCTAATGCAAAAATCTTGGTATTGAAAAGACATCCTTTTGCTGTACTAAATTCAATTATTGATACTTGGGTAAAGGAAAATAATATAAATCAATTGAAGCCTTTTGAAAGAGATCTTCTATATGCTCCTTTTTTAATAGAGAACTTCAGCTTAAAACATAGTAATAACCCCAATGTATATAGTGTAAAATATGAGGATGTTGTAAAAGACCCTCTAGTACGAATAAAATCTATATATGATTGGTTAGGAATTCCTTTTGAAGAATCAGTTCTAAACTACAGGGGCAACACTTCTTATCAAGGATTGATGGGAGATCCAAAAGGAGTACACCAAAATCAAAGGCCAGAAATTAACAGCTTAGAAAGCTGGAAGAAAAAGTTACATGATAACTTTTGGGGGGATATTATTAAAGGCTACGGTTTTTTCCTAGGTGAAGACTTTCTTGAAAACTATGGGCCTTACGAATTTGTCGGTGAGAGAACACAAAGATTTAATGAACTTCTTTTTTTGCTTGGAAGAGGTGTTGGCTTAAATAAAACGACATTAAAAGATCATTTAAAGTATAAGTTGTATAAAGCACTGAATTTCGATTTCCTTCTAAACTAGAGCTTAAACTTTCTAAAATTATTTACCTTTTTTTAACGGAATAGAATAGATCTTATGTATTTGTATCTTAAATATCAAAGAAAGCTATTCTAGGATTTTCCTATGGAAGTATCTGTTATCACTATTAATTATAATAATGAATTAGGTTTGAAAAAAACATTTGACAGTGTTTTCTCACAATCTTTAGAGGATTTCGAATACATAGTGATAGATGGAGGTTCTACCGACGGAAGTGCAGAAATCATAACACATTACTCTTCTAAATTTACATATTGGTGCAGTGAGCCAGATAGAGGTATTTATAATGCCTTAAATAAGGGCATTTCTAAGGCTAATGGTGAGTATTTGCTCTTTTTAAATAGTGGTGATTGTTTTTTTGATGTTAATACCATTTATAACTGCTTAAGTATTTTTAAAAAAAATCCTAGCGCAGATATATATTATGGGGATATATCAGTTGTAAATTCAAAAGGAAAAGAGGATTTTCTGAAAAAATTTCCTAATAAATTAGATTTAGATTATTTTCAATCTAATACTATCAATCATCAAGCTTCCTTGATAAGAGCAGATTTATTTAAAGAATTTGGTCTCTATCCAGAACGTTATAAATTAGCCTCAGATTATTGGCTATTTCTAAAAAGTCTTCTTAATAACAAAGTATATATGCATTTAGATTTCCCAATGGTAACATATGACAACAGTGGATTGAGTGCTACTAATTACCAGGGTTATAAAGAAGAAAAGGAAATTATATGGGAAAGCTTAGTGCCAGAATGTGTGCTCGATTTAATGAAGGAAAATAAAAAGTACAAGCAGCTCCATAAACAAAAAATAATAAAAGCAGCTATAAAGTTGAACAGCAATTTAAAAAGGTTAAGATTTTGAATTCAATACCTTTGGTTTCCATTATAATGCCTGTATATAATGCTGGGCAATTTATTGCGGAATCAATCAGCAGCGTACTTTCTCAAACATGTAATAATTGGGAACTTTTGGTTGTGGATGATGGCTCCACAGATCATACTGCGTCCATAGTTAGTGATTTCGTTAAAGTAGATTCTCGTATCCGTTATATATATCAAGAGAATGGAAAGCAAGGAAAAGCTAGAAACAATGGTATAAGAAATAGTAAAGGAGCCTTCTTGGCCTTTCTAGACGCAGATGATTTATGGCATCCTAGTAAGTTAGAGAAACAACTAGAATGTCTGGAAGAATACAATGTTGATTTAGTTTTTAGTGATGGCTGGATTTTTACTGAGCAAGAAAGGTGCAAAACTTCTTTCGGCACTATAACTGGATTATTAGAGGGAGCAGATGGTTTAAGTTTATTTCTGGAAAAGAACAGAATTCCTATCTTAACTGTTCTCTTAAAAAGAGAAAGCATTGTGAGTGTAGGGGGGTTTACAGAAGTTAGAAATATACAAAATGCAGAAGATTACCACCTTTGGCTAAAGCTTATACTTGAAGGCTATAAATTTTATGGTATGAAAGAAAAGTTAGCCTACTATAGAATACACCCTACCCAAAATACACTAAATGACAAAAGGTCAACCTTGCAGGCTATATATGCCATTCAGTCCTTAAAAATAGATTCAATAATATTCAGAGATTTAAAAAATTACCATATTAGGAACTGGTATAGGCGATTACTTTTTAAATATCCAGTTTATGTGACGGATAATTTTTCTGTTGTTTTAAAAATGTATAGAGAGGGTACTAATAGATATCTAATCTACTACTTTTTGAAACTTATGCATTCTCTTTTTGGAACTAGAGTCACAAGAAAAGTACTTACCAAAATCATTTAAAAAAATGTTGTCATTAGTTTCAGTGATAGTGCCTTGCTACAACTACGGCCATTATCTTGCAGAGGCTTTAGATTCTGTGCTAAGTCAAACATATAAGGAATGGGAATGCATTATAGTGAATGATGGATCAACAGATCATACGGAGGAGGTTGCGCTTTCTTTTTGCGGGCAGGATAACAGGTTTAAATATATTTTTCAAGAAAATCAAGGTGTTGTAACTGCAAGGAATAGTGCACTACAAATTGCGAGAGGTAAATATATCTTACCATTAGACGGCGATGATAAAATTCATAGCAGATACATAGAGAAAGGTATTGAAGTGCTCGAAAATAACGAGGGTGTAAAAGTGGTATATTGCAAGGCGGCCTATTTCGGTGAATTAACCGGAGAAATTGTTCTTAAACCTTATACCTTCGAAAATCTTTTAATCCGGAACATGATTTTCTGTACTGCCCTGCATCGCAAAGCTGATTCTGATAAGGTAGGTGGCTATAATTCTTTCATGAACAAAGGTCTGGAGGATTGGGATTACTGGATTTCTATTCTTAAGGAAGGAGGAGAGGCTTACCAGATACCAGAAATATTGTTTTATTACAGACGCCGTAACGGTACACGATCTGATTCTTTTACTTTTGCAGAAGAAGCTAATATTCGTATTCAAGTGTATGAAAAACATCATGAAGCTTATACGAGAATGATTGGAGATCCTATACATATGCTAAGGGAGAAAGAGAGGTTAGCAAAAGATCTTAGAAACATCAGAAGCCGGATAATTTATAAAGTTTTTAGAAACCTCAGGTTACTACCTTAATAATCTTTTAATTTTGAATTGGTCAAAGTTTTAGATAGAAGAAGAATTTTAAATCAAGATTTGGAAAAATATTCTGGCTACACTCTTAGAAATTCATAAAGCTAAGAAAAGCTTCTACTTGCAAGGAGGTTGATAGTCAAAAGTTAGCTGTTTTTCGGGAAAGCTGGAATACTGGTAAGTTAAGCGATTTTTTAAAAAAAGCATAAGAAGATTATGGCAGAAAAAGTATCTGTTATCATAGTTACATATAATGGCATAAAATGGATTGATAAGTGTGTGGGGTTTTTAAGAAATTCTACTATACCAGTTACTCCCATTATAGTAGATAATTGTTCTACTGATGGTACTACTTCATTAATAGAATTAACTTATCCTGAAGTTATTTTGATAAAAAGTGATGTTAACTTAGGATTCGGTAAAGGAAATAACATCGGATTGCAGAAAGCGTTAACCTTGGGCTGTGATTATTTCTTTCTACTAAATCAGGATGCATGGATTGAAAGCAACACTGTAGAAGAACTTATATTAGCGCATCAAAATAATTTGAATTACGGCATTTTAAGTCCAGTCCATTTAAATGGCTTAGGTGATAAACTAGATTTTGCATTTTCGCATCATATAAGTGCTACTAACACTCCCAACTTACTGTCTGACCTTTATTTCTCTAGACCAAAGCAAATCTATGAATCTAAATTCATCAATGCTGCGGCTTGGCTAATTTCAAGATCCTGTTTAGAAGCTGTAGGGCTTTTTGATCCTATTTTTCCTCATTATGGAGAGGATGATGACTATGCATTTAGAACTTTATCATTGGGTTATAAAATTGGTGTGGTGCCAAAGGTGAAAATCTATCACGATAGAAATGAAACTAACAATTCAAATTTAAACCTCAATGTTCAAAGAAGTTATATAAGAAGCCTACTTAAAATTAAAAATTCGGGAGGGCTTTTTTGGGGCAGGTTTATATATGCATTGAAAACAGATATTGATACATTCTTTACTTTTCTGATGTATAGAAGGTTTAAAGAAGCTAGAGTTAAAGTAGTGGTAATTTTTAGATTAGTTAAAAACCTGAAGCAAATCCATAAATCGTATCTTCTTACGAATAAAAGTATTAAGTAATAATCAAAGAGATTATCTTTGTTGCTACTCATATGTTGGAGTAGGATTTTTTGAGGAAGTTTGAAGTCCAATTTTAGCTAACACATGTTAAAATATATACAATATATTAAGAAGTTTCTTTATCCTACAAAAATATACCTTACTCTCAGATTTAATATTAAAAGAGGCCTTTTCCCACGTTTACGCTTATTAATCTATCCAGGAACCAAGGTGTATCTTGATAAGGAGGCTTCATTAATTTTTGATGAGAATGTTCAGGTAAAAATGGGAAGTACATGGAAAGGAACTAATTACAACTATTCTACTCTTAAAATTGATAAAGGAGGTAAAATAAGATTCAAAGGTAACTTCGAATTCCACACTGGTATTTTTATCACTGTAAATAAAGGTGCATTACTTGAAATTGGCAGTGGGTATACGAACAATGATGTAGAAATTTCATGCTTCAAAAGCATAAGAATTGGTCATGGAGTTGCTATTTCAAAGGGTGTAATAATAAGAGATTCTGACAATCATATAGTGAATGGCAACACTAAGAATGTTAGCCTACCAATTGTTATTGGAGATCATGTTTGGATAGGTTTGAGGGCTATAGTTTTGAAGGGCGTTACAATAGGAGAAGGTGCAATAATTGCTGCTGGTTCTGTTGTGAATAGGGATGTTCCTGCACGGTGTTTAGTTGCTGGTGTACCGGCTAAAGTTGTCAAACGTGAAGTTATTTGGAGTTAGAATATATTAGAAACACTCTGAAAATTTAATTTAATCACATGAATACTGTCGCAACAACATCACTTTTTTCAGTTCTTATAGCAAATTACAACAATGGAAAATATTTACTTGAAGCTGTAGAATCCGTAAGACAGCAGACTTACCTAAATTGGGAGATAATTATAGTAGATGATGCTTCAACTGATGAGTCATCTATTATTTACGAACAAATTCGTGAGGATAGCAGAATTTCTATAGCTTATAATACTGAAAACAAAGGCTGTGGGTATACAAAAAGAAGGTGTATAGAACTGGCTAAAGGTGACCTGTGTGGCTTTCTTGATCCAGATGATGCTTTACATCCTCAAGCTATTGAGGAGATGGTAAAAAAACATATTAGTATGCCAGAAAGTAGTTTGGTTTATTCAACTCATATTATTTGTGACGAGAATCTGCGTCCGGTACTCTCACCCTCTTCATCCAATATTTATAATTCTACTGCTATTCCTGAAAAACAATCGCATTTAACAAGCAAAGAAGGAAATATTTCTCATTTTGCAAGTTTTAAAAAAATGATTTACTTGAGAACATCTGGTATTGATTCTCAATTGAAGCGTGCTGTAGATCAGGATTTGTATTATAAGTTGGAAGAACAAGGAGATGTTCTATATATAGATAAAATTTTATATTATTATAGGCATCATTCAAATAGTATCTCTTTGAATGAAAATTCTTTAAAGGCGCAATATTGGAATCTTGTTGCTGTAACAAATGCCTATGAAAGAAGGATAGAAAATTTTCAAATACCCAATATTACTAAGCATACACTTGAAAAAAAGTGGCTAGCTTATTTTTTGAAAAAGGCTCTATTTTATTCAAAGCAAAAGAATTGGGCAAAGATGTATATTAATCTGCTTAAAAGCGGGAAATATATTAAACACGACACTAAATTATCAATTATTAGAATAGGACTATCACCAGTAAAACAAAAATTTTATGGATTACGTCTTTTTTCTGCCTGATATAATTGGTGGTGTATTTAGTTTTGTTACACAATATACAAGCTATCTAATCGCAGAAAATAAAAACAATACTGTTACTGTTGTATTAACTTCTGTAATTGAAAATCATAATAAAGACATAGTACCGGGTAATTCTATTTCTCCTATCGTTTCTCTTAAACGTTTTTCATATAGTAAATTTGACAACCGATTTTCTGTATATAAAAAATTGAGCAAATTTGTTCCACATGAACATGCCATTATTATTTGCAACGATTATTTAGAGGTCTTTATGCTCACTAATATGAAGTTGCAAAACCCATCATTTTTTGTTCTGCATGGTGATTACAACTACTATTACAATCTTGCTACAGTGGCTAGTAGGTTCGTAAATCAATTATTTACTGTCAACCCTATCATTAAAAAAAGAATACAAGAGATATTACCTAATACAAAAGTATCTACGCTTAGGTTTTTAATTCAGGATAATAAACTTAAAGTAAGTAAGTTTTCTGAAAATGTTCTTAAGATAATCTTCATCGGGAGAGTTTCTTATGCAAAAGGATTTGATGTTTTAGTTGAAACATACAAACATCTGCAAGATTCAAATTTAGTCTTTCATTTTACCATTATAGGTGCTCTATACGAAGAGAAATATAAAGACTTTTTATCACAATCAGGGATTACATATATTGAACAGCTTGATAATAATGTTCTCCAGCACTTGCTGGCTGATCACCATTTGTTTTTTTTACCTTCAAGAGCTGAAGGATATTCCATTTCTATTGTTGAGTCGATGAAGGCAGGTGTGTTACCACTTGTTAATGACATACCTGCAATAGCTCCAGATATTCTTGTACATAGGGAGACGGGGTTAAGAATAAGGGATAACAAGGCAGGCATTTATTGTGAGGAAATAATTATGCTTAATAATGAAAGGGAATTATTACAGAAGATGTCTGAAGATGCCTTTAAAAGAGTGAACTCTTATTTCAATAACAGCTATAATTTTGAAGAGTTCTTGAACATTGTGCAGGATAATATTCAGGAAAATAAAATAAAAGAATTCTCTGTTGGAGTAGGTAGGAGTAGGCTTGATAACCCTTATGTGCCTAATTTTGTAACAAAGCTTATAAGACAGTTATCTAACCGAGTAAATAGAAAGTAAGACGGGAAAAATATATGGCTTTTAAGTAATAATAAAGAATGCTATGGTGATAAAAGGATTAGATAACATAGCATCAATATTTCCTTTAGCAACCAAGTATAAATATTATAAATTTTTTTGTACAATTATTGTCGTTGCAGTTGAAATATAATAGTTGTATAAGAATTCATTGACCTCGGTCCAAACTGATTTCGTGGCCTACAAAGTAAGTGAACACATATTTTAAGTGAAAAATTTAATGAATTCGATATCAAAGCCTCTCGTAAGTGTTTAATTGACAGCTTATAAGTATGGGAGCTAAGCTTCAATTAAGGCATGATGTGGATTTAAGTAATGTTGAGAATAAGATCAAGTACAAGATTAAATGTTTTCTACCTTGGTTAAATGCTTTCTCAGACATTAACCGGTTTAATATTCTGATTTCACAATTTCATGTAGAAAAGGTATAGCTCCGTTACCGCTTGTAGTTAAACAGCGAGCTAAGAAGCTCTTTAAATCAGCAATAAATGTTTATTTCGTTTCAAATAGAAATCAAGCCTCTGCAGAGGCAACAATTAGAGAAAAAATAACAAGTGCTTTCATTATTAATAATCCAATCAAACTTAAATTGGATGAGTTAGAATGGCCTAATTTTGATACATTTAATATAGCATGTGTAGCTCGTATTAATTTTAAGATTAAGCGCCAAGATATTATGATCAATGTTTTTGCTCAAGAGAAATGGAGAAATAGAAATATTACTGTAAATTTCTATGGAGAAGGTCCTGATACTTCAAACCTTCAAATGCTGATTAAAAATCAAACCTTTGAAGATCAAGTTACAATGCATGGTCAAACTGAAGACATTAGACATGTAGGGGAGTATAATCATGTTTTAATTTTACCATTTGTGGCAGAAGGTTTACCATTGGCCCTAATCGTAGCAAACCTTCTTGGTAGAGCAGCAATAACTACAAATGTTGGTGATAATGAAAGACTTGTTTTACAAAATGAAACAGGTTTTCTAATCAATGACTTATCTTCCAAAGCATTAGATAATACTTTGGAAGAAGCTTGGAATAAGAGATACTGTTGGGAGCAACTAAGTAGCAGAGCACGAATACATGCTTTACAAAATCTAGATATTAACATACATAAGAGTTTGCTATCCCAACTTAATTGAACTGAAAAAAGATTAGTCATATGCTCTCTTGTTTTGCTTAGCTAAACAAGAGTAAAAATATTTAGCTTTAGTAATATCAGGCACTTAACATTTCTATTGATTAGAATATTCTTCTGCAGGAAAGGAAGATTTCGATAGATTAACTTTAAGTTTGAAATTTAGCAGGTGCCTTCAATTATTTATCATACTATAATATAATATATACTATGTGTAAATCTATATAATGTAATTCTCTTTGAGCGAATGATTTAACTTGAATGTTTTTATTGTTGAATGTTAAGTTAAAAAAGAGATAACCCACATAAAAATCAGTATTAAAGGTAAATGCCATGAGTATGAGAATAAAACTTTAAATTATGAATTATGATTTAAAACTTGAGCTTAGATATCAAAGTTTAAGCATTCTTAAGTATCTTAAAGCTCCCTTCTTAAAGTTTTCACCAACAAAAGAAGTGAGCATTGATGAATATTTAAAAAAAAACAAATCTGCATCGATTCAGAATTTTGAGGAAAACGAAAGTTATATTCTCACGCTACTTAATGGACGAGTGTGGAGTAGCAATGGAACTGTGATAACTGAAGATAATATTCTAATTTCAGAAATTAATAGAACACTCTTAAAGGAAAAGCGGAATTCAGTATTTTATCAAAAATCTGTAATAAATCCTCAAATAAAAACTGGTGTTGCTGCTATAGTAGCACAACCGGCTGGCAATGTTTATTATCATTGGATGATAGACATATTACCACGTATTGAATTATTAAAAAAAGCAGATGAATTTGATTCTATAGATTATTTTGTTTTCAATGAGATAAAATATCCCTTTCAAAAAGAGACACTAAAAATATTTGGCATTCCTGAAAATAAAATAATAGAAGTGAAAAATCTTTGGAATTATCATTTCCAGTTTGATAAGCTAATTTTTCCTTCATTCACATCTGAACTAAATCGTGCAACCTACTTCACAATTAAAACACTGGAAAAGTATATCTATCCAAAACAAAAAACTTCACAAGGTAAGCAGTTTTACAAAAAAATATATTTAAGCCGATCAAAAGCTCCTAACAGGAAATTGCTCAATGAACAAGAAGTTTTATGTTTACTAAAAGCTGAGGGGTTTTATGAAATTTTCCCTGAAGAATATTCTGTGATTGAGCAGGCAGAAATATTTGCTAATGCAGAGGTGATTGTAGGCGTACATGGGAGTGCTTTTACAAATATTGCTTTTTGTAAACCTGCAACAAAGGTTATTGACATCTGTGCCCCAGAGTGGGTAAATGACTGCTTCCTAGAAATCACTAAATTAAGGGGTCTAGTGTATATTCGAATAACAGGTAATCAGTTTTTAGGAATAAAGGGAATTGATAAGGGAGCTAACATATCACTTCATGATTCTAAAATTAAATTTTTAATGGAGCAGGTCTAGCTAGCACAGGGGACATTTATAAATTATAGCTTTGTAGTTTAGTATACTAATTAAGGGTATTCTTTACAATATGGTTTCAATTAATATATTAAAATTGCTACATGCAGGAAAAACCATTAGTTTCTGTTTTAATGACTTCCTATAACAGGGAGAAATATATTGCTGATGCGATTAAGAGTGTGCTTGATTCAACTTATGAAAATTTTGAGCTGTTAATAGTAGATGATAGGTCAAAAGATAAAACAGTAGAGATAGCGCAGAGTTTTGCCGATAAAGATGCACGAGTAAAGGTGTATATAAATGATAAAAATCTTGGAGATTATCCGAATCGTAATAAAGCAGCTTCTTATGCACAGGGTAAGTATTTGAAATATGTGGATGCTGATGATTTATTATATCCACATGGGTTGGAGGTTCTTGTTATAATGATGGAAAAATTTCCTGATGCAGGTTATGGGCTTTGTACAATACCTCAGGATCAAGATTGCATTTTCCCTTTCGTTCTTTCTCCCAAAGAAGCTTATGAATATAATTATATAAAACAAAAAGGTATTTTCTATCGAGCTCCTTTATCATCGATCATAAATAAAAATGCTTTTGACGAGTTGAAGGGATTTATAAATAAAAGAATGATTGGAGATTGTGAATTGTGGCATCGTCTTTCCTTATCCAAACCAGTAGTTTTGATGCCTCAAGGTTTAATTTGGTATAGGATACATGATGAGCAAGAGATGAGTAGTCATCATAAATACACAATGGATTATCTTTTTCTTGCTGAAAAATATGTAAGGCTAAGTCTTTTAGATCAATATGATAAAATTGCTTTACTTGATAAACTAAGACGGAATCAATTTATTAAATTACTTAAAAACCCTATGGGGGCTTCAATAAAGGAGCGAATAAGGTTATACAATAATTCAGGAATCAAACCCCTGAGGTTACTAAGTAATTCCTCCAAACTATAGTAGATTTCTTCAATATTATCATAGTCTTCAATTATCTGTACATTAGCTCTGAAAAGATTTTATTAGATTTAAGAATGTCCAATGTATCAATCATAATACCTAATTACAATGGTGGGCAATACTTGAGTGACTGCTTAGACAGTTGCCTGATCCAAGGGAAGTATGTTGAGGAAATAATTGTTATAGATGACCACTCCTCAGATAATAGTTTAGAGATTATAAAATCATATAAGTATAAAAGGCCTGAATTAATTAGTTATTATACCAACCCTAAAAAAGGAGCATGCTCTGCCAGGAATTTTGGTTTTGAAAAGTCTACAGGAGAATTTATACAATTTTTAGATTCTGATGATTTACTAGAAAAAAGCAAAATCGAAAAGCAGCTAGAGGTTTTATATAAGTATGATAATTACCAAAGCCTATTGATACATGGTAAATGGGGGCGGTTTAGAGATAATGAAGAAGTCTACTTTTGGGGACCTCATGAAAGTATAAGCAAAGATCTTGATCCTGTTGATTGGATGATAGCAAACCAAATGTCCATGACCGGCTGTTGGTTAACCCATCGAAATCTTATTAATAATGCTGGCCAGTGGGATGAAAGTTTGAAACGAAACCAGGATGGGGAATTTTACTCACGACTAATGCTTAAAGCTACTAAGGTTCTTTTTTGCGAAGAGGCACAGGTGTTTTACAGGTCGGGTAACACAGGTTCTATTTCTAATGCAAAATCCAGACCTTCTATGGAGTCTTTATTGAAGTCTTATCAACTTGTTGAAAAGTATATTCTAAGCCTAGAGGTATCTTCGCGAGCGAAGTTAACTATCGCTAACATGTACCAAGACTTTGTTTATTCGAATTATATTGCAAATCCTGACTTAGCTGCTTTAGCAGAACGCAAGGTCAAAGAATTAGGTGGATCTGAATTAAAACTGCCGGGCGGCACTGTGCTCCGTTGTTTATCCTCTCTTTTTGGCTGGAAACAAGCACTCAAGATCAAGAAAGTTTTAAATAAGGGCGTCTGAGCTTAGCCTTATATAATGCAGAAAATACTTTTTATAACAACTAATAACCTTACTACAAATCCGCGCCTGCTAAAAGAAGTTATTCTGGCTTTAGATAATGGATTTGCACCTACTGTATTATGCTTCGACTTTGATAATTGGACGACTGAAATTGAAAACACACACAGGGAATCTTTGAACGGTGTAGGTTTTGTTTCCATTCCAGCTACCCGCCTAGCTTTTGGCAGTTGGTTAGTTTCGTCTGGCATACATTTTATTTGTAGAAAGCTTAGTAGAGCTTTTGATTATTCTGATAAGTTGAATGCTTATGCTTCTGATAAAAGAAGTTTCTCCCTTATCAGAAAATTAGATGAGTTAACCTCTACTTATAAAATTGTTATTAGCCATAATTTAGGAGCTTTATATCCTGCTTATGCTTATGCCAAAAAGAACAAGATTCCTTTCGCTTTTGACATAGAAGATTATCATCCAGGGGAGAGAACTAGTAGTGACAATAACCAAGAGGTGAAGAGAAGAGAAGCTCTGATGAAAAAATTGTTACCTCATGCCTCCTATATCAGTTATGCCAGTCCTTTGATAGGGGAAGCCTCTTTAGAACTTGTTCCTGAATTAAAAAACAGGAATCATTTACTCATCAACAATTCTTTTTCATCTACTGATTTCTTTTTGCCTCCAGCACATGCAGGTGGTAAATTGCGTATTGTTTGGTTTTCACAGAATATAGCATCAGGTAGAGGTCTGGAGATAGTTGTGCCTGTTCTTTATAAATACAGAGACAGTGTTGAATTGACAGTGATAGGAAATATAGTTTCTTCCTTCCAGAAAAGCTTTTTAAGCCAGTTTGATGAATTTATTATTTATAACAAACCTTTACCTCAACAGGCATTACACCTTGAATTAGCAAATTTTGACTTAGGTTTGGCTGTTGAAGTTAGTTCTGCTGATCTAAACAAGGACATTGCCTACTCAAATAAAATTTTTGCCTATGCGCAGGCTGGCTTATATATACTGGCCACGGACACTAAAGCTCAAAAACACTTTATGAATCAAAATCCGTCAGGAGGAATGGTATTTGAGCAGTCAGAGCTCGCTTTTGAGGCAGCTCTTAAAGAGATATTGATTCATAAAGAAGAAATTATAGCGAACAGGAGTCAGCGTTTTGAATCCGGAAAGAATCTCGCCTGGGAAAAAGAAGCTTCTAAACTGCTGAGCACCTGGAAGGCTTCTATATAATGTTCATGAAAAATCTATTGATAATATACCCCCATTGGGTTCCCTCTAATCTTGCCGGTGTGCACCGCCCGAGGCTTATAGCCAATTTTTTAAATGATTTTGGTTGGCATCCCATATTGTTGACTGTTTCTCCTGAATATTATGAAGAGCTAGCTGATCCTGATATCGCCAGAACAGCTTCACAAGATATAGAGGTAATTTATACTAGTGCCTATAAGGTTTCTAAACCTAGAGTTGTCGGTGACATTGGTCTACGCGCTTTTCCTTTCCTTTATAAAAAAGCTGTAGAGCTAATCAAGACCCGCAAAATAGATTTTCTTTGGATCCCTATACCGTCTTTCTATAGTGCGCTGCTGGGCAGACTAATTCATTCAAAAACAAGCTTACCTTATGGTATAGACTACATTGACCCGTGGGTAAGGGATATCAGTAACCGGCAGGATTGGCGTTCAAAGCTTAGCTTGTTTGTGGCACAGCGGTTAGAGCCTATTGCTGTTAAAAAGGCTGCCTTAATTTCCGGTGTTTCTACTGCTTATTATGCGCCTGTGCTGGAGAGAAACTTTAAATACAAAGCAATAGCGCATGTGGGCATGCCCTATGGTTTCGATCCAAAAGATCATAATATTGTTATTGATCGGTTAAAGTTTCCATGGCCGGATAAGGGTTGTGAACCTTTAGTATACGCAGGTGCGTTCTTACCTAACTCTCATCTTTTCATAAAACTTTTGTTTCAGGCAATCAAATTGAAAGTGGAGCAGGGGGCTTGGGATAAGAATAAGCAGTTGTTCTTTTTAGGTACCGGCTTTTATGCCGGTATAACCATTGCGGATTACGCGAAGCAGTATGGTATTGAATCAATCGTTCATGAGGTGAGAGAGCGTTTTCCTTTCCTGCATGTGCTCAATTTCTTGTCAGCTGCCTATGCTGTCATGATAATTGGCAGCACAGAAAAGCACTATACTGCTTCTAAGACATACCAGGCACTGTTAAGCAAACGACCTGTGTTCGGAATTTTCCACAAAGAGAGCAGCGCTGTTACTGTGATGGAGGAATGTCAGGCAGCAAGCCTGTTGGTGGAATATACGGAGCAATCGGAGGAGCAATTTCTCTTATCAGATATAGCTGATAAGCTGGAGCTTTTACTGAATGGTCAATTTCAGTGGACTCCGGATCTGAGTAAATTAGAAAAGTACTCAGCCAGAGCATCTGCAGAGGCCCTTGTTCATAAGCTGAATGACATCATATGAAGCGGCTTGCCATTATCACAACGCACCCTATACAATACAATGCCCCGGTTTTCAAACTGTTAGCTTCAAATCCAGTGCTTCAGATTAAAGTATTTTATACACTTGGTAAATCTTCTGAAGAGGTGATAGATAAGGGGTTTGGTAAAAAGATTGCTTGGGACATTCCACTGCTGGAGGGCTATGCCTACCAGTTTTTAGATAATACTTCGAAGAATCCGGGTACTTCTTATTTCAAAGGTGTCATTAATCCCACCATCATTCAGGATATTGAAAATTTTAAGCCTACCGATCTTTTGGTTTTTGGCTGGAGCTTCGACAGCCATCTAAAGGTTTTAAAATACTTTAAAAACAAAGTCAACGTTTACTTCAGGGGAGACTCAAATTTACTGGACGAAAAAAAAGGGTTCAGGTTAATTCTGAGAAGATTGACTTTAACCTGGACTTACCGTTATATAGATAAAGCCTTATATGTAGGAAAGAATAACAAAGCTTATTTTCTGAAGCATGGCATCAAAGAGCAAAATCTTATATTTGCACCCCACGCCATTGATAATGCAAGGTTTGGCGATGATCTGCTGTACCAGAATGAAAGCAACCTGATCAGAAAGAGCTTAGGTATCCCTGAAACCGATACAGTATTTCTTTTCACCGGCAAATTCGAAAAAAAGAAGAACCCGTTCTTACTGATAAACGCTTTTAAAAAACTAAATAGGCCGAATACCAGCCTACTCTTAGTTGGTAATGGTGTTTTAGAAGCTGATTTAAAAGAGGAAGCCATGGGGTTTGCGAACATTTATTTTCTCCCTTTCCAGAATCAATCCCGTATGCCCGCTGTTTATAGGGCGGGCAACGTAGTGGTACTTCCTTCCAGTGGGCCTGGCGAAACCTGGGGCCTGTGTATTAATGAAGGGATGGCCTGCGGCTTACCTGTTGTTGCCAGTAATAAAGTAGGATGTGCTGTTGACCTGGTGCATGAAAGTGAAAATGGGTTTATCTTTGACTCTAACAGTGAGGCCAGCTTAGTTAAGAAGTTAGCGGCATGCGCTACTAAAACGAAAGAAGAGCTTAAGGAAATGGGTAGTACCTCCAGGGCAATAATAACGAACTGGAGTTTTGAGCATATTTGTGACGCTATCACAAAAGCCTTACATCAAACAGTTTAAGCTATATGCAGGGTTAAAGCTTTATGAATATTGCAGAACAATATCAGTCTCCTAATAAGTTGCTTTTCCATGCTTCTACACTCGTCACTGTAGCTGTACTGTTATTGGCCTTTACGTCCCTGTCATATCTTGCTTTAGCAGGCGTATTGTTTTCTTTATATATTCTAAATAGTTTGCTTGTTGGCTTTGGTGAAGGTATACCAATTAATTTGCTCATTGTTTTTTTAGCTTGTCTGCAGTGGGTCATAGGACCTGTTTTAAGCTATTATACAGGAATAAACCATCCCTTTTATGGAATGCAGGTTCCTGAGGAGGAATACCTGAGTTTTGCGGTTTCAGGTGTTGTTCTGTATTATATAGGCCTGTCTTTACCCATTGCGGGTGTTAAGAATATCCCGAAGGAGGTAATTAATAATATAGGAGATCATATAAATAGTAAGATGAGAGGGGCTTATTACCTGATTGGGATTGGTTTCCTTTCCTCTTTTCTTTCTCCGTTTGCTCCGCCTGCGCTGTCTTTCTTTTTATATTTACTTTCGCAGTTAAAGTTTATTGGCTGTTTCTACCTGTATGTCAGTGACTCACAGAATAAAGTAGCCCTTTACGTCGTTTTTGCTTTTCTATTGCTTGAAGCTCTGGCTTCTGCCTTATTTCATGACCTCTTGCTGTGGGGCATGTTCTTTCTGTTTATCTACTGCATCAAAAACAAGGTAAGCCTTACGAAGAAGGTTGCAGCCTTAGTTATTGGTTTCTTTATGGTGTTTTTGCTGCAGTCAGTGAAATATCAATACAGGAACATAGCCTGGACAAATACATCTTTAGACGCCTACGACCAATCAGAACTTTTCTTCGGTATGATTGTGGATAGACTATTTTCACCAGATGTCCTTTTCGATCCCAAAGCAAATGAACTGACCATCACGAGGCTTAACCAGGGTTGGATTATCACGCGTGTAATGAATTATATTCCTATTCATAAACCTTATGCTGGTGGAGAAACTATAAGAGGTGCCTTTGATGCTGCTTTACTTCCACGCTTTCTGTCTGAGAACAAAGCGATAGCTGGTGGTCGGGCTAATATGGAGCGCTTTACTGGAATTATGCTGCAAGCAGGAACAAGTATGAACATCAGTCTGCTAGGGGAAGGCTATGGTAATTTTGGGAAAGATGGTGGCGTCATTTTTATGTTTTTGATAGGTATAGTGTTTAGCCTCATATTAAGGTTTATCATTCTTAAAAGCTTGGTTAACCCTACCTATCTTTTCTGGATTCCCTTTCTATATTTGCAGGTGGTGAAAGCCGAAACTGATTTAACAACCACCTTGAATTATCTGGTAAAGGCTACTATTGTGATGGTTTTAGTTTTCTATACCTTCAGGAAAGTTCTGAAAATTGAAATATAATATGTTAAGTAAGGTCTCTTTTAGTCCCCATTTGATGGTGGTGAGGGGGATGAGAGGTTTTCAATGCCTTTGAACTGCTTTAGCTCAACCGCAAGAACATGAAATAATTAATCATTTCATTTGAAGGATTGTACTCAGGTGTAATCATCCCCCTACCCCTTCGAAGGGGGACTTTTGAAAAGCTTTGTCTCCTCGCCGTTCAACCAACCATGAAAATAGTATACTTCTTTCGCAAAGCAGCACCCTCTTTCTTTAGTATCGAAGTACTGTTTCAAACCATCATCAGCAACCTGAGGCATTCTGTAGCTGAAAAAGTTTTTCTTCCATACAAGTCTGCTACAAGTCCTGCTGCTTTGCTGGAAAATACGTTGTACGCCTCTAAAAGGCAGGGGCAAGTCAACCATATAACAGGTGATGTATATTACATCGCGCTTGCCTTAGATAAGAAGAAAACCATCCTCACCATCCATGATATTGACTCCCTGGGGAGTAAAAACAGGATGAAGAACTTTTTGCTTCACCTGTTGTGGCTCAAAATTCCTGTGAGACGGGTGAGGTATGTAACAGTTATCTCGGAGTATAGCAAAAGGAAAGTATTGGCTGCTACCGGTGTCGCTGCAGATAAAGTCATTGTCATCCCGAATTGCGTACAGCTCACGGATAAGGACTTTAAGCCGAAGGTGCTGCTAAACAAGCAGGAGCCGGTTTTACTACAGGTGGGCACTAAAAGCAATAAGAACTTTCCAAATGTTGTAGAAGCCATTAAAGGCATATCGTGCAGGCTGCTAATCCTGGGGAAACTTGCAGCTAGTCAGAGAGAATTATTAGAAGAAAATGGGATAGTCTATGAAAACTTCTTTTCTTTGGATTACGAGGAGGTGATAAAGCTTTATTACCGGGCAGATATTGTTACTTTTGTGTCGACGTACGAAGGTTTTGGAATGCCTATTCTAGAAGCAAATGCTTTAGGACGGCCAGTCATCACCAGCACAACGACTGCCATGCCTGAAGTAGCCGGAGAAGGAGCTGTGTTAGTGGACCCTTTTAAACCAGAGCAGATTAGGCAGGCTATCATAGATTTAGTAGCGGATGATACATACAGGAACAATATTGTTAACAAAGGCTATCAAAACGTGCAGCGCTTTAAACCTGAAATGGTTGCCGCTAAATATGAGGCACTGTATAAGAGGGTACTGGAGGAAAATTCGTGACACAAAAGCCTAAAGTTTTAATTTCCATTGACTGGTTCACCCCAGGCTATAAAGCAGGCGGGCCGATACAGTCCTGCGCCAATATTGTGGCGCACCTTCAGAATGAGCTTGACTTCTACATCATTACACGTGACACAGACTATTGCGAATCTGAACCCTATACAGGTATAAAGTCCAACAGCTGGAATAGGGTAGCAGATAACGTACAGGTTTACTACTTCTCATCAGACCAGCTGCATATAAAACACCTTTACAATGTAATAAAAGCCATAAAGCCTGATACTGCTTTTGTGAATGGTATTTACTCCTTCTACTTCTCAGTTCTCCCCTTACTGATACTGAAGCGCCTGAAGCATCGGAACATCATTGTTTCGGCCCGGGGCATGCTGGCAAAAAGTGCCATCCATGTAAAAGGGGGAAAGAAAAAGCTTTTCCTGAAAGTGGCCCAACTGACAAGCATGTATAAAGGCATACGTTTCCATGCGACCCATGAAGGGGAGAAGCAGGATATCGTGCAGGCGCTGGGAGTTGGAGCGAAGGTAGTAATAGCTCCGAACCTGCCAAAGAAGGCTGCTACACTTGTTAACGAAAAACGGCTGAAACACAAAGGAGAATTAAAGCTCATTAGTGTGGCACGCATTTCTCCTGAAAAGAATACGAAATATGCCCTGGAAGTTCTGGAAAGATGTGCCGGAGTAGGTAAAGTGACTTTTGATATCTACGGACCTGTCTATAATGCTGCCTACTGGGACGAATGCCAGGAGGTAATTAAGCGGCTTCCGAAGAATGTGGTGGTAAACTACAAAGGGAGCCTGGAGAGCGGGAGGGTGGCCGCCACCTTACCGAACTATCATGCTATGTTGATGCCGACCCGTGGCGAGAACTTTGGGCATATTATTCTCGAAAGCTTTACCGCTGGCTGCCCCGTCATCATCAGTGACCAGACGCCCTGGAAGAATCTTACAGAATTTGGCATCGGCTACGATCTTCCGCTGAATAAAATAGAAGACTTTGTGGAGGCCATACGTGAACTTTCTGAAAAAGAGCAGGAAAACTATGATACCTCCTCGGAGAAGGCTTATCTTTATAGCCAACAATTTTTGAATGATGAGAAAGCAGTTGGGCTGAACCACCTGATGCTCCAATAAAACAACAAACTGTGATTACTGATTTCAGACAAAAGAAAGTAGATCTGGCGGCCTATAACAACGATTGGTACGAGCCTGGAGGCAGCGCTTTCAAGCGTACCCTCTGGTATTTTGTTAATGCGCTCTTCTTCATCAACCCGCTGAACCCGGTATCTGCTCTGAAGGTGCTGTTGCTGCGCCTGTTTGGTGCCAGGATAGGAAAAGGAGTCGTTATCAAATCAGGAGTAAATGTTAAGTACCCCTGGCATTTGCAGGTGGGTAACCATGTCTGGATAGGAGAGAACGTCTGGATTGATGATTTAGTGAAAGTAACGATAGGCGATAATACAACGCTCTCCCAGGGCTGTATGCTGCTCACAGGCAGCCACGATTATAAGCAACCAACTTTCGACCTGGTGGTAGGGGAGATTCACCTGGAGGAAGGGGCGTGGATAGGAGCGAAGGCCATTGTTTGCCCCAATGTTACCTGTGGCTCCCATAGTGTGTTGGCTGCGGGATCTGTCGCGACGAAGAATTTAGAACCCTATACCATTTACCAGGGTAATCCTGCCGAAGCTAAACGGGAACGCATACTAGAATAAACAGAACCCGTTAAGTTTTCAAAAACTATAAGGCTTGCCCATATACATCAGCTGTGAAAGTCTCCATCATCACCATCGTATACAACAACTGCGAAACAATAGCCGACGCTATTGATTCGGTACTGTGCCAAACCTACCCGAACATTGAATACATTGTGGTGGATGGTTTGTCTACAGATGGTACCGTGGATGTTGTGAAAGGGTATGGTGACCGCATCACGCATTTTGTATCAGAAAAAGACGGCGGTTTGTACGATGCCATCAACAAAGGCATACGTATGGCTACCGGTGATGTGATAGGCCTGCTGCACTCTGATGACATCTTCTACTCCAAAGAAGCCATTACAGCCGTGGCAGCTGCATTCAAGGCAAATAACTGCGAAAGTGTTTATGCTGACTTGGTTTATGTTGACCGTGAGAAGCCGGAGAGAGTAACCCGCAACTGGAAATCAGGAAGCTATAAGCGGGACAATTTTATCTATGGCTGGATGCCCCCACATCCGACATTTTATGTGAAACGGGAGGTATACGAGCGGCTGGGCTTATATAACACGCTATTCAAAAGTGCGGCAGATTATGAGCTCATGTTGCGCTACCTGTACAAGCACAACATCAGCACGGCCTATGTACCGGAATGCCTTGTGCGGATGCGTGTGGGTGGGAAGAGCAACGTAACCTTGAAGAACAGAATCAGGGCAAACAAAGAAGACCATACAGCCTGGCACATCAATGGCTTGCAGCCCCGCTTTTATACCCGCTATCTGAAGCCACTCCGGAAGCTGACGCAGTTTCTGTAGCGTTACATCAATTTGCCAGCCCCTTCTAAAAAATTTATCTAATGCTCTCCTTCGGCACGAAGTGAATATGTTTCCAGTCTTTGGGTTGAGCGCCTGGGGGTAGGGGCCCTCTATTTGGAGATTTTTGGTGCCGCTCGCGCGGCAGCGCCCCGGCGCAAAAAACTCCCAGCGCGATGCCCAAAGACGAGGCCTCTCGGCCTTGAGAGCTCGGAGAGAAACAATGGAACAGTAGGTGAGATGCCGCTGGATATGCTGAATCTACGCAGCCTAAGTAGAGTAGATATTTCCGGAGCTATGGAATGATGTTTATGAGAAGCGGTGTTACACCTCCATTCATCTCTTATAAATATAAAGCGAGTCTGGAAACTCTTACCCACTGCACATCACCGGATGGATTCCGGCGCCAGTTTTTTGAATATGAAAACTGCTGGGACTGCACTTGAAAGAATAGGTGAGTAAAGAGCAACTGCTTAGCTCCCTCTCCTGTTTTGGGGGTAGGGGCCCTCGATAAAAGGAGAGGGCTGGGGTGAGGTTATTCAGGTGAGGGCATAAAAAAGCCCGAGGCTTTCACCTCAGGCTTTCGCGGTCTGGACGAGACTCGAACTCGCGACCTCCGCCGTGACAGGGCGGCATTCTAACCAACTGAACTACCAGACCAATAATTTTACTAATGCAGAGCCTTTTGCTCTTTTGCGTTTACCGCAGTTTTAAAGCTGCGGTCTGGACGAGACTCGAACTCGCGACCTCCGCCGTGACAGGGCGGCATTCTAACCAACTGAACTACCAGACCGTTTTGTTATCCCTTAATCTTTCTGATAAGGTGATGCAAATGTATAGCGTTAAATTGGAATGTGCAAGCGGAGAGCCTGTTTTTGACGCTATATTTTGCCGTTTAATTGTTAATTTGTTCATTTACAAGCAGATTATTTTTTACCTGTACAGATTTTGCTATCTTCTTACCTATCATGAGTGGAAACTCTTAAATTTGTATCCTAAACAAGGAGGAACCCATGCTTTTAGATTTTGAACAGCCCATTGCTGCCCTTGAGGGCAAACTGAAGGAAATGAAGAAGCTGGCAGATGAGAGCCAGGTAGATGTTTCGGAGGCAGTAAAGGCCCTGGAAGAGAAAATCAAGAACCTTAAAAAGGAAACCTACGCCAACCTGACCCGCTGGCAGCGCGTGCAGTTGTCGCGCCACCCGGAGCGGCCTTACACCCTGGATTATATCAACGGCCTCACGGAGAAGTTTGTGGAGCTGCACGGCGACCGCACGGTGAGTGACGACAAAGCCATGGTCGGTGGTTTCGGTGAAGTGGATGGCCGCAGCATTATGTTTATAGGGCAGCAGAAGGGGCGCAACACGAAACAGCGCCAGCTGCGCAACTTCGGTATGGCGAACCCGGAGGGCTACCGCAAGGCACTTCGCCTGATGAAGATGGCCGAGAAATTTGGCCGCCCGATTGTGACGCTCATTGACACGCCGGGTGCCTTTCCGGGACTGGAGGCGGAAGAGCGCGGACAGGGAGAGGCGATTGCCCGCAACCTGAAGGAGATGTTTATGCTGAAGGTGCCGGTTATCTGTATCATCATAGGAGAGGGGGCCTCTGGCGGTGCCCTCGGCATTGCCATCGGCGACCGCGTGATGATGCTGGAGAACACCTGGTATTCTGTTATCTCCCCGGAGTCCTGCTCTTCTATTCTGTGGAGAAGCTGGAACTATAAGGAGCAGGCCGCTGAAGCCCTGAAGCTCACCGCCAAAGACATGCTGCAGAACAAGCTGATAGACGGTATCATCAAAGAACCACTCGGAGGCGCGCACCTGGAACCGACGAAAATGATGCGCACCCTGAAGAAGGAAATTATTAAGCTTCTGGATGAACTGGAGGGGATAGATGCTGAAGAGCGTATCATGCAGCGAATAGAGAAGTTCTCCGGCATGGGTGTGGTACTGGAAGGTTAATTACCCATTCAATATATTTTACCTGAAATGAACTGGAAATATGGAGTTCCATCTGTATTCCCAGTTCATTTTTTTGTTTCGGAGGATGCATTGGTGAAGTAAATGAACCCACCCCTGCCCCTCCGAGGAGGGGAATTTCGTTGTTCGTCGTTCGTTGTTCGTACGGACAGGTCGCGACCTGTCCCGCATCAGCCTGTGAATGAAACAATACCGGCAGACAGGAACATGGATGTTCATCCTGCCAATCCTAAATCCTGAAAATCCTAATAATCCCGAAAATCCTGATTCAGACAAATTCGGGAACGATTAGCAGGTTGCGACATGTCCGTACGAGGCATGGATAAATGCCCCTGCAATTATTCGCGGATGTAAATCATCCCCCAAAGTGGTACAAAAACGAAACAGGGGTAACATCCGTTACTCACACAACAGAAAATCAACAACACACATGAAGCTACACGTAATAGATACAGGTTTTTTTAAATTGGATGGAGGTGCTATGTTCGGGGTGGTACCCAAATCGCTTTGGCAACGCACGAATCCTGCTGATGAAAATAACCTCTGTACGTGGGCGATGCGCTGCCTGCTGATTGAAGACGGTGACCGCCTGATTCTGATTGACAATGGCTTAGGCGACAAGCAGGATGCAAAGTTCTTCAGCCACTATTACCTGCACGGCGATGCGACCCTTGAAAAGTCTTTGCATGCGGCTGGTTTCTCATATGCCGATGTAACAGATGTTTTCCTGACGCACCTGCACTTCGACCATTGCGGCGGCGGGGTGAAGTATAAAAACAGCGATGGAGCACTGGAACTGACGTTTCCTAATGCGACGTACTGGTCTAACTCCGATCACTGGGAGTGGGCTACCAAACCCAATGCGCGGGAAAAAGCCTCTTTCCTGAAGGAGAACATTCTGCCGATGCAGGAGAGTGGGCACCTGCAACTCATAGACCCTGCTGCACCGTCGCCTTTACCGCAATTTGACATCTTTTACGCCAATGGCCACACCGATAAGATGATGGTGCCCATTATCACGTACAAGGGCCGCAAACTGGCTTATATGGCCGACCTGCTGCCATCCACCGGTCACATTCCTTTGCCCTATGTGATGGGCTATGATACACGCCCTTTACTGACGCTGGATGAGAAGGCGAGATTCATGAAGACGGCTGCAGATGAAAACTATGTGATGTTCCTGGAGCATGACCCGGTAAATGAGTGCTGCACCGTGCAACATACTGAGAAAGGCATTCGCCTGGCTGACACCTTTAAGTTAGCGGAAGCTTAAGGTATGCGGGTAGGATTGGCTTTGTCGGGTGGGGGAGCCCGTGGTATTGCGCATCTGGGGGTTCTGAAGGCGCTGGATGAGCTGGAAATAAAAATTAGTATGATATCGGGGGTAAGCTCCGGGGCGATTGCCGGGGTGCTGTATGCCTATGGATTTACGCCGGACGAAATCCTGAAGCTGATAAAGGAGCTCAGCGTATTCAAGATTATGCGCCCGACTTTTGGAAATGCGGGCTTGATGCACCTGGAGGAGACAGAAAAGCTCTATAAAAATTACCTAGGAGCGAATGCCTCCTTTGAAGACCTTAAGATTCCGGTGGTGATTGGCACGACGGATATGAACGAGGGTACCAATGTTTATTTTTCCTCTGGTGAGCTTATCAAGCCATTAATAGCCACCTCTGCCGTTCCGATACTCTATAAGCCTGTCGAGTATAAGGGCAAGCTGCTTAATGACGGTGGTCTGTTAAACAATTTACCTGTAGAGCCACTTCATAACAACTGTGACGTCAAAATTGGCGTGCACGTGAATCCGGTGAACCACCAGGCACACGTTACGAGCCTGCGGGGGATGATAGAGCGCACGGTGCTGCTGGCCATCAACAACAACATCAAGCTGCGCCTGCACCTCTGCGACCTGTTCCTGGAACCGCAGGAGCTCCGGTACTACCGGCTCACCAATTTCAGGAAAGCAGATGAAATCTTTAAAGTAGGTTACGATTACACGATGCACATGGAAAAGCACCTGCGCCAGCTGATGAATAAGTAACTGCATGAGGCTGGCTTATTTTTTCCATATCACTTGCGCAAGTTTATAAACTTGTGTCTTTAAATGATGTCGGGTTTGTAAGTCATCTGGGCTAGTGGCTCAGAGATAGTTTCTCTTCGCCGGAAACGAATAGAGCATGTTTAAATTTCGTTTTTGGATGCGAAAATTGTCCATGAAGGGTTCTGGCGAAACGGTTTTGGAGCTTCATAGCAGCGCTATGGAGCGAGAAAACGGTGAAGTCAGGTTCCTTTATGGGCAGTTTACAGCGCAAAGGATGAATTTGAAACATGCTCTACATAGCTGACATTGCGCAAGAGTCCCGGCGGGACGATCTGTTGGTAGAAAAAATGCCCAGTATTCTTTAGCTCCAGCGGAGCGAACTGTTGGGGAGTATGTACAGGCCGCTCCGTTAGACCTAAGGGCGACTTCTGGCCATAGGGCTATTAATAGGTCGTTCCGCCGGGACTAAAACAAAAGATAAACTGCTGTTGCGTAACGTCAGTTAAAAAAATAATTGCCCTTCAGTTTAGCTTTAAAATGGCTTCACCTGCGGCCACTATCCGCCAAGCTACAGCCATTCCGCACTAAGATATGTCGCCCGGCAACTATTTATTTTCATCTGGATGGGAGGGAAGCTTACTTGAAAATTGTTTCTGTTTACACCTTTCTGCTTAACCTCCACGAAATAAAGTGCCTGATATATAATGTATTGAATATTTATTTATAATCATACGATACTTTTTATCGTTGTTACGTATAAAGACACCGAGCCCTTAAACCTAACCTTACACCCCTTATGCGAAAAATTTTACTAGTTGCCTTTCTGCTTTTTAATTTTTCAGTCTATGCCCAGGAAAACCTTAGCCACATGGTTCCTGCTAAGGTGAAACATGGTTCTCTTTTAATTGGCGGAACGCTCAGTGCTTCCGCATATAAAACAACTAAAGAGCTGCATTTACCTCTTGGAGCAGAAGAAGGAACCAACATCTTAGCTTCTCTCAGAACGAAGAACGGCTACTTTATAGACCATGATTTTGCGGTTGGTTTGGTAGTGTCTTTAGAGCACGAAAGCTTCAGCACTGCAGTGGAGGAAGGAGAAGACAAAAAATTCCGCCGGACGATGCTACTATTCGGCCCTTTTACCCGCTATTACCTGGATAACGGTGTGTTTGGGGAGTTATCGCTTGAAGTCGGTCTATTGAACTTCTCTAACGGTCAGAAGACAAATCTATTTCAAGGCGGTCTTGGCATTGGCTATGCACACTTCATCAACGAAAAAATTGCCTTAGAGCCTATCCTGTCGTTCCGATACTTCAGGGAGTGGGAAGGTGACAAGTCTAATGTTACCTTAGGGCCTATGTTAGGCTTTGGCGTTCAGGCTTATATCTGGCGCAAGCGTGCGCACGTGATCAAGGAGGCCTTGTAAAAGCGGAATTTTGTGTGTATTTATGCGGCTTCAATTGCTGCTAACATATGCCAGATGTAGTTTCGGCTACTGGTATGCAGCTTTCGCACAAATTCTTAAATGATAGCCAAACTTCTTTCCAAAGCCCTTTTCAAACTTTCTGGTTGGAAACTAAAGGGTAACCTGACACCAGAAAACCGCCGCTGTGTGATGATAGCGGCACCACACACCAGCAACTGGGATTTCGTTTACGCCCGTGCCGCTTTCTTTCTCATGGACGCACCGCTGCGGGTTACCATCAAGAAAGAGTTTGTAGAATACCCACTAGTAGGAGGCCTGATTAAATCGATGGGCGCTTTACCTGTGGATCGCTCTAAAAACACGAAGATGGTAGACGCCATGATACGGATCATAAAGGATACACCTGGAGATATGTGTGTGATGGTGACGCCGGAAGGCACCCGCAAGTACCAGCCACGCTGGCGAAGGGGTTTCTACCACGTGGCAGAGGGAGCCGGTGTTCCTATCGTGCTGGGCTATCTGGACTATGCTAAAAAAGAAGCCGGTGTTGGTCCCACCATCTATCCCTCCGGAGACATAGATGCAGACATCGAAAAGATTAAAGCCTTCTACCGTACCAAAACTGGTAAATTCCCGGAGCAGGGAGTAAGGTGACAGCTTTCAAAAAAATTAATTTTGTATGCAAAAAGAAGCATTTTCCCCTTGAGGATAGAACGTTTCATTCTAGTAGATTCTCCCCTTGAGGGGAGTTAGAGGGGTGTTGCGCTACCAGAATCGATATTATGTATGTAATGTGCTATTTCATTAAGGACATAACGTATCATTTTCTTCACATCCAGGTCATCAAATCTCACAACACATACACCATAGGCTTCTAGTTCTTTCTGCCTCTTTTTATCATAGCTCCCCTTGTTTTCATGGCTGTCTCCATCTATTTCAATAGCTAATTGTAATTCATGGCAATAAAAGTCTACAATATAATCTAGTAGAGGAACCTGTCTGTGAAACTGGAAACCTAATAGTTTTTTATCTTTTATTTCCTGCCAGAGCAGTACTTCAGAAAGCGTACTGTTCTTTCTTAGCTCCCTCGCTTTCAGCTTCAGGTCCTGGCGGTATGGTATAATCTTGTTTCGCCTCATAAATATTATTGTTAAACTCATTAGAATGTAAACACCCCTCTAGCTCCCCTCAAGGGGAGAATCGCCTAGAATGAAACATCATAAATTAATTTCATTTGACATCAAAAAAACAGCAATAGGGCATTAGGAAAAAAATCATTAAAAATCTGACCATCGTAATTTTCATTACCTGGAGTGCTGAAGCATTGTTACAGCACTATACATAAACAGAGAGGGCCGCTATTAAGATAGCGGCCCTCTCTGTTACTGCTAAATGTTAAATGTAAATTGATAACTGGCTACGCTATCTGGCGCAGGTCTACAGGGATAACACGGGAGATACCAGCCTCTATCATGGTGATGCCGTACATAACGTCTGTAGAGGCCATGGTGCGCTTATTATGGGTTACCACGATGAACTGCGAGTCGTTTGAGAACTTGCGGATGATGTTGTTGAACTTGTCTATGTTGGCATCATCCAGCGGGGCGTCTACCTCATCGAAGATACAGAAAGGCGCTGGCTTGAGGAGGTAAATGGAGAACAGCAGGGAAATGGCTGTCAGTGTTTTTTCTCCTCCGGAAAGCTGGTTGATGGTTAACGGCCGCTTTCCTTTTGGCTGCGCCATGATTTCAATCTTAGACTCCAACGGATTCTTCGGATCTGAAATCACCAGGTCGCAGTTGTCTTCTTCTGTGAAGAGACTGCGGAACACCAGCTTGAAGTTGTGCTTGATTTGCTCGAAAGCAATCATGAATTTCTCCTTCGCCACCGTGTCAATTTCATTGATGGTGTCGATGAGGATGTTCTTGGCGTTTATCAGGTCGTTGCGCTGCTCTGTGATGAAGGTATTGCGTGCTTCTATTTCAGCGTAAGCGTCGGCGGCCATGGCGTTGACAGGGCCCATTTTGTCCAGCTGCCCTTTTACGTTGGAGATATGCTGGCTTAGTTCTTCGGCAGAAAGCGGTATCAGCAAGTCTTCTTCCGGAACAGGCGTAGCGAAGTCTTCATCTGAAATACTGAACTCAGCCGCCAGGCGCTCTTTGATGGCCACCAGCTTCAGCTGCGTGTCATTCTTGGCTTGTTGCATGCGCAGCAGGAGTTCGTCGGAGTTCTGGCGCTTGCGCTGCAGCTCCCGTATCGTCTTCTCCTTCTCATCCAGGTCGCCTCTCAAACTGAAGTATTCCTTTTCTATCTCCTCCAGTTCCTGCCCAAAAGCTTTACGGGCTTCGTTCATCGCTTCCACGACCGCCTCGTTCTCTTCTACAAAAGTATCTGCCGTGGCGATTTCTTCTTCTGCCTTTACCAACTCCTGCTTCAGCTGCGTAATGCGCTCCTGGTTTGTTTCTACCGTCTTCTGCTTGTAGCTGATTTCCTGCTGCAAACTGGCGAAGCGGTTCTTCAGCTGGTGAAACTGGATGTTCTCCTGGTTATACCTGCCGGAGATAACGGCAATCTGTTCCTGCTGGCGCTCTATATACGTGTTGTGTACTACCAGCTCTTCCTCCAGTCGCTTCAGCTCTTTCTGGTCGGCCTCCGCCTGCGGAGACACGTCCTCGCTCTGCTCGCGCAGGGCCAGTAGCCTTTCCTGTAGCTCATCTTTCTTCTGGTCGAAGTTGCGGAGGTTTTGCTGGTGCTGTTCGTGCTTGATGCGCACGGTAAGCAGGTCCTGCTGTTGCTTCGCCACCTCTTTCTCCAGTTGCTTGATAACGTCTTTCTGCGACTCGTTCTTATAGTTCTGCAGAATCTGGTTCTGCGTGTTCACGCGGCTCTGCATCAGGTCCACCTGCTTTGTCAGTTCCTCCACTTCCTCCGCCAGTTTTTCCAGGCTTTGCTTACGCCCCAGGCGGTTCCCATCAAACAAACCAACGGAACCACCTGACAGGCTTAAGGGCTTGCGGATGGCGCTACCATCTTTCAGAATGATGGTTTTATAGTCGCTGTCGTACAGGTCTTCTTCGCTGTCGTCGGATATGTATACGTTGCGCAGCATGTACTTCATCAGGCTGCTGTACTTCTTCTCCGCTGACACCACTTCGTAACCGGCCTTTAGATTGCCTTCGCTGTAGGTGGCAGTTGGCTCCAGTTCTTCAATCTCGGAGAGGATGATGAAGTTCGCGCGCCCTTTGTTTTCGCTCTTGAGCAGGGCAATGGCTTCTACGGCATCCTGCAGCTCATCCACCACAAAGAAGTTCATGTAAGGCTCCAGGTAACTTTCGATAAGCGGCTTGTAGTCAGGCTCACATATCAGGATGTCGGACAGGAGAGGAGCAGGCTTCGACCAGCTCTCAGATTTGCTCAGGTATTTAATAGCTTCCGGGAAACCTTCCATGTTCTCTACCAGAGACTTTGTCAGGTTGTACTGGTTTTGCTTTGCATCCAGGGCGCGGTTCAGCTCTACCCGCTGTGTCTTCAGCTCCTCGATGTTGGCCTCAGTGGCTTCTACATTCTGCTGCAGTGTTTCTTCCTTTGCCTGCAGGCGTACTAACTCTGAGGTGGTATCCTCAAGCGCTACCTGTGCCTCCTGCAGCTGCTCCTGCAGTACGCGGCCGTCTTCATCTGCGGTCTGTTGCTGCTGGTGCAGGCGCTCCAACTCCTGGTTGATGTTCTGTATCTGCACCTGGCTTATCTCCAGGGATTTGCTCAGCTGGTATACCTCGTTTTGCTTTGCCTTCTGCTTTTGTGTCAGGTCCTGGAACGTATCCTGCAGCGTTGCTTTCTGCTCATTGGCTTCCTGCAACTGCTCTTTCAGTTCGCTTACCTGCTCTTCTGCTGTGGCAAACTGATCCTGCACCTCCATCAGCTCATCGCGAAGTTCCAGAATGCTCTCCTGGGTATGCTCTACGTTGGCCGTATCCTGGCTTATCTGCTGGCGCAACTGCTGCATGCGTTCTTTCAGGTAAGCGCTTCGCTCGGTATTCAGCTTTATCTCGCTTTCCAGCTGGCGAAGCTTGGCTGTTTGCACCTGCATGGTTTTCTGCATTTCAGCCAGCTTTTCCTGCGTTACGTTCAGCTCCTCTTTCTGGTCGGCAATGGCATCTTCGGCTTCAGTTACGGTACTAACATACTGCTCTTTCAGGTTGTTTTCCTGCTGCACATCCTGCTCCAGGCGCTCCAGGGAATTCTGGTACTGCGAGATGTTACGGCGGGCAAAGGCCAGGCTATGCTTCTTATAGTCTTCCTTTAACTGAAAGTACTTAATAGCCTGTTTTGCCTGGCGCTCCAGCGTTTTCATGTTCTTGCCAATCTCGTGCAGCACGTCTTCCACACGTTCCAGGTCGGCATCGGTTTCCTCCAGCTTTTTAAGCGTCTGCTTCTTCCGGACCTTGAACTTAGAGATACCGGCGGCTTCTTCAAACAACAGGCGGCGGGAGTTCTCTTTGTCATTCAGGATCTCGTCCACCATCTTCAGCTCGATAATGGCATAAGAGTCGGAGCCAATCCCAGTATCGAGGAAAAGTTCGTTGATGTCTTTCAAACGGCACGCCACGCCATTCAGCATGTACTCGCTGTCACCGTTGCGGTAATACTTGCGGGTTACTGTTACCTGTGAGTACTCGGTTGGCAGAATACCTTTGTTGTTATCGAAGGTGATGGACACCTCTGCCAGTTGCACTGGTTTCCGTGTTTTGGAACCGTTGAAAATCACGTTTTCCATTTTGTCGGAGCGGAGGTTACGCGTCTTCTGCTCACCCAGTACCCAACGGATCGCATCCACAATGTTGGACTTCCCACAACCATTCGGCCCCACAATACCTGTAATGCCATTGTCGAAGTTAATGACGACCCTATCGCCAAAACTCTTAAAACCTTTAATCTCTAATTTTGATACCTGCATTCGCGTGTGCGGAATTTCTAACTAAACTCAAAAATAAGACGTTTTTTGATACCATCGTATTTTGCACCGTTATATAAGTGAACAGACACAGGCATAAAGACAGATGACAAAGGACAGCATGTTTCCAATGCGCTGATAACATGTATTTTGCAGGAGCATCTGCTCTGATAGAAAGGATGCTGAAATTTGTTTCAATTGTTCAGGATGTACTTGCCTGAAACATATCTAAGGTCCATACCCCCAGGATTTTCAGGATATAAGGGATTTGTAGGATGGGCCTGCATAACTATATCGGTCACCTTCGGTTTAACTATAAACTCATTGGCGAATATTTTTTTGTATCTGAAATGAACCCCTAACCCCTATGAGGAGAGGAATCTTTCTTCCATGCCAAAATTCCCCTCTTGGGAGGGGTAGGGGTGGGTATTCAACGGTAGCGGAACAGTGTAATATGAGAATTGCAATTTGAATTTATGCCGATGTGGAGCAGGTCGCGACCCAATGTCGTCAACCTAACATTTTTTGTCATCTCGAACGCAGTGAGAGAACTATCCGGAATTCTAAAAAGATCTCTCACTGCGTTCGAGATGACAATAGAGTGATATCTTTTGGGTGAAATTTCCTTGAGTTATATGCCATTGGGTCGCGACCTGCCTGTACGAAGTTTTGGTAGATGCACAGTTGCTGTTGGTAGCGACTAATGCTTGCTTCAGGAGTACAGTAAAGTATCAAAAATTCGTTATATTTGAGTAGAAACAAACGACATGGAAGATTATCACATTATACTCTATGCGCTGGCTGCTGTCATCTACTTCATATTTCAGCAGTGGCGTAAAGCTTTCAACTCACCCAGTGATGATGCTGATGTAGAGGTGCCTCCGCAGGAGAGAAGGCCGCAGCAACCGAACAGACCTCCCACTTCTTTCGAGGATATCCTGCGCGAACTGCAGCCTAAAGTGGAGCGGGCAGAGGAGCGGGGGAAATCTATCGTTGAAAATGCGAAAGAGCAAGCCAAGCAAGTAGCCGGTCCTGTAGCACCACCTGCGGCAGAAGCGCCTCCTAAGTACAGGAATTACGATATGGAAGTGCCCAAGGTAATGTCGTGGGAGCGGAAAGCAGCGGAAAGGCAGGCTGCCAGGCAGTCTGAGGAGATACGTGAAAGGCTTTTCAAGGCAGAGCAACAGGTAGTAAAACCAAGTAAGTACGCGAAGCTTTTAAAAAATCCGGCTACTGTCCGGGATGCTTTTGTTCTGACTGAGATTTTTAAGCGGAAGTATGACTAAAGGTTTTTTGGATGGCGGTTCTATGGCGCGAGCGTCCTCGCTCGTGTGTACTATTTCTGGGCCTCTGGCCCAGTCGGGTTGCAAACCCGACATCATGATTAGACACAAGTTTGAAAACTTGCGCCAGTAAAGTGGAATGGCCCTCCAAAGAACTGGGTGTGCGATCAAAGTAAGTCGCCTGTTTTAAATCGGCTGTGTCAGAGCGAATGTTACGATATTGGCTCCCATTCTGAGGGCCTGCTGTCTTACCGTCTCAGGGTCATTATAGATGTCCTGGTCTTCCCAACCGTTACCCAAATCTGTTTCATAGGTATAAAAGCAAACCAAGCGGCCTTCATGGATGATGCCGAAGCCTTGTGGAGGCTTGTTATCGTGTTCGTGTATTTTGGGAAGCCCGTCGCTGAAAGAAAACTTCTGTCTGTAGATAGGATGATCAAAGGGAAGTTCTACAAACTCATACTCTGGAAACACTTTCTTCATTTCCTTCCGGATGTACTGGTCCAGACCGTAGTTATCATCAATATGAAGGAAGCCTCCGCTTAAGAGGTAATTGCGCAGGTTTTGTGCTTCTGCATCTGAAAACACCACATTTCCATGCCCCGTCATGTGTACAAAAGGATAAGTAAACAACTCCGGACTGCCTACTTCTACCACGGCCTCGTCGCTGGCAATGTTCATGTTCAGGTTTTGGTTACAGAACCTGATCAGGTTGGGCAAGGATGTTTTATTTGCATACCAGTCACCACCGCCGTTATACTTTAACTTGGCCAGCCTAAAGCTATGGCTTTGAGCTTGTAAGCCGAAAGTTGAAAGTAGAACTAAAGTTATTAAAAGCAGGGTATGTTTCATATATCTTTTGTGCATCGGAATTAGCATGAAGCATTCGGTTTATTAAATTATTCCCTCTATTGTCTGGTGTGATCGTCTTCGCTCGTGTTTAAATATTCCTGGGCCTTGCCCAATCGGGTTACTAAGTCAACAAATTATTTCGACACAAGTTTAAAAACCTGCGTCAATGAAATGAAGAAAGCAAAGCCCCTGCCATTCAAGGAAGACGTAAAGGAATCCTATAACAAAGTTTTTCAGGATAAACGAGTAGTCCTTTGTCTTTCATCTTGAAATCCTTCGTCCCTTCTTCCTCTACAACGGTGCGTATATGTCGTGCAGTACATTCAGCGTATGGCAGGCGACTAATGCTGCTGTCTCGGTACGCAACCTGCTTTTCCCGAGGGTCACGGGCTTTATTCCTGCTTTGTACGCTGCGTCTATCTCCTGGGCAGAGAAATCTCCTTCCGGGCCAATCAGGATGCAATGCGGCTTCCCGTACTGATAGTGTTCCTTGATGCTTTTTGTTGCATCATCTTCTAAATGAGCAATAAAAGTATGTTCCGGCAGTGCCTTCTGGATAAAACGGTGATATGGCGTCATTTCGTTCAGAAGCGGCAGATACCCTTTCTGTGACTGCTTCATGGCACTCACCGCAATTTTCTCCAGCCTGTCCAGCCGGAGTTGCCGGCGCTCGGAGTGCTCGCACAGCAGAAAGGTTATCTCACTCACGCCAATTTCGACGGCTTTCTCTATAAACCACTCCATGCGGTCCATGTTTTTTGTAGGAGCCACAGCTATGTGCGTAATGTAAGGCAGCTTTCCGTATTCTATCTGCTTGTCTATTACCTGCAGCTGGCACTTCTTCTGGTTAGCTTCCTGGATAATGGCCGTATACATGCCTCCGACACCATCTACGAGGTAGACCGTATCGCCCTGCCCCAAACGAAGCACGCGCGTGCAGTGCTTTGATTCCTCTTCACTTAAAACATAGAAATCTGTGTTAACGTCAGGTGTGTAAAACAAATGCACTTTTTTATAAAATTTGAATAGGTGAATGATTGGGTGCTAAAAACTATACTCGTTTAACTTCCTTAGTAGCTGATTTGCAACCAGCATGCCTGCTGATGCTATAGCTTCTGCAAAATACGGATCACAAAACCGTTGCTCAATTACATTCGGATATAAAACCGAATGAGCAGAAAGGGAGCAGAAAGTTTAGAAAATTTCCTGCACCTCCCTTAAATTTATCATACGAATCTATGGATTTTGCGCCTATTCCGGAAGCTATAAATTGATAAAGCCTCTCTGCCAGATGGCGGAGAGGCTTTAGACAGATTAATTTCTGTTCATATCAGGCAGTTTCTTCTATGAGTGGTGCACCTGCCATAATTTCCTCGTTGGCAAAGTCGGCGTACTTCTGGAAGTTCTTTACGAATTTAGACGCGAGATCCGTGGCTTTCGCATCATACTCTTCTTTGTTATCCCATGTATTGCGGGGGTTCAGGATTTCGGATGGCACGTCAGGGCAGGACGCTGGCATTTCTACACCCAGTATAGGATGCTGTGTATACTCCACATCATTCAGTTCCCCATTTAGCGCAGCTGTCACCATGGCTCGGGTGTAAGACAGCTTCATGCGGGAGCCCACACCATAGGGACCACCGGTCCAACCGGTGTTCACCAGCCATACATTTACGTTGCCTTTTTCCATCTTCTTACCAAACATTTCGGCGTATTTTGTTGGGTGCAGGGGTAAGAAGGCGGCGCCAAAGCAAGCAGAGAAGGTGGTTACCGGTTCTGTGACACCGACTTCTGTGCCTGCCACCTTTGCGGTGTAGCCGGATATAAAATGGTACATGGCCTGGCTCTTGTTCAGCCTGGAGATAGGAGGGAAAACACCGAAGGCATCAGCTGTCAGGAAGAAAATATTCTTCGGTATGTCAGCGATAGAAGGCTCAATGGCGTTCTCGATATGATAGATAGGGTAGGCGGTACGCGTGTTCTGCGTAACTGACCTGTTGGTATAATCTATTGTTCGGGTGCCTTCGTAGAAGCGCGTATTCTCCACAATAGCGCAGAACTTGATGGCATCCCAGATTTCCGGCTCTTTCTCCCGGCTCAGGTCTACCACTTTTGCATAGCAGCCGCCTTCAAAGTTAAAGACACTGTCTGCTGTCCAGCCGTGCTCATCATCACCTATCAGGCCGCGGTTCGCGTCTGCTGAAAGCGTTGTTTTACCTGTTCCCGATAATCCGAAGAAGATGGCCGTATCACCCTCTTTGCCAACATTGGCTGAGCAGTGCATCGACAGGGTGTTTTTTTCATGCGGAAGAATGAAATTTAACACGGAGAAGATGCCTTTCTTCATTTCACCGGCATAGCCTGTACCACCAATCAGGATGATGCCTTTGGTAAAGTTGATAATGGCGAAGTTTTTCTGGCGTGTGCCGTCTGTTGCCGGATCAGCTTCAAACTCCGGGGCGCATATAATCGTGAAGGTAGGGGTGTGGTTTTGAAGTTCTTCTTCGGGTATACGCAGAAACATGTTATGGCAGAACAGGTTATGCCATGCCTGTGTGTTGACGATGCGCAGGTTCAGACGGTAATCCGGATGAGCACCTGCATAGGCATCGCGCACATACAGTTTCTGGTTCTTCAGGTGCTCGGTCATCTTGCGCTGCAGGTTGTCGAACTTTTCCGGGTCAAAAGGGATGTTGATATCCCCCCACCAAACGGCATCTTCTGTCTTGGCGTCTTTTACAATAAAACGGTCTTCGGGTGAGCGTCCTGTAAATTTACCTGTGTCGCACATCAGTGCGCCGGTGTTAGTGAGAACACCCTCCTGGTTTTGCAGGGCTTCCTCCACTAATTCTGCCGGGCTCAGGTTCCAGCATATCTCTTTCGCCTCTTTAATGCCTAAGGATTCAAGATTTGCTGTATTTGGTTTATGTCCAGATTCTTTCATAAGTTTTATAATGTGGTATACAAAAGTGAGTGGTTACTTTGCGCTGTCAAAAGTAGTTTAATAATTATGAATTTCATAATTATTAAACTACTACTGTTTTAAATATTATGAGTTTCATAATCACTCAACTTCTAAAATTAATCAACACACTATATAGTGTACGTGCACGACTCATACTTGTATATGGGGTTTTTACATAATCCTCCGGTATATTACCCGAAGCGCTTTCTATGGCTTGGGGTGCACAGGCAGCAAAATTTGTTTTAGAGGATATAGGTTCGTATTTTTAAAAGATATTTTGAGCAAACCTTTTATAAAAATCAATCTCTTTATATGTCAACATCACAGAATATTTCGGGTGGGAGAGCACCTAGCTTTGTAGATACGCAGGGTAACCTGTTCGGCCACCCCAAAGGACTGATGGTTTTGTTCTTTACCGAAATGTGGGAACGCTTCAGCTATTATGGCATGCGCGGCATTCTGGTGCTGTTTCTGGTGTCTACCACAAATGGAGGTTACGGCTGGTCAAACGAAGAAGCCCTGGAGCTCTATGGTACCTATACTGCGCTGGTATACCTGATGTCAATACCGGGAGGTATTCTGGCAGACAAATTCCTGGGGCAGAAGAAAGCTGTTATCATAGGCGGCTTTACACTGGTGGCGGGCCACTTGCTGATGGCGTACCCACCTGAATGGGCTTTTTATACCGCTTTGTGCCTTATTGTGGCTGGAACAGGTTTGCTGAAGCCAAACATTTCTACGATGGTTGGTGGCCTTTACCGCGAAAATGACAACCGCCGCGACTCTGGCTTCACCATTTTTTACATGGGCATTAATCTGGGCGCCCTGCTTGCCTCTCTTATTGTGGGCTATGTAGGTGAAACCTACGGCTGGCATTACGGCTTTAGCCTTGCCGGTTTCGGTATGGTGTTGGGGCAGATAGTGTTTATCTGGGGTCGTAAGTTCCTGAAAGGGGTAGGCAACCTGACAACAAAGGCAGAAAAGGACGCAGACAAGATTTTTACTAAATCAGAAGGAGCTGCTTCTCACGGCTTTATGGGCTTTACCAAAAATGAGTGGGACAGAATCATTGTAATCCTGATTTCATTTATCATTGTACTGGTGTTCTGGGCTTCTTTTGAGCAGGCAGGCGGTCTGATGAACCTGTACGCACTGCAATACACCGACCGTTATGTATTAGGCTGGGAAGTACCGGCAAGCTGGCTGCAGGGACTGAATGCTTTCTTCATCATTACACTAGGCGGCGTAGTGGCTGCCATATGGGTGGCATTAGCGAGACGTGGTAAAAACCCGCCTTCCATTTTTAAAATGGGACTTGGTACTTCTATCCTGGGGATTGGCTTTATCTTTATGGTGTTTGCTTCCCTGCAGCGCAATGCGTCGCCAGATGGCTTGTCTTCCCTGCATTGGCTTGTTTTTGCTTACCTGTTCCACACAATAGGAGAATTAGCCCTGTCGCCGGTGTCACTTTCCTTTATCACCAAGGTAGCGCCAAAACGCATCGTGGCCTCTATGATGGGCTTGTATTTTGCTGTTACAGGAGCCGGTAACTACGTTGCCGCCTGGATAGGTATTTGGGCGCAACGCCTGGGAGAGCTGGAGATCTTTATGTCTATCGCCGCTTTTACAATTGTACTAGGTGTTATCCTGATGGTGCTTACACGTAGAATCAATAAGCTGACGCACGGCCTGGAAGATCAGAAACAGGACGAAACCGAAGCGCAAACAGGGCAGCTGCTCGAAAAATCAGCTACTTAAGCGCGCATCAATAAAGTAAGAAAGGCCACAGCATCAATCCCGATGCTGTGGCCTTTTTGTTTTTCTTGCCCCTCATAAATCGGGAGTGAGTTTTTAATAAAAGAAAGGCCAGCTAAATACTGGCCTTTCAATAATGTAATTATACTAGATGATTAAGCTGGAACCATCATTTTCTCTTCGCGGTCCCAGTGGCGATGTTCTTTGATGGCATCAATGAACATCGTTGCAAACTCTTTTGCCTCTGCATCGTTGCCTGCCGTTACCACGCCTTTGTCAGACTTCACTTTGCCGGAAGTTTTATCGGCAAAGTCTACGCCAAGCACATCAGCCTTCTTGAACAACTCTATACCTTTTCCGGAGGTGGCGATAGCTTTACCGTGTTTGAACGCTTCATTGATAAAATGCAGGGCATCACCTTCTTTCATCAACGCTTCTATGCTCTTCTCACCGTCCGGGATGTAGATGGCATCGTACATAATGGAGCCTGTGGTAATGTGGCTCTTGTCTGTCTCTATTTCTTCCCCGGTGCTGGCCTTGCGCATGCCATGGAACTTGGAAACGATTTTAGCACTGGCACCGGCATCTTTCAGCGCCTGCTTCACCTGCATTACTTCGCAGTAGTCATAACCATCCTCCAGCAGAATCGCTACTTTTCTTGATTTTGCTGTTCTGACTTTGTCTTTCTCAATGCTGACGAACTTCGTCTCTTTCACAGACTTCCCACTCTTCATTTTTTTGCTCGCATCGTCAGCTTCATAATTGCCTGTCGATTCCTGGTCAAAGTTTTTAGGCACTTCCACGCCAATACCTTCTGCAACCCTTTGTGCGAAGTCCATGGATACTTTGGAGAAATGCCCCACCATGCGCTGGCGTATTTCCTTCGACTCTACCTTACCAAGTTCGAAATGTGCCGCCTTTACGATATGTTTCTTTTCCGGCTCCGTCATGGAATTCCAGAACATGGTAGCCTGGCTGTAATGGTTGTTAAAGCTTTCGCTGCGCGCACGTATCTTATGCCCTTCTACTTTTTCCGCATAATGCACATAGCCTCCCTGGTTACCCGGGGCCATCATCGGGCAGCCACCGCCAATAGAATTTGGCCAGTAGTTAGCCTTGCCTTTGTTAATGGTCTGCCGCATAAAGCCAGCTCCCTGATGGTTATGTACAGTAGTGACAGGTCGGTTTATTGGCACCTCGCCAAAATTTGCGCTGTTAAAGCGGTTTAGCTGTGTATCAATGTAAGAGAAGAGGCGGCCTTGTAGCAGCGGGTCATTCGTTACATCAATACCAGGCACCAGGTTGCCCGGGTGGAAAGCTACCTGCTCGGTCTCAGCGAAGAAGTTGTCAGGGTTGCGGTTCAGGACCATCTTTCCGATTGGCCTCAGTGGCACCAGTTCTTCTGGTATAATCTTAGTGGCATCCAGCAGATCGAAGTCAAACTTAAACTCATCCTCTTCTGGCACAAGCTGCACGTTCAGCTCAAACTCCGGGTAATGGCCCATATCAATTGCTTCCCACAGGTCACGTCGCAGCCAGTCCGCATCCTTACCTGCCAATTTCTGTGCCTCGTCCCATACAAGGGAATGAACCCCAAGTGTCGGCTTCCAGTGGAACTTTACAAAAGTGGCTTTGCCTGCCTCATTGATAAAGCGGAAGGTATGGACCCCAAAGCCATCCATCATACGGAAGCTTCTTGGAATGGCGCGGTCTGATAGTACCCACATGATCATATGGTTAATCTCGGGCATCAGCGAGGCAAAATCCCAGAAGGTGTCATGCGCAGCAGAAGCCTGCGGCATTTCATTGTCCGGGTCAGGCTTGATAGCGTGTACAAGGTCTGCAAACTTATTTGCATCCTGAATAAAGAAAACAGGGATATTATTGCCTACCAAATCATAGTTTCCTTCTTCCGTATAAAACTTGGTGGCAAATCCCCGCACGTCTCGTACCGTGTCGGCAGAGCCTCTGGAGCCTACCACCGTTGAGAAGCGCACAAACAAAGGTGTTCGGGTATTCGGATCCGTCAGGAACTTGGCCTTCGTGAATTCTTTCATCGAGTCATCATAAGGCTGGAAGTAACCGTGTGCACCGGAGCCTCTGGCATGTACCACACGCTCTGGTATAGACTCATGGTCAAAATGTGTCATCTTTTCCCTGAAGTGGAAGTCTTCCATCAGGAGTGGGCCCCGTGGACCTGCCTTGAGATGATCATCCGTATGGTTCACACGAACTCCTTGGTCGGTCGTCATATACTGGTCCTGCGGATCCTCTCTGAAATCATCCAGCTGCTTATCCTTGGAGTGTTGGTTTACATTGGGTTTGTTTGCTTTCATGTTACCTTCGTTTTCGTGCTCTTTCATGATTAAATTGTTCTGGAGATTTTAAGGAATACTTATTTGTTTTCTTGGGAATAAGATGAGTGTGATGATTTTGCTATTTTTCGCATGGAGTACAGTCAGGCTGTTTTTGACACTAATTTGTATGATGAAACTACGGGTTTAAAAAGGAGATAGTTGGATACTTTAATTATTTGGTTGAATTAAAATAGTATTATAATAGGACTGTGACTACTTTAAGTTAAAGTAGTTATTTCTTGTTTGTACAAAGTAGGTTTAGCAGCAGGAGTTTTGTATGAGTAGGAATGGAGAAGAGAAATATGGCGCTGGTTATCTCCAGTGTGATATTGAGGATATATTTTGTAGAAAAGCAGAAGGACTACAGGTTTGAAAGGAAGCTTGAATGTGTGGGGTCAGGAACAAATAAATTGACTCTAACCTAATCTATAAATTGCATTGTGATATATAAAATTACCGTTTTATACTGATGATAGGAGGTAAATAACGGGATGAGTCAAAGCTGGCTCTGTTAATCATAAAATGAAAGGTGAAGACAAAGAAGCCGCTCTTTTCCTTAGCTTATCAATTCTCTTTTGCCAAACTGGAATTCATCATCTTTCAGATAATAGTCTCCGCACTTTTGCATGATAGTCAGGTTGTTCAGCGTAATCTCCCAGTTAAAATTATATTCACCCAGAAAATTCAGAACAGGGCCAAGCAATTCAGGAGTCGTATCGCCCAGTGCCAATGTAATATGGGGCAGCCACAGGTTTGGGTTATAATAGACCCCCATTTCTGTGCTCATCTCGGCAATATCACGGTGCAGGCGGCTATGTAAATCATTTAGTGGCGGCGTGCGCAGCACAGGTATAAAAATGACAGGGTTCTTCCCAGGGAAAATTCCCAGGCCCGTAGTCCGGACGGTAATTTTACGTGTCTCCAGGCAGGTCAACTCGAGGTATTCTTTTAGTTCCTCCATGTCCGGAACTTCAGCAGTTAGTGCTGTCAGATGGGGGTAAGGCGTTATGTTTACACCAGTTAAACCAAATTTACTCTCCAGTTTTGATGTCATTTCCGACACACGCGCTGAAGTGTTACTATCTAAAAGCGAAGTAATCGCAATCATAAAGGTATAGCTTTTAGTACTTTTTTAGCTATAGGCAAAATATGCTTACGCCTTAGCATAAAGATATGAAACGTACCTACTCCATTATTGTTTAGGTGGCGGTGGGTGAGCAGCAGGAGGCATAGGTTTAATTAAACCCGTTGCAATGTATAAATTACAAGTTGTTTCAGCCATTCCTGCTAAGGATTAAAAGATTAAAATTTACATATTTATTTCAGTAATTGCAATAGCCTTAGAGCATGTTTAAATTATGTTTTTGTAAGCGAAAATTGTTCAGAAAGGAAACTGGCTTCTCCTTTTTGAACAATTTGCAGCGCAAAAAATTTTAAACATGCTCTTAGATGCCCTTTCTGGAAGTGCCCCTATTTTATTTTTCAATGCAATTGTTTTGCCGTTCGGAGTCTACATTTATTTTAAATAAAACATTGTTGCACCTTCAGAGGCATTGCTGTGTTTTTCAGAGAAGCACAAAATTAAGTACCTTTGTTTTTTCAGTATAAGCAATCACATGATTTCGATCAATAATCTCAGTTTCCATTTTGGCAGCCGCCCCATGTACGAGGATGCCAGTCTACATATAAAACCAAAAGACAAAATAGGCCTTATTGGTTTAAACGGTACAGGAAAATCTACGCTGTTGCGCATCATTGTCGGGGAGTATACACCTGACGGAGGCAGTATCCAGATGAGCAAGGAAACGACCATTGGCTTTCTGAACCAGGACTTGCTGAGCTATGAGACGCATGAAAGTATTCTGTCGGTGGCGATGCAGGCTTTTGAAGAGGCCATCAGTTTGCAGCAGGAAATTGATAAAGTGCTGGTCGAGTTCGAAAATAATTTTCATGACGACCTGGTAGATAAACTGGCGCACCTGCAGGAGCGCTTTGAGGCGTTGGGTGGTTACACCATGCAAGCCAATGCGGAGGCTATCCTGGAAGGACTGGGCTTTAGTACCGCAGAACTGCAGCAGCCGCTGGCGACTTTCTCCGGAGGCTGGCGCATGCGGGTGATGCTGGCGAAAATACTGCTCCAGAAACCCTCGCTGCTGCTGCTCGATGAGCCGACAAACCACCTCGACCTTCCGTCCATTAAATGGCTGGAGTCTTACCTGGAACGCTATGAGGGGGCAGTGGTGATTGTGTCGCATGACCGGGAGTTTCTTGACCGCACCACTATCCTAACAGTGGAGGTTTCTAACAGTAAGCTGAATTTGTATGCGGGAAACTACAGCTTCTACATGGAGGAGAAAGTGCTGCGCGATGAAATTCAGAAGGGCGCTTTTGAAAACCAGCAGTCACAGATACGACAGGCAGAGCGCTTTATTGAACGGTTTAAAGCCAAAGCCTCTAAAGCCAAGCAGGCGCAGAGCCGGATGAAGCAACTCGAGCGTATGGACCGCATTGAAGATGTGGCACCGGATGCGGCAAAGGTGAATTTCAGCTTTAAGTTTAACATCCAGCCTGGCCGCCATATTTTCCGGCTGGAGCACATGAGCAAGAGCTTCGGTGATAAAGTAATCTTCAAAGACACCCATGCACACATTGAGCGGGGTGATAAGATTGCATTGATAGGGGCCAATGGTAAAGGTAAGTCTACGCTGCTGCGTATTATTGCGGGTACAGAGCCTATAAAGGGCAACCGGGAGCTGGGCCATAATGTCATCATGGCATTCTATGCCCAGCACCAGCTGGAGGCGCTGAACGTGGACAACGAAATCCTGCAGGAAATGCAGCAGGCAGGATCCAAGAAAACAGAAGTAGAATTGCGCACCTTGCTTGGCTCATTTCTGTTTACCGGAGAAACGGTCTTCAAGAAAATCAAAGTGTTGTCAGGAGGAGAGAAGAGCCGGGTAGCGTTGGCCAAAACACTCATCTCCGAAGCTAACTTCCTGATGCTAGATGAGCCGACCAACCACCTGGACATGCAGTCGGTGAACATCCTTATTCAGGCACTGGACCAGTATGAGGGTACCTTTGTTATTATCTCGCACGACCGCTTCTTTGTAGAGAATGTCGCCACAAAAATATGGTACATCGAAGATTATGAGCTGAAAACATACCCTGGCACTTACCGCGAGTTCGAGCAATGGCAGGAGAAGCGCGAAAAGGAGCAAAAGAAAGTGGAAGCAGCCAATCCGGAGCCAAAGCAGCAGGATAAGCAGCCGAAAGAGAAAAGCGATTTCTCGCAGCTCACCAATCAGTTAAAGCAGGTAAACAGGCAACTGAGTGAGGTAGAGAAAGAAGTGCAGGACTTAGAGAAAGAGAAGCAGGACTATGAGAAGCAGCTGGCTGATCCGAAAGTTTTTGGCAATATAGACCTGCTCCAGGAAGTTACCCAAAAGTTTGAAGCGGTACAGCAGAAAATACAGGTGGCCCAGGAGAAGTGGGAAGAAATAATGCTGGAAATCGAAGAAATAGAAACCAAAATAGCGGAGTAAGTGGAGAATGCAATTGTGGTTGAGATGAATATTCATTGTTCTGATTCAACTTCTTATTAAAACAGCAAAGGCCCCGAGATGAAATATCGGGGCCTTTTTTGACTTTTGATACTACATCCTGATATTATACCGATATCTATTGATCAGTGCGCATTACTTTGTCTATAGGCAGATTCCCCTCTTTGGAAAGGCTAGGGGTGGATTAAAGCTGTACATCATATGCGCAGCATTCAGTTGATGATGGTAGTAGTTAAGTTTGGCTTTGATAAACGAGCACACTTAAGGGTGGTATCGTTAAAACTTGCCCTGCTGCCATTTGCGCTGCTGCTGTAAATTCTTCCTCCTGTTCGTGGAGCCATTGTACTTCTTTGGAGTTAAGGAGCATGCTCCAATGGGTTTTTGTGTTAGGCAATGTATAGCTGAGGTCTTTTTCAGAAAAATTGAACAGGCAAATCAGGTGCTCTGAACCATCATGGTTCTGGCGAATGAATATCAAACCATCCTGCTCCAGTGTCTGCGCATTTATAGCAGCTTTGTCAAAGTTCTGTAGTACTGCATGGTTGCGGCGGAGTTGAATCAGGGTCTGGTGCCATTTCAGGAGCTTCTGGTGTTTGCCCTGGTTTCTTTTTCCCCATTCCAGCTTAGACCGCTGGAAAGTTTCTTCGTCCTGCGGGTCGGTGAGTGCGCCGTTGACCTTATAATCTGCAAATTCTTTTTTGCGTCCTTCCTGCACTGCTTTTATCAGTCCTTTATCTGAGTGGCTCACAAAATACAAGAAGGGGGTTTCCTCTCCGTATTCTTCTCCCATAAAAAGCATCGGAATGTATGACGACAGAAGAACTGCGGCTGCAGCAATTTTAAGCTTTCCAAAGTCCACGAGCACCGACAGCCGTTCTCCTTCCGGGCGATTGCCTACTATATCATGGTTTTGCGCGAAGGCTACAAAATGATTGCCCGGAATGGCAGCGGAGGAGGTGCCGAAGGTTTTTTTACGGAACTTCACATATTCGCCGCTGTGAACAAATCCCTCTGTAACGGCTTTTGCGAACTGCTCTGTCTTACCGAAATCTTCATAAAATTTTATTCCTTCTTTGTCTAGCAGCACATATAAGGCATGATGGAAATCATCCAGCCACTGCGCATTAAACCCATATCCCCCCACTTCGGTTTGCTGCACCACCCGGGGGTTATTCAGGTCGCTCTCTGCGATGAGGTAAAATGACCTTCCCATCTGCTCCGTCAGGGCTTGTATCTTGTTTTGCAGCAGTTCCCAGAAGGAGACGGCGCTCTGATCAAAGATGGCATGAATGGCATCTAATCGCAGTCCATCTATATGATAGTACTCCAGCCAGTATAGCGTGTTGTTAGCAAAATACTCCCGGACTCCATCGGAGTAGGCACCATCATAATTGATAGCTTTGCCCCAGGGAGTGCCGTATTTCTCTGTGAAGTAGGGGCCGAATTTCTCAAAATAGTTTCCTTCCGGGCCCAGGTGGTTATACACCACATCCAGGTAAACCGCTATTCCTTTGGCATGGCAGGCGTCCACCAGCTTTTTCAGTCCCGTAGGGCCGCCGTAGGAAGCCTGCACCGCATAAGGAAAAACGCCGTCATAGCCCCAGTTGCGGCTACCCGGAAAAGCGGCCACCGGCATCAACTCGATGGCGTTGATACCAGTCTCCTTCAAAGCGTCAAGCCGTGGTATGATGGCCTCGAAAGTACCTTCCGGAGTAAAAGTGCCCACGTGCAACTCGTAGAGCACCAGATCCTGCATCGGGATGTTTTTCCAGTTGGAATCCCGCCAGGTATATGCGCCATGATCTACCACTTCTGAAGGACCATGAACACCCTCTGGCTGGCAATGGGAGGCCGGATCGGGAAATCCTTCTTCACCTTCCGGTTTATAGTAGTACCGGATATCTGGCGAGGCATCTTCCAGTTCTGCTGTAAAATAGCCCCATTCGGCGCACTCCATAGCTATTTCGCGCTCCCGAGGGTGCACGAGGTGTAGTGCCATCGTCTTTTTCTCGGGTGCCCATACCGTAAAGCGGCATCGGCCATTTCCCATATATTCAGAACCAACTGTTTCCATCTTCTTATGTCAGCGTAAAGCATGTAAGAGACTGATTTTACTCTAAAACTTCGACAAAAGTTGATGCTGCTCCGGCTAATCTAGTAGCACCACGATGCCCTCATCTCCTGAAATGCTGATGTTTTTCTCTACCTGCTTGCCTTCGCGTTCTGGGTCTGTTGCCAACACGATTTTGCCTTTGTAGGTATGGTGTTCTGCCCGGAAGAGGCATGGCTTATGCGTCAGGTTCAAAATGATAAGAAATTGCCGATCCTCGTGTTTGCGGATAAAAGAGAGCAACGAATCCTTTGAGACAACAGGGGCATAATCACCGACATGCAGTGCAGGCTCCTCCTGGCGTAACTTTATCAAACGGCGGTAATAGGTAAGCATAGAGAATTCATCGTCGCGCTGCACCTCCACGTTTACACGGCGGAAGTTATCCGGCAGGCGAAGCCAGGGTTTTCCTTCTGTAAAGCCTGCATTCTCGCTATTGTCCCATTGCATGGGCGTGCGCTCCGGGTCCCGGCTCAGGTCTTTGTCGGGCATGTTCAGACCTTGTGGGTCCTGCACCTCCTCCGGCGGTATAGGTACATCGCGCATACCTATTTCGTCTCCGTAATACATGGTTGGGGTACCCCGAAGCGTAAGCAGGAGCATACCGGCCACTTTCGCCTGAGAATATCCCACGCGGCTGGTAATCCGGGGCTGGTCGTGGTTCCCAATTACCCAGTTCGGCCATCCTCCGGGAGGTATGGCACCTTCATATTCATCTATTTTCAAAGACAAGATTCGGGCATTCCACTCTTCGTTGACGAGCATGAAGTTAAAGGGCAGGTGTACTCCGGTGTTTTCGTGACCATAGTACGTCACGAGGCGATGAATCGGCAGGTAGATCTCACCGATTATCACACGCGCTTCATAATCGTCCGTTACCTTCCGCATTTTAGCCACTATATCGTGCACCTCCGGCTGGTCTGTGGAATAGGCAGGAACAACCTTTTCGTAAGTGGACATATGTTCCTTGTAATCCGGGTTAGGCGGGTTGTCGCGCAGTTTATCGTCTTTGATAATATGCCACATCACATCCACCCGGAATCCATCCACGCCTTTGTCTAGCCAGAAGCGCATTACATCAAACATGGCTTCCTGCACCTCCGGGTTTCGCCAGTTCAGGTCTGGCTGCTCTTTCAGGAAGGCGTGGTAGTAGTACTGCTGTGTGTTTTCATCCCATTCCCAGCCACTGCCGCCAAACACACTCAGCCAGTTGTTAGGCTCGCTGCCATCCTCTGCCGGGTCTTTCCAGATGTACCAGTCACGCTTCGGGTTGTCGCGCGACGACTTTGACTCCTGGAACCATGGATGCTCATTGGAGGTATGGTTTGGCACAAGGTCCAGGATAAGTTTCATGTCACGGCTATGCACCTGCTGCAGCAGTTCATCAAAGTCATCCATCGTGCCAAACATAGGGTGAATACCGCAATAGTCAGCGATGTCATAGCCAAAGTCTGCCATGGGCGAGGGGTAAATAGGAGAGACCCAGATAGCGGTAATACCCAGCCACTTCAGGTAATCTAACCGGCTGATAATACCTTTCAGATCGCCAACGCCATCACCGTCACTGTCCTGAAACGAACGGGGGTAAACTTGATAAATAACTCCTTCGTGCCACCATAAATGCTCTTGTTCCTGCTTGTTTGCCATATTGTTCAGCGTATATATTATATTTGGATATATCTTGATTTCTGTTTCGTATGTACGAAGCGGAGCGGAAGGGGATATAATACACCGGAGATTATAGGTAGGAGGAAGGAGAAATGGCTTGATTTACTAACTACACAGAAACACCTTCTGTGGAATATCTGGCTGCGAATACAGAATGGGGAGAAATAAAAAAACGCTTTCTGCCTGAATAGACGGGAAGCGTTTCTGAACCTTTTTTTTTGCCGTGAAAGCAGGAAAGAACCTGGTTGATTGGAACAAGATGAGCCCCTAAGGAGCATTTTAATAATCGCACCTGCTCTGTATCTTATTGGGTTCCTAATGGCTGTTTTCCTGCTGAAGTTTGCGAGCGTATTGCCGGTATGCCTGGGTTGTAACAGCCTCTTTTCGGAGTCTTTTTGCCAGGCTGCCTTTGTAGATAAGTAGACCGATGGCGGCAAATCCTGCTATAAATATCAACGGCCACACAATGGGGAACAACATACTCGCCACTGTTTCTGCTTCGTCAGGATAATATACTGTTGAAATGATTAGAACCAGCGACACAAGGGTGGCTACAGGGAATTTGCTTTTGGAGTGCATAGCAGAATCTTTGTCAGGAAAACTTTATATAGAGCTATTCTAATTTATTTGTCCCAGGTTTTTACGGAACAACAGGTAAAAAGATTAGCTCAGTATATGTAACGAGAAGAATTTGAAAGCTTATCTGCGAGAGAAGAGTTACAAACCTGATGAGAGCGATCAGGTGATTTCTACTTTTGTATAGTTGTTATAACGCCAGCATGTAATGCAGCACATGAGTCGGTATGCCTGCCTGTAACAGTAAACATGGATGCTGGAGAAAGCTTTATGTGTGATAGATTAGCAGCCGCTAAATAAAGGAGGAGCAATAGCACAGCAAGAGGGTGTTTGGAGTTTTTGGCTGCTGTGAACGCTGTTAATAGAAAAAGCCGCATTACCAGTAGATAGTGCGGCTTTTCTAGTAGCGGGGAGCAGAATCGAACTGCCGACCTCAGGGTTATGAATCCTGCGCTCTAACCATCTGAGCTACCCCGCCGAATTGTGGTGCAAATATAGGGCATTGTTTCTTAAATAAGCAAGTTGCTTCTCTAAAAAAAAATATTTTATTTTTAAGATATACGTAGATTGGGAAATTAATCTTATACTTACTCAGACACTTATATGACAAATTATGACCAAAGCTACGAAGACTAAATTTGTTCGCGAGTACCCGATCAATGCTTCTGCAAAGCTTCTTTACCCTTATTTATCGACGCCGAGCGGCTTATCACAGTGGTTTTGCGATGATGTGACTGTAGACGAAGACAAAGTTTATAACTTCTACTGGGATGGCGTCAACCACTTTGCAGAACTTACCGGTTTCCGCTCCAACCGTTCGATTCGCTTTCTTTTCCTGAACGAAAGGAAAATGCATGTGGCAGATCCTTCCTATGTAGACTTTTCGATTGAGTCGAGCGAACTGACACAGGAGCAGTTTCTGAAAGTGACGGACTACTCAGACGAAGAGGACCAGGAGGAACTGGAGGAAATGTGGGAAAACCTGATGCAAAATCTTCGTGAATTAGTAGGGGGGTAGCAGGTTTACCACTGCATCTGCTTATCTTTGCACGATATTTGAGAGCCTTCTAAAAGGCTTGGGCACTGTGGCGCCCAGCCATATTGCCCTTTGTTGCCCATGAAAAAATTAGATAAGCTTATTTTAAAGGCCTTTTTCGGGCCATTTATCCTGACATTTGCTGTGGTGGAGTTTATTCTGCTCACCCAGTACATGCTAAAGTACCTCGACGAACTTGTAGGTAAAGACCTGGGTGCCGAAGTTTTTGGGGAGCTCCTTTTTTATTTCAGCATAAACATGGCGCCGGTTGCAATGCCCCTGGCAGTATTGCTGTCGTCGCTGATGACCTTTGGGACCCTGGGCGAGCATAATGAGCTCACGGCCATCAAAACCTCCGGCATTACCCTCACCCGCATATTACGTCCTGTTCTAATAGTAGTCTCCTTGCTTACTGTTGGTGCTTTCTTCTTCAACAATAATATTGTGCCCAAGGCCAACCTGAAAGCATATAGCCTTCTCTGGGATATTCGCCAGAAAAAACCTGCCATGAACTTCAAGGAAGGGGCGTTTTACAATGGCATACCCGGCTATAGCATTAAGGTAAACAAAAAAATGAATGATGGCCAGACCCTGGGCGATGTGATGATATATGATCACTCCAAAGGCGGCTCCAATACCACCGTGATTCTGGCTGACTCCGGTGAGATGTATATGGCCTATAACGACAGCTACCTGATAATGGAGTTGTTCAGGGGTAACACTTACGTTGCGCAGGGTAATGCATCCTTTCGGGCCTCCAATGATCAGTTTGTGCGGCAGCAGTTTGATGCAAGCAAAATCATCCTGAGTATGGCTTCTTTCAACCTGGACCGTACCCGTGAAGAGCTGTTTTCTGATAATAAGATGATGAAGAATATCGCGCAACTAAGTATCGTAACAGATTCATTGCGCAGGTACAGCGCCCGGGAAGTTAATTTTTACGCGCCCAACGTGGACCCTTTCTATTCTTACTTTAAAGCAGATACCGGGCAGGTAAAGAATGGTTACCGCTTACAAGGTAAATCCGTGGAGCGCGAACTGACAGCGCCAAGTGCTGATGTGCTGCGGATGGCCACCAATAAAGCCCGGAACGTGAAAAGCTTTACCAGTAGCTACCAGGAGCGTATTAAGAACACCTTGCGTGAAGCGAACAACTACGAGATCGAGATATGGAAGAAGTATACGCAATCCGCCGCCATTATCATCATGTTCCTAATTGGTGCCCCTCTGGGAGCCATCATTAAGAAAGGAGGCCTTGGCGTGCCGGTGCTCATATCCATTATCTTCTTCATTCTGATGTATGTGATGGCGATACTAGGGGAGAAATGGGCGCGTGAGGGTATGGTGTCGATAGGAGCAGGCTTGTGGGGAGGTAATTTAATCCTGCTTCCGATGGGTTTATTCTTCCTGTACCAGGCGCGTAATGACTCCAGTTTGCTGGAGGTAGACTTCTGGCGTAAGCTAATGACCCGCTTCCGCCGTAATAAACTATAGCAGGTTTGGTATATAAAGATGCTGCAAAAGTTTTTTTTGTAGAAGTAAATTATATACCTTTGTGGCTTGTATTATAGTCTTTGCAAGATAAAAACAGATTGATATATTTACGCAATGAGATTAACCACTGAAGCGAAACAAGACATTTTCGAAAAGCATGGTTTTAGCAAGTCTAAGACTGACACAGGTTCTGCCGAGTCGCAGATAGCGCTGTTCACCACACGCATCGCTGACCTTACAGAGCACCTGAAAATCCACAAGAAGGATTTCAGCACACGCCTGGGACTTTTGAAACTCGTAGGTAAAAGAAGAAGACTTCTGAACTACCTGCAGAAAAACGACATTGAAAGATACAGAGCAATCATTGCGGAACTAGGTATCCGTAAGTAAGCTTTCAAGTGTTAGGGAATTTCTTTTACAGGAATTCCCTAATCTTTTTTATACCCCCCTTCCTTCCTCAATTGCCAGTACCGACAGCGGCCACAATGGGTAGCCCTGTCTTTTTGATGTAAATGAAAAAATGATGATGCCTTACAACGCGATAACAAAAACCATTATACTTCCGGATGGCCGGGAGATAACAATTGAAACAGGAAAACTAGCCAAGCAGGCCGACGGATCTGTCGTAGTGAAAATGGGTAATACCATGCTGCTGGCAGCTGTTGTTTCAAACAAAGATGCCCGTGAAGGGGTTGACTTTTTGCCTCTTTCAGTAGACTACCAGGAGAAATTTGCCTCATCCGGTAAAATCCCCGGCGGTTTCCTTAAAAGAGAAGCCAGATTATCTGACTATGAAATCCTCGTGTCTCGCTTGGTAGACCGTATACTCCGTCCGATTTTCCCGTCTGATTACCATTCTGAAACACAGGTATCGATAAACCTGATCTCTGCTGATAAAGAGATCATGCCGGATGCACTTGCCGCACTTGCAGCTTCTGCTGCCCTGGCAGTATCCGATATTCCATTCAACGGTCCTATCTCTGAAGTGCGCGTAGCCCGAATAGATGGCAAACTGGTGATAAACCCAACCGTAACAGACCTGCAGCGTGCTGACATTGACCTGATGGTTGGTGCTTCATTTGACAGCGTGGCCATGGTTGAGGGAGAAATGAGTGAAGTGTCTGAGGCAGAAATGCTGGAGGCAATCCAGTATGCTCACGATGCAATTAAAGTGCAGTGCCAGGCGCAGATGGAGTTGACTGAACTGGTTGGCAAAACCGTAAAGCGCGAGTACTCGCACGAAACGCACGACGAAGAGTTGCGTCAGCGTGTGTATGAAGCTACTTACCAGAAAGCGTACGAGGTAGCTAGAAGAGGCGTTTCCAAAGCAGAGCGTAAAGAAGGCTTCGCTGCAGTTTTAGAAGAGTTTGTTTCTACCCTGCCAGAGGATCACACCTACGACATGGGCCTGATCAAGACTTATTTCCACGATACGGAGAAAGACGCAGTGCGCAACATGGTTCTAAATGAGCGTGTTCGCCTGGATGGCCGTCAGCTGGATGAAATCCGCCCTATCTGGTCGGAGGTGAATTACCTGCCTGCTACACACGGTTCCGCTATCTTTACCCGTGGCGAAACACAATCTTTGACTACGGTAACACTGGGTACCAAAATGGATGAGCAGCTGATTGATAGCGCCATGGTATCCGGCACAAATAAATTTTTGCTGCACTACAACTTCCCGGCTTACTCTACCGGTGAGGTAAAACCGAACAGAGGTCCTGGCCGACGTGAGGTAGGCCATGGTAACCTGGCGTTGCGTGCCCTTAAGAAAGTGCTTCCGCCGGAAGATCAGAACCCATACACGATTCGTATCGTTTCCGATATCCTGGAGTCTAATGGTTCTTCTTCCATGGCTACTGTATGTGCTGGCTCTCTGGCGCTGATGGATGCCGGTATTCCTGTAAAGGGTGGCGTTTCCGGTATCGCGATGGGTCTTATCACAGATGAGAAAACAGGCAAATTTGCTGTGTTATCAGATATTCTAGGGGATGAAGACCATTTAGGTGATATGGACTTTAAAGTGGCTGGTACTAAAAACGGTATCACCGCCTGCCAGATGGATATCAAGGTACAGGGCTTGTCTTACGAGGTGTTGAGCCAGGCGCTTGCTCAGGCTAACGCTGGCCGTGCGCACATCCTGAACGAGATGTCCAAGACACTGGCTGAACCTAATGCAGACTATAAGCCGCATACGCCACGTTCTTTCAACATCGTAATCGATAAAGAATTTATCGGCGCCGTAATCGGACCAGGTGGTAAGGTGATTCAGCAGATTCAGAAAGATACCGGTGCTACTGTCATCATCGAGGAAAAGAACGAGAAGGGCCATGTGAACATCTTCGCCACAGACGAGGAAGCCATGAGCAATGCGATTTCCAGAATCAAAGCCATTGTTGCCCAGCCGGAGATTGGCGATACCTACATCGGTAAAGTGAAGTCTATCCAGCCTTATGGTGCTTTCGTAGAGTTTATGGCCGGTAAAGATGGTTTATTGCATATTTCTGAGATCAAGCACGAGCGCCTCGAATCAATGGAAGGTGTGCTTGAAATTGGAGAAGAAGTGAAGGTGAAATTGATTGATGTAGATAAGAAGACCGGCAAGTTTAAGTTGTCTCGCAAGGCTATCTTACCTAAACCAGGTGCTCCTGAATAAAATCAATAGTAATATTATCACATGACAGAACTCTTGGTGCCTCACTTTGGTTAAGTACATGGTGCCAAGAGTTTCTTTAGTCACCAAAGCCTCACATCTTGATTTTATTTAAAAGATGAAAGAACTTTGCGCGATTTTCTAGTGTTCAGACACCAAACTAATTTATTAATTTTCACATTTTTTTTGCAATAACAACATACTCTGATGAGACAACTCAAGATAAGCAAACAGATTACAAACCGCGAAAGCCAGTCGCTTGACAAATACCTACAGGAGATTGGTAAAGTTGATTTGCTTACTCCAGACGAAGAGGTGTCGCTGGCTCAGAGAATCAGAGAGGGAGATCAGTTTGCGCTTGAGAAATTAACGAAAGCCAACTTACGATTTGTCGTGTCGGTGGCAAAGCAGTATCAGAACCAGGGCCTTTCTTTGGGCGACCTTATCAACGAAGGTAACCTGGGTCTGATTAAGGCAGCCAAGCGATTCGATGAAACACGAGGCTTTAAGTTTATCTCCTATGCCGTTTGGTGGATCCGCCAGTCTATTCTGCAGGCTTTGGCTGAGCAGTCGCGCATTGTGCGCCTTCCGCTTAACCGTGTAGGTTCCCTTAACAAGATTTCTAAATCTTTCTCAGAGCTTGAGCAAAAGTTTGAGCGTGAGCCATCACCTGAAGAAATCGCCGAGGTACTTGAATTAACAACTGCTGAGGTCGTAGATACCCTAAAAATATCTGGTCGCCATGTGTCTGTAGATGCGCCTTTCGTGCAAGGAGAGGAAAACCGCCTGCTGGACGTGCTGGAGAACGAAGACGAAGAGTCGCCGGATATGGGTCTGATGAACGACTCACTGCGTAAAGAAGTACAGCGTGCCCTTTCAACCTTAACAAAACGCGAAGCTGACGTAATTTCTCTATACTTTGGTTTAAATGGAGAACATTCACTCACACTGGAGGAAATTGGCGAGAAGTTTAACCTGACACGCGAGCGTGTGCGCCAGATTAAAGAAAAAGCTATCAGAAGACTTCGCCATACATCAAGAAGCAAAGCATTGAAGCCTTACCTAGGCTAAAGGCTCGTTCACATTAATAGTAATAGCCCTGGCCCAAACGCCGGGGCTTTTTTTATCCTACCAAGCAAGGCAAAATCAGGCCGCTATGCAGGCAGAGGCACAGAAATTTTGTATGTTTGCATCCTGATTTCTTTGAAACATATTTGTAATGGAAATAGAAAAAGTTAAATGCTTAATAATCGGTTCCGGGCCTGCAGGATATACTGCTGCCATCTATGCCTCGAGGGCCGGTCTTAATCCCGTTTTATACCAGGGCCTTCAGCCAGGAGGTCAGCTGACCATCACCAACGATGTTGAAAACTACCCGGGTTACCCTCAAGGAGTTAACGGGCCACAGATGATGGAAGACTTTAAGACGCAGGCAGAGCGCTTTGGTACTGATGTACGCTATGGTATTGCCACAGCCGTAGATTTTTCTTCGAAGCCACACAAGGTAACGATCGACGATCAGAAAGTAATTGAAGCACACACGGTGATCATTTCAACCGGTGCTTCTGCCAAATGGCTTGGGCTTGAGTCTGAGGCAAGATTGAACGGTAGCGGCGTGTCTGCCTGTGCCGTTTGCGACGGCTTCTTTTACCGGGGGCAGGATGTGGCTATCATCGGAGCCGGAGATACGGCTGCGGAAGAAGCCACTTATCTTTCTAACCTGTGCAAGAAGGTATACATGATAGTACGCCGTGGTGAGATGCGCGCTTCCACTATCATGCAGGAGCGCGTGAAAAACACGAAGAACATCGAAATTCTCTGGAACACGATAACAGATGAGATTTTAGGAGAGCATACCGTTGAGGCTGTTCGTGTGAAAAACGTGCTGACTGAGGAAACACGTGAGATTCCAGTGGCAGGCTTTTTTGTGGCCATCGGTCACAAGCCTAATTCTGACATATTTGCCGATGCCTTGAACCTGGATGAAAACGGCTATATCCGTACCATTCCGGGCACATCCAAGACAAATGTAGATGGTGTGTTTGCCTGCGGGGATGTGCAGGACTTCACATACCGGCAGGCCGTAACGGCGGCTGGAACCGGCTGTATGGCTGCCCTCGATGCCGAAAGGTACCTGGCAGCTCAGAACCTGCATTAATTTACCGGTGCCTTAGAGCATCCTGCTTTTACTGTCATTTTATGCTGTGACAGGGGATGTATTACAATAATATGGCTGTGCTGTAGTTAAAAGAAGCAAAATGTGTTGCAGAAAAGGCAGCACAGCCAACCTTTCAAGAAGAATGTTTAAAATCAAAGCACCCATATTTTTTGTATTGCTTTTTCTCTGCATGCTGTGTAGTGCAGGAGGTGCGATGGCGCAAAGCAAGACAAAGGATTTCTTTAAGGTGAAGACCCCAAAGATTCAGTATGTGCGTCCCGACACGACTATCTTAATCAAGTATGAGGATTTTCCGGATGAGGGTTCAGATGCTGATGCATCCATCTTCTTCAATCCGAAGAAGGAGCTGTCTATCGTAAGTGAAGACACCTCTGAGCTTGACCTGGGGGAGCAGCATATAGTAGAGATGTCGGAAGAGGTGCTGGTAGACTCCAGCTGGATCAAAATTGCGGGTTACTATGCTATCTGGGACACCCGCAACCTCAACCCTTACAAGATGGATGCGCGGCAGCTGAAGGATACGGTAGACATTAAACTGTATGACATGGCCTCTAACCGGAAGTACAACATGCCGTTGGTAAAAACCCCCATCACCAGCCACTTTGGAAGCAGGGGGGGGCGCTGGCATTACGGCACTGATATTGACCTGAATACCGGCGATACCATTTTCGCGGCTTTTGACGGGGTGGTGCGCATTAACAAGTGGGACGGCGGTGGCTACGGTAATTATATTGTAGTGCGGCATTACAATGGCCTGGAGACCTTGTATGGCCACATGAGCAAGGCTATTGCACAACCCGGGCAGTATGTGAAGGCGGGGGAACTGTTAGGCCTCGGTGGCAGCACCGGTCGATCATCTGGTCCGCACCTCCATTACGAAGTACGTTACCAGGGAAACCCGCTGGATCCGGAAAATATATACGATTTCCCTGATTACCTGCTGAAAGGGGAGAGCTTTCAGATTACGTCAGCAGTATTCAACTATTACAACAAAGCAAAGAAGGGAAGTGCGAGTGCCGGCAGGCGGGCCACTTACCACAAAGTGCGCAGCGGTGATACTCTCTCCGGTATCTCCAAAAAATACGGTGTTTCTGTGAGCCAGCTGGCAAAGCTGAATGGCATGAGTACCCGCACCACTTTGCGCATCGGTAAATCGCTGCGCATCAGATAATCACTTAAAGAAATATGAAATTAGATATTCTTGCCTTTGCCTCGCACCCGGACGATGTAGAGTTAGGTTGCGCGGGAACATTGATTGCCCATATTGCCGCTGGTAAAAAGGTGGGCATAGTGGATCTAACACACGGAGAGCTTGGCACGCGCGGCACAGCAGAGATTCGTTTGCAGGAGGCAGCTGACGCGGCCAAAGTGATGGGAGTGGAGATAAGAGACAACTTAGGCTTTGCGGATGGTTTTTTTCAGAATGATCGGCAGCATCAGTTACAGGTTATCCAGAAAATACGCCAGTACCGGCCCGAGATTGTCATTGCCAATGCCATTCATGACCGCCACCCGGATCATGGGCGTGGTGCTGATCTTTTAACGGAATCCTGTTTTAAAGCAGGTCTTAAAATGATAAGCACCACCAATGAGGAGGGGGAATCGCAGGAGGCGTGGCGCCCGAAGGTAGTATACCATTTTATCCAGGATCGTTTTATCACACCGGATATTGTGGTTGACGTAACACCTTATTGGGAAAAGAAGATGGAATCAATACGGGCTTACAGGTCACAGTTCTATAACCCGAACGATGACTCCCCGAACACCTACATCTCTTCGCCTGAGTTTCTTGGTTTTGTAGAGGCCAGAGCCAAAGAACTGGGCCATACAATAGGCGTTACCTACGGGGAGGGCTTCACGAAAGAACGCTATATTGGCGTGCGTAATCTGTTCGACCTGATTTAAAGTTAAACACGATACAGAAACAAAAAGAAAGGGCACTGCAAGTATATTGCAGTGCCCTTTCTTTTTGTTTTCTTTCAAATCCTCTAAAACCCACTGCGAAGTCGGTTACTGCCGAAAGATTTTACCTGGTTCTGTTTTTTCTCCAGTTCGAAGTAGGGCGAGGTACACTATTTGCTCCTTCAGTTACCGCCGCTGGTTTTTTCTGATCCACAAGCATGGCAGCCAGCACAGCCGTGATTTCCTCAGTGGCCTCTTCAGGCTCCTGCTGCAGTGCTTCCGGGGTAAAATACCGGTCAATGAATTTGGTGTCGAAGTTACCGCTAACAAAGGCCTCGTGCTGGAGTACATAGGTGCCGAACGATAAAGTGGTCTCTATTCCGGTTATCTGATATTCATCTATTGCCCGTAGCATCTTGTCTATGGCTTCCTGGCGGTCTTTGCCGAAGGTTACCAGTTTCGCTATCATCGGGTCGTAGTAGATAGGTATATCCATGCCTTGCTCAAAGCCGTCGTCCACCCGCACGCCTAAGCCCTGTGGGCGCTGGTATGTCTCCAGCCGGCCTATATCCGGTAGGAAGTTATTTGATGGGTCCTCGGCATACACCCGAAGTTCCAGGGCATGACCATTGATTTTCAAATCTTCCTGCCTGAAAGCTAATGGATTACCCTCCGCTATCTTAATCTGTTCTTTAACCAGGTCCAGCCCGGTGATCTGTTCTGTTACCGGGTGTTCTACCTGCAGGCGGGTGTTCATTTCCAGGAAGTAGAAATTCAGGTTCTCATCTAGCAGGAATTCTACCGTGCCGGCCCCGATATAATCACAGGCTTTGGCAACGTTGACGGCGCAGCGTCCCATGGCCTCGCGAAGGTCCGGCGTAAGAACAGAAGAGGGAGCCTCCTCAATTACTTTCTGGTGGCGGCGCTGAATAGAACACTCCCGCTCGAACAGGTGCACAATGTTGCCATGCGTGTCTCCTAACACTTGGATCTCAATGTGGCGTGGCGAACCGATGTATTTCTCAATAAAAACAGCGCCATCGCCGAAAGCAGAAGTTGCCTCACTTACCGCCAGCTTCATCTGTTCTTCGAACTCTTCTACGCCCTCTACCACACGCATCCCTTTGCCGCCGCCGCCGGCACTCGCTTTTATCAGGATGGGAAATCCCACCTGCGTGGCGATCTCCTTGGCTGCCTCTACATCCGTGATAGCTTCTTCTGTACCCGGCACCATCGGGATGTCATACTTTGCTACAGCGGCTTTGGCAGCCAGCTTGCTGCCCATTAGTTCTATGGCTTCCGGTGACGGGCCGATGAAGATAATACCGGCTTCTTTTACCTTAGCTGCAAAACCGGCATTTTCTGATAAGAACCCATAGCCCGGGTGAATGGCGTCTACTTTGAGTCTCTGGCATACCTCAATGATATAGTCACCGCGCAGGTACGACTCACTGGATTTGGGACCACCGACACACACAGCCTCATCAGCAAAGCGCACATGCAAAGCATTGCGGTCGGCTTCGCTGTAAATGGCTACCGTTCTGATACCCATTTCTTTCGCTGTACGCATCACGCGCAGGGCTATTTCACCCCGATTGGCTATAAGAATCTTATTTATTTTTCTCATGCAGAAGCTACCTTATGTTTTACATCAAAGAAAAGGTTTTATAGCGAAACTTAAAAATGAGGACTTGAAAATGCAGCTCTCCACACAGTCCATCATTGTAAATGAGTTGAATAAACCATAACTTTGTGCAGCATTATACTTAATTTCTATATATATTGTATGTATGTAGTTAATAAAGCTTAAGTTCAAATTATACAGATAACCTAATCATTACACTAGTGGATTTATTTGAAAAGTTGTTGACCAACAGAGGTCCTTTAGGCAGCCACTCTCATTATGCACATGGCTATTTCACATTTCCGAAGCTTGAAGGTGAGATTGCCCCGCGCATGAGATTCAGAGGAAAAGAGGTGCTAACCTGGAGCCTGAACAACTACCTTGGCCTGGCCAACCACCCTGAGGTGCGTAAAGCTGACGCTGAGGGTGCTGCAGAGTGGGGTATGGCAACACCAATGGGTGCCCGTATCATGTCTGGTAACACAAACCTGCACGAGCAACTGGAGTCTGAACTGGCTGATTTTGTGCAGAAACCGGATGCGATGTTGTTGAACTTCGGCTACCAGGGAGTGGTGTCTATCATCGATGCCCTTGTAGACCGCCACGATGTAATTGTTTATGATGCTGAATCGCATGCATGTATCATAGATGGCGTGCGTCTGCACCAGGGCAAGCGCTTTGTGTATAGCCACAACGACATGGAGAGCCTGGAGAAGCAGCTGGAGCGTGCAACGCGCTGGACTGAAAACACAGGTGGCGCCATTCTTGTAATCACCGAAGGTGTTTTTGGAATGTCTGGTAACCTGGGCAACCTGAAAGATGTGGTGGCCCTGAAAGAGAAATTCAACTTCCGCTTATTTGTAGATGATGCGCACGGCTTCGGTACGATGGGTGCCACAGGCGCCGGTACAGGAGAGCACCTGGGCGTGCAGGAGGGTATCGACGTTTACTTCTCTACGTTTGCCAAGTCCATGGCCAGCATCGGAGCTTTTGTTGCCTCTAACGAGCAGGTGGTAGAATACCTGCGCTATAACATGCGTTCTCAGATCTTCGCTAAGTCGCTGCCCATGCCGATTACGGTGGGAGCTCTCAAGCGCCTCGAGCTGCTGCGCAAACACCCTGAGTTGAAAGACAAGCTGTGGGAGGTGGTAAATGCACTGCAAAGCGGCCTTCGTGAGAAAGGCTTCAACATCGGTACAACTGAATCTCCGGTAACGCCTGTTTTCCTTAACGGCCAGATTCCGGATGCTACACAACTGACGCTGGACCTGCGTGAGAACTACAGCATTTTCTGCTCAATCGTGGTATACCCGGTTGTGCCAAAAGACGTGATCATGCTGCGCCTGATTCCAACGGCAGCGCATAACCTGGATGATGTGAAAGAGACTATTGCAGCTTTCGAGAAAATTGCATTGAAATTGGACAAAGGCTTATACTCAAGCCCTGCAGTTACCGCTTAATTCGCTCAGAAGGCTTATATTAAAATTCCTTAATTTTTGCTTGTTTTCATTAAATGTGTATATTAGAGGAATAAAACTAAATGTTTCACAATAATCAAAGCACAAATGAACAACAACTTTAGCAAACTCAAGGATCTAGTAATGTCGTTGGAAGGGGATTTTGAAAAATTCTACGACAAAGGAAATGCAGCTGCTGGTACCCGTGTACGTAAAGGTATGCAAGACCTGAAAAACATGGCGCAGGACATCCGTAAGGAAGTTCAGGACATGAAAAACAGCACTGAAAGCGCAAAATAAGACAACTTGTAACAAAGTTAATAATAAAAAAGGTGGCCTATAAAGGTCACCTTTTTTATTTAGTATACTGTCAGACAGTTAGTTAACAGTAATGAGGTAATAGTTCTTCTTACCTTTCTGTACCACAAGGTACTTCTCCTGCAGCAACTCAAAGGAAACGGCATCATCCGGATTTTGCACCTTCTGGCGGTTCACGCTAACACCCCCGTTCTTGATCATGCGCTTGGCTTCCCCCTTTGATTCGAATACCTGTCCGCCTGTTACCTCAGAGAGAAGATCCGTTACAGTGGCCGCTTCCGTATAGTTTTCCTTGCTCACCTCAATCTGCGGCACTCCTTCAAACACCGACAGTAAAATATCCTCCCGAAGGCCTTTGAGGGTCTCTAAATCGCCTTTTCCAAATAAAATTTCTGAGGCTTCCACAGCAGCATTATAGTCTTCTTCAGAATGTACCCGAATTGTAACATCTTTAGCTAAGGCTTTCTGTAAAGCGCGCTGGTGCGGCGCCTGGTTGTGCTCTTCGGTTATGCGGTTTATCTCCTCCTGCGGAAGCAGCGTGTATACCTTTATCAGCTTGCCGGCTTCCTCATCTGAAAGGTTCAGCCAGAACTGGTAAAACTTGTATGGGGAGGTCAGTTCCGGGTCGAGCCACACGTTGCCTCCTTCGGACTTGCCGAACTTGGTTCCATCTGATTTGGTAACCAGTTTGCCAACTAACGCAAAGGCTTTTCCGCCGTCTATCCGCCGGATAAGCTCTGTACCAGTCGTGATGTTACCCCACTGGTCAGAGGCACCCATCTGCAGGCGCACGCCTTTGTTTTTATACAAGTGGTAGAAGTCATAGCCCTGAATAAGTTGGTAAGAGAACTCAGTGAAGGAGAGGCCCTCGGCACGGTCGCCTTCCTCATCGGCACTGATGCGCTTCTTAACAGATTCTTTTGCCATCATGTAATTTACGGTCAGGTGCTTGCCTGCTTCCCGCAGGAAGCCAAGGAAACTGAACTCTTTGAACCAGTCGTAGTTGTTTACGATTTCGGCTGAGTTAGCCCCGCTGTTAAAGTCCAGGAACTTCTCCAGTTGCTTCCTGATTCCCTCTTGATTCGCTCTCAGAGTATTTTCATCCAGCAGGTTTCTTTCTGCTGACTTTCCGGATGGGTCTCCGATCATGCCTGTTGCGCCACCCACCAAAGCGATTGGCTTGTGGCCCGCCCGCTGCAACTGCACCAGCAGCATGATCGTAGCCAGGTTACCTATATGCAGGGAAGCAGCGGTCGGGTCGAAGCCAATGTAGCCTGCTGTCATTCCGGAGTCCAGCTGTTCTTCAGTTCCTGGCATGAAGTCGTGGAGCATGCCTCTCCATCTCAATTCTTCTATTAAATTCATGTAAACCAAATTCGTGTATCAAGGCAAATATAAAAAAGAGTTTGCAGTTTGATGTCCCTAATGTGGGATTAGATGTTTAACAGCGGGGATACGCCTATCAGCAGATACCTGTTGTGCCGATAAGGTGTTGGTATAGAAATTGCATCGGAACGCATTTTTACGGGCATATTCCTAAATTGCACCTTCATTTAACAGCAGGGTTTCAGCATCATGATCATCAGAGCAGCAGAGATTGAAGACATCAAACAAATCAAGGCAATTGATCAGCTTCTCTTTGAGGACGAAAGTTATCCGATATTCGCTTTGCGCCAGCTTCATGATATAACAAACGGTTTGATGAAGGTGGCAGAACTTGATAAAGAAATAGTAGCGTATGGTATCGGCCACTATAATAATGAAAAGCAGGAGGCATGGTTTCTGTCACTGGGTGTGCTGCCATGCTACAGAGGCAGGAAGATTGGTGAAAGATTAACTTCTGATATGGTAGAAGATGTAAAGGCAATGGGAGCCTCCTCTATTTATCTCACTGTTCATCCGGAGAATGAGCACGGTATTAACATCTATGAAAAACTGGGTTTTGAAACCCAGCAGGCGGCCGAAAACTATTACCTGGACCACTCGCCAAGGCTTGTGATGGTGAAAAACCTGAATTAAATTTTAAGTTTTTTGCCTCTTATTTATCCTGCCTAATTCTCCATTTTATACTTTGACTTTGCCCCTGATACATTAAATTTGTAGAGGAGAGGGGCAAAGAGCAACGCCTCCTAATACAGCATCAATCAGCACCACCATGTCACACACACCCGAAGGCGTTTTAGAACAACTGAAGAAAAGGCAATTTGCACCTGTGTACTTTCTGCAGGGAGAGGAGCCTTACTACATCGACTTGATAGCGGACTATATTGAGGAGCACGCGCTGCAGGAACATGAAAAAGGCTTTAACCAGGTGGTGGTGTATGGAAAGGATGCGGACGTGTCTACGGTGCTGCTTCAGGCAAAGCGCTTCCCGATGATGTCTGAAAGATCGGTCGTGATTGTAAAGGAGGCGCAAAGCATCGTGGATATTGAACGGGAAGATGGGATAAGGCAACTGGAGGCTTACCTGCAGCACCCATTGCCGTCTACTATACTGGTATTCTGTTATAAGCATAAAACGCTGGATGGCCGGAAGGCACTGGCGAAAGCCGTAAGCAAGCAGGCAGTGCTGCTCACAACTAAGAAACTGTACGACAACCAGGTGCCTGCCTGGGTGACGAACTACCTGAAGCAGAAAGGGGTAAAGGCCACACAGCCAGCGGTGCTACTGCTGAGCGAATTTATAGGGGCAGATTTATCCCGGCTTTCCAATGAGATTGATAAACTCCTGATTAACCTGAAGCCTGGCGCGACGATTGATGAACGGGCAGTGCAGGAGAACGTAGGTATCAGCAAGGAATACAACATCTTTGAGCTGCAGTCGGCCCTGATTGCGCGCGACGCGCTGAAAGCGCACCGCATCATACAGTACTTTGAAGCCAACCCGAAGAATAACCCGCTCATACCAAACCTAAGCCTGCTATTTTCATTTTTCACGAAGCTACTCAGTTTGCATACTGCAGCCGACAAGTCGGAGGCGGGCATCCGCAAAAGCCTGGGGAACCGTGGCTTCCTGGTGAAGGAATACATGCAGGCGCTCCGGGTATTTCCGTTGCAGCGCTGCATCGACATCATTCATTTTATACGCGTGGCCGATTTACAGGTGAAAGGTATAACAGGGGGCGACATGTCGGATGCAGCTATTCTGCGGGAGTTGGTTTTTAAGATGCTGCACCCGGTGCCACGTGCGATGGCGGCGGTATAAATAATGCCTATTTATCCACAATACACAATATTTTAAAGCCCCCGGACATTGTATAGTTATTATGCGATGTTTCAGGTTTAGGAACTTAACAGAAAAGTTTTTCAGGAGCCTGCTGCTAGCTAAAATTTGTTAACTTTGAGTTAAGTTTAGAACCTCAGCGGCAGGAGAAAACCCCGTAGCACCAGGTTAGTTTTTCTTTCAAATCAGAACATTTTGTAGGCCTGCAGAGGCAATTGATATAAATATGAAAATAGCGTACAAATTAGCACTTGCATCCGTACTGGCGGGAGGTTCGCATGTGGTGGCAGCCCAGCACACGCAGGTTTTTACCAATGAGGAAAGGTATTTCCATGAAGGTATTGAGTTATTTGACCGGGCCAAGTATGGTGCGGCACAGGAAGCCTTCAGCAAGTATATAGAACTGACGGGTGATGAAGCCAGAACGGCAGATGCACAATACTATTACGCGCTCAGTGGCCTGTACCTGTTTCATCCGGATGCGGAGCAGCTGATTATAAATTTTGCTAATAACTACCCGACGCACCCCAAAACAGCCCTGGCTAATTATGAACTGGGCCTGTACTACTTCGAGAAGAAAGATTATAAAAAGGCAGTAGAACTGTTGAAGCAGGCTCCCACACACCTGCTCAGCATTAAGCAAAACAAGGAGCTGGAATTTAAACTGGGCTATTCCTACTTCGCTACGAAAGACTTCGAGAACGCCAAAATCTATTTCGACAAGAACAAGACCACCGGCTTCCGCGACGACGACCACCGTTTTGCTTATGCCTCTAATTACTACGCCGGTTACATTGCGTACCGCAATGGCGACTATGCTTCCGCCAAAGCAGACCTGAAGATTGCTGAGAAGAATGAGGCTTACGCTAATATTGTTCCCTATATGATCACAGAGATCCTTTACAAGGAGAACGATATATATGAGGTAATCCGATACGGGGAGGAGGCGCTTGCCAGAAAGCCAGCCGTGCAGCAGTCAGATGAAATTGCCCTTTTGGTGGGGGATGCTTACTATCAAAAGGCTGATTATAAAGAAGCAGAGAAATACTTCAACCAGTTTGCCTCTGGCAAGCGTTCGCTGGATCCGGTGGTGCAATACAAAATAGCGCTGACGGATTACAAGAACAACAATTATAAGAACGCTATTGCAAATTTCAAGGAGATAGCGCTGAAGAAAGATGCCATTGGCCAGAACGCGGCTTATTACCTGGGTTTAAGTTACCTGAAGGAAAATAACAAGCAGTTTGCCCTGACTGCTTTTGACCAGGCCCGCAAAAACGAGCAGGACAAAGCGATAACAGAGGCTGCCACCCTGAAGTATGCCCAGGTAAGCTACGAACTCGGCAATTTCCGGGAAGTAATTAGCTCACTGGCGGAGTTTAACGAAAAGTACCCGGAATCTGAGCAGGGAGAGGAAGCTGATAAACTATTAAGCGAAGCTTACTTCGGTTCTAACAATTACGCGGAGGCTATCCGCCATATCGAGAGCCTTCCAAATAAAAGCTGGCGCATTCTGCAAACCTACCAGCGTGTAACGTACCACCACGCGGTGAACCTGTTCAACGACGCCAAGTTCCCGCAGGCCGTACAGATGCTGGACAAGTCGCTGGAATACCCATATGATAAAGAAGTGACGGCCTCCAGCCACTTTGTGAAAGGGGAAGCTTATTCTATTGGGCAGCGTTACAAAGATGCCATTAACAGCTATGGTGCAGTTTTCAGAACGACACCTACTACAAAAACAGACTACTATACCAAGTCCCGCTATGGTATTGGTTATGCCTACTTCAATACAAAAGAGTATGACAAGGCCTTGCCACACTTTAAAGCTTACCTGGAGTCTATTCAGCCAAGCAATCCAAACTACAACGACGCCACCGTACGACTGGCCGACCTGTACTATGTAAGCAAAAACTACAGCGAAGCGCTTAAATTGTATGAGCGGGTGCTTTCTACCAGTTCCCCGGATCGTGATTACGCGCTGTTTCAGAAGGGTGTCGTGCTGAGCATCAACAACAGAAACGATCAGGCTAAATCGGCACTGCAGGAACTGATAAGCAAATACCCGAAGTCACGTTACCTCGATGATGCCTATTACCAGCGTGCCCTTATTGATTATGAATCAGGAAATTATCAGGCTGCTGTATCAGGCTTTACCACACTTATTAACTCCGTGCCGGACAGTAAACTGGTGCCAAATGCGCTTCAGAAGAGAGGTACAGCCTATAGAAACCTGGGGCAGAATGAACTTGCCATTGCTGACCAGAAGCGTGTGCTGGAAGAATATCCAGCAGCAAAAGTGGCCAGTGGCGCACTTTATTCCCTTCAGGAGGTGCTGGGTACAGAGAACCGTAGCAGTGAGTTTGATGCTTACCTGGACAGGTTCAAGGTAGCCAACCCTGAAAGTGATGCGTTAGAAAGCGTTGAATACGAAGCAGCTAAGTCCTTGTACTTCAGTCAGAAGTATGAGCAGGCTATCCCGAAATTTGAATCGTACCTTAAGTCTTACCCGAAAAGTACCTTTGCTGCTGATGCTCAGTATTTTCTGGCGGATTCTTACCTGCGCCAGAATAACATGCAGGAGGGTTTGCAGCGCATGAAAGAGGTAATCAGACAGAACCGATCGGAGTATGTTAACCGCGGTATACAGCGGGTAGCAGACTTTGAGTTAGAGGCTAAAAATTATCCGGAAGCCATCAAGTACTACAGCCGCCTTCGTGATTTAGCGACGAACAGAAAAGAGCAGCAGACAGCGCTGACTGGCCTGATGCAAAGCTACTACCGCACCAATGATTATGAGGCAACGAAACGAGCGGCAAATGAGCTCATTAGCCAGGGCAATGCCTCTCTGAACGCATACAACTCAGCGCTGCTGTTCAGGGCCAAAGCCACCTATGCACAAGGCAACCTGGATCAGGCCCTGACGCAACTGCGCGAAACAGTGGAATCTGCATCTGATGTGAACGGCGCAGAGGCAAAATATCTGATAGCCGAAATCCTTCACAAGCAGAAGAAATACCAGGAGTCGCTTGATGTTGCTTTTGATTTCAATACCAAGTACTCGAACTATGATTTCTGGCTGGGTAAGGCTTTCCTTATTATTGCAGACAACTATGCGGCTCAGAATGAAATGTTCCAGGCGCGTGCCACACTGAATTCTATCATTGAAAATGCCCCGAACCAGGAAATTGTGGCAGAGGCAAAGCAGAAGCTGGCCAGATATGATGGTAATACCACCACAAAACCACAGCAGCAGAATTTAGCGCCGAAGCAGGACAGTGTACCGCAGCAGAATTTAGCGCCTCAGCAGGACAGTGTACCGCAGCAGAACATAGTGCCGCAACAGGATACAGTGCCACAGCAGCTTATTGTGCCACAAAATGATACAACAGGTCAGCAATAGGAGAAGGAGTTAAACATCAGTTATTTTAGAACAGGATCATCATCATGAAAAATAAAATAAGATTAGCCTCACTTGCTATTGTGTTGTGTGTAGGGTACAGCTATCAGAATAATGTGCAGGCGCAAACGCAGGGATGGGGCGAAGGAGCTAAACTGGAGGATGCCGAGGTAATAGTAGAGAAGAACCGGGTCATTGAACTGCCACAGGCTGCCCGTAACTTCGAGAAGTTTCGTATTGACCCGCCCGAGACCGGCGACCGCAATGTGCGCTACCGTTTCGTTGATTATCGTTTGCCTTCGCAGGACATTGACCTGCAAATGCGCGTACTCACGATAAAACAGGATGAGCTAACAAAGCTGTATGGCAATTACCTGAAAGGTGGCATCGGAAACTATGCGTCCCTGTACCTAAAAGGCTATTTCCATAACAAGCGCAGCGAAACCTCAGACATTGGTGCAGAAGTGAGTCACATCGCTTCCGCCCGCGGACCTGTAGACAAAGGCAATTCTGCTGTAGCCAATTCCGACATCAGCGTGCATGGCGAGCGATACCTGCGCGACATGACAGTTGGTGGCAAGCTGAAGTATGGCCGTGACAAATACCACTTCTATGGGTATGAGCCTTTGCTGGAGGGAGACCAGGAGGTGGAGAAGGATTCTATCCGGCAGGTGTTTAACAGGGTATCCGCAGAAGGCTTTTTACACAACCAGACATCAGGGGCTCCTTTTCAATTCAGGGGGGATGCACAGTTCCGCTACCTGAACGACCGCTATGACATGAGCGAAAGCAACCTCGCTCTTAAACTGCGCAGTGAGTATGGCATCGATGATATGTCTGCTTTTAGAGTAGATGCTGACCTTTCCTTCCTGTCACACAAGGACTCTGCCACTGTCAGCCGTAATTTCTTTAAACTGAACACGGCGTACGAGCGCCAGTTAAATGCTATTCGCCTCACGTTAGGTGCTAAAGTAGCCTATACCGGCGACACAGTGGCTAATGCGCGTAAGTTTAATATTTACCCGATGGTGCGTGTTGGCCTTGAGCCAATTGAAGGTAACCTGCTGATTTACGCTGGTATAGGTGGTGATCTAGAAAGAGTTACTTTATATCAGCTGACTCAGGAGAATCCCTGGCTTGCACCGAATGTGAACGTAGCGGATATCAACAAAGGACTGGAGATTTACGGTGGTTTTCAGGCAAACCTGGCGAATTATGTGCAGTTAAACGCCCGGGTGGCTTACCAGAACTACCGCAACCTGTACTTCTTCAACAATTCTCCGCTTGATCCCGCTAAGTTTGACCTGGTGTATGATGATGGCGTAACAAATGTGTTGAATTTTTATACCGAGGCTTCCTTTAATTATTCTGACGAAATCAGACTGGGTGTAAAGGCTGATTATAACAGCTATAACACCGATGAGTTAGAGAAACCCTTTCATCGTCCGTCGCTGATGTCAAGCATTTATGGCACCTACAACTTCTATGATAAGATTCTCTTTAATTCAGAACTTTACTATATTGGGAGTTCATTCGGACGCGTGCACCGTGCTGACGGCACTTCAGAGTTGCGTGAAACGGATACGATAGTAGACCTGAATCTGAAGGCGGACTATCGTTTTACAAACAACTTTACCATTTTTCTAATGGCTAACAATCTACTTGGGCAGAAGTACGAAAGGTTCGTGAATTACCCAAGCAGAGGTATCAATATAATAGGAGGCGTTACTTACTCATTCTAATTGCTTATGGTTGCAAAGCATATTAAGTCACTGCTCTATGATCACGACTGTGTCATCATCCCTGAGTTTGGGGGCTTGATTACACGGTATGTGTCAGCTAAAATCAATCCGGTGAAGCATTCATTTGCTCCGCCCTCCAAAAAAATTGCTTTCAATGAGAAGCTCGTTCTGAACGATGGCTTGCTTATCAGCACCATCGCCTATCAGAACAACATCTCAAAAGAGGAGGCGCAGCAATTGGTGACATCCTTTGTTCAGCAGGCTAAAACTACGTTGCATGCAGAGAACCGGTTTGAACTGCAGGAAATCGGGGTTTTCAGGTATAACCCGGAGCACAAACTGGAATTTGAATATGTAGAAGGCGAAAACCTGCTGGATGCCAGCTTTGGTTTGCCTGAGCTGGTGGCACGCCCTGTGCGGGTGGAGGAGCCTGCGGTGCTGCGTACGCTTATTAAAGAGCGTCAGCAGGAGCATGCAAAAGAAAAGCAGCCACTGCGCAAGCGCCTGAAGCGGGCTTATAATGTGGCAGCAGGCCTGGCACTAGCCGGTTTAACAGGGTCTGCTTTATACTTTCTGTCACTTCAGGCAGATTATAATTTAAGCAGCCTCAACCCCATCATGCTGGTTAACGCAAGTTATACCTCGAGCAACACTGGAGACATTACCAGGTATGCTTCAGGTTATGTGCCTGTTACAGGAGAGGAGCGTGTTGCAACCTACGCTGCCATCCTTCCTCAGGAAGCTACTGCTGTTGTATTAGAGCAGCAGCAGCCTGCTTTGGAGGAACAAACCTTTTTAACGGCTGATAGTGCAAGTGCCTCTTTAGTCTTTATGCCTGAAGAGCAACAAAATGAGGAGGTTAAAGAAGAAGTGGTTGTGCCTGTGAAAGAGGTAAAGCCAGCAGAGCCGGTGCTCACAATTAATGAGAAAAGCGGACGTTCTTACATCATCATAGGTGGTTATTCTACAACTGAAAACGCAGCCGTAAGACGTGACGCAGCCCGCACGGCTGGCCATGATTCTAAAATGCTGACACCTGGGCCTAACAGCAAGTTATACCGTGTCTCAGTAGCTGATTTCGCAACGGCAGACGAAGCAAAAGCGGTCCTCAACAATTACAAAAAATCATTCGGAGAAACTATTTGGGTACTTAATTACTAACATGACCTCACTCTTATTACAAATCACGACTACTGCTGCTGATACAACTGCAGCCCTTGCTGAGGGAGCCGAAGCAGGACCAGAATCTGTAAGGCTTATTGACCTGGCGTTAGCAGGTGGCTGGGCTATGATCCCGCTTGCCCTGCTTTCTCTTGCTGCCATTTACATCTTTGTAGAGCGCTTCCTTACCCTGAAAAAAGCCGCCAAAAACCCGGACGGCTTCAACGAGCGAATTAAGAAAATGGTGTTGGCCGGTGATATCACTGGTGCTAAAATGCTGTGCGCCCAGACAAACACGCCTGTATCACACATGCTGGAGAAAGGCCTGACCCGCATTGGAAACCCACTGAAGAACATAGAGACTTCTATCGAAAACGTGGGCAAGATTGAAATCAGCCGCCTGGAGAAAAACCTTTCTGCCCTGGCTACTATTGCAGGTGCCGCGCCAATGCTTGGCTTCCTTGGAACCGTAACAGGTATGATTGGCGCCTTTATTGCTATTGCACAAGCAGAGGGTTCTGTAAGCCCGAAGCTACTATCAAGCGGTATCTATGAAGCCATGGTAACAACAGCCACCGGACTTATCATTGGTCTGCCTGCTTATGTTGGCTACAACTACCTGGTATCTAAAATCGACAGCATTGTGCATGCGATGGAATACTCTTCTATTGAGTTTCTTGATGTATTACAGGAACCACAGCTTTAAGTTAAGGAATGAATATTCGCTCTAAAAACAGGATTAACGCCGAGTTCAGCATGTCGTCCATGACGGACATCATTTTCCTGTTGCTCATATTTTTCATGCTTACGTCTAACTTCGTAACGCCTTCCGGTTTGCCGGTTAGCCTGCCAAGCAGTAAGACCTCTGATATCGTGATGCAGAAAATCAGCATCACGATAAGTGAAGACCTGGAATACTTTTTGAATGACAAGCAAATAGCTCCGGAGGATATAGAGCCGCAACTAACCGCACTGCTGCAGGGAACAGAGGAGGGCGCCGTGGTGTTACACGTAGATAAGAGCGTGCCTGTGGAGCACCTGGCAAGGGTGGCAGGTATTGCAAAAAATCTCAACGCAAGTGTAACGCTGGCCACCGTGCCGGCAGAATAAGAATAAAACTATGGCAATTGCCCAATCACATGAAGAAGAGAAGAACAAGCGCATTGCTGCCGGCGTTAGCATTGGCATGCACGTGCTGCTTGTGCTTTTTCTGATTTTTATGCTGGCATGGCGGGCTCCTGATCCGCCAGCACCTAATTTTGGCATTGAACTTAATTTTGGTATGGATGCCGCAGGTAGCGGAGACGTACAGACAACGGCTGCAGCAAACGAGTCGAAGAACGTAGAGGATAGCAAACCGGCACCTACACAGCCTGATCCGTTACCGGAACCGCAGCCTGTAGCCAAGGCAACACCGCCATCTCCGCCACAACCTGTTGAAACACCTAAAGTGACAACCACCACAGCAGAGGCTCCTGTTTCTGTGAAGGAGGTAGTAAAGCCACAGCCGAAGCCTCAGCCAACAAAAGAGGAAGTGAAGCCGCAGCCAAAAGCTGAACCAACAGAGGAAGTTGTTAAGAAGGAGCCTGAGAAGCCTCGTTCGCTTTACCCTGGCAAGCCAACTACTAGCACGGGTAATGGTAAAAGCGGCTCTTCTGATGCTGCAACAGGCAACAACAATGGTGACGACGACGGTGCTGTAGGTGATAAAGGAAGTCCGGAAGGAAAGGTAGACGCCAAGTCACTTTACGGCAAAGCCGGTGGTGGCGCTGGAGGCTCACTGGATATGCAGGGCTGGCGCTATGATATCGAACCCAGAAAAGACCCATACAGCAACGAAACAGGAATCGTAAAATTCGCTATCCAAATAGATGCGGATGGTAACCTGACAGGGGTGAAGGTGATAGAAAGCAACGTGTCTCCACAGGTAGTAGCCTGGTATAAATCACAGCTTCAGAAAACAACTTTCAGTCGTACGGGTGGAGGATCGTCTAATGCAGGAGCCTCCGGCCAGGTAACATTCCGTATTACCTCCCGCTAGGCAGTTAATATTATTTACATTTATGACTTATCAAGAGTGTCTTGATTACTTATACCAGCAATTGCCGATGTTTCACCGCATCGGCAATGCTGCTTTTAAGAAGAGCCTGGACAATATCATTGCGCTTTGTGAGGCACTGGGGCAGCCGCAGCATCAATTCAAAACAGTACACGTAGCGGGTACAAATGGCAAAGGCAGCAGTTCTCATATGCTGGCAGCTGTGCTGCAGGAGTCCGGCTACAAGACGGGGCTCTATACCTCACCGCATCTAAAGTCTTTTACTGAGCGTGTCCGCGTGAATGGGCAGGAAGTCCCTGAGGGCTATGTCGTAGATTTTGTACAGCAGCACAAGTCCTTGTTCGAAAGCATCCAGCCTTCCTTTTTCGAAATGACTGTAGCGCTGGCTTTTAAATATTTTGCTGATGAGCAGGTTGACATCGCTGTAATAGAGGTAGGACTTGGTGGCCGCCTTGATTCTACAAACATTATTACGCCGGAGGTTTCCCTGATTACAAATATAGGATACGACCACCAGGCACTGCTTGGAGACACCATAAGTGCTATTGCCACTGAAAAAGCCGGAATCATAAAAACAGGTGTGCCCGCCGTTATCAGCACGCGCCAGTTGGAGGCACAGGAGGTTTTCGAAGCGAAGGCAGAGGAAGCAGGAGCTCCTTTGTTCTTTGCACCTGACCTTTTTCGCGTGGAGCTGACAGAAGCCTCTAATGAGCGCCAGGTTTTTCAGGTATACCGCGAGGAAAAGCCTTTTCTGCCTGGCTTAGAGTTGGATCTGGGGGGGCTTTACCAAAAATATAACCTGCCGGGTGTGCTGCAGACGCTGGTACTTTTACATGAGAAAGGATATGCTATCACTCATACCTCTCTAAGAAAAGGACTGGCCAATGCCAAAGCCATCACAGGCCTGAAGGGGCGGTGGCAGGTTTTAAGCAGAACCCCCTTAACTATCTGTGATACGGGCCATAATGAGGATGGACTTAAACAAATAGTAAAGCAACTGGAAGCACTTAAACCAAAGCACGTGCACATGGTGTTCGGCGCTGTCAACGACAAGGATGTGACCAGTATTCTAAAGCTGTTACCACCACAGTACACCTACTATTTTTGCCAGGCAAATATTCCCCGTGCCTTACCTGCTCAGGAGTTAAAGGAGAAGGCGATAATGGAAGGCTTGTCTGGTCAGGCTTTTACTTCCGTGTCAGAGGCGGTGAAAGCTGCGAAGGCAAATGCTGCACCTGATGAGGTTATTTTTATCGGAGGTAGTACCTTTGTGGTCGCAGAGATTGAAGAACTATAAGTAATGGCTAGATCAAAATTAGCAAAATTTGCCGCTATCGGTGAGCGGGAGAATGTAATAGAACCGGGGGACGAACTGTACGGGCAGCTAAAAGGGAAGTGGAGAGAAGTTCATTTTCAGAACGACAACCCGATAGTGTTGGAAGTAGGTTGTGGACGTGGAGAGTATACCGTAGGCATGGCACAACTGTTCCCTGAAAAAAACTTTATTGGCTCCGACATCAAAGGAGAACGTCTCTGGAAAGGAAGCACCATGGCAGAGGAGAAGGAACTGGTGAATGTAGCTTTTCTTCGAACTTTCATTGAGCAAATAGACGAGAACTTTGCGGAGAACGAAGTAGACGAGATATGGATCACCTTCCCGGACCCACGCCCCCGCGACCGGGACATCAAACGCAGACTTACATCTCCTCGTTTCCTGAACCTTTACAAAAGCATACTCAAGCCTGACGGGCTTATCCATCTAAAAACAGATAACCTCCCTTTGTACGAATATACCCTTGAGGTGCTGCAGGAAAAGAAGCGTGACATCGAACGCCTGCTTCATACACCTGACCTTTATAAATCAGACCTTCAGGAGCACACGATGGGGATTTATACAACCTATGAAAAACGGTACCTCGCTGAAGGTTTGCCTATTAAGTACCTTCAGTTACAGTTTAAGTAAAAGCATGCTGGCGCGGGAATTTATCCCGTGATGTACAGTGGGTGCGCGTCTGGAGAACTTATCTTGTCCCATATCTTTTCTGAAAAGGGTAAATAGGACAATTCTCCCCTTGAGGGGAGCTAGAGGGGTGTTTACACTTGTGGATATACTACACTACTGTAAGCTCAAAAAATATCAGGAGCTTTACTGCTAAACTTTACACCCCTACAGTCCCCTCCAGGGGACAATCTTCTAATGCAGGAGACAGGTACTTCAAAACTTGTTACTCTTCATCCAGTTCAAGGCGCGCTCAAACCAGGCATCTGAAGTGGTTGAATTGTTTAGGCCGAACCCATGGCCACCATTCTGATAGATGTGAAGCTCAGCAGGAACCTCATGCTGCAGCAGGGCTTCGTAGAAGACGATGCTGTTTTTTACCGGCACTGCCTTATCGTCCGAGGCATGCACCAGAAATGTTGGGGGCGTCTGTGCCGTTACTTCTTTCTCATTGGAGAATTCATTGAGCCTGTCTGCAGTTGCACCTGTACCTAAGAGCTTATCAAATGATCCCTGGTGCGCAAATGTTTTGTCACTGCTGATGACAGGGTATAGGAGCAGCATAAAGTCCGGGCGCAGGTTTGTTTGAGCTGCGTTAGGTACAGAAGACTCCTGAAAATGTGTTCCAGCAGTGGAGGCAAGATGCCCCCCGGCAGAAAATCCCATAATACCCAACTTCTCCGGATTAACCTGCCACTCCTTCGCTCTTTCACGAATGAGAAGCATTGCCTGCTGGGCGTCCTGCAGCGGTGCAATATCCGGACGTGAAGAGGTTTTAGCATCAGGTAAGCGGTATTTCAATACGAAGGCTGCAATTCCCTGCTCGTTAAACTTCTTTGCTACGTCGTGCCCTTCATGACCTGCCGCTACGATGGAATACCCGCCACCCGGGCAAATCACCACTGCGGTGCCCGTTGCTTTTTCTTTCGGAGGAAGATAAACCGAAAGGGTTGGTTTCCTGATTTTGCTGTATCGCAGCCTGCCTCCTTCGTTGCTCGCTGTTTCTTCATCAGGACCTGGGATTTCGCCTGGTATCTTACCGCTATACAAGGGTATTTCCAGCGGAATTTGCTGGCTAAAGGCTTTTGGGAACGGCATGAATGATAATAGGAGTAAAAGCAGGAGCAGGTTTTGCTTCTTCATAGAACTTATGCTTTATATAAACATGACAGATGCCTGGTTCCGAAGTTCTTAGTTGAACAAGAGAATTGGCGCTAAACAAAAGAAGCTAACAATATTGAGCCATAAATTAAAGATAAGACAGTAATAGGAAGCCCAGTTACTGCACCTATGCTTCTTCTATTTCTTCAAAAATTTCCTGCAGCTCATCAAAGTCTTTCAGGCCTGGCTTAATCTCATGGCCACCCTGCAGGCCTATGCCGGCCGGTTTAATTTTATCGAGGGTATGCGAAATGTTATCTTTGTCTATACCAAAACCAATGTACACATTGTATTCTTTGGCAATGCTTTTTAGAAACTTTACATTGGTTTCATCTACTTTCTGGAAGTCATCAGAATACACGATGAAAGCATGCACCACCGGGCTGTAAAGCTCCATCATCTCTAAAAGCTCACTCTCTACCGTGTCCTTGTTGATGAATATTTTTTGAATCACCGGGCGTGATATCTCTTCGATTTCATCTATCAGGTAAGGCGTGTCCAGCTGTATGTAGTTGAGCCCAAACTCTTCCGACATGTCATTGATAATTTCCGGCTTCGCGCGGGTAAACTCGCCCGCTATCTGCACACCGGACACCCAACCGGTAATTTCCTTCAGCGTTTCAGGCTTTACGCGCTCCGGATCGTCCAGTTTCAGGTTAAAGCCGATGATGTCTACGCCCATGCCGGCGCAGTAGCGTGCATCACTTAAATTATTAATGCCATTCACTATCACAGAGGTACGTAAGCCCATGTTTGATTATTTTTTGTGTTTTATATAAAGTCTTCTTTGGCTGTATTGTCATTCAAAGTAAAAGCCATTTACTTAACCATGCCAACTTTTTACGCTTTTTTTCTATATTGGGATGGGTTTATGTCTGTTGATACCCTTTCGGACCTGGATTATTTACTATCCTGAATCTTTATAACTCTCTTGTTGTTGCTATATTTGCATTAATTAAAATTTTTAAGCAGAAATACACTTTTTATATAGATGAGTAACAAAGGAAGGGTATTAGTAGCCATGAGCGGCGGCATCGATAGTTCGGTGGCTGCTGTGATGCTGCATGAGCAGGGCTACGAGGTAGTGGGGATGACAATGAAGACCTGGGACTATGCTTCCAGCGGTGCCAGCAAGAAAGAAACCGGCTGCTGCAGCCTCGACTCTATTAACGATGCCCGTAACATTGCCGTTCAATTAGGTTTCCCGCATTATATTATTGATATCCGCGAGGAGTTTGGTGACTACGTTATCAACCATTTCACGGAGGAGTACATTGCCGGTCGGACGCCAAACCCGTGTGTGCTGTGCAATACGCACATAAAGTGGGACGCGCTGCTGCGCCGTGCCGACCAGCTGGGCTGTGATTTTATTGCTACCGGACACTATGCCAATGTGCGTGAGGAGAATGGCCGCTATATTATTTCCAAGGGGCTTGATGAGCACAAAGACCAGTCATACGCGCTCTGGGGTATCTCGCAAAAGAGCCTGAGCCGTACTATTTTCCCGCTGGGCAAACTGCATAAGTCTGAAATCCGCCAGATGGCCCTTGACCGCGGCTTCACCGAATTGGTAAACAAGCCGGAGTCCTATGAAATCTGCTTTATTCCGGATAACGATTACCGTGGTTTCTTGAAGCGCCGTGTTGAAGGACTGGAGGAACGAGTGGCCGGTGGTCAGTTTGTGTTAGAGGATGGCACCGTAGTGGGCACACATGAAGGATACCCGTTTTACACCATCGGGCAGCGCAAAGGTCTTGGCATAGCTTTAGGCTTTCCTGCTTATGTCACCAGAATCGATAAAGATAAGAATCAGGTGGTGCTGGGAAACTATGAGGAATTGGCAAAAAATGCAATGACCGTAGGAAAGCTCAGCATGTCGAAATACGAGAACCTGTTCGACCAGCCTATCCCGACGGTGACGAAGGTTCGTTATAACGACGCTGGTACAGAAGCCATTATTGAGCAGGAAGGCGACAAAATGAAAGTGCACTTTCTGAGCGGAGTACACGCCATTGCACCCGGCCAGGCAGCTGTGTTCTATGAAGGCGACGATGTAGTGGGCGGTGGCTGGATTGAGTCGAATTATAACCTGGATTATATTAAACTAGACGTGCTGCAATAATGAGAAAAGCGCTGTTGCTTTTGGTCGTGCTGGCTGGCTTTATAGCCGGCTGCGAGGACAAGTATAAAGATCCTGATCCACAGGCCATGGGCTACGGCTACTATCCGCTGGAAGTAGGGGATTACCGCATCTATAACGTGACGGACATCAGGTATCGGCACGATGTGGGCGATACCTCCCGCTTTCAGTTGCGAGAAAGAGTAGACACCACCTTCTATGACCAGACCAACACGCATAGCTACAAGATAGTGCGTTCAACACGTCCAGATGAGGGAAGTGCCTGGGTGGAAGACTCTGTGTTTGTTGTTGCAAAGCAGCCTACTATGTTGACACTCACAAAGGACAACACGAAGTATGTAAAACTGGTGTTTCCGGTAAAAGGTGGAGTGTCTTGGTTGGGAGACGCTTTTAACGATCGGATAGCGGATAGTTATACTCCAGGGGAAAGGAGAGCGGATTATTATGAAAGTAAAGAATCTTATACCTACCAGTCTAAAGGAGAGCCTTTTACCTTCAATGGTCAGTCTTACCCTAATACCGTGACAGTTATTCAGGGTACTCCAACAGAAAGTTGGATAGGCTATGATAACCGCAGAGAGATTTACGCGGAAGATATCGGGATGGTGTACAGGCTCTATACCAGAATTGTTTACTGCAACGATACAGATTCAGATGATTGTGAGTATGCCATCGGCTATAAGTTGCAGGGCCACGAGCGCCACGAAGAGCTAATCTCCTACGGAAACGAATAACCTATGCGCCAACTGCTCCTCTTTTTCAGTTTGTTTCTGCTTGTTATCCCTGCTGTTTCGGCGCAGGATACTGGCGGCGATACTGAGGCAGTGGAGCAGAAGCATTTAATCTACTTTACAGACAAAAGCGACACCCCTTTTTCCCTCTCCAATCCGCTTCAGTTTCTGTCTCCCAGCGCAATTGAGCGAAGGCAACGGCAGAATATCCCGCTTACGCCACGTGACCTTCCGGTAAATCCTGCTTACGTAGATGGGCTGAAGGCGCTGGATGTGACTGTGTGGTATACTTCTCGCTGGTTTAATGCAGCGGTGGTGCAATGCACAGACGAGAAATTGCAGGAGGTAGAAGCCCTTTCCTACGTCAGAGGCTCTCGTGTGCTCAACCGGATAGCTGTAACTTCTGGTGAAGAGAAACAGCATTTGAAGCAGGAGACGGAAGCGCCTCCTTTTACATCTGCTGCCAAAGTTTCTTTGGATAGCAGTGATTATGGCCTGGCCTATCATCAGGTAGACATGTTGGGTGCTGATGAGTTGCATGCTGCCGGTTATGCCGGAGAGGAGATGACAATTGCCGTTTTTGATGCAGGCTTTCCTGCTGTAAACACCATGGAGGCTTTTTCGCACCTGTTTCAGAACAACAAGCTGAAAGGCACCTTTGACTTTGTGCAGAAGCAGCAAAATGTATTTGGCGCTGATGCGCATGGCACCGCCGTCCTCTCTACCATGGCCGCTTATGCACCGGGCAAAATGATAGGCACGGCTTATGCTGCCAATTACCTGCTCCTGCGTACTGAGGATGCCGCCTCTGAACATAACATCGAAGAAATAAACTGGCTGCTGGCTGCGGAATATGCCGACAGCGCCGGAGCTGATATCATCAATTCATCCCTTGGGTATACCACCTTCGACAGTCCTTCAACAAGTTATACTTATGATGACCTTGATGGAAATACGGCGCTTGCATCTAAGGCCGCAGACTTCGCCGCTGCAACCGGTATACTGGTGGTAGCAAGTGCTGGCAATGACGGGAGCAGAGCCTGGCGTTATATTTCAGCCCCTGCCGATGCTGATTCTGTATTGGCTGTCGGAGCCGTTGATTCGTTGGGTATAAAGGCGGCTTTCAGTTCTTTCGGGCCTACAGCAGACGGCCAAGTGAAGCCCGATGTAGTGGCGCTGGGCCAAAGAGCCTATGTGCTCACAAGGGGAGGAGCCGTGGTGCAGGCGAACGGAACCTCTTTTGCAGCGCCCATCATGGCAGGCTTTGTGGCAAGCCTCTGGCAGGCGAACTATAGCAAAACCAATATGCAGATGATACAGCTGTTGCGGCAGATTGGCAGTAGGGCCGCTACTCCGGATGACAGCATCGGCTATGGTATCCCCAACTATGCCAGTGTGCTGACAGCTCTTCCGCAACTGCCCCTACAAGGCAAAGCGTATATCTCCAACCCTGTAAAGGATGAGCCTATCATTTTGGCTTTAAGCCAGGACTGGTGGAGACAAGGTGTTGAGGTACAGGTGCTGGATGCAACCGGGAAGCAGGTGTACAGGCAGTCTATTCGTTCTGCCCGGGAAGAACAGCCGCTGAACCTGCAGCCACAACAGCTAAAGGCTGGTTTGTACTTGTGTCGCCTTCGCTCCGGCAGTAGGGTAATTACGCTCAGATTTGTGAAATTATAAGTATATTCCGGTTATAGAACCTGTTTATCCTCCCTTTTAGAAAGATAAATTTACCTTTGCAGGTATGAAACCACTCATTGCCCCTTCTGTACTCGCTTCAGACTTTGCCAATCTGCAATCTGAGGTGGAGATGCTCAACAAGAGCCAGGCCGATTGGCTGCACATCGATATTATGGATGGCCGTTTTGTGCCCAACATATCTTTTGGCTTTCCGGTGATGGAGGCCATCAGGCGATATGCACAAAAACCACTGGATGTACACCTGATGATTGTGGAGCCAGCGCAATACATAGAACAATTCAGAGCTGCCGGTGCCGATACAATCACTGTTCATTACGAGGCCTGTACGCATCTGCACCGCACCCTGCAGCAAATAAAGGCTACGGGGGCGAAGGCAGGTATTGCGCTCAACCCGCACACTTCTGTGCAGTTGTTAGAGGATGTTATCGCTGATGCCGATATGGTGTTGCTGATGTCGGTAAACCCGGGTTTTGGCGGCCAGAAGTTTATTGAAAACACATATCGCAAGATTGAGATTCTGAAGAACCTTATCATATCCCGAAATTCTAAAGCAATTATCGAGATTGATGGCGGTGTGAACCAACACAACGCGCCACTTTTGTTAGAGAAAGGGGCTGACGTACTGGTGGCAGGAAGTTTTGTATTCTCCTCCGCTGATCCACTGCAAACAATCGCTGATCTTAAATCTTCTGCTAACTAGTTATCCAGTGATGCTAAAGTACCTGCCGGTGTGGATCCTGCTGCTATTACCCCTGGCAGTTTCAGCGCAACAGGCACGCATCACAGGCAAAGTCCTGAACCCGGAGCACCAGTCCCTGGAATTGGCAACAATAGCAGTGAAGGGTACTTCTCTGGCTACCCAGACAAATAGGAGTGGCGTATTTGAACTGCGGGTGCCGGCCCAAAAAAAGCTCGTGCTGCTTGCAAAGTACTTGGGGTACCTGGAACTGGAGCAGACAGTGCTACTGCAGCCAAATGAGACGCTGAATTTAAACCTGGTACTGCAACCCAACAGCCATGCTTTGGGAACGCTGGACGTTCGCGGAAAAAATGGTGACGATACGCGTGAACAGGTAAGCATGACAAAGCTCGACCCGCGCGACATCAAAACGCTGCCCTCTGCTTACGGAGATTTTAATAAAGTGCTTGTGACCTTACCCGGTGTAACCAGCAACAACGAACTTTCCAGCACTTATTCCGTGCGGGGGGGGAATTACGACGAGAACCTGGTGTATGTCAACAACATCGAAATCTACAGGCCCTTCCTGATTACGGCTGCACAGCAGGAGGGACTCAGCTTCGTAAACCCTGATCTGGTAGAGAACATTAACTTCTCATCTGGTGGATGGCAGCCGAAGTACGGGGATAAGCTTTCCTCTGTCCTTAACATCCAGTATAAGCAACCAAAGAAGTTCGCCGGTTCTGTTAGCGGCGGTTTAACGGGAGGTACGGTGCATCTGGAGTCGGCCTCTAAAAACAAAAAAGTATCGTACCTGGTGGGCGCACGCCATAAAAACGGGCAGTACCTGTTGCAGGGCTTGCAGGTAGATGGCAAGTATAATCCTGTCTTCACAGATGCACAGGCCTATGTAAGTATAGACTTATCTAAAGACTCCCTTCGCCGTGGCCGCACAACCATAGGCATTTTAGGCAGCTACGCCCGAAATGATTTTACCGTAGAGCCGGAGTCGCAGGTAACAACCTTTGGAACGCGGCAGGCACCGCTGCGCCTTTCGGTTGGCTTTGAGGGACAGGAACTGATGGATTATGCCACTTACCAGGCGGGCCTGAACCTGAGCCACCGTTTTTCAGATGATTATGTTTCTGAAGTCATCATTTCGGCAGTGCATTCCTGGGAGCGTGAGTTCCGTGATGTGGAGGCTTATTACCGCCTTTGTGATGTGAGCACCACCGGCAATAACATAGGGGAGTGCCAGCAGGAGCTGGGCTTTGGCACGCAATACGATAATGCCCGCAATACCTTACTGGCCCGTATCGGTACAGCCGAAATTCGGAACAGCTGGCGTATGAGCCAGCGAAGTAACCTGCAATTTGGTGCTAAGGTGAGCTCAGAGAATATTTCTGATGAACTTGCCGAATATGGCTTCTCAGATTCCGCCGATTTTGTCAGTCAGAATTACTTTCTCCGTTCGGGGCTCGACCTGAACACCCTCCGCTACAGCGGCTATGTGCAGCATACCTTCGAACTGGATTCGCTCAAAACCATCACCTACGGCCTCCGTGCCACCTACTGGGACTACAACCAGGAGCTGAACATTTCGCCGCGTGTGCAGTATTCCTTTATCACACGCCATAACCCGGACCTCTCTTTCAAGGCTGCATTAGGCGTATATTACCAGCCGCCCTTTTACCGCGAGCTGCGGAATTTTGCAGGGGAGTTAAACCCGGATATCAAAGCTCAGAGAGCAGTTCATGCCATTGTCGGTAGCGATTATCTCTTCCAGTCCTGGGGCCGGGATTTTAAACTGACGGCAGAGGCATACTATAAGTGGATGACCAACGTCATCCCATACGACATTGACAATGTGCGCCTGCGTTACTATGCCCGCAACAATGCCAAAGCCTATGCAGCTGGTTTTGATGTGCGTGTAAACGGTGAGTTCATTCCCGGGGCGGAGTCCTGGCTAAGCCTGGGGCTGATGACGACAAAAGAAAACGTATTAGGCGACTCTCTTTCCATCTATAATGCCCAGGGTGAAGTAACAGAGCGGCAGGAGCAGGGCTATCTTCGCAGGCCAACAGACCAGTTGGTGAATGTCGGAGTTTTCTTCCAGGACCACCTGCCTGACAACCCAACTATCCGGATGTACCTGAACTTAGTGTATGGCAGTGGTTTGCCCTTCGGGCCGCCCCGCCGGCCGGAGTACCGCAATGCGTTTGATGGGAAAGCCTACAAGCGCGTAGACATCGGCTTCTCAAAGCTCATTGTGCTTGAAAGTGAGCTGGTGGAGCGAAAGGCAGTGTCACTGGAGAGCCTGTGGATTGGCCTGGAAGTGCTGAACCTGATAGATGCCAAGAACCGTGTGTCCTATACCTATGTGAGCGATGTGAACGGCCTGACCTATGCCATCCCTAACTTCCTCACCGGTCGTCGCCTCAACCTTCGGTTTGTAGCTAAATTCTGACAGCTATATTTAGTCCTGAACAGCCTTTCCTGCAAGAGAAAGTGCTCCATAAAATAATAAAAGCAAAAGCGGGAGCCATATAAGCTATAACTCCCGCTTTTGCTTTACAGCTTATTACTACTTCCGCTTCTTCCAATCATTATGTGCCCCTTCTATCTGGCTGGCGTACTCTTTATAGCTTTCAGGCTCAGTAGTACCTAATTTGATAGCCTTGGCCGACAGCGAAGAAGCCATTTTATACTCTTTGTTGTAGGCGTAAAGCTTCGCTTTGATCCAGTTGTTAAAAAAGTTGTCTTTAATAGCAATGGATTTGTTAATCCACTCCAGCGCCTTCTGGTGATGTTCTTTGCGTGGGAGCATATACTCTGCACACTGGGCCCAGATATACCAGTCATCCGGAGCTGCTTTGGCAAGCGCTTCATTTATATTAGCAAGGGCCTTCTTTTCTACCTCCGTCTCAATATTCAGCGTTACTTTTTTGTTTTCCCACACCAGGTTCAGCTTTCCCTTATTGGCGCTGAGGTCAGAGAAGGAAAACTGCATCGTTTCCTGAAAAGTATTCTTCTTTGGCTTTACTTCTAAATATGCTACATCATCCAGTTCATTATATCCTTCCAGACCCCATAAGCCCGTGTCTTTATTCAGCACCACCTGCCAGAGAGAGTCGCTCTGCGGAAAAATGAAAAAGGAATAAGTACCGGCAGGCACCCGCTCCTGGTTCAGAAATAGATCGTCAGTGAAGGTGATAAGTGTCGCCTCGTTGGCACCAGCCCGCCATAAAGAGCCATAAGGCACCAGGTCCCCAAAAATCTTTCTGCCTTTCACACTAGGAGCGTGGTAATTGACAGTAATGTCTGTTAAGCCGATTGTCTGCTTCACCATAGCCGCCGGGCTGGCCTGTGGCAGCACCACCTGGGCAGAGGCAGAATAGGTGCCTATGAGTAAAAATAAGAACAGACAGAAGAGATAATTTTTCATTGTGGAATAGGCTATTGGCACTTGTATAATCAATATTGATATGAGAGAAAATTATGCCAGAATAAACAGAATCTTCATCAGCACTTTATCTTACAATACAAAGATAGTAAATTAATATTTTATATAACTGTGCTGCTCCTTGCATTATAACAAAGGAGTAGTTTGATGCTTTTAGAAATAGTGGGACCAATTAGAATTTACAGCATATATCACAGGAGCAACCTTTTCTTTTTCAAAAGGTATAAGAGGGAAGAGGATGTTGGTCTGTGGCACTTCTTGCATAGCAAATGCCACATAATGTGTGTATCATGATTATCTGCAGGTTCATATTACGAAAGCTTTTCGAGTTCATTTCTTAGCTTATTTTGCTGCTACTTTACAAAACATTGTGCTGCCTTCTTTGTATCAGTTGTATATTTTAGCACAGTTTGTTTTTATATATTCAAAAAACAGCTTTACTTTGCAGCATTCTACATGAGCGCAACGAATACAAATAGCACCCCATCTTCTTCCGCAATTCCTGTTGCTTCGGCTGCACATGTACGTTTTCACCACATCCATCATTCCTCGTAAGAGGAATAATACGACCATATTGCCCCCCAGGGTCTGTTCCCGATTTTGTCCTTTGCAAGAAGCAAAGGCATCATTTCCTTTATACATAAAGACATAAAAAAATACCTTGTATGCTACGATTAGCTATCCAGAAGTCCGGTAGGTTGAGTGAAGACTCGCTGAACCTGATCCGTGAATGTGGTATCTCCTTTGTTTCGAGTTCATTGAAGCTTAAAACTGAATCAACCAATTTCCCGCTTGAAATTCTGTATCTCCGCGATGACGACATCCCTGGCTATGTGGCCGACGGTGTGGCCGATATAGGCATTGTGGGGGAGAATGTGCTGGTAGAGGAGGGGAAGCAATCGCTGACGGTGGAGAAACTTGGCTTCTCAAAATGCCGCCTTTCGCTTGCTGTTCCCAAAACGATGGAGTATAACTCTATCCAGGACCTGAATGGTAAGAATATTGCCACTTCTTACCCGAACCTTTTAAAGGCTTACCTGCAGGAGCAAGGGGTGGAAGCCGACATTCATACCATCAGCGGTTCTGTGGAAATTGCCCCAAGCATCGGGCTGGCGGAAGCTATTTGTGACATCGTCAGCTCCGGCAGCACGCTGATAAGCAATGGACTGAAAGAGGTGGAGCGCGTGTTTAAATCGGAGGCAGCCCTTATTGCCAATGAAGAACTGAGCGAGGAAAAACGGGAAATTCTGGAGAAACTCCTGTTCCGGATACATGCCGTGCAACGTGCCCGCAAAAAGAAATACATCCTGCTGAATGCCCCAAACGAGAGCCTGGACGAAATCCGATCTTTGTTGCCAAGCATAAAATCCCCTACCATTCTACCACTGGCCGAAGATGGCTGGAGTTCGCTACACTCTGTGGTGAATGAAGATGACTTCTGGGAGATTATTGAAAAAATAAAAGCGGCAGGAGCACAGGGCATTTTAGTAATTCCGATTGAAAAGATGATTATTTAAGGCATGCGCAAGATTATAAATCCAAAGCAGGAGCAATGGCAGGAGCTGGTGAAGCGGCCTACCAAAAACCTGGAGGAACTGGAGCCAGGCATACTCCAAACTTTTAAACTGGTGCAGGAGCGGAGAGATGCCGCCTTGCTGGAACTGGCTGAAAAGTACGACGGCGTAAAGCTGCAGGGCCTGTTAGCAACAGAAGAAGAGTTCGCTGAGGCTGAGTCAAAGTTGTCATGGGAGCTGAAAGAGGCGATTCTGCAGGCTTACAGCAACATTCAGGTGTTTCATACGCAGCAGGCGGAGCATGTAAAACAGGTAGAAACAATGCCGGGGGTTACCTGCTGGCGTAAGAGCGTGGCCATTGAAAAGGTTGGCTTATATGTTCCAGGCGGCACAGCTCCCTTATTTTCTACATTGCTAATGCTGGGTGTACCAGCCCGTATTGCAGGCTGCAAAGAATTGGTGCTCTGCACGCCGCCTTCCAAAGACGGCACGGTGCATCCTGCCATACTATATACCGCTTCCCTTTTAGGAGTGAACCGGGTGGTGAAAGCAGGTGGTGCGCAGGCCGTGGCCGCGCTGGCCTTCGGCACGGAGACAGTGCCCGCTGTTTACAAGATATTCGGCCCCGGAAACCAGTATGTGACGGTGGCTAAGCAACTGGTGAGCAAAGCAGGCGTAGCGATTGATTTACCTGCCGGGCCCTCTGAGGTGCTGGTGATGGCGGATGACTCTGCCAATCCTGCTTTTGTGGCCGCTGACCTGCTCTCGCAGGCGGAGCACGGGGCAGATTCGCAGGTGGTGCTGCTGACAAATTCAGAGAAGCTGCTGCAAAAAGTAGAACAGGAACTAGAGGCGCAGTTAGCGGTGCTGCCACGGAGGGAATTTGCTCAGAAAGCATTAGATAACAGCCTGGGTATACTCATGGAAAGCGTAGCGGAAATGATGGACTTCTCCAACCTGTACGCGCCGGAGCACCTGATCCTTTCTATTCTGAATTTCGAAGAAGCCATCGACAGTATCACCAACGCTGGTTCTGTATTCCTGGGGAACTATAGCCCGGAATCTGCCGGCGATTATGCTTCAGGCACCAACCACACCCTACCAACCAACGGCTACGCCCGTGCCTATAGCGGCGTGTCTTTGGACAGCTTCGTGAAGAAAATTACCTTCCAGTACATCACCCCAGAAGGTTTGCAGCAAATTGGCAGTACCATCGAAACCATGGCAGCCGCCGAAGGGCTGGAGGCACACAAAAATGCAGTAAGTATAAGATTGAAGGAGGTAAACCGTGTTTAACCTGAATGCTATTATCCGGCCGAATGTGCAGAAGATGAAAGCCTATTCTTCGGCCCGCGACGAATTTAAAGGCGCTGCCAGCGTGTTTCTGGATGCCAACGAAAATAACCTCGGCAGCCTTGCCGGCGAAAACTACAACCGCTATCCGGACCCGCACCAGAAGAAATTGAAGGAGCGCATTGCGGAACTGAAGGGCGTGCAGCCGGACCAGATTTTTTTGGGCAACGGCAGCGACGAAGCCATAGACCTGCTTTTCCGGATGGTGTGCCGGCCGGGCCAGGATGCCATGCTGCACCTCCCGCCTACCTATGGCATGTATGAAGTGTCTGCCAACCTGAATGATGTGGCCCTGGAGGCCGTGCAGCTGACTTCTGATTTCCAGATACCAATAGAGGAGCTGCTGGCGCAGGTGAAGCCCAATACGAAAATTATCTTTATCTGCACGCCCAACAATCCGACTGGTAACGCAATCGAAACTTCAAGTATAGAGACTATCCTTCGGAACTTCAACGGGCTGGTCGTGCTGGACGAGGCTTACGTAGACTTCGGGCAAACCCCTAGCTGGACCACCCGATTGGCTGAGTTTCCGAACCTCGTGGTGCTGCAGACTTTCTCCAAAGCCTGGGGGATGGCGGGTTTGCGCTTAGGTCTTGCTTTTGCCTCAGCTGAGCTTATCTCCGTGCTGGACAAAATAAAGCCGCCTTACAATATAAACGAGGCAACCCAGGAACTGGCACTGGAAGCATTAACGCGAACCGAAGCGCTAAAAGATATGGTGGAGGAGATTGTGCAGGAGCGAACGCTGCTCATGCAGACACTACCTACACTGAAAACAGTAGAGAAAGTGTTTCCTTCCGATGCCAACTTTATACTGGTAAAAGTGAAAGATGCCAACGGCTTATACAAATACCTGTTAGGCGAAGGCATCGTGGTGCGTAACCGCTCCAGTTTGCCGGGCTGTGAAGGATGTCTTCGTATTTCGGTTGGGACGCTGGAGGAAAACCAGAAGCTGCTTCAATCTATTGCTGAGTTTGAATAAATTATATAGCGTGTATCAAGTAGCGCGAATCAGGTATCACGACATAATTTTGAAATCGTGATACCTGATTCGTGCATCGAGCATCGAAAAATAAAATGAAAAAAGCATTATTCATAGACCGTGACGGCACCATCCTGGTTGAGCCCAAAACGGATTTCCAGGTAGACTCATTTGAGAAGTTTGCCTTTGTGCCGGGCTCCATCAGCAACATGGCGAAGATTTTCCGAGAGCTTGATTATGAGTTCGTGATGGTGACGAACCAGGATGGTTTGGGTACAGACTCCTATCCGGAAGACACTTTCTGGCCTTACCAGAACAAGATGCTGGAGATACTGGAAAGCGAAGGAATCAAATTCGATGAAATCCTGATTGACCGTAGCTTCGAGCACGAAGGGCTGGAAACCCGTAAGCCAGGCATCGGCATGATGAAGAATTACCTGGCGGGGGAATATGACCTGGCAAACAGCTACGTCATCGGTGACCGCCAGACAGATGTAAAGCTCGCGCAGAACCTAGGTGCAAAAGCCATCTTTATAGGTGAAACAACGGCAGATGGAGCAGCTTTGAGCACGAACAACTGGGACGAGATTTATACTTTCCTGAAGCAGCCCACCACCCGCAAAGCAAGTGTAAGGCGCAGTACATCAGAAACAGATATTCTTGTAGAACTAAACCTAGATGGCACCGGTAAAATGGACATTAAAACCGGTCTTGGCTTTTTTGACCACATGCTGGAGCAGGTGGCAAAGCACGGGAAACTGGATCTGACTATTCAGGTTAAAGGCGACCTGCACATTGATGAGCACCATACCATTGAAGACACTGGTTTGGCACTAGGCGAGGCTTTTCTGCAGGCATTGGGTGATAAGCGGGGCATCAGCCGCTATGGCTTTTTCCTGCTGCCCATGGACGACGTGCTGGCACAGGTGGCCATCGACTTCAGCGGCAGACCCTGGACCGTGTGGGACGGGGAATTTAAACGTGAGAAAGTAGGGGATATGCCAACAGAGATGTTCTTCCACTTCTTCAAATCCTTCAGCGACACATCTAAAGCAAACCTGAACGTGAAGGTGAAGGGAGACAATGAGCACCATAAAATTGAAGCGATATTCAAGGCTTTCGCTCGTTCCATCCGGATGGCCGTAGAGCGGGACCTGCTCGATACCTCTATACCAAGTACAAAAGGTACACTTTAAAAAAGATTTACATGTAACAGCAAAAAGAGCCGCTCATGCTGCTCTTTTTGCTGTTTTTATTTAGTTCGAAGCCAGTCTTCTGCCTCTTCTTTGGAATCGAAAGTATTGATACATTCGTTTTCCTTAGCGTAGCGCAGCGATTTATCTGTAGAGAGGCGACTTAATGTGCTGGGAGAATATACCCAGGCAAAGCACTGCATTCCAGCCGTATTCATCCTCGGAATCCAGTCTTGCCCAACCCACTTCGAAGCGCCTGACCAAATGCCCTCCACATTCGTGTTGTCGTTCAGGATTTTGAAACATTGGTGCTCCTCCATGAAGTGAAGTATTTTCTCACAACCTGCTGTTACAGTATCGTAATTCACAAAACCACGCCAATTCACATAGATCCAATCATCCTGGTGATTTAGCTCAATTACAATGTAAGCCTCTCTGAATAATATCTCGTTTCGTGCTAATTTCATTTCATTTATCGCCTTTTAGAACGAAGGCTACAAATCTACTACGCAGAAACGAAGGAAGCTACTAAATATAGATTATAGTTTATTTATAATATTATATCTTTGATTTAAAGCAAAGTACAATTGACTGGAAAATATTTGTCTTAGCTTAAAATTATTAATCAATTGATTACCCGCTTATTGCAGAAGAAGTAGCTGTACAAGTAAAATTGCGGTATCTTGTCCGTATGATAATTCTAACAATTAGATAATTTTTTGAAATTTTATGTTGTTAGAATCAAAAGCTCCTCTTCCATCTGCTGTAGAGAAATAATACTCCTTATTGTTGCTCCTCTTCTTTTATAAAACTTCCAGAACCAATGCATGCTTTTTTATCTGGTTACATTAATTTTATCTAACTTTAAGGAAAGCGGGTGATAAAATTCATGCAGGCATCTAAACTACATGCAGCGCTATTCATAAAAAGGGAAACCTTACTTCAGTTGTTTAAGTTGTTAAAGTAGATACTGACAGAGGCATGAAAATTGTCCTCCCCCTAATATTATCAATACTACAATTTCACTCCCCTTCGGGAGAAACAAGTTAGCATGAGGCAATACATTTTTATTTTATTCTTTGTTTTTCTTTCTCACCCCATCACTTTTGCCCAGGATACTGATTTTACGGCTGCGGCCTCAGCTACTATAACTGCCGAAGCGGTTCAAAAACTATCAAAAGCTATCACCTTCCAAACTACTTCAGATGTAGATGAACAGGAATTCAGGTATTCTGAATTTTTGGACCTGCACGACTACCTTGGGGAGGCTTTCCCAGCCTTACACCAGCAACTGCAGAAGGAAGTAGTTAACGGGTATAGCCTGCTTTATACCTGGCTTGGAACTGATCCCGATTTGCCCCCTGTACTGCTGAGTGCGCACATGGATGTGGTGCCTGTGGAGGAGGAGACAAAGGAAGATTGGCAGCAGCAGCCTTATGCAGGCACAGTGAAAGACGGCTACATCTGGGGCCGTGGTTCCCTGGATGATAAATACCGGGTTATAGCCATTATGGAGGCCGTTGAACAACTGCTGCAGCAGGGTTACAGCCCCGAAAGAACAATTTATCTTGCCTTCGGCCATGATGAAGAGATAGGAGGCACTGAAGGTGCAGGCAAGATAAGTGAATACCTGCAGGAGCAGGGCGTGAAGCTCGAAGCTGTTTTTGACGAAGGACTTGCCGTGGCAAAAGGAGTTCTGCCCGGTATCGACGAACCCATTGCTTTTATAGGCACAGCAGCGAAGGGCGGTATGAACTTGCAGCTAAAAGTAAAAGGAGAGGGAGGGCATTCTTCTGCACCGCCTCTTGACACACCCGTTTCAATCTTGAGCGCTGCCTTAAACCGCCTGCAAAACAAGCCTTTTGAAGCACGCATGATTCCGACTACGAAGGAAACAATGGAGTTGATGGCTGGTAAACTAGGTGGCAAATATAAATTTGCCATGCGACATTATGGCCTTTTTAAAGGAAAGATACTGAAGATGCTGGCAAAGGACCAGGCCACCGGCGCACTTATCCGCACACAGATGACGCCTACTGTTTTAGAGGCCGGTGATACCTATAATGTGATGCCTCGTATGGCGAAGGCTATCCTAAACATCCGGATTTTGAACGGAGAGGATCAGGAAACGGTGATAAAACATGTAACGGAAACGGTAAACGACGAACGCGTTCAGATAGAGATGAAGGGTACCTACACGCCACCGTCTCCCATTACCCCAACCGACACCTGGACATACGCCGCTTTAGAACAAAGTATAAGAGAGACTTTCCCGGAAGTAGCCCTTGTAGTACCCGCTCTATTCCCGGGTTCAACAGACGCGAGACATTACACAAACCTCACGAACAACATCTATCGCTTTGGGCCGCAGGTAGTAACCCGCGAAAAAGCACAACTGGTGCATAATGTAGACGAGCGCCTGGAGGTAGAGGTTTTCGAAAAAAGCATTGCCTTCTATAAGACATTGCTTCGGCAGACGTGTGGGAATTTACCGCTTCAGGTGGTGATGCAGCAGGAGGAGTCTGAACTTCTGCCTGATGTAACGAATAAGTAAAAAAATACAGGCAATTGTTGGGAGTTATCAAATTAGCCTCTATTTTTGTGAAAGTGGAGAGGAAAAACAACCTTCACTGTTAAAGACAGAACTATAAGTGAATCAGAATCTACATACAGCTTGGTGGTGGCACGTTGAAAAACAAACGTGAACAGCCTTGCTATGTTTTTATGATGAAATAATATAGCACACGATATTAGAAAAAGCCCGCTGTTCACTGGAATAGCGGGCTTTTTGTTTAGCACCTTCTATAAAACGATGAAGAACTACAAAATCAGTACCACCTATAAGCGCCTGTTGGCTGATACGCTGACCCCTGTGAGCGTCTACCTGAAGCTGCGGGACCGCTTCCCCAACAGTATTCTGCTCGAAAGCTCTGACTACCACGGCGCTGAAAACAGTTTCTCCTATATCTGTTGCAGCCCCATGGCCAGCATTAAAGCAGAGAATGAGGTGCTGACGGAAACCTTCCCCGACGGCAGCATCCGCCACACCGACATCACGAGAGAAATAAACGTGCCCGAGCGATTGGCTGCCTTCTCAGGAAGCTTTGATATTGAAGAGCAAACCAAGTTCAACTTCATCCATAACGGCCTGTTCGGTTATATGAATTATGATGCCGTGCGGTACTTCGAGGATATAGAACTGAACCTCCGCCCGGACCGCCAGCAGATTCCAGACCTGTACTATGCGGTGTACCAGCACATAATTGCCATCAACCACTTCACAAACGAGGCCTTCATTTTTGCTCATAGCTATAATCAAGGCAGCGACGACGGCATCTCACAATTAGAAGCCCTGCTAAACAGTCGCAACATTCCAAGCTATACATTCAAGCCTGTAGGTGAAGAAGAACACAACATCAGCAGCCACGACTATCTGAAGAACATTGAAAAGGCCAAGCAGCATTGCTTCCGTGGGGATGTTTTCCAACTGGTGCTTTCCCGTCGTTTTGCCCAGGCCTTTCAGGGGGATGAGTTTAATGTATACCGGGCGCTACGCTCTGTTAATCCTTCACCTTATCTTTTTTACTTCGACTACGGCAGCTTTAAAATCTTTGGCTCCTCCCCAGAGGCACAGCTGGTGATAAAAGACAAAAAAGCCAGTATCTTTCCAATTGCCGGCACTTTCAGAAGAACAGGCGATGACGCCGCTGATGCCGCCCTTGCCGAGAAACTGTTGGCAGACCCGAAAGAGAACGCAGAGCACGTGATGCTGGTAGACCTGGCCCGTAACGACATCAGCCGCAACGGCCATAGTGTGAAAGTGGAAACCTTCCGCGAAATCCAGTTCTATTCCCACGTCATTCACCTGGTATCGAAAGTGTCAGGAGAACTGAACAAGCAGGAGGACTCTTTGCCGATGATTGCCAGCACGTTTCCGGCGGGCACGCTCTCTGGAGCTCCCAAGCACATGGCCATGCAACTTATCGACCGCTACGAAACGACCAACCGTGCCTTTTATGGCGGTTGTATCGGATTCCTCGACTTCAACGGGAACTTTAACAGCGCCATTATGATTCGCTCTTTTTTGAGCAAAGACTATAAATTATATTACCAGGCCGGTGCAGGCATTGTGGCCGCTTCTAACCCTGAAAGCGAGCTGCAGGAGGTAGACAATAAACTGATGGCACTGCGCCGTGCCCTTCAAATAGCCCAGGAGATAAACTGATATGGAAGTTCTTGTTATAGATAATTACGATTCTTTCACCTATAACCTCGTGCACCTGCTGCAGGAGTTAGGCGCAGAGGTAACAGTGCGGAGGAATGATAAAATAACGCTGGAAGAGGTTGGTGCCTTTCAGAAAATCATGCTGTCGCCAGGGCCGGGTATCCCGGATGAGGCAGGCATCCTGAAAGATGTTATCCGCACCTATGGCTCTAACAGGAGCCTGTTCGGGGTGTGCCTTGGGCATCAAGCCATTGGCGAGGTATACGGAGGCAAGTTGTTTAACAGCAACGAAGTATGGCACGGAATCGCCACACCAGTGCGTATTGTAAGTGAGGATGAACCGCTTTTCCGGAACATGCCCCAACAATTCGGCACTGGCCGCTACCATTCCTGGTTAGTAGAAGAGGAAATGCCGGACTGCCTGGTGCCAACCGCTGTAGACGAGGCAGGCCGTATCATGGCGCTTCGCCACAGAGAGCACGACGTACGCGGTGTGCAGTTCCACCCGGAGTCAGTGCTGACAGAGCACGGCAAGCAAATTATAAAGAACTGGCTGGAAAGCTGAGTTAGTAGAAGGACTATTGGGCAAAGGACAAAAGACTATTGAATGATCTTGTTTATCCTGGTTCTTTGTCATCAAGTCCTTTATCTTTTGTCTAACAGTCTTTTGACATAAAATAAAGCAATGAAAGAAATACTGAACCACTTATTCGAGCATAAGACGCTCACAAAAGAGCAGGCGCACGAAGTACTGGTGAATGTTACGGCCGGTAAGTATAACCAGAACCAGATAGCCAGTTTCCTGACCGTGTTTATGATGCGGAGCATTACAGTGGATGAATTGGAAGGTTTCCGGAATGCCCTGCTGGACCTTTGTCAGCGCGTGGATTTGGATGCGTATAATCCTATTGATTTATGTGGTACGGGTGGTGATGGCAAGGATACCTTTAATATCAGTACGCTTTCATCCTTTGTAGTGGCGGCAGCGGGTGTGCATGTGGCCAAGCACGGTAATTATGGTGTGTCTTCTTCCTGTGGTTCTTCTAACGTGCTGGAGGCATTGGGCATTAAATTCACAACCGACACCGATGCGCTGGAGCGAAGCATTGACAAGTATAACATCTGTTTCCTGCACGCCCCGCTGTTCCACCCAGCCATGAAGAGCGTAGGGCCAATCCGCAGAGAACTAGGTGTTAAAACTTTCTTCAACATGCTCGGACCGATGGTAAATCCAGCTTTCCCGAAGCGGCAGATGGTGGGCGTGTTCAGTCTGGAACTAGCTCGTATGTACGGCTACCTTTACCAGCAACAACCGGACGTACACTACAGCATCATCCATACGTTGGATGGCTATGATGAGATTTCCCTGACCAGCCCATTCAAAGTGATTTCTGATAACAAAGAGGCTTTGTATGATGCAGACACACTGGGACTGCCGACGCTGCAGCACGAGCAAATCAAAGGTGGCGGTGATGTGGCCGGGTCTGCAGCGCTTTTCCTGAAGGTGCTGCAAGGCGCTGGTACAGAAGCACAACAATCGGTAGTGGCAGCCAACGCTGGCATGGCGCTGCTAACTGCAAGACCAGAACTTGATATAAAAGACGCTGTAGCCCTTGCTCATGAAACACTTTCATCTGGCAAGGCTTACGACCTATTTAACAGGCTTGTAAATGACCAGAAGGTGGTGGCCTCATAAAGATCAACTTCAAAGGAGGAGAGCACCTTGATATTACTTTTGAATTGCTCCATTAATAGCTGGCGCAAAAAACAATGGAACTGTTAAACAAGAAAGGCAGGGAAATTCCCCGCCTTAGACTTCAAAGGGGGCCCTTAACCCCAGGAGGGGCTAGGGGTGGTTGGACTACTTAAAACGAATAAAGACTCAAAACATTTAGCATATAGAACACCAATACAATGAACATCCTAGACGAAATCATTGCCCAGAAATATAAAGAAGTTGCGGAGCGCAAAGACCTGTACCCGGTAAAGCTGCTGGAGAAAAGCCTTTACTACGAGACGCCTTGTGTATCGCTGGAACGCTACCTGCTGCGCCCGGATAAAAGCGGTATCATAGCAGAAATCAAACGCAAGTCTCCATCTAAAGGCGACATCAACCCTTACGTTTCTGTAGAGAGAACCTCTATTGGCTATATGCAGGCCGGAGCTTCCGCTTTGTCTATCCTGACGGACACCAACTACTTTGGCGGCAAAAATGAAGATTTGACAACAGCCAGAAAGTTTAACTATTGCCCAATCCTGCGCAAAGATTTTATGGTGGATGAGTATCAGATCGTGGAAGCAAAATCGATAGGTGCTGATGCTATTCTTCTGATTGCCGCTGCCCTGGAGCCTGCCCGCCTGAAGGAACTGGCGGCCTTTGCCCGTACACTAGGTCTTGAAGTACTGCTGGAGGTGCATAGCCTGGAAGAGCTACAGCAGAGCATGAACGACGAAGTGACAGTGGTAGGAGTGAATAACCGCAACCTTAAAACTTTCAAAACAGATGTTGGTTTGTCTTTTGAGCTGGCGAAGCATATTCCGGCAGGCGTCACCAAGATTTCCGAAAGCGGCTTGAGTCAGCCGCAGACACTGGTAGACCTTCAGGAAGCGGGATATAACGGGTTCCTGATCGGGGAGAGCTTTATGACAAACAGTCGCCCGGAACGGGCTGCTGCTGCTTTTGTAAAAGAACTTCGGGCCTTACAGGGAAAGAAGGAGACGGTGGCATGAAGGTGAAAGTATGCGGCATGCGCGAACCAGAGAACATCCGGCAGGTAGCTGCGCTGCAACCTGACTTCATGGGTTTTATTTTCTACAAAGATTCTAAGCGCTTCGTCGGAGAAACACTTTCGCCGGAACTCTTAGCTTCCCTTCCTGCGTCTGTCCGGAAAATAGGTGTGTTTGTGAATGAAAGCACGGAAGAAATCTTAGAGAAGGTAAAGACATACCACTTAAATCTGGTACAGCTGCATGGGCATGAATCACCACGGCAGTGCCAGGAGCTTCACGAGGCAGGCGTTAAAGTAATAAAAGCGTTCTCTGTTGGTGATAATTTCTCTTTTCAAAGTACCCTTCTCTATGAACGGTACTGCGATTATTTTCTGTTTGATACGAAAGGGAAGCAGTATGGCGGCAATGGGGTTGTCTTTGACTGGGAGCTCTTGAAAGGCCATATTGCTGATAAGCCGTACTTCCTGAGCGGAGGGCTTACACTGGAGAACCTGCAGCAGAAAGAATTTGAAGAGTTAAGGCCTAAACCTTTTGCTGTGGATGTGAACAGCGGCTTCGAACAGGAGCCGGGCCTGAAAAAGGTGGAAGAACTGAAGCAGTTGCTGGAAGCGGTCAGAGAGAAGGGTTGAAGGAAAACACTTTAAGCCTGCCCTTGCTGTATGTTTTCAGCAGCAAGCAAAGCTGTTGATCAAAAGACACAACAGCGGCGAAATTACAACTACAAAGAAATAGCACTCTAATGTGCTACACAGCCTTTAGGCTGAAAAACAATATGAATGATGAGACAATGGGACAGAATAGCCTTTTGTCTAACGTCTAAAATCTAACATCTAAAACATGAAATACTCAGTTGACGAAAACGGCTTTTACGGCAAGTTCGGTGGAGCCTATATCCCTGAAATGCTGCACCCAAATGTGGAAGAGCTCCGGGAGAACTACCTGAAGATAATGCAGTCTCCTGATTTTCAGGAGGAACTACAGGTATTGCTAAAGGATTATGTTGGTCGCCCGACTCCGCTGTACTTTGCTAAACGTCTTTCAGCAAAATATAACACGCAGATTTATCTGAAGCGCGAAGACCTGAACCACACCGGAGCTCATAAAATCAACAACACCGTAGGGCAGGTACTGATGGCGCAACGCCTGGGTAAAAAGCGCATTATTGCCGAAACTGGCGCTGGTCAGCATGGTGTGGCCACAGCGACGGTATGTGCCCTGATGAACCTGGAGTGTATTGTGTATATGGGCGAGGTTGACATTCTGCGACAGGCGCCAAACGTGGCCCGCATGAAAATGCTGGGTGCCACCGTGGTACCTGCCACCAGCGGCAGCCGCACCCTCAAAGATGCTACCAACGAAGCCATCCGCGACTGGATCAACAACCCGGAAGATACTTATTATATCATCGGCTCTGTAGTTGGTCCGCACCCATACCCGGATATGGTTGCTCGCTTCCAGGCAATTATATCAGAAGAGATGAAGTGGCAGCTGAAGGAGAAGACTGGAAATGAGAACCCCAATTACGTAGTAGCCTGCGTGGGCGGCGGTAGCAATGCTGCCGGTGCTTTCTACCACTACCTCGATACGCCGGAAGTAAAGCTGGTGGCTGTGGAAGCCGCTGGCATGGGCGTAGAGTCTGGTGAATCAGCGGCTACCTCTGTACTCGGTAAAGAAGGTGTTATCCACGGCAGCCGCACGTTGCTCATGCAGACAGAAGACGGGCAGGTAACAGAGCCCTATTCTATCTCTGCCGGACTGGACTACCCGGGCGTAGGGCCGATGCACGCACACCTGTTTGAGTCGAAACGGGCTATTTTTGAAAATATTACCGATGAAGAGGCACTGCAGGCAGTACTGGAGCTAACGAGGCTGGAAGGCATTATTCCGGCGTTGGAAAGTGCTCATGCTCTTGCTGCGCTAAGCAGAATAGGAGCAAAGCCGGATGATGTGGTGGTGGTGAACCTGTCTGGCCGTGGTGATAAAGATTTGTCAACGTACTTAGATAGATTCCAATTAAATGGATAACAGAATAAAATCCCTCTTTGAGCAGAAGCCACAGGGCCTGCTTTCGGTATACTTCACAGCAGGCTATCCTAACCTGGAAGACACCGTGCCGATTATTCTGGAGCTGGAGAAGAACGGGGTAGATTTGATAGAAGTAGGCATGCCTTTCTCTGATCCGCTGGCTGATGGGCCTACCATTCAGCAGAGCAGCGATATTGCGCTTCGCAACGGCATGACGATTCCGAAGCTATTTGAACAGTTAAAGGATATCCGGCAGCAAACGCAGATTCCTTTGGTACTGATGGGCTATCTGAACCCGGTGATGCAGTATGGGGTGGAGCGTTTCTGCCAGAAGGCACAGGAGGTTGGTATCGACGGCATCATTCTGCCTGATTTACCACTTTCAGATTATGTACGGGAGTATAAGCAGATGTTTGAGCAGCATAACCTGAGCAAAATATTCCTGGTAACTCCACAGACACCGGAAAAGCGCATCCGCGAGATTGACAGCCACACCAACGGCTTTGTGTACATGGTTTCCTCTGCTTCCACTACGGGGAGCACAAACGGCAAAGCCGTGGCGAATACCGATTATTTCCAGCGTGTACGGCAGATGGAACTGCGCAACCCCAGCCTGATTGGTTTCGGCATCCACGACAACGATACATTTTCACAGGCCTGCCAGCATGCTAAAGGTGCTATCATCGGCAGCGCGTTTATTAAGGCGCTGGCACAGGAGGGAAGCCTCCAGGAAAACATCGAATCATTTATCCAACGCATTAGAAATTAACTATGATCATACAATTACAGCAAGGTATTTCCTCTGACGTCAAAGAGAATATCCTGCAGGAGATAAAGAAAGTCGGCTTTAAAGGGAATGAAGTAAAAACCCAGGGCGGACACTACATTGTGGGTATCGGTAAAAAAGATTTCGATATCCGGACAATCGGCCAGCTGAATGGAGTGGCTGATATACACCGTGTGTCTGACGAGTACAAACTTATCTCCCGCAAATGGAGAGTAGAGCCTACCCGGATTGATATTGGCGATGGCGTTGTCATTGGCGAAGGCAGCTTCAGCATTATGGCTGGTCCATGTTCTATTGAAAGTGAGCAGCAGATACAGTTGGTGGTAGATCACCTGAAGGCGAATGACGTGAAAATAATGCGGGGCGGTGTGTTTAAACCCCGCAGCTCTCCTTATGCTTTCAGGGGGCTTGGCTTAGAAGGCCTGCAGATGTTCTACCGCATTTGCCGCGAGAACGGCATTAAAATCATTACAGAGGTAATGCAGGTGTCTCAAATAAAGGAGATGATTGACTATGTGGATGTATTCCAGGTGGGTGCCCGCAACAGCCAGAACTTTAACCTGCTCGACTCGCTGGGGGAAGCGCAAAAGCCTGTGCTGCTAAAACGCGGTATTTCGGGCACATTAGAAGAGCTGTTGCAGGCAGCGGAATATATCTTCTCAAACGGCAATGAGAAAATCATGCTCTGCGAGCGCGGCATCCGCTCTTACGAGAATGCTTACCGCAACGTGCTGGACCTGAATGCAGTGCCGGTACTGAAAGCCAAAACCCACCTTCCCGTAATTGTGGACCCGTCACACGGGATTGGATTGCGAGCCTATGTAGAGGAAATGTCGCTGGCAGCGGTGATGGCCGGTGCAGATGGCGTTATCTACGAAACGCACCAAAAGCCGGAAGAGGCTTTCTCTGATGGCCAACAGACACTGAATTTTCAGGAGTCGGAGCGCCTGGTGAAGCGCATGCGGCAGACATACCAACTGCGCGAAAGCTTTTAAGCTGCCGCTTTAATGATGCATTTATACCACATCAAAAAACTGATTCGTCCAGATTCAGGCTTTTTGATGTGGTATAAATGCATCATACACCGTTTTTCCGTATGATAAATCGCAGTATCATAAACTATGAATAAACTTTACTTGAATATTTTTTTCAGAAACGACACTCCTGAAAAGCGTAGAAATAAAAAAACCGCTGTTCTTATTCTTTTATTATTCAGCCTTTTAGCCACAGGCTGTTCAACGCTGCAGGAATCCTCCAAATATCAGTTTTCAGAAGGATTTTATAGGGTAAGGCTAAATGATGCTTCCGCTAAACGCATGTATGTAGATTTTCAGGAAGAAGAAGACTCCCTGATAATTTACCCGCTGCGGCCATCGGCACAGGGCCCAGTGCCGGATACATTGCGGGGAGTGAAAATAGACATTACTTCAGAAAGAGAGGAACCGCTGGCTGTCCACTATACTTTCTCACAACCCTCTTTTGATGTAGATGTGTTGACGATACCGCTGAAGTACCGTTCGGGTACCGCCGGGTTTCCAAAACAGCTTAACACGAGTGTTCAGGCAGCGATTTACCTGGGCCTGCGCAATGACTATTACAGAATGGGTTATACCGAAACGCCTCTAGGGAATTATAAGAGGCATTTTAACCATTTTGGCTTCAGCATGGGACTTTTCACCGGCCTGGGATCTGCCTTTATGAACGAATCCGTGACGCAGGGCCTGGTGGAGTATGAGTATGATGGGGTTGTGCTTGTGAATGGGGTAGCCGGTATTGTGGGAATTAATAATTTTACCCTAGGCCTGGCTATCGGCATCGATCATTTACTGGACCAAAACCGGGAACTGTGGATTTACCAACGCAAGCCCTGGGTAGGACTGGCATTTGGCCTGAACCTGAACTGATTGTGCATCTTTGCACTTCAAGTACAAATTAATTTGAAATGATGCAGCAGCGTCATTTGCATATGGGGTAAATATCTAAAACCGGCTTCTGCTTCGTATGTGGTTTCTTGCTTTGGAGGCGTAAAGAGCAACTGTTTCGTTTCTGAATAGTAAAGCCTTTAAGAATGACTATATTAAAATACAATGGTTAAAGCACTTGACAGTTTCCGTACTGATATAAACTTTGAAGACCTCCGACACAAGCACCCCAACGACATTGCGGAAGTCATTACTGAATTAAGCGCCAAAGAAAGAGTTTTAGCATTTTTGCTGTTGCCCGGTACACTCAAAGCAGAAGTCTTTACTTATTTCAACCACAACATACAGGAAGATATACTGAAGGAGATAGGCTCCCGCGACACAGCCGATATGCTGGAGAACATGGCTCCGGACGACCGGACCGAAATCTTTGAGAATTTCCCGGACCTGCTTATCAAGGAATCCATCAACCTGCTGTCGGATGAGGAGAAAAGCATTGCCCTGAACCTGCTGGGTTACCCCGAAAAGAGCATTGCCCGCATCATGACGCCATACTATATACAGGCCAAAAAAGGGTGGACCATCAGGCAGGCTATGAACAACATCAAACGCTATGGCAAAAAAGCGGAGACACTGAACCACCTGTACGTCATCGACAAAGAAAACAAACTCATTGATGATATTCGAATAGGCAAACTGCTGATGGCCGATGAAGAGCAAACGATTGAGTCATTAATGGACTACCAGTTTGTGTGCCTCACCACCACCATGACCAGGGAAGAAGCCATTGAGCACTTCGATAAGTATGACAGAGCAGTTATGCCGGTTGTGTCAGAAAATGGTGTGCTGGTGGGTATAGTGACATTTGATGACATCTTCGATGAGATTGAGCGCCGGGATACAGAGGACATCCAGAAATTCGGTGGCCTGGAGGCCCTGGAGCTGTCTTATACCGAAACGCCCTTGATGACGCTGGTAAGAAAACGGGCAAGTGTATTGCTCATCCTGTTTCTGGGGGAGATGCTGACAGCCTCGGCCATGGGCTTCTTCGAAGGCGAAATTGAACAGGCGGTGGTGCTGGCCTTGTTTATTCCATTGATTATTTCCAGTGGCGGTAACTCCGGCTCACAGGCAGCAACGTTGATTGTGCGGGCTATGGCGATCAAGGAACTTGGCATCAAGGACTGGTGGTACGTCATGCGGAAAGAAGTATTATCAGGTTTGCTACTAGGCTTGATACTGGGCACCGTAGGATATCTTAGAATAATTCTGTGGCAGCAGGCAGGCTTTTATGACTATGGCGAATATGCAAACTTGATAGGCATCACAATAGGGCTCTCGCTGGTAGGCATTGTGCTTTGGGGAACAATATCAGGTTCTATGATACCGTTTCTGCTCCGCTTATTACGCCTGGACCCTGCCACCTCTTCGGCCCCTTTTGTGGCGACACTGGTCGATGTAACCGGTCTGGTGATTTATTTCTCCATTGCCGCGGCAATACTGACAGGCACTCTGCTTTAAATTTTTTGAGCATTGGCTATACATTATACACGGCAAGTTCTATCTTTGTAACAATGGCAGGCATCAGCGCACATATTCATCATCACCATGCACGAAGCACTCGTTTCGGAGCCCTCTGCCTTTGGATTTGCTAAATACATAAACAATATTTCCAAAGCCTGACTCCGAAATGGGTCAGGCTTTTTTGTTTGTCTGAATCAGGATTTATAAGATTAACGAAATACACAGGATTCGTGCTTTAACTTAGCATATGTCCCATAACTGAGTTGGAAATCGGTCGCCTGTATACAATAGTCTTATGTCTAACATCTAATATCTTACGTCTAAAGAGATGAACTTAGTTATAGTTGATTATAAAGCCGGTAACGTTCAGTCGGTGCTGTTTGCGCTGGAGCGGCTGGGCATTCAAGCAACACTGAGCGCTGACTTCGAAACCATCAAGTCTGCTGACAAAGTAATCTTTCCGGGAGTGGGAGAGGCTTCGTCGGCCATGGCACAGCTCAAAGCCCGTAACCTCGACAAACTTCTGCCAACACTAGAGCAGCCTTTTTTTGGGGTTTGCCTGGGCATGCAATTGCTGTGCGAGCATTCCGAGGAGGGCGACACTGATTTGCTGGGCATTATCCCGTTGCAGGTAAAGCGCTTCCAGACAGATTTGAAGGTGCCGCACATGGGCTGGAACCAGTTGGAGAACCTTGCTTCGCCGTTGTTTGAGGGGCTAAAAGAGCAGGAGTACATGTACTTTGTGCACAGTTACTATGTGCCGAACAGCGATTTTACTATTGCCCAAGCCAACTACCCGGAGCCTTTTTCTGCTGCTTTGCAGTATAAAAACTTTTATGCCGCGCAATTCCACCCCGAGAAAAGCGGGCCTGCCGGCTCACAAATTATTAAGAATTTTTTAGCCTTATGATGGAAATTATACCAGCCATAGATTTGATCGGCGGCCAGTGCGTTCGCCTGACAGAAGGAGATTTTTCTCAGCAGACAACCTATGACAGCAATCCGTTGGAAGTAGCCAAATGCTTCGAGGCGCACGGCGTCAAGCGTTTGCACCTAGTTGATTTGGACGGTGCGAGAGCCCGAAAGCCAGTGAACCTAGCTGTTCTGGAGAAAATCGCAGCAAATACTGGGTTAATCATCGACTTCGGCGGTGGCCTGCAGTCAGCGGAGGCGGTGCAACAGGCATTTGATGCAGGAGCTTCACAGATTACGGCCGGAAGCATTGCGGTGCGGGAGCCGGAAACGGTGAAAGGCTGGCTTCAACAGTACGGCCCGGACAAAATCATCATAGGTGCTGATTTTAAAGGCCAGCACATTGCCATCAGCGCCTGGACAGAAGAAAGCGATTATGCGCTGCAGGATTTTATCTCTGGTTACATAGAGACGGGAGCAAAACTGTTTATCTGTACCGATGTAAGCAAGGACGGTAAATTGCAGGGCCCCTCTATCGATACCTACCGCGAACTGAAGGCGACGCTTCCGAAAGCAGGTTTGATAGCAAGCGGTGGCGTCACGACGATAGAAGACCTGGAAGTGCTGCAGAAAATAGGCGTGGAAGGTGCCATCATAGGCAAAGCGATTTATGAGGGTACAATTCAGTTAAAAGACTTAGAGCGATTTATATGCTAACAAAACGCATTATACCCTGCCTCGATATTAAGAACGGACGTACCGTAAAGGGCGTGCGTTTTGAGAATATCCGTGATGCAGGAGACCCTGTGGAACTGGCGAAGTGGTATGCCGAACAAGGCGCTGACGAGCTTGTATTTTTAGATATCACGGCCACAAACGAGGAACGCAAAACTTTTGCTGAACTCGTACGCGACATTGCCCGCCACATCGATATACCTTTTACAGTAGGAGGCGGTATCAGCGCAGTGGCAGATGTGGAGGTGTTGTTGCAGGCAGGAGCGGATAAAGTATCCATCAATTCAGCTGCCATACGAAATCCGCAACTGGTGGAGGATTTAGCAAAACGCTTCGGCAGCCAGTGCGTCACCGTGGCCGTGGATACCAAATATACTGATGCCACCGGGTGGAAAGTTTACGCCCGTGCCGGTACCGTAGAAACAGAACATGCCACCGTAGACTGGGCCCGAAGAGTGACAGATTTAGGGGCAGGCGAAATCCTGCTTACCAGCATGAACAACGATGGCACCAAAGCAGGCTTTGCCCTGGATATTACAGGAGCTGTAGCCAAATCCGTTACAGTTCCTGTAGTTGCCTCGGGCGGTGCAGGCAGTATGGAACACTTTGCAGATGTATTTCATCAGGCACATGCTGACGCGGCACTGGCTGCCAGCCTGTTCCATTTCCGTGAACTGGAAGTGCCTGACCTGAAGAAATACCTGAAGGAGCAAGGCGTGGATGTTCGTATATAATCAATTTTGAATAAGTGAGTGGGTTAGAAAGCGCAATCCTTATGCTGCACTCTCTAACTCTCTAACTTTCTAACTTTTTAACTCAAAATAGGTGGAATTAGATTTTGAAAAAACAGGCGGTCTTGTACCAGCTGTTATACAGGATGAACTGACGGGCCAGGTGCTGATGCTGGGCTACATGAACCAGGAGGCGCTGGACAAGACCCGGCAGGAGGGACTGGTTACCTTTTTTTCGCGCTCAAAAAACCGGCTCTGGACAAAAGGAGAGACCTCCGGCAATACACTGCAGGTAAAGAGCATTAACCGCGACTGTGATGCAGACTCACTGCTGATAAAGGTTAACCCAACTGGCCCAACCTGCCATACCGGCTCCACCAGTTGTTTCGGAGAGGAGGCTGCCTCTAACCGTGCTGCTGCTATCCGTTTCATCGCTGACCTTGAAGAGGTTATACAGCAACGAAAAGCCAATCCGATAGAAGGTTCTTATACCAATTTCCTGTTTGAAAAAGGCGTGAATAAGATTGCCCAGAAAGTAGGGGAGGAAGCTGTTGAAACGGTAATTGATGCCGTGGCAGGCAAGTTAGACACCATGAAAGGCGAAGCAGCTGATTTACTGTACCACCTGCTGGTGCTTCTTTCGGCAACCGGTTTGGAGCTAAAAGATGTGGTGGAGGTGCTGCAGGAGCGGCATAAGAAGTAACAAAAGCAAAACTAAAGTAAACAAAAAAACAGCGACACGCCTAAGTAAACCTGACGTTGTTTTTTTGTTATGGCTTCACTAGTATCAGGTTTGTGAACTCCCCTGTTACAGTCACGTCACATTTGCGTGCATCAGCCAGGTTAGCGTTGTAGCGGGTAGGGTCAGTCACATCTTTCATCACAACGGTAAATTTGCCACTGGCTAACTGTGTTTCATAATCAAAGGAAGTGATTTCGAACTCCCCGTCAATAGTATTGCCACCACTCAGGAGGACGCTGCCTGAACCTGAGTTCATGTAGTGATAATAGGTAGTTTTTGCCGGACCTGACGCTGGGTCTGGCAAAGACTGCACTTTATATTTGCCAACATATCCATTCGCTAAATCCGCTTCATAAATTTCGAAAAATATAGCATCTTTTCCATCCTGACGAGCAGGTGAAAAGCTTACCTCCAGTATTTTATTTTCCAGAACCAGCTGGGTCTCATCAGCGTCAAGGGTATAACTTGCCTTCTCATCTATATCGTCAGAATTAAAGTCAAAGCTTCTGTCCATTTTAGCTTCTGTTTCAGGTAGAACAGTGACTGTTTCTTCTTTCTCACATGACATGAAAAAGAAACTGAAAACCAACAGCAGAGAGAATGAGAATAGCTTTTTCATGGTATTAGATTTAAACTTTTAATTTAAATCGCAATCTCTATTTTCGTGCCAATATTTTATATAGCTAATACCTTTTTTATTTCATCTGCTACCTCACCACCGTTTTCCTCCTGCAGAAAATGACCCGCTTTTAATCTCACAATTTTAGCTTCCGGAAAAGCTTCTTTCCATCTGTCCAGGAAGTGCAGGGGTAGCAGCGCGTCTTTCTCTCCCCAAAGTATAAGCTTGTTTATTCCTTTCAATTTCTCCCGCTGTTCCCATAGTGCTTCAAAATAAGAATTCGCCTCATGTAAGGCCTTTGCAAAGTTCCAGGTGCCTAGTCTGTCAGAAGCGGAGGTAAGCGGCTTCTGATAGTGGTTCTGAATATCTTTCGTAAGATGCTTGCGCTGATGGTAGCCTCTGGGAAGTAACATCCGCACAGAAAATCCGCCGCGCAGGTATAAGAACCTGCCGATGCTTCCGCTCATGAACTTGCTGATTTTGTTTATCTGCTTTTCGTCCTGCAGGTTCCACATCCAGGAATTCAGTATAATCAGGTTTTTCACGTTTTCAGGGTGGCGCAGCGCATAACGCAGCCCAATAGGACCACCAAAATCATGCACTACCAAGGTGATATTCCGGAGTTGCAGGTGCTCTATCAGCGCTTCTAAGTTATCTGCATGTGCTTCAGGAGTATAGGGAAAGCTATCACCTGGTTTATCAGAAAGGCCGAAACCCAGGTGGTCCGGGGCAACGCAGCGGTAGTTGCGGCTAAGTGCTTTTATTTGCTGCCGCCACACAAATGACCAGGTGGGTGTTCCATGCACGAACAAAATGGTCTCGCCACTGCCTTCATCCACATAATGCATTTGCCCCGCCTCTAGTTGCAAGGTATGGTGCTGGAACGGGTAGAGAATACGGTCAAGCCATTTGGGGGATTTCATAGTTTTATCTGTTTAGTGGGTTGTATATTTTTGAATCAACTGGTTCGCTACTTCGTCAAGAGGATAGTTCTCGTTCAGCAGGTAATGCATGGCCATGCCATCAATGGAGGCAAAAAGAAGTTTTGCTTCCAGGTCCGGTGCATGAACACCAGCCTCCATAAGATTATCTTTCAGCTGTGCCTCCACATAATTTATCTGTTCTTGTACCTCCAGTGCAACAGGTGCCATTATGTTGCGCTGAAACCGGAGGCTATGCAGCAGGCGCCAGAAATGTTTCTTTTCTTTCAGAAGCTGGACCGTTTGTAGGATATGTTGCTTTAATGCTGATGTGCCTTCTGGCTTACCTGATTTGGCAAAAGAATGCTGGATGTCTTTGTAGCCAAGGCGGAATATTTCCAGCAGTAGTTCCTCTTTACTACTAAAGTAATTGTACATCAGCCCTAAAGATACACCAGCTTCTGAAGCTATCTGACGAATGGAAGTAGCTTCGTATCCATTTTCTGAAAAGAGGCTGAGTGCTGTCTCCACCAATATTTTTTTGCTTTTTTCCCGCTTCTCCTCTGTCTTCTTCATTTTTATGAATGAACGTTTGTTCAATAAATATACTCGTTCTCAATCAGTTTCACAATTTTTATATTCATAAATAAATTGCTTAAACATTAAAATGTATTTGCATACATCCGTAGTTACAATTGAAATTTAAAATATTTGATTGTGAGATATAACGATGACGAAAACAACAAGGTCAAACGCTGGCTGAAAATAGGGGCATGGACTTTTGGGATAGCTTTATTCCTTTTTGTGGGTTTGTTTTTTCTAACGATTTGGCTGGAAAACAAGCTGGAGCGAATGGTGGCGGAGCAGTCTGACGGTGTTTATGAACTTCAACTTCACGGACTGCAGCTTTCACCTTTTATAGGTAATCTGTCAGTAGACAGTCTTTCTTTGACACCCGATTATGAGCGCTGGCAGCAACTGAACAGCCAGTATAAGGATGTATCGCCAACGCTGATGGATCTTCAGTCCAGGGAAATAGCGCTGAATGGACTCAACTACCTGGCAGTGCTGTTTGGTAGTGATCCGCAACTGGATGAATTTATAATAGAAAATCCTGAAATGCTGGTGACGATGATGCGAAAGGACACCACCTCGCAGGAGGAACCGCTGCACGCATCGGTGCCTGATAGAATAAAAGGGCTTCAGATAGGACAAATAGACCTTGGTAGTGGGAAAGTCAGCTATCGGGATGATACGGATACAGCATCAACGATATTTTCTATACAGCAATTTAACCTCACCGTGGATGATATAAGACTGGATAGTCAGTCATTCCAGGCGCAGGACAGAGCCTATTATGCAGCGCGCGTCATATTTAATGCTGAACAGGCAGCTTTTTTCACTTCTGATAAACTGTACAGGCTAACAGCGGATTCTATAGTGATGAATACGGATAGTAGCATGCTCCAGGCAAAGCAGGTAAGTCTAAACCCAACCACAGACCCCACCAGCATGGCAGAGGCGAAAGGAGAGGCTACGGCGTATATGGAGTCAGATATACCCCTGATCGCATTAACCGGGATAGATTTTCCAGAGCATTCCCGCAACAGCAACCTGATTGCGCGGCATCTGCTTATCCAGGAGCCGTCTCTTGATATTTTCAAAGACAAGAAGAACTTTGAAAATAAGTACAAAAGGCCTTTTCCGCATGAAATAGTGCAGAACGTGCAGGTAAAGTTCCTGGTGGACACTGTTGAACTGACAAGTGGTTTTATCAAATACGAAACCATTGTGCCGGAGGCAGCAGAGCGCGGTCTTTTCACTTTGGAAAATCTGGAGATAACTGTTTCTAATTTCAGTAATATGCCAGAACATATATCAATGGAGAATCCTGCTGTGGTGCAGGCCAATGGTTTAGTTATGGGTAAAACCAGGGCTAATATAACCTCGCGGATGCCGCTATTAGAGGAGAATGGCTATCATACCTTAGTTGGTGAGGTAGCTTCAACAGATCCCAAAATACTGAACCCTATGGTAGCGCCTACTGCTTTTATACGGATTGAAAGCGGGCAAATAAGCAGGGGGAGCGTTGATTTAGAGCTAACAAATGAGCAGGCAACAGGTACATTCAGACTTATCTACAGCAACTTTGAGATAGAACTCCTGTCTAAAGGAACAGGTGGAGACCAATCCCTGGGAAAAGAAATACTCTCGGAGCTGGCAAACTGGGTAGCTGTGAAGGAAAGCAATCCGGGGAGTGAAGGGGAGCAACCGCGCGTGGCAGAGGTAGATGTAGCGCACGAAGACGAAAACTCTATTTTCAATTTTTGGGCGAAATGCCTTATGGATGGCTTTAAGTCTATTGCCACAATTATGTAAAATAGCTGCAGAAAGATTAAAATACTTTTCATAGTAGGAACCTATCTTTCACTTATGCAGCTATAGCATTAGCGAAAGATAGGTTTTGTTTATTCAAGTGGTTTAGCTTCTATTCTTTGCATGCTGCTTCACTGAAAAAGAAAACTTTCAGACATTCGTGGTCTTAATCAGGAGCTTTCTGTATTTGGTGAAGATGCTGGATTTAGACACAAAACCGATGTATTTTTCATCCAGCAGAACAGGCAGGTTCCAGGCCCCTGATTCGTCAAACTTCTTCATCACATCCGCCATATTATCATCGTATTGCACCACGGCAGGAGGTTTAATCATAAGTTCCTTTACCTTAACCACGTCATACTTTTCTGATTTGAACATGATTTCGCGTACATTTTCCAGTAGAATGATGCCTTCCAGCTTCTGCTCCGCATTCACTACCGGGAATAAGTTGCGGCGGGAATCAGCGATGACCTGTACCAATTCGCCCAGCATGGCATCCGGCGAAACAGGCTGAAATTCCGTCTCTATCAGGTGGCGGATTTTCATGATATGCAGAATCGTGCGGTCCTTGTTGTGCGTCAGCAGCTGTCCTTTCTGCGCCAGCTTTTTGGTGTCCAGTGAGTAAGGCTCGAAGTATTTAACTAGGGCAAAAGACGTGGCTGCCACTATCATCAGGGGTATCATGAGCGTGTAGCCCCCGGTGATTTCGGCTATGAGAAAGACAGCGGTGAGGGGGGCATGCATCACGCCACTAAGAATTCCGGCCATGCCCACCATCGAAAAACTGCTGACGGGCAGGCTGCTAATGTTGAGGAGGTTGACAAGCCGTGAGAAGAAAAAACCTGTGGAGGCCCCCACAAACATAGAGGGGGCAAAATTGCCTCCATTTCCGCCGGAAGCGATAGTGATAGTCGTGGCAAAAACTTTTACCAGTGCCAGTGCCCCCACAAAACAAAGCACCAGCCACTCGTTCGTGCCGAAAAAGGCAAGCCAGCTGTCCTGCAACAATTTTTCCGCATTGTTCTGTTCGAGTAGGGTGATGCTGCCGTAGCCTTCCCCGAACAAGGGCGGGAACAGCATAATCAGCAGCCCCAGTAACATGCCCCCGATGATGGCACGGGTATAGGCTTTGCCCTGGTACAATTCAAACAGCTCCTCCACACGCAGCGCCATGCGGGTATAGTATACCGATATTATACCGGCCAGTATACCCAGCAGCACATAGAAAGGCACATGGTTGGCGGCAAAAAACTCGATTTGTCCGATATTGAAGAGAATTTCTTCCTGCAGTATTATTCTGGAACAGAGTGCGCCGACCACTGCCGAAATAATAAGCGGAATAAAAGCAGCGATACTGATATCTGTCAGCAGCACTTCAATGGCAAAAAGAACACCAGCTATGGGCGCATTAAATACCGCTGCAATGCCGGCCGCCGCGCCACTCGCTAACAACAAAGTACGGTCGCGGTAGTTCAGGTGATATTCCCTGCCGTAATTGGAGCCGATGGCAGAACCCGTTACAACAATGGGAGACTCCAGACCTGCTGAGCCACCAAATCCGGCCGTTATCCCGCTCGTGAGCACATGCGAAAACATTTTATGCCGCTCCATCATACTTGATTTCTGCGAGATGTTAAATAACACATTCGCTGTTCCACGCCCGATTGTGCCGTTAAAAAGCGTGCGCACCAGCAACACTGTGAGCAGGATACCAATAATTGGGAAAATAACTAGCCAGTAAGGCTGGTCTAACAGGCGGTTTCCATAAGCCAGTAATACATGGATATAATGCACCAGTGATTTTAGGGCAACTGCAGCCATTCCGGCTGTAAAACCAACAAGTACACTGGAAATAAGCATAAACTCACGGTCGGAGGTATGGCGCCGTAGCCAAAGGAGAGGGATTTTTAATTTCTTGTAATGAGGCATTGCAGGTGCACTTCCTGAAGGAGTTGTTTTAGATAAGTAAAATTAGGAAGAACAAAGGCTAACAAGAACCTTATGCAAGTATAAATTTTTATTTTGATGGCTGGAAAAAAGGAATTTACCTTCAGAGGAGGCTTAAGGAGATGAAAGCACTGCATAAAGAATCTAACGGATATCCAATTCTGGATACATCGCCTGGGGCTGCATATACATAGTTGGGGAGCCTCTCTTTAGTTGTTTTGCGATGCGCTCACAAAAAAAAGCTGATCTCCATAACCTACTGGCACTTTTTACTGTTATAAATAGGTTGTATTGCTATCTAGGTATGGAAAGATTTAGATAAGCACTCTTAAAAAAATGGCGAAACAGGCAGAGCACGATAATGATTTTCTCATTCTTACGGATGAACATGGCCCTTTTCATATAATCGGCGATGTGCACGGCTGTTTTGAAGAATTGCTCGCGCTGTTGCAGCGACTGCATTATAACATCCACTTCAATGACGAACAGCAGCAATACAGGGTAAAGCCGCCTGAAAATTTTAAGGCTTTGTTTGTTGGCGACCTGGTAGACCGTGGACCCAATTCCCCGGAGGTGCTCCGTCTGGTTATGGATATGGTGGAGGCAGGGCAAGCCTACTGTGTGAGTGGCAACCACGATAATAAGCTATACCGCCAACTACTGGGCCACAATGTGCAGGTGCGGCATGGCCTGGAGTTAACTGTCGCGCAGATGGAGCGCTATGATGCTGCGTTTCATGAGCGGGTTAAAGTCTTTTTGGGTAAACTCCCGCATCACATCATTTTAGACCAGGGGCGGCTGGTTATTGCACATGCCGGACTGGAAGAACGCCTGCATGGCCGGAATTCAAAGGGAGTCCGGGCTTTGTGCCTGTATGGCCCTACCAGCGGTGCACAGGATGAGCGCGGCCTGCCTGTACGTTTAGATTGGGCCGCTACCTATTGTGGTAAAGCAATTGTGGTATACGGACATACTCCCGTACATGAACCCATCTGGCGTAACAATACCATCAACATTGACACAGGCTGTGTCTTTGGAGGAAGCCTTACCGCCTTAACTTATCCTGACCATGAGCTTACCGCTGTAGAGTCATTCAGGCAGTATGCGCACTCTGTAAGGCCCTTTATTCACCAAACTTCTCACGAGCAGCAGCCTTCTTCTCCTTCTTCTCCTTTTTCTTCTTCTTGAGCACCTGCTCCTCATATTTGTCATAGTTCACTACCTCTTCAAGGTGTTCCCTGTGCAAATACTTCTTAAATTCCTTCAGGTTTGTATATTCCCAAAAAGGAATTTTATTCTGCACTGCCGTACGGCCTATAACATGCGCCGCCACAGGGGCCGTGATGAGCGTGAACGTGATAACGGCCAGTACTTTGAGCAGCATACTTGGCTGGTTAAAGTATATGCCGAGCCCGAACAAAATGAGTCCCAGGCCAAGGGTGCTTCCTTTTGTGATGGCAGACATCCGGATGTAAAAATCAGGCAGGCGGAGCAACCCAATCGTAGCCACTAGTATGAAAAAAACCCCGGACAGGATAAATACGCAGCTGATGATATCCTTTACCAGGATCCAGTCTATGTTTTCAAGCATGGTCATTTAGTGATTTTCATGAGATAATAGGCAAATGAAATGGAGCCCAGAAACCCGAACAGGGAGAGGATAATCGCGACGTCAATGAGATCCTCATTACCTGTAAACTCGGTGTAGATAGCAATGATACCGATCACGTCGGCTACGATCAGGTCGAAGGCCGTGATTCGGTCTGGCAAGGTGGGGCCGATAGCAAACCGTACAGCTGTCAGCAGCAGGCAAAAGCTAAGGACAACCATCGAAATTGTTAGTGTTGTCTGAAAAATGCTCATGTTGTCAGCTCTAGTATTCTTCGTTCAAAGCCATTCTTTATTTCCTGCTTCAGGGTCTCCGTGTTATTGTCTTTCACATACAGGGCATGGATATAAAGTATCTTTCTGTTCTTGCTTATATCAAGACTCAGCGTTCCGGGGGTAAGCGTAATCATATTGGCCAGCAGCATAATCTCAAAATTTGTTTTTAAACGCAGGGGGTATGCAATCACGGTTGGATTCATGTAATAGCGCGGTGTTAAAATATCGAAGGCTATTTTCATGTTAGCCAATAGCATTTCCTTCAGGAAAAAAAAGATGAAATTAACGGCCTTCGGCAGCTTCCGGAAATAAGTGCGCCGATAGAACCACGTGGTCAACCAGAGCAGGATGAACAACAGCAGAAAAGCCAGTGAAGCTGTTGCCGCATTATAAGGCAGCGGGGCCAAACCCTGCCGAAGAAAAAGAAAAACAACCACAAAGGTCAGAATACTGTGAAAGAAAAATACCCGCATATGTGTACGTTATGTCCGGACTGAAAGCTGCCTTGCCCACCAGGGGAAGCTCCCCTGAATTTCGCCTCCATGCTTACTTCTTAAGTACGGCTTCTATGTAACTATTGGTGTATAGTAATTGGTTGGCTGCTCTCTGTGCCAGTGCTATGACAGGCTGTGCATACAGGCTGATTAGCAGTATAAACACGAGGAGCAACACTAGGGGTGCGTACAGGAGCATCGGGTGGCGTATGCTTACTGCTTTTGCAACTGCAGGCTTACTGGATTTGGGTGGCTTGGCTTTCCAGAATACTTCATTCCAGATCTTTGTCATTGAAAAAAGCGTGACTAGGCTGACGCAGAGCGAGACAGCCACAATGCCGTAGTTACCAGCTTCAAAACCGCCCATCGCCAACATGAATTTTCCCCAGAAGCCAGACAGCGGGGGGATGCCTGCCAAGGCCAGTGCCGACAAGAAAAACAGGAGGGCCAGGAACGGCTGTTTCAGATAAAGGCCTCCCAGCTTTTTTAAAGAGAAGGTATGATGTTGCTGTGCCACCACGCCGCTCACCAGAAACAGGTTCGTTTTAACGAGTATGTTATGGATAATGAAATAAATGCTGCCTGCCAGGGCCAAGGGCGTGAAAATAGCCAAACCCATCAGCATATACCCAATCTGGCTGATAATGTGGAAGGAGAGGATTTTCCTGAAATCTTTCTGGGCGGCAGCACCTATCACACCAATTACCATGGTGAGGGCAGACAATACCAGCAACAGAGGCTGCATAAAAGCGGCGTCTGGTATAAAGATCAGCGTGAAAAGCCGAATTAAAGAATAAATACCTATTTTCGAGATGAGGCCTGCAATAAAGGCAGAAATAGCAATCGGGGGGGTGTGATAGGAGGCCGGTAGCCAGAAAAAAAGCGGGAAAATAGCAGACTTTATTCCAAACCCGGTCAGGAAGAAAACACTGCAAAGGGTGAGCAATGGCAGGTTGGGGTGGTCTGGCTGACGAACAACCTGGGCCAGCTCTGCCATATTAAGCGAGCCGTAGAGGGAATACACCACTCCTACACCTGTCAGCAGAATTCCTGAGGCGAAAAAGTTTATGGTGACATACTTCAGTGTGCCTTCCAATTGAGCCCTTGTGCCGCCCAATGCCAGGAGGGCAAAGCAGCAAATCAGCAGCACCTCAAACCATACATACAGGTTAAAGATATCACCCGTCAGGCAGACACCGCTCACACCCAACTGCAGGAACAACAGCAGTGGAAAGTAGCCGTATTTCTTGCGCATGCTGTCCAGGCCCTGTAGCGAGAACAGGAAAACCGCGATGCCAACAATGGAGGCACTCGCTAAGATGAGGGCACTAAAAAGATCGGCTACAAGTGTTATTCCAAAAGGAGCAGGCCATCTTCCGATCTGCGTCGTCAGGAAGCCAGTTTGTGACACCTCGTAAAGCAGCAGGCCCGCCGATACAAACCACCCCAATTGTGCCGTTGCCGCTATGAATACCTGTGCCCTGACCCGCTGCCAGAACAGCAGGCAGAACACTGCTCCATAGAGCGGCAGAAGTAAGGGTAGTAAAAGGAGCAGGCTAGGGTTCATGCGTGGCTGATCTGTTGCTGTTGCCAGAATCAAAGACTCTGAGAGCATGTTTAAAATTCATGTTTTGCGCTGCAAACCGCTCATAAAGGAACCTGTCTTCACCTTTTTCTCGCACCATAGCGCTGCTATGCTGCTCAAAAAACGCTTCGCCAGAACCCTTTCTGAACAATTTTCGCTTGCAAAAATGAAATTTAAACATGCTCTGAAAATGGGTTTATGAAGGATTCAGGTTTTATCGGTGGTTTTCAGGTCATCGAGGTTGTTCGACTTAAGGGTTTCGTACACCCTTCGGATAAGAACAATGGCAAACGCCTGCAGGCCGAATCCGATCACAATGGCTGTGAGCAGGAGGGCCTGTGGCACCGGATCGGGGAAAGGATCTTCCGCTACTTCCTTATCCAGCGGAATAATGGCTACATCTCCGGTTGAAATGCCGCCTACAACAAACAGGAACAGGTTAGTTGCCAGCCCGAAAAGAATAAGGCCAAGGATAAGCTTGAACAGGTGGCGGTGCAAAATAAAATATAGGCTGACCGAGAACAAAGTGCCGATGAGAAAGGGTAACAGAACCTCCATATTTATTCTTTAGACATTGTAAAGATCATTTTGAGCACCATGCCCAATACCAGCAAATAAACACCCGCGTCAAAGAGCAGCGGTGTTCCCAGCGAACCCAGCACCGGGAGGTGCACATCCATCCAGAAAGCAGCCATATAAGGCTGGCCCGCCAGCAAGCCGATAGTGCCGCTGGTAACAGCCAGCAGTAACCCAAAGGCTATGATATATACCGGCCTTACCCGCACAAATATATAATTCCACCGGTTTTCCTTATAGCCTTTGCGCCGGCCCCTTAAGTTGGCGTTCATAATTTGCATGAAATAGCGGGTGCGGCTATGCCCGGCCTGGCGCGGGTAATGGTAAAGTGTCAGGCTGAAGAAGACCCGGGCGGTGGCATTCGCCCCGTGTGCCAGCACATGAAACACAAACGCGATAGAACCAATTAGCCCGCCTATGAAACCGCCCCCGGGATGGTTATGCCCCCTGAAGAGGATGTATACCGAGAAAAGCAGGAACACGGGCGTGAGCAGGCGGATGGCTGTGGAAAAAATAATGGTCCTCAAGGCTTACCTCCTTTCTCCGGTTTCAGGCGCAGCAAGGCAAATATCCCCAGGGCCGCCACTGCCAGCACCGTTATCTCTCCTAGTGTATCCAGGCCCCGGAAGTCGACCAGTATCACATTCACCACATTCCTGCCATGCGCCTGCAGGTAGCTGGCCTCGCCGTAAAATTCCTTCAGTTCTGATTCCACAGCATGTTCCTGCACTAACAGCAGTGTATAAGTCATTACAGCACCAAAAAGGATGGAGATGGCAATGAATTTATATTTCCGGAACTGGTGCGACAGGTACCAGAAAGCAGGTAGTTTGTGCAGCAGGAGCACAAAAATCACGACAGTGAGCGTTTCTATCAGTAACTGGGTGGCGGCCACATCCGGGGCTCCGTAAAGAATGTAAACCAAGGCTGCGGAATAACCCACCAAGCCCATGACCACGATAGAAGTGAGGCGGGAGCGGGTACCCAGTATATAGAGCAGGGCCGCCACTACCAGCACAAATAGTATGACTTCGTATAGCTGGAGTTCCTGCCAAATATCTGCTCTACCCAAAAGATTTACGTGGGGGGCATCTCTCCACAAGACAAAGAGCATCAGCCCGCAGAAAAAGAGGACAATATAAATGATGTAGTTGCGGAGGTACCCGTTTTGCAGGGTATTAATAAATTGTTTCGCCTCTTTCAGAAATCCTTCGAAGCCTGCTTGGTACAAACTGTCAGGTCCGTAGCGGTATAGCTTTTGCAGTCTGGGGGTTGTTTTGTAAAGCCCCGGCAGGTACCGGTACAGCAGGTAACCCAGCAAGAGCGTCAGCATGCTCAGGCCGAACACGGGCGTGAAACCGTGCCACAGCGCCAGCTCGAAGTGCACGTGCTGCCTGGGCAGGATGCTGACTGCAGCACGTTCTAAAAGGGGTGCCGGAAACAGACCGGCAATAAGTCCGAAAACCAAACCTATCAGCCCCAACACCAGCGGAGGGAGGTATAAATTTGGAGAAGCATGATGTAGTAAGGCAGTAGGATGGCAGGTTTTTGCCCAGAACAACCTGTAACTCATGAGTGTGGCCACAGCTACAAAAGTAATCCCGGCCAGTATGTTCACCCCTAAAATAAACCAGTTAAAGACTTTGCTTTCCAGCGATGCCTCGTAAAGCAGCTCCTTCCCGACAAAACCGAAGAAGGAAATAACACCTGCCATGGACAAAGCTGCCAGAGTGGCCGCTATACCCGTGTATGTCATGTTCCTGCCTAAGCCCCTCAGTTCACTTACCTGGCGTGTACCGGTGCTGTGATCCACTGCGCCGGCCACTAAAAACAAGGTGCCTTTATACAAGGCGTGCGCCAGCAGAAATACCAGCATCGCTTCAATTGCAAGCACGGATCCGATGCCCAGCATCATCACCAGTAGCCCTAGGGCACTGATGGTGGTATAGGCCAGTATGGCTTTCAGATCTGTTTGCTGTAGGGCCATTAATGCGCCTGCCACAGCGGTTGTGCCGCCTACCACAAGAAGAGCGGTCATCCAGAGCTCTGTGCCTCCTAAAACCGGAGAGAGCCGGGCCAGTAAGTAAATGCCAGCTTTTACCATGGTGGCAGAATGCAGGTACGCACTTACCGGAGTGGGGGCTGCCATGGCATTCGGCAACCAGAAATGAAACGGGAACTGTGCCGATTTGGTGAAACACCCGAGCAGGACAAGCAGCACCGCTGGCAGGTATAAGGCATGCGTTACTACTTCGCCGCTGCCACTGAGTATCATGCCGCTGAAGGTATAGCTGCCGCTGGCAATGCTTAACAGGATAAGTCCTCCCATCAGTGCCAGTCCTCCGCCACCTGTCACCAGCAACGCCTGCCAGGCAGAGGTGCGGGACTCTTTCTGATCGTGGTTAAAGCCGATAAGCAGGTAAGAGCTGATGCTGGTGAGTTCCCAGAATAGGAACAGGCAAAAGATATTGTCTGCCATCACCACCCCCAGCATGGACGTCATGAACAGCGTGAGGTACATATAAAAGCGCCCCAGCAGCGGATGCTTACCCAAGTAGCCGTAGGCGTAAATCACAACCAGGAAGCCGAAAAAGGAGATCAGCAGCGCAAACAGCAGACTAAGCCCATCCAGCTGGAAAGTGAGATTCATACCCAATTCAGGCACCCAGGTAACAGACTGGAGTATGCTGCCTCCTTCCAGCACCTGCGGCACCTGCGCACAGAAGTAAAGAAAGAGGCACAGGGGCAGCAGCGCCAGCGGAAAAACAGTATACCTGCCCAGCCAGTTGTAGAGAAGCGGCGCAGCAAAGGCAACCAATAAGCCGGCGAGGAGGGTGTAGAGCATGAAAGTTTTACTTAATCTATATATTTTAGCATAAACCGTATGATAAGATACTTACCTGCCTGCGCTTATTAAGTTACAGGCTGTTGAAGTTAGCTTAACGTATTTATTACTTATTCAAAGAAAAACAACCACCCACCTATCATGAACACACTGAAAAGATTGCTCATCGGCCTGGATCTCACACCTATGGATGATACACTTATATTGCTGTAAAGGAAAGCAACCCGGATGGAAACAAAGCGCCGCGGGTAGGGGAAATTGCCGTGGAGCATGATCCGCAAAATCAGTTTTCAGTTACTGGAGCAACTGTATCAAGGACGGCTTTATGTCCATCGCCACTATAAAATAAGTTAATCCTGTATTGATATAAAAGAGACGGAGGCAACAGGAGTATGCATGTTCAACCTGCATAACGCGGCAGAAAAGGTTACGGCATCACATTACATTCTGCTCCTGTCGTCTTCACGCGCAGCCATCCCGGCTGTGAGGTCCACCAGCACACTGGAGATAAGCATGAATTCCCGGTCGGAGATGAGCCTGTTTGGCGCAACAACACCCTTAACATAGATTCCGGTTGCGTTTTTTGGGGTAGCCTGACAGCCTTATCTTACCCTGGCAATGAGATTACTTCGGTGAATGCTATTAAAAACTATGCTGATCCGGCACGACCGTTTATTCAGTATCATCAGCACGTTTGATGCTATTGTGCGGTTCCTTCGGGTATTTTTTCTGGCCGGCATACTCTTTCAGCCTGTTCTCACGCAAGTACTCCTCAAACTCCTCGAGATTTGTTTTTTTCCAGAAGGTAACTTTTTTGTGGATGGCAGTGCGCGTAATGGCATGAGCTGCTACAGGTGAAGTGATGATGGTAAAGAAAAGAATCGCCAGGATTTTAAACATCATTTCAGGATCGTTGAAATAGACGCCAATCCCCAAAACGATTAAGCCCATCCCCAGCGTAGCCCCTTTGGTGATGGCCGACATACGCGTGTAAAAGTCCGGGAGCCGCAACAGCCCGATAGCGGCCACCAGCATAAAAAACACGCCCATCAGAATAAGCACACTACTGATAATTTCCTTAACAAAATGCAAATCTATATTCATCGGCTGTTATCTTCTTAACATGTAGTAGGTAAAGGAAATCGACCCTAAAAACCCAAATAGCGATAAAATTAAGGCGACATCGATCAATTCGGCATCTACTGTCAGTTTGCTGTAAATCACAATAATGCCGATCACGTTCGCCACAATCAAATCGAAAGCAGTGATACGATCGAGCAGGCTTGGCCCCATGGCAAACCGGATAGCCGCCAGAAGCAGGCAAATTCCTAAAACAAAAAAGGCTATCAGAAGTGTGTTTTCAAATATGTTCATCGGGTTATTTCTAATATTCTTCGTTCAAATCCGTTTTTCAGTTCCTGCTTCAGTTTTTCTGCGTTACCCTCGTCAGCATACAGCAGGTGTACATAAAGCACCGAGCGATCTTCTGAAATATCTACACCCAGGGAGCCTGGGGTAAGGGTGATCATGTTGGAGAGCAAACTTATTTCAAAATCAGTAGAAGCCTGGAGCGGTAAGGCCACTATGGCAGGATTCATAAAATAACGAGGCGTCATGATATCATAGGCAATTTTCAGGTTTGCCATAAAGAGCTCTTTCAGGAAGAAAAAGAGCAAGCTGACCACCTTCGGTATCTTAATGAAATAGCGCTTGTCATACAATAAAGCACTCAGCCATAATAGTGAAAAAACGGCGAGAAAGATAAGAATACTCATAGCGGCAGTAAACTCAAGCCACTCCTGCTGCACCAATATCCAGTTCACGACAAAGGCGGCAATTATAAAATGAATAATGAATGTTTTCATGGCGCTTTCCTGTCCTTAGTTCTCTTTTAATACGGCGTTAATGTATATTTCGCTATGAAGCAGTTCTTCGGCAGCCTGCATGGTCAGGTGAATAAAGGGTTCTGCGAAAATACCGAGTGCCAGAATAACAGTTAACAACAGCAGCATAGGCAGCTGCAGCATCTTTTTGAATGGCTGTTTGTGTAGTAGGTTTACTGGAATGTCCTTTGACTTATCCTTCAGAAAAACCTGGTTCCATATCTTTGTGAGGTAAATGATGGTGATAACCCCGGCTCCAAGGGAGATGCCAGCAATGGTGTAAAAGCCACTTTCAAAGCCTGCTTTGGCCAGCATAAATTTACCCCAGAAGCCAGAGAAAGGCGGAATGCCAGCCAATGACATAGCCGAAATGAAAAATATAATCGCCAGAAGCGGACGCTTCTTGTATACACCTCCCAGGTACCTGAAGTTAAAAGAACCCTGTTCCTGCGCTACAGCACCACCTACCAGAAACAGGTTCGTTTTTACTAACATATTGTGCATGATGAAATAAACAGAGCCTGCAATGGCCAGAGGTGTGAAAATAGCAAGCCCCATGAGCATGTACCCGATCTGGCTCACAATACTAAAGGACAATACTTTTCTATAGTCATTCTGAGAAGCAGCCCCCAGAACCCCTACCACCATTGTTAAGCCAGCCATTACCAGGAGTACATCTGTCGTGAATCCCGGCTCAACTTTAAAGATAAGCGTAAACAGCCTGACCAGTACATATAGCCCCACCTTGGTGAGAAGGCCTGCGATGATAGCTGAAATAGCTATGGGAGGCGTATGATAGGAGGCAGGAAGCCAAAAAAACAAAGGGAAAACAGCTGCCTTTATTCCCACACTCACAATAAAGAACATACTAGCCACGACAAATAGCCCTTGCATATGCGGCAGGTTCTGCGCCTGAACGGCTATCTGGGCCATATTAAGGGAGCCAACCATCCCATAGATGGTACCAATACCTACCAGCAAAAGCCCCGAGGCAATCAGGTTGATGGTCACATACTTTAAGGCACCTTCCAATTGCTGCTTTGTGCCCCCAATCGTGATCAGTACAAAAGCGCAAATCAAGAGAATCTCAAACCAGACATACAGGTTGAATAAATCACCTGTCAGTAAGGTGCCACCTATGCCCATTTGCATGATCATTACAACAGGGTAGTAGCCAAAACGGATGCGGGGTTTATCTAAATCATAAAATGAATAGATGATGACGGCCAGGCCTGCCAACGCACCAGCTGTGAGCAGCAGGCAACTGAAGAGGTCGGCTATGATGGTAATTCCAAAGGGTGCAGGCCAGCCACCTATCTGTATAGTCGCTATGCCCTGCTGCACTACATGCTGTAGCAGCCAGATGGAACACCCCGTCAGGCCTATTTGCGTTAGTAGCGCGATTATCTTCTGGATGACAATCGCCCGCCAACAGAAGATACATAGAACAGCACCAATGAATGGCACCAGCATGGGTAGAAGTAATAGCAGGTTATCTTGTAACTGCATTTGGTTTATTTTTCTGTTGAATCAATTTTATCTGTATTTTTGAGCTCGTCTATGTCTTCTGAATCTGATACCTGGTAGAGGCGCTTCACTAACACAATGGCAAAAGCCTGCAGCCCGAACCCGATCACGATTGCTGTTAAGATCAGTGCCTGAGGCACAGGATCTGCAAAAGGTTCGAAGGCTACATCGGCATCGCCGGGAATAATGGCGCTTTGCTCTCGCGTCAGCCTGCCAATAGCAAATACATAGAGGTTACTGGCCAGGCCGAATACCATCAGGCCCACAATCAGTTTAAAGAGGTGCCGGTGTAAGATCATGTATAAAGAGGCCGCGAAAAGCAGGCCTACTGCAATTGTAAAAATTAAATCCATGGTGTTAACTTTTGGACATTTCCATTGTGATTTTAAGTACCACCGCAGAAACCAGGATGTAAACCCCGATATCAAAAAGAAGAGTAGTACCTATTTTGCCTATAAGGGGCAATGCTGCCTTTGCCCAGACTCCTGTCAGAAAAGCCTCTCCTAAGAATAAAGGGAGGATTCCGGCGATAAGAGACAGCGACAAACCGACGGGTATGATATGAAGCGGTTCGATGACATACTGTTTCACAAGCACCCTGTCTTTGTCTTGCCGGGAATACCAGGGGATTAATCCCCGTAACCGGTATCCGATGTTGCGGATACTATACCCCAGATCAGATTCCTGCTCTTTTCGCCTGAGGGAATAAACGCGCTTCAGAAAAAGCTTCTCCTGCGTCTCTTTTGCCCCGTGTATGAGCACATGAAAGATGAATGGGATAACTAAAATGAGGCCGCCTATAAATCCACCGCCCGGGTGGTTGTGCCCCCTGATGAGTATATAAAAAGAGAAAAATATGAACAGCGGGAAAAACAGCCGAAGCGCTGCTGCAAGTATGATGGTTTTCATAGCTGGTCTCCTTTCTCTGGATATAGATTGAGCAGGGAGAAAATACCGAGGGCTGCAACAGCTAAAACCGTAATTTCTCCCAAGGTATCGAAAGCCCTGAAATCTACCAGGATCACGTTTACAATGTTTCTTCCTTTGGCTTCTAACCAACTGGCTTCCCCGTAATACGCTTTCAGTTCTGAATCCAGCGGAAACTGCCGGACCATGACCATGACATATGCCATAGTGGCACCAAAAACCGTCGATAAAGTAATAGATGCCAGGTTCGCCCTATATGTTTTGATTGTTCTGAGGGTAGGCAATTTGTGCAGCACCAACACAAAAAGCACGGCCGTTAGTGTCTCTATCAGAAACTGCGTTGCCGCCAGGTCCGGAGCACCAAAGAAGATGTAAGCCAGCGCAATGGCGTAACCGATCAAACTCATGGTGGTGATTGCAATTAACCTGGAGTTTGTTTGGCTCACGTAAATAGTCGCTGGCACCATAAGAATAAGCAGAATATATTCATATATCCTGATTTCACTGAAGGCTTTAATCCAGGTGTCGCGTGTAATAACGGCATAGAGGTTCTCCTGCAAGATAGCCCCGATCACCAGAAATATAAAAGTGATGATGATCGTAGCAACATAGTACCGCAGATAACCGGACTGCACAGAGCCAGTTAACCCTTTGGCACCACGTGCTGAAATGCGTTTGAAGAAATAATAGAGTTGCCCCGGCCCAATGTTATAGAGCCTTTCCAGGTGCACCGGCCAGGTAGTAAATACATTGGTGAAGACGTAAGCGACAATTCCCAGGAGAATGGTAAGTATGGTTAAGAGCAGAATTGGGTTGAATCCGTGCCAGAGCGCCAGTTCCAGCTGCCCTGCCTCAGCACCGGCTATAGAGACACCGGCTGCATTTAAGATAGGCGTAACGGTTAGGTTTGGGAGCAGCCCGAAGACCAGGCCGGCAATACCCAGCAGGAGGGGAGGAAGCCATAAACCGGGTTCTGGTGCATGCCCGATAGCTGTCGCTTCATGAGCTGACTTCCGGAAAAAGATGCCATACCCCAGGCGCATCGCCACGGCCACAAAAGCAATTCCTGAAAACACAATGCCGATTGTAAGCGGCATGGCATAGGATGGGGCTTCAAAGGCACCCTCATAGAGCAATTCTTTGCCAATAAACCCGAAGAATGGAATAATGCCTGCCATAGACAGCGACGATAGCACAGCGGCAGCGGCAAGCATCGGCATTCGCCTGCCCAGCAGGTGCAGTTTAGTTGTATCGCGGGTGCCGGTCGCGTGGTCAACAGTACCGGCTATCATGAACAGGGCACCTTTGTAAAGGGCGTGCGCAAGCAGAAAGACCATCATGGCCTCTAAGGCAAATGTAGAGCCGATACCAATTAAGGTGACCAGGCTGCCCAGGGCGCTGATGGTGGTATAGGCCAGAATGGCTTTCAGGTCGAGTTGCTGCAAGGCCAGGAAAGCGCCTACCACTGCCGTAGTGGCGCCTACTGCCATAATGGTATAGTTCCATACCTCGGTGCCGCCCAGCATAGGAGTGAAGCGCGCCAGCAGGTATACACCGGCTTTTACCATCGTAGCAGAGTGCAGGTAAGCACTAACCGGTGTGGGAGCCGCCATGGCATTGGGCAGCCAGACATGAAACGGGAATTGAGCTGATTTGGTGAATGCGCCTAGCATGATAAGCAGCACGACCGGAAGGTAAAAATCATGCGCAAGCAACTCCGGCCGTAGCTGCACTAACTCCGTTATGGCATAAGAATCCCCTGCTATACCTAGCAGGATCAAGCCGGCCATCAGGCAAAGACCACCTCCATTCGTGATCAGCAAAGCCTGTAAAGCAGATGCCCTTGCCACTTCGTACTTATGCTTGTAACTGATCAGCAGGTAAGAACTGATGCTGGTCAGCTCCCAGAAAACAAGCAGGCCCAGTATGTTGTTGGAGATCACGACCCCGATCATCGCCGTCATAAACAGGGTCAGGTAAAGGTAAAATCTCCCTAGTTGTTCATCTCCCTTCAGGTATGACCCGGCATAGCCCATTACAAGCACACCAAAGCTGGTAATCAGTAAGGCGAAAAACAAGCCCAGGCCATCCAGTAGAAACTGGAAGTTTACTCCCAGGGCAGGAACCCAACTATGTTCCTGCAAGACAGGTTGGCCCGCCAGTACGGGTGAAATGAAGGTGCAGAAGTAGGCAAACATGCCTAAGGGTAACAGCACCATAGGAACTGCGATGAACTTGCCTAGCAGGCGATGCAGTAAGGGTGCTAAGAAAGCGATGATTAACCCGGCAATTATGATGAATATCATTTATTAAGTAGGGTTTGTAAATTTAATTTGAATCTACCGTATGAGATAAACTGTACTTACCTGCTTACGCACATTTAGTTTCATAAAGAAATAATAGCAGCAGGTAATTAATGAAACTACACAGCAACAGATTAGTAACCTTATACTATGGAAAACCCTAATATACTGATGGTTGGGCTCGATATGACCCCGATGGACGACACACTTATCCGCTATACAGCCTATCTATGCAATAACCCCAATATTGAAAGCGTCTATTTTATACATGTAGAGAAAAGCCTGGAGATTCCGGATGAACTGCGAAAGGGGTTCCCCGAAGCAGCCCCGGCTGATGTACGGATTCGGAAGGCCCTTGAAGATAAAATAATGCCTTACTTCGCAGCTCTGCCAAATGTGCAAATTTCGGTGCTGGTAGAGGAGGGCTCTCCGCTGAAAGAACTTCTGCGTTGGACCAAAGAGAAGAAAGCCAACCTGGTGCTGGTGGGCCGCAAGCTGCGTCTGAGTGGTAGCGGTGTGCTGGCGCAGAAGCTTGTCCGCAGCGGCCGGACGGCTGTACTCTTTATTCCGGAGACTTCTGAACCGGTGCTGCGCCGGGTAGTCGTAAGCATCGACTTCTCTGAGTATAGCATCATGGCCCTGGAGCGGGTGCTGCATACCACCTTACTTCCACCTGATATACAAGTGGTTTGCCTGCATGTGTATGAGGTGCCAAGCGGCTACATTACCCTGGGTGAGAGCTTTGAGAAATTTGAGGAGCGTATGCGGGGCTTTGCACAGGAAAAATACAACCAACTTATACAACAATTCCCTGCGCTTCAAAAACGGGGAGAATTTAAGATGGTGCGCCGCGACAACGAGGACAATATTGGTGAACTCATTGTGATGGAAGCCAAGCGGGCGCATGCCGATATGCTGGTGATAGGGGCAAAAGGGAAAACAGCGGCTGCCTTGTTTATCCTGGGCAGTGTAACAGAAAAAGTACTGCGTTATGACACTGATATCCCGCTTACGATTTTCAGAAAGCCAAAAGAGGAAATGGGCTTCCTCGATGCCCTGCTCAGCAACGAATAAACTGGCTGCCTAAGGGGCATCTTCGGCCGGTATGGAAATTTCCCCTTTAGATGTTATTAGGATTAGTAAAACAGCGTTCTTCCGCTAAAGCTAACGCAGCGGAAGAACGCTGTTTTCGTGAGGTGAGGAGAAAATAGCATGCCTGCAGATTTTATACCACCACTTCTTTGGAGATGTAACGGGAGTTGAGAATACTCAGTGCTCCCATGTAGCGGAGGGAAAAACGCAAAATATCTCCGACTTTGTACTGCTGCGTGTTTTCCCCTAGTTCCACCACCAGCATGTCGGAACTGGCACCGATAACGCTGAGCTGCTCATGCTCCCAGTTTTTAGGAATCAGGAATTTTGGGTTTATATCAAGCAATCCGACATCCAGAATAGCCCTGTGCGAGGTTTTGCCAAAAAGGCTTTCATCCACCTCAAAGCTTTCGCCACTGGGATTTTCTGCCAGCATGCCACTGGGCATCATCGGCTTCTCCGTCAACTCAATAATTTCAGTTTCCAGCTCAAAAATATCGTCGTGCATGCCCTCAAAAGTCTCGCTTGTAAACAGGTTCAGGCCAAAGAACAGCGCTTCACCAATTCGGAAGTGGTTAATGCCACCAGGCAGTTGGTGGTTGAAGAGCAGCGGGATGGTGACGGACGTGCCACCAGATACCCAGGGAATTTCCTTGTCGAATTTTGCATCGATGATTTGCTTGTAAAGGCTAAGCTGAATAAGCTTATCTCTAGTGGGCATTACCCCATGCAGGCAATTAAAATTGGCGCCTAATCCTATCACGGATATACCGGGCAGCTCAAATACCTTTGCGTAGAAGTTCACCAGCTCATCGCCCATCACGCCCTCCCGCAGGTCACCCATTTCAATCATAATAATGATTTTATGGATCTTATTTTGGCGCAGAGCTTCCTCCGACAGCATCCGGATGGTATCCAGCTCCGTCTCGAAACTTACATCTGCATACTGTATAATATCTGGAATGCTTTTTTTAGGAGATGGTTTAATGTAAACGGTCTGCACATCGGGGGCCACATTTTTAATGGCTTTCAGATTGGTTACGCGGGAGTCATGGATTTCACGCACCCCAAGCGCAAGCACCTCTTTCAGGAAAATCTCTTCCCCGCAGAGCAGCTTCGTTACAACGCCCCAGTCAATGTTGTGTTCCTTAAAAACCTTGTCAAGGTGATTGTAATTATGTTTTAATTTATCGCGGTACAGCTTTAGGACTGCCATATTTATCTTAGTAATCTATACTCTAAATATTTATTTGTGAAGCCCATTTTCTCATACAGGTGGCGGGCCGGATTTTGCGGCTCCACGTGCAGGGCAATGCTTCCTGTGGTGTTATCGGCCGCCATTTGCACCAATCTTTTACCTACGCCTTTGCCGCGCTGGCTGCTGTGCACGGCTATATAAACCAATATATTCTCAGGTATAAACCCGCTCATACCTGTGTTGTTTAGTATTAAAGCACCCACTACGGCATCACCTTCACGCGCTACCATCACAGAACCACCTTTGCCTTCTGCTTCAGAAAGTGCATAATCTATGCATTTGGCAATGTCTTTCCGCTCGTCTCCATACTCATCAAGTTGATGAAAAAGGAAGTCTATTATCTCATCTTTGTCTAACCCTTGTGGGTTGGTCGGGGTGTAAATGTCGTAGCGGACACTGTTGTTTTCTGCCATGTTGTATTTTTGTTTTTATCGGGATATATAAAGGTCAGGGTGATATAAAGTATGAGAGAAGCTGTTAAGCCAAACAGGTTTGGGTCCAGGTTCAGCGGCAACCGGAACGTCAGGTTCAGCCACGGTATATGTACGATGCTGTGCGCTGAAAGTGTACGCTCCAACAGCTCTTGCAATTCAAACTCGCTCAGGCTTACCCAGGTGCTGCTCACTTCGGCCGGAAAATAAGGGTGCAACGATTGGGCAAGTCCTGTCAAATCAGTGTCGGGGGCAGAAAGCATGCTTACCTGCAGCACTACCGTGACCACGCCACCTATGAGCATGGCCCAGAAAGCAGCCACACTGCTGCGGCGTTTCCAGAACAAGGCGCCTAAAACAGGTACAAACAACCCTGACACCATAAAGGCATAAGAGTACAGCATCAGGTCGAGCACGTTTGTCATGGTGGTGGCCAGCCAGAGGGCAAAGGCACCAACTGCCAGGGTCACAATTTGGGAGAGGCGCAGCGTGGAAGGAGCGTCCGGGTCTATTTTCCAGAAGTGACTGATGACATCAGATACAATATTACCGGACGAGGCCATCAGGCAGCTGTCTGCCGTAGAAAGGATGGCCGAGAAGTAGGCTGAGAGCATCAGCCCCATCAACCCCACCGGCAGCACCGTACGCAGGAGCATCGGCAAACCTGTTTCGGGGTCTACCACGGCACCGGCGCCAAGGGCATCAAACATGCCTTGCTCAGCGGCTACACGCGCCAGTATACCCAGGCTCACACCCATAAACGCCATGATCGGCCACTCGAACAGGCCCGCCAGGTACCAGGCTCTTCTGGCGGTTTTAGCGTCGCGGCAGGCGTAAATGCGCTGGTACAGTGTCATGCCTACAAACCATATCGGGATGATGGTAATAGCCCAATTCACCAGTTGCTGCCAGGTAATGTTTGTCAGGCTAAGGAATTCGGGGGGCAGAGTCGTTCGAATGGCAGCCATGCTTCTGCTACTTTGGGCAGAAAGCCATTCCAGGTTAAAGAGTTGTGAGAAGCTGATTTGCTCCACGCCGCCACCCACGGCTAAAAAGGAGATGGGTATGCCGATAAAAACCAGCCCGCTCATGAGAATAGCCCATTGTACGGTATCGGTATAAATAACTGCTTTCATGCCACCCATCACGGTATACACCACCGCAATGATGCCCATAATCAGTAGGGCGGTGTTCAGGTCGAGGTTGATGAAGGTGCCGCTGGCCAGTTTAGCCCCAGCCAGAATCTGTGAACTGGTGAAGCCGGTATAGCCTATAGCGGAGATAATACCGGCCAGCAGTGCGACACGGGCGTTAAAGTAATAACCGAATATTTGCGGGAAGGTCAGGAACTTCGCAAAGGCCGGGTTATCCTTCACCTTCGGAATAAGGAAAACTGCTGCCAGCCAGGCACCTAACAATCCGGTAAAAAGCATCCAGGAGCCGGAAAGCCCCATTGCAAAGCCAAGACCACCTAAGCCAATCGAAAAACCACCGCCCACATCTGTCGCCACTACAGACAGGCCAATGTGCCCGCTGCTCATATTACGACCTCCTACATAGTAATCATCAGCCCCTTCGTTCTTTCTCAGGAAGTAAAATCCTACGCCTAGCATAGCCAGCATGTAAAGCACGAAAATGGTTAAGTCGATGTAGTGCATCTATTGGTAAAATATAATTCAGGTGAGAAATGAATGCTACTGGTATGCCTGAAGATACCCAGAAATGCCCTAAAGTCATTGTTTTTGCTGCTTTTGCTGCCTTGTACAAGTTATAGTATGGGTTTGGTGTGTTTGCTATAGTACAAATACATAAGTCTGGCAGTCAGCTTGCCGTTATGCTCAGGTTGAAGACATGAACGAAATATATTAGCTCAGTCCTATTAAGTCAGAAAAGCTAGGCCTCAACAATAGCGGAGGTGAAACGGAGATGGGGGAGTGGCTTCATACATAAAGTCATTGTTGACTTTCTGGCCAACTTGCACACACTACAGTGCCTCAAGGCCACTACACTTAAGGCAATATCACCTGAAGCTGATCAAAATTTAAATTTTATACTTATCTTTAGCCTTAAGGTGATGGGGTACCACCTTGAACCGCCTGCGCCCGCAGCACAGGCTGATGACTCCTACAGATTGGCATGGATTACATTGCCATTGTTGTATATTTGTCTTCAGCTGATTATGAAAAACCGCCCGTCATCTCAAAAATCTTTCTTAAAAAAGCTCCTGAGCAAGATGCTTTCTGCCGGTGAGCAGGCAACAGCCCTTTTATATACACTCAAGTGGCTGGTCATTTGCGTACTGGTGGGAGTGCTGGCAGGTTCTGCCTCTGCTTTTTTCCTGGTAGCACTGGATTGGGTAACAAATTACCGGGAGGCGAATACCTGGATCATCTGGCTGTTGCCCATTGGCGGTTTTGCAGTTGGCTTGCTTTACCACTACTATGCCGGTCGTGCGGCTAAAGGCAATAACCTGCTGCTGGAGGAGATTCACCGGCCCCGCAAAGTAATACCCTTCCGGATGGCGCCGCTGGTACTGCTGGGCACGCTGGTGACGCACCTTTTAGGAGGCTCTGCCGGACGGGAAGGCACGGCAGTACAAATGGGAGGGGCCATTGCCGACCAGTTTACTTTCCTGTTTCGCCTGCGCCCCCGAGATCGGAAAATACTGATCATTACAGGTATAAGCGCCGGTTTTGCCTCCCTGTTCGGAACACCTTTAGCGGGTGCCATTTTTGGGCTGGAGGTATTTATACTGGGCCGTCTGCGCTACGAAGCACTCTTGCCAAGCTTTCTTGCGGCTGTTATTGCAGATTATGTCTGCCTGGCCTGGGGTGTAGGTCATATGCATTTTACCATTCCTTTTGTACCTGAGATTAACGCAACGGGTATCGCTTCTGCCCTTGGAGCAGGAGCTGTATTTGGTATTGCTGGTATGGCCTTTGCGAAATCCACCCACTTTTTTACGCAGCAGTTTAAGCAACATGTCTCGTATTCACCCTTCCGTCCATTGCTGGGTGGGGCTGTTATTGCCATTGCTGTGTGGGGCATGGGCACCACCAAATACATTGGCTTGGGCATCCCGACGATTCTTCAGGCATTCGAAGTGGCTCAACCCTGGTATGCTTCCATTGTGAAAATTGTGCTGACAGCTTTCACACTTGGAGCCGGGTTTAAAGGGGGAGAGGTAACGCCGCTTTTCTTTACCGGCGCCACGCTGGGCAATGCTTTATCAGGCTTTATTCCGCTGCCCATGGCTCTGCTGGCGGGCATGGGCTTTGTTGCTGTGTTCTCCGGTGCCACTAACACCCCTCTTACCTGTACCATTATGGCTATTGAGTTGTTTGGAGCGGAAAGCAGCGTTTTTATGGCTTTAGCCTGCGTTACCGCATATCTTTTCTCCGGCCATTCCGGGGTATATGGATCACAGATCATCGGCACTCCCAAGCACCTCTTTTTCGGCCGCGAGAAAGGACAGGATATAGCGTCGGTGGCAGCCTCGCGCAAAAAGAGAGAGTAAAGCAGTCACAGATAAAACACACCCCCTACAAAACTTTCCTATTATTATCAGGTTAATCTTTTGATAGTCAGGGAACGAATTACCTCTACTCTGGCTTGATACGTATATAAGAATAGCGTATTTACTATTGTTCCAACACAGAGTCTCAGGTTATGGCACGAGTAAAATTCCTGATGCTGATTTTCTTTTCCCTTTGCCTGCTGCATTACCCGGTACAGGCCCAGGAGGAGCTGAATATAGACAGTGACACAGTCTTTTTCACTTCCAAGCGAAAGAAAATCAATATTCCCTTCGACCTGGTCCACAACCTCATCGTTATTCCTGTTCGCATCAATGGTTCTCAGCCGCTCAACTTCATCCTCGACTCCGGCGTAAAAAACACCCTCATTACCCATCTGTACCATGATGATTCCCTTGACCTGAAAGAGATAAATAAAATTACGATTCAAGGTTTAGGAGAGGGGCATTCTATAGAAGCCTATGAGTCTGATGGCAATGAGATGTTCATGCGTGGAATTAAAGGGATCAACCATCGTGTGTATGTGCTGTTAGAAGATGTGTTTGATCTTTCCAGTTATATGGGGATGCCGGTGCATGGAATAATTGGGTACGATATCTTCAAAAACTTTATTGTAAAAATAAACTATAGCAATAAAAACCTGACCCTTTACCGTCCGGACGCTACGCTAAAGAAAAAGCGGAAAGCGGAAGAATATCCCTTACACATAGAAGGAACAAAAGCATATGTGCACGGTAATGTGCGGCAGCATAACGGCGATACAATAAAAGTTAAGCTCGTCATTGATACAGGAGCAAGCCATAGCCTGTCTCTTTATCTGCCTTCCGATGGACGCCTGACACTGCCTCCTAAAGTAATGAAAGCGTATTTAGGCAGAGGGCTCAGTGGTGACCTGCATGGCCAGATAGGCAGGCTTGAAGCTTTTGCACTTGGGAAGTATGAGCTGGAAGATCTGCCTGCTTCTTACCCTGATGCGGAGTCAATCAAACTCGCTATTAATATGGGTGGCCGGAACGGAAACCTGGGCTCAGACGTACTCTCCCGATTTACAGTTATTTTTGATTACCCGCACAGTCGCCTCACGCTTATTCCTAACCACAGGTTTAAGGAACCATTCAATTACAACATGGCTGGTTTTGAAGTGGTAACGCCTTTGCCAGGTACCAACTTTTACGTAATTTCCAATGTAATAGAAGATTCTCCTGCCAAACTCTTAGGGCTTGAGCCGGGAGATCAGCTGCTGAACGTTAATGGGCGTAAATGCCATGAACTGATGTTGCCAGAGCTGCTTGAAATCTTGAAAAGCAAGCCTGGTCGTACCCTCCGCCTGCGGCTGAAGCGCCAACAGGAAATACTGGATGTAGACTTGGTGTTGCAAAGCCGTATCTAACTTTTCTCAGTTAACTTTATTTGCACCTGCAGCCTGCACATCCAGGTAAACCTGCAGCGCCAGTAGTAAAATGGCAAATACAATCAGAAAGATGGCGGTGTAATATCTCGCCTTTGGAACAGGCTTTACATAAGTTTTTCCTTTTTCATCCGTTGCCGAAAATCGCAGGTCCGACAGGATAAGACCATTTCCAAAGCTCAACCAGATAGCTGCTGTCAGGGCTTCGCGGGTCATGAAAAGTGATACCATACCTATAGCAGAAAAGAGGATGCCGGCGATAACCCAAATGGAAAGTTTTCTCATGTAATGCAAGCACGTTTATGGCTGCAGAGAAGCAGCAAATAAAGCGGCAAGATAGCGCATTTACCTTAAAATTCTGTTTTGAACCTACTCCTGACTTAGATTGTCTTCCCATTAGCGGTTCCTAAACCTGCTGCCCAAAGGTATAGTAACCCTATTTTTCCTGATATGTAAATATTATTGCTCTAAAATTTTGCAATAATAAAAATATTGTGAAACATTTGCCCTGTTCATTTGGGTATAAGTAGTGTGCTCAATTTTAAACGATTAATTAAGTCAATGCAAAAAAAGGCGTTTTTATCATCCAATTTGATAAAACACTCTTCAAACCAGAAGTGTGCGACTTTTTCTGTCCTACCCATAAGGGCAGTTTTATCATCCTCCATCTCCGTAGTCCGCTACAGGCCCTAGGCCGGCGTGCTTACCGACTACCTATGTGGTAGTCATATTTTCATTCATTTCCCGAATAGCTAAAGACACCAGGCACAGAAACGCTTGCCGGTCAGGGCTACTGCTATCCATTTTTTTATTTATTTTCTATACGCTCTGCTAAGCACAGCAAGGGCATATTATTTTCTAAAAAGATGAATCAATCAGTATTCATTGTTACCGTTGCCGGAGAGCAACACATTGTCCATGCACTGCAGATATGCCAGGAAATGGAGGAATCGGCGAAAGCCAGGGGAACAGGCATCGCCAAACGATCCCCCGATTACATCGCACAGAAAATGCAGGAAGGCAAGGCGGTCATCGCGCTGCACCAGGATGGATCCTGGGCCGGGTTCTGCTATATAGAAACCTGGGGCCACGGTAAATATGTGGCGAATTCCGGGCTTATTGTATCGCCGGAGCTGCGCAAGAGTGGCCTTGCCCGTCAAATCAAGCAAAAGATATTCGAGTTATCGCGCACCAAATACCCGGACTCGAAGATCTTTGGTTTGACCACTGCCTTGCCTGTCATGCGCATCAACTCCAGTCTTGGATATAAACCAGTTACTTTTTCTGAACTCACCGATGACGAGGAGTTCTGGAAGGGCTGCCGCAGCTGTGTGAACTTTGAGATTCTGCAGAGTAAGAACCGCACGAACTGCCTTTGCACAGCCATGCTCTATGATCCTGAAAAAGAAGAAAGTTACATGGCCCTGCCAGTAGTAGAGAAGCAGCCACAGCCAAAAGCGAACAGCGCGCAGGAGCGTTGGATGCGCCACCGCCAGCGCCCAAACCAACAACCTGAGAACGCTAACAAAGTATCGGCAGCTTAATTTATCCTTAATCTGAAAAAACAAACAGAATGAAAAAAGTAGTTTTAGCCTTTAGTGGCGGATTAGATACCTCTTATTGTGCCATTTACCTGGCCCAGGAACTGGGTCTGGAAGTATACACTGCCATTGTAGACACCGGTGGTTTTTCTGCGGAAGAGCTGGAAGATATTGAGCGCCGTGCTTATGCCATGGGCTCTAAAAAGCACACGCACCTGAACGAAACAGAAAACTTCTATAACAGCTGTATCCGATACCTGGTATTCGGCAATGTGCTCAAGAACAATGTATATCCGCTGTCGGTGAGTGCAGAGCGTGTAACGCAGGCGCTGGCTATCGCTAACTATGCTAAGACGATTGGTGCTGATTATGTAGCCCATGGCAGCACCGGCGCCGGAAACGACCAGGTGCGCTTTGACATGATTTTCCAGGCCATCATACCGGAGGTAGAGATCATCACGCCTATCCGTGACAAAAAGCTATCCCGCGAGGAGGAAATAGAATACCTGAAGAAGAACGGCGTAGAGATGGATTTCCAAAAGGCGCAGTACTCCATAAACAAAGGTATCTGGGGAACTTCGGTGGGAGGGAAAGAAACGTTGACATCTCATTTGCCATTACCAGAGGAAGCCTACCCGACACCACTCAGCAAGCAGGAGCCGGAGCGTGTAACCCTGCATTTTAAGAGAGGCGAATTAACTGGCGTTAACGACCAGACGTTTGAGCATCCGGTGCAGGCCATACAACACCTGCAGGAATTGGCGGCGCCTTTTGCTATTGGCCGCGACATCCACGTGGGCGATACCATCATCGGCATTAAGGGACGTGTAGGCTTTGAGGCAGCCGCTCCGATGGTTATCATCAAAGCGCACCATACCCTGGAGAAGCACGTGCTCACAAAATGGCAACTATACTGGAAAGATCAGCTGTCGGTGTGGTATGGCAATTGGCTGCACGAGGGGCAACTGCTGGACCCAACCATGCGCGACATAGAGGCTTTCCTGGAGAGCACACAGCAAAACGTGACAGGCAAGGTGCATGTACTGCTGGCGCCTTACCGCTTACAGGTAGAGGGCATCGAGAGTGCGCACGACCTGATGAGCAACAAGTTCGGTACCTATGGCGAAATGAACCGCGCCTGGACATCGGACGATGTGAAAGGCTTTGCGAAGATTTTCGGCAACCAGACCAAAATGTACCATAGCATCAACAGCGAAGCGGCATGGGCGACGGAATAAGTATGAAAGCAGGTATTGTTGGCGGCGCAGGCTATACCGGAGGAGAATTACTGCGCCTCCTGGTACACCACCCAAACGTAGATATTGTCTTTGTACACAGCAACAGCCAGGCGGGCAAGCCGGTGTATGCGGTGCATAAAGACTTGCTAGGAGATACCGAGCTTTCCTTTACCGATACCCTACAGGCGGACGTGGATGTACTATTCCTGTGTGTGGGACATGGCGAAGCGAAAAAGTTTGTAGAAGCCAGTGACCTGCCGCAGCATATCAAAGTAATAGACCTGAGCCAGGATTTCCGCTGGAATGAAAGTATAACAGAAGCCACCGTTAGTGGTGCAGGTCGTACTTTTGTATACGGCTTGCCTGAGCTGCAGCGTAATGCCATCAAGGAAGCAGAGAACATCGCAAACCCCGGCTGTTTTGCTACTGCCATACAACTGGCCCTGCTTCCTTTGGCGGCAGAAAAGCTACTGACGGAAGCCGTGCACGTAAGCGGCATTACAGGTAGCACCGGTGCCGGCCAGAGTCTGAGTGCCACCTCACATTACAGCTGGCGCAGTAGCAACATTTCAAACTATAAGGTACTGAACCATCAGCACCTGCACGAGTTGCGCCGTACATTACAAGGGCTCCAGCAAGAGAAACTGCCGGAGATAAACTTTGTGCCTTACCGGGGACCGTTTACACGCGGCATTCTGTGTACTTCCTATCTACGCAGCAGCCTGAGCCAGAGCGAAGCCACAGCTTTGTACGAAGCCTACTATAAGGAGCACCCATTTGTCAGCATCAGCTCTACTACACCGGACCTGAAGCAGGTGGTGAATACGAACAAATGCCTGCTATACATTGAGAAGCAGGGCGACAACCTGGTCATCACCAGCATGATTGACAATCTCCTGAAAGGAGCATCGGGCCAGGCGGTACAAAACATGAACCTGCTGTTCGGCCTGAATGAAAGGGCGGGACTGAACCTGAAAGCCTCTGCTTTTTAAATCGAGTAACAATAAACGATTAACACATAACGACACAAGCCATGTACATCAAGTACTTCCTCTATTGTTTAACCTCTTACCTCTAACTTCATCTCTATGAATTTATTCGACGTTTATCCGCTCTTCGATATAACACCTGTAAAAGCACAAGGCGCCTATCTTTGGGACGAGCACGGCAGACGCTACCTCGACCTTTACGGCGGCCACGCAGTTATCTCCATCGGTCACAGCCATCCGCATTATATAAAGCGCATGGCACGCCAACTGTACAACATCGGCTTTTATTCAAACTCTGTGCAAATGCCCCTTCAGCAGGAACTTGCAGAGAAGTTAGGAAGGCTGAGTGGCTACGAGGACTATAACCTGTTCCTGTGCAGTTCCGGTGCTGAGGCTAATGAGAATGCCCTGAAGCTTGCCTCCTTCCATACAGGTCGTAGAAAGGTGCTGGCGTTTAAAGGAGCTTTCCATGGCCGTACCTCTGCTGCCGTGGCTGTAACAGATAACCCTGCTATACAGGCGCCTATAAACGAAACGGAAAACGTCGTATTTGTTCCTTTAAATGATACGGAAGCCTTCAACTATGCCCTTGAGGTGCATGGGCCGGAGCTGGCTGCAGTCATCGTAGAGGGTATACAGGGAGTTGGCGGTGTACGTGCGCCGGAAGGAGCTTTTCTGAAGGAAGTAGCCGCGGGCTGTGAGCGCGTAGGAGCGTTGTTGATTCTGGATGAGGTGCAGACAGGATACGGCCGCACAGGCAAGTTCTTTGCCCACCAGTACACAGACGTAAAGCCTGATTTGATAACAGTTGCCAAGGGAATGGGAAATGGATTTCCGGTGGCGGGAGTGTTGATTAACCCGGGAATTAAAGCGAAGCATGGCATGCTGGGCACCACCTTTGGTGGGAATTACCTGGCCTGCGTGGCTGCGCTGGCGGTGCTGGAAGTGATAGAGGAGGAGAAACTACTGGATAACGCGCAGCGCATCGGTAAGAGGTTGATAGAAGCCCTTCGTCAGTTTCCGGGCGTGCGCGAAGTGCGTGGTGAAGGGTTGATGATTGGTGTGGATCTGGAGGAGCCCTGTGCACCTATCCGGAAGCAACTGTTGACGGAGTACGGCATTTTTACCGGGTCTTCCTCAGACAAAAACACGCTGCGCCTCCTGCCGCCACTGTGCATCGGCGCCCGTGAAGTAGACACTTTCCTGTCTGCTTTCGAATCTGTTCTTCACACTTCTACGATACAAGCCAACTAATGAAAAAATTTACTTCTGTGCAGGATGTAGCTGATCTGAAAGATTTACTACAGGAAGCACAGCAACTGAAGCAAAATCCTTATCAGCATAAAGAACTGGGGCAGAACAAGACCCTTGGACTGCTCTTCCTGAACCCAAGCCTGCGCACCCGCATGAGCACCCATATAGCTGGTGCCAACCTGGGCATGAACGTCATGGTGATGAACCTCGACAAAGAAGGCTGGGCGCTGGAGACGCAGGACGGGGCTGTGATGAACGGCAGCACCGTCGAGCATATTAAAGAAGCAGCGGCTGTGCTGGGGCAGTATTGCGACATCATCGGTATACGTTCTTTTCCAAAGCTGCAGAACCGGGAGGAGGATTACAATGAAGACCTGCTACACAAGTTCATTTCTTATTGCAAAGTGCCGGTAGTGAGCCTGGAGTCAGCAACGCGCCACCCGCTGCAAAGCTTTGCCGATTTGCTGACCATTACAGAAAATACACCAGCAGGCAAACGCCCTAAAGTTGTCCTGACATGGGCGCCGCATGTAAAAGCAATTCCACAGTGCGTGGCCAACTCTTTTTCCGAATGGATGGGACAGGCAGATGTAGACCTTGTCATCACACACCCGGAGGGGTATGAATTGGCAGACGAATTCACTCAAAACGCGCAGGTAACGACAAACCAGCAGGAAGCGCTACAGGATGCAGATTTCGTTTACGTTAAAAGCTGGTCGAGCTATACTGATTATGGCAAAGTGCTGACGGATGGCGAAGGTTGGATGATGACTAATGAAAAGTTGGAAGGAACCAACAACGCTAAAGTGATGCATTGCCTGCCGGTGCGCCGCAACGTGGAGCTCAGCGACGAAATACTGGACGGGCCAAACTCTTTAGTGCTGGAGCAGGCAAACAACCGCACCTACGCTGCGCAAACAGTTCTGAAGCGCCTGCTGGAAGGATTAAAATAAATAATAGTCCCTCACACCTCACACTTTCCCGAATCATTGCGGGGGATCTGTGTGTGTCTTATCTGCTACGAAGCAAACAACCTATGAAAGAGCTAAACATCATCAAAATTGGTGGCAACATACTGGACAAACCGACGCAGCTGCACCGCTTTCTAAGCGATTTTGCGTCATTTCCCGGTGCTAAAATACTGGTGCATGGTGGCGGTAAGATTGCCTCTACCATAGGCCAGCGGCTTGGCATCATACCAAAATATCATGAGGGCCGCCGGATTACGGATTCGGAGACACTGGATTTAGTGACGATGGTTTATGGCGGACTGATAAACAAGCAGGTAGTGGCGCAACTGCAGGCATTAAGCTGTAATGCTATCGGCTTGACCGGAGCCGATGCCAATACCATTCTCGCTTCTAAAAGGCCTGTGCGGGAGGTGGATTATGGCTTTGCTGGTGATGTGGCAGGTAACAGAAGCATCAATGTGGAGGTACTGCATGGGCTGTTGACGTTAGGTATTACGCCTGTCTTTGCCCCCCTGACACATGATGGTGATGGCAGCCTTTTAAATACCAATGCCGATACCATCGCCTCCATGCTGGCAACCGCTTTGGCCTCCCTTTACCAGGTGAAGCTAACGTATTGCTTTGAGAAAAAGGGGGTGTTGCAGGACCCTACCGACGATACCTCTGTGATTTCACATATAAATCAGGCCAGATTTATTGAGCTGAAAGATACAGGCGTGGTTTCAGAGGGAATGATACCTAAACTGGATAATGCCTTCGCTGCACTGGGCCAGGGAGTGAAAGCCGTGCAGATTGGAGATGCTGCCGAAATTAATGATATTGTGGCAGGCGGAAAGGCAGGAACACTGCTTACGCTTTAGCTTTTTATTAGGGCATAAAACCCTAATGCATCCTTAAAAAGACCATCATGAGTTCAGAAGTAAAGAAAGTAGCCATACTTGGCGGAGGCAATATGGGAATTGCGCTGGCCAAAGGCATGGTGGCATCCGGCAAATACCAGCCTGCTGCTATTACCCTGACCCGCCGGAACCTGCGGGCGCTTGAAAGTTTAGAAAAAGAGGGTTACCAGGTAACCAGCGATAATGCGCGTGCGGTGGAAGAGGCCGACATCATCATCCTGAGCATGTTGCCACAGCAACTTGATTTTGTGTTAGACTCCGTGGCGGAAAAAGTTGATGTGCAGCGCCATCTCTTTATTTCCATCGTAACCGGCGTGATGGTAACAGACATTGTGGAGCGGGTAGGAAAAATGGGCCTGCAGGTGATTCGCGCCATGCCGAATACGGCTATTGCCATACGCGAATCCATGACGTGCATCGCGGGCAATAAAGCCTCTGAAGAAAACCTGAACCTGGTAAGGGATATTTTTGATGCGGTGGGAGATACTGTGGAGATTGAGGAGGAACTGATGACTTCAGCTACAGCCCTTTGTGCCTGTGGCATTGCCTTCTTCCTGCGCTCTATTCGGGCTGCCACCCAGGGAGGCACAGAAATCGGTTTTCATGCGGCAGATGCGCTCCGTATGGCTGCCCAGACAGCAAAAGGCGCAGCCTCTCTGCTACTGCATTTCCAGAGTCACCCTGAAAACGAAATAGACAAAGTAACATCTCCGAAAGGCTGTACCATTGCCGGCTTAAACGAAATGGAGCACAACGGTTTCAGCTCTGCTTTGATAAAAGGCATTAAAACCTCCTCTCTTAAAGCCGAACAGCTTTATCATAAAGAAAAGTAACATCATACTGATATCACCCAATTCATGACTTCCCGGACACTTTACGAAGAAGCTGTTGAACTGCTGAAACAATTGATTCAAACACAATCCTTCAGCAAAGAAGAAAGCAACACAGCAGCTATTATCGCGCATTTCCTGGAAGAACGTGGGGTCAATATCCACCGGGAGCAGCATAATGTATGGGCTTTTCACAAGCACTATGATGCTTCAAGACCCACTATCCTGCTAAACTCGCACCACGACACGGTAAAGTCTAACCCTAGTTGGACGCGTAACCCATTCGAGGCTGCCGTGGAAGAGGGGAAGTTGTTTGGCCTTGGCAGCAACGACGCCGGTGGATGTCTTGTCTCACTTATAGCTGCTTTCCTGCATTTTTATGAAAGAAAGGATTTAAAGTACAACCTTGTATTAGCAGCGACTGCCGAGGAAGAAATCTCCGGCAGGAATGGCATAGAGTTCATCCTGCCGCAACTGGGCACATTAGAGGCCGCCATTGTAGGCGAGCCGACCGAAATGCACCTTGCTATAGCAGAAAAAGGCTTGCTGGTGCTGGATTGTGAGGCAAAAGGTAAGGCGGGGCATGCAGCCCGGGAAGAAGGATTGAATGCAATTTATGAAGCGCTGCCGGATATACAGTGGTTTCAGCAGTATAAATTCCAGAAGGAGTCTGAGTACCTCGGTCCTGTAAAGATGAGCGTGACGATGGTGCAGGCGGGTACACAACATAACGTGGTACCGGACAGCTGCCGCTTTACTGTAGATGTTCGTTTAACGGATGCTTATACCATGGAGGAGGTGATGGAGGTAATACAGCAGCATGTAAAAGCGGAGGTTAAGCCCCGTTCCATGCGTCTGAAACCTTCATCTATACCTTTAGAGCATCCTATGGTGCAGGCGGGTATCCGGATGGGCCGTCAGACCTACGGTTCTCCCACAACCTCAGACCAGGCGCTGCTGCCAATTCCCTCGCTTAAAATGGGACCAGGCTTTTCCGGCCGCTCTCACATGGCTGATGAATTCATTTATTTGTCAGAAATAGAGGAGGGAATCAAACTGTATATAGAACTGCTGGAGCAGGTGGTATAAAATCTTTATATGGTGCAGTGGCTATAAAGCCGCACGTGCTTCTTTTCTTTACATCGATCTAAGTTTGTGTAGTCGTGAAAATAAGTTACAGAAACAACTGCTACGTTCGCCCTTGTTGTGTGTTCTCACCCACAAGCACGCTACTGTTCCAAATTAAAATAAATAGGATTACTATCTGCCATCAAGCTGTTGGTGAGAACACACAACAGCGGCGACAAAAATTATAATAGCATATAACTCATTAGCACATTAACATATGAAACTTTGGCAAAAGAATACGGGCACAGAAAAGGAGATAGAGAAGTTTACTGTCGGCAAAGACGCTGAGCTGGACATGCAGTTGGCTCCTTTTGATGTGCTGGGTTCGCTGGCGCACACGCGGATGCTGCAAAGCATTGGCTTGTTGGCAGCCGAAGAGTTAGATGTGCTGCAGGCAGAGCTGAAGAATATTTATAAAGACATTGAAGCAGGTAGTTTTGCTATAGAACCTGGTGTGGAGGACATACATTCGCAGGTAGAACTGGAGCTGACACGCCGTGTAGGGGAGGCTGGTAAAAAGATTCACAGTGGCCGTTCCAGAAACGACCAGGTGCTGCTGGACCTTAAACTGTTTTTCCGTCACCAGCTACAGGCCGTAGTAGAAGAAACAAAAGACTTGTTCGATTTGCTGCAAGAACAAAGCGAAAATTACAAAGACGTGCTGCTGCCCGGATACACTCACCTGCAAATTGCCATGCCTTCTTCCTTTGGGCTGTGGTTCGGCGCCTACGCTGAGAGCCTTGTGGATGATATGTACTTGCTGCAGGCTGCCTATAAAATAGCAGATAAAAACCCCTTAGGTTCTGCCGCTGGTTATGGTTCTTCTTTTCCCCTCAACCGCCAGATGACAACTGATTTGTTGGGTTTTGAGAGCATGAACTATAACGTGGTATACGCACAGATGGGCCGTGGCAAATCAGAAAGGGTAGTGGCGACAGCCTTGGCCTCGGTGGCTGCTACGCTTGCTAAAATGGCCATGGACCTGTGCCTGTATATGAACCAGAATTTCGGCTTTATCACACTGCCTGACAGCCTCACCACCGGCTCCAGCATCATGCCCCATAAAAAGAACCCCGATGTTTTTGAGCTGCTGCGCGGAAAGTGCAATAAGCTTCAGGCCTTGCCAACGGAAATTTCCATGCTGCTCATTAACCTGCCATCCGGCTACCACCGCGACCTGCAGCTACTGAAGGAGAATCTTTTTCCTGCTTTTGAGGAACTTCAGCGTTGCCTGCAGATGATGGCCTTTATGATGAAGCAGGTACAGGTGAAGGAAAATATCCTGCAGGACGAGAAGTATCAGTACCTGTTTAGTGTGGATGCCGTGAATGCGCTGGTATTGGAGGGAATGCCTTTCCGGGATGCTTACAAAAAAGTAGGAGCCGATATTGAGGCCGGTACTTTCTCCCCGGCAGCTACTGTAACCCATACCCATGAAGGCAGTATCGGCAATCTTTGTAACAATGAAATAGCAAACCAAATGCAGCAGGCTATAAGCCAGTTTAATTTTGAGCGGGTTGAGAAAGCGTATGCCGATTTGCTGGGTTAGTTAAGATGAAACTTCTGAGCTTTAATGCGCTTCATGCTGCGGGAGGTTTGCAGCAGTGCTCCTACCAGTAAGGCAAGTATAACAGCAAGCGCTATTACTAAGTAAGAAAGTGTCTTTAGAGAGCTCAGCTGCTTCTCCGCAGAGGCATACAGTTCGTGCCCTACTTCCTGCTGCAGCTGGCTGAGTGCATGCAAGGGCAGGAGCATCTGGTTAAAGGCAGGCACCACCTCTGTTGTATACATGTTGGCAGCCGCCGCCTTATCACTGCTTTGGCTCAGGTTCATGGCTGCATGCTGTAAATCAGTGAGCTGGCGCAGCGCAGTTTTAAACTCTTGCAGGTCCTCTGCCTCCTTTTGTGTCAGGTAAGTAGTTTCATACTTGGCCAGGAGTGAGTCCACTTCTTTTATATTCTGATTGAATTTTGCCTGCAGGTGCAGCTCCTGTTCCTCAGACTGCGCCTGCATGTGCTCCTCTAGCAGCATCAGATTTTGGTAATAGCGTTCCTGCATAGCCGCTATATCCAGAGCAGGTATAAGCCTGTCCTGGTACACCGATTTAAATTGGGTGCTCACCTCTTTCATACTATAGCTTACCCACCAGTTTGCCAGCACAATGATCATAAAAACAGCCGCTAAGGCCAGAGCTACTTTATTACGTTCCCGAATCCTGTATGTCCAGTTCATAATACTGTCGGTTAACTTATACTAAATATAAGCAAAATAATGCACTTTAGCTACTGTCCTTATAATTGCTGGCAGAGCTTTAGAAAGTGCTATTTTAAATCTTGAAATAATAAAATATCAAAACTTATTTAGTACGTATAACAGTCAGATTTTAACGTTCATAAAATGTAAGCCTTCAACGTGATTCCAATCAAGATCCATACGCAGCCGGATGATTCTACCTGTGGGCCGACTAGCCTGCATGCTGTCTACCGTTACTTCAAAGATGCTATTTCGCTAAGCGAGGTAATAAAAGAGGTGCCTTACCTGGATGAAGGGGGTACGCTGGAAGTTTTACTTGCCTGCCATGCCCTGCAGCGGGGATACAGTGCCCGCATCTATACATATAACCTGCACATTTTTGATCCAACCTGGTTTACGCTGAGCAATGAGGATATCATCATGAAGCTGGAAAAGCAGATGCAGGTAAAAAAGGGAAGCAAACTCCACAGGGCTTCACATGCTTACATCGAATTCCTGCGCTTAGGAGGAGAACTGCGCTGCCGCGACCTCACTAAAACCATGCTACGCGAGTACTTTGATCAGGGAATACCGCTGCTGACAGGGCTAAGCGCTACCTATTTATATCAGAGCGCACGGGAACTGGAAGATGAACTGGGGAAATCTATTTATCATGATGTGCGTGGATTTACGATGGGCCACTTTGTAGTACTCTGTGGCTTTGCCGATGATCCAAAATGCATTGTGGTGGCAGATCCTTACCGCGAGAACCCCTATTTCGGAGACAATTATTACGAAGTGAAGGCCTCGCATCTGATAAATTCCATTATGCTGGGCATGGCCACCTTCGATGCCAATCTTTTAGCCATACAACCTGCCACTCAAGTTACTGTGCAAGAATAAAACATGCGAAAAATAGTTGTTGTTGATTACCCCAGGGATTGGGATGAGGCGACGGAAGACACCGAAGTAGTGGATACGCAGACTTACCTGACAGACGCTGCTTATACCGATATAAAAAACGCCAGGATATTTAATCTCAGCCGTTCCTACCGATACCAGAGCGCAGGTTACTATGTGTCGTTGCTGGCGGAGGCAAGAGGGCATAAAGCCATCCCAAGCGTCACGACCATGCAGGACCTGAAAAGCCCAACCATCGTCAGGGCAATTACGGTGGAGCTAAACGATCTGATTCAGAAAAGCCTGGCGGGGCTGCGGTCAAAAAACTTTACCCTCAGCATATATTTCGGGCACAATGTGGCCCTGAAGTATGAAAAGCTTTGCAAGCAGCTGCATGATCTGTTTAAGGCGCCCCTGCTGCGGGCTCAGTTTGTTTACAAAGAGGAGTGGGTGCTGCAGAGTATTTCTCCGATACCTGTAAATGAGGTACCGGAAAGTCACAGAAGTGACCTGAAACGCTTTGCTAAGGCCTATTTTGCGAGGCACCGTTTTTCCAGTGTCCGCGTTTCGCGAAAGATTTATGATCTGGCTATCTTAGTAGACCCGCATGAGAAGGCACCGCCTTCCAACGAAAAGGCCATACAGTATTTTGTGGAAGCGGCAGAAGGCCAGGGATTTTACACAGAATTAATCACCAAAGATGACTATCGTCGGCTGGCTGAGTTTGATGCACTTTTCATTCGGGAGACTACGGCTGTTAACCACCATACGTACCGGTTTGCCCGTAAAGCGCACGCAGATGGCCTTGTGGTAATAGATGATCCGGTGTCGATACTGCGCTGCACAAACAAGGTATACCTTGCGGAGCTACTAACGAAAGCAAAGGTGCCTGTACCTAAAACCATGATCATACATAAAGACAACCGGACACAGGTTGAGTCTGTTCTGGGTTTGCCTTGTGTCCTCAAAAAACCTGACAGTTCTTTCTCGCAGGGTGTGGTGAAGGCGAAAGATAAAGAGGGTTTGAAGGAGGAACTGGATAAAATGCTGGCTGATTCTGAACTGATTATTGGTCAGGAATACAAGCCGACAGATTTCGACTGGCGCATTGGTGTGCTGGACAAACAGCCGCTGTATGCCTGCAAATACTTTATGGCCAAAGGGCACTGGCAGATCTATAACTGGAACGGCAAGAAAAAACAGGATGAAGAGGGGGACGGGGAAGTAGTTCCTTTCGAACTGGTGCCTTTTCATGTGCTGCATACTGCCCTCAAAGCCGCTAATTTGATAGGAAATGGCTTATATGGAGTTGATGTGAAGGAAATCAACGGCAAGGCCTATGTGATTGAGGTGAATGACAACCCCAGCATCGATGCAGGAGTGGAAGACAAAATCCTGAAAAAGGAGCTGTATGCCTCCATCATTAAATCAATTAAAAAGCGCATCGACACCCACAAAAACAGCAGGAATTATGAATAGTGTCAAACAACCCCTACACCTGTTTGAAGGATTCGGGGTAGAGTTAGAGTACATGATTGTGCAGCGAGATAGCCTGCAGGTGCTTCCAATTACAGACAAGCTGATTTATGAGGAAGTGGGGGAATATCTTTCTGATGTGGAGTTCGGTGATATAGCCTGGAGCAATGAACTGGTGCTACATGTAATTGAACTGAAAACACAGGAGCCGGCCAAAAGTATTCTGGGCCTGCAAGGAAAATTTCAGGAGCATGTTCAGAAAATTAACGGGATGCTGGAGAAACATAACGCTATGCTGCTGCCTACAGGAGCGCACCCGCTCATGAACCCCGAAAGAGATACTAAATTGTGGCCGCATGAGCATAATGCGGTGTATGAAGCTTACGATCGCATTTTCGGTTGCCAGGGCCACGGCTGGTCTAACCTGCAGAGTACTCACCTGAACCTGCCTTTTGCCAACGATGCGGAGTTTGCGAAGCTACATGCAGCTATCCGTGTCCTGCTGCCAATTATCCCCGCTATCAGTGCCTCTTCTCCTATTCTAGATGGCAAAGTGAGCGGCCTGCTGGATACACGGCTGGAGGTATACCGCCACAACCAGGACAAGATTCCTGCTATAGCGGGGAAAATAGTGCCTGAAGCTGTCTTTTCGAAGAAAGAGTATGAAGAGCAGATCCTGCAAAAAATTTATAAAGATATTTCACCTTATGACCCGGATGAAATATTACAGGAGGAGTTCCTTAACTCCCGTGGAGCCATCGCCCGCTTTGTCCGGGATGCGATTGAAATCCGCGTTATAGACATTCAGGAGAGTCCGGTGGCGGATATTGCGGTGCTACAAGCCATCGTAACGGTGCTGCAGGCATTGGTGGCAGAAAGGTGGGTGCCTATGGAGGTTTTGAAAACTTGGGATGAGAATGAGATGGCAGCTATATTGCTGGAGGTGATCCAAAAAGGGCAGGAGGCAATTATTACTAACCATGAGTACGTACGACTCTTTGGATACGACTGCAGCGGAAGCTGCTCAGCGGGTGAACTCTGGCAGCATCTGGTGCAGGAGCTTCTGGTGCTTGACGATGAGCCGGAAGTGGCCCATGCCCTCAACATCATCGTGTCCAGGGGAAATTTGTCCAGCAGAATTTTAGAAGCTATTGGCAAAAACCCTTCAGAAGAAAAAATAAGAGAAATTTACCGTCAGCTGGCAGTGTGCCTGCAGGAAGGAGGTGTGTTTATTCCGGATGAACCATGCTAGCCTTTGTGTTATCCTGTGAGCACGGCGGAAACAAAGTACCCGCTGCCTTTGCGCATTTGTTTAAGGGGCAGCAGGAGCTGCTCTCCTCGCACCGAGGCTACGACATCGGGGCAAAGGAATTGTTTGAAGAACTGAAAGGCGATGCCCATGCGGCCTTTTTTGCAGATACCACCCGACTACTCGTTGAGCTGAACCGTTCGCTAAATTCAAAGTCCATTTTCTCTTCTGTCACAAACAATTTACCGGAACCCGAAAAGCAGCAGGTTCTGCAGGAGTATTATCATCCGTATCGGCAGGCCGTGGAGAAACAGATACAAAGCTGTATCACAGCAGGCAGGCAGGTCTTGCATCTCTCGGTGCACACTTTTACGCCGGTGCTGGAGGGCGAAGTACGCCAGGCGAATATTGGGCTCCTCTATGACCCAAAGCGCAGCATAGAGAAAAGCTTCTGCCGCCAATTAAAAGAGCAGCTGCTACAGTTGCAGCCCAGCTTGCAAGTACGGTATAACTATCCTTATCTCGGTGTCTCAGACGGTTTCCCGACGTACCTGCGGCGCAAGTTTCCGGCGCAGCAGTATATAGGCATAGAACTGGAGATTAATCAGAAATATCCGCTGGGAGAGACACTGCTATGGGAAGAGCTAAAAAGTATCGTTAAAGAGAGTTTACAGCGGTTACTGAGTCTTTACAAGTTACCGGAAATAGAGAAGTAGATTTTTCTGAAAATGGAAATAAAGCACATCTGATAACAAAAAAGGTGAATATGAAGTATTGTACAGGAGTATATAAAACTTTAGTGAGGTAGAGAAATCGTGTAGCAGGCTATAAGGTTATAAATTTAATAATTGTTTTTTCACCATAAATTCCTAAAACTATGAAAATTAAAAGTCTACTACATCTGGTTGTAGTGCTGTTCGCAGGTCAGTTCCTTTTTTCGTGTAGTTCAGCTGAATACTACAAGTTTTCGGCGCAGAAGCCCGAAGCTTATAATAAGATAAAAGAGAAACCAATCCCGGTTGCAGAGCCTGTAGAAGCGGATCCAACCATGACTGACATAGCACTCGCTGCTGCCAATGAAGAAGCAAACGCTTCTGAAACAGCGCCTGATATAGAGGCAAATGCCGCCGTAACGGCACCAGCTGTAAAGAAAAATAAAACTGCTGAAGTCGTTAAAACGCCTGCTATAGATGAGACTATAACGCTTGACAAAAGAGAGGTAACTGTAACAGAGGCAGAAGCGTTGGCTATGGCCAAAGAGCGTATCTCCAACATGACCAAAGCAGAGAAAAAAGAGCTAAAGAAAGAGGTGAGGGAGGCATACCGCCAGACTGGTGGAGGAGCTAACATCATAGAGATTATTCTGGCTATACTACTGCCTCCATTGGCTGTGTTCCTGCACGATGGCATTGGCACCAGCTTCTGGATAAGCATAATCCTGACGTTGCTTTTCTTTTTACCTGGAATTATATATGCCCTTTTAGTGGTAACCGATACGATTTAACTTACTTTATACAACATCTATCAAACAGGAGCACCGTTAATAGCGGTGCTCCTGTCATTTTTAAGCAAATTTGATTTAACCACAATAATGTGATATCGTTACAGAAATAAAAAGGCAGCTAAGCCAGACTGTTTTCAAAGCATCTACCAAATGGAATACAAGGACTACTACACTATACTTGGGGTAGAAAAATCTGCTTCACAGGCCGATATAAAGAAGGCGTACCGCGCATTGGCCAAGAAATATCACCCTGATAAAAACAAAGGCGACAAAGTCGCAGAAGACAAGTTCAAAGATATAAGCGAAGCCTATGAAGTACTAGGCGACGAAGCGAAACGTAAGCAGTATGACCAGTTAGGTGCCAACTGGCGGCAGTTCCAGAATGCAGGCGCAGGCGGCGGGCAGTATTACGGGCAGCCAGGTGGTTTCAACGAAGCAGATTTTAGTGACATGTTTGGCGGCGGAGGCGGAGGAGGCTTCTCTGATTTCTTCCAGCAGTTTTTTGGCGGCGGAGGCGGCTTTGGCCAGGCGGCAGGCGGCAGAACAAGAGCCCGCAAAGGGCAGGACTATAAGGCTGATTTAGAGCTGTCGTTAACCGAGGCCTACACTGGCACCTCCAGGCTCATCAACCTGAACAACCAACAGCTTCGCATCACTACCAAGCCGGGGGTGGCTGACGGCCAGCAACTGCGCATCAAAGGCAAAGGCGGTCCGGCAGCTGGGGGTGGCGTACCCGGAGATTTGTACATCGACATCAGAGTGCATCCTGATCCACGGTTTGAGCGCCGAGGCGATGACCTTTACACAACGTTGCCGCTCGACATGTTTACGGCTATATTGGGAGGGCAGGCGCAGGTAAATACCATGAATGGACAGCTGAAACTGACGATACCCGCCGGAACACAGGCAGGCAAAACACTACGCCTCCGCGGAAAAGGGATGCCCGTTTACGGTAAACCTGACCAGTTTGGAGACCTTTACGTAAAAATAGAAGTAAACCTGCCTACAGACTTGTCTGCCGAAGAGCGCCAACTGCTTGAGAAGCTACGGGATATGCGGCAGGCGAAAGCAGTATAATCGTAAATGTAGTTAACATAAGCTAAAGGTCCTTTGCCATGTTAGTGACTTTTGAACAAACCAGAACTTATAGCCCCCTAGATGAATTTTTAGATAGCCTTGCTGAGCAACAGCTTACCTATTATGCTTCAGACCTGCTGGAGAAGCGTTGTTGTGACAACATTGAGGAATTGGGGCAAGCAGTGAGGCGCGCCACAGAAGTATGCCATACCATGCACCTGCCGCTACGGGAGAACTTTAAGGTCGTGTACCGGTCTCAAAACGGAGAAGTAGTGCAGGATTGGCGGCTCTCTCCAATGGCATACCTGCTCATGGTCATCAACTCAGACTCTCATAAAGATGTAGTGGCGCGCATGCAGGTTGAAATGGTAAAGCGGGTGCTTAACTCTTAATAATCGGAACAGGCTGTGGCAAAGCCTCCTGTGCTGCCAGAGTATCACCCCAGTTAAACTGCAGGCACAAGTGCAGCATGTTTTCCGGTAAAGCTGCTTTTACTTCCACCTGCTTTCCTGAATATGGGTGCCTGAAGCGCAGTTCAGCAGCATGCAGCAGGAGGAAAGGGCTGTTCATTTCTTCCAGAAACATCCGGTTGTGGCGCCAATCGCCGTGGCGCTTGTCTCCTATTATATAATGCCTGATGTGGGCAAAATGCTTTCTTATCTGATGCATTCTGCCTGTTTCAGGCTTTATTTTAACAAGGCTATAGCGGGAGGTACTGTAGGGGCCTACAGGAATGGGCAATTCAATTGTGGCAAGGCGAGTGTAATGTGTCACAGCATCCTGTGCCGCTTTATGCTGGTGGTCCTTGTCCGGGCGAATGGGGCTGTCTATTGTGCCTGCCTCTGGAGTGTAGCCACGTACAATGGCAAAGTAAGTTTTATCCGGCTGGCGTTCCTCAAAGGCTTTCACGATAGGAGTGGCCGCTTCTGCAGACTTGGCAAACAAGAGTACACCAGAGGTGCCCCTGTCAAGACGGTGAACAGTGAACAGATGGTACCTTAATTGGTCGCGGAGCAACTGTAGGGCAAACTCCTTCTTTTCTTCGGCAATACGCGTCCGGTGCACTAATAAACCATTCGGCTTATTGACAGCTACATACTGCGCATCTTCGTAAATAATCTCCAGCACTTCAATTTAATTTTTCCCAAAGATACTGTTCCCGCCATAGTTTACATGCTTTTGGTATTTACTTTATAAAGTAAGGCAATAGAGCAGAGTTAAACGTAAGCGAAATGTATATTTGCAGGAAACACAGGATTATAAAGAACAACGAAAGGGCAGCAGCGATGGCGATATCAATAGACAACCTCCGGAAGGGAAAGAAATACCGCTTAAAAAACTACGGAGAGGAATTTGAGTTTCAGGTGATAGAGATGCCGGAAGATGGGGAATATAAAGTAAAGGATCTCACCACCTTAGATACTTATATGCTGAATGAACTGGTAAAGTATGGCAAAGGCAAAGACTATGACCTGGATGAGCTATAGACGTGAATTTTAGCTGCGACTCACTTTCCCTTTATTCTCCCAGTGGCTTTTCTGAATCTCCAGGGTGTCCGGCTTCCTTACAATGCGTCGCACGTAGCGTTCTCCGGCTATACTGCCATCTTCCCGGCGGCTGCCGATAAACAAAGTGATTGGTTCACCGTGCTCATTTGTGATATAGGTAATATCCTTCCCCAGCAGTTTCTGATCATACCGCTCGTCTGGTGCATAAGTCTTGTCCAATACCTTTAATAGCTTTGGGTTTATAGCCATTTTTTTCGCTTTATATTTGTAAATAGGATCTGTTAATCTAGTGGCGGATGTTCATAAGTCTTTTGCGCTTGCCCTCTATATACTTTATACTGAGCAGGAAAGATGCCTTAAAGATCCTTCTGCGCTAACACGAGATACCTTTTGCGAATGAGATTGAAGCAGGAAAGCAGGCAATGCTGCAACTGCTATCTGTGCAGCGAATAAAACACCTCTTCAAGGCAGTGTTTCTGCTCCCTGGCAATAAGAATGTGACCGGCTGCGTTGTGTGAGGAGGAGGGGGAGGTGGCCACTGAACGCAGTCAATTTTTCTCCGTATACAACCGAAGAAGCGAATATTTATGCAAGCACCACAACCACATTATTTTGTTTACATCCTTGGCGACCAGTCACGCAGTTTACGCGTTGGGATAGCCGGAGACCTGCAACACCACATAAAGCAGGTGAATCAGGGTGATGCCAAAGATGCCGCCGTAGCCGAAAAGCAGCCCAAGCTGGTTTACTATGAGCATTATGAAAGAGAAGAAATAGCAATCAACCGGGAGCAGGAAATAAAGAACGGCGGAGATGACTTCACTTTACGCCTGGTAGAATCCATGAATCCGAACTGGCTCGATCTGAGCGATACATTGGTTTAAAAATATTATATCTCTACAAAACAAAAGCGATGGGACAAACCCATCGCTTTTGTTTTATTAGGTAATATAATGCGTGCAAACACTTTCCTCCATGCTGTTCCCATGAACTGCCACAGGTTCATAATACAAAGTTTGCAAGCCTGTAAACCCACATCCGTTTTTAAATGTTCCTTTAACTGTGGTTAGACATTAATAGGCTATTCTGTTACCTTTGTGCCCCCTAAACTATACCTGTTGGTGTGGCTTACGCGTATCAGAAGAATTTCATTAGAAAGCAGCAGAGTGATCGGGAAACTAAGAAACAAAAGTGAAAATGTAAGGCTGCAGATACTTGTAGTGGCAGTAGGAGTGCTTCTGTTGCTGGCTAAGTTTGTCGCCTTCTTCCTGACAAATTCCAATGCTATTCTGACGGATGCGCTGGAGTCAATTATCAATGTGGTAGCAGGAGGATTTTCGCTGTACAGCCTCATCCTGTCTGCCCTTCCGCGTGACGAGAACCACCCTTATGGGCATGGCAAAATAGAATTCATTGCGGCTACACTCGAAGGCTCCCTGATTTTAGTGGCCGGTGGTATCATCATCATCAAATCGATATACAATTTAGTTGAGCCTGTTCCGCTGCAACAGCTTGATATAGGTATTCTCCTGATTGCTGTATCAGGTGTCATCAATTACATTGTGGGCTATGTCACTACCCGCAGAGGAAAGCATGCCAAGTCGATGGTGCTGACAGCGGGAGGCAAGCACCTGATGTCAGATGCTTATTCAACAGCTGGTATTCTGCTGGGTCTGGTACTTATTTACTTGACTGGTCAAATCTGGATAGACAGCGTAGTGGCTATCCTGTTTGGTGTGATTATTTGCGTGACCGGTTACCGTATATTGCGAAGTTCTGTGGCAGGCATCATGGATGAAGCAGATTATGAACTACTAAAGGATATCGTACAGGTACTTAATGAGAACCGCCGTGAGAACTGGATTGACATACATAATCTCCGTGTCATCAAGTACGGCGCCACACTGCACATTGACTGTCACCTTACCGTGCCCTGGTACCTGAATGTATTGGAAGCACATGACGAAGTAGAGGCAGTAGGAAAAGTAGTGCGCGAAAAAATTGACCCCAGCATTGAGCTATTCATTCACACAGATCCCTGTATAGAACCTTCCTGTTCTATCTGCACTAAACTAGATAGCTGTGATGTGCGGCGGCACCCGTTTAAAGCGCGGGTAGAATGGGAATTTGAGAAGGTGATTGCAGACAGGAAGCACACGCTGGACTAGCGTCTGGCTGATACTACTAACTCTCGTTTCATACCAGTTTAACAAGATAAAATTATGCTTCTATTATTAAGACCAGCAATAAGTCAGCAAGTTCAGTTTTATTGCTATGTCAGCAGTCTAAAGCGTTTACCAGGTAAGGCTCTTACAATTCCTCTGAACTCCAGGTTTAATAGCACAGAAGCAAGAAGGCTTACCGGCACCTGTGCCTTCCAGCTCAGATTATCCATCTGCTCTTCCTTTGATTGCTGCAGTACCTGTAGCACCTTCAGTTCATCGGGGTTAAATTCAGAAGCGTCAAAAGAAGGTGAGTTTGTCTTTGCTCTGGCCGCGGCTTCATCCTCTAAGTCCCAATTCAGCAGTTCTACCAGGTCCTGTGCTGTTGTATAAGCGGCTGCTTTATGCGATTTGATGAGATAATTGGTACCCTCCGAAACAGGAGAGGTGATGTTGCCGGGTACGGCCAGAACTTCTTTGTCGTAGCTATGGGCAATGTCGGCTGTTATAAGAGTTCCGCTCTTCAAAGCTGCCTCAATCACAATGGTGCAATCAGACATACCAGCGATGATGCGGTTTCGTGCCGGAAACCGCGGGGCATCGGGTTTTGTGCCGAAGACATTTTCGGTCAGCAGTCCTCCTTGTGTCAGCATGCGTTCGGCATACTTGCGGTGTGCGGCCGGATACACAATATCCAGGCCACTCGCCATTACGCCAATAGTTGGAATTCCTGCCTGCAGGGCCGCCCTGTGCGCGATAATATCCACGCCATAGGCCAGGCCACTGACCACCATTACACTGAACTGCTTCAGTTCATCTACAATGCGCTCTGTAACCGTTTGCCCGTAGGAGGTAACCTGCCGTGTGCCTACTATGCTGATGATGCGCTTCTGGTTCAGGTTGGCGTTGCCACGATAATACAGTAGCACAGGCGCATCGGCAATTTGCTTCAGGCGATCAGGGTATTTGGCAGAGGTATAAAAGAGCGGTTGCACGTCCAGTTCTTCCGCTTGCTTTAGTATTTGTTCCGCTTCCAGTAGGGCTCCTTTGGCTCCATCAAGCAGGCCCCTGACCCTGGTATTTCCGAGGCCGGGAATCTTGAGCAGTTTGCCTGGAGTAGCCTCAAAAACACCTCTCGGCGAACCGCAGTAACTGACCAGCACGCGAATGAGCTGCGAACCTACTCCAGGTAGTTTGGTTAAGGCTACTTCGTAAATGTTCTGCTCATCCACCATTACAGGCATCGTACGAGGGGATTATGCTTTTGTGTTCAACTGATTCTTGATGCCCTGTAAGAAAGCTTTCACTTTCTCAAGCGATTCAATGATCTCAATCTTATCTTTTGTCTGCACCGACTTGTTCTTCATCATCTCCTTGGCTCCCTGAATGGTATAGCCACGCTCTTTTACAAGATGGTACACAGTGCGCAGGTTCTCTATGTCTTTGGGCGTATACTGCCGATTGCCTTTCTTATTTTTTTTAGGCTTCAGTTGCTCAAATTCAGTTTCCCAGAAGCGGATAAGGGAAGGGGCAACGTCAAACTGGGCAGCTACTTCACCTATACTGTAGTACTGTTTCTCGATTTCTTTTTCTTTATAAGGCATTGCTTTTCTTCTATATTTAGGGTAGTTCCAGTACTAATTTTTGCACTGATGCTACTGATTACGGCTAATTTATGCTACTTTTGCCTCTAATGAGCTTTCCAGACACGGCCCATCAGGTGGGATTCTGTAAGGCAAAAATTCGTTATTTTTTGTTATTAAACAACAAGTACAGCACTTTGTATCTAAAGGCTTAATACTCATACATGAATTCAGCTGAGATAAGACAGAAGTTTTTTGACTTCTTTGCTTCTAAACAACATCAGGTGGTGCCTTCTGCACCGCTTGTGGTAAAAGACGACCCGACATTGATGTTCATCAATTCCGGTATGGCCCCTTTCAAAGATTATTTCCTAGGAAATAAACCTGCACCTTACAAGCGAATCGCAGATACGCAGAAGTGCCTTCGCGTAAGTGGCAAGCACAACGACCTGGAGGAAGTAGGCTACGACACCTATCACCACACCATGTTTGAGATGCTGGGCAACTGGTCTTTCGGCGATTACTTTAAAAAGGAAGCGCTGCATTGGGCATGGGAGCTCTTAACAGAAGTATACCAGCTGCCTAAAGACAGGCTATACGTTTCTGTTTTCCAGGGAGATGAGAAAGACAATCTGGAGAAAGACCAGGATGCTTATGATATTTGGAAGACCATGATTGCGGAAGACCGCATTCTGTTCGGTTCCAAGAAAGACAATTTCTGGGAAATGGGCGATACCGGTCCCTGCGGCCCCTGCTCTGAAATCCACATCGACCTTCGCTCTGAAGAAGAGATCGCGCAGGTGCCGGGGAAAGACCTTGTGAATAACGACCACCCGCAGGTAGTGGAAATCTGGAACAACGTATTCATGGAGTTCAACCGACTGGCTGATGGATCTTTGGTGAAACTGCCTGCCCAGCATGTAGATACAGGTATGGGCTTCGAGCGTTTGTGTATGGCTATTCAGCAGAAACGCTCGAACTACGACACCGACGTTTTCCAGCCATTGATTCAGTTCATTGCAGGCGAAGCTGGGCTGAAGTACGGCGAGAACGAGAAAGCAGATATTGCTATCCGCGTGATGGCCGACCATATCCGGGCCATTGCCTTTGCTATTACGGATGGGCAGTTGCCTTCCAACAACAAGGCGGGTTACGTAATTCGCCGTATCCTGCGTCGTGCTGTACGATATGGCTTTACCTTCCTCGACTTTAAGAAGCCCTTCCTGTATAAGTTGGCCGAGGTACTGGCGGACCAGATGGCGCACGTTTTCCCTGAACTGAAGCAGCAGTTAAGCTTTGTACAGCGTGTGATAGAGGAGGAGGAAAATGCATTCCTGCGCACCCTCGACAACGGTCTGAAGCGCCTGGATGCCCTGGAAGAGAAGTTTAAAGAGAACAACAACACCATCGACGGCAAAACAGCCTTCGAACTATATGATACCTTCGGTTTCCCGCTGGACCTGACTGCCCTTATTGCCCGTGAGAAAGGCCTGAAAGTGGATGAAGCTGGCTTCAGTGTAGAAATGGAGCAGCAGAAAAACCGCTCCCGCAACGCCTCTGCCTCTGAGCAAAGCGACTGGGTAGTGGTGCAACCGGATGTGACAACAGAATTTGTGGGTTATGACCGGGATGAGGCTACTTCCCATATCGTGCGTTATCGCCAGGTGAAAACTAAGAACAAAAGCGAGTACCATCTTGTACTGGATCAGACACCTTTCTATGCAGAGAGCGGTGGACAGATCGGTGACACCGGTTACCTCATCTCTGAAACGGAGCAGATTGAAGTGCTGGACACGAAAAAGGAAAACGACCTGATACTGCACATTACGGCCAAGCTGCCACAAAACGTAGAAGCAGAGTTTAAAAGCCAGGTAGATGCAGAACGTCGCAACTTTATCCGTAAGAACCACTCTGCTACGCACTTACTGCATGCTGCTTTAAGAAAAGTATTAGGTGACCATGTGCAGCAGCGTGGATCTCTTGTGAGCGAAAAGCTATTACGCTTTGACTTCTCTCACTTTGCAAAGGTGGAGGAAGCACAGCTGCGCGAGATTGAGCATATCGTGAACGAGCGCATCCGCCAAAGTATTCCGCTGGAAGAGCAGCGCAACACGCCTATTGCCGATGCAAAAGGCATGGGCGCTATGGCTTTGTTCGGAGAAAAGTATGGTGAGTTTGTTCGTGTCATCGCTTTCGACCGGGAGCATTCGGTAGAGTTGTGCGGCGGAACGCACGTGTACAATACCGGCCAGATAGGCTACTTTAAAATTGTATCTGAAAGCTCCGTAGCGGCAGGTGTACGCCGTATAGAGGCTGTTACCGCCACAGTGGCAGAAGACTATGTGCAGCAACACTTAAACGAACTGCATGCCGTTCGGGAAGTAGTGGGCACACAAAGCAACCTTTCAGGAGCCGTGCAAAAGCTACAGGAGGATTATAAGGTGCTGCAGAAGCAACTGGAGCATTTTGAGCTGAAGCAGTTAAGCAGCCTGAAAGACAGCCTGGTGCAACAGGCACAACAGCTGGATGGCGTGAATTTTGTGGCAGAACAGGTAGAGGTAAGCAGTTCTGACCACCTGAAGAAGCTGGCCTTTGATATGCGGCAGGTGGTAGATAACCTGGTGCTGGTACTGGCTGCTGAGATTGACGGCAAACCCCAGATTGCAGTGATGCTGTCAGACAACCTGGTGTCAGAAAAGAGCCTGAACGCCAGCCAACTGGTGCGTGACCTGGCCAAAGAAATAAAAGGCGGCGGGGGCGGTCAGCCGTTTTATGCCACAGCAGGAGGTAAAGACTCCGCTGGTTTACAGGCGGTACCAGCCAAAGCATTGGAATTGATAAAGAATTCGTTAAAAATATAATCTGTACATAAACAGATGGATAAAGAGATAAGAAATAAATATCAGGCAGTTATTGGTTTAGAAGTGCACGCGCAGCTCCTAACGGAAAGTAAAGCTTACGCTGCAGACTCAACAGAATATGGTATGCTGCCGAATACCAACCTGAGTGTGATTACACTAGGCCACCCGGGAACTTTACCCCGCGTCAATAAAAAAGTAGTGGAAATGGCCATCAAAATGGGCCTTGCCACCAACTGCGAAATCACACGCTATAATGTGTTTGCGCGTAAAAATTATTTTTACCCGGACCTTCCAAAGGGATACCAGATTACGCAGGACAAAACCCCTGTCTGCACACACGGGCACCTGGTGGTGAAAAATGCAGAGAACACGGACAAGCGCATCGGCATCACCCGCATCCATATGGAGGAAGATGCCGGTAAGTCCATGCACTTACCCGGAGAGATAGAAACCCTTGTAGACCTTAATCGGGCCGGCGTACCGCTGATCGAAATTGTATCAGAGCCTGATATCAGAGATTCTGTTGAGGCCTATAACTACCTGACCGAAATCAAGCGCCTGGTAGAATACCTCGAAATATGCGATGGTAACATGGAAGAAGGTTCTTTGCGCTGCGATGCCAACGTATCAGTGATGCTGAAAGGCGCGGAGATATACGGTACCAAAGTGGAGGTGAAGAACATGAACTCTTTCCGCAACGTGCAGCGTGCCATCGAACATGAAATCGAGCGCCAGATTGCTATTCTGGAGCGCGGTGAAAAGGTAGAGGGCGAAACACGCGGCTTTGATGCTAACACCGGCACCACCACAGCGCAGCGTTCAAAAGAAACCATGAACGACTACCGCTACTTCCCGGAGCCTGACCTGCAGCCCCTGGTAATTGAGAAAGAATGGCTGGAGCAGATTAAAGTTGAAATGCCAAGTCTGCCTCAGGACCTTTACGCACGCTTTGTGGGTGAGTTCGGCTTGCCGGAGTATGATGCAACCGTGCTCACCGATGAGAAGGGAATTGCTTTGTACTTTGAGGAGCTTTGTAACCATACGAAGAACTACAAGGCAGCCTCCAACTGGATGATGGGCCCGGTAAAGTCTTACCTGAACGAGTTGCAGCTACACATGAGAGACTTTCCGCTGGCTCCGGAACAAATCGCCCAGATAATCGCTTTAGTAGATGAGAATAAGGTAAGCCACTCCATCGCTTCCAAACAGATTTACCCATACATGTTGCAGCACCCTGATACTACGGCACAGCAAGTGGCCGAGGAGCAGAACCTGCTGCAGGAGTCAGACTCTGACGAGTTGGGACAGATTGTACAAGGTGTGTTATCTGAAAACCCTGCGAAGGTAGAAGAATATAAAGCAGGCAAACAGTCACTAATTGGCATGTTTATGGGAGAGATAATGAAGAAAACGAAAGGAAAGGCTGACCCTAAGGTAGCAAACAAGCTGCTTCGCGAAAGTCTAAATGCTTAAATACCCATTAATATGAGATTAAAGAATATAGCGGCAGTTGCCTCAGCTGTTGTTGTGCTTGCAGGTTGCCAGGGAAATAAATCTGCCTCTAACGGCGGTGAGGGTTATACCATCAAAGGCAAGCTGAACAATGCAGCCTCAGGCCCTATTTACCTCTATGAGTTAGGCGAGGTGCAGTTTGAGGCCCGCGATACCGCACAAATTTCCGCAGATGGTACCTTTACCTTTGAAGGGAATGTGTCTGAGCCAACTTTTTATCGCATTGCAAGGGACCAGCAGAACGGATTGATGCTGGTATTGGATAAAGGCCAGATAAGTGTGGAGGCCGATGCGGAGGACATGAATGGCACAGTAAAAGTAGAGGGCTCCGAAGACACTAAGCTCTTCCTTGAACTGAACAAGCTGGTAAATGAGACGCGCCTAAAGCAGATGGAGCTGGAAGAGCAGTTCAAAAAGGCGATGCAGGAAGGCAAAACAGCAGAGGCGGAGCAGGTCCGTCAGGATTTTGTTGTAATGCAGAACCAGGTTAAAAACTTTATCGCGCAGCACCCAAACTCTGTTGTTTCCGCTTTTGGTACTGCCAGCCTCGTGGATCCAACCAATGACTTTGCTTTCGCAGACAGTATGTCAACCTTGTTCAACAAGAATATTCCAGATTCTAAGTACACTACTTTGCTGAATGAGCGACTGAAGCCTTTCCGTAACACGGCTGTAGGTCAGACTGCTCCCGATATATCGCTCCCTACGCCGGATGGAGGCTCTAAGTCTCTTTCATCGCTGCGAGGAAAGTATGTTCTGATTGACTTCTGGGCCAGCTGGTGCGGTCCTTGCCGCCAGGAGAACCCGAACGTGGTGAGGATGTACAACGCCTACAAAAACAAAGGCGAAGGCTTTGAGATTTTTGGTGTGTCTCTTGACCAGTCGAGGGACAAATGGCTACAGGCAATCGAGAAAGATAAACTTACCTGGCCGCACGTTTCTGACCTGCAAGGTTGGGAAAGCAGCGCCGCCACCCTGTACAATGTGACAGCTATTCCACAGACAGTACTCATTGATCCGGAAGGAAAGATTATTGCAAAAGGATTGAGAGGACCAGAGCTAGAGCAAAAGTTAGCTTCTTTATTAGACTAGATTATCATAGTCTGTTATCTTCAGAACAACAGGCTAATGATCATAAAAAGCAGCGGCCTTTCCTGTATGGGAAGGCCGCTGCTTTTTATGGGTATGCTACAGTCCCAGCGGGACGATCTGTTAATAGGCTTTAACAAAGAGTCACCTTAGCTCCAGAGGAGCGTTCTGTGAAAGCATTCTAAACAAGTCGCTCCTCTGGAGCTAAAGAACAAGTGCGAATCGATCTCTAGTGACAGATCGTCCCGCTGGGACTAATTTCTGCGTAGATGTTGTCTTGTGTAAAACCTGGTAAAAGTCTATCTACTTTAGATCCTTCTCTTCCTTATCAGGAAAAGCTTGGGAAGGTGCCTCTCTACAAAAACACCTGTTGCAGGGCACCCCAAAGCTTTTTCTTATGCTCCATATCCGTCTCCAGCATGGAGAGGGCCTGAGAGAAAACAACCGGCACATCACCCACCATCACCGGATGGTAAAGCGTGAACTTGTCATGGGGTAGCGTTGTGTCCAGGCGGCTAGCGAAACTGATAATATAGTTTACCTGTAGCGCTTGCTGCAGGTCTTCGAACAGGGCAGTAGCACCTGTTTTATTGTTCACATAAGCCACGCCGGCAGGCTGAAGTCCAATAGCCCCTAATATCTTCTGCAGAAACTGCAACTGTGGCAGCTTATTAAATTCATCGTCAGGCAAGGTTACCAGCACAACTACTCCTTTGGCATTAGCGCCTGCTATATCATATTTTTCAACAGCTTTTGCTACTGCCGCAGCGGCATCAGGAGACTTTGGAATTTGTGGCGTCGCTACAGGCGCGTGGTCAGTTATCAGGTTCTTAACGGCGGTCTCAGGCTTGGTTTCTGCTGCAGTTCTTTCTTCCTCAGGAGCAGGAGGCGCTGTTGAGACAGCAGGCGGCAAGGAAGGCACGGCGGCAACATCACCCTCCACCACATAAATGGTTTCCGTGATAAAGTTTCTTAAGAACTCCGGATTAATATTATCTGCCTGTAAGCCTGCCATAATTTTTACTTTACTTTGTCTACGCCACCCTGTGCGTCTTCCTTAATCTCGAAGATGGATTTAAGCTCCTTTGCTTCACTTGGTTTCATGCGGCCCGCCAGTACGAGGCGCAACTGGCGCCTACGGAGTGCTCCTTCATAAAGCTTGATTTCTTCTTCTGTTTCTGGTATTGCCTCCGGCACATCAATAGGGTTTCCTAGCTGATCCACGGCTACAAAGGTGAAAAATGCCTGGTTCGACATTACCTTTTTGCCACTTGGTATATCCTCGGCATACACCACAATGTGTACTTCCATAGAGGAGTTAAAGGCGCGTGTTACCTTAGCCTCCAGTGTCACCACATTGCCCAGCTTTATACTTTCAGAGAAAGAAACATTATCTACAGAGGCAGTTACTACAATTCGGTTGGAGTGCCTTTGAGCTGAGATGGCAGACACGATGTCCATCCAGTGCATCATGCGGCCGCCCATCAGGTTATGCAGCGTGTTTGTGTCGTTTGGCAACACCAGCTCCGTCATGATGACGTAAGAGTCTTGTACTTTTTTGGATTTACGCATTTTGTTATGCTTGTTTGATGCCGCAAAGATACGCTTATGTGCCTAATTGGTAAAATATAGTTTCCAAACTTGCTCTTTAATAGCCGAAGTACAGCAGTGTGCCCTACGCGCAGAAGAATGAAAAAGGGCACTGCTTTCATCAGCAAGTGCCCGAAAAATGGGGAATATATAGGTTACAGAAATAGTTAAAGGTTCTGAACGTATGCCCTGGTGCAAGATAACATCAACTACTGGTTAAATTTCAGCGCGTAACCACTCTTCTCCATAAAGCTGTTGTAGTCCTTTATGTTCAGGATGTCATAAATTGCCTGTTGTTTATCCTTCGTGCTGTTATAGTAGGCCTCACAAATCTTGTAGCCCATATAATATCCCAAATCTGCTGGTCTGTCTTTGATTTTTTCGCCATTGTATAACCAGTTGCTTAAATCTTTCTGGGCCATTTGCACCTTAAATTCTTCCCACAGTTCCTTCTCGTGCTTGTCTCCATAGCTGTGAAAATGCTTGTTGATGTGTCCACTAGCTGCTAATGCTGAGACAAAATCAGCTGCCCCCTCACCGATAATTTTACTTAATAAAGATTCACTGTTATCAGCACTGCCACTTTGCAGAATATGCACAATTTCATGCATGACTACGAGGTCTATCTGATCCATTGGCTTTAGTACTGCTTTATGCCAGTTACTAAGTTCCTCCGTCGGTGTGGTAGGGTATAAGCCAAACATATCTACCCCAATTACCGGATCATCTGCAATGGTACCTGCTGAGTTCATCGCTCCAATTACAAAATAGACCCTCGGTATGCTGGTGGCTGGGTAAATCTGCTGTAAGCGTTTATAGCTTGCTTCCATTTTGGGTACAGCTTCCTTCAATTTGTGGGAGTGCTCACGCAACTGTGTATAATAGGCAGGATGTGTGTTGATCACTTTCTGCAAATAGGCAGCATTACGAATGCGTCCGGGCGTAAATTGACTGACACCCGGTGAGCCTTTCGCTATATATTCCTCTTCCAGAATATTTATTGAATCTTCTTTGCTTGCAGCGCTTTCAAGTTTTGCAAAGGCTTTCCAGAAAAGGTCTACATCAGAAGTGATGACTTCAAAGTTGTTCTGGCTGAAACAGGTCGTATACGCCAGGACAAATACCATCAAAAGACATGCTCTCATTTTCATAGTTTTTTAGTTTCCTACAAAGATGAAGTACTATGTCAATGGGTTGCATCCTTAGCAGGATATTGTTCTCTCTCTTTAAACCTGCTGTTTTGATATAAAAATGCTGACTCGCTACATTTCCCTTTCCCAGCCAGATTTTCCTAAAAGCGGCACAAATTTAAAGCTGCTGAACGCCTCTTTGGTAAATTCATTTTGTTCCACCTGCGTAATCCGCATCATTTTCTGGCTCTTTTCATTTCCCACAGGAATTACCAGCGAGCCTCCCACATTTAACTGCCGTACCAGGCTCTTTGGCACACCGGGAGCACCAGCAGTCACTATAATTTTATCGTAGGGGGCATAGGCGGGCAGCCCTTCTGAGCCATCTCCATGAAAGGTATGCGGCTTCAGCCCATACTTCTTAAAGAACAGAAGCGCCTTCTCATACAGCACACGGTTATATTCTATGGTATACACATGCGGTGTCAGTTGCAGCAGCACAGAGCACTGGTAGCCAGAGCCGGTGCCAATTTCCAGTACCTTGTCTGTTGGCTTCAGGTTCAGTAACTCTGTCTGAAAAGCGACCGTGTAAGGCTGTGAAATAGTCTGACCTTCCCCAATCGGGAATGCTTTGTCCTGATAAGCCTGCTCCAGAAACGCTTTCTCGAAAAAGTAATGCCTTGGTACAGCCTCAATGGCAGCCAGCACGCGTGGATCGCGAATGCCTTTCTCCTGCAGTATTTTGATTAATGCACGGCGCATGCCTTTGTGTCTGTACGAATCTGTTTCCATCTCTAGTTTGTTCTTTATGATATTACCATACATGCTACAATGCCTTTATGAGGTACCGTAGCTATGCGAAATTAAGCATACCTGCTCAAATATGCTTCTTATTTCATACTTTAACTGTTATTAAAAAGGTGTTGCTGGAAGATTAGCCGTTGAAATAAGTTAATTTTGGTAAATGAAATGAAGGTAGTATTAGCAGACAGTCGTGCTGCTTTTTGTTTGCTGCCAAACATCTACTACACATATAAAGCAGGAAAATGTTTACAGGAATTATAGAGACGTTAGGACGTATCACTAAAATCCGTGAGGAAAACACGAACAGGCATTTTACCCTCAGTGCCCCATTTACAAATGAGCTGAAGATTGACCAGAGTGTGGCTCACAATGGTGTTTGCCTAACGGTGGTAAACATAGAAGGTGATGCCTATACGGTGACAGCCATTGACGAGACGCTGCAAAAAACAAACCTGAGTAATTTGAAGGAGGGGGATATCGTGAACCTGGAGCGCTGCATGCAAGCCAATGGCCGTTTCGACGGGCACGTAGTGCAAGGCCACGTAGATCAGACCGCTGTCTGCGAATCAGTAGAAGATGAGAACGGAAGCTGGGTATTCACCTTCCGGTATGATGCCTCCAAAGGGAATGTTACAGTAGAGAAAGGCTCCATCTGTGTGAATGGTATCAGCCTGACAGTCGTGAACTCCAGAGAAGATTCTTTCTCTGTGGCGATCATACCCTATACCTACGAGCACACCAACCTGCAGCACGTAAAGCCCGGCGACACGGTTAATCTTGAATTTGATATTATTGGCAAGTACGTAGCGCGCCTGCTGGGGAAGTAATTTATTTTGAATAACGGCATTTAAGCACAGAGAAAATTATCTATGTTTATTCAGTTATTCAAAATTCGGTTATTCTATTATTCAACTACAATGGTGTGGTAAGTAACGCCGTAGCCGCCCCAGATGCCGAGGCCTCCTTCTATGTTAGATTGTGTAATGTTAGGAGTGCCAATGGGACTGCCGTTGCTGTTCTGTTCATTCTCCAGGCTATACCAGAAGCGGTAGTGCGGCAAATCGATGGCGGACCAACGCACGATAACTGTATCACCTACACCGAAGTAACTATATAATTCCTCGTTTATCTCTGCCTGTCCCTTTGGCTCTCCACGGTCCAGCGGAAAGCTGATGGAGCTGCCGTTGACCAGTTCGTCGTTGAAGACAGAGGTAAACAGGCCGGGAAAAAAAGGCTCGTTATTACGCTTGGTAAAGTAGCGGATGCTGTTACCCAGCGTGTCCGGGTCAGTATAACCATAATAGAGAATCCTCAGGCTATCCTCCTGCGGGTCAGGGTGGGGTACTGTCCAGAGCGAATCGAGCGGGTTGAGCTGCGGTATGGTAGTAGTTGCGGTGAGCAACCTGCCTTCCTGACTGATGCGCAGCCGGTAGCTTTGCCCCACTTCACCCATCAACTCATCAGTTGTGTAAACATAGAATAAAAAGCCGCTGTTGCGCCTTAGCTGCTCCGCCGGAATCCCTAGTTGCACGCTTACGATCTGCCGCAGCTCTTCGGAAAACGCCGGTGAGGCTACTTCCTGCAGCATATACGCTTGCCCGTTGCTTGTTACCGTCACCTGTGCATCGTGCACAAAGCTTTGCTCCAGCGCTTCTACAGATAGATCTGAGAAAACAGGCACTGACCGTGTTAGCACTATTACTGGTGGGGTACCTTGTTCTATATGCCCCTCCACCACAAGCATTTCCTCTCCTTCAGGAAGGATCAAATTCAGGTCCTCCTCACAACCAGTGAGTAGCAAAAACATCAACAAACAAAAAATCGAAGGTCGTATTTTCATATCTATTTCCAGATAAAGTTCCAGGTAACAGAAGGCAGCGGGAACGGGATAATAGATACTTTCTTCGCCTGCAGTTTCAGGTTCTGATTTGACAGGCTGCCCTCGTTATCGACATAGTACAGGAATGGGTTCCGCCGACCATACACGTTGTAAATAGAGAATGTCCAGTTAGATTTAATGCGTTCGCGGTCTTTACCTTCCAACGTTGCCGATAAATCGAGACGGTGCGTGGGCTGCATCCTGAAGCTGTTACGGTCGCCATACTGGTAATTAATGGTGCCTTCCAGGTAATAGCGCCGCAAAGGCAAAGTAGTCGCCTGGCCAGTTCCAAAAATAAAGCTGCCACCAAAGGTCCAGCGGTTGTTATACTTATAACTGCCCACCAGCGAGAGGTCGTGGCGTCGGTCGAAACGGGCAGGAAACTCTCTGCTATTGTTTAGCTCCGGGAACTGGCGTGTAGTTTTAGACAGCGTATAGCCCACCCAGCCCTGCAAATCACCATAGTTTTTGCGCATAAAAAGCTCCACACCGTACGATTCGCCACTGCCACTCACAAACTCGTATTCCAGGTCGCGGTTGCTGGGGCCGGGGGCAAAGCCTTCTCTATACTCTAACTGGTTTTCCAGGTCTTTGTAGTATACTTCCACAGAACCTTCATACTGGTTTTGAGCAAAGCTTCGGAAATAGCCCAGGGCATATTGTGTCGCGCGTTGTGGCTCTACGATAGCAGAACTCGGCACCCACACATCCAGTGGCAGGGTAGTATAAGCGTTAGAGACCAAATGAAGATATTGTGCAGAACGGGCAAAGCCAGTTTTTACAGACGACTGATCACTGAGTGTATACCTTGCAGATGCCCTTGGCTCCAGCGCCTGGAAAGACTTCACTTTCTCACCGCTTCCATACCTGGTGGAGTCTGTAACCATGTTATTCTCATTAAAGTGGTAATAGCTGAATGGCCCCACCTGCATAAAGTGGCTGCTGCGCAAACCCAAGCTAACAAGCAGCTTGTCCGTCACATTCCAATCATCCGACACATAGAGGGCCGTTTCGTGGGCATATTTGGGCAGAACCTGGCTGGTGCCAAAAGTTTCTCCATCTTCGCCCTCCGCCTCGCCTGTGCGGGGGCGAAGCGTATGGTACGTATACTGCACCCCATACTGCAGGTGATGCCGCACATTCGGGGTGAAATCAAAATCTACATTCAGGCTATAATCCTCCACACCCGTCTGCAGCACAGTATTATAGCCTCCAAAGTCCCAGTTAAACTCAAACTGATAGTTGCTGAACACCCCTGATACATCCATAAACAGCTTGTCGCTGAACTGGTGATTCCATCTGGCAGTGGCCGTGGCATTGCCCCATGAAAACTCAGAGGTAAAGCGACCATCTGATAAGCGCAGGTCCCCAATGTCCCGCCCATAGTAACCGCTCAGAGTCAATTTATCCTTTGCAGACAAAGCATAAGTGAGTTTACCGTTCAGGTCGTAAAACCGGAATGGCACGCCGCCTTGTTCTGTGTTTTTCAGGAACGGGTTCAGAATGGCATCAATATAAGTACGGCGACCGGAAAAGATAAAAGAAGCCTTGTCCTCTACAATTGGTCCCTGCACCGTAAGCCGCGAAGAGATCAAACCAATGCCACCCTCTGCACTGAAATCAGACATGTCGCCTTCTCTCATTTCTATGTCGAGTACAGAAGAGAGGCGCCCACCGTAACGGGCAGGCATGTTTCCTTTGATCAGGGTGGTGTTTGCTATGGCATCGCTGTTGAACACTGAAAAGAAGTTCAGCAGGTGCCCTGGATTATAAACGACGGCGTTGTCGAGCAGCACCAGATTCTGGTCGGCTCCTCCGCCACGCACATAAAAGCCCGTGTTGCCCTCGCCACCCGACTGCACGCCCGGTAGCAGTTGAATTGTTTTTAATATATCCAGCTCTCCAAAAAGAACCGGAAGTGTTTTGATGGTTTCCATTGGCAGTTCCAGTTGCCCCAGGGTAGCTGTTTGGGTAATAGGCTGCTGCCGTTCCGCCACCACTTCCACCTCCTTAACCCCATATGCTGTTGGTGCTAATTTTATGTTAACCTGGCGATTCTGATCTAACTCAAGCACCTGCTTTGCGTCGTCGTAGCCGATGTATTTGGCCACAACGGTATAGGTACCGGCTGGAGCAGTCAGAGAGAAGCTTCCATTTGTTTCTGTAATAGCACCTATGCTAATGCGCTCCTGCAGGGAAACGGAAGCTCCTGCCAGTCCCTCACCAGTTAGGGCATCTACCACACGTCCGGAAAGCCTGTAGTTATCCTGTGCTGATGCGGGGGCAAAAGCAAAAAAAAGTAATATCGCAAATAGAGATTTGATGCTGTTTATGCGCAAACCAGTGGCTGTTTTATAGATGATGGAAGAACAGCTTTTCATCCTAAAGGTTTAACGTATAAGAGAGGGATATTTGTTTAAAAGTATAGTATAACCGAGCGAACAACAATAAGCAAAGAAAGAACCCAGTAAAGCCCCTCCAATCGTATCGCCGGGATAATGCACCCCCAGGTAGATGCGGCTGTAGGATACCACCACCGCCCAGACCACCAGCACAATCTTAAAAATCAGGTAGCGGTCAGAGAGAATCAGGTTAAAGAACACAGCAAGTGCAAAGCCTGTGGAAGCGTGTGATGACATAAAGCCAAACCGGCCGCCACAGCCTTGCACAATGTTCACCACAGCAGAAAGCTCCGGATCGTGACAAGGGCGCAGGCGTGCGAAGTAAGGTTTGAAAACTCCTGAGGCCACAAAATCTGCCAGCCCAACCGCAACGATAGCCAACAGCAGCATCGGGATGCTCTGCTTCCGGTAGCGCCACACGAGGTAAACGATGAGGCCCAGGTAAAAAGGTATCCAGACGTACTTATTTGAGACAAAGACCATCACGGCATCCCAGAAAGGATTCTGCATGTCGTTGAGGTAAACGAACAGGTCTTGATCGAGTTGCTCCAGTTCTTCCATATTCCCCTATTGCACCTGTAGCCAGTCAATCTCCTTTTTCAGGTATGCCTGCGTCTGTTCCTCGGCGCTGCCTGGCTCCGGTGTAAAATTATAGATCCAGGAGGCGTGCGTAGGTAGGCTCATCAGGATAGATTCGATTCGGCCTTTCGTGAGCAGCCCAAACTTAGTACCCCGGTCATACACTAAGTTAAACTCCACATAGCGGCCCCGGCGCAGCAACTGCCACTGTTTCTCCCGCTCCCCATAAGGCAGGTCGCGGTTCTGGTTCATGATGGAGGTATAGAAGGGAATAAAGGCATAGGCCACATCACGCACAAATGCAAAACGCTCTTCTATAGTAAACTCCTCGTTAGCTGATAAGCGGTCAAAGAAAATGCCGCCTACACCCCGGGTTTCTTCCCGGTGCTCATTAAAAAAATAATCGTCTGCCCACTTTTTAAACTCCGGGTAGTAGGAGGGGTGGTGCTTGTCGCATACCGCTTTCATCTGCTCATGAAACTCCTTTGCCTGTTTCAGGTCCAGGTAAATAGGGGTGAGGTCTATGCCGCCGCCGAACCAGGCTTGTCCGTCTCCAGCCTCAAAGTAGCGCACGTTCATGTGCGTGATGGGCACCATCGGGCTGTGCGGGTGCATGACAACTGATACACCTGTGGCAAAATAATTAGGGTCTGGCATCAGCAGCATTTTCATGAAAGCAGGGGAGAGTTCACCCTCCACGGCAGAAAAGTTCACGCCGCCTTTCTCCAGCACATTCCCGCCTTCTATCACGCGGGAGATGCCGCCTCCACCACTCTCATGCTGCCACTCGTCGGCACTGAAGGTAGCGCCGCCATCGCAGGCTTCCAGGGCTTGGAATAGGTCTTTCTGAAACTGGCGCATAAACGCCTCTACTTCTTCTCTGAACATGATTGTGTGGCTGCGGGGTTAAAACAATTATTTACTGTTCCTGTATTCATATTTGCTAAAGAACAAACATAAACAGAGGGGAATTTATCCTGAATGAATACCAGGTACTTAAAAAATATATCTATATCAGGAGTAAAATTACCAAATGAAAAGCGTACAACCGAAGCAAGTGGCAAATTTTAGGAAGAGGCCGGAAATTCGTAAATTTGGGCAAACCAATACAAAATTATGGTAAAAGATTCTTTGGAAGCTGTAAAACTGGACGTTGATCTGTTAAAAAAGGCTTACCAACTCATGATAACTGCCAAAACGCTGGCAGACACCTATGAAGAAAATAAAGCAATCTGCAGCAAGTACGTGCACAGTACCTCGCGCGGACACGAAGCCATTCAGTTAGCAGCAGCTTTCCAGCTTCAGCCTTACGATTACGCCTCTCTCTACTACCGGGATGATGCGATGCTGCTGGGTATAGGTCTGCAGCCTTACGAGCTCATGCTGCAGCTTATGGCGAAAGCAGATGACCCTTTCTCAGGCGGGCGCACCTATTATGGCCATCCTTCACTGAAGCGTGAAGGTTTTCCGATTATTCCGCACCAGAGTTCTGCCACAGGCATGCAGGCAATTCCGGCTACCGGTATGGCACACGCTATTTCTTACCTGGAAGGCCAGGGCCTGCTGCAGGGCGAGGAGAAACCCGTGGCGTTATGTTCCATTGGAGATGGTGCTGTAACGGAGGGCGAAGTCTCTGAGGCGTTCCAGATGGCAGTGCTGAAAGGATTGCCGATAGTGTACCTCGTGCAGGACAATGACTGGGGTATCTCCGCTACCGGAAAGGAAATGCGCGCCATGGATTCCTATGAGTTTGCTGCTGGCTTCAAGGGAATGGAGCGCCTGCGCGTAAACGGCTCCGACTTTGAGGAGTCGTATGAAGGCATGCGTGTGGCTTTTGAATATGCCCGTAAGGTGCGCCGGCCTATACTCGTTCATGCTAAAGTGCCGCTCCTGGGCCATCATACCTCCGGCGTGCGCCGCGAGTGGTACCGGGGCGACAACCTGCAACAGCATGCAGTAAATGATCCTATCCCTCAGATGCGCCAGACCTTGCTGGATGCGGAAGTTTCTGAAGATGAAATAGAGGCGCTGGAGCAGGAAGCAAAGGATACAGTGGCACAGGATTACAAACGTGCATTAGAGGCACCTGCGCCTGATCCGGCTACATATGATCAGCATGAATTTGCCCCTACGCCTGTTACAGAAGAAAAGGGCGAGCGCAGACCGGTCGGTGCTGAGAAAGTAACGATGGTGGATGCAGCCCTGCATGCGGTGGATGATATTCTGAAGACTTATCCGGAAGCATTGTTCTATGGGCAGGATGTTGGGGGAGAGTTGGGAGGTGTGTTCCGGGAGGCAGCCCTGCTGGCGAAGAAATATGGCGATGCCCGCGTATTTAATACGCCGATACAGGAAGCCTACATAGTTGGTTCTACGGCGGGTATGTCAGCAGTTGGCGCTAAAGCGATAGTGGAAATCCAATTTGCCGATTATATCTGGCCGGGCATCAATCAATTAGTAGAGGAACTGTCCAAAAGCTGCTACCTCTCTAACGGCCAATTTCCTGTACAGTCCCTTATCCGGGTGCCGATAGGTGCTTACGGAGGCGGCGGTCCTTATCATTCCGGCAGTATAGAGTCGACCCTGCTCAATATCCGGGGCATTAAAGTAGTATTCCCGAGCAATGCCGCCGACATGAAGGGCCTGATGAAAGCAGCTTTCCTGGACCCGAACCCCGTGGTAATGCTGGAGCACAAGGGCATTTACTGGTCTAAAGTGCCAGGCACCGAGGACGCGAAAACCTTTGAACCTGACGCTGACTATATCCTGCCACTCGGTAAGGCCAGCATTGTTCAGCAGGCTGATGAGCAGGAGCTGCGCATGGGCAACAGTATGGCCGTCATCACGTATGGCATGGGCGTGTACTGGGCTAAAGCAGCTTCAAAACAATATCCCGGAAGTGTAGAAATTGTAGATCTCCGTACGTTGAACCCGCTTGATTATGAGACTGTGAAAGCATCTGTAGAACGGCATGGCAAAGCATTGGTGCTGACTGAGGAGCCGCTGATGAATTCCTTTGCAGAGTCGCTGGCAGGGCGCTTGTCAAAAGACTGCTTTCAGAAGCTGGACGCACCTGTCTATACGTTGGGAGCTGCTAATCTTCCGGCTATTCCGTTGAACGTGGATCTGGAAAAGATGATGCTGCCGAACCCGGATAAAGTAGCTGCGGCTATGGAAGATTTGCTGAATTACTAAGTTCAAAGTCAACCATCAGCATGTTAACCTAAAGTAATTTCACTTAAAATTTTACTGCCATCATAAAATTAAAATAAAAGAGCCTTCCCTTAGAGGCTGTTTTGATTTAGTTGAATAGAAAAGTAGGTGCCGGTTGTTGGGTAAGAAAAGTTTGCAGACTTATGACTTACCTAAGTGATTTAACCGACACCCAATGGCAATGTATAGAAAAGATA